>JACKBC010000042.1 GCA_020634755.1 Caldilineaceae bacterium | reverse complement strand
GCGCACTCGAAAGAGTGCAGAGCAGGGAGAGGCCGCCATGCGCGATTCACAGCCAGATGGGCGCAATGCACAGCTTGCGTAGGCATTTGTGGGTAGGCTCATGTGCGACGCACGCCGCGCTGCCTCTCCCTGCTTTTGCGCTCAAGCGCAAAAGCTGTCCCTCTCCACCCGTGGAGAGGGACGCGGCGCACTCGAAAGAGTGCAGAGCCGGGAGAGGCCGCCATGCGCGATTCGCTGCCAGCTGGGGGCAATGCACTGCTTGCGTAGGCATTTGTGGGTAGGCTCATGTGCGACGCACCGACCGCCAAAGTGGCTGTAGTACAGCTGCTCATTGGGCCAGTGCGACGCACGTTTGCTACCTGCTCTGGGCTGAAAACGTATGTACATCCACCAATTAGATGGATTAACTTTCATGTGGATTCCGCAAATAAGCGGGCCATGGCGACTTTATCCGCCGTGTTTGGCAATGGTTTCAAGTTTGGCCAAAATTTGCTTGGTTAAAGCGTGGACCTCGCCAAGCGAGCTTGCTTCATCTTCCATCATGGCGTAGGTGCCCAGCAGCTTGGTTTTGAGTTCGGCAACGTTTTCAACCACTTTGGGTTTGCCAGATACAAATGATTGGCCTTCGACATCGGCCCAACGTCCGGCGGCGTTAATAAAACAGATGTCCCGATGGTCAGGTTTGCCGCCGTGATAGAATTTGAGCTTCATGTCAAAGCCCAGCTCGCCGTTCAATTCCACGCCATCTTCGGTATAAGTGGCTGGGGGGCGCAAGGCCAGGAGCGTATAGGAAAGGCCGCCCGCCACCTTTTTCTTGCCCGGATGGGCTGAATCTACGTCATAGCCACTGGCAATGGCGAAATAAAGACCGTTGGCTTCCTGGCTGGGCACATCCACCTCGAGTTCAACTTTGCCATTGGGAAAGCGAATCGTTTTGGATGTACCTTTAGGAATAAATTCAATCACATAGGCAACGCGATTGGAGCCATCGGCTAGCGAAAAATCTACGCTTCCATATACCCCTGGCGGATTGGCTTGTTCGGGAGTGTGGTCCCATGATAAGATGTACTGCGCCGCGCCGTTCTGCCAGCCAAGTTGACCGTGACCTAATGTTGGAATAGCCATTATTTCTCCTTTTTTGTAATTTGTCCATACAGATGGGTTAACGAAATAGATGTCAAATGAAATAGGGATAGACCGTGTCCTGCTGGCCGATTTTTTTCGGGCAGTAGACCAACGTCGAATTACACAATGCGAATCCTTGCTGCAGCAAGTTCAAGGACTATCTAGTCAAAATCCCCACGCCGATTATTGGTACGCCTATTTTTCTGCTATTTTGACCGATATACGCGATAGCGACTGGGCCGAAGCGGAACGGCAGTATCATACTGTACTGGCAATTCCGCAAATATCGCAATTTTTGCGCGGTCAGGCTTTACTCTCATTGGGCATCTCCTATTGGCGTCAAGGACGGTGGCGCGAGGCTGAGGATACGCATCGAGAAGCGCTCCGCATTTACACCGAAACGCGCGAAATTCTTGAGCAGGTAAAAACACAGAACAATCTGGCCGCCCTCTATTGGAGTGGTTTTAGCCAGGGCGATTTTGATACACGCGTGCTGCCCAAAGCCGAAGTTTTTTGTGCTATTTCGCTCAAGGCGCTGGACAATTTGGCCCAAACGCCAGATGTGCTCAGCCTTTATGCAATGGTCTGGAATACGTTGGGCATGGTCAGCATGAGCCTGGGGCATTGGGAACGGGCCATTGAATGCTATAAGCAGGTGTTGAGCTGCCAAGACCAGTTGGATAGCGCGTATGGCATGGGCATTGCATACGCCAATTTGGGAGAGACCTATCATCGCCAAGGCAGTGCTCACTTTGATGAAGCCTTGAGACAATATGACAAAGCGCTGGCTATTTTTGAAAATGGCAACCACTATACCGAAGCGCTGGATATTCGGGCCAATTTGGGCGCCCTATATGCAAGCCGGACACAGTTTGCCCAGTCGCTAGAAAATTATGCCGCCGCCATCCAACTAAGTGAAAAGTTGCGTTTGGGTCTTACCTCCGAAGTAGCGCGCGCCGGCTATTTTTCCACCATCAACGATATTTTTGCCAATGCCGTGTTGACCTGTCACCAGTTGGGGTTGACCGACCAAGCATTCAACTACGCTGAACAGGCGCGTTCACGGGCGTTTCTGGATCTGCTGGAGGCCGGGCCGGTGGATCTGGCGCGCGATATAGGCGCTTTGCCCATGACGCTGGCCCAAGTGCAGAAAGCGTTGCCGGAGAACGCCCTGCTGCTTGAATATTTCACCACCGGTTTGCTGGAAGCGCGCCAGGATGCTGGCGGTGAACCCATGCGCCATCGCTTTCCGCCACCCCGCACGCTTGTTTTTGCCATTACGCGCGATGAAGCGCATTTGGTGGATGCTGACATCGCGCCCAACGATCTGTATCCGCAAGATCCGGAAGCCATGGTGAGTCGAGATTTGCTCACTCCTTTTATGCGGCGCATTCTCTTTACCAAGCTGGTGGCCCGGTTTCATCATTTGCTCGAGCAGAAGGCGCTGCTTTATCTGGTCCCCCATGGCCCATTGCACTACGTGCCATTTCAAGCGCTGCTGGGGCCTGATGATAGTACGTTGTTGGCGGCCCATGGCCCCCAAATTGTCTATGCACCCAGCGCCACCGTCTTGCTGCGTAGCCCTAACAAGCCGCAGCCCACGGTGGAGCCAAACATGGAAGCAGCCAATGCTCCGTGTCTGGCGGTGGGCCATAATGGCGGTGATGTGCAATTGACCTTTGCCGAAGAAGAGGCGCGCGGCGTGGCGGCGCTCATGCACGGGCGCGCCTTAGTGGGCGATGTAGCCACCAAAGCCAATGTTTTGGCATATGCTCCGCGCGCCCACATGTTACACTTTTCGTGCCACGGCACCTTTGAACCAGCATCTCCGCTCGATTCTGCACTGCATTTGGCCAACGGTGAAATACTGACGGCGCGCGACGTGTTGGCACAGTTGAAGCTGCACTGTCGACTGGTCACGCTGAGCGCTTGCGAAAGCGGCTTAAACCGAGTACAGCGCGGTGATGAACTTTTTGGCATGGTGCGCGCGTTTATGTTTGCTGGCGCCGCGGCGCTGATTGTCACCCAGTGGCGAGTTGATGAGCGCTCCACCCATATTTTAATGGAAAGGTTCTATCAAAATCTCCAGCAGAAAATGAGCATTCCGCAGGCCCTGCAAGAGGCCCAACTCTACCTGCGTTCACTCACCCGTGCGCAAGTGGAAGATATTTTCCGGCGACTGGTGATGGAATCTAAGAAGCTGGACGCGGCAATGCTAAATGTGGTCCTCAAGGGCCATGTTTCCCCTCAGGAAGGTATGGCTACGCAGACAGATTCTGGCGCAAACAGTGCGGATCAAGAACGCGTGTTTGATGATCCGTACCACTGGGCGCCCTTTGTCTTGATTGGCAGTTGCCAAATTACGGAATCTGCAATTGATTGAGCAACAAATTGATTTTCTGGCTGGATATAGGTTTACTGATTCAGTGTGACTGGCGTCACCTCAAAGGTTAGCCGGGGCAAATTGGCTAATTCGACTGGGTCAAACAAGACGCGTCCAAAGGCATCGGTCAGTTGGCTTTGCAATACTTCTTGTTCCATTTTCATCTCTACGCGTGAGTTCTTCCAATTGGGCCAACCTTCGCGGCTGGGAATACCAACCCAAGCCGCCACGTGGCATTGCTGTGGATTGTCCTGATCGGGCTTGACGCCAATTTCCACATTGAGGTTGTCAACCTGGTCTTTCAATATGTAGTGGTACATATTATTCGCATTGCTGCCTTGGTTAGATTTTACCAGAGATGTCTGTAAATCCAGTGGACGGATGGATTGCAGCAATTCAGTGGTAAATTCAATCACAAGGCGTCCCACGCGGTCCAGGTTCCACGAATTTTCCAGCAAGGCGCTGGGCGCGGCCTGTTGTTGTAAATACGAAAAGTCAAAGGATGGCGTGATGGGCGGCTCAATTAAGCGGTCTTCACGCTCCATGGTGAGCAATTCGCTCAATTCGCGATATGCTTCTTGCAGCGCGCTGCTATGGGCTAGATCACGGTGAACTTCTGGAAACATGAGCGCTGCATTCAGCTCGTCCAATTCAGCCTCTATATATGCATAAAGCAGGTCGGCGGATTCTGGCAGTTCTGCATGGAGATCAGCTTCGTGCTCGCGTCCATTCTGTGTATCGTGACGCTCCAGTGATTCGCCATGATGCACGTGGGCATGACCATTGGCGCCCTGCAATTGCACAATTGATTCGCTAAAGACTTCTAATATAAGTTTGTTAATAGATTCTGGCATATTTTGGTTACCTTTTGTTTATTACTGTGTGCGATAGTATGGACGTAACAACTATGAATTTTCTTTCACATCTCTTTATCGCCGTTTCAAATTCACTGAAAGTCAACATCAGCGTAAACATTCTATGCCTATCCACGCAATAGTCTGGAGACCGCGGCGGTGTTGGCAATATGGATATCGTCTCAATTGACGAATATGACCCCATCTCTTGCCATTGCGATCTACCAAGGCTACGCAACTTCTGCTGATTCAAAAGATACCAAATATATCTGAGTCCACTCCCGATTTAACCACACATTTACGTAAATTCTGTTTGCCGCGATGCACCAACAAATAGACGGCATTGGCCGTAATGTCTAATTCGGCGGCCAATACTTCGGCCCGTTCATCCTCGACAATGCAGCGCAAAAGCGCCATGCGATAACGCGGCGAAAGTTTTTGCAAACAATCTGAAAGCACTTGATTGACTTGCGTAAGCATGGCGGCAACTTCAGGGTTGTCGGCTTCATCGGCGCCCGGATCAATCTCCTGATCATTGGGCACCCAGTTGCGACGACGCCAATATGGGCGGCGCAATTCGCTGGCCGCCTGCCTGTAAATCACCTGCGCCATCCAGCTTGTAAAGCGTCCCGTTCCGCTATATTTCGTGAGCAAAAAATAGCCATTATGGGCCAGGCGTTCCTGCGTTTCTTGCACAAAATCTCGCGCCAACTCGGTCAGTTCATCGCTGGCAAACCCGGCTAGCGGCGCCAAATGGACTTGTCGTTTGAGCAGATAATTGTAGGCCGCCCTAAAGAGATATTTGGATAGATCCTCATGCGCAGACTGCTGGGCGGCGCGGCCCAACTTCCCACTGAGTGCATGCACCCATTCCTGATCGCTTCGGTTTGTCGAACTCGCCGGCTCCATCTCATTCATTCTGTGCTTTGTCCTACCATAAGCAAAAGGGCTCACTTAAACTGCGCAGGTGAGACCAATGTTTTGGGCCTTACGCCGCCTCTTGCGGACCCAAGGCGCCTTGCCCAAAATTAACTGGCATGGCCACTGATGCACCCCTGGTAAACCACGGGCGCTGCATAAGTCGAGTTGCTGCTATACCGCGCTTGAGGTGAGAGCCCGCGCTTTCGATTGGCTCAACAGGCATAATGAATCGCCGGACCTCATGCAAAGCTAAGCATAACGTCAACTATTCGATGCCTGATTCTAACATGGCGCTAGGAAGATTTCAAAGAGTGTAAGGTAACACGAGGACTATAAATGAAGTCGTGTAAATATTGATTTCTATATTTCAGGACTTACGCAAGCCTGGCGTAAGAGTGACGCCGTAAAAAGCTTCCTCTCCTGTCCACGTACGGGCGCTGCGTAAGTCGTGTATTTTAAAAATTGATCTGAAAGATTATGGCGCTAAGGTGCGTCATGATTATGTGAAGGTTGATTGACCCCCAATCCGCAATGAGATCCAGACATAAGAAGACTTAAGATGTACAGGATTCATGCGGGTTTACTTGCGAAAAGGGCGTTGCGACTGCTATCCCCCGGTAGCCGCAACGCCCTTTTGTATTGGTACAATATATAGCCACTTACTCAACCCGAGCGACAACATTTTGTGGATAAGCCCAGCAAAGATTGTTGATGATGGCGCAGGCCTTATTGGTGGCGCCGTCCCGAGCGCCGCCTGTGGCTAACAGCGAGGGCGCAAACATGTAGCCACTCACTCAACCCGAGCACAACATTTTGTGGATAAAGCCCAGCAAAGATTGTTGATGATGGCGCAGGCCTTATTGGTGGCGCCGTCCCGAGCGCCGCCTGTGGCTAACAGCGAGGGCGCAAATATGTAGGCTCTGTTCTGTTACAGTGAATGTGGTTTGCTTATGCTGCATCTTGCACCCAGCGCCAAATAATTACGCTGGACAAAAGCGAAAGCGTGGCCGAAACAAGCCCCAGCCCCCATACCCCAAAGGTCGTATAGAGCCACGGCCCCGAAATGCCGGCCAAGGTGGCGCCGCACAAGTTAAACGCCGCCCCCAATGTCATTACTTTGCCTCGCTGCTGTGGCGCTTGTTCGCTCAATAAGGGGATGTTGCTCACAATGGCGAATTCAAAAAATGCTCGCGCCACGACAATGCCGGTTACGGCCATGGCAACAGAAACATTGAGCACGGGCATGATCAGGAAGCCCAAAGCCGCGCCAATCACTCCCAGCAGCACGCTGCGCCGCTTGCCAAATTTATCTGTCAGTAGGCTAACCGAACCGCTGCCACACAGATCGGCCACGCCCATAATCAGCGCAATGACGCCCAATTGCGCCGGCCCCAGCGCATACTCATGGCGGAGCCAAGCGCCATGCGTGATCATTACTTGCATGGCGGCCGTAAACAGCGCCGCCGCTGCGGCCATGGTGGCGTAGGCCGAGCGCGCATTGGGGCCAAGATCAAAAAACTGCCGTACTCGACGCGTCCAAGGCAAAGAATGTCCGGTGGCTGTTTCTAGGCTCGGCGGGCTGCTTGGGCGCGCGCGCGCTTTGGGCAGGGCGCCAAGCACGAGCGCCATAAGCAACATGCCCAGCCCCAACACAAAGAAAGGCGTGCGCCAGCCAAACTGCGCAATGATCAACCCCATGAGGAAGAGCCCCACAATGCCGGCCAGCGCCCATGAATATTCGAGGATGCCAATGCCGCGCGCGCGCTGGGCATAGGGCAGGCGCGCGCTAATATAGGCTTGCAAATTGGGGACAAAGCCCGCAACGCCAATGCCCCACAAGATCATGCCGGCGCTGGCCAGCCCGATGCCGCTGCTGATGCCCACCACCAGCGCACCGGCGCCAGCGGCAACCAGCCCCAAGCGCATAATCAGCCGGAAGCCGTATTGATCGGCCAGGGAACCAAAGAGAGGAGAGAGTAAGCCTACCAGGCTGCGCAGCCCAACCAGCCAGCCCATTGTGATAATGTTTGTGCGCAACCCTTCGGCAATCAGCGGGAGGAAGGGGTTAAAAAATTGGACCCCGGTGTCAACAATGAGCCGCGTGACAATGGCCAGGCCAAGCAAGCGCCTCAGCGAGATTTCTGGTATGGGTGGTTGGGGCGCAACGGATGTAGCTATCGCCGGCTTGGGGTAAGCATCATTTGCCATCAATGTCTCCTGCGGGTTGGAATTTGGCAGGCACGATACCATGAAGCCCCCAAAGATGCAAAGAGCGGCGTTGCATCTTTAACATCCAGATGCAAAGAGCGGCGTTGCATCTTTAACATCCAAATGCAAAGAGCGGCGTTGCATCTTTAACATCCAGATGCAAAGAGCGGCGTTGTATTTTGGATGCGATATAAAGGTTATACCTCGACGATTTCAGAATCCTGATTTGACAGTAGCGTATGCATATGGGGAATTCTGCGTTCAAAGCTGCGTTTTGTAATTTCTATGGCGCTGGCTAAATTGTGAGTGGCCGAATCAGTATTTTCGCCCAACCATATGCCATATTTAAAAGTGCGCCAACGATCCGAAAGTTCGGTCAGCGAACGATCGATCTGCGTATATTCATAGATGGCGTGTAGATAATAGCCGGCGCGCAATTCAAGATTCTTATCTGGCTGAGGCTGCCATTCAACCCAAAATTCATAGCCATTGCCATTGTGAACAACCACCAGGTTATTTAGATTGTCTACGATTTCTACCCCTTGTCCAGGCTTTATTCTAGCTATATTTAACTGCATGATTCCCTCGGCAATTTATGTGCAATTTGTAAGCACTTTGTTTGTTGTCAGCTTTCGCATAATTTGGGCGCAGCAAAATATATCTGCGCAAACGTATCCAATGCATGAACAGCTGCGAGCACTGCACGCCAACCGTCAGCAAAGGTGCAAATGTATCGTTTTCTGCGTATAGAACTTACGCAGCCTCTTTGGGAGCCAGAACGTCTGGCGTAAAAATTGCCAGGTCAGCTATGCTGTTCTGACAGGCCCTTGATGCTGCACAAGTCGTGTATATTTATAATCGCGGAATGAATGTAGGGTACGATGAGGCGATGTGATAAGGAGGGGAGACGCAAATGGATATTGAGTTTACTGTAACTCGCATGCATGCTTAGCTTGGCATGAAAACCGGAGTTTATTCTCGCAAAGAGCTGGCTTTAGAAAGCCCCGGTTTTCATCTCAATCGCAATATAATGCCAACTGCGGTTGTAAAAGCGATGAATAATTGCCCCTTTCTCAGCGTACAATTATCAATTATGCATGGCTTTTACAGAGCCAAATGGGATAAGTATGCAACCCAATATAACTATGCCGTGTTTAGGGAGCGTGAGCGGCGCTGGTTTTAGCCGGTTTGATAGGGCATTACGTAACCTTGATCATGGACTGTGACAATGTAGCGCGGAATATCGGGGGAAGGCTCAATTTTGGTGCGCAATCGGGAGATATGAATTTGGAGGGATTTTAATGAGGGCTGGGAGTCAGCGCCCCAAACCTCTTCAATCAGCGTTTCAAAAAGGACAACTTGACCGCGATAACTGTAAAGCACCCGCAAAAGTTCACTTTCAATGGGGGTGAGCCGTACTTTGTCGCCATTGAGGACGGCAAAGCGAATTTCAAAATTGATGCGCAAATTGTCGTCGATAACCACTTCACCCGGAGCGGAAGAAGCTCTGGCGGGTGTGCGCGCCAAAATACGCTGAATACGCGCCACTAATTCTGTATTGGAAAAAGGTTTGGTCACATAATCTTCAGCATACTTGCTCAGTCCTTCTACCTTTGTAGAAAGATCGGTCAGCGCTGATAAAAAGATGATGGGAATATCGCCAAAATTTTCAAGCTGATTGGCAACCGCAAAACCATCCATGCCGGGCAACATAATATCTAGCACAGCCAGATCCGGTAATCCACCTTGTCGTACGGCTTCCAACGCGTCTTTGCCATTTGAAGCGGTAATCACCGTGTACCCTTTTTGGGCCAAAACCTCTTCCAGCAAAGAGCGTATAATGGATTGGTCGTCCACAACGAGGATACGGCGAGTTGCACTTTGGGTGTCTGTAACCACATCTGTATACAAGGAAAACCTTCCTTCCTGGGGGGATATCAATAATCCGTAGCTCGCAACGGCTAGAGAGTGGGCTGGATTCTCCAAACGAGACCGATGCCTAGAACGCCAACACCGTTGCCATGTACTTATAATCATAGAACGGCAACTTGCAAAGTCTGGAAGTTGCTCAAAAGTATGTGCGTGAAATCTATGCGTATTGGGGGGTGACGAAGATGGGAAGAGTCAGCTCATCTTGACACATCAAATAAATGACGACAATCCGTTCACAACATATCAAGGGGCAAGTTAGCCATAAAATTACGAAAAACGAAACTGTAGCTTACATTTTACCCCGAAACTGCACGGTTTCCTAACTTGAATACCCATTAACGGCAATTTACGAGGTCTTTCCCCTTACGAACCCTGTGCGCGCCAGGAGACGGTTGGTTCATTTACTTCCGCCACCAGTCTGGGCGCTTTGCCAATTTGGGTAACCCACAGATAAAAGGTCGGATTCTGGCTGCCAGCATTTCCCGTAATATAGGCCAGCGTGTTGCTTGACCCTGACCATTCGTAGGCAACGACACCCGCATCGGCCACAGCCACGGCGTTCCGACCATCGGCATCCATCACCCACAACGCGTCTGCGGACGCGTGATTGCCGCCTGTAAGGAAGGCAATCTTTTTGCCATCGCGTGACCAGTTAGGCGTATAGGCCGGCAGCGCATTTAATTTGGTAGGCGCATTGCCATTGGCATCCAATATGTATATACCAATATTAGATGCTGCAATAATTTGTTGACCGTCAGGCGACCAGACAGGTGTGGACCAAATATCTGAATCGATCAACATTTCTAAACTGTTGCTGGTGGCCAAATAGACTCGGTGTTCATCACCGTCATATAGATCAAACAGAATAGATTTGCCATCGGGCGACCACTCAAAATAGCGACTGTAGCCCAAAGCCGTGCCGGTCTCATTTTGGGCGGAGGAGACCGACTGAACTATCTGCCCAATGTGAGCCGTTTCGGCCCAAACGGCCTCCCGTTCTGCTTCATCCAATTGCTCAACTTGTGCATTGGGAACCGAAACAATTTGTAATGTGCCCTGATTGGGTTTACCCGCAATGTAGGCCAACCGCAAACCATCGGGTGACCATTTTGGCATCATTTTATAGCCGGAATTCTCAGAAAGCTGATAAATAAGTCCTGTTTCCACATTAAGCACATAAATCTGTTCAACCAAGCTGTCGGAATCTGAGATAAACGCCACTTGCGAGCCATCGGGAGACCAGACCGGCGACCACCCCGGCACCTTTAAACTGCGCTGCGATGCACTCATATAGGGGTTGGCAAAATTAAGCGTAAGATGTCGTTCTTCAGAGACGGCAAAGACCAGGTCCTCATTAGAGAGCGGCGCCGCCACCGCCAGCGAGGCCACTTTGTCCGACGCCGCAAATGAGCGCCAGGGAATAAATGCCTTGCTGATGGAGCCGCCCACCGATGTCGCCAAAATTACCACGATGGTGACAATCAAGAGCGGTAATTGCAGCATGCGTGATCGTATCAATTTGGCCACTGGCGAGATGGGCGCTACCTGCATGGACAACATGGCTTTGGCCTGTTTCTGCTTGCCGTGAATCACGATCCAGCCGTCATAACTTTCACCGGGCTGCAACTCGGTTGCATCCGCTTGCAGCGTAAACCGAAGCTGCTCTGGCTGTTCGGGCGCAACCTGTTCGCACTGTACAATATGAAACCAGGCTGAATTTTCGCTCAGCGAGATGGTGATTTCGTCGTTCTCTTCAGCAAGGGGGGTGCCATCAGTCGTATCGCAAAAAATGAGGGATCGCGTTTCGGTTTGGCCAAGGGCCAAAGTGCCAAAATTAATATTGCCCGGGGAAATTATTGGTGTGGAGACAGACGCGCCGCTATGGCCACTCCGCTTTTGCGCAAAAGTTTCGGGGCTCACTTTTCCTCCAAATTTCCTCAACACGAGGATGTAAGAATGGTTTGGGTGGTTTTTGCAATGGGGCGGTCATGTGAGGCTTAACCATAATACTATAGCCACTATTATGGCACAACTTTCCACAATTATTATTACAGTTAATTTACAATATTGACACAAAAACTGACGTTTTAAATTCGCATTAGCTTCTTTTTTCTTTCTGTTAGGATGTACGCAAGCCTAGACGGTGGGTCGCTTTGTGTTCGAATCTTGTTTCTCTAGACACGGTGCAAGCGCTGCATAAGTCATATCTATTGAGCATTCTTTTGATTGGATTTTGCCCGACTGCTTGACGGATACATGTAATCTTTCTATCGCAAGGGCGCAAAGATGCGCAAATGACACCCGAGTAGATGCTTGGCGTTTCTTTGCGATCCTTGCGGTAAAATAAGCTTTATCAGTCAACCAGTTTTGCCCGATTTTTGAGGCGCTATATGCTGGCAGTCATCTCGATCGCCGGTGTGCGCATGATATTTTTATGGCAATTTTACTTTAGTGGTAGAATAACCGTTTCAACTATTTGGGCTATATATGCTGGCGGTTGTGCGCAACACAAAGTCATCTAGGGCTTACGCAGTTGGCCGAGTTTGTCGAAGACCTGTCAGGTTTTGCAAACCTGACAGGTCTGGTCAAGTGCGTAACTCCTATCATCATTAAACTAAAGAACTTGCGCAAGCTTGGAGTAAGAATCGGCTCGCCGAAAGTGCGTTCTTGTTCGGGCAATCCGTAGGCGCTGCGTAAGTGGTACTATTCATGTTTTGGAATAATCTATTTTGGGAGCCACATCGAATGCGACAAGCAACAGTAGTACGACAAACGGGTGAAACATCGATTAATCTCACCTTACATATAGATGGCTCTGGCCAGGCCGACATTCAGACCGGTATTGGTTTTCTCGATCACATGCTCACGCTGCTGGCTGGCCACGGGCTCTTTGATTTATCGGTGGCCGCACAGGGCGACATTCATATTGACGAACATCACACCGCTGAAGATACGTTTATCTGTCTGGGCAAAGCACTGGACCAAGCTTTGGGCGACCGTCGCGGTATTGTGCGTACGGCGCACAGCTATGTAACCATGGACGAAACGCTGGCCCGGGTGGCCTTGGACCTGAGCGGGCGGCCATATTGCGTTTTTGAGGCCGACTTTGTGACGCCCCCCGCCTGGGCCAGCTGGGGACCGATCTGATTTTTCACCTGTTTGAATCACTGGCCATCCATGCGCGCATGAATTTGCATGCACATGTACTCTATGGTCGCAATGATCACCACAAAGCCGAAGCGCTCTTTAAAAGGCCCTTGCCCGTGCCCTGGATGCGGCCGTTCAGATCGATCCGCGGCGGCAGGGAGTCCCGAGCACCAAAGGCACGCTAACAGAATGATGCCTGATTTTGGATGTATGCTTCACGAGAACATCTCGTGGACGAAGCTGGTACATACATCGTAAATCCTATATCCTATATCAATAGATCGCAACGGCATGAGATAAGGCTAGATTCCTGAATCGAGACCGACGCCTATATCGCCAACACCGTTGCGGTGTACTGTATACGGTATACCATACATCGCAAATCGTGCATCATATATCCCCAACCGGAATTTCTTATGCTTTATCTCATTGCAACCCCCATTGGTAACCTTGGCGACATGACGCTGCGCGGGCTGGAGGTGCTGCGCCAGGTTGACTATGTCGCCAGTGAAGATACGCGCAAGACCGGACGCCTGCTCAAGCATTTTGAGATCGATAAGCCCCAAATTGCCTTTCACGAACACAATGAGCGTCGCGCCGGCGAACGCATTATGACGCTGCTGGCCGAATCAAAATCGGTGGCGCTGGTAACCGATGCGGGAACCCCAGGCATTGCGGACCCTGGCTTTACTTTGGTGCGCAGCGTGCTGGAAGCGCGCCAGGCCGGCCAGGATATTGATGTGACGATGATCCCGGGCCCCACCGGGCTGATTATGGCGCTGGTGCTTTCGGGGCTGCCGGTCCATAGCTTTACATTTCGTGGGTTTCCGCCCCGCAAATCGGGCCAGCGCCGCAACTTTCTGGCCGTTGATCTCCACTCACCGCATACGCTCATCTTCTACGAAAGCCCCTATCGATTGGCGGCCTTTTTGGAAGACGCGCTGGCGGTGTACGGCAACCGGCCCGCGGCCGTTGCCAATGACCTGACCAAACTTTATGAGCGCGTGGACCGCGGTTGCTTGGCCGAATTGCTGCCGCTTTTTCAGAACCAAAAGCTGCGGGGGGAATATATTGTCGCGATCGGTGGGTATGAGGAAGAGGCCCCATGAACTTTTCCCCCGATTTCACCAATCCACTCCAGCGGCTATTGGCGCATCAGCCCTTTGTTGTGTTGGATGGCGCGTTGGCTACTGAACTGGAGCGACGCGGCGCACATATTGCCGATCCGCTTTGGTCGGCCAAGACGCTGTTGGAGACGCCGGCGCTCATCCGCCAGGTGCATTGCGATTATTTTGACGCCGGCGCCGATGTGGCCATTACGGCCAGCTATCAAGCCTCTTTTGAGGGCTTTGCCGAGCGTGGTCTTGACCAGCAGCAATCGATTGCGGTTATGCAGCTTAGCATCCAGCTGGCCCATGAAGCCAGGCAAGCGTTTTGGGCCCAAAATAATGACTCAGACCGAGCTTTTCCGCTGGTGGCTGTGTCTGTGGGACCATATGGCGCTTTTTTGCACGATGGCTCGGAATATCGTGGTGACTATGGCCTTTCCGTATCGGCGCTTATGGATTGGCACCGGCCCCGCCTGGCCATTTACGCCGATGCCATCCGCCGCGGCCTGGCCGATCTGCTGGCCTGCGAGACAATCCCATGCGTGCGCGAGGCCGAGGCGCTCATTCACTTGCTGGGCGAGTTCCCGGATATTCCGGCCTGGCTGAGCTTTAGCTGCGCCAATGGGGAACAAAATTGCCGCGGGGAGCATTTTAGCCAATGCATTGCGTTGGCGCATGCTGCGCCGCAAATCGTGGCGGTGGGCGTCAATTGTACGCCGCCTCAATATGTAGAATCGCTGTTGCAGATCGGCGCCGCGCACACAGACAAACCGCTGGCAGCCTACCCCAACAGCGGCGAAATTTGGCATGCTCCAACGCGGGCGTGGCTGCCCCATACGGCGCAAAATTTCTGTGCGCAGGCGGCAACCTGGCGACGCGCGCGGGCCCGTTTGCTGGGAGGCTGTTGCCGCACCACGCCCGCTGATATTGTGCAGATCCGACAGTTGCTGCAAAAGGAAAAACGGAATGCCCCTTCCCTCCACGAAAGTCACATTGATCTATAATCCCAATGCTGGCCGCGGCATGGGCAAAGGCATCATTCTGCGCGTCGCTGAATTTTGGCAGGAATATGGGTGGGAAGTTTTTGTACGGCCCACGTCGCGCACAGAGCATGCGGCCGAATTGGCCAGACATGCCGTCGAGCAAGAACATGGACTTGTGCTGGCCGCCGGCGGTGACGGCACGCTCAATGAAGTGGCCAACGGTCTGGCGCATAGCCAAACCGCGCTGGCGCCGCTGCCGGTGGGCACGGCTAACTCTTTTGCCAAAGAGCTACGTCTTCCCCGCCCCAACCTGCTCGACCCCGATAAATTATTGGCGGCCTCCCGTGCGCTCATGGATGGCCACATTGTGCAAATGGATTTGGGACAGTGCGATTCGGGCCGCTACTGGTTACTTTGGGGCGGCGCCGGCGCTGATGGTTTTGTGGTGGACCAGATTGAACCGCGCTCCAAATTGATCAAGCGGCTGGGGCCGGCAGCTTATGCCGTTAAGGCGCTTTTCTTTTTGCCCGGTTTTCCCAGCATCAACGCCAAGATTACCGTGGATGATCAAGTTGCCACGGGCGAATTTCTGATGATTACCATTAGCAACTGCCGGCTTTTTGGCGGTGGCGAATTGCGGCTTAACGCTCACGCCGTGCTGGATGACGGCGTATTTGAGGTGTGGCTCTTCCGCGGCCAGCAGTGGCCGACGGTTATGCGCTATGTGCTGGAAATCGGATTGGATAACCACGCCAACGATCCCAATATTGAGATGCTGCGCGGTCGCCGCGTTTCGATTGTGACCAATCCATCGGTTCCCTATCACCTGGACGGTGAACGGGCCGGCGTAACACCATTTTCGGCTACGATTTGCCAAGGCGCGCTGCGGCTGCTCGCCCCCAATACCGTGCCGCCGGGGCTTTTCAATCAGGTTGGTGAACGTCTGCGCCAGGCGTCACGCTAAGAGTGAACAATCCCTCTGTTTCTGGCCTTTTCGGTCACATCCGGTTAAGATGGAGCGTCAATATAACTCAAACATTCCGAGGTGAATCTGTGAAACAAAATTTACGTTCGAAGCTTTCTCTGCTGACTGCCCTGCTTGCTGTCCTGCTGTTGGCGGCTTGTGGGTCCAATGGGGCGGCAACGGAAGCTCCAGAAAATCAGGCTGATGTGCAAGCAACAGCGGAGCAAACAGCCGCGGCCGCAGAAGGTGCTGATGCAGAAACAACACCAGAAGAAGCGGCCAATACAGATGCCAGTCAACCGACAGAGGCAAGTGTTCCATTTGAAAAAGCGAAAGGTGAATCTACCGTGACCGATAGCGGCCTTGAAATCATTGTGACCGAAGCCGGCGACGGACCCAAGCCCGAACCGGGCAACGTTGTGGTTGTGAACTATACGGGCATGTTGGAAGACGGCACCGTTTTTGATAGCTCCATACCGCGCGGTGAGCCCATCTCGTTTCCGCTGGGCCAAGGCCGCGTCATTCCCGGCTGGGATGAAGGCATTGCGTTGCTCAACCAGGGCAGCAAAGCGCAACTCATTATCCCGCCCGATTTGGCCTATGGCGCACAGGGCGCTGGCGGTGTGATTCCCCCCAATGCCACACTTATTTTTGACGTGGAATTGGTCGACATTCGGGCTGGTTCGCCTGCCGAACCGGCTGCGGTAGACGAGGCCGATTACACCACCACGGACAGTGGGCTCAAATATTACGATTTGGAAGTGGGCGTCGGTGATGCGCCCCAAGAGGGACAAGTCGTGGTTGTCAATTACACCGGCTGGCTTACCGATGGTGTGAAGTTCGACAGCTCGATTGATCGCGGGCAGACATTTAGTTTTCCGCTTGGCCAGGGCCGCGTCATTCCCGGCTGGGATGAGGGCGTGGCTACCATGCAGGTGGGCGGCAAGCGCCAACTCGTCATTCCGGCTGAATTAGCGTATGGTGACAGCGGCGCTGGCAACGTAATTCCGCCCGGCGCCACGCTGGTCTTTGACGTGGAATTGGTGGACGTGTTGCCCGGCGCACCCGCCGCACCCACAGAGGTGGCGGCAGAGGATTATACGACGACCGATAGCGGCTTGCAGTATTATGATTTTGAAGTAGGCGATGGCGCTACGCCAAGCGCCGGCCAAACCGTCACTGTTAACTATACGGGCTGGCTGGAAGATGGCACCAAGTTCGACAGTTCTTTGGATCGGGGCGAGCCCTTTAGCTTTGTCATTGGCCAGGGCCAGGTGATACCCGGTTGGGATGAGGGTGTTATGACCATGCAGGTGGGTGGCAAGCGCCAGCTGCGCATTCCGCCCGAACTTGGCTATGGTGACCAAGGCGCCGGCGGCGCGATTCCTCCTGGCGCCACGCTGATCTTTGAAGTCGAATTGTTGGACGTGCAATAAAGATAAATAGGCTCAACGGAGACTCATGGGGACGCGGCCAGCGTGTCAACCACCTGAGATCCAAAAGCGCCGATAAATAATAAAGATAAAGATATGATGGACCCTGCTCTGAACACCCTAACTGAAACTGCCCAAGAGATTCAATCTGGGGCTCTTTCACCGGTCACGCTGACGCAAAATACGCTCAAGCGCATTGCTGACGTGGATGCACGTTTGCACAGCTATGTGACCGTCATGGCGGAGTCGGCGCTGGCGCAAGCGCAGGCGGCCGAGCGCGAAATTGCCCAGGGACGCAGCCGTGGTCCGCTGCATGGCATGCCCATTGCGGTCAAAGATCTCTGCTTTACCAAAGGCGTGCGTACCAGCGTGGGCGCCCAAATGCTGGCCGATTGGGCGCCCGACCGCGATGCCACAGTGGTCCAGAAGCTTGCCGATGCCGGTGCTGTGAACCTGGGCAAGCTCCATATGACTGAGTTTGCCCTGCGCTGGCACCACCCCTATCGCCCTATTCCCACGAATCCGTGGGGTGGCGACCGCTGGCCGGGCGTCTCGTCTAGCGGTTCAGGCGTGGCGGTGGCGGCGGGGCTCTGCTTTGGCGCTTTGGGGACGGATACGGGCGGCTCTATCCGCTTTCCAGCGGCGGCCTGTGGCACCGTGGGGCTGAAACCAACCTACGGGCGCGTGAGCCGAGCCGGCGTTTTCCCGCTGGCGGCATCATTAGATCACGTGGGGCCATTGACCCGCAGTGTGGCCGACGCGGCCATTGTGCTGCAAGCCATTGCCGGTTATGACCCGCAAGATCCCACTTCGAGCCGGCTGCCCGTCCCCGACTATTTGGGCATGATCGACAGAGAGATAAGGGGCGTGCGGCTGGGTGTTGACGCTAATTTTATCCAACAAGGCGTGCATCCAGATGTGAGCGCTGCCGTTGACGCCGCGTTGACGCAACTGGAAAAGCTGGGCGCACAGTTGGTTGAAATCAGCGTGCCGGAGCCAGATACCACAGAGGCCGCGCAAGCCTGGCGCACATTGACCGCGGCCGATGCGTTGGTGGCTCATCAAGGGCTGTACCCCGAGCGTCGTGCCGAATATGGCCCCTTTCGGGAGCTGCTGGACAACGGCGCCCAGCAGAGTTCGCAGGAATATGCCCAGGCGCATATGTTGCGCGAAGAATTTGCCTGCCGCCTGGCCGCGCTTTTTGAACAGATCGATATTTTAGTCTGCCCCACCATGCCCACCACGGCGCCGCGCATGGATGACCAAGGCAACGCGATTTTAGAAGCGGGCTACGTACGCACACGCTATACCTATCCTTTTAACTTTAGCCGCAACCCAACCTTATCGCTGCCCTGTGGATTTGATAGCCAAGGTCTGCCGGTCAGCTTGCAATTTGTTGGGCGCCATTTTGAAGAGGCGCTGCTCTGTCAGGTTGGTCATGCGTATGAGCAGGCGGCGGATTGGCGCGTGGCCGAGAAGCTGCCGACACTGTAGGGCGAAAGCCTGCAAGCTTCGCATCAAAACAGAGCGCCGCAATGCTTTGTGGTGCCCGGGACAATAAACAAACGGCGGATGAACGCAGATTTTCGTATCTGCGTTCATCCGCTGTTTTATATTGGTCGACTTTGGCAGCGCCCGTGGCTTGCCAAGAGCGAACCGCAAAAAGGCAGGGTTCATGAAAGTTGACAATTTAACTCGGTAAACGACGGCACTGGTTGAAACCAGCGCCTGTTAAAAGGAAGTACGCTAAAGCGCACTGTTTTATAGCCTGCTTTAGCGGGCTTTCTCTAATAGACGCAGGCTTCATTGGCGCCCATTACCGAAACAATTTATGAAGGTTCATCAGCCTGTGGCTTGATTTAGGAGTGTGCAGTGAAGAGGCGGCTAATCGGCGCTGGCTTTGGCCGCAACCTGGTGGCGAAAAGGTCGCGGTTCCGCGCGAAAATAGCCCCAGAAAATAAGCGTCCCCACCAGCGAGGCCAGCGCGCCGATCAGAAAGAGCATTTGATAGCCATACGCCACAATAATATAGCCTCCGAAAAAAGCCATACCGGCAAAACTGAGACCAGCGGTCATTTCGTTGAGACCGGAGATAAAAGAGCGGCGCTCCGGCTTGATGAGCGCCATAATAAAAATTGTAAATGATGTGTAGCGAATGGACGAACCTGCCATTACGCCCATGTAGCCCGAACCGGCCGCCCACCAAATCGGCACAAGCGCCAGCGGCGCCAAGCAAGCCACGGCGCTCAATGAGGAGCCGATGACCAGATTGCGATGGCTCCAACGATTGGCCAGAATGGGCAGCGCAAGCACAATCGGCACCGCCAGAAGCCGCCCCAGCCCCGAAAGAAGCCCCACCTGCGCCGTAGAAACGCCCAACCCATCATCCATATAGACGTTGAAAAAGGTCATAGTCACGGCCATGCCGGCAATCTGAAAGATGCGGATAATGGAGATGACCAGCGCCAGCATTAGAAATGCCCGATCCAAATGCGTCAGAGAAACAACCGCCTTTATATCCGTAAAGCGCGGGATGCGAAAGGCGGACGGATAGGTGCGCCGGGGCACAATGGGCGGCGGCGCCACTTGATTGGATTCAGCATCATCTTTGGTAAAAATGAGCGCCGCCACGCCCAGATTGAGCATGAGCGCGGCCACCAGCAAAGGATAGCGATATGGGGTGGCCGATTCCAGCGTCAACCCCATCTGGTTGGCAATTAGCCCCGGCAGCACGCCGCCCACCAGGCTGCCCGCAAAGGCCGCTAGAGAAATCATGGCTGACTGAATGGCAAAGGCATGGCTGCGCTGCTCATCGCTGGTAAAGGCCATGAGATAGGGCGCCGTATTCACAAAATAGATGGCAAGGCCGCCGTTGAATACCATGTATGCCGCCATGAGCCACAAGGGCCGCAAGGCATCGGGAATCTGCTGGCTAAAGGTAAGCAGCAGGCTACTGCACATCATGACGATGAGGCCGATGGTCATAGCGCGGCGATTGCCAATGCGCCCACCCAGCGCGCCGGCCGGTAGGCTACACATGGCAAAGGAAAGCAAGCCCGCCGAATTTACCTCTCCCACAAAGGCCGGGTCATAGCCCAGGCGCAGCAAAAAAAGGTTAAATACGACCGAGAAGATGCCCCCATCCACCGTAAAGCCGATCAGGCTGATGGCGGCAAAATAGAGCCACAAATTGCGTTGAAACGTGCGTAGCGTCGATAGATATGAGTGAAACATATGGGCCTATAAAGTGAAAAAGTCCGTAACGATACAGCCCCTCTTCCAAATCCTCCACGCAGCGGAGAGACGACTGGCCGTTTCGTCAGCACAGAGATTTCGAAAGTCGAAATCTCTGTGCTGACAAGGTGACGGCGCCCCTCTCCACATGAGGAGAGGGGTGGGGGGAGAGGCCTATAAAGTGAAAAAGTCCGACTTTTTACAGTCGGACTTTTGTCGTTTGTGTAATCAGGAGCTCGCGATGGCCAGAAGTGGGGATGATTTACTGAACACTACAATGTCGTTAGTAATAGTCGTTAGTAATAGTCGTTAATATTAGCACCGTTGCCGCGTACTGGCAGCGATTTGCGCCATTGCTTCTTTAGGCAGCGGCTGCGTGTTCTCCCGCCACCGGGTTGGATTGGCTGCTGTTATTGCGCGGGAAGAAGGAGCCCTCATCCCAGGCCACCAGCAGCGCCGTGGCGTTAAAAATTGAGCTATAGGTACCAGAGACCAGGCCCACCACCAACATGCCCATAAATGGGCGCAATGTGGCGCCACCCAACACCAAAATGGCCACCAACGCCAGCAGCGTCGTAATTTGGGTGGATAGCGAGCGCTGCATGGTTTCGATGAGACTGCGGTTGGCCACCGTGGCCAAACTTTCCGAGCGATACCGCTTTAGATTTTCGCGAATACGGTCGAACACCACAATGGTGTCGTTAACGCTGTACCCAATCACCGTCATAGCCGCGGTCAGGAAGAGCGCATCCACTTCCCAGCCAGCAACCCAGTTCAAAATGGCCACGCCGGAAATCATCACCAGCACATCATGAATCATGGCGATGACGGCGCAGACGCCATAGCGCGTGGGGTGGGAAACTGAGCGAAACGCAATGGCAATATAGATCAAGATCAATATGGAAGCAATCAGCACGGCAACTACGGCGGCCCGGCTCACTTCCGCGCCAATGGAAGGGCCAATGCTGCGAAACGACAGCTCTTCAAATGGGCCAATTTGCTCGGTGAGCGCACTGTTCAGCGCTTCCTTTTGCGGAATGTCAATATTCTTGAGCTTGGCTTGCACCGTCTGATCATCGCCCACCAGAAAAACGGTGGTATCGGCAAAATCGGCCTTGACAAAGACATCGCGCACTTCTGTCGCTGTGATTGGTTTCTCAAAGCGCATTTCCCACATGGTGCCGCCCGTGTAGTCAATGGCCAGCGGCAAAATGGTGCCGTGCGTCATCAGCGACCAGACCATAAAGATCAGGCCGGGCAGCATCAACAGCCCTGATAGGATAAACCAGAGTCCGCGTTTCCCAACGAGGTTATACATAGATGGTTCCTCTAAATATCTGTCCGTAAATTCTCTGGGCCGACCCAATCGGCTGGTTGCCGCGACCGAATCCCCCGCCAAACTTACGGATAGGTTCTAAATAAACTTGGTTGCTATCAATAGCCAATCATGGAGCGAGATACGCCGGTGCTTCCGCGACCGCCGGCCAAGAAAGAGCGCATAAAGGTGCGGGTGATTAAGACGGCGGTGATCATAGAGAGCACCACACCGATCACCAGCGTAACGGCAAAGCCTTTAACGATGCTGGCGCCAAAGCTGCTGCCAAACCAGTAGAGCACGGCGCACGTAATTAGCGTAGAGACGTTGCCATCGCGAATGGCCGGCCAAGCGCGGCTAAAACCCGCCTCCACGGCTAGGCGCAAGGAGCGTCCCACGCGCAGCTCTTCTTTCATGCGTTCGAAAATCAGCACATTGGCGTCTACCGCCATACCAATGGAGAGCAAAAAGCCCGCAATACCTGGCAACGTTAAAGTCACCGGCAGCAATTTGTAAATCGTGAGATTGAAAACGATATACAGCACCAGGGCGACGCTGGCCAATACACCGGGCAAACGGTAGATAATGACCATAAAGGCCAGCACGGCAATGAAGCCAATAATGCCGGCGCGCAAGCTGCGATCTACCGAGTTCTGGCCCAAGCTGGCGCCAATGGTGCGCACATCAATGACCTTGAGTGGCACGGGCAAGGCGCCATAGCGCATCTGCACGGCTAGCGATTCGGCCTCATCCTGCGTAAACGAGCCTTCGATCACACCACTATCGCGAATGGCCGAATTGATGTTGGGCGCTGAAAGCACGCGGCCATCCAGCACAATTGGTAGCTGTTTGTTAATGTGTGTGCTGGTGTAGTCGAAAAATTGGGTGGAACCTTCGCTGGTGAGCACAAACTCAATTTGGGGACGGCCCAAACGGTCGCGGCCCACATTGGCATTGCGCAAGATGCCGCCAGTCATTACGGTGGTAAATACTTTGTCTGGTTCATACGGAGTGAGCGAAGGATCGGTCGCTTTGCCTTCGGCAATCTGTGCTTGCAGATCGCTGGCGGCCGTGGGGTGATTGGTGGTGTTAATCACCATGTTGCTGCGCAGCGCAACCCCATCGGGCTCCACAAATTCAAGCTGACCAGTGGAGCGGATGGTTTCAACCGCCTGTTCGGGATTATCAACACCCGGCAGCTCGACAATGATGCGGTTTTCGCCCTGCTGCTGCACCACGGCTTCGGCCACGCCCAAGCCATTGACGCGGTTATCCACAATGGTCTTGGCCGCGCTCATGGCGCCGGAATCAATGGTCTGTCCTTCCGGCAGGTCTGCTTCTAGCAACACTTGCGTGCCGCCGCGCAGATCCAACCCCAGCTTGAGATTGGTCAAATCACGTGGACGCGTGGTGTCTCCAGAAACGAGACTTTCTAACCACGATGCGTGCTGAATGGGAAGCACAATATAGATGCCGATGATCGCCAGCACCACAATAATAATCAAGGAAACAAGATTTCTTTGCATATCGTTGCTGCTTTCCTACAAATATGGGACTCAAAGAAGCCGGCTGAGATCCATGTCTCCCGACTTTCTTGAAGCATTTTGGCAACTGTACAACCATGTGATTATAGAACGGCGGGGTATGCGTGTCAAAAATCACAGCTCATTATGCTTACGATCATCTTGAAAGAAGGGCCATGATTACCAACCAGCGTCATTACATTGCAACGGACATTGCAACGGTGTTGGCGAATAGGCGTCGGTCTCAATGGGTGAATCCGACGCTATTGCTTGCCGTTGCGGGCTACTGAATGGCTATTATCTTGCAACATGCCCACACTTTTGAAATTGACCCAAATTGCCGTTCTCGGCATTACGGGGTAGACTTACCAGCATGAACTTCGCCCAATTTTCCCAACTCGTGCGCCAAAATGTGGCCCAGGTGATCATCGGTAAAGATGCCGTGGTGGAGCTGCTGTTGGTGGCTCTCCTCTGTGATGGACATGTACTGTTAGAGGATGTGCCCGGTATTGGCAAAACCACGCTGGCTAAAGCGCTGGCCCGCAGCATCGATTGCACCTTTGCCCGCATCCAGTTTACGCCCGATCTGCTGCCCGGCGACGTGACCGGCATCAACTATTTTAACCAAAAACAGCAGGAATTTGAGTTTCGACGGGGGCCAGTTTTTAGCCAGGTGCTGCTCAGCGATGAGATTAACCGGGCCACGCCGCGCACCCAATCCAGCTTGCTGGAAGCCATGCAGGAAAAACAGTCCACCATTGACGGCGTTACCTATGAATTGCCGCGCCCCTTCTTAGTCATCGCGACCCAGAATCCCATTGAGTTGGAAGGAACCTTCCCGCTGCCTGAAGCCCAACTGGATCGCTTTCTGCTTCAAGTCAAGCTGGGCTATCCTACCTTAGAAGAGGAAGACGAAATCCTGCTGCGTTACGAACGGCAAGATCCATTGCAAAATCTCCAGGCCGTCGTGAGCGCATCGCAGATTGTGGAATTGCAGCAACAGGCGCGCACAATTCATGTGAGTGACGACGTGCGTCACTATATTTTGCAGATCGTGCGCAGCACGCGTGAACACGAAGCCGCCGAATTGGGCGTCTCCCCGCGCGGCTCGCTGGCGCTTTATCGAGCCGGCCAGGCGTTGGCCGCGCTACGCGGGCGCGAATTTGTAACTCCCAGCGACGTGCAGTTGCTAGCTCCCGCCGTGCTCACGCATCGCATCCAGATTAGCCCGCAAACGCGGCTGCGCGGTCGCACCCCGGCTCAAATTGTGGCCGAAATCGCCGAAAATGTACCCGCCCCGGTTGTAAGTTGATCAATATAATGGTAGTGAGAGCCGGGGAGGGGTAGCTCATGTTTGGTCGAATCGGTCCATTGGGCCGTCGTCCCCAACGGTTTGTCGATACGCAAAAAGACACCCAATTCAGTGATGTCTGGGTTGTGCTGGTCATCATTCTGACCGGGATTGGATTGGTGATTGACAGCGCTTTTCTCACCGCGGCCGCCGCGCTCATTTTGGTGGGCATTGGCTTTAGCTGGCTGTGGAGTCGCGCCAGCTTTGCCGGTCTATTTTATCGGCGACACTTTTCGGAAATTCGGGCGTTCACCGGCGAAAATGTGGAATTGGCCCTGGAGGTGCACAACCAAAAAGTGCTGCCGCTCACCTGGCTCAATATTGTGGATGCGTTTCCGGCGGGGCTGCCGGTCTCTGATAAGGATTTGCAGACGAACCCCACCACCAATATTGCCGAGCTGCGCACGTTTTGGATGGTGGGCCCTTTTCAAAAAATGCGCCGTCGCTTTAACGTGCAGTGCATCCACCGCGGCTTTTACCGCTATGGGCCGGCGCAAGTGAGCACCGGCGATCCCTTTGGCTTTTTAGTCGGCGCAGTACGCTGGATATTCAGGATCGGCTGATTATCTATCCGCGCTTCTACAGCGTGGGCCGAGCTGCGGCTGCCCACCCATAACCCTTTGGCGAGACGCGCGCCCGCGGTCGCCTGTTTGAAGATCCGCTGCGCATTGTGGGCATTCGCGAATGGCAAAGTTCGGATTCGCTGCAGCGCGCGATTGATTGAAGGCGGCGCGCGCACCAGGCACTGTTGAGCTGCGCCTATGAGCCCAGCGAAGAGCAGCAGGTATTGCTCTTCTCAACGTGGCCACCATGGAGCGCCACTGGCACGGACATATCCCCGAACTTCAGGAACGAACCATTAGCGTGACGGCCAGCCTGGCCAGCCTGGCCGCCGAACAGCGATTGCCCGTGGGGCTAATTGCCAACGGCGCCCTGCCCGGCAGCGATCAATCATTGCGGCTGTTGCCGGACGCAGCGCGGGTCAGCTCGTGCGCCTTTTGGAGCTGCTGGCGTTGGTGACCAATTTTGCCACTGAACCCATTGAGCAGATGCTGCTGCGGCGAGGCGCCCAGCGCCGTGGGGCGCCACGCTGGTGATCGTGACGGCCATTGCGCACAATGAATTGCTGGGCGGCGCTCATGGATCTGTCTGCCGCCGGTCGCCGCGCCGTGCTCTTCACCCTGGCGGAAGAGCCGCCCCAGCGCATTTTGCCCGGCATTACCGTCTATCACCTGCCCCATCTGGTCGATGATCTGCGTGGCGCCTGCGTTAGTTCAATTGTAGAGGTTCAATCGTCGGTTACACAGGTTCTGATACTTGAGATCAGATGTTCTTTCAACTCCAACCCATTCAGAGATGAGTTAAATGATGATAGAATAAACCAGATTCAGGAAAGTTCGAGCATGAGTCCCTTGAAGATACTGGAACAAGGTGAACTGGTTTTCTGGTTCCACAGTTACGATGCACTCCACGAGAACCGTCCCAGTGTTCATGTTGGCAAGGGCTCACAGGATGATTATAACGATGCCAAGGTTTGGTTTCTGAACCTGAAATCGAAGTGGGGCGGGCTGGCAGCGCGAATTGAATCGAGCCTTAAAAGGTAATTGCATAAAATTTGACCATTTATTGCAATGGAATGGTTACACGAGTAGAGCCAGCTTAAAGAAGATGTGACCACTAAACGATACAATCCCTGTTTCCGCCTATACCTTTCTCTGAAGCGCGCAGCATTCACCAGGTGACTTTTGACGAAAAAGTACCCATCGTCGAGCTTTGACGAGCGCATCATTTCCATTCCCTCTGGTGGATACCCATTCTTATACAACGCCAGCCCTGCCCAGCGTGCAATCAACCGCAGCCGTAATACCATGCTTTTGGGATCCGACCAGTGTGGCATCAATGATGAGTTGAGCCATTTTCTAGGGCCGTTGGATTAACTAAATTCCGCGGTTGGCATAGATGAAAAGGATTGCGCGTAATTTTAGTCGAGTATTATTTTCATCTATGACAGAGCCAAGTATATATCGTCAATGCACAATCCAACATAAACCTGTGGAAGTCGGGTGGCAGATACCCGACTATTTTGATATACTAAATCTGCTACAGTGCTTTTGTATATTCAACCTTTTTGATTTGTCGAGACACCTTATGCCAGCCAGGGATATCTACCACGATGTAGTGCGGAATGCCCTTATGAAAGATGGATGGACAATTACGCATGATCCGCTGCGGCTTGAATGGGGTGGCAAAGACATGTATGTTGACCTGGGCGCCGAAAACTTGCTCGCCGTAGAAAAAGACGCGCAAAAGTTAGCCGTTGAAATCAAGAGTTTCGTAGGCGCATCGGACATGGCAGATCTTGAAAAGGCGCTGGGCCAATATGTACTATACCATGACGTACTTGCCGAATTGGAGCCAGAACGCGTTTTATATCTGGCAGTTCCGCAGACGGTTGTGCAAAATATTTTTGAGGAGCCATTGGGGCGATTGTTGCTGAGGAACAAACGGTTGCAAATAATTGGATTTGAGCCTATTAAGCAGGAGGTAGTCCAATGGATACGTTAAATTCATGGCGACAAACCATCGAGAATGTGCTTGGCGAATATGCTAGCATTCCCTATGCCTACGGCGACATTCAAACAGAGGTAATTTCAGACCGCGAAAATGATCATTACCTGCTGGTCAATGTCGGGTGGCGCGAAAGCCGGCGAATCTACGGCAGCCTTGTCCATATTGACATTATTGATGGCAAGATTTGGGTTCAGCAAGATGGCACCGAAGATGGTATTGCCAATGAGTTGGTTGAGGGGGGGATTCCCCGCGACATGATTGTCCTGGGCTTTCGGGCGCCGGAGGTGCGCCAATTCACCGGTTTCGCAATGGCATGATCTGGTTTTCATAAATAGGAGACATATAATTAGCACTGGAGCCGTTTTTTTATTACCATTTTTTATTGTAGAATTCCCCTCTGCTGCATACCCACGCTGCACAATGTCATCTCCGCGCAGCGCGCTCGATGCAGATCAACTGCAGCCGCCCCATGCTCATTTGGGACCCTGACAAGTGTGGGATCAATGATGAGTTGCGGATTCGTGATTTTCTGGGGCCGCTAGATTAACTGTGCCCAACCTACGATATTTTTCTCGCTCCGAAAAAGCAATCTGCGTAAATCTGTGAAATCTGCGGTTTATAAACTATTTCAGGGTTATCATGATGACCATTCCCTTTGGCGATCTGCGCCGCCAAAATGCCGCCATACGCACCGAAATTGACGAGGCCATCAACCGCGTACTGGACAGCGGCTGGTTCATCCTGGGTAAAGAAGTGGCCGCCTTTGAGCAGGAATTCGCGGCCTTCTGCGGGGCGGCCCATTGTGTGGGCGTGGCCAGCGGCTTTGACGCGCTCTATCTGGCGCTGGCCAGTCTGGACATCGGCCCTGGCGACGAGGTGATCACCGTGGCCAACGCCTGCATGTATGAAGCGGCCGCCATTTTACAGACCGGCGCCATGCCCGTTTTTGCCGATGTGGACTCGGCCACGCAAAACATGAACCCAACTGCGCTGGAAGCCGTCATAACGTCACGCACTAAGGCCATTCTGCCTGTGCATCTCTTTGGCCGCTTGGCCCCCATGTTGGAGATCAATCAGATTGCACAGCGCCACGGCATCCCGGTGATTGAAGATGCGGCGCAGGCACATGGCGCCTGGCGTTTGGATGAAAGCGGCGCGCGACGCAAAGCGGGCGCATGGGGCAACATGGCCTGCTTTAGCTTTTATCCCTCTAAAAACCTGGGCGCGCTGGGTGATGGCGGCGCCGTTGTGACCAATGACGCCGAACTGGCTGAACGGCTGCGGCGGCTGCGCATGTACGGCTGGTCCAGCAAATATTGTACGGCAGAAACCAGTGGCCGCAATTCGCGGCTGGATGAAATACAGGCCGCCATCTTGCGCGTCAAGCTGCGCCATCTAGAGGCAGGCAACCGGGCGCGCCGGGAACGCGCCGCCTGGTATGCAGCGGCGCTGGCTGATTTGCCGGTCATGCCGCCCGTTGATGAAGAGGGCCACATCTATCATTTGTATGTGGTGAAGCTGGACCAACGGGATGCTGTGCGCGCCCATCTGGCCAGCGCCGGCATTGGCTGTGACGTCCACTATCCCATGCCCACCCATTTGCAGCCCGCCTATCAGTCGCTTAAGGTAGAGCCGGGCGCGCTGCCGGTGACCGAGCGGCTGGCGGGGTGTATTTTGTCGCTGCCTCTGTGGCCCGAACTCACGCATGACGAGGTCACGCAGGTGGCCAATGCGCTGCAGGCGGCTGTTTTTTAAGAAGCAGTCTGAAAAGTCACCATGGGGGCCAAAAACATGCCGGGAAAGGGCCGATTGCGCATGATGTGACCAGGATTTTGTGGCCCTTTCCCGGCATATGACACACCTGAACCACCTTTTCAGACAGCTTCTAATAAGTTGGTGGGGCAGGCCCGGCTTCCTGAAATTGACAAAGACAGGCTCCCCTCTTTGGAGAAAGCTCCTTTCGCCCCTTTTAGGAAGTCTAGCCTCACGTTTGACATATTGTGTATAACCCTTATGCAACCATCGTTTGAAACAAGTACTTTCCAGGATGCCAATGTGTTGATCACCGGCGGAGTGGGCTTTATTGGCAGCAACCTCGCCGAGCGGCTGGTCGAATTGGGCGCCAATATTACGCTGGTCGATTCGCTGATCCCCGAATATGGCGGCAACATGCAGAACATCTGTGGCATAGCCGAGCGGGTCACGGTCAACATTGCCGACGTGCGCGATGAATATTCAATGAACTATCTGGTGCAGGGGCAAGACTATCTCTTTAACCTGGCCGGCCAGACCAGCCACCTGGATTCCATGCGCGATCCGTACACAGACTTGGAGATCAACTGTCGCGCCCAGCTCTCCATTTTGGAGGCGTGTCGCAAACATAACCCAAGCATCAAAGTCGTCTTTGCCTCGACGCGCCAGATTTATGGCAAGCCCGAATATTTGCCCGTGGACGAATTGCACCGCCGCAGCCCAGTGGACGTCAATGGCATCAACAAAATGGCTGGAGAGTGGTATCACATTCTCTATAACAATGTGTACGGCATCCGCGCCTGCGCGCTGCGCTTGACCAATACCTATGGCCCGCGCATGCGCGTCAAAGACGCTCGTCAAACCTTTTTGGGCATCTGGATCAAACAGCTGATTGACGGACAGGCCATCCAGGTGTGGGGGGATGGACGCCAGCTGCGCGATTTTACCTATGTGGATGACTGTGTAGAGGCGCTGCTGTTGGCGGCGGCCAGCCCGAGCGCCGATGGTCAGATTTTCAACTTGGGCAGTGCTGAAATCATCAGCCTGCGCGATCTGGCGGCGCTGATGGTCGAAATGTATGGCCAAGGCCGCTTTGAAATCATCCCCTATCCCGCCGACCGCAAGCCCATTGACATTGGTGACTATTATGGCGACTACGGCCTGATTCGCGACCGATTGGGCTGGCAGCCCCAAATTATGCTCAGAGAAGGGCTGGCGCGTTCTCTTGCCTATTACGCCGACCCGGACCATCAGAAAGCATATTGGTAACTCACGTTACGCAGCGACAATCAGTTTGCTAGAGAGAGAGACAGGAACGTCGGCGCGCCGACTTTCCGCTAGGCTTGCGTAACATAAGTTGGTAAATGTTGATGATTTGCGACTTACGATGTACGATTTACGCATCAACTCGTCGACGAATAGACTCGTAAATCGTACATCTGAGAGCGTACATCGTAAATCGCCCATGTTATTGACGAACCGCAGACACCGCTTTATCTTTATTTTTTTGGCCGGGATGGAAGTGGCCTGGTTTTTGCCTTTTGTGTTAACGCTGGCCGCGGCGTGGCGACCGGCCATGATGCGCATGAATGCGGCGACGACGCAGGCGCTGGATAATCTGCTGGGTGCGCCGCCGGCGGCGCTGGTGCTGCTTTTCTGGCTGACGCTGCTTGGCTATATGCTGGCCGCCGATCTGCTCAACCAGCGGCTGATTCTGTTGCCGCAGCGTGAATTGGTGCTGCTGGCCTTGACGCTGCTAACCATGTTGGGCAGCATCCGGCTGACGCTTTACCCGACGGCATCGCTTGGGGACCTAAGCTGGATGGGCAGCGCGTTTGGCAGCGTCTTTAATTACACGGAGGGTTGGCGGCCCGAGCTGGCCATGATCATTGCCAACGCGTTTTTGTGGTGGCGCGTGGCCATGAATAGCGGGCGCGATCTGACCTTTCTCAGCGTGGGCGTCAGTTTTCGGCTGGGTATGTTGTTGGCGCTGCTGGGCAACGGGCTGCTGACCGGCATGGCCCACCAGCCAGCGGCACAAGGCGTGCAATATTTCTGGCTCTTTTTTGGCTTTGGGCTGGCCGCCATTGCGCTTGTGCGCATTGACGACAAAGCCGTAGTGGGCGATCATAGCGTGGGCGCTATTTTGCCCTGGCCGCGCATGGGGCAGATTTTGGCCAGCGTATTGGCCGTGTTGGGGCTAGGGGCGGCGGCCACATCCATTTATAACCCCACAACGATTCGCACGTTTCTGGGCTGGTTTGCGCCGCTCTGGGCCTTCATTGGCGCCATTCTGTTGCGTATGCTGGCATTTCTCTTTTGGCTCATTTCGCCACTGCTGGAGTGGTTCGTGGCGTGGATGCGCGATCTATTGGCCAACGCCGAATTTTTGCAGCCGCAATCTCAACAGCCGCCCGCCGACCTGAGTCAGCAGGCGAATCAAGAGTTTACCAGCCTGGCCGAGATGATGAGCCAATGGGCGCTGCTGCGATATTGTATGGTTACGCTGGTGATTGTGGTGGCGGCCGCGGCGCTCTGGCTCTTCTTTGTAAAAACGCGCCAGCGCCAGTTGACGGATGAAGCTGAAGAGATGACGGCCGGTGAGATCGACCTGGGCGGCAATCTATTACAGCGCGGGCTGGACCGGCTGCGCGACTGGGCCGCGCTATGGGGTCGCTTTGGGCTCAGCAATCAGCTTTTGGCCGCCATCTCTATCCAGAACATTTACGCCAATCTAAGCCGAGTGGCGCGCCAGCGCGGCTACCCGCGCCCGCTCAACCAGCCGCCCGATCAATACTTACCCATGCTGACTCTGGCTTTCCCCGCCCAAGGCGAGCGGCTGGCCCGCATTACCAACGCCTATATGCGCGTTCACTATGGCGACTTGCCCGTGGACGAAGGCGAACTAACGCAGTTGCGCAGCGACTATCAGCAGATTCTTGATGCGCCAGAGAATGGAGAGGCATGAGAAATAATAAAAATTTACGATTTACGCATGAAGGGGCGCGGAAATGGCGTCTAAACTATGATGTTAATGATTAAGCGATGTACTATGATGGCGGATAGGCAGAAACAATTGACAACGACAGCGACCAGCGCAATCATACCTCTCATAAAATCATAAAAATCAGAGTGCGGACAAGATTTTTCTGTTACCCACCGCCACCCTGAATAACAACGTAAATCGTAAATTTCAAATCGCATACTGCTACAACGTACGAAACCACATCCCTAACGAACAAACTTCGTAAATCGTACATCCAAAATCGTAAATCCAAAGGAGGCTTTTAATGTCAAACAATCAATTCGTTTTTGTGGGAACCTATACGCGACGCGAGCCGCATGTAGAGGGCAAAAGTGAGGGCATCTATGTGTACAAGCTGGACGTAGACACGGGCGCGCTGAGCCACGTGAGCACCATGGCGGGCATTGACAATCCGTCTTACGTGGAGCTGCATCCCAATGGACGCTTTCTCTATGCGGCCAATGAGGTGAGTGACTATGGCGGCAATTCGTCTGGGGCCGTCAGCGCCTTTGCCATTGATGCGGATGCCGGTCAACTGACGCTGCTCAATCACCAACCCAGCCACGGGCCGGCGCCCTGCCATGTAACGGTAGACGCCACTGGCAGCTACGTGCTTTCAGCCAACTATGGCGGCGGCTCGGTCTGCGTCCACCCCATCAACGCCGACGGCGCGGTTGCGCCCAGCTCGTGTTTTATTCAGCATGAGGGCTCCAGCGTCAACCCGCAGCGCCAAGGCGAAGCGCATGCCCATTCGATCAACATGGATAAGCAGAACCAGCGCGCCTTTGTGGCCGACCTGGGCATGGACAAGGTGATGATCTACAACTTGGATATGCAGAGCGGCCAGCTGATGCCCAACGACCCGCCGTGGGCCACCGTTACGCCCGGCCAAGGCCCGCGCCACTTCGATTTCCACCCCAGTGGTCAATATGCCTATCTGATCAACGAATTGGGCTCCACCATTACGGTCTTTGGCTATGACCAGGCTTCAGGGGCCTTAACCGAGTTGCAAAACATCTCCACGCTGCCCGCCGGCTACGACGGCCGCAGCCACTGCGCCGACATCCACGTGCACCCATCGGGCCGCTTTGTCTACGGCTCCAACCGCGGCCACGACTCGATTGCCTGCTATCGCATCGACGAAGCCAGCGGCCTGCTTACGCTGATCGGCATCGAATCCACCCAAGGCAAAGTGCCGCGCAACTTTGCCATTGACCCCACCGGCCAGATCCTGCTGGCCGCCAACCAGAATTCACACAACATTGTAACCTTTCACATCGACCAGGAGACGGGCGTGCTCACGCCCACGGGCCAACAGGCCAGCGCCCCCACGCCCGTCTGCTTAAAGCTGCTGGAAGTCTAATTGAGTGAAGTCAAAAAGAGGTCATTCTCGACGACTTATCAGGGGGAGAATGACCTCTTTTTAAATTGTGACCTGTTACTTCACTACAAGCGGTAAATACGTTTGTCCCTTTTCCTCAACACCAGACGGGGCAGTTGGGGTGGCAGTGGGACGTGGTGTTGCCGTTGGTGTAAAGGTTGGAGTTGCTGTAGCCGTGGGCGTAATTGTTGGGTTAGCAGTTGGTGAAATTGTAATGGTGGGAGTTGCTGTTGGTTGCGGCTGGTTGTTTGGGTCATTAGGTCCAATGCGCAGATCGTCTATGCGGAGCCCGCCAATAGGGTCGAAATAGCGTGACTCATAATAGAATGAAATGCGCACGCGATTATTGAGTACGATGCCTTGCGCATCCGCCGCCGCCGCGAGATCGATGACCGCATGGCTATAGGTTTGCGCATTGCCGTTCAGGTTGTAAATGGGCGCCCAGGTTGCGCCATCATCCACGCTAATGTAAACGCCATTTTGTGGATCGGCGGCCTGACCAGTGGCGCGCCACCAGAAGTCGAGGAAAACCTGCTCCTGATTTTCCAGATCAATCAGCCATTCCAGAGAGGCGCCAGCATCGGTCTCGGTCTTTTTGCCCAGGAAAACATGGTAGCTTCCACTGTGCGGATCTTCGCTGCTGATTTCGGCAATGCTCCCACCATAGCCCTGGGGATAGAGACCTTTGCTAAAACTCTCATCGGTGAACATATCACTATTGGGGAAGGTCGCCACCACGTCGCTGCGGGTTGTAAGGCGCAGATCGTCAATGTGCAGACCGCCCACCGCATTGAAATAGCGCGATTCATAGTGGAAAGAAATGCGTACCCGATTATTTAGCACCAACCCATGATCCGCGGCAGCATCAGCCAGATTGATGACTGCATGACCATAGAATTGGCGATTAGCAAAGAGATCGCCGATTTGAGTCCAGCTTACACCATCATCCACGCTAACGTAGACGCCATTTTGCGGATCAGCAGCCTGGCCAGTCGCACGCCACCAAAAATCCAGAAATATGTCGGGTTGATTGGTGAGATCGACAATCCATTGCAAGGAGGCGGTGGCGTCATTGGCTGTCTTTTTGCCGATAAAGGCGCTTTGCGCACCGCTATGCGGACTATCCTCACTGATTTCGACAATGCCGGCGCCCGTGGCCTGCGAATATACGCCTTGCGTAAAGGTTGCACTGTTGATGGCGTCGGCGGCGGGGAAGGACGCGACAACTTGATTGCGGGTGGTAAGCCGGAAGTCATCGACATAGAGACCGCCCACATTATTGAAGTAGCGCGATTCGTAGTACAGATAAATGCGGAAATGGTTGTTAAGCGTTAACCCCCGGTCGGCCGCCGCATCCGCAACATTGATGAAAGCATGCATATATCCCTGTGCATTACCCCCCAAGTCATATATCTTGGACCAGGATGCGCCATCGTTATCGCTAATGTAGACGCCGTTGTCGGGGTCGCCAGCTTCTTCATTGGCGCGCCACCAAAAATCTAGAAACACATCATTTTGGCCAGCCAGATCAGCGGTCAAGAACAGATTCGCGGTGGCGTCCTGTTTGAGCTTTTTGCCCATAAAGATGCTATATGTGCCAGCATGGGGATTTTCGGTGGAAATTTCCACCTGCCCAGCGCCGGAACTGCTGCTGGACCAGTCGGCGCCAATGATGCCGCTTTCAAAGTTGTCGGAAAAGGGGAAGCCGGCAACGGTTGGGGTATTCAGTTTGGCGTGTGCCATTGGTATTGTACTCCAATGTGATAGGCTACTCATAGTCACCAAGATTAAACAAAAATGTAAAAGTTTGGTCATTATATATTTCCCTTCATATAGAATTGTGCTTCAATTGATTTTTTCTATAGCACAGTGTACGTGATTTTGGCCTGGGGTTATCTCCCATATAACTCTTCCGACCTATTTCGCATTCTATTATTAAATGTTTTCCTCTATCATTCTCTATATATTGTTATCTTCTTTTGTTCCTGATATACTAAAATTGGGGCTTGAGTTCAGTCAGGAAAATGTTCCGCTAGGAGGTAGCTCTGTGTCTTTTCAACCACAGGGATTTTCACAGTCTCGCTTGCGAGAAGATATCTTCGCAGTTTTAAAGCATTGGCAAGACCCAAACGTCACCCCATCTACATTAACCCAATTACATCTGGCAAACCGGGTTGATTATCAGGCAGGCGACAGTCCTAATTCGATAGTTACTAATATAATTAATAGTGGCTTAGAGGTTTTGAATCAACAAGAACAGCGAATGGCACAGTTGATTCGTTTACGCTATTTCGAAGGGGCCTCAGTAATAGAGGTCTGTAATGTCCTTAACGTAGCTGAAAGCACGCTTTATTCTTTGCAGAAAAATGCAATTGACCGCCTGACTCAAGTTATTTTGGATCTTGAAAACCAGCTTCGCCAAGAGATGCGAATAGGTGTTGAACGTCGATTGGAGGCGCCAACTTACACACAACTCATAGGCGTCGAAACCTGGGTTGAAAGACTGGTAGAAATAGTTACACAGCCCTCCCCCCCTTGGATTATCTCTATTGAGGGTATTGGCGGCATTGGGAAAACGGCGCTTGCTGACAGAGTCATGCGTCATTGCATTGCACACACTGGCTACAGTGACTTTGGATGGGCGACAGCCCGTCAAGAAAATCTACGCTTAGATGGTTCACTGCAGAAGCTGGTGCAGCCTTTGACGACTATAGAACAGACTGTTGGTGTATTAGTAGCACAACTGACTGACGTTGATCCTCTATATACTTCTCTTGACTATCATAAAAAATTGGCCTATTTGGAAGACTATCTAAACCAAACGCCTTCTATAATCGCTATTGATAATCTAGAAACGTTGGAGGATCTAAAGGAATGGTTGCCATTGCTCAGACGGCTTACTCAACCAACAAAGTTTATTTTGACCTCGCGCAGCCGCCTACATTCAGAAGCAGGAATTTATCATTTTTCTGTTCCAGAGCTATCAGAGACTGATGCTTTTAAGCTACTACGTCACGAAGCCACGGTGTCCAATTTGCCACTGGTTGCCGCGGCGACTGATGATCTACTCCAGCCGATATTCAGTGTTGTTGGAGGTAATCCATTGGCTTTGCGTCTTGTGGTAGGACAATTAAATTTCCATAATTTTGACCAGGTGCTTGCAGATCTCACGATGGCGCGCGGCAAAAAAGCAGAAACCCTTTATCGCTTTATCTATCAGAATGCCTGGGAGAATTTGGATGAGTCGGCGCGGCAAATATGGTTGTTGATGCCTTTGTGGAGTGAATCCTCGGCCACTCTAGAAAACCTTACTGAATTTAGCGGGTTATCAATTGATAAAGTACAGGAGGCCCTTGAGCAACTAACGCTACAAAACCTGATTAATTGCAGCGGTACGCTGTACGAAAGGCGTTATAGTTTGCATAGCCTCACACGTTCTTTTTTGCATGAACAGGTGGCGCGTTGGCAATAGTTTTGGAGACATCGACAGATCGTTATTCTACTGATAACCCCTCCTTGTTTTTTCATCATGCTGCTGTTCGTATGACGCAACGCAGCTTAATGCAGGTGCAAACATGTGGCGAGGCGATGTCTGATGAAGTGCATGTTCAGGCATTGCACATTTTGAACTACGCTATGCACTTAGACGTGGAGTGGTCACTTACGAGTGCATTGTTATTACAGTTAGCCGATAAATTTGAGAAAAGGGGCCATCGCGAAGGCTGGTTGACATTCTTGTTACAAGGGCTGCACCTGAGCCAAAAATATGATGACCGCATCGCTACAGCTGAATTACATCTACATATTGGCTATCTTTATCAATTGAGTGGCAATCTGGGTGATGCCTGCACAAATTATGCAGCAAGTGCAGCGGGTTTTGCTGAAGTGGGTCACGACAAACGTCGCGCCCGTGCGCTTAATCGTTATGGCTTTACCGTTTGGCAGCAACAGAAGCCTAGATTAGCCTTACAGTTAATAAATGATGCTCAACAATTAGTAGATGATAATCATCCTGAATATGCCAATTCATTATTGGTAAAAGGCTGGATATATTTTGGTGATCAAAATTGGGAGACTTCTCTTTGGTGTTTCAATCAGTCTGTCGTCATATTGCAGGCAAGTGGTAATCAATATCAGCTCGCCTGTGCTCTACGCGATTTGGGAGCACCGTTGCAAAAGCTAATGCGATATGAGGAAGCAATAACATCATATCAGCGAGCAATTGACTTATTCGATAAATCGCATAATCGATTTCAAAAAGCTGTTGTCAATATGAATCTCGGTGTTGTTTACATCATGTATCAACAAGCTACGCTGGCATTGCAGCATTTTAATTCCGCTGAGCCAGTTTTTCGACAGTTGCATGACCAGGAGCACCTTGGCAAACTATACCTAAACCAGGCTCTGGCTTATCGAATAAATGGGAATTTATCAATGAGTGAGAGATTACTGCGAGCTAGTATTGCGTTATTTAATCGACTTGGCAACTCTGCTTGGAAAACCAATGCAGTTGAGGAACTTCAAACGACGCTAATGCAAATGGGGAGTTAGATTCATTTTGAGAGTGATGCATACCGGTCATGTCATATCAATGTTCTCAGAATTTGTAATTCCTTCAGAACATTGATATGACATGAAATTGCTACCCCGGACCTCCTCCACTCCCCAGCATGGGGTCTGCAATGGCTGGCTGTGCGTCATGCAAATCAATCGAATGAAGCCCAAACTTTGGGTAAGCAATAGCTGTAATAAACAGCCCGCATCCAATTAGCAATACAATAATCCACTGCCGATAGGTGTTAAAGAACCGACTCGTATTCATCTCAATTTACCTCTTGTAATTTAGAGGCTCATTGAGTAGGGATCCCACCATCTGCGTGTAAACAGATGGCGCTGCAGCGTCCCCAACGAGCAATGCGATGGTGAAATTTACTGCATTATGGCCATATCAACACAATGTTAGTGATAATTGAAATGGGCTGTAGAAACCAAGAGTTCATATAGCGCAACTTGCTCCCGGTTTCTGCAACCATTCACATACAGCTTAACGAATTAGGAGCGTTTAAAAGCAATGAGGTATATAACAAAGTAGTCGTTATCGCTAGAGTACCCGCGGCCCAAAGCATAGATGGATGGCTGAATTTTAAAGATTCCACTACGTGTAGGTCTAACCTCAACTAACGCCAGGTTTTCCTGTGAAGTATCTTTATCAACTAAGCGATCGTTTCCGTCAAAGAGCTTGATGTCCATATCGGAAACACCAACACCACCCATTCCCAAAATCACATAGTCGTTACCAGTGTATAAGTTGCGGCTATAGGTAAAATTTTGCCCTTCCTTCAATTTGTCGACGCCGATGTGGACGATTGTGTACCCTTTGGCATCAAGTGCGGCGGTTAAACCCGTTAGCCTGTCCAAGAGGCCGCCAAGCTCATCACCTTGTGATTGAGCATACGCACTCTTTGGTGCCCATGTGGTCAGCAAAATTGCCAGGATCAAGGCCATTGACATTAACTTGTGTTTCATAAGATATCCCTCCGAATCTGAATTGTTGTTAACTATACACACTGTTGAAAAACCTGATTGATTTGTTATCACCTCCGGCACGTTCTGATATGTGGCGGTGATGTCGATAGAATAGCGGCAAATTTGGGCGCAAACACGGGGCAGATCGCCTGAAAAATGCCTGAAACATTCAGGCAGCCAGTATCGATTCGTTTCTTATTTGTCCTCAACCGCAGATATATATTATGAATACATCTGAATTGCCCACTCATTTTGGAGACCTTTTATATCATTTTGCGCAACGGGAGCTCCGCTCTGCCGGACAACTGGCTGAAATTACAGAATTGCCGCTAAAAACAATTCAGAGTTGGTTAGAAGGCAGGGTGAAACGCCCGCGCGATTGGAAAGGCATTCTCTCCATTGCGGCGGCTTTGAATCTGACGCGCCAAGAAGTGGGTTTGCTATTAAAAGCGGCTAACCATAGAGGAATAGAGGAAATTGAGAGCTTAGTTAGAGCTTCTCAAGAGAAGCAAATGCTTGATCTGATTGTAAGATGGGAGCGAGGAACTGATGAGCCATCTGCTAATGATCACCCAGTAAGCGTAGGCGCCGTCTTCCAGGCAGTACCGGCGCCCGCACAGATTCATGGGCGAGATACAGAGTTTGCCCAACTGAAGAAAGCATTACTTTCGGGTGAATCGGTATGTATCCTCCAGGGAATGCCTGGGGTTGGGAAAACCGTCTTGGCTGCCAAAGCAGCATATGAATTGCGTGAACATTTTCCCGACGGCGTGTTGTGGGCGCAAGTGGATAAGTCGGACACAATGTCGATTCTTTATTCCTTTGCGCAGGCATTTGGGCGTGACGTCAGCGAATTGCAGGATGTAGAGACGCGCAGCGCGGTGCTGCGCGAGGTACTCGCCAAGAAAAAAGCTTTGATTGTATTGGATAGCACCTATCAGACTGATGAAATTCATCTGCTTCGTCCACCCACTACAAGCCCAAGCGTTGTTTTAATTACAACAACCAATCGACGGATATTGAGCACCGAGGCAGTTACTATCGAAGTACAGCCATTTGGCGCGCATGAATTGGCGGACGGATTGGCGTTCTTTATGAAATCAGCCGCTGAAGTGTATATCGACGAAGATCGGAACGCACTGGAAAAGATTATTGCATTAGTAGGTGGGTTACCTTTAGCGTTGCGGATCGTAGCCAGCGATCTGGCTCAATCAACCTATATGCGCCCATCTGAATATTATGAGTATCTTGCTGATGAACGCACAAGACTAGAGAATCTGTCTGATTGGAACGAAACCAGCAAGGACGTACGCGCGACTTTGGAGATGAGTTACAGCCGCTTGCCAACCACCTTGAAAACGCTATTTTGCTCTCTGGCTGTCTTTAAAAAGGCTGAATTCTCTGTTGAAGCCGCCGCCGCCGTAGCGGAAGTCCCAATACCAAGAATGAAGAGGGCGCTGGCTCAGTTGGAAGCGCTGTCATTAATCGAACCCTATGTTGTGCGTGACCATACACTGGCTCAGATAGATACCGATGAGTCAGCGGGATACTTAGAGCGCTATCGGCTCCATACATTGCTCTTCATTTTTGCAACTGAGAAGCTAGTCGCCTTGCAACTGAATTACCAGTCGCGCGCACTTCACTACTATGCGCACTTTGTACAGAAAAATCACCTTTTCCCTCTGCGCATTAGTCTGGAATGGGAAAATATTGTCGATATTGTAAATTGGGGCGCTCAACATGAAGCTACAGAGGAATTTGTGCTTATTCTGGAGGCGTTGACCATACCCAATGTGGGCGTGGTTGGTTTTCTAGATGGGCGCGGCTATTGGCAACAAGCATATGGTTGGCTGGATCAGGCACTTGAGATTGCCGAGACCGATCCGCCTTTATATGCACGGATGCATTTCAAGCGTGGCCTGTTTGCGCTACGCCTGGCTGCGACTGAAGAGGCGGAACGCCATTTACAGCAATCGCTACAGCTACTCGGACGATTGGCGGAAAGTGAAGAACAAGCGCTCTATCGCGCTTATGTTTGCGAGGCATTAGCCCAGCTGTGGATGGCACGTGAACGACAACAAGCGCTTGTTTGGTCGGAACGGGGTATTGCTGCGCTACGCCATCTGCAATCACCGGCTGGGCAACACCAACGGGGCTATTTGCTCATCCGGCACGGCACCGTGCTGGCGCAGCGCGGCGATTTGGCAACGGGACAACAGTTGATTGAGGAAGCCTTTGCGCTCTTACCGGTAGAACCGACGGCGGCTAGAATCAGTGGTCTGCTCAGTTTGGGCAATATCTTTGATATCCAGGGCAATACGGAACGCGCTCATCAGTGTTGGCAAGAAGGCGTAAAGGCCGCCCAAGCCCTTGCCGATCATCGGCGTTTGGCCGGTCTCTGGCTCAATCTGGCCATTCAAGCTGAAGAATTGGGGCAGTTTGCCCAGTGCGAGAAGTATAACGAACGCGCGCTACAGATTTACCGACAAATCGGTGATGTCGATGGCGAAGGTCGGGTTTTGTCTAACCTGGCTTTCAATTATTTGCGTCAAGACAATGCCCAGGCGGCTTTGCCGTATATTGAGGCGGCTGATCAAATTGTCCAAGTGCATCAACTGGAAGATTTGGCCATCCATGTGCAAATCAACTATGCTCGTTGGCATCTCTTGCAAGGTGAACTCAGTCAGGCAGAATCCTATTTGGCCCAGGCAAATCAGATCAGCGAGCGCATTGACGAGTCAGAAACCCGATCGGAAATTTTACGTTTACAAGCACGGATCATGCTCAATCAAGGCGACTTCAGTCGGGCCAATGAACTCATTGACGAAGCGTTAGTTGCCGCAGATACACTAGATGTAGAAGCTGGCCTCTGTTGGGGGCTTAAGGGGGAGGTTCTTAGGCAGATGGGACGTCTAAATGAAGCAGATGTTGCATTTCAAAGAAGTATTGGTTTGCTGGCAAGGCATCCCTTCGATCTGAACCAGATACAATCCATTAGAACACTAATGATATCATCGTGAAGTAGGCTTATATATAATGAATCTATACTCTATTAAGATATTCCTCAAGATTTTGCGTTTGCAAAAAATATATTATAGACAAAATATTTTCTATGCAATATGTCTACACAGTATTAACATACTCATATTTTCCCTGGACAGTCAATCTATGATGGCAAAGATATATGCTGCAAGTCAACCACAAATACAACAAGACCTTACTGTGAAGCTAAATACAACACCTGATTGGTATTCTGCAACTGTGACTGAAACAGTTAGCATAGCGTGGGGTGATGTAGATAATGATGGTGATCTCGATTTGGCCGTGGGAAATGGATTCGGTGCTGCAAATCAGCTGTATATTAATGAAAATGGAATACTGCAACCAACCGCAACGTTGATTTCTGAAGATAGAGATAACACATCAAGCATTGCATGGGGAGATGTAGATAATGATGGTGATCTCGACTTAGCTGTTGGTAATCGTCCATATTTTGATTATGATGTATGTAATTGTCATCAAGGTGGTACAGAAAAAGTATATCTTAATGAAGACGGAAATCTTCAAACTACCCCTACATGGATTTCATCTAGCAACGATGCAACAACAAGCATTGCTTGGGGAGATGTAGATGGTGACGGCGATCTCGACTTAGCTATTGGGAATGAACCCATCTATGAATCATCTTGTGAGTGTTATAAAGGGGGTGAAGACAAAGTCTACCTAAATGAAGGTGGAAGGTTACAGGCCATACCTGCATGGATTTCGGCTAGCACAGACGTAACAACAAGCATTGCCTGGGGAGATGTAGACGGTGACGGCGATCTCGACCTTGCTACTGGTAATAGAACCACTTATGAATCATCTTGCTTCTGTTATTCGGATGGCGGTGAGAAAATCTATTTAAACGAAAGTGGTCATTTACAGGGTACACCAAATTGGAATTCACAAACACTAGATGAGACATTAAGTATTTCATGGGGTGATTTCGATAATGATGGTGACCCCGATTTAGCAGTTGGAAATCTCGACAGTATTACAGTCTATAAAAATCAAGGCACAAGGTTACAAGAAAACGCTATTTGGAGGGCTGAAAATTATAGACTTTCAAATATTGCTTGGGTAGATATAGATGGTGATGGCGATCTTGACTTAAGTGGGGGTACAACACTATATCTGAACCAAAGTGGAGTTATAGACTCAATCCCCATATGGAATGCCGAAGACAATGATGTCACTTCAAATATTGCTTGGGGAGATGTAGACGCTGATGGAGATCTGGATTTGGCAGCGGGCAATGATTTCCGTGGTGTCAAGCTTTACTTAAATAATGGAGTAACCTTAAATACATCGGAAGTTTGGAATGTCATTGATGGATACGAAGCAAACGCATTCGCCTGGGGGGATGTAGATCGTGATGGTGACATTGATCTTGCTGCAGGTAATGGTGATGGCCCTAGTCTGCTTTACTTGAACGACGGTGGAGCTTTGCAAAATTCTCCCACATGGATGTCAGAGGATAGTGATTGGACTTACACAGCTGAATGGGGAGATGTAGATGGTGACCATGATCTTGATCTTGCTATAGGTGGTACACAAACTCAGGTCTATTTAAACGATGAAGGTGTTTTATCAAGAACAGCTTCATGGACGTCAGAGGATGACGGGATTGTATCCAGTGTTGCTTGGGGAGACCTAGATAATGATGGCGATATGGATCTTGCCGCCGTTGGTGACAATCTAAATCTCTATTTAAATACAGGCAAGCACTTGCAAAAGGCTTCGATATGGTCTATTGAAAATATGTCATCGTCTACTGTTGCCTGGGCAGATATTGATGGGGATAGTGACCTTGATCTTTCAGTGGTCAGGGGAAATCAGATTGAACTTTATTTAAATGATGTTGGTATATTACAAAACGTTGCAGCTTGGACATTGTCAGTTAATGGGTCAATAACAAGTATAATCTGGGGGGATGTGAATGGTGACGGTTTACTAGATTGCGTGATCGGTGTTGAAAACCAATCTATTAGCTTGTATCTAAACAAGTTGGGAGGGTTACAAAAGACAGCAGTTTGGTCTTCTAACAATAGAGATGGTGCTTCACAGGTCATGTTTGCCGACATTGATAGCGACGGCGATCTTGATCTTACGTCAGTTGGTCAGTCGGTTAGAATTTACTTGAATGATAAAACAAATTTACAAGATTATCCAGCTTTTGTTATAAATGAGTGGGTTAATACCGTAGCCTGGGCTGATATAGATGGTGATGGTCATGTCGACTTGACACTTGGAAGTGACAGTGATAAGCAGGTATATCTCAATAATAAATCTACTTATCGATTAGAACGTTGGCTTTATAATCAGCCAGGATCTGTAGTGATAAATTCGCAGAATTTTGGATCTGTGGATAGTTACTCGCTTCCAAATATCTACAGCACAGCAAGTATCCCCATTACCTATACCCTCTTTCATCCTGGCAGCGAACCAGTAAGTGCCATTCGGGTATATTACTCGCTTGACGGCAGTTTTTCGGGTGACCGCAGCAACTGGCGAGTGGCCGAGCCCACTTCTGATACGCAAATCGCGAATCTGAGCAGTAGCCCCTACCCGACACGTACAGTAACTAACACGCATGTCTTTCATTGGGATGTCTGGGGCAGTGGTTTCTTTGGGCAGAGTGATAACGTGGTTTTGCGCATTGAGGCGTTGCCTAATTTGAAGCCGGTACCCAATGGCGTGCCGGGACCTTATCAGCATGGCTACGTATCTACCCAATCGTTTCCATTTCGTGTGCGTGGTACTCAAATTCGGGTCGTCCATGACGATCCGACCCAAACGCCCGCCCGCAGAGCTAGCATCTATCGCTTACCAGTTGAACAAACACAAGTCGCGGATCCGGTTAAGGCAATCAGCGGTAAAGAATTACAAACAGACCAGCACGGCTACCTGCAAGGCCGCGGACGCCTGAAAATCGGCGACCGCCTTTTTGCCCTTGCCCCAATTTCGGCTACGGAAAAGTACACGGTCTATCACACCAGCGCTGCCGTCACCCCCACTGGCTTAGAGCCCTATACGGTAAATGCGAGCGGCATTCAAACGTTAACGGTCTCCTCGGCCAACACCTTCCTTCTCTACAACCTGGTTGTCTCTTTAGAGTGGGATGCAAGGAACGATCCCACCTTTATGACCCAACTGGAAAACGATTTGCGCCGCACGTCGCAGATTCTCTATGACCTGACCAATGGCCAGGCTGCGTTGGGCGATGTGCGTATCTACCACGACAAAGGCTTCTGGGGTACGGCCGATGTGGTCATTGCGGCCAGCAACAATCAGCGCCCCAACGCCATTCTCGGCGGCAGCGTACTTACGCCAACAACAGATGTTGACATCAACGGCAATCTGATTCCCGATGCGTATGTACCCGGCCAGGTGCGCATGGGGGCTACTTGGAACCGCTTTGGCAACCCCAATGGCACGCTGGGTGAAGATTGGCCGCGCACCCTGGCCCACGAACTGGGCCACTATCTCTTCTTTGTGCCTGACAACTACATCGGCGTGTCACCCGATCGCCAGTTTGTCCAGCTTGTGGATTGCCAGGGCAGCGTCATGACCGATCCGTATGAGGAAAGCTATAGCGAGTTTCTCACCATTGACCAATGGCATACTGATGCTTGTCAGCGCTCGGTGGCTGCTGTCTATCTAGGTAGGCCAGACTGGGACACAATTACCCGCTTTTATCCAATGCTGGACAGTCGGGGGGATAATCCCGGACCTAGCCAATTACCCTTGGCCGTAACACGTATTACCACACTGGCGCCGCCGCAACCCTCCACAACGTTGGCTGCCCCTTTCTTTCCCCTAATTAACCAGCAAGGGCAGACTATCAGCGTAGCTGACGGCCGTGGGCAAGCCTATCTTTTCAAGACAGGCGCCAATACCGACCCAACCGATGATTATCTGATTGCCTTGGGTACGCCGATTGGTGATTTGGTACAAGCGCGGGGTGCTGCGCCGGGCGATCGGCTCTGTGTTTTCGACTATGAACATCAGCCATTGCGCATTGGGTGCTTATCACCAATCGGCAATACGCCCAGCCCCGTTGCCCTCTCCGAAGTTGCCGATTGGTCGCCGCAAATTCAGGTTAGTGGCATAAACACCAACACGGTCGTCGTCACGGTCACCAATGTTACCGTTGACAATTTGGCCGTGCAACTGCTCCCAGCTATGGGTGTCGCGTCAGCGGAAATACCCATGACCCAACAGGGCAATGCTTTTGTGCAGACGGTCACGGCGGCGGATGGCGCTTACTTTGGTTTTGTACGCATCTGGGCGCCAGGAAGCAATCCCATAAAGGAGATGATCGTCGAATATAGCGCCAACGAAGCTTGGGATGGCCGCGCGCGGGCTTGGGGTGGCTCTAGCGACGCCTGGGGTGGACGCGCCCGCGCCTGGGGGGGGCGTGCCTATGGCTGGGGCGGGCGCGCTCGCGCCTGGGGTGCGCCAGTTATGTCTAGCGACGGGCAAGTGAGTATTTTCCCGTTGGAGAACCCTTTTGCCGGGGGTGTCCATTACACGTTACAGACTGTGGCATTCCCACCCACACTGCCTACATGGTTAACGCCCGTCGGGCAAGCCTATCGTATTGTTAGTGACGGCACGTTGTCGCGTAGCGCAATTTTGTTTAACTACCTTAGTCGTGATGTCCCAGATGGCTACGAAAATCTCTTAAACATCTACTACTCTCGGGACGAAGGGCAAACCTGGCAACGCTTGGCTACCGATTTGGACACTTACCGCAATCAGGCTTCAGGACCGGTATTAGGTGAAGGCATCTATCTGCTTGTTGCTACCATACCCTTAAAACCAGCTTTGTCCGCAGGATGGAATTCTTTTGGTTATCCTGCGCAAGCGTCACAACCGATTGCGCAGGCGCTGGCTTCTATTGATGGTAAATATACGATTGTCCACCATTATCGCGCAGCACCAGCACCTACTTGGCAAACCTATGCACCTGACGTTGCGCCTCCTTTTGATATTGTTGTCAACGATCTAGAACAGATGGAATTAGGTCAAACCTATTGGCTCTACGCCACAGAACCAATTACACTTTATGTCGGTGTAGGTGACCAGGTCATAGCGAGTAGCAGCGCGGCAACAACCACCAATACGCCTTCTGCTCCTGCTATTTTCTATGGTTGGATTGAGCCTGGAATCAATTTTTCCCCTGTGAAAGATATGACTGTTACGGCCCAAATTGATGGTGACTTTTGTGGCGAAACTACGGTGCAACTATTCAATGGGCGGCTTGGTTACGTGATGCGAGTTGCTGCCAATGAATCCCAACAGGAGTTGCAGAGATGTGGCATTTATGGAGAAAAGGTGACATTTTTTGTGGGTGATAGAGTAATGGCACAGACTTCGTTGTGGAACAACCAAGAGACACACTTATTATCATTGAGTCAAGACGATAATGAATCTGGGCCTCGCTCGGGAAGGATCTATCTACCGATAATTCGTCAGTAGGGATATCAAATCTGACTAGGATCGGTAGCAACATTGACTTGTTTCAGCATGTCATTGTTGCTACCGTCTTATCAACATTACATTCTAAAATAACTGTCTCTCACTATAATTAACCTGGTGACTCATCCTTCTCCAGAATTCCATCCTTTAATTCAAATCATCGCAATCCTCTACACAACAAACCATTGCACCAGAAAGAAGAGAATAAGCCTTAGCAGCAAGGAGCGGATATTGTAGGCATTTCACCCCTGCAACGCCGGATTCACCCAGTAGGGCGCCGGCGCCTCGGTCCACACCGGCATGCTCAAGCCACCGGGATCATACACAATCTTGCCGGCGCGCAGCGTCATGGCGCACGCCAGCTTTTTGTCGCCGATGAGCTTGGCGCGGCCGCAGTCGATGTAGCCAAATTCGCCGCTTTGCAGAGTCAGCACGGCTACGTCAGCTTCGGCGCCCACGCTCAAATGGCCCAGCTCGGGGTGGCCAATCTCTTCAGCAGGCGTCACCGTGGAGCGATAGATCACCTCTTGCAGGCCCATGCCGCAGCAGAGGATCTTATTCATGGTGGTCAGCATGTCCACCACCGTGCCGTGCACGTTGCCGGTGTGCAGATCGGTGCTGATCGAGTCGGGCTGAAAGCCGTTCTGGATGGCCGGGTAGGCGTTGCGGAACCAGAAGCTGCCGGCGCCGTGGCCCACATCGAAGATGACGCCACGAGCGCGCGCTTCGTGCAGAAAGGCGTTGGGCTGACCGTTTTCATCCACAATGGGGAATTGCTGGGCGTACACGTGGGTATGAATATCGCCGGGGCGCATCTTCTCCAGAATGAGCTGCTCATAGCCCCGTTCGGGGTAGCGTGGCCAAAAGTCGACCATGACCGGCTTCTGGCACAGATTGCCCGCGGCCACGGCCCGGTCCACGGCGGCCCACGGCGGATGCTCGGCGTCCCACGGTAGGCGCGTCCAGTAGTGCGCGGTCTTGACGCCCACGCAGGCGTCGGGATACATCATAACCGTGGCCGCGCACAGCTCGGGGTCCATGGTCTTGATGTCCTGCTCAAAATCGCCGATCATGCCCAGGTCTACAATGTTGATATAGGCGAAGATGCGGGTTTTGGCGCGGTCGATAACGGTGCGCTTAAAGTGCAAAAAGTGCTTGGCGCCCGCCGTCCCCGTATCCACCATGGTGGTCACGCCGGAGCGGAACGAGTGCGAATCGGCCATGATGCTGAGCCCTTCCGGCTCGCGCGTGTGATAGACATGCACGTGAATGTCGATGAGGCCCGGCGTAACGTAGTGTCCGCTCAGATCAACGGTTTGGGCGGCCAGCGCCGGGTTGATGTCCCGTTCGACGGCCGCCACGCGGTCGCCGGTGATGGCCACATCCATTGGGCCGTCAATGTTGTTTTTGGGGTCAATGACGTGGCCGTTTTTAAGCAGAATGTCGTATTGTTTGTCGCTCATGTTGGGTTTATTGCCTTCTGTTTATTCAGGCTGCGTTGATTGTACATGATTTGCGCGGCGCCTGTGGATTGCCAAGAGTAAGCCCGTTCGCACTCGATACAATTTTCGCCAAGACTTGCACAAGTCATGTGTATTCCGAGAAGCTTTTATTTGCGTTCTCTATGCGCCTTCTTGCCCTATTGCAGTGCACGCTGATAGAGCGCCGTAGCGTAAAATTCATAGGACGCCGCTTTGTCCGGCACGTCCACCACGTGAACGGTAAAGCGGGCCGGCACGCCGTTATCCGGGCAATTTTCCTGAAAGAATTTGGCGTAGGCCAGGCGATATTCTGTATACAGACGCTGCTGCTCGGCGGCAAAGCCTTCGGGGTCCAGCAGCGGATTGGGCGATTTGGGCTGACAGCCAAAGGCATGCACTTCGATAAAATCCACATCGGCAATGGACTGGCAGATGCCGGCATCTTGCAGCCACTTTTCCCAACAGCGAAAGACCAGCGGAATTTCGCGGGCCGGGTCCATGGTGACCAGCTCGTCCAGGCCCAATACGCTTTTGGCCGAATAGCCGCCGGTCAGCCCGGAAAAGTGAATTTTGAGATCGCCGTCGGGCTGCTCCTCGGTCACGAGGGCGGAAAGGACCGGCGCCTCGCCTGAATAGTAGTAGGTGATTTTGCCACGTTTTTTGACCGTAAATGCCATGAGTTTCTCCGCGTGAGTGTGAAGAGGAAGGTTGTTGCTCAATTGATGCAGGAGGCAACGCGTTCCACGGGGATTGAGTTATGATGGTTCGAGAGACAGGTCAATTATACCCACCATTGGAGCGATGGACAAGCAATGTGAAAAGGGAAGCGGTTCTGCGCAGCGCAGCGCCATGTTCACCAAGGATTCTATCCTGACGCCCCATATTCGACGCCAAACCGAAACGCACCCTGCATAAATCCTAGCGCCGTGAACATTTAATTTTTAGAAATCACCACAGGAGCATAAGTCATCAGGAATTTCTAAAAATTAAGCGGCCAGACAACTAGTGTACTGAAATGGCCCGTTTCATGTTAAAATAAAGGTATGCTGTTTGGCGCGCGAATGTTTTGTGTGCGTTTCTGAGGATAGACCATTGACTATCTTGAACTGGATTTTCCCGATCTTTCTTTTGCTCTTGTTGGCGCTGACCACCGGGCTCTATTGGCGCGGCTGGCGTAAGCTGCGCATAGCCTTTCCCCAATTGGCCACGCGCGGGCGTCTGTTTGCCTTTGGCATGGGGATTGTGGGATTGGTGCTGGCATTGGTGGCGCCCTTAATGCAGCTGAGTCAAGAGTACCTCTTTGCGCGGGCGCTGCAAAAGGTTCTCCTCTCTATGTTGGCGCCCAGTCTGCTCTGGCTGAGCTGTCCGCTGCATACCATTGTTTGGGGCTTGCCCATGCGCTGGCGCCGGTCAGCGGCTCGGCATCTCTTCCTTAAATCCAAATCGCAGCTACGCCAGATGATACAGCCGTTTACGCAGCCGGGCTTGGCGTGGCTCTTTTTTGTGATGACCTTCTCCATCTGGCACGAGCCGCGCTATCTCACCTGGACCATGCAGAATGTGGCGGCCCACTATTTTTCCGTGTTTTGGCTGTTGGGGGCGGCGTTGCTCTACTGGTCGCACATTTTATATACAGGGTTGCGTACGCATACGCGCCTTTCGGGTTGGTTTGTGTTCGTCTATCTGCTGGGCGTGGAAATTCCTAATATGTTTATTGGCGTCTCTATGGCGTTTTCCAGCACGCCGCTCTATGCCTATTATGTACAGGTGCAGTCTGCCCAAAACGCCGCGACTGGCTTTTTACAGGGTGAATTGTACGACCAGATGTTGAGCGGCGGTATTATCTGGGTGGTGGGCAGCATGGTCTACATCTCGACCATTGTCCTTGTGTTCAATCGCCTTTTCAAATTAGAGAAAGCAATGCCGCCCATGCTCAGCCCCGACCGGGAAGCGGATGAGCGCTGGATTGCGCCCGGACTGGAATATCGCGTGGTACAAAATCGCTGGCGGCAGGTGCAGTCGGGCAAGCAGGAATAAAAGGCCGAGCCATGCAGACGCCAAACTAAAACGCACCCATAGCAGTCCGCCGATTTGGCAAAATGGCGTTTCGTGCAGTATCATCAAGCGTTGTAAAATTCGAAAACTTTAGACTTAGGCAACGCTTGTAACGCGCTAAAAGCGTTGGGTCGTTTTGCTGAGACGACTTTTATGCATAGCGTGCGTAAGTCCTGAACTTATGAACGCGACTTACGCAGCGCCGGTGGAACGCCAGGAGAGCATAACATAGCTGACCTGGCCATTTTCCCTCTAGGCTTGCGTAAGTCCAATTATTAATAGGTAGAGATCTGGGAGAGCATCATGGCAAAATGTAAACTGAGCGGTGTCGGCCCCATGCATGGCAATAACGACACCTTTTCGCATAAGCGGACCCGCCGTACCTGGCAACCCAATGTGCAGAAGCGATCGATTTTTGTGCCTGAACTGGGGCGCACAATTAAAATTCGTGCGTCTGCGCGGGCCATGAAGTCTGTAAATAGAATTGGCTTACTGGCTTATTTGCGCAAAAATGGCCTGACTTTAAAGGACATTTCATAAGTCTGCTTCGTGGGTTTTGAGATTGTCCAGGCCAATCGGGGCCTGAAATTTTATAACTCACGTTACGCAGCGACAGCCAGTCTGCTAGAGAAAAACAGGCACGTTGGCGAGTCGGCTTTCCTCTAGGCTTGCGTAACATAAATTTATAAAATGAAATAGGGGGTGTGCGATAGATTCGACCATATGGTCGGCGTACCGCACACTTCTTTTTTATCCCCTTCATCTTGCGATTGCTTTGGAAATACCAGCTTTCCGTGCGTTGTCACGCAATGTATGGATAGCTTCTCAACCAAACTCCCGTTGTCAACCAGAGTAAAGTTTAAAATGGACCTGCGCTTTCTCGCCAAAGATTCCAACTGGGTAGCAGAACTGGATCGGCTCTATGGGGCATTGGGCGCGCCGTCCAATGCGCTCTTGCTGCCGCGCCATTTTATAGAAGTGGTGTTGCCCAAGTTGGGTGGCAAGATTGCGCTTTTTGCGGAAGGTGGGCGGGAAATAGGCGTTGGTTTTCTTTTTCCACGCGCGCCAGAAAATAGCGCGTCCGTCGACCGCATGTTGAAGCCGGCCTTTACCTTGCGTTTTCATGCGCTTGCGCCGGAAGCCAGCCATCCTCCCGCCGATTTTGTTCAGCTGCTCAATCGGCATCTACCCCATGCTCACATTGTCTTTTACGACCCCGGCGCGCCGCATACCTACCTGGCCACTGCGCAGGCGTTTGGAGACCTAAATATTGGGCGCCCCGGTGCTGACGAAGTCGGCCCCATCCGGCAGGCGCATCAGCAAATTTGGGGCAGCCCGCCCGAATCGCTTTACCCGGCTGATATGTACAGCCATGAATTTGGGTTGGGCACTGCGCTGACGGCGCGCGTGGATGGGGCGGTGGCCGGTTTTCTCTTTGGCTTTTATCGCGTGGGCGGTTCGACGTTGCCGGCTGACTGGGCAGAGCGTTTTAATGGCGATTGGCGCATTGAGTCGCAGGCTATGGGCGTGCTGCCCGCACAGCGCGGCAAACGGCTGGCCTACTTGCTCAAGTGGGAACAGGCGCGGCTGGCGCGCCAGCAAGGCGTCAGCCTGATCAACTGGACGGCGGATCCGCTGCAATTTGCTAATGCGGCGCTCAATTTTGGCCTGCTGCGGGCCGCGGCCTTTGATTTTTATGCCGACCTTTATCCGTTTCGCAATGAGCTGAATCAGGCGCCGGCATCCCGTTTTGGGCTGACGTGGCTGGTGCAGACCACGCGCGTGGCGGAACTCTCTCCCCAGGACGCACGGGCAGCCCTGTTGGATCTGCGCACCGCGCCCGATGTGCAGCGCATTAACGTTGGCATCCAGCAAATTGCTGACCCCACCGCCGCCCAAATCGCCATTGAAATCCCGGCCGATTGGACTGCTTTGCAGCGCACAAATCTAGACCAAACGCTGGCTTGGCGCGCTGCGACCGATGCGCTGTTTGCACAATACATTGGCTGCCGGGCCGGTCAATATGTTGTCACCGGTGTGGGTGTCGATGCAGACCGCCGCTTCTTGATTGCTGAGCAGGCCGCCGATTCCCTATGGGAAAAATTGTCGCAAATTTAAATGATTGGAGAAGGGGTTAATTGAGGGGTGTGCATACATATTGCAGTGGGGTAAGGGCGGGCTAGCGTGCGTCGCACGTGGGCCACGAACCATTTCCCCTCGAACAGCGCATTATGCACACCCCTCGGTTAATTGGAGCGTTATACTCAGCTCTGAATGAGAACCGGAGTTTTATCACGCCGGTTGAGGCAGTAGAAAACGCCGGTTCTCATCTCAACCGCAGTATAGATATGCCCAGTCACCGAATGACCCAATCACCCAATCACCCAATGACTCAATCACCTTAGGAGAAGACCAATGAGCATCTACGATGAACTGGGCGTCCGTCCCATTATTAACGCCAGCGCCACTTTAACGCGATTGGGCGGCTCGGTGATGGCGCCAGAAGTGGTGGACGCCATGCAGGAAGCATCGCGCCATTTTGTGGATTTGGACCTGTTGCAGCGCCGCGTGGGTGAACGGCTGGCCGAACTGACGCACAACGAAGCCGCTTACGTGAGCTGCGGCGCGGCCGCGGGGCTGGTGCTGGCCACGGCAGCCTGCGTGGCCGGCGCCAATCCGGCGGCCATTGCGCAGCTGCCCGATACAACTGGCTTGAAGAATGAGGTGATCATTCACAAATCTCACCGCAATGGCTATGATCACGCCGTCCGCCAAGTGGGCGTTAAGCTGGTGGAAATCGGTTCGGCGCTGTCCACCGCGGCGTGGGAACTAGAAGCGGCTATCAATGAAAAGACCGCGGCTATCTTCTGGTTTCAGGGCGGCATGACCGGGCGCGGGGACCTGCCCCTGTCCAAAGTGATCGAGATTGCCAATCTGCATAATGTGCCGGTGGTGGTGGATGGTGCGGCTCAGGTGCCACCCACCGAAAATTTGTGGAAGTGGACCCAGATGGGCGTGGCGCTGGCCATTTTTAGCGGTGGCAAGGACCTGCATGGGCCGCAATCCAGCGGGCTGGTGGTGGGGCGCAAGGATCTGATTGAGGCCATGCGCGTCAACGGCAATCCCAACCAAGGCATTGGGCGGCCCATGAAGGTGGGTAAAGAGGAGATGGTGGGGCTGCTAAAAGCCGTGGAACTTTATTTGCAAATTGATCAGGAAGCGCGGGCCTCCCAAGATGACGAGACGGTGGCTGGCTGGTGCATTGAGTTAAATAAGCTGAGCGGTGTGCAGGCAGAACGGTCTTTTCCCAACGAGGCGGGCCAACCGCTGCCGCGCGCCCTGGTGCGCATCGACGCCAGCAAAGCCGGTCAAGCGCGTGATGACGTGGTGGCGGCGCTGCTCAACGGCGCGCCGGCCATTGCCGTCTCCAACGCGGGCGAGGATGGCATCTATCTCAATCCGATGACGCTGGCTGATGGCGAAGAGGAGATTGTGCTGCGGCGACTGCAAGAAATTCTGGGGTAAGCGGTAGGGCATCCCATGTTACCAGTTTCCCCTGGCTTTGATCCCGCCGTTTCAGCTCTACCTGATCTCCCGTGCGTTTGGAGATGACCAAGCGCACGGGGCAGCCAATCAGGTCGGCATCGGCAAATTTTACACCCGCCGCCACATGTTCGCGGTCATCATAGAGTACATCCATGCCCCATGCCAGTAACTGCTGATAGAGCCGTTCAGCATCATCGTTGCGCCCCAGGCTAATCAGATGGATTGCATAGGGCGCCACGCTTGCGGGCCAGATAATCCCCCGTTCATCTCGGTGGACCTCGGCAATGGCCTGGAGCGTGCGCCCAATCCCAATACCGTAGCATCCCATAAAGTAGGGGCGCGCCGCGCCATCCTCATCCGTAAAGGTGGCCCGCGCCATGAGCTGCGAATAATGATAGCCCAGTTGGAAGGTATTGCCGACTTCAATGCCGCGTTTTTCAATGAGCGGTTGATGGCCATCTTTGGTCACATGCCCCACTTCCGCCAACGCAATGTCTGTCAGATGATCACAGACAAAGTCACGGCCATAGTTCACATGGCGCGTGTCGGTGGTGTCCGTCTTTTGGCCGCCGACAAAGTTGCGCACGGTTTGGAGGGAAGAATCGCCCACGGTGCGCACACCGGCTACCCCCCATGAGGGTACATAGCCGGGGCGCGTGCCGATGCGGGCCAGGTCCGCAGCGGTGGCTGGGGTTAACTGTTCAGGCGCGCCTACCGCGTGCTCCAGCTTTGTCTTATTGACGTTCAGATCGCCCCGAATGACGGCAATGACGATCTCGTCAGTCTCTATATTTTTATATGCGACGTTTTTCAGAAAGCGCGCGGCGGGCAAATTGTGGAACTTGCGCATATCGGCAATCGTCTTGACCCACGTTGGTTGCTCGATGACCTCCAGCGGTTGCAATTCTTCATCCGGGTTGAGATCTGCAATATAGAATTCGGCAACATCTTCATGCGCACAGTAATTGCCATCTGCGCTGAGCAAATAGAGCGTTTCCCCCGCGTCGCTCTCCACCACAAATTCGTGGCTATAGTCGCCGCCAATGTAGCCGTTATCCGCCGGCACAATATGGGGATTTAGCCCTAGCCGGGCAAAGATGCGGCTGTAGGTGTCGAGCATTTGCTCATAGGTGGCGGCAAAGGTTGTGGCATCTCGATCAAAGCTATAGGCATCCTTCATGGTGAATTCGCGGACGCGCAGGAGCCCCCCGCGGGCGCGTAACTCATCACGGAATTTTTGGGAAAATTGATAGATGGTGAAGGGCAAGTCTCGGTACGAAATTGGAAAGCGCCGCACCACGTCTACAAACATCTCTTCCGCGGTGCCGCCCAGCGCAAACTGACCGCCACGCCGATCGGTCACCAGCGTCAGGCCAAAGTTGCCCGCGCGGTCTCGATTTGTCTCTTGCCACAGTTCCAGCGGATGTAAGATGGGCGCGCTCATCTCCTGTGCGCCCGCCCGGTCCATTTCCGCGCGAATCACCTGCATCACCTTCTGCTTCACCCGCATGCCCAATGGCAAATAGAAATAACGCCCCGCCACGCTTTCGCGTATAAAGCCGCCCCGCACCAACCATTTGTGCGAGGCCACCTGGATTTGTCCGGAAGTATCCCGCAGCGTCTTGCCAAAGAGTTGTGAATAGCGCATGGTATGCTCCTTATTACCCCAACCAATAAAAAAAGTTCTCTGTCCAACCAAGGACGAGAGAACTCGTGGTACCACCTTGTTGCGCGCCCACCTCACGATTGACGCCTCTGTAACTGACTCAGTTTCCCGCACAGAATGTAAAGGACACCTGAAGCAGTCTCTCCATTTGGGCCAGCATCGGTGGAGATTCCGACAAGCGTTATGACGGCGTATGGTTCATGCCAAGAACATCGCCAATCTTTCTGCGCTCAAGCTCTGGAGTGGGGCTCCGTCATTGCCTACTGTGGCTATAGATTTGTAACCCTTGTTCAGATTGAAATCCCTTGCTCATTGACAAACAAAATACTCTGATAATACTAAACAACATTGTGCGCCTTTGTCAAATTGGAGAATTTCAGTTCAATGCGTTTGATCACGGTACGTTCAAATAGGTATTGCGGTCGCGTCTACGAATATCTAGCACGGTGATCACATCTGCCGATTGGCTCAGTATGATCCGAAAGCCGTTAAACTTGGATTTGTAGCGCCCCTGCAATTCACGAAACAATGGCTCCGCAACATCCTCAACGCCTTCGGCTTGAAGGTCATGCAACGAATCAATGACTTCCTGTTTAAGTTTGTCCGATAGCTGACTATATGCCCGCTCCGCGCGCGGCGTCCATTTAAGCCGGTACTTTGGCATGGTCTAGCTCTGTCTGGAGTTGTGCTAGATCGATGTCGGTGGGCTGTTCATCATCTTCCCAGATGGCGATTTCAGCCTGATAAGCCGCCACAATATCGCGCAGGTTTTCCAGCTCTTCCAGTTCAGCGGCGATCTTGTTCCATTCCACAGGCGAAACCATAATTGCGGCTGGTTCGCTGCGCTGTAGCAGCGCCACCGGCCCCTCTTCCAGCATGGCCAGAACGTCACGCGCGCGTCGGTTCATGTCTGAAACGGGTGCAGTTGCCATTAGTTGTAACATGGTCACCTCCCATCGTTGTTGTAATCTGTACATAGTTGCTTACAAAGTCTAACATTGGCACGGCACAATGTCAAGGAAATTTCGATTTCATAGTGCCAAATCAATCAAATCAGACGGGGCTTGTCTTAGATTCAACTCAACGCCCAAATAGTTTTCCGTAGTCTGTATATTAGCATGGTCCAAAGATTGCTATATCTGCTCAATGGGTGCGCCTGCTCTGTGTGCGAATTTGGCAAGACTATCGCGCATAAATAAAGCCGCCCAACATGGGCGGCTTGCTGTTTACAGCGAATTGTGGCGCACGAAATCCTTATTGGCTTTTCTTGTGGATCGGACAGGATTCGAACCTGTAACCAAAGAGTTATGAGCCCTCTGCTCTGCCGTTGAGCTACCGATCCGCAGTACAGGTCTGCATCTGAGCGGGTAGTGGGAATCGAACCCACCTGACCGGCTTGGAAGGCCGGGGCATTACCACTATGCTATACCCGCATTTGATGTGGCGAGTATGATGAAGGCATCGATTGCGTGCTACATTCTCGGCTGTGATGAATGCTGCTTCGCCACAAAAAAAGTCGGGGAGAGAGGATTTGAACCTCCGACCCCATCGTCCCAAACGATGTGCGCTGCCGGACTGCGCTACTCCCCGAAGAACTGATATTATACAAGCAATGTGGGGGTTGGTCAAAAACAGGTATAGGATTGCTCATGGTTTGGCAACCATTTCTGCGGATATTGTGACTTCCCAGAACTCGATGGCGCCCTCTGTGGCCATAGCCATCCACTTGCCATCGGGACTAAAATCGATGCTGCGAATGGCGCCATGCTCACTCTCGATGGAGCCGAGTGGTTGGAAACTTTTCGAATCCCAAAGGCGGAGCGAATCATCCCCCCAACTGGCTATGATGACGGCGCCGTTTGGGGTGTAGGCAAGGATTGTGGCTGTGCTTGGTGCTTGCACATGCCATAGCGCATTGTCGGCGGCTGCATCGGGATTCATTTTAATGGGCCAAGCCTCTATGCTTCCATCTGTAGTTGCAGAAAGGAGCTGATTTCCATCTGGATGAAAAACGAGTTGGGATACCGGCGCCGCGCGCGTTGCGGTTTTATATGGTCGAGAATCATGCGCCCAATCCCAAACAATGATTTTGTTTTCGAGCGTGGCGCACGCCAGCCGCGTTTGCCCAAAGTGTATGGCCGCTGCGCGTACGGGCCCCATGTCAATATTTTGGACAAAGCGCGGCTGTTGATCGGACAGTTCATAAATCTTGATCTGCTGGCCAGCGTCCATGGTGAAAAAGGCATCATGGGCCGGACTGCTGCCGATAAAGCTAATGGCGCTGGAGTGGGGCAGAAGCGCGACATGTGACATGTCTTCTAAATTATAGTGGGTGACTGTGCCATCCCCATCTCCTATTAGCAAATGATCTTCTAGAAGGGCATAAGCATCCGCTGATGGAAACTGTAATGACCTGGGGAATCTAGTTGTGTGAAACAGAAGGGGCGCAAGGTCGCGCTGATAGATGCCTCCCTGTTGACCAAACTCAAATAACACATTGTTTTCTCTGCCAAATGTTAATGCATCCACATGCTCTTCACCTTCTGCAAATGGCGTGGACTGGCTTCGCCGCAACCACTCAACCGGCTGGATCAAAATTTCTCTATCGACGTGCAGGAGTTCAGTGCCCACCACCATTTCGGTGAGCTGTTCCGGCAACGACTCTGACGCATCCAGACGGCTGAATTGAAAAACTCGATCCCCACGCAAGTCGGTAAGGACAGGAGCCAGATCGACATCGTTGTAGATGGCTCTCACTAATAAGAATAGCGTTATTGCGAGAAAGGCGGCTAGCCCAATGAGCCAGTAGTAAGCCTCCGAAGTTCGGATATAGCCAGCAGAGCGGAATGCCTGAGCATTAGGAAAGCCCCAACCATTTCCGTTCCCGCCATTAAAATATTGACCCAATGATCGCGCTTGCGCCCACCGCCAACGTACTCGCTCAAATCGCCGGCTGACGTTGTGGAGATTATTGTATGCCGTGGGGGCTAAGAGCGGGTGTCCAAATTGATACGTGAGCGTTGTGTTATTCTGCACACGGGAAAGAAGATAGAGATCGGCTAGTTTTGGCAAAGCTTGCTGCAAGTGGCCTGAATAAGTGGAAAACTGTTGGCGTAAATGGCTTTGGTCGATCTGGTTTTGGGTGTATAAGGATGGGAGGCCAAATATGCTATGGAGAAGTCCTGATCGAACAAGGACTGGGAAATTGTGGCGCAGTGTTTCATATTTGGCCTGGAAAAAATCGTCGAACACTTTGTGCTGTGCCACCATCTTTTGATAATCATCCACAAACAGTAAACTTGGGCTGGGAGTTATGTCATGCTTGTATTTCCATAATCCCCATAAAATCATTTGTAAATAGGGTGCTACCGGCGATTCTCCTCTGTTGGCAAGTAAGATATGCAGAATGTGTTCTTCCAGATCTTGACTGATCTTGAGCACATTGTTTTTATCTGTCTCCTTGATTATATGGCGAATTGACGAGACCGTCATAGGAAGTAATGTATATTTACGACAATTGGATTCAAAGTAGAATCCCGCTTGATTAATCAATTTTAAGAGGAAGGGAAGAGAATCAGTGCGAATGCTCAATAGAAATTTTATCGGTTTTGCTGATTGTGAATAAGTAGGAGGCAGGCAACTTTGAATTGCGGCAAATAGTTTGAATAAATCTTGGCGGTCCCTAGGGTTATCTGAATGAATTTGCCAATCTAATTCGTCAAAACAAAAAACAATATGTTTGGAAAATTGAGACACATAATCAGGCAATAGCTTTTTTGTATCTGTGGTTGTCGGTTTTTGGCCGAGTACAGTGCACAACTGCTCAAAAACTCTTTTGTGCCCTGCACCTGACACTAATCTAGCCTCCCAATCAAGGAATTCCTCATTTGATCTCCAAATGGAGGATTCCTCTGGAAGCCTGGGGATAAAGCCTGCTTCTATGAGCGAAGTTTTGCCAACCCCTGGTTGTCCAACAAGGGTGATTATTCTTCGCTCTCTTTTATTAGCTATCAGATAGAGTAAATTTCGGATTTCTATGTCGCGACCCCAAAAAACGCGTCCATATTTTTCAGAATACGGCTTGAGACCCGGAAAGGGAACCGGAGGAATTTTCTTTTCAGGTGCTAAGTCGTCAGCTGTACTCCCCGAAAAAAGAACAGGCGTAATATCTTTAACCGGCTCAGAATCAAAGCACTCTTCCCAGAAGTTCCATTGGCGTGCGCTTTCGGAACCCTCTATGGTGACATCGATTTTTTTGTTTGTGTTTTTTGGCGTTACTACCAATTGCTGAGCTGCGGTATATGCCTCATCAATCTGATGCCCGTTGGCCAGATGGCGATAAAATGCTATCTGGAATTGATTACTTTGGGGAGAGCATACTTGCGGCCAGGTTCTTACAATGGCATATGTGCCATGCTGAAAAGGCGCCTTTTTCTTTAGTTTTGGTCCAAGTGATAGGTGGAGCAAGCGCAGATTTGGCAGTTGTTGTTCTTTTAAAAAATTGCGTAAGTCTTTGAGTTGCTTATTTCTGCCATCGAAATGCAAAACGACAATTTGATCATGATATAACTTGA
>JACKBC010000041.1 GCA_020634755.1 Caldilineaceae bacterium | reverse complement strand
CAAGCGCGCTCAGCAAATAGAGCATGGATGTCACTTCATCATCCGCCCAATGTTTGCCCGGCTCCGGCACAAAGCGACCATTGACGGCCCGTCCGCTGCGCTCCAACTTTGCCTTCAATGCATCAAGTCGGTCCAAAATAGCGTCACGCTGCAGCGGCCGTTCACTCACGGTAAAATAGAGCACGTCTAATTCGCGATCAAAGCCCAGCGTCTCGGCCGTCTCCCGGATGATATAGCCTTTATATTCGCCCGAAAACGTCTTGGGCGTCTGGTTGATATCATGGACAATGCCACCAATAATTAGAGTGTGAAGTTCGGCGCTGCGCGTCTGCACGGTGAGCGTATCGCCCAGGGGGATATTGAGTTCAGCCGCTGAAGCGCGCTCCAATAGCACCTGCTGTTTGGCGGGTGGCCACGCGCCCGATAGGGGGAAAATCTTGTTGATGTGGATGGCGTTGAAATCGTCGATGACTTCGAGCTGTAAATTTTCCCACCCGCCGGATGCGGCCTGAATGCGTACATTGACAAAGCCGCGCGCCTCGGTTTGGGCAATGCCAGGCGTGCGCGCCAACGAACGGAGCAGCGCTGGATCCAGCTTTTCAGTGTAGATGACGCCATGAAAAGGAGTCGTGGATTGGTAGGCGGCTGTCATATCGCGGCCCAGGGTAATGCGGGCGCCGGCAATCATGCCCACGCCCATAACGCCTACGGCAATAGACAAGACAACCAACACCGTGCGCATTTTGTAATGCCAGAGGTCGCGCGTGACCTTGCGCCAGCGGGGAGGTAACATACCTAATAATACGCTTTTTAGAAACGAATAGTTTCAATCCGACATGCCCCGAAACTGCGGGCAAAACCGGAAATAGCCACAAAACACAGTTGGTAATGAATGTATCATTGTCACTCGAACAGCGGATTATGCACACTCTTCCATTAAATCATTTATCCGCGGCTATTTAATGGTCTTTGCCGTAGAGTCGCCATGCGCATCCAAGAAGTCGCGCAACGTGCGCATAACGGCGGTCGGTTTATCATACCCGGTAAAGAGGTTGCCGGCGGGGTAAAGTGGATAGCGGGTGCTAAACCAGACCCAGCGCTGAACCAATCGATTGTCATCGGCTGGATACCCCATTTCAGCATCGCTCAAAGAATTGAAAAGGTCAAAACTATCCAGCATAAAGGCATTTACGTGCGGGGCATCAAAGCCATATGCGGCAGTTAAGAGAATCCCATATTCGCTGATGAGCAGCGGCTTCTCACGCTGGCCGTGTTCCTGCATCCAGCGGCGCATGGCCACAATTTGCCCACGCACTAATGCTAGATCGGCATGATCCGCCACATCCCACAGCTCTCCCTGCGTAATATATTCTAGCCCAGGTGGAATACGCACGCCCCAACTCTCGGCTTCTTCGCGCAGGACAAAAGCATGCATGTTCCACACGTCCACCGGCATCTCCTGGCCAAATTCTTTGGCGTAAAAGCGCCACAGTCGCTCCAAATAGATTAAGCGTAGCGGGGTAACCTGGCTCAACCCGCCGATGGCAATTTGAGCCGTAGGGTCACTCTGTTTAATCACGGTGTAGGCGCAGCGATACCCATATGCATATTGTTCTGGCGTAGCGTTGTCCTGCCACTCCACATCAGGCTCATTGCCAATCAGCCAGGTACGACCGGGGTTTGCCGCCGCCAATTGCGCCAATAGCTCCGGTGCGGGCTGCAATCGTCCCTGCGGCGTGCGCACCATGGGATAAAAGTCCATGCCCAGCTCGATTTCTGGCGGCGCTTCCATGCGCACGGGGTCCGTACGTTGCGCCAGCGTGCGCGTCACTGTATAGCCGGTGCTCCAGTTGAGATACCAGCCCGGGCGCTGGGCAGGCCAAGGGAAGTAGAGCGGATTTTTTTCGGGGATGCCAACGCCGATGCGCCAGCGCAAGGTGTATGGTTCTGCCGTGGGCGCTGGAATCTGCTCATATTCTTGATACGCCCCCTGTTTAACACCCACCGTCCGCACTTCGCCCGGCAGCGGTGTGGGAATCAGCGGCTCGACAGCAAACGGATGCGCAGTCGTTTCCAACCAGGCCGGGCGTGCACATTCGGGCAGTGTGGCCATATTTGGCTGTAGACCAGCGTGAGTATCGGCCCAGTTCGGGCCAAAGGCCATTACGCTGCTCAGCGCCAATAGCAGAATAGCGACAGCGGCGGCTATCCAAAGAGAATATTCGTGCAAAATTGATGATCGGGTCACGGCCTTATTGAGATGTGAGGGCTGGAATCAATTTGAGGGGTGGACAGGAATCATGTACACATTGTATACGGATGGATTGGGGTTGTCAACCGAGGAACAGATTGTTGTCAAGCTCATTTTCCGCTATAATATACGGTATTCTTTGCACATGACCATCAGCGGTCCTAATCCTGTTTTCAATAATCTCTTTTATTTCAGACTTACGCAAGCCCGGGGAGAATGGCGCGGCCAGCGGCGTAAGTCGTAACGAGATCAAACTGAATAGAAAATCCAAATGACGACGAAAAAACGGGTGCTGAGCGGGATTCAACCATCGGGTGAATTTCATTTAGGCAATTATTTGGGCGCGGTGCGCGGATGGGCGGCGCGTCAGGACGAAAAAATTAATTACTTTTGCATTGTGGATCTGCACAGCCTGACCATGCCCCAAGATCCAACAACATTGCGCGCCCAAACGCGTTCGCTAGCGGCCATACTATTGGCCTGCGGGATTGATCCGGCGCGCAGCACCCTCTTTGTGCAGAGCCATGTAACCGCGCATGTGGAAGCCTGCTGGCTGCTCAATTGCCTAACGCCGCTGGGCTGGCTACAGCGCATGACGCAATTTAAAGATAAATCGAGCAGACAGGAAACCATTCTGACGGGCCTGCTCGATTATCCCGTGCTGCAAGCCGGCGACATTATGCTCTACGACGCCGATGAAGTGCCCGTGGGTGAAGATCAGCGCCAACACGTAGAATTGACGCGCAATATTGGCCAGCGCTTCAATCATATTTATGAGACCGAGTTCTTTGTGCTGCCCGAGGTAAAGGTGCCGGAAGCGGGCGCGCGCGTCATGGGGCTGGACAATCCTGAAAACAAAATGTCCAAAAGCATGGCGCATATCCGCGGTCACGCCGTACGCCTGCTCGATGAGCCCAAAGAGATCCTGCGCTCGTTTAAGCGCGCCAAAACCGATTCCGACAATGAGATTGTCTTTTCGTCCGCACCGGAAAAGGCCGGCGTCAATAATCTGCTGGAAATCTATGAAGCAGTGACCGACAAAGACCGCGAGACCGTATTGGCCGACTTTGCCAATGCCCGCGGCTATGGTGATCTCAAAGTGGGCGTGGCCGAAGCGGTAATCGCCGCCGTAACGCCCATCCGCGAGCGCTATGATTACCTCATGCGCGATACAGCCGAACTCGATCGTCTGCTGGCCAAAGGGGCAGATGATGCCCGCACGCAGGCCCAACCCAAAGTTGACGCCATGAAAGAGTTGATGGGATTGGTGCTGCCGGCTCGAAAATGATTAACCTTTATTCAAAATAAACGCCCTTTTTGACAAGGTTTTTGTTTGAATTCAGGCAAAAACCTTATCAAAAAGCCCTCACATTTACACCCCATTCATACACCAATCTGCCACCGTTCCAGCCGCTGGCCACCACCAGCCCAATGCCAAGCAAAAACAAAAGGGTGAGCCACCAGCGTGCGTTCGGGTCATCCAGCAACGGGTCGGCGGAATCAACCGGTTGCGACACATTGTGCTTGGTAGGCTTGCGCTTGTGACGACGCAACCAGCGCACATAGAGCAACCCAGCATAGAGAATCAATAGCGCCAGACCGCTGCTTATGTGCCAGTTGAGCAGGCTGCGGTAGGGCGCTTGGGGAGGTAACCCCGCCTGCGCTATTAAACCGGTACCAATGGCCGCACCCACGCCCAACCAGCCCAAAGGCAGCATCCACCAAACCAGGGTGCGCAGCTCTGTACGCGGCTGCCAATATAGATAGAGCAGACCGGCAACACTAGCCAAAATAAGCAGCGCTATGGGGAAATGAACAGTAGCGGGATGCAGCGTAGTCATAGAGAAGAAGTATAACACACCACAGACAAGCTCTGTAATTATCTCGTAATATTTGATTCATAGTTCTGTTATGTGGCCGGTCTATACTGAAACATATCGAGGATAAATAAAGGCAATACGTTGCAGAAGCAGATTATTGCGTGGTGCGTATTGCGTAAGCAGGTCGACAAGCCAATTATAGATTGATAACTCTGTTGGCATTGTGCCGACCGCAACTTTCTAACTCACGTTACGCAGCGACAGCCAGTCTGCTAGAGAGAGACAGGAAAGTCGGCGAGCCGACGTTCCGCCAGGCTTGCGTAACATAAGTTTCTAACATGAAGGAGCCTGATCATGACAAAGATTCATTCATCTGAAATTACGCCCAAACATGTTTTTCTCAACCGCCGCAAGTTTATGGTCGGGGCGGGTTTAACCATGGGCGCGGTGGCGCTGGCGGCCTGTGGACCGGGAATGAGCAGCAGCAGCGCCAGTGGGGCCAGCGCTGCTCCAGTGGCTGTAAAACCGGCTGACATCGGCCTGGAGACGCTGCCCGATGCACTCTCCCATGACCAACCCTATGCCAGCGCCGAAACCGATGAATTGGGCGATACGCTTAATTCGTATGAACAGATTACCAACCACAACAACTACTACGAATTCACGACCGATAAACAGGAAGTCAATCCTTTATCGGCCAGTTTCGAACCATATCCGTGGACGGTGGAAGTGGGTGGCCTGGTCAATAACCCCAAGACCTATGGCCTTGAAGATCTGATCAGCAGCTTTACCCAGGAAGAACGCATCTATCGACTGCGCTGTGTCGAGGCATGGTCCATGGTTATTCCTTGGGTGGGCTTCCAGCTGGGCGACCTGCTCAAAGAGGTTGATCCCAAGTCTGAAGCCAAGTATGTCAAGTTTACCTCGGTGCTGCGTCCCGAACAGATGCCCGGCCAGAACGCACGTTGGATCGACTGGCCCTACGTGGAAGGGCTGCGCATTGATGAGGCCATGAATCCGCTGGCGATCATGGCGACCGGCCTTTATGGCGAACTGTTGCCCAACCCCGATGGAGCGCCGCTGCGCTTAGTGGTGCCTTGGAAATATGGTTTCAAGAGCGCTAAGGCCATTGTCAAAATCGAACTGACCGATGAGATGCCCGTCTCCACTTGGATGACGCAGGCGCCCAACGAATATGGCTTCTACGCCAACGTGAATCCACAGGTGGATCACCCACGCTGGTCGCAGGCCACCGAGCGCCGCATTGGTGAATTTGGCCGCCGCGATACGCTGATGTTCAACGGCTATGCCGACGAGGTGGCCTCGCTCTATGATGGGATGGATTTACGAGCGAATTATTAACGTTCTCTTTTGAGGATCGGATGCATCTGGTTTAGGCAGAGGAGTGAAGGGGGTAGATAGTTCTCATGCAAAAGAAAAAGTCAAACAGCGGAATGATTCCATATTTGAAGAAGCACTGGTTTTGGATCGCGGTCAACATTGGCGCGCTGCTCCCGCTGCTGCTCCTCATCCTAGATGTCATCAATGGGCGGCTGGTGGATCCCATTGCGGACATTACGAATCGCACGGGCTACACGGCGCTGGTGCTGCTGGTGCTGTCGCTGGCGGTCACGCCGCTCAACAGCCTCACCGGTTGGCGCACGGTCCTCACGGTGCGTAAATCCCTGGGCTTGCAAGGCTTCTTCTATGTCTGCCTGCATCTGTTCACCTTTTTGGGGCTGGACTATGCCTTTAACCTTTCCCAGATTCTGGGGGATGCGCTGGTCACCAAGCCCTACATTATTGTCGGTTTTTCGGCCTTCTTAATTTTGACGCCGCTGGCCATTACTTCCACCAAAGGCTGGATGAAGCGGCTGGGGCGCAACTGGAAAAAGCTGCACCGGCTGGTCTATTTAGCCGTGCCGCTGGCCGTAATTCACTACTTCTGGGTACTCAAGGTGCCGGTAGAGCCAGTCACTTATGGCATTGTGGTGGCGCTGCTGCTGGTAGCCCGCATTCCCGCCGTGCGCCGGCGCTTGAATCAGGTGCGCAAATTGCTGGACAGCAAACCGGCGGTGAGTCGCCCCAAAGGACGCCTGGAACCAATGCCAGAGCCGGTTCGCAACGCTGAATAAAAATGAGCAAACTGCATAAAAAAGACCCGCCAAAGAGCGGGTCTTTTTTATGCAGTTGATTTTCACTCGTCGTAGCGTACGGGGCCGCGGCCGCGTTTGGTCTCGCTGCGCTGCCGCTTGCGTTGCAGCCGCTTGGCCTTGGCCGCGGCAGAAGGTCGGGTCTTGCGTCGCGTTTTGGGTGGCCGCGCGGCCCGCTGCAGCAGATCCACCAGCCGCTCGATGGCGAGCTGGCGGTTGCGCAACTGGGTGCGATATTTGCGCGCCTGAATGATCAGCACGCCGTCGTCCGTGACCTGCTTGCCGGCCAGCGATATAGCCCGCGTGCGTACATCCTCCGGCAGCGAAGGTGAATGCTGCAAATCAAAGCGCAACTGCACCGCCGTCGCCACTTTATTCACATTCTGTCCACCCGGTCCAGACGAACGCACAAACTCCAAGTCCAGTTCGGATTCGTCGAGAGAGATGTTGGGGGTGATTTGGATCATGAGTTGTTTAGTTGGGAGTAGAGGCGTGGAGGAGTAGCACCCAGCAATCTCCTCCACTCCTCTACTCTTCTACTTTCCTTGGATGGCCCGCCACACCTTTTCTGCCGTAAATGGCATATCGAGCTGGCGCACGCCCAAATGGGCCAATGCATCGTGAACGGCGTTGGCCACCGCCGGCGTAGAGCCAATGGTGGCCGCTTCGCCAATGCCTTTGACGCCCAGTGGATTGAGCGGCGTGGGGGTTTCGGTGCGATTATTTTCATAAATGGGGAAGTTGTCGGCGCGCGGCACGGCATAGTCCATGAGCGAGCCGCTGACCAGCTGGCCATTTTCATCGTATTGAGCGTGTTCAAAGAGCGCCTGGCCAATGCCCTGGGCAATGCCGCCATGCACCTGGCCATCGATGAGCAACGGGTTGATGGCTGGGCCGCAATCGTCCACCGTCACAAAGCGCGTAACCTGCACGGCGCCCGTGTCGGGGTCGATCTCGACGGTACAAATATGGGTGCCAAACGGATAGGTCTCGCCAGGCGGCGAAAAGTCCTCATCCGCGCTCAGGTCACCCTGCATTTCCGCCGGCAGGTTGCCATCACCATACACGGCTTGCGCTACTTCCTGCCAGCTCACAGAGATATCGGGCGAACCGGCCACATGGAATTGGCCATTTTCCAGCACCACATCCTCCACGGCCGCCTCCAGCATATGGCCGGCCACCGCTTTGCCCTTCTCGCGCACGGTCACGCTATTGTTGAGTACGGCGGCGCCGCCCACCGGTGCGCTGCGGCTGCCAAAGGTGCCAATGCCGCGCTTGACAATGGCCGTATCGCCGTGGATTACCGTAATGTCTTCCATGGGGATTTGCAGCGCCTCGGCCGCAATTTGCGCCCATGCCGTGTGGTGGCCCTGACCGTGCGGCGACGTGCCGGTGAGCACCGTGACCTTGGCCTCTTTGTCCACCGTAATCGTGCCCGATTCCCAAGGACCAAAGCCACAAATTTCCACATAACAAGCCAGCCCAATGCCCAGCAGCTTGCCCCCCTCTTTGCGCCGCCGCGCCTGTTCGGCGCGCAGGTCATCATACCCAATCAGCGCCAGCGCTTTGTCGAGCGTCTTCTCATATTCGCCGCTGTCATAGGTGGCGCCGGTGGCCGTTTTATAGGGGAACTTGTCGGGCGCAATAAAGTTTTTGCGCCGCAAAGCAACTGGGTCCATGCCCAATTCCGCGGCCAGCACGTTCATGGCGCGCTCGATCATGAAGGCAGCTTCCGGGCGGCCGGCGCCGCGATATGGCTCGTTGATGTTTTTGTTCGTCAGCACCGCATCGGCCCGACAGCGGGCATTGGAAATGTCGTAAACGCCGGTCATCATCATACCGGTCAGCGGCGGGATGCCGGGCGTCACATTGCTGTAATAGGCGCCGCAATCGGCAATCACTTTAAGGTCCACGGCCGAGACGCGCCCATCTTTAGACGCAGCCAGCCGCACAATGTTAATCTGATCGCGACCGTGGCTGGTGGTTTGGTAATCTTCGCTGCGCGTGGCCACCCAGCGCACCGGACGACTATGCTTACGCGCCAGAAACGGCGCCAGAATATCTTCGTTAAACTGGTTGGACTTGGCGCCAAAACCACCGCCCACCTCGGGGGCAATCGAACGCACGCGCTCGATATCCACACCCAAAATTTTGGCCACCTCTGCCTGTACGGCGTGGGGCACTTGCGTGCTGCTCCAAATGGTAAAATGTTCGTTGGCGGCGTCATAATCGGCAGTTACGGCGCGCGGCTCCATGGCCGATGGGATCAAGCGCTGATTCACCAGGCGCAATTCGGTAATGTGCTCCGCAGCAGCAAAGGCGGCATCCACGTCGTTGCCGCCAGCCCACTGAAAAGCCAGATTGGTGCCCACTTCATCATGGAGAAGCGGCGCGCCGGCGGCCAAGGCTTTTTCCGGATCGGCCACGGCGGGCAGTGGCTGATAGCGCACATGAATGGCGTCCAGCGCATCGGCTGCTTCATAGGCGCTTTCGGCCAGCACCACGGCAATGGGGTCGCCCACATAGCGCACTTTATGCTCGCTCAAGACGGGACGGGCAATTTCATGAGCATTGCTGTAGGACTCGTCAAAAGCCATGGTCATGGGCAGTGGTCCGGTGAGCTGCCCATTAATATCGGCGCCGGTCAGCACATCTACCACGCCGGGCATGGCTTGGGCCGCGTGCACGTCGATGGACTCAATGCGGGCGTGGGCGTATGGGCTGCGCAGCACGGCCATGTGCAGCATGTTGTCAAGCTGGATATCGCCCGTATATTGGCCCTGGCCGGTGATCAGTTTGGGGTCTTCGCGGCGCTTAATGCGGACACCCATAAATTGGGGAGCGGCAAGAGTCGGTTGCATGGAGTGGACTCCTTTGTTTGAGATAATTGGGCTGGGAAGCTGTTTGCTGTATTAAGCTTTTTGCTCGGGAAAAATCAATATAATAAGTAACTATCAAATTGTCAACAGTTCCTGGACGGCTATGTAGGGCAATCGCGAACTTCGTAAACGCAACGGATCAATCCGGCCGCTCACAATGAAAAGCCGCCGCCGCGGCTAAAATGGCAAGCGGTTGAGACCGCTTTGCCGGGTCAGCCGCGGGTTTTAACCCTGCTTTTTTATGGCACGCCATGGCCCTGGACGGCTATAAGGAGCTTGCCGCTTGCAGAATTGCCTTCTTTTCCTCTACATCAAAACAGGCATATTGATTGTCGTGCATAATGCGCGACGCCACGCCAATCGCCTGGGCCTCGCTCAAAAGACCCTCGCGCACCTCGGCTTCCAGCGCGCGGGTGAGCCATTGGCGGGCCTGGCGAGCATAGGCCACGGCGGCCACGGGCATATGCGTGTCGCCACCAAAGGCAAAAAGCTTGTTGATGGGCGCGGCGTGCAGATAGCGACGCACAAAATCGCTGGCGCTGTAGGGATTAATGCTCCAAGCCCAGCACAGGTCGGCATAGACATTGGGGTAATGTTTGGCCAGGCTGATCAGCTCTTCGCTGTAGGGCCAGGCAATGTGCATGAGCACAAAGCGGGCGTCGGGATAGCGGGCCAGCAGCGGGCAAAGATGGCCGCTTTTGATGCGGTCCACGGGCATGCGGCTGTGGCCGGCATAATAGCCGGTGTGCAGCTTAAAGGGCAGCTTGTAAGCCGTGGCCAACTCTACCCCGCGCGCCCAGCACCAGTCGCCCAGGCAGAGCCGATCCGTCTCGCTCATTTCATCTGGTGAGTGCAGGTAGGCGCCCAGCGCCCGCGCTGCTTCTTGGGCCGTACGCTCTTGCCAGCGCAGCGTGCGCGTGTATGCGTGCTGGGATTTGACGGCAATGGCCACTTTGGCGTTCTGTTCGAAGACCGCCTCCATGGCGTTTTGCAGCGTGGTCATGTCGCGGATTTCTACGCCGGTTTCCTGGGTGATGGCCGCCACATTGGGTTGGCCATTGCAAAACTCCGCCCAGGAGATATCGTAGAAAAAGAAGTCTGGCCCCGACTCATCCACCCAGCATTCGCGGCGAAAATCATCGGTCTGCACATGATCCAACTTAGCCACATCGCGCAGCAGATGCAGCCGGGCGCCGGGCTGCACCAGCGCATCGTGTTTGTCCTGAGCAGCGTCAATGCCAGCAGCGGTCAATTCATCCAACCCGTAAAATTCGCGGGCAATGGTGCGCACGGCTTCACCGTAGCCTGTGTGCTGGACGGCTTGCCAGGCCGCTTCCACCCCCTTAAAGCGGGCGCGAATATCAGGATTGCGCTTGTCCAGCAGCGCGTTGACCGCTTCCTGACTGGCGCCTGCCGAAACCAGATCGGCGGGGACGTAGTTATGGAACAGGTTGCGCAAAATATCCGGCTGGTCATCGCCCAGATATTTATCTTCGTATTGAAGATGTTCATGAGTGTCGCAGAGCGATGTGGCGGCAATGAAATCGGCGAGGTCGCTTGACATGAATTTTGTTCCTTTGTCAGTATCAGTACACCGCAACAGCTTTGGCGATAGCGACGCCCGTCTCGACTGGTGAATCTGGCCGCATCACTTCCTGTTGCGATCTATTGAGCATTTAGGAGGCGCCCATGGGCTCGCCAGCAAAGACGCGATCATATGACTCTAGCGCCGCCCCGCCCAGCCGTTCGGCCATTTGGCGATAGGCCGTACGCCGGTACTCCCACTTTTGCGCGCGCGGCACCTGCTCCAGCCAATCGCACAGGTGGACACAGATCAGGTCTTCATATTCCTGCTTGGAAATGACCATTTCTTCACCGGTAACACGATGCACAATGGTGTATGGCCCCTCCGCCTGCATCACTTGCGCATCCAACGAAGCGCGGTCCATAAAGCAGTTAAGGAAGGCGATTTTTTCGGCGTGGTCGCCGATTAGCCCGCGCAGTTCGGATTGGCGCGCCAGCGGCAGCGTAAAACTTTGAAAGCCCTGCGTGCCATAAATGGAATGGAAGAGCGCAGCATGGCGCAGATCCTCAGACACGCCCCACGCCTTGATGTCGTTATAAACACCGATGGCGTGAGCCAAATAGGTCTTGTCGGTGTGGCCAATATCAGCAGCGCCCAACGAAATAATATAGTCGGTCAGTTCTTTGAATTTAACGGCCATGCGATTGCTCCTTTTTGCTAGAACACTGAACACTCAAGTAACGTTCCAGAAGTTTCTAGAAACCATATTTTACCATCATTCAAGGCATAGGCTGACATTGTAGCTAAAAATCTGGGTTCTGTTGCAAAAGCGTTTCGGGGGTTTTCGTAATTCATTAATGTTCATTCAAAACAGGTGGGCATCAAGCTGCTCGGCGCAGGAAAGACGGACGCCTCCCGCTGAAGATTTTCTGGCTTGCCCTTAATTTTGCATCACCAGCGGCAAATATAGCGGCTTGCATTGGGGGGTTGTAAAGGCAAGCAAATTTGAAAATTGTTTCTGCTGACCATTGCTATCCACGGGTCTGACGCGGAACAGGCAATATGGCCCCACATCCGCCGTCACATCTACCGTTGTCTCAAAACCACTTTTGGGCTGCGTACGAATCAGCTGGGTCGCGCTGATGCTATTGCCGGCATGGATCTCATACACAGCCACATCCGTAGCGCCATTCCAACTCATGTGCAGCGTCGTGGTGATGCCGTCTGTGGCCGCAGCCAACACAGGCGGCCAGGTGGGGGCGCCTTGCCAGGGAAAGCGGAAGGCGCGATAGCTGACGCTGGGCCATTTCAACGAAAGCTCAAAGGCTTTGCTGCCATCGGGCTTGACTTCCGTCAGCGTGGGCACGGCGTGTCCCCAGCCGATCAGCGTATTGCCATTGGGCAGACGCTGGGCATTGGCCAAATAGGGTCCATAGGTGTCGGGCGTATTGCGATATTGCCAGACCACCTTCGCCGTTTTATTCACTTCATCCAGCTCATATTCCACGACTCTGGAATAGACAGGCGTCTCGCCTTCGCGATTGTCAAAGAGCGTAATATGTCCATTGGGCAGGCGGCGAATATCATGCTGGCGATAAAAGAGCTTATCATCATTTAAAAAAGAGAACTCATTTTTCTTGCCGCCCAGACGCCAGATCATGTCAGCCGTTTGCCGGTCAATTTTGGTGATCTCATTCATCACGCGTGAGGAAACGAGCAGATTGCCATCGGCATCCTCTTCCACAGCATTGCCGTGGGTATAGAAAATAACGGGTTCGGTTAAATCCGCGCTGGATTCGGTGATCTCAAAGTGATCCCAGCTGCGCCACTCGAACACTACATTGTGGTCCGGATCCAGTTCCTGTACAATCAAGCCAACCACAGTTGCATCTGGATCCCCGCCCGCCACAATCTGGCTCATGTCAATGGGTTGATAGTCCCAGGCCATAATCAGGTAGTTGCCGTTGGGCAGAATTTGCAGATCGTGATGATCGGCGCCATAGCCATTGCCGGTGGCATATGTGTCGACAATCGCATAGCTATTGTCCATGGCCTGAAAATGCCCAACCCCCACATCGTAGAACGTGAGCAGCCCGTTGGGCTGCTTTTTAAAGTCCAGCACGATCTTGCCCGGCGTCATCCGTTTATAAAAAACCGGCTCCCCCGCATTGTCCAAAATGAGCAAATATGGCTGCACGCCCAAATCTGTGACAAAACTATAATTGCTCATAAAAAGATAGCCATCATCGGCGCCATTGGCCGGCACCGTCACATTAATGGCTGGAAAATCATTGGGCACAGTCAAATAGGGCTGCGTACGCGTAACCGGCTCCTGCGGGCTGACGCTGAATGTCGGTACGGCATTGGACCACAACTGAGCGCTGGAGACGCCCTGGGCTTCCGGCAAGGGCTTGGCCGAAACCGTAAATGCGAAGGAAACGCCGCCCAGTTGGTTGCCAACAGACGTTACCAATCCCGCCTGCACGGTGACATTGACGCTTTCGCCCGGTGTAAATGGTCGCCCGGGCTTAAAGATGACGGTTTTATTATCACGCGCCAGTTGCACTGTTCCCGAAATGGACCCACTCACATCACCTTCGACCACAAATAAATTGGGGGATATGCTATGAGGGTCGATCACATCACCACTGCGCAGGGCAATGGTTGTAAATGGGCTCACCAACGTAGCGTCTGGCCGGGGGGAAATGTAGTTAAACGGCGATGATGATTGCGCCTGCAGGGGCGTCGACCACATGGCCAGAGAGAAGAAAACAACAATCCAATACACTATAATATCTGTCCGTAAATTCTCTGTATCAAACCGATCTGCCAGAGACAATACACGATTCACCACCGAATTTACGGATAGGTTCATAACCCGCATAGCATAAATCTTCACTAGATGTCTGGCCGCTTAATGTTTAGAAATCCCGCGTGGCTTTTGCTCGAGTTGTGATTTCCAAAGATTAAATGTTCGCGGCACTAGGAGCTGTTCAGACAGGGGCTGATTAGCCAACAAAAAGGCTATTTTGGGATCGCCTTTTGCGTGCATAACCAGGCCGAAATTGCAGACGAATGCACCAGACTTTACCACCAGATGGCAGTGAAGTCAAACAACTTGTGGCGGTGGGTGCATCTCAAAAAGAGGACGATTACGGGCCATTACCAATACGTATACGGGCATCGCCAGCCGCAACCAGCAAACCAACCAGTTGCCCATCGACAGAACGAATGCTCTGTTGCACACTGTATTCACAATCAGAGGTTTGCGTCACCCCAATGCTACCATGCAAACTTGGGAATTATTTATGTATTGCTGCATAGATTCCAGAAACCACTTGAATGAATACTACCAGAGGGGCTAACCATGATAGACCCACAAACATGCGATTGGTCGCAATTTGAAATAGTATTTTACTACAACAAACCTGTGGATCAAGTTTTTAAATACTGGGCCACATGGGCGGGTCTTGAAGCATTCTTCATCGAAGAGGCTCGTTATGTAACACCCAATGGAACTCTGCGCGGCGCACACGAAATAGTGCAGCCTGGCGATCAGTATCAATGGAACTGGCGTCAGCCCTTTACCGTAGAGGGAGAAATAACAGATGTCAAGCTAAATGAGGAAATTTCGTTTACATTTGGCGTCATGCAAGTTTCCGTCCACTTCACTCAGCTTGGCGAACAGACCGAAGTGCACCTCATGCAAACCGATATTCCTGATACGGCTGTTGGGCTCGTCTTTGGCCATCTGAATTGCCATTCGTGCTGGGTGTTCTTCTTCACAAATCTCTCATCAATATTCGAAACCAGCCGAGACTTGCGGGATGCCAATCCCGATCGGGTTTCATCTATGGTAGTCGGATTTTCCCCTCTCTCCAAACAGAAAAATTAGGACGTGCATGATGGAATTGTGCCGCGTACAAAGCCATCACGCAACTTAATTACTTACGAAAGTCTAGAGTCTAAAATTATATCGCGGACTTTGAGCATTCTCTCTGAGAATCTAACGGTGCTGCCTGATGGTTGGCAAGAATATCCGATATAATTCGGGCGGTGTTGGATGTGGATTGGCACTATCGGCCAGTCTATAGACGCGTCCGCCCACAATATATGGGTAATTTGCGCTCATATCGTTTGTACAGTCACCAAGCGAGGCATCACAGCGCGCTACGTCGTGATAGGTGGGTACAATGTAGAGATCGTCCCCATCCTCGCCTGGTGCGGTATTGTAATTGACAATCCACACATCATTGCGCAGCTCAGGATTATTCGAGGTTGCGTTTGTGGCTCCATCTCCCGTTATTTGGATGAAGGCACTTTGGCGCGCAGTGGGGTAGCCAAACTGTACATTCTCAATGATGGTAGTCTGCGGTGATAGATCGTCGGCGCCATTTGTTGAAGAAGGTGAGGTGATATAGATCCCCGTGCCGGCGATCAGCCGCGAATCTTCTATATGCGTGATGCCTACATCCAGGCCACTGGCGCCGCGCACGTCGCGATTGACCGGTGCTTCGATGGCTGTAGCTACACCCTGAATATCGGCTCCGCGCACAACTGTCTGGCGCTGAAAATAGTCGACTAGATAGAGGCCAATGACCGCCTCATACTCGTTGGTCAACAGTTCGGCATCGCCGCGCTGCACAAAACCATCGATGGTCATGGCATTGGTTTCATAGGCAAAATAGCCCCAGCGATGCACATGCCAGACGTGAAAATCTTTCATTGTACTTGTACAGCCTTCACGCGGGATCTCAAATTCGGTGCAGACCCACCAGATGGTCAAACCACTGGGTGCGGCATACACTTCGTTGGCAGCAAATTGGGTCAGGCCAATGGCGTATGAATCGGTCATGACCCCACCGCCATTGTGTGGATCCGCGCCTTGCGCGGTGGGGATCATGACTGCGTCGTTAAACACATTATCAAACTTGAAACCGTAGCAATAGGTGCATTCGGCCACCGCCGCCGCCACATTCTCTACAATTTCGTTACCACCCCCGCCATTGAACCAATAGGCCACACCGGCCCGCCCCAATTTGGAGTTATCGCTGGGATCACGATCCTCTTGGCGTTCGTTATTACCACCAACCACGCGCACCACAAAGTTGCGCGCAATGCGGTTGCCCGTCTCCGAACCATCCTCGGTCACCAGCCCTGCGCCCGCTGCATAGTCTATAATGTTCTGCTGGATCAGACCGTAATGGCTGTCGTGCAGTGCCAGCCCCCATTTGCGCCCCTGCACCCGATTATCTACGCCAAAGTCGACCACGTTGCCCACAAAGGCAAATTGATAACCGCTGACCGGCGTCTCCACAGGGCCAATGAGATGATGTGCGTGCAGCGGATAGCGCCCCTTCTGGTTTTCCATTCCCAAATTGTCAATATTGGTGCGTCCTAAATCCTGCAAACGCGCGTAGCGCAAGTCCACCTGCGCCCGGCCATGCAGCAAAACGTGGCCGCGCACGCCATTGGGGTTTTCCGAACGGAAGATCACATTGCGGCTTTTATTGAGCAGATGGGGCAAAAAGTCGAGTTGGCCGTTGCCGTCCCGAGCGCCGGGATGGTCAAACTGGAGAGGCTGATCCAAAGTAACCGTCAACCCATCAGACGCAATCACAGTAATGGTGCGTTCTTCAGTCTCGTCGGGGCAGATGCCTTCAGTGGTGGCGACTGCGCATTGGCTGGACATGGGCAGCAGCACTTCATCACCCACGCGCCATCCCGCGGCTAGGGCCGACCGTGCCAGCGCGATTGTATCGCTGCCGGCCTGCGGCTCCACGGCCGCGCGCAAATAAACTTCTGCCAATGCGCGGCCGTGGATGGTGAGGATGCCATCCACCACAACTAGCCCTCGCAAATGCTGCAAGGGGTCATTCGCAAAGGGCAGATCGCGCAGAATTATTTGTGCAGTCTGTGCGTTCTCAATTGGCTGATCCAGCGCTCCGATTTGTAGTAGCCCGCCTGCAAATACAACAATATCGGCGCTTTGCAACTGTGTATTCGTCGCCGGGTTGAAATACAATTGCCCGCCCGGATAGATGCCCACAGCGCGGGCCACAGCATTCTCATCATTGATCTGCACCGCGCCATCCACAATCACCAGGCTGTCGGCATCCGGCGGCGCGCCCGCGGTCCAAGTAGCAGCGGCATCCCACGCACAGGGCTCCGCAACCCCTTTGCATACCTCGGCCACGCGTAGCGTCGAACCAAAGACCGGATTAGGGATGGTTTCGTGTTGGGTCACGACGGTTGGCCCCGGCTCGGATTGGGCATACACCCCAGTCCCCTTCAGCCAATTGATGGAAGCCGCCTCGCCCCACATCCGCATACCGATAAATAGACATAGGACAAGAATTTGTTGAAAAAATCGTTTCATCAAGAAATAGGATAGTTTACGAAGAAAAATCTTGATCATGCGTGCTTCTTGGGGTTTCGGCATGAATATAACTCTCAGCGATTTCAATAAGAAGTTTGGAAAGCGGTGATATTTATATTCACCATTTATACAGGTAGTATAGCCCAACCGAAAGTTACCCGTAAAGTTAGGCGCCATGATACAGGCTTGAACATCGTGAAGTGCACCAAGTATGCTATGATATAGTTCTTGAACACATACAACCGCAGTCGGGAGCATCGCTATGGAACCACGCATTCGCAACCGCTTTAATCAACATATTTTGGCCGAGACCGCCACGCGCTATGGCGCTCCCGCGGAGGCTGTACACCCACTGGAAAGTGCTGAAAGCTTCATTTTTGAATTTGAGCGAGATGGGCTTTCATTGATCCTGCGTATTGGTCACAGCCTGCGGCGCAATGTAAGTTTGATCCAAGGGGAAGTAGATTGGATCAATTTCCTGGCGCGGCGTGGTGCAGATGTTTCGCCCGCCGTGCTGTCACAGCGAGAGGAACTGGTTGAATGTGTGGACGATGGTTTTGGCGAGCACTTTCTGGCCACGGCATTTGTCAAAGCGGCTGGGCGCCCGCCCCAGGGGGATGACGAAACGCCCACTTTCTTTGAACGTTACGGGCAAGCCATTGGCCGCATGCATCGGTTGACTCAGGATTATGAACCCGCACAAGCAGCATGGCGGCGTCCACATTGGGACGACCCCATTATGCAGGATTTGGACGGTTTCCTACCGCCTTCAGAAGCACGGGCGCAGCAGAAACTGTTGGCGCAAATTGCTCAGCTCCGTCAACTGCCGCGTGAGCGCGAATCCTACGGGCTGGTGCATCAGGATGCGCACGGCGGCAACTTTTTTGTAGACGAAACGGGCGCGCTGACCTTCTTCGATTTTGACGACTGCTGCTATACTTGGTTTGTAGCCGACATTGCCATTGTGCTCTTTTACGCGGCCATTGGCAAAAATGATCCGGCGGCCTATACGAGCCACTTTTTGCCCCATTTCCTGCGCGGCTATCAGCGCGAAAACCGCTTCCCCGTGGCGTGGTTTGCCCAGATGCCCCATTTCCTCAAGCTGCGCGAGCTGGAACTCTATGCGCTCATCCACCGCAGCCACGACGTAAACAATTTAACGCACTGGTGGGACATCCGCTATATGACCGGACGCAAAGAGCGCATTGAGCAGGACGTTCCGTTTATCGATTTTGATTTCGCCGGGCTGCGCTGGGCATAAAGCCGTGAGCAGACCAATGCGCCTTTTGCACGGCCCAAGCGTCTAACTTGTTGGAGCCGCTTGCGTTCTTAAGGGGCACTGACTTTGGCAAGGTCAGCGTTCAATTATCGATCTCGCTCAAACGCACCGGGCGATTTTCACGGTACGATTTGCCCGCGGCCAGCCCCATGACGACCGGAATGCGCCCATCTAAGCCGGTTACCGGCGGCGCAGCATCTTTTGCAATCGCTTCGACAAAACTCCGCATTTCGTTGGCATAGGAATCCATATAGCGCTCGAGGAAGAAGTAGAGCGGCTTGGGTGACTCCACACTTTGCGCCGTGCTGTGCCGGGTGTTGTGCGGCAGATTGTTGCCCGCTTCCACAGCCCCTTGGGAGCCAAACACCTCGGCCCGCTGATCGTAACCGTAAACGGCCTGCCGGCTGTTGTTGATAATGCCAATGGCGCCGCCTTTAAAACGCAGCGTGATCACCGCTGTGTCAATATCACCCGCTTGGCCAATGGCCGGTTCAACCATGACCCCGCCCGTGGCGTACACCTCCTCCACCTCATCACCCACCAAATAGCGCGCCATATCAAAATCGTGAATGGTCATATCTAAAAAGATACCGCCGGAGCCTTTGATGTAGCTAATAGGCGGCGGCGCCGGATCCCGACTGGTGATTTGCAATAGGTGCACTTGGCCAATGCCGCCGGATTGGACGATTTCATGCAGGTGGCGGAAATTGGCATCAAAACGCCGATTGAAGCCAATTTGCAATTTGACGCCCGCCTTTTCCACCGCCGCCAGCGCGGCATCAATCTTGGCCAGGTCCAACGCAATGGGCTTTTCACAAAAGATATGTTTGCCGGCCTGAGCCGCGTCCACAATGAACTGAGTGTGCGTCTCCGTGGCCGAACAGATGACCACCGCATCGATCTGTGGATCATCCAAAATGGCGCGGTGATCCGCATAGACGTGCGGGATTTGGAACTCTTTGGCACACGTTTGCGCAGCCTCTGTAAAGAGATCGGTGACGGCCCGCAAATGTACGTTGCCTATGCGGCGGGTCAAGCTTTCCGCATGGACGCGGCCGATGCGACCAGCGCCAATTAGCCCCAAGTTGAGCGTGGTGGACATACTGTCTCCTGCATGGTTGGTAATAAGACTTACGCAGCGCCCGTAGATTGCCAAGAATGAACACGAGCGCATTCGATACAACTTTAGTCAAGGCTTGCGTAAGTCCTGTTAATTGCGTAAGTCCTGTTAATAAAGTGGAATGGTGTGAGCAGAGAATAGAAACGGGGCGCTTCCTGCCGGTAATTTTCAGAGCAGACTTTCTTCCAACATGTCGGCCAAGGTGCGCATGTAGAGCGTAACATCTTGCACCTGGTTGCGTCGTATGCGCCGCGCCCGCCCATCGAGCCGATCCAGCACGCGCGGATCCGACAGGTTCTCTAGACAGACCACATCACGATAGCCAAAGCCGATTTCATTGAGCGCCCAAAACAGATCGTCCACCTTGTGGCCGGTGCCCTCACAATAATCATTAGCATATTCGCTCCACTCGTCGAGCTGATGGTCAACCGAGCGGGCAATTTCGCTGGCGGTCATATTGGTGACCGTCTGCACAAGATGGCCACAGTTGCAGCGCGCCATGTGGCCCCACTCATAATAGGCGCCCTCTTCCAACCGCTGCGCGGTCTGGCGCAGGGCATCGATCAACACTGGATTGCTTTGGGCCATAATTTTATCTCCTGAACAGTTCAATCACCGAATAAACAGATTATACAGATTTTTGGAATTTTGGTGAAGCCAGAGATGCGGAGATTAAAGGATTGCTGATTAGGATTTAGTGCGCATTAGCCTACTTTGCCCAATAGGCGCGTGCCTCTTGGGTGCGCAGCTGTTCGGCGTTGACCAGTCGAGCTTGTGCTTGCTGATGCCATGTTTCATCTTGCGCAAGCTGGGCGGATTGATTTTGCAACAGCTGCGCGGTTGCTTGGGGAGAGACGCCGCCCAGCCCAACGCGCATTTCGATAAAGCGGCGCGGATCAAGGGCCTGCGCCAGCTGTTCGCTTGTCAAATCAAGCCCGTGGCCCAAAACGGCCTGCGCAGCCGCTTGTATGTGCGACAGGTCTAGGTCGCTGGCTTGCTGGTTATTTCGCACGGCGTTTTGCACCAGCGCCGCGGTCACTTTGTGGGCCAGGCGGAAGGGCAGCCCCGCCGCGCGCACCAACACGTCCGCCAATTCAGTAGCCGTGGTAAAGCCGTGGTCGGCGCGCGACGCAAGATGCATTGTGTTTAATTCCAGCGTATCAAAGACGGCTGCATAGAGCGCCAGACATTCACGCACACTGTGCAATGCGGCCAACAGCGGCGGCAGGATTTCATCTTCAATGTCTTGGGTGTCGCCGTAGGGGATGCTGTGGCATTGGGTTACCACGGTCTGCGCAAAGCCCAGCGCGCGGCTCAGACGGGCGCGCAGATGTTCCAACACAACCGGGTTACGCTTCTGGGGCATAATCGAACTAATTTGAATAAAGCTGTCATCAATGTGTACTGCGCCAGCTTCTTGCGTGGCCAGAAAGAGCAGATCTTTGGTAACGCGGCCCAGGCCAATGGACAAAGACTGAATGGCAAAGGCCACATCGGTCAGATGGTCGCCAGCGCCAATGCTGTGATGCGTGCTTTCAATGACGCCGTCAAAGCCAAGCAGTTGGGCCACGCGCTGCCGATCAATGGGGAAACCGGTGCCGGTGAAGGCGGCAGCGCCCAGCGGCGATTCGTTCACATTGGCATAGGCGGCGACGACGCGCTGCTGGTCTTTGGCCAAAAAGGTAAGCATCCCCGCCAAATAATGCGCAAAGGTGACGGGCTGCGCAGGCTGCGTGTGGGTATACCCGGGCATGAGCGTATGCAGATGTTTCTGCGCCAGATTGAACACAGTCTGACGCAACTTCAGTAGTTCGGCGCTGAGGGCATCCACTTCTGTCCGCAACGCCATGCGCGCCAACGCCTGCCCCAGATCGTTGCGGCTACGGGCCAGCTGCAAATTGCCGCCAAAGTCGGCGCCTGCCAACTCGATGATTTGCGATTCAATGCGGAAAAAGAGGTCTTCAACACCGGGCTGATAGGCATAGGCCGCCACACCCGTGGCGCGAATTTTCTGCACGGCCTCACAAAGGGCGGCGGCATTTGCGCGGCTGATAATCTTACATTCGGCCAGCATAATGGCGTGCGCTTCATGAGCGGCCAGCATGGGCGCAAATAGATACGATTGCGCATCGACATAAGCAGGCTGAAGCACGGTAGCGCTATAGAGGGGATGTGGAAATCTGTTTTGCGTACTCATGATCTGTTTGTTGCTAGCGCCAGCGCTGCTTCGTACAGCGCTTTTCCCCGCTGAACCCACTTGGTCTGGTGCGCTTCGTCTGGCGCAAAGAGACGGCGCGCCAACGCTTCCTCGGTGGCCACAAATGGCTCAAGCCGATCAACATGGCCCCAGTAAAAAAGTTGATAACTAATTGGATGCGGGTATTTGTAGCCTGGCGGTTTGGGCGCTTGAATTACAAATTTGTCATAGCCCAGGAGAGACAAGTTGCGCACATGCACGCGCGTCTCTTCCCAAATTTCGCGACACACGGTCTGTTCAGGCGTTTCGCCGGGTTCAATATGGCCGCCGGGAATGTCCCAACCGCGGCTGGTCAATTGGGTCATCAAAAAGCGGTTGCCATCAAAAATCAAGCCTAAGGCGGCCGTGATCAACTGGGCTGGCGGCATTTGGTCATCCAGCACAAGTTGGTATTGATTGGGCATGGGCAGCCATTCAATGTTGGTTTGCATATTTAAAATCTTCATTGGCACTTACTCATGTGGGTTATTTTATGCATCGCTTGGTCCTGGTTCCCAGCCCACTACCTGGCTCCAGCGATCGGCCTTTAGCATTGTCTCCCAAATAAAGGGTGTTTTGGCTTCTGTGTAGCCTTGGCGATCGTGGCCATATTGGGTCGCCAACCCATATTTTACCTCAGCATAGCGTCGCGCATCATGGGGATGGGTACGCATATAGTCGCGGAAGAGCAGGGCAAACTGCTGCGCCCAACTGCCTTCTTTGCGCACATGGATGTGAGTGCGGCGCTGGCCGGGCGCCTCGCGAAAGTAGCGCTTGGTCAATTCGGGATTTTCCGCCCGAAAGACATACCCCAATTGCGTCAGCGGCACGCGAAACGCATCCAATGGCGCCAACGACGCCACCGCAATCTGCACGTCGATCACCGGCTTGGCGTCCAACCCGGGTACAGAGGTCGAGCCAATATGGTCAATGCGCAACGCCACGTGGCCCAATGCCTGGCGCAACGTAGCGCCAAGTTGGGCAAAAAGGGCGGGCCATGCCGGATCGTAGGGGAAGATTTCGATTTTGTCGGCCATGATGGACGGTTATCTTTGCTCTATGCTCAGCTCTGAATGAGAACCGAGCTTCTATGTTCTATTGAACCAACAGAAAACTCCGGTTCTCCTCTCAACCGCGGGATAGCAACAGATCCTCAGCCGCCTCGCTGCGCAACGGGTCGATGATCACACCGCCGCCTTCCGCGCCGCCCGGTTCATGCACCATGCTGGCGGCGCGGGCAGCCGCTCGTTTTTGCAACCGTTCACTGTGCAGACGGAGCGTCTCCAGCTCGGTAATGGATAGACCATAGCGATTGGTGCGATGGTTGAGCATTTCCAGCAGATCCAGCGTAACAATTTGCGCCAGTTCAGCAGCTGAATCGAACTCTTGCCAGCGGATAAAAGGATTCTTGTGCAGGAATTCCTGCCCGGCAGGAGTCAACCGGACATGCGCCGCGCGCAGCGGCAGCAGCGAACGTTCCAGCTGGAGCGCCAATTGCCATTCGGCGCCTGCCGGGGCCGTAATATCGCGCCCCAGCAAAAAGTAGACCCGATCCACGTTGCCAATGAGCTCCCACAGGTCATCATATTTAGCGCCCTCGGCTGGCGTGCGTCGAATTTCGGCGCGTATCTTTACCGGTAGTTCCGCCAACGCCCGCCCCACAACGGCGCGCTCGGCCTCCAAATCGCTGGTGGCGCTTACAAAAATCCGTAATGTCTCAGCCATGCTCTCCTCAATTCTCCTGCTGAAGTTCAGCCAGGTCGGCATCCACCATGAGCTGGACCAGCTGGCGAAAGTCGACGGTGGGCTCCCAGCCCAGCACGCGGCCGGCTTTCTCGGGGTTGCCTACCAACAGGTCGACCTCGGCGGGGCGATAGTAGCGGGGGTCCTGCACCACATAGTCGCGCCAGTCCATGTCCAAATAGCTAAAGGCTTCGCTGACAAATTCTTCCACGCTGTGGGTTTCGCCAGTGGCCACTACATAATCGTCGGGCGCATCCTGTTGCAGCATGAGCCACATGGCGCGCACATAGTCAGCGGCATAGCCCCAATCGCGGCGCGCATCCAAGTTGCCCAGCCGCAGCTCGCTGGCCAGCCCCAGCTTGATTTTGGCCACGGCGTTGGTGATTTTGTGCGTCACAAATTCCAGGCCCCGGCGCGGGCTTTCATGATTAAACAGAATGCCCGAACAAGCAAACATGTCGTAACTTTCACGATAGTTTACGGTGATCCAGTGGCCATAGACTTTGGCCACGCCGTAGGGGCTGCGGGGGTAGAAAGGCGTGCTTTCGCGCTGCGGCACTTCCACCACTTTGCCAAACATTTCGCTGCTGCTGGCCTGATAAAAGCGAATGGTGGGGTCGACCAGGCGGATGGCATCCAGCATGCGCGTGACGCCCAGGGCGGTGAATTCACCGGTGAGCACGGGCTGGGTAAAGCTGGTGGGCACAAAGCTTTGGGCGGCCAGGTTGTATACTTCCTGCGGACGATAGTCCTGCAAGATGCCGATGAGGCTCATCTGGTCCAGCAGGTCGCCCTGCACGATTTCGATTTTGTCTTGAATGTGGGTCAAGCGGTCAAAGTTGATGGTGCTGGTGCGCCGCACCATGCCGATTACGGTGTAGCCTTGCTCCAGTAGTAACTCAGCCAGATAGCTGCCGTCTTGACCAGTCACACCGGTAATGAGGGCGGTTGGCATGTTTGCTCTCCTAATCTTTTTGCACGTTCTTGCGCCAATAGTCCAGCAGGTCGCGCAAGGTCTCTTGAATCTGCCTTTGGGGCTGCCAGCCAGTGGCGGCCACGAGTCGCCGGTTGTCACAAATGCTAATGGGCACATCGCTGGGACGCAGCCGATGGGGGTCCAGCTGAATTTCCACACGGGCCGTGGAGAGCGCCAGCAGCGTGTCCAGCACATATTGGGCAGAGTGGCTTTGGCCGCTGCCCACGTTATAAACGGCGCCAGCTTCGCCCCGGTTCACCAGCAGCCAATAGGCGCGCACCACGTCGCGCACATCGGTAAAGTCGCGCTGCGCTTCCAGATTCCCCACTTGGACGACTGGCGCACGCTGACCGGCTTCGATTTCGGCCAGCTGGCGCGCAAAGGCGCTGGCCACAAAATCATCCGCCTGACCGGGACCGATGTGATTAAAGCTGCGGGCGCGCACGGTGGGCAACTGGTGGCTGTTCCAATATTGGAGCGCCATGGCGTCTTGGGCTATTTTGCTCACGCCATAGGGATTGTTGGGGCGGAAGGGGGTCTCTTCATCAATGGGCAAGTCGGCGGGCTGAATCAGTCCGTAGACCTCATTGGACGTCACAATCAGCGTGCGGCAGTTGGGCTGCCAGCGGCGCAGCGCTTCCAGCAGATGCAGCTGGCATTGGATGTTCAGCTCATAGGTGGTCCACGGCTGCTGCCAACTTCCCCCCACGTCGCTCCACGCCGCCAGATGCAACAACATATCTGGCTGTACGCTTTGGATCAGTTCGCTGACCCACAGCGCATTGCGCAGATCCCCCCGGTGCAGCGTCAGCTGCTCTCGCAGGTGCTGAATCCGATGCTCGTGGCGGTGGATAACCCCATGCACGTCAAGCGGCCGTGCATTAGCCCCCTGCCTGTTTTGCTCATCGAACAAGCCATGCAGCAGATAGTTGGCCAGATGGCTCCCCGCAAAGCCCGCAATCCCGGTTAATAGAATACGCATAGTTCCAAATGTTGGTGACTTCTAAAGGTGCATCGAGCGCTAGTAAAACTCAGAAATTTATTGGACAAAGAATCCACGGCAACCAATCACAGTACGTTGAACAGACAGTACGTTGAACAGATAGTGCGTTGAACAGATAGTACGTTGAACAGACAGTATAGAGGAGAAGACGCCTGACCACAAAAGCGTCTTGAATCACAAACGGATAATTTAGCTTGCATCAACCTGTAGGTCATATTCTCACGGCTTACGCCGCGCCCGCAACTGCCACACGTGAACCTGTTTGCATTTACTAAATTTTAGTGTAAGTCCCGATTCTAACAGACTACATACGGCATATTGACGTAGATCAAACATTAGCCGTGTATAGTATGGATAAAGCCGTAAATGGCTTGTATGGTTGAGGAGATGACAGACAATGGTCAAAGTATCGAACAATGCGGCAGAAAAAATGGTTGCCTGGCGAGTACGCGACGCCATGGCGCGCCACCCATCGCTCAATAGCGCATCGGCGCGCATCGATGTACGGACCGAACGCAATGAAGCCGGGCAATTGGTGGTGGTGCTACACGGCTGGACGCTGGATGAACAACTTCATCGGTTGGCATTTCGGCTAGCCATGAACGCAACGGCATGTCCTGTGCAAATCAAGCTGGCTACAGCAGACAAGCCAGAAGAGAATAAGCGGCGCTAACAAAAATCAGACGCAGCACATATTTAGCACTGACAATCCGCCAACGCCCATCTAACACAAGCCGCCTAGACTAATAATCATCAACGCAAGCAACAGAGCGTTTGGCAAGAGAGTGTTGCAACTCTAATAGAGAACGCAAATAAAAGTGACATGATAGCGGTACGGGCATGAGTGTCAGATTTATTTGCACCTTCTATAAGCTTGTACCGAAAATAACAATTATTTGGGGGAACCTGCGTTTCCCACAGAATGCCAATTTAGAAGCCATCCGTAAATTCGGTTGTGAATCCTATGCGGTCTCTGGCAGATCGGTTTGGCACAGAGAATTTACGGGCAGACACTTAGTACATTATATTAGATATTAGCAAAAGGAAAACTAACTATGAGCATCCGAACTTACAATGGTATGGTCCGCGACTTTATGAATATGGCTGACGCCATGAATCGCTCGTACGCCTACGATTACGCTCGCAACGGTGGCAGCACCAATGGCGAAAATGGCGCTACAGAGCGCAAGATGGTTCTGCCCATCAACGCCTGGACCCAGGAAGACACCTACATGGTGCAGGCCTATTTGCCCGGCGTTGCACCCGATTCAGTTGAAATCACATTTGAGGGCGATGAGCTGACCATTCGCGGCGAATTCCCCAGCGTAGGTGAAGACGTCAAGTTTCTCAAGCGCGAGCTGTTTAATGGCTCCTTCGAGCGCAAACTGACCTTCAACGTACCGGTCGATGTGGACAAAATTGAGGCCGTTTTCGAGAATGGGGCGCTGACGCTGTCCATTCCCAAGGCCGAAGCGGCCAAGCCCAAGCAGATTAAAGTTGTAGCCAAATAAGCCCTCCTTTCTGATGGCCAATCACCCCAGGTTCAAATGGACCTGGGGTGATTCTATTTACCCCAAATGAGCAATATGCCCAATGAAAGTTCGGGCCGGTTCCGATTTGATGCAGCGCAATTTCTTCTAATTTTGCTCCAATGCGAGTATAATGGGATTAAAGTAAAATAGGGATAGAAGTTGAGTATAGCGTTCTGAAGGAATTCATTATGTTTAAAAAATTATTATATTCGGTCATCGGCGACCCCAATGATAAGGCAATCAAGCGGTACATGCCCGTTGTTGAGGAGATCAACGCCCTGGAGCCTACCTTTGAGGCCAAGAGTGACGCCGAACTGTCCGCCATGACGCAAGAATTTCGCCAGCGCATTCAAGAGGCCACGGCCGAAGTTGGCGAGCATGTAGCGGAAGCCAAGGCGTACTATATGGAGGTGTTGGGCACAGATGACCAGAAGTTTGCCCGCGCCGATCTGGAACGCGTCCAGAAAGAGCAGCTAGCCGTAGAACGCGATGTGCTCAACGAAATTCTACCCGAAGCTTTTGCCGCTGTGCGTGAAGCCAGCAAGCGAACCCGCGGCCAGCGTCATTATGACGTACAGCTCATCGGTGGCATGGTGCTGCATGATGGGAAGATCGCCGAAATGAAAACTGGTGAAGGGAAGACGCTGGTCGCCACGCTGCCGCTTTACCTCAACGCGCTGACCGGGCGCGGCGTCCATCTGGTGACGCCCAATGACTATCTTTCTAAAGTGGGTTTGCAGCTCATGGGGCCGATTTACCACCTGCTGGGGCTGAGTGCGGCGGTGATCCAAAACAGTGCGGGCAACCCCAATTCCGGCAGCTTTGTCTTTGACCCGGATTTCCCCACCGAGGATGATCGCTTCCTCTCGCTGCGCCCAACTACGCGCAAAGAAGCCTACCAGGCCGATATTCTGTATGGCACCAACAACGAGTTCGGCTTTGACTATTTGCGCGACAACATGGTGGTCGATCTGGAACGCCTGAACCCAACGCGAACTCCATTACGCCATTATTGACGAAGTCGACAATATTCTGATCGACGGCGCACACCGCTGATCATCTCCGGCGAAGCGCGTGAGAGCTCCAATCATTATGCCACCTTTGCCCAACTGGTGCGCACGCTGCAACCCGAAAAGCACTTTGAGGTCAACGAAAAAGAACGCGTGGCCACGCTAACCGAAGATGGCATTGCCATGATCGAGCAGCGGTTGGGGCTGGAAAATCTGTATGATCCCGAACACTTTGAGATGATCCCTATCTGGACAACGCGCTGCGCGCCTATGCCTTATTTAAACGGGACAAAGATTACATTGTACGCGGCAACGAAGTAGTCATTGTCGATGACTTTACCGGCCGCTTGATGGAAGGCCGACGCTATAGCGAAGGTCTACATCAGGCCATTGAGGCCAAAGAAGGCGTTAAAGTTCAAAATGAATCGATGACGCTGGCAACCATTACGTTCCAGAATTTCTTCCGCATGTATGACAAGCTGTCCGGCATGACCGGTACCGCCAAGACCGAAGAAGAAGAGTTTGGCAGCATTTACGATCTGGACGTCATCAGCGTGCCCACCTATCGACCCGTCATTCGCGACGACATGGCCGATCTGGTCTATCGCACGGTAGAGGCCAAATATAAAGCGCTGCTGGATGATATTGCCGAGGCGTATAGCCAACGGCAGCCGGTGCTGGTGGGTACGGTGGCCATCGAAACGTCTGAATTTATTAGCCAGCTGCTCAAACGCCGCGGCATTGAACATGAAGTGCTCAACGCCAAAAATCACGAGCGGGAGGCCACGATTATTGCCCAGGCCGGCCAACCGGGCGCCGTTACCATTGCCACCAACATGGCCGGCCGTGGTGTGGATATTTTGCTGGGCGGCAACCCAGAGGGCATGGCGCGCGAGCAGTTGCGCAAAGAAGATATTGATCTGGCCATGATCCCCCAAGAACAGTGGACCCACTGCCTGGAACTGCTGCGTCAGGGCCAAGACCCAACCAAAACGTATCCGGACCGTTGGGCGCAGGTTTTGACGGCGAAATATAAAGAGACCGAAAAAGACCGTGAGTTTGTAAAATCGGTGGGCGGTCTCTATGTGGTGGGCACCGAGCGCCATGAAGCCCGCCGCATTGACAACCAGCTGCGCGGCCGTTCTGGCCGTTTGGGCGACCCCGGCGGCAGCCGCTTCTATCTGAGCATGGAAGATGAGCTGATGCGGCGCTTTGGTGGCGAGCGCATGAGCAACATCATGAGCCGACTGGGCGTGGAAGACGACATGCCCATTGAGGCTGGGCTGGTGAGCAGGGCCATTGAAAATTCACAGACCAAAGTCGAAGGGCACAACTTTGACATTCGCAAGCATGTGCTTAAATATGACGAGGTGGTCAACGAGCAGCGCAATCGCATTTATGAACAGCGCCGGCGCATTTTGACTGAACTCTCGCTGAAGAATTCGATTGAAAGCATGATTGAAGAAGAGGTAGAAACCACTGTTTCCGCCTTTACCGCCAGCGAATATGACGACGAGTGGCAGGTCGAAGAATTGGCCCAATCGCTACACGCGGTCTTCCCCATGCCGGCCGATTTTGAGCCGGAAGAATGGCAGAATCTCAGCCGTGACGAGATTGAAGACCAAGCCGTGGAAATGGCTCCTGGCCGCCTATGCGGCCAAAGAAGCCGAGCTGGGCGAAGAGCTTATGCGCACTGCCGAAAAGCGCATTATGCTCCATTCGGTGGACAGCCGCTGGGTTCGTCACTTGACCGATTTGGACCGTCTGCGCGAAGGCATTGGCTTGCAGGCATTTGCGCAAGTGGACCCGCTGGTGGCGTATCAGCGCGAGGCGTTTGTCATGTATGGCGAGTTGATGAATGACATTCGTGGCGACATTGTCAAATCGGTCTTCTCGCTACAGGTGCAGCAACAGCCGCAAGTAGCGCCCATTGCGCGCAACATTCGCGCCCACCGCGGGCCCGAGCAAACCGAGCCGGCCAAGCCGGAACCGGTGCGCAATAGCGGGCCGTCTGTCGGGCGCAACGATCCCTGTCCCTGTGGCAGCGGGAAAAAATATAAGCACTGTCACGGTCGCAAGCAACGGGCGGGCGCCGCGGAAGACCGCGTACCGGCCGATTGAGCTGCACCAGGCTGTGCATAGTGATATTCATACCAAGCGCCATGAAACAGAAGCCGTTGTAGGCCGGCTTTCCAAATCGGCAAGTACCCAAGCCAACTTGGAAAGTCGGCCTGCAATTTATGATTCTTTACACGGCCATTGGTATTACGTTGAGCATTCAGTAGTATTGCTGGTAGATTATGAAAAACGGTTGGGTGGTTCTCTCTGGTGAGTTGCAGCGCGAGATGCAGCTTGTCTACGATAACCTTTTGCAAATGGCTACTGAGTTGGAATCACCGCTGCGCGAGCTCGTGTCGGCGCAGGTGAATTCAGCACAGCCATATTTGCGCGCCGGTGTTGTGCTGGCAGCCGGGGTTGATGAACCGGATAGCTCCACATTGCAAGCGGCGCGCGTCCATTTGGCCACCGCCTTGGAAATGCTTTATGTGGCGCTCTCAATTCACCGGCTCCTTCTGCCGCACGATGACGCTGCCCGTCAAGCAGACCCCAACAAAACCCTATTAGGCAGCACGATTTTGGCAGGCGACTACTGTTTTAGCCAATCGGCCATTATGGCGGCGCGGACGGAAAATCCGGCGGTGGTGGCTATTTTTGCCAAAGCGCTCCAGGATGTAAGCGAAAGCCAGCTGCGGCAAGTCTTTAACCTCACGGATGGTTCGTCTCACGCAACCGAGATTCTTTTTGAGGCTGGCGCACGTGCGGCAGCCAAACTGCGCCACGCTTCCGCCTCCGCTTCGGACCAGGTGATCGCGCTAGGTCAACAATTTGCACACGCTGTGCAATCTGCAAACCATGTGCAATCAGCACGCCATGGGCAAACCCTAGACAACGCATCCAATTTGTCGCAAAGCATTGATCAAGCCGCTCTGGCCGCCCCCCTCAAACAGCGCTGGCATCAGATAATCCAGCTTGCGTAAGCTAGATTACTAATGCCCCTCTCGCCATTTTCTCATCAAACGCTAACAAAAGTCATATATAATTTTGATAAAACTAAAACATTATTTTGCTATGATTACATGATGTCTTTGTCTGTCTAATTAACTTATGTTACGCAAGCTCGGTGGAACGTCGGCTCGCCAACGTTCCTGTTTCTCTCTAGCAGACTGGCTGTCGCTGCGTAACGTGAGTAAGCAATGGACAGAACTGCAAAAGTATAGTACAATATGTGTACGGCTTTTGTACATGTTTGGCATTATCATATAGGGCGACGCGAAAGGAGCAGGCCAGCATGAATCACACAATTTTTGATAGCGGTCGAAACACATACAATCGAACAAGCACAAATACACTGGGCGCGCAGGGGCACAAAGAAGAAGGCAGTGGCTACAACGTTATGCATGCGCTGAATCTTTTACGCAGTGAAGAACCGGCCTTTGATAAGGCAGTGCGTGTTCGACACTTTGCGCGCGGCAAAGTGGTTGCCACTGCACAAGAACTGACCGAAAAAATGTATGTGCTTATGAGCGGCAAAGTTAATTTGGTCTGTAAGAATAACGAAGGACGTCGTCTCGTAATCACCACCTTAGAGCCGGGCGCCATTTTTGGTGAAGGCGCCCTGAGCCAGCAGAGCGATCCCAACGTCTTTGCCGAAGCGGCGGAAGATGTGGCCATCTGGGTGATTCCAGCTTCGGAAGCGCGCTCCATGACCACCCAATACCCAATCCTGGGGTGGGGGCTGCTACAGACATACGGCCAGCGGCTGTTGCAAGTTGAAAATAATTTGGAAGATGTAGCCTATAAAAAGCTGCCTGAACGGCTGGCTGCGCTTCTGTTAGAACTGGGCGATAACCAGGAAGGCGTCATCAAAGGCGTCAGCCATCAAGCGCTGGCGGACCATCTAGGAACATATCGGGAAACTGTGAGCGCCATCTTGCGCGAATTTAAGCGTCAAGAGATTGTGGAGCTAGGATATCGTCGCATTACCATTCTGGATCTGAACTGCTCAAAGAGACCGCTGGCGTTTGGGAGTGGTAAATTCTTCAGGGAATAAAAAAGAGCCGCGTTTGCAAACGCGGCTCTTTTTTATTCCCTGAAATTAGGCTAATCATCGGCTCAAAAGGCGCATGGCGCGCAGCACCACTTGTTCTGCCACCGCAGTTTTGCTCAGGAGCGGCAATGTTTCACGCTGGCCGCTGGAATAGAGCAGCGTGACGCGATTGGTTTCCACGGCAAAACCGGCGTCGGCGGCGCTCACATCGTTGGCCACAATCATGCTCAGCCCCTTGGATTGCAATTTGGCGGCGGCGTTGTCGAGCAAGTTCTGTGTTTCTGCGGCAAAGCCCACAACCACGCGCAGCGCCGGAAAGTTTTGACGCTGCTGCGCCACGGTGGCCAAAATATCTGGATTGGCGGCCAATGCCAGTGTGGGGATGCCGCTGCGCTTTTTGATTTTCTGGTCGGCCACCTGCGCCGGACGAAAATCGGCCACCGCCGCCGCCATAAACAAGAGCTGGGCGTCGCTCACACTGGCCAACACCGCATCCAACATCTGCTGCGCACTTTCCACGTCAATGCGACGGACGCCCACCGGCGCCGGTAAATCGCTGGTGGTGATCAGCGTGACATCGGCACCCGCGTCCAGTGCGGCTTGAGCCAACGCAAGGCCCTGCTTGCCCGACGACCGGTTGGTCAAAAAACGCACGGGGTCCACCGCTTCGCGCGTGCCACCCGCAGTCACCACGACTTTATGTCCCTGCAATGGCGCCGCGCGCCAAAAGATAGCGGACGCGGCCCAATAGCGTCAGCGGTTCACTCATGCGCCCCTTGGCGGACAGCCCAGAGGCCAGGTGCCCCTCCTCCGGCCCACAAAATTGAACCCCGCGCGCGGACAACAACGCGATATTGGCCTGCGTAGCCGGATGGCTAAACATGCCGCCATCCATGGCCGGCGCCACCAGCAGCGGGCAAGTCGCAGCCAGCGCGGTAACGCAGAGCAAATTGTCGCTGACCCCGTGGGCCAGCTTGGCCAATGTATTGGCCGTGGCCGGCGCAATGAGCAATAAATCGGCATGGTGCGCCAGGCCAATGTGCAGCACGTGCGCCTGATCTCCCCACAAGTCGGCATCGATGTAAGCGCGCCGACCACTCACCGATTGAAAGACCAAAGGGGTGACAAAGCGTGTGGCGCCCGCGGTGAGGATGGCATCCACTTGGGCGCCGGACTGCGTCAATTTGCTGGCTAGATCGGCCGCTTTATAAGAAGCGATACTGCCGGTTACCCCCAGCACAATACGCTTATTGAGCAATGGATTTAATGTTTCGGTCACCCCAGGGGCTCTTTCTCTTCATAAACGCTGTTTGTTGGCGCCATATAGATTTAAACCAGTCAGATCTTTTTGTGTATTAACAAAATAGTACGGGCACCCCAGAAGTTCGACTTCGCGGAGAAGTCGAACTTCTATGCCGGTGTTAATTTATAAATCTGCAACAAGACCTGACGGGCTTGGTAGTCTTTATCTATTTACAGACGCGGCATGAGTCGTCTCAAATATGATCTTGAGTCCCTCTAGCGTTAGCCAAGGTTCAATGTAATCTAGAATATCGGTGCCTTCGGCAATGACGGGGGCCAAACCGCCGGTACCGACCACTTTAGTCTCGGGGCCGAGTTCGGCTTTAAAGCGGGCCACCATGCCTTCGACCAAGCTGGCATAGCCGTAAAGCAGCCCGGACTGCATGGCGTGGATGGTATTGCGCCCAATGGCGGACGGCGGACGGGCCAGATCGACTTTGGGCAACTTGGTGGCCCGCTGATAGAGCGCATCGGCCGAAATGTTGATCCCCGGCACAATGGCGCCGCCCAAATATTCACCGGCGGCCGTCACGGCTTCAAACGTGGTGGCCGTCCCAAAATCCACAATACAGAGCGGTCCCCCATAGCGGCGAAAAGCGGCCACAGCATCCACAATGCGGTCGGCGCCCACCGATGACGGGCTGTCATACAGAATGCGCAACTCGTTTTGCATCTGCCCCGTCACCACCAGCGGCTCCACTTGCAAATAGTTTTGGCACACTTCGCGCCACACGCTAGTAAGCGTGGCCACACCGGAGGCAATGGCTACGCCGGTCACCTGTGCCGGGGCAATGTTTGCATAGTTGAAGAGCGCCAGCAACTGCATGGCAAACTCATCTGGCATACGTTCGTGCACTGTTGCCAGCCGCCAATGGGGTCCCAATACATCGCCCTCATACAATCCCAACAGAATGTTTGTGTTTCCAATATCAATGCAGAGCAACATATTCGATTCCTCTTTGATGGAGAAGGTGATAGGGAAGATGAATGTTATGAATGGGAAATCGGCGGTCCCAAAATCGCACGCAAGCAGCCTGATAAACCTATCTCTATCCCGGAGTTTCTACATCTGCCTTCCCCGTGCTGGCCAAATCGCGTTCGATCAAACGGGGCAACACGGCTGGCACAGAGCGGCGCAGGAGCGTGCCGTGACGAATGCCCACATAGCCCATGCGAATGTCGGCCGGACTCCACTGGCCTTTATAGCGAATAAAGCCCAGCACCTCCCAAAACCAAAGCACCACAATCGCAGGCAAATAGGGGAGCCAGAAGCCCACAAACACAAAGGCCGTATAGTGGCGCGCCGGTGCATAATCATCGACCAATTCTGGCTTGAAGCCGCGTTGACCAAATTGAACCGGCGGACTGCCCGCCATCTGCTTGAGAAAACGCAATGGTCGCCAAATATCGCCCAACTGGATATTGGCATAGTCTTGCCCAATGCGCAGGACAAAGGCAATTTTGCCGCGCGCACCAGCGGGTGCTTGAGCAACATGTTTGACAACGTGAGCAATAAAGCCCGCAAGCCCCTTGGATTGAACTCATGCTGGTTATTCAACGCCGATCTGATAAACTGTACCATCGAAAGCGGTCAAATAGAGTTCGCCATTTTCATCTTCGCCAAATGAACTGATCTGCACGCCAGATTGTAGCACAACTGCGGTGTGCCAGCCTTCTGCGGTAGGTGTCGTGGCCCACATTGTGCCACTGCAATAGTCGCCAAATAGATATACCCCCGCCAATTCGGCGTATTGCGCACCGCGGTATACATAGCCGCCGGTAATGGAACAGTGACCGCTGTGGTCATATTCAAAGACGGGCGCATCCAGCCCGCTGGCATCACATTCATCGCTTTGATAACAGTGCGTTCCTTCCAAAATGGGCCAGCCAAAATTGAAGGGCTGCACGGCGCCGGGCGCCAATGCAGCCGCCGGAATAAAGTCCACCTCCTCAATTTGGTTCTGCCCCACGTCGCCAATCCAAAGATCGCCCGTGAGGCGGTCAAAGCTAAAGCGCCAAGGGTTGCGCAACCCAATCGCCAGAATTTCATCTCGCGCATCAATGGCTTCACCATCGGCGGTCTGCCAATCCTGGTTGATCCACGGATTATCTGCGGGAATCGTATACGGCACGGCGGCATCGCTCACAACATCAGTGGACAAAACGTCAATGCGCAAAATGGCGCCCAGGAGCGTTTCTGGGTCTTGCGCATTGCCATAACGATCACCAGAGCCACCGCCATCGCCCGCGCCAATATAGAGATAGCCGTCGGGGCCAAAGGCCAACATGCCGCCGTTGTGGTTGCGCGCCGGCTGCTCCAGTTGGAGAACAATAAACTCGCTATTGGGGTCGGCCAGATTGGGGTTCGCTGCATCCACCTGAAAGCGCTCAACTACGGTGTTTCCTTCCGTATCCGTATAGTTCACAAAAAAAGAGCCGCTTTCCACATAATTGGGTGCAAAGGCCAACCCCAACAGCCCTTGTTCGTTGCCATTATCATTGACCTGTTCTTCCAGATCCAGGAAAGGTGTTTCGAGCAAGGCGCCATCTTGGACAATGCGGATGCGACCCGCTTGTTCCAAAATAAAGAGTCGCCCGCTGCCATCTCCGGCATGGGTGACAAAAACCGGGCGCGTCAGTTCGGTCACAAGTGGTTCAATGGCCAGCGCAATCCCCTCAATGGCCACAACATCGTTTTCTGCTCTTGTGGCCACGGCAGTTTGGTTGGCGGCGCTCTTTTGTTCATTGGCTTCCGCCGGCAAAATGAGCACGGGCGCGCGATTGGCGTTGCAGGCAGATAAAAGGGATATACCGAGAAAAACCAACATTGACCAATATAGAAATGGAAAAAAGGGATGGTTTTGATTCAATTTTGGGGTGCAGTTCGTCATTAATTTTCCTTCTTTTCGGGCTTACGCAAGCTTGGCGAAAAATCGCTTGGCCACTTGTGCCGGTCTCGCCTGGAAATCCATGGTCGCCGCGTAAGCACAGCATGCATAATTTAATTTCGTCTCAGAAATGGAAGCCTACCCATTGTCATATTGTACCATGAATGGTATATAAGAAATGTAACTTCTGTTTTATACCTGGTATACTCAGGTTCCACATAAATTGACGCTTTTTTCCTCAAGCAAAAAACGTTAATTTAGCGCGATGTGAGCACTGCCGCTCCGACCATCGTCACAGCACGACAACATTTCACCGCAAGCGCAACATTCACAAACTATTCTCACAGAAAGGCACTTACAATTTATGAGTGAATCGATCTTGATTGCAGGAGTATTGGCAGCTGGCATTCTGTGCCAGTGGGTGGGCTGGCGCCTGAAGATACCCGCTATTTTGCCGCTGCTGGCCGTGGGCGTTTTGGTGGGGCCCGTCCTCAATTGGCTGCATCCACAGGAGACGCTGGGCGAACTCTTTTTTCCACTGGTCTCATTTGCCGTGGCCATTATTTTGTTTGAAGGTGCTTTGACGTTGGCCTGGCGTGAAGTACGCGCCGTGGCGTCCACCGTGCGCAACCTCTTGGTGATTGGCGCGCTGATTACCTGGTTTGGCGTGCGGCGGCCGCCCACATAATGGGGTTACCGTGGAACTTGTCGCTGCTCTTTGGCGCGCTGATTATCGTAACCGGGCCAACCGTCATTGCGCCGCTGCTGCGCAACGTGCGCCCCACGCCCGCCATCGGCTCGGTGCTCAAATGGGAAGGCATCTTGATCGATCCCGTTGGCGCCACCGTGGCCGTGTTGGTCTTTGAATATATTGCCGCCGGAGTGTCGCCGGAACATACGGTCTTTGTCTTTTTGCAAATCGTGGCCGTGGGCTTAATTTTGGGGTTGGCCGCCGGCTACGCGCTCTACTATCTGATTCAGCACTACCTGATCCCAGATTATCTACGCGATGTGGCGGTGCTGGCTATGGTGATTGTGGCGTTTGCCATTTCCAATGAACTGGCGCACGAATCCGGGGTTGACCGTTACCGTTATGGGCATTCTGCTGGCCAATCGCAATTTGAAACAGCTACGCGAAATCTGGTTTTTCAAAGAAAAACTGAGCGTGCTGCTCATCTCTACCCTCTTTATTTTGTTGGCGGCCAACACGTCGCTGGCGGAACTTCAGATGCTCAACTGGCAGGCGTTCGCCGTCTTGGCGGTGGTCATTTTGGTGCTGCGCCCGCTCGGTGTGCAGCTGAGCGCAATGGGCAGTAAATTGAGCCGCAACGAGCGACTTTTCCTTTCGTGGATTGCGCCGCGCGGGATTGTGGCCGCGGCCATTTCATCGCTATTTGCCTATGAGCTGGTGGAATATGCCGGTTATGAAGAAGCGCGCATTATAGCGCCGCTGACCTTTCTGATTATTGTAGGCACCGTGTTGATTCAGGGCAGCAGCGCGCGCCGGGTGGCCGAAATACTCAATGTGCGCGAGGCGGAACCCCAGGGCTTTTTGATTCTGGGTGCACATCGCTTTGCCAGCGCGTTGGGACGGGCGCTCAAAGAGAGTGGCTTTGTGGTGCGCAGCATCGACACAAACTGGAATCTGGTGCGCAAGGCGCGCATGGAGGGGCTGACCGTCTACCACGGCAACATTTTATCCGAGCACATGGAAAATGAGCTTGACCTGTCGGGCATCGGCCATCTATTGGCGCTGACCGCCAACGATGAGGCCAATGCATTGGCCTGCAAGAAGCTGGAAGAAGAGCTGGGGTCGGCGGGCGTTTTTCAGCTTGCGCCCCAATCTGGCCGCGAGCGCAATGAAGTGAGCCACTTGCAGCTGGGGCGCATTCTGGGCGGACGCAACTTGACATATACCGCCGTGGAAGATCTAACCAGAGCAGGCGCCACCATCAAAAAGACGCGCCTCACGCCTGAGTTTACCTATACAGATTTCCGCGATTTGTATGGCGCCTCAGCCATCCCGCTCATGGTCATTCGCAATAAAATGGTGGAAGTCGCCACGCTGGAAAATGGTTTTGAGCCTCAGCCGGGCTGGACTTTGTTAAGTTTGCAGCTCGATGAACCGCTCATAACCGATATACAAGAAGAAGAAGAAGAGGACGCAGTTGAAGCAGCTTAGTTCTTTACCCCCATCTTTCTTGCCCCGAGTAGAGACAAGGTGCGTCGCACGGTCCTAGTGGGATGAGACCTGTCAGGTTTTGAAAACCTGACAGGTCTCATCCCAAACATGGCTCTTCGCTGGGCAATTCATGTCACCTTCTTACAGCGGCTCGATTTCAACTCGTTCCACCTCTAGCATCTCCGGCATTGACGCCGAGACCAATCCACTGCGCAGGGTTCCCGCGGGCGTTATGACCATATACTGATTGTCATTCCAAATCACCAAACCGAGGGGTCCGCCCGGCGCCGTCGGGCAGGCCAAGATAGTCTCTCCATCAATTTGAAAATGGGCGCCATGGCGTCGCCATTCGAGCACGTAGGTGCGCCAAACCGTGGTGTCCCGCTCAATTAGCCGTTCGCTGACGCCAATGGCGCGCTGGCCAATGGGCCAAAAGCGCCTGTAGAACCAGTTGAGCCGCATCAGCGGCATGGCAATCGGCGCCAGCGGCGCCAATGCGCCAAACGACCAGCGCCAAGCGTCGATGGTGGCGGCCTTCCAGCCCCACCCCGGCACACCCATGGCCAACGCCATGTTGGATGGCGGCGCGCTATAGAAAAACCAGATGGCGCGCGGCAACGTTGGCCAGCGCGCGCCCGTCATCATAAATGGGTCGTTCCAAAAGCCAAAGCCCGTGGTGCCAGTGGCCAGGCCTAAATTTTCAGCGTCTGCGCCGGGCGCCCAATCATTAGCTTGGGAAAGATCGTGGGAAAAGCGCGCGCACACCGTCAAGCGCAAAGGGGGCTGCCACAAGAATTGGCGGCGCCGCAGCGTTTGGTAATCATCAATCTGCGCATTGAGATAGCTGCGCCCGTTGTGAGCCGGTTTGCTCAGTTGCAGCGCCCCATTCACAATTTGGGCGCGCCCACCACCCACCAAATGGGTATGCCAATGGGGGCCGATTTCGGTATCAAATTGGGCGCGCAGCAGGGCAACCATCAGTCGCGCTTTTGCCCTTGGATAATGCTGAGCGTAACTGCACCATGCCGTTGCTCGGCAAATGTTACCGCAAAGCCGGCCTGCGCCAAACGCTGCTCAACCAGCTCAAACCATCCCGACGCTGGTCGTCCGTAAAAGGGCAAATTCAGCCGCCGCAGCCAGCCAACATGCAGCGAAACCCACATGCCCACAATAAGCAATTGCCCCCCCGTACCGCGCCCATCCGCGCACGGTCGCAATACGCGAGCACACTCCTGTAGCGTCTGCGGGTCAAAGATGTATGGCGCCGGAAAGGTAGAAACGACTGTATCAAAGACGCCATCGGCAAATGGCATGTGCTGGGCAAAAGCGCGCACCCGCGGCGCATAAAGACGCCGCCGGTGCAATTTGGCGCTGGCCACATTGTGCATGGCGGGCGACAGCTCCAATCCCACGGGGCTGCTTTGCGCTGCTGCGGCTTGTGCCAGTTCGGCCAACAGTTCACCGGTGCCAAAGCCAATCTCCAAAACATGTTGCCGCAGCCGGCCATCTGCATCATAGACGTATTGGCCAGCAGCCCTACGCCAATGTGTCCATTGCCCCCAGCTCACCAGCCAGCTCACCAAGTCATATCCCCACGCCAATTCGTGATAAAGGCGCTCACACGCCCACAAATAGAGCCGGGCGGACCAATCCAGCGTCGGCAATGCTGAGTTCCGTTTTTGCGGTTGGGCAGACATGTTCTTGGTCATAATATTCAGTATAATTATTGCACAAGCAGCAGATCGCCACGGCATGAGATAAGGCTGGATTCCTTCATCGAGGCCAGAGCCTGTATCGCCAACATCGTTGCGGTGTCCTGATAATAATAGCGTAAAAAGCACCATACGTCCACGACATCCATGATATGACATCCATGATATAATGGGTGGGTTTTATACTTGGTACGATCTACCAAAAAGAAATCGCGCAATTACACAAGAGAGAAAACCGATGAACCAAACCCGCTATGAATATAATCCTATCCCCTTTACCGATGTGACCATTGATGACGCGTTCTGGTCGCCGCGCATAGAGACCAATCGCCGCGTCACCATTGATTATGATTTTCAGAAGTGCGCAGAGACAGACCGACTCTCCAATTTCGATAAGGCGGCGGGAGTCGCCCAGGGCGAACATGTGGGGATCTTCTTTAACGATTCGGATGTATTTAAAGTCATTGAGGGCGCGGCATTTTCACTGCATCTGCATCCCGATGCCGAGCTGGAACAGTTTCTGGATGGGCTGATTGCGCGCATTGCCGCCGCCCAGGAAGCAGACGGCTATCTCTATACCGCCCGCACCATTGCCGAGCGCAACGGCACACAGGAGCAGCTGCGCGCCGATCAAGAAGGGGGGACGCGCTGGTCCAATTTGCGCGTGAATCACGAACTTTATAACGTTGGTCATTTGTATGAAGCCGCCGTGGCGCACTTTTTGGCCACGGGCAAACGTACGCTGCTGGAGGTGGCGCTCAAAAATGCCGATTTGATCGATAGCGTCTTTGGCCCGAACAAGCGGCGCGATGTACCCGGCCACCAAGAAATTGAAATGGGGCTTGTCAAGCTCTACGACGTGACGGGAAATGAACGCTATTTGCAGCTGGCCAAATTCTTCTTAGATGAACGCGGTCATTACCACAATGGTCGTCAACCCTATGGCAATTTTGGCGACCCGGCCTATACCCAGGATCACTTGCCGGTGATTGAGCAGGACGAAGCGTTGGGACACTCTGTGCGCGCCGTCTACATGTACAGCGGCATGGCGGATGTGGCCGCGCTGACCGGTGAGCAAGCCTATATCGACGCCATCGGGCGCATTTGGGACAACGTGGTAAGCAAAAAGCTCTACATTACAGGCGGCATTGGCGCCCGTCGCCACGGCGAAGCATTTGGCGGCAACTATGAACTGCCCAACGCCACCGCCTACAACGAGACCTGCGCCGCCATTGCCAACGTCTTTTGGAATCAGCGCATGTTTCAGCTTCACGGCCACGCAAAATACATTGACGTGCTGGAGCGCTCGCTCTACAATGGCTTTTTGCCCGGCATTGACTTTGGCGGCAACCGCTTCTTCTATGTAAATCCACTGGAATTTGATGGTCAGTTCCAATTCAACCGCAACAATTCCAACGAACGGCTGGGCTGGTTCAACTGCTCCTGTTGCCCCACCAACGTAGTGCGCGTTTTCCCTTCGCTGGGCGGCTATCTTTATGCGCAGCAAGGGCATCATCTATACGTCAATCTCTTTATGAGCAGCCAAACCAGCATCACCATTGACGGCGCTGCCGTGCAAGTTATACAGCAGACCCATTACCCGTGGGATGGGACCATCAAGCTGACAATCAACCCGACGCGGCCCACAGAGCTCGCCCTGCATGTGCGCATTCCAGGCTGGGCGCAGGGGCAGCCGGTCCCCAGCGATCTATATGCTTATAGCCAATCCACAGACGGCGATGTGCAGCCGATCACGCTGACTGTCAACGGTGCGCCCATTGCGCTTGCGCTTCACCAGGGTTACGCAGTTGTGCAGCGGCTGTGGCAGCCCGGGGATCAGCTCGAACTAACGCTGCCTATGCCGGTGCGCCGCGTGGTGAGCCATCCAGCTGTTGCCGAAGCTGCCGGGAAAGTGGCCGTGGAGCGTGGCCCGCTAGTCTACTGCTTGGAAGCCGTTGACAACGAAGGCAGCGTGCTAAATGCCGTGCTGGCGGACGATACGCCGCTGATAGCCGCAAAAGCGCCCCAGCTGCTCAACGGCGTTGTGACCATCGAGGCCAAACAGCCGGACGGCAATCTCACGTTTATTCCCTATTACGCTTGGGCCCACCGTGGCCGGGGCGAAATGACGGTCTGGGTGGCGCAAGCGCCTGCGTGATGCGCCAATACATCTCGTAAATTGAAACAATTTTCCAAACTTATGATTGCGATTTGCTGCGATTAACTCTATGTAAGCAATTAACCCACGAAATCATGTTTGGATGCGTTATATGTTTCAACAACCCGAGATGGCCCTAGTCTTTTTATTGTTAGTTTGTGCGTTATTTCTCCTGAATTTGGAAGCCGCCAAAAATTGACCAAACAAACCGTCAGAATCTGATGTTACTTTATCTGACATCAGATTCATGGCGGCTCCACCTTGATAGCCGCGCAAAACGGTAGAGCCGAAAGTTTGCTCCCGTTTTGCCGTTTATATATGAGGGCTCCTGCTTTGCTGGGGAGTCCTCATTTTAGTTTTCCCCACAGGGTTTTCCTGATGGCACAAGCCCCTGTTTGAAAACAACTGCATTATGGTGATACAATCCCCGCGGATAGCTGCATTATTTTTCTAATTTGCCCACTGAACTTTACGAACGCTGCAAAGGAGTAGACCGAGTGCAATCGGCGCCCTTCCGCATGATTTCTGCCACCATCACCATGTTGCTTCTCGTTGCGCTCGTTACCGTGATTGGGCTGGCCATTCGCGATAATGCCGCGGTGGCGCTGATTATACCGACGCCCACCTTCACGCCTACAGAGCCATCACAAAACGCGACTGCAACTGCCCCACAGCCACCGGAAGCCATGACGCCCACCGCGGCGCCGGCGCTCGTGGCGCAAAGCGTATTGACCGATGCGTTGGCGCTGCCCACGAGCCACGGGCCGACCTACCGGTCGCCACGTTACCGGACTCCACGCCGGTGCGCCGCAGTGTCGTTGATTGCCCTTTGACCGGTGGAGGAGGACTACTTTTGGCGGTTTCGTGACTTCCACCCATGCCCGGATTGCGCAATAGAAGCACGCAGCAATGGTCACATGGTGTACATCGACGCGACCCGCTTATTGGATCACCCGTTCAGCGGCCCGCCAGGCCAATTCGTCTCTGGTTCGACCAGCAGCCTGGACGCCATCTTTGCCCAATTTGTAGACTTCTTTGCCGCTCATGACAACCTGAAAGGATAATCGAAGCGCCCCTGTTACAACAGTCAATTTGCGTGGACAGCAGCCGATATTTCCAATCGCTGACGATGCTGTGGGGAACCGTTTGCCGCTGATTTTAGCGGCGGCGCGGCCAGTGGGGCCAAACCAGATCTTCGCGGGCATTGCGCCGACCAGGAACGCCGACAGCCCATGTAGCCGCATTTAACAGAGGTGTCGTTGAATTGTGCGAAACTCTCTTGTGCCCGGCGCCGAGACCGCCACAGCTACCTGCGCCATGAGAACGCCAACCAGCAGTGACGCCACAACGCCAGTAGCAACGCCAACACCAGCGTCCACGGGGCTATCTTTGTCGGCTGGCACAACTGCCACATCTACTCGCCTCGCGACACCGCGCGGTACAGCGACATCAGCACGCTCACCTACGCCTACGCTTTCGCCTACGGTGACACCCGTACCGGTCTCCACGCCGCAATGGGAGGTACTTTCCAACGGTAATTACGTCAATGCCGTAATCGGTGAGGGGCAGACGGTTTGGGCGGCCAGTGACGGTGGCGTGGTGGCTTGGAACCTGCAAAGCGGCCAGGCCAGCAAATTTACGAACATTGACGGTTTGAGCAGCAACGCCATCACCGCAGCTGCGTATTGTCCCATTGCGACGTTGGGCGTGGTCTTTGGTAGCGTAGCCGGTTTGCAGGTTTTTGATCTGCGCAGCGGCGGCTGGCGCACGCTCAACAGCGCCAACAGCCCCATGTCGTTTGACAATGTACGTGCGCTCTATTGCAATGCAGATGTGTTCTGTATGCGCTGGATTGGGCTTGATATTTTTGACGCCAATGCCGCCGAATGGTCCTACATTGGCCTGGATGAAATTGGCCCGATCCATGCGCTGACGGCTGACGATGCCCTGGCCCAAGTCTGGGTGGGCGGCGATGCCGGAGTTGCGCTCGTAGAGGATGGTGATGTCACTTTATACAGCAGCCAGAACAGTCCACCGCCGCTGCGTCTGTAGAGGCGTTGACGACGGATGCTGATGGTTCTATTTGGCTCACGGCGGCAAACTCCCTGTGGCGGGTAACCAGCGTAGATGGCGAGCGCGAATGGCAGGAGTTCAATGCGGACTCTGTGGCGGATTCAGCATTTCCCGATGGGGCGCTGACCGGGGTGGCCGCAGCCAGCGACGGCACGCTGTGGGTCGCATCCGCAGACGTACAGATTTGCCAGTTTGATCCACAAACCGAACGCTGTATCCGCGACGCAACCTATAACCCACGTCAGCAGAACGGGCTGGTCCAAGGACCGCTCACCAGTTTATCCATTTGGCAAGGCCAGTCTGGCGAGGAGCTCTATTATACAACGGCGGGCAGCGGTTTCAGCCGCTTTGCGCCGATCGCTGGCAAGCATTTGCTCTGGCAGATGAGCCGCTATTGGGCGATCAAGTTCGCTCCATGGCCCAGGCGGAAAACGGCATGATCTGGCTGGCCAGCAACGGTGGCGTGCAGCAGATCGATCCAAGTGCGCTCGCCACTATCGGACAAAATGGGACGAGCACAGACGTTTCTGCCGTGCAGCGCTTTGCGCAGATCAACAGCGACCTGTTTAGCAATGACATCCGCGTATTGCTGCCGGATGGCAAGGGCGGTATTTGGTTTGGGGCAGACGGCGCGGGGTATTACGATGGCGCTACTTGGAGCAGCTATTCTACAGTGGATGGGCTGGCAGGCGGCATCATCCAGGCCATGACGATTGATAAGGCGCAGCGCGTTTGGTTTGGGGCGGAGCAGGGATTAAGCATTTTTAATGGGGATGCATTCTTCAGCTTGACCGAAGCCGAGGGCCTGCCCAACAATCAAATTACGGCCCTGTTAACCGACCGCAGCAGTCCCGGCAACATTGTCTGGATTGGCACCGGTGGTGGAGGGTTACTGCGTTTCGACAAGAATCAAATTCAGGTTTACAATCGTAGCAATGCCAATCTACCCAGCAATACAATCACAGCTCTGGCGCAGGACGCCGATGGTTCGCTTCTAGTGGGAACCGACAGTGGTGTGGCTCGCTTTAGTAATGAGCGGGCCACCTCCATCCGCCCCATCGGCGCCACCCAGATCACGGCCATTGCCGTGGGTGAAAATCGGGTCCGCCTGGATAGGCACGGCGGACAACGGCATCTATCATTTCAACGGGCTGGCCTGGGAGCAATTTACCAGCCAGGACAATTTGCCCACTCAACATGTCACCAGCATTTTGGTCGATCAGGACGGCGGCGTCTGGATCGGATGCGCCAATGGCGGGCTGGTACACTACCTTGATGAATAACTTTATGGCTTCTTCGCAAATTCCTTTAATTGTGCATGCCACCCATGAAGCGGGTGTAAAAGTGGGTGGGATCGGCGCGGTGCTGGATGGGCTTTTGGGCGCCGATGCTTATAATGAGCGCGTGACGCGCACCATTTTGGCAGGGCCGATGAATGGGCGCGACGCTACTGAGATGGAGCGTTTGCTCAGTCCGCGCAATGGCTTGCAGATTCACTATGGCAGTCTGCAAGCCATTTTTGATGGTGTACCCGAAGAGACGCGTTTGGCGCTGCAGCAGGTAGAACAGACCTTTGAAGTGGCCATTTTATATGGACGGCGGCGCTTCGGGCGCCATGAACATGAGGTACTGCTCGTCGATGTGACCAGCCCCAACCGCCAGCAGATGGATACGTTTCGCCATCACATTTGGCAAAATTATGGCTTTGATTGCGCTCGCTACGGCTGGAACCCAGAGCTCAATCTTTACCTGGACATAGCCCCGCCTCTTTTTGGCGCGCTGATGGCGCTGGGCGTCGGGGATGATCTGGACGCCAACGACAAATTTATTATTGCCCATGAATGGCTTGGACTGCCGCTGGTATTTGCTGCTCAAATGACGCAGCCCAACCAGTGGCGCACCATCTTCTATGCCCATGAGACGGCCACGGCGCGTCGACTGGTCGAGGAACACAGCGGCCACGACACTCGTTTTTACAACACGCTTTTTAAGGCCCAAGAGTGGAATCTGACGCTGGAAAGCCTCTTCGGCAACCAGGACGATCTCTTTAAGCACCCAATGATCAAGCAGGCCGTGCGCTGTGACAACATCTTTGCCGTGGGCGATTTGGTGGTGGATGAGCTGCGTTTTTTGGGCGATGGTTTTACCCATGCCAATATCGATCTGGTCTACAACGGCATCCCCAGCACCAACACGTCGCTGGCCGAAAAGCTAGAATCCAAGCGGCGATTGCAAAAATATTGCGAGAATTTACTGGGCTATATTCCCGATTATGTGTTTACGCATGTGACGCGCCTGGTCTATTCCAAATCGCTTTGGCGCGACATGCGCGTCATGGAACATCTAGACCGGATGCTGGCGCAAGAGGATAAGCGCGCCGTGCTCTTTGTATTGAGTACCAGCGTGCCGGCTGGGCGGCGCTCGGAGTGGGTCTACGCCTGGGAGCAGCAGTATGGTTGGCCAGTGGGGCACCGTGGCGACAATGGCGACCTAATTGACGCCGAAGCGCCCTACTTTTTCAACGTGGTCGAACCCTTTAACCAGCGCGCCAGCCATAGCCGGGTCGTCTTTGTCAATCAGTTTGGCTGGAGCCAGGACCGCTGCGGTCAGCGCATGCCCGCTGACATGGAGTTTATGGACATCCGCCGCGGCAGCGATTTGGAATTTGGGCAGAGCATTTACGAGCCCTTTGGCATTGCCCAAGTGGAACCGCTGACCTTTGGGTCACTCTGCTGTGTAAGCAGCGTATGTGGCTGCGTGGGCTTTGTGGAACAGGCCGCAGCGGGGTTGGAAAATGCGCCCAATTTGGTGGTGGCGGACTATGTGCGGCTGCCCGATGGCTTCTGGCTCAACAGTCCGTATGATGCACTCAACATTGATGGTGGGACGCGCGATTGGATCGAAAGCGCCAATGCAGCAGGTGTGGCAGAGACTATTTTCGAGCGGCTGCCCAAGTCGCAAGCCGAAATGCAAGTGCTGCTGGACCGCGGTCAGGCCATCGCCCGCGGCATGAGTTGGGATGTGGTAGCGACCGAGTTTCTGTTCAACGGGTTACAAAACGCGAAAAAATAAGAGGGGAAGATGAGCACTGCATTAACAAACAAACCATCGGAGCCAACAACAAATAAATCAGCGCAGTCAACGCCAGAGCCTCTCGATTCCGGCACGCTGGAATGGACGGAGATTGACGCCATTGTTGGCGGTTATCATGGCGCGCCGCACACGGTGTTGGGCATGCATGTGTGGAAAGCGAACGCTGCGCAAAATCAGATTGTGGTGCGTGCTTTTCGGCCATTGGATAAGGAAGTGTATGTTTATGACGTGGCCGGTGATGCTCGCTACCCCATGCGTAAGCTGCACAAAGCCGGCTTTTACGAGCTGCTTTTGCCTGAACGCAGCGCGCCCTTTGCCTATCGGCTGATCCTGGTCGACCATCAAGATGACAAGCACGAAATTGAAGATTCCTATCGCTTTCCGTTTTATCTGACCGATTTTGATCTGCATCTCTATGGCGAAGGCAATTTTACCCAAGCATACACAAAACTGGGGGCCCACTTCCGCACGATTACGCCGGATGTGGCGGGCCAGACGGAACAAGTGCGCGGGGTCAACTTTGCCGTGTGGGCGCCCAATGCACAGCGCGTTAGCGTCGTGGGTCCTTTTAATTCGTGGGACAATCGAACCCACGCCATGTCGCGCCGCAGCGAGGGTGGCATTTGGGAAATATTCGTTCCCAATCTGGTGGAGTGGAGCGAATACAAATACTCGATCAAATCGCACCAGTTGGGCTATGAGATCGATAAAAGCGATCCATATGGCTTCTTTGCCGAAGTGCGCCCCAAAACGGCTTCGCGCATTTGGGACATGCAAAAGTATGAATGGGGCGATGCCGACTGGGTTTCGGCGCGCCCCGAGATGCAGCGGTTGGATCAGCCCATGTGCGTTTACGAGCTGCATTTAGGCAGTTGGCGGCGCGTGCCGGAGGACAATGGCTTCTTAACCTATCACGATCTGGCCACGCAGGTGGTGGATTATGTGGTGGAAATGGGATATACACATATTGAATTGTTGCCCATTACTGAGCACCCTTTTGACGGCTCCTGGGGCTACCAGACCGTGGGCTACTTTGCGCCCACCAGCCGCTTTGGCACGCCCGATGATTTCAAATATTTTGTAGATCACTGTCACCAGCGCGGCATTGGGGTCATTTTGGATTGGGTGCCGGCCCATTTTCCCAAAGATGGGCACGGCCTCTCATTTTTCGACGGTACGCATCTCTATGAGCATGCCGATGCACGACAGGGCGAACACACCGAGTGGGGCACCAAAATCTTCAACTTTGGGCGCAATGAAGTGCGCAATTTCTTGCTGAGCAGCGCCCTGTTTTGGCTCAAGGAATATCATCTGGATGGCTTGCGCGTGGACGCCGTGGCTTCCATGCTCTATTTAGATTACGCCCGCGAGGGTGGGGATTGGATACCCAATCAATATGGTGGACGCGAAAATCTGGCGGCCATTGATTTCCTGCGCCGCTTTAATGAAGTGGTCCACGCCGAAACGCCGGGCGCGCTGACCATTGCCGAAGAGAGCACCTCCTGGCCCATGGTCACGCGCCCCACCTATGCGGGAGGGCTCGGTTTTGATCTAAAGTGGAATATGGGCTGGATGCACGATATGTTGAGCTATTTTGAAAAAGACCCCGTCTATCGTCGCTATCACCACAACCAGATCACCTTTAGCTTGATGTACGCATTTTCAGAAAACTTCCTGCTCCCCTTTAGCCATGACGAAGTGGTTCATCTTAAGCACTCTATGCTAGACAAAATGCCTGGTGATCTGTGGCAGAAGTTTGCCAATTTGCGGGCACTTTATGCATATATGTATGGGCATCCAGGCAAGAAGTTGCTCTTTATGGGGGGCGAGTTTGGCCAGTGGCGTGAATGGAACGAAGCGCAAAGTTTGGATTGGCATCTCTTAGAAACGCCGCAACATGCCCAGCTACAACAATTTCTTAAAGATTTGAATCAACTGTATCAGCACGAGCCCGCGCTGCACCAGGTAGATTTCGATTGGAATGGTTTTCAGTGGATTGACATCAACGATGTGGACAATTCTGTTGTCAGCTTTGCCCGCCGCGCCGCAGATCCCAACGAGCTTTTGGTTTTTATCTGTAATTTCACTCCTAAACCGCATCTTAATTATCGAGTTGGTTTACCTTTGGGTGGTGAATACAGCGAAATTCTAAATAGCGACTGGGGTCAATATGGCGGCAGCGGCGTCCAGAACAGCAGCGGGGTGGCTCATGCCGATGACGGCGGGGTTTGGGCCGATAATTTTGCCTGGCAAAGCTGTGGATTTTCCGCCGCCATCAATCTGCCGCCTTTGGGCGTTACCATATTGAAATCTAAACGTCATTGATTGGAAACATCAATTACACGACTTACGCAGTGCCGGCGGATCGCCAGGAGCGAACAGCATAGCAGGCTTAGCAACTCTGGCGCCTGGCTTGCGTAAGTCATCGTTCAAAAATAACTTGTAGATTTAAACCTGTCAGGTCTTCGAGACCTGACAGGTTTGGTAGCCAACTTATTTCTGAACGCTTACTAGCTCTTTTCATTCCATGATGGCTCTGTGCGGCGCACAACCGCCATCATACAGGTCTTTTCATTCCATGATGGCTCTGTGCGGCGCACAACCGCCATCATACAGGTTTTAAATTATCTGTACATCGCAACGGTATTGGCGCTCCAGGCGTCAGTCTCGATTGATGAATCCGACGCGATTGCTTGCCATTTGCGATCTACTGATTCTCAATAAAGGTTCAACCGGATCTCATAGGGGCTGACAGTCCATGTCCCCGGCACTTTCCACAAAATGACTCGGCAGACGAGATCGAGTGCCGGGGACGTTACCCCCTCAAATCCTCAAGAGCCTAAATAAGCGGGGATTTAGTACGAAATGAGTAATCATGAAAACTTGGTAATTGGGAATAAAGAAACGATTCTTGTTGTGGAGGACAACGCCGACCTCAACATGGCGCTGTGCGAAATCTTAGAATCGTACAACTATGAAGTCCGCTCGGCAGCCAATGGCCAGGAAGCGCTTGATTCCATGAGCGGCAGCTTGCCGGACGTGATTTTGTGCGACATTATGATGCCCGGCATGGATGGCTACACATTGCTGCGGCACACACGTAGCGAGCCCCAATTACGCACGCGCCCCTTCATTTTCCTGACTGCACTCACATCGACAACGGATCAACGCAAAGCATTTGACATTGGCATTGAACATTATCTGACCAAGCCGGTCGATGAGCAGGATTTAATCCTGGCCATTCGCAACGCCCTTCGTCGCCAGCGCGACATGGAATATGAAATGAGCCGGCAGCTGGATGTTCTGCGCAACCAGATCGTAGCCACATTGCAACATGAATTCCGCACACCGCTCACATTTGTCTTGGGCTTTGCCGAATATCTGCAAGATATTATGGAGCAGGAGATTGATCTAGAAGGATTGCGCACGGCAACCGCCGGTATTTTGGAAGGAGGACATCGTTTGCAGCGGCTGATTGAGAGCTTTCTGATGTTGGCCGAACTGCAAAGCCGCGAGATGCAACCAGATGAACTGGAATCCCTGACCGCGATTACAATTATCCAAAATGTTGTCGACGATTCACGCGTTGCTTTGACCAAAGCCGGGCTGACGGTTGATATCTCTCCAGACAATCAGGACCTTATGGTAATCGGTGAACCTGAGCTTTTGCATGAGGCCATCAAACGCATTGTGGATAACGCCATCCGTTATCGCCGCCCAGCATCCAAAAAGATCTGGGTCTCGGCCAAACCGCTTGGCGAAACGTATGTGGGGTTGTGCGTGCGCGATGAAGGCATGGGGATTCCGCCCAATACGGTCAAAGCACTCTCGCGCCCCTTTGAGCAGGGCGACCGCAGCGACCGCACGGAGCCCGGCGCCGGTCTGAGCCTGGCGCTGGTGCATCATGTCGCAACGCTGCATGGCGGCCAGTTGGAAGTATCTAGCCAGGAAGGGGTTGGCAGCGAATTTACGCTTTGGTTGCCGGCCGCGGAAAAACTAAAAAAGAAATGAATATTCTATAATCATCATGCAGCCCTTGACGATTCGACACGGCAAATTACCCGCTGAATTTATTTCCATGCCCCCAGTGTCGTCCCGTAGTGCGGACCCAACCGGCGCAACCGCAGGCTTTTACGTGGCAGATGTGCACATAGCTAAGGGGCGCATCGATTCTGTCTCGACGACTGCGCAGCCAGCACCCGATGCGCTAAACGCCGACGGCTGTTACGTACTGCCGGGCTTTGTGGATATTCACGTCCACGGCGCCATGGGGCGAGACGTAATGGACGCCGATCCACATGGCCTGCTCGAAATGGCTCGTTTCTTTGCCGGCCACGGCGTTACATCTTTTATGCCCACCACCATGACGGCCTCACCGGCAGAGACATTGGCGGCTGTTGACGGGGTATCCCGCGCCATTGCCCTACAGCAGACGCTAACGACAGCGGCAGCGCGCGGCGCGCGCATGCTTGGCATTCACCTAGAGGGCCCCTTCATCAGCCCTCAATTTCCCGGTGCACAACCCGCCAACCAGATTCGCCCACCAGACGTGCACGAATTTGAAACGCTGGCCAGCGCTGGTCCCGTGCGCATGATCACGCTGGCGCCCGAACAGCCGGCGGCGGCTGCCCTGATTGAAGCCGCGCAGCGCCGGGGCATCATTACGGTCTATGGCCATACGGCCGCCACCTATGAGCAGTGCCAGGCGGCCATCGCCCTGGGCGTGCAGCAAGCCACCCACACATACAATGCCATGAGCGGATTGCACCATCGCCGCCCCGGCGCATTGGGCGCTACGCTCAGCGACCCGCGCGTATACGCGCAACTCATTGCCGACACAATCCACGTACATCCAGCAGCCATGAATATTCTGGCCCGCTGCAAGGGCGCTGACCGCACCGTGCTGATCACCGACGCCATGCGCGCCGCCGGCTTGCCAGACGGACAATATTCGCTGGGTGGACAGGATGTGTTTGTGCACGAAGGGGAATGTCGATTGGCCGACGGAACGCTAGCCGGCAGCGTGTTGACCATGGACAAAGCGCTGCCCAATTTTCTGGCCGCGGCCGATCAATCTTTGGCCGAGCTGTGGCCCACTTCCAGCCGCACCCCAGCCATGTCCATAAAAGTGGATCACGAAATCGGCGCTATTTTGCCTGGCTATCGCGCCGATCTCGTGCTATTGGAAGAAAATACGCTTGAGGTAGCGGCGACAATTGTACAGGGAGAAATTGCCTATCTGCGCCATGTTGCGCGCCGCCAAATCTAGAGAACCATGTCATAACTTACGCAGCGCCCGTGATTTGCCAGGAGAGAGCAGCAGGGCCAACCTGAGATTTTACGCTAGGCGTGCGTACGTCCTAAATATGAAGAACGAGCAAAATACGCGGCTAAAATACGCCCAAATAACGATCCAGCTCCCAACTGCTCACATAGACCCGGTAATCGTTCCACTCCAGCCGTTTGGCTTCCACATACCGCTCAAAAACGTGCTGTCCCAGCGCATTCTGAATGGTCTCGTCATGCATTAATGCTTCCAGCGCGGCTCCTAGATCGCCCGGCAACACCTCCAGATTAGAGCGTGCGCTGTCAAACTGGTATAGATCCTCTTCCATGGGCAGTGGTGGCGTCATGCCATTTTCAATGCCGTCCAGACCCGCGGCCAGCATGACGGCAAAAGCCAGATACGGATTGGCGCTGGGGTCCGGGCAGCGCAATTCGCAGCGCGTGGCCTGATGCCGCTGTGGAATAATGCGCGGAATGCGGATGAGGGCACTGCGATTCGTGCGTCCCCAGGAAAGATAGACTGGCGCTTCATAGCCAGGTACAAGCCGTTTATAACTATTTACCAGCGGCGCCACAATGGGCGACAGCGCTTTGGCGTGATGCAGCTGGCCCGCCACAAATTGCAGCGCGGTCTGGCTGAGCCCATATTCGTTATGGGCGTCGTACATGGCTGTTTCGTCTGAGTTAATGTGCCACAAGCTCTGGTGCACGTGCATTCCAGAACCGTTGATGCCGGCAATGGGCTTGGGCATAAAGCTACAGTGCAGACCATTTTTCTGGGCAATGGCCTTTAGCGTCAGCCGCATGGTGATCACATTATCCGCCGTGACCACGGCCGAATCGTACTCAATGTCGATCTCGCTCTGACCGTAGGCCACCTCGTGATGAGCGGCATTGACGCCAATGCCCTGAGATTGTAGCGCATCCACCATCTGGCGACGCGTACTCAACGCCAGGTCGGTGCTCACATCAAAATAGCCCGCTTTGTCATGGGGCTGCAAGGGCAGCAGTTGACCATCCGCATGTGGCTTAAAGAGGAAAAACTCCAGCTCTGGCCCAACCCGATAGTCAAAGCCCATGTGGGCAGCGCGCTCCATTTGTCGCTTGAGGATAAAGCGCGGGTCGCCCTGAAATGGCTCGCCTTCTGGCGTAAACACATCGCATGTGACCTGAGCCGTAGAAAGTTCCAGCTCCCACGGAATGGCAAAAAAGGTGTCCAGATCGGGGATCAAATACATGTCGCTTTCGGCAATGCGGGCAAACCCTTCTACAGAGCTGCCATCAAACCAAATACCCACTTCAACGGCACGTCCCCAATACTCAATGGGGATGGTCACCTGTTTACTCACGCCGATAATATCGCTGAATTGTAAGCGGACAAAGCGAATGTCATTGCGTTGAATGATTTCATTCACTCGCTCCAACTGTTCAGGTCTATGCTGAATCGTCATCTACCGAGCATCCTTCCTCTTTGAAGCTGAAGATAATATAACATACAAAGTAACATGGTTACTATTGCAAATCATAATACGCCAGTGTACCATTCTATCTAATTTCCCCCTATGGACACCATCGTCAGATTGTGCAATTTCGCCACCCATTAGCCTGTGCAGTTTGCACAAGAATCTTAAATGCACTACGCTATAAGCAAATCATTCACAACTTGTATGATGGTGGTTGTGCCTAGCTGATTCCAGGCTTGCGTAAATCCAACCCATTGTGCGCAGACTGGGGCTGGACGCCGCCAATGGCAATGCTCACGGAAGGGAACATGCAATGAACGATGACCTCTGTTTCAAAACCGCCACCGAACTGGCCAGTCTAATCCGCAGCAAAGAGCTTTCCGCGCGCCAAGTAATGGAAGCCCATCTCCAGCAGATTGAGCGCGTGAATCCGGCCGTCAATGCCATTGTCACCCTGCTGCCGGAGCGCGCTATGCAAGCCGCTGCCGCTGCCGATGAGGCCCTGGCGCGCGGCCAGGATGTCGGTCCGCTGCATGGGCTGCCCGTGGCGCACAAAGATCTGGTTGAGACGAAAGGCATTCGTACCACATATGGGTCACCGCTCTTTAAAGACTTTGTGCCCGAGGTGGATGCCCTGATTGTGGAGCGGCTGCATGAGGCCGGGGCCATTACCATTGGCAAGACCAACACGCCTGAATTTGGCGCCGGATCGCAGACTTTCAATGAGGTTTTTGGCGCAACGCATAACCCGTATGACTTGACCAAAACCTGTGGCGGCAGCAGCGGCGGCGCCGCCGTGGCGCTGGCCTGCGGCTTGATCCCCATTGCCGACGGCAGCGATATGGGCGGCTCGCTGCGCAACCCGGCCAACTTTTGCAACGTGGTTGGCTTCCGCGTCTCGCCGGGCCGCGTGCCAAGCTGGCCCTCGGCCCTGGGCTGGTTTTCCATTCCGGTCAAAGGCCCCATGGCGCGCACGGTGGAAGATGTGGCGCTCTTGCTAAGCGCAATGGCCGGCCCAGACGCACGTTCGCCCATTGCCATTGCCGAGCCGGGTGAACGCTTCCGCCATTCGCTGGACCGCGACTTTGGCGGCGTCAAAATTGCCTGGAGCCAGGACCTGGCCAGCTTCCCGGTGGATGCGCGCGTCACGGCTGTGCTTGATGGGCAACGCCATGTCTTTGCCGATTTGGGCTGCATTGTGGAAGAAGCCGAACCCGATTTCAGCGACGCCGATGAAGTCTTCAAAGTATGGCGGGCGTGGAGCTTTGCGCTGAGCTATGGCCCCTTGCTGGAAAAACATCGCGATCACTTTAAAGAGACGGTCATATGGAACGTGGAGGCGGGCCAACGGCTGACCGGCCCCCAACTGGGGCAGGCGGAAGTCAAGCGCACGGCGCTCTATCACCGCGTGCGCGAATTTATGGACACATATGAATATCTGATTCTGCCAGTGAGCCAAGTGCCGCCCTTTGACATTACGCAAGAGTACATCACCGAGATCAATGGTGTGCAGATGGAGACGTACATCGACTGGATGAAAAGCTGCTACTTTATCTCCACCTTGGGGCTGCCCGCCATCTCTGTGCCGTGCGGCTTTACGCCGGAAGGGCTGCCCGTGGGCGTACAAATTGTGGGCCGCCATCAAGACGATTTTGGCGTTTTGCAACTGGCGCGCGCTTTTGAAAAAGCGACCCAGTTTGGTCAACAGAGACCGGCCGTTGCCGTGAGCGCAGCCTGAAATTCATGAATATACTGACATACAATGCAACAATTTGACCAACCCGACATTTCGGTTGTCATTCCACTCTATAACGAGGAAGAGAGCATCCCTGCACTCCACCAAAGCCTGACCGCGGCGCTGGAGTCATATGGTCATCCATACGAAATTATCATTGTGGATGATGGTTCGCGCGACCGCAGCTATGAGCTGCTGGCCGATTTGGCGCAACGGGACAGTCGCCTGAGCGTGATCCGCTTGCGGCGTAACTTTGGCCAGACCGCCGCCTTTGCGGCCGGTTTTGATCATGCCCGCGGCGATGTGGTGATTACCATGGACGCCGATCTGCAAAATGATCCGGCCGATATTCCTAAGCTGATGGCGCAGATCGACGCCGGTTTTGATATTGTAAGCGGCTGGCGCAAAGACCGGCAGGATCGGCTGCTGGACAGGCGCTTGCCTTCGGTGTTGGCCAATCGGCTCATTTCTAACGTGACCGATGTGCGACTGCACGATTACGGCTGTTCGCTCAAGGCCTATCGCGGGGATATTCTGAAAGAGGTGCGGCTCTATGGTGAACTGCACCGCTTTATGCCGGCGCTGGCTGCACAGATTGGCGGGCGCGTGACCGAAGTGCCGGTGAATCATCGCGCCCGCCAGTTTGGCTCATCCAAATATGGCATTGGGCGCACCGTGCGCGTCGTGCTCGATCTCATCACGGTCTGGTTTTTGGGCAGCTACTCGACGCGCCCGCTCCATGTATTTGGCGGCGTGGGGCTGGCTTTTTTTGGCTTGGGCCTGTTAACCGGGCTCTATCTGACTTTTGTCAAAATTGCCGAAGGGCAGGATATTGGCGGACGCCCGCTGCTGCTGTTGGCCGCACTGCTGATCATGGTTGGCGTGCAGCTTGTCACCATGGGGTTGATTGCCGAAATGATCATTCGCACCTATCACGAAAGCCAGAAAAAGCCCATCTACGTCGTGCGTGAGGTATTACCCGCCCACAGCCCTTAAAACTTTACCCCATACATCCTGAACCCAATCTTGATCGGACTTGAATAACGGCTCTGTGCGCTGCACAATGGCCATTATTCAAGTTTTCTATTATTCACAACGCAATCCATACAATAAAGGAGTTTCCCCCATGTCGCCACACCGGAATTTTGCCCCGTTTGCGCTCATTTTGGCCCTCTTGTTCTCACTCTTGCCCCCTCCAGTCCTGGCGCGTACAGAGCCAGCCCTATTGGCCCCTATACAACAGACCGACTCACCCGATGCGCCTTATGTAACCTATCACCCGGGCACTGGCCAAGTGAGCTTTATGCGCTTTGCCGCCGGCCAAGAATATCAAGTTGCGGCGGCGGCTACCCAGTCAGCTACAGAAATTGCATACGCATTTCTAGCGCAATATGGCGCGGCCTTTGGCGTTCAGAACCCGCGACGCGATCTGACCGTGCGGCGAGCATCTGCCTTGGCAGACGGGCGCACGGTGACGCGCTTTCAACAAACATATAACCAGATCCCGGTGATTGGCGGTGAGCTGATTGTGCACAATCGCGGCGCCAGCGTGCTCTCTGCCAATGGGGAACTGGCCCCGGAGCAGCAGGTTGACACCTCACCGACCATTTCTGATGCAGATGCACAGATCGTGGTTCTACAAAGCACGGCCAAACATGCCCAAATGGACGCCTCCGCCTTGACGACATCCGCCGCCGAATTGTGGCTTTACAACCCTGTGCTGCTGGATGACCGGTTACCCAACGTCAACCAGCTGGTCTGGCGCGTCACGGTGCATGACGAGACGCGGCGCGTCAACGAATGGGTGCTGGTGGATGCCCACAGCGGCCTCATTCTCTTTCAGGCGCCGTTGAGCATGGAATACAAAAACCGCGTGGTCTACGACCATGCCAACAACACCACGTTGGGGCTGCCCGGCATTACCCCCATACGCACAGAAAATCGACCGGCCGCCGGCATTGCCGATGTCGATTTGGTCTATGACTATATGGGCGACTTTTACGATTTTCTGCAATCCCGTTTTGGCCGTGATTCATACGATAACGCGGGCGCGCCATTGGTGGGCGTTGTGCGCGTCTGTTTTACGGAAAATTGTCCCTACAACAACGCATTTTGGGATGGTCAGCAACTAGTCTTTGGCGAAAGCTATGCGGCCGCGGATGATGTGGTGGCCCATGAATTATCGCACGCGCTGATTGAACATACGGCAAACCTGTTTTACTCCTATCAGAGTGGCGCCATTAATGAATCGCTGGCCGATCTATTTGGCGAGTTTATTGACCAAACCAATGGCGCCGGCAATGATGCGCCGGCAGTCAAATGGCAGATGGGCGAAAATACCAGCAGCGGCGCCATCCGCAATATGGCCAACCCGCCGATTTACGATGACCCAGACCGCATGTTGAGCGCCAATTACGCCTGTGACGAGTCCGACCAGGGCGGCGTACATACCAATTCTGGCGTCAACAATAAGGCGGCTTTTTTGCTGGTCGATGGCGGTGCGTTTAATGGCCACACCATCACCGGCATGGGGCTGGCCAAAACGGCCCAACTTTATTATGAAGCGCTGACCAATCACCTCACTTCCAGCAGCAGCTACATGGATCTAGCCGACGCGCTGATACAGGCCAGCATCAGTCTCAACTTTAGCACCGCTGAACAGCAGACCGTGGCCGATGTGGTTGAGGCCGTCGAAATGAAGCTGGGACAGTGCAATCCGCCCGTCGAACAGCCGCTCTGCCCAACAGGTCAATCGGCCCAGCTGCTCTTTTGGGACGACATGGAACATCTGGACAGCGGCAATTGGCGGGCGCAATCCATTGTGGGGCGCAGCAATTGGTTCTACCCCTCCACCGACAACGACGCTCCTTCCAAGGTCAACGTGCGCAATGCCGCCAGCGGCCTGCAAAGCCTGTGGGGTGACGACCACGACGAAAAATCCGACTCGGTCATCGCCATGACGCGCAGCATGGCGCTGCCGGCCAACGCTTGGCTGGCCTTCCGCCACATGTGGGATTTTGAGACGGGGAGCGAACGGCTTGGTGATGGACCTAGCTATTATGATGGTGGCGTGGTGGAGTACAGCACGGATAATGGCGCTTCCTGGCAGGATGCGCGCACGCTGTTCAGCACCAATGGCTACGTTGACCAGATCATCACCACGACCGAAAATCCCCTGGGCGGTCGCCAAGCCTTTGTAGACAGCAGCCGCGGTTTTCTGCTCAGCAAGCTAGATCTGAGCACGTTAGCCCAAAAAAGTGTGCGTTTTCGCTTCCGCGTAGGCACGGATATTGGGGTTGGTCATTGGGGCTGGTTTGTGGACGATGTGCAATTTTACACCTGTGCCGCCGGCAATACAGCGCCATATGTGGCCGCCATTCCGCGCCAAACATTGCAACAAAACGGCCAAAGCACTGGGCAGATTGACCTTTGGTCCTATGCCATTGATATGCAAGATCCCGCTGAAGTGCTGACCTACACACTGGCCAGCACAACGCCCATCAGCGCCGGCGTTTCGCTGGATGACAACCGCTATCTCAACATTGCGCCCCAGCAAGGCTTTACCGGTTCTCCCACCGTGTCGGTGCTCATTTCCGACACGGGGAATTTGGCCACTACGGCTTCGGTGCGTATTGCCGTGCGTGACGACCGGCTTGTCCATCTGCCCGTTGTGTTGAAGCAAGAGCCGATTAAGCTGCCCGCTGAAATTTACACAGTGGAAGAGACGGCGATCGATCTAACAGCGCCGGATGCCAACTACTGCCATGCCCTGACTATGGTGGCCGGTAATCGGTACGCCAGCCTGATCAAGTTTAACGTGGCCGATATTCCGCAACGAACGATTATTCAAGGGGCGCAGCTTTCTCTCTATTTGATTGGCTCGTTGGATAGACCGACCAGCACGCGCGCCATTGGCCTCTATCGCGTCAATGCCCCCTGGCTGGCTTGTAATGTTACCTGGAATACACAGCCGGCTGTGGCCGAGGAATTGGGCCGTCTCAACATACCGCACAGCAGCGATCAGCAATTTACCTATGATGTGACGGGCGTGGTGCAGGGGTGGATCAACGGGCAGATTCCCAATATGGGGCTGCTATTGAAAGAGGTGGGCGCGGCCAATCGTGATGAATCCTATCGCGAATTTGTGGCCAGTTCATTGACAGATTTTCCACCTGTGCTGACCATTCAATATCAAAATGGCGTGGTCGTCAGCCAGCAGTTGCCGATGCAAGCTGAGCGCACGGAGGCTGCCGCAGAGCCCTATTCCGTCATGTGGTCACCGGCCGCGCTGGTCTGTGGCGGCGCCGCGGGAGATACGACTATGTGCCTTGCCAAGTAAAATGATCCAACCCCATATCTGGGCTTGAACTCCCCGGGGCTTCAGCTCGTTCCCTACATCATTTCGTCGAAAGTGCTGGGGATATGGATTGTCGCACAAATCTCTCCGCCGGACTGTAGAGTTATAGTTCGGCGGAGCCCTACGCTTCCCATCTACGCCTTTCACTCGGGCTATGCATCACGCCCGCCATTTGCCTCACGTTGGCCACATCCCGCCTCGCGATACAGCATCATATTATTGTCAACCAATCGAAATACATACAGCTCTTCGATCGCGCTATAATCTGGCTTTTTTCACTACCAGGTGATCTCAGTAGATCGCAATACAAACGCAACTTACGGAGCGCCAGTAGATCACCAATAGGGTCTATTGTCAGTAGATTGCAATCGCAAGAGATAGCGTCGGATTCAACAGATTAGACTGACGCCCATCTCGTCAACACCGTTGCGGTGTACTTATTTTGCAAAGGGTTATATGTATGCATCTATCCGATCGTTATCTAGCCGAATGGAAAAAACAGGAAGAAGTCGCCGAGGCCATGCTGCCGCTTATCGGCTTTCTCTATCGCGAAAAGGGGATCGTTCTCTCTATTTACGGACGCAAAATCGTGCGCGAATCGGCCATTGGCGTGATCAAAGCGCACCGCTTTGCGCAACGCCTTTTGGGTTGTGAATTGTCCGTCCAAGAGAGCTTCCCCATCTTACAGGTGCTCAGCGCCATGGACCTGGCGCCCGCCCGCGTGGATCTGGGCAAGCTCACGGTCCAATACCAGCAAGCTGCCGCCAACATGGATATTGTTGACTTTTTATACGCAAAGCTGTTTCAGATTGCCCAAGGCAAATGCTCGCTGCTAACCGCCCCGCGTGATGTAGTGCTCTATGGCTTTGGGCGCATTGGCCGCCTGCTGGCGCGCATTCTGATTGAGCGCACAGGCGGCGGAGACAAACTGCGGCTGCGCGCCATTGTGGTGCGCAAAGGCGGCAGCGATGACCTTTACAAACGCACCAGCCTGCTGCGCCGCGACTCTGTTCATGGCCCATTTAAGGGAGCCATTGAATTGGATGAGGAAAATAACGCCTTTATTGCCAATGGCAACTATGTAAAGCTCATTTATGCCGATGCGCCCCACACAATTGACTATACACAACATGGCATCGACAACGCGGTTGTAGTGGACAACACCGGCAAATGGCGTGATGAGGCCGGGCTGGGATTGCACTTGCAAGCCCGGGGCGTCTCCACCGTGCTGCTCACCGCGCCGGGGAAAGGCAGCATAAAAAACATTGTCTACGGCGTCAATCATGCAGACATGGCAGAAGACGAGTCACTCATCTCTGCGGCCAGCTGCACCACCAACGCCATTGTGCCCGTGCTCAAAGCAGTGAATGACCGCTTTGGCATTGTCA
>JACKBC010000040.1 GCA_020634755.1 Caldilineaceae bacterium | reverse complement strand
TTATGGAACGTCAATTGGTTGCGCATTTCTGCGGTTAAAACCCCGGTTGGGGCGCTGACCCGCAGGCGCTCATCCTCAAGCCAAAGTTTGATGCTGTTGGCATGCAGGTGTGCGAGCAATTCTTGCAAATCTATCATAAATTGATGACCTCTCGGGTGGTATCGGCCAGCTCCACGGCCAATTTTGTTTGGGGAGCAGAAGGCAAAACGGGTAAGTTCTCAATGGCCGCAGCCATGCCAGCAACGGTTGGGTTTTCCATTAAGGCGCGAATGGGTAAATCTACCTGGAAGGTTTTGCGCACGCGAGCAATGATCTGGACCCCCAACAACGAATGGCCGCCCAGCTCAAAAAAGTTGTGCATAATGCCGATAGTTTCTGGGTCAACTTTCAGTACGCCAGCCCAGATAGTGATCAATTGCGCTTGCAGTTCGTTTTGAGGAGCCACATACTCGTTTTGAGCGCCCCAAGTGGCCGCGGTAGGCGCAGGCAGCGCCTTGCGGTCAACTTTGCCATTGGGCGTTAACGGCATTTGCGCCAGCGTAATAAAAATAGATGGCGTCATGTAGTCGGGGAGTTTCTCACTCAAAAAGGCGCGCAGATAGCTGGTTGTCAAGCGACTTTCGCTCTCATCATCAGCGGGCGCCACATAGGCAACCAATCGTTTGTTGCCGGTGGGGTCGGTTTGATCCATGACGATTGCCTGATAAACCGCCGGATGTTGCTCAAGGACGGCTTCGATCTCGCCCAGCTCTATACGGAAACCGCGAATTTTGACTTGATAGTCGAGACGCCCCAAGTATTCAATGTTGCCATCAGGCAGATAGCGCGCTTTGTCACCAGTTTTGTAAAGGCGCGCCTGCGGGTCCGTGCTAAAGGGGTCAGGCACAAAGGCCTGCGCCGTTCGCTCGGGGTCATGAATATAGCCGCGGCCAACGCCAATGCCACCCACATAGAGTTCGCCCGCCACGCCTATAGGCGCCGGCTGCCGATGGGCATCCAAAATGTACATGCGCATATTCATCAGCGGACGCCCAATGGGCATGTTTACCACGCTCGCGGCCGGCGGCTCAGTCACAAAATAGTGCGTCACATCGTCGGAACACTCGGTGGGGCCATAGGCGTTAACAAGCGGAATTTGTGGACAGAAATGCAACCATTGGCGCGCCAGGTTTGGGGGCAACGCCTCACCCGTTGGAATCATCCAGCGCAACTTGTGCAGGTCCACCGGCGCCCCTTCGCTCAGTTCATCAAGCATCATGCGCAGGAGCGATGGCACCACTTCTAGAATCGTTATCTCCTGCGCCGCCGTCTCTTGCAAAAGGCCCAACGGATCTGCGGCCACCTGGTCGGGGAAAATATGTACCACGCCGCCCAAAATCAGCGCTGAAAAAAACTGCCAGACCGAAATATCAAAGCTTTGCGGTGCAGTTTGGGCAATCACATCATCGGCGGTTAACCGCAGGTCGCGGATCTTGGCCAGCATATGGTTCATCATGCCCCGCTGTTCGACCATGGCCCCCTTGGGCAGTCCGGTCGAGCCGGATGTATAAATGACATAGGCCAGACGCGCACCCACATCCGCAGTTAAATCAGACGCTGTCAGATTCTCCTGGGAAGCACTTGCCGTGATCAGTTCGTCCAGACGCAATACGTGCAGTTGCGCATCGTCAGATAAAGCCGCGCATACCTCGCGGCTGGTGTCGTCAAAATCAGATGTAATGAGCAACCATTTGCTTTGACTCTGCGCCAATATCTGAGCCTGCCGACTGATGGGCGCCCGCGTATCTAGCGGCAGATAGGCGCCACCCGCTTTAAAGATAGCTATTGCCGCGGCCAGAAAAAGCGGGCTACGCTGGCATAACAACGCCACCAGGCTCTCTACACCCACACCGGCTTCTTGCAGTTGGCGGGCAATGCTATTGGCCATCTGATTGAGTTCCGCATACGTCAGCACCTGCGCTTCAAAACGCACCGCCACCGCATTTGGCGTCTTTGCCACCTGACGCTCGAACAGATGATGGTATCCCGCGCGAGCCTCAAATGGAACGCTGGTTTCATTCCAATCAACCAACAACCGCGTGCGTTCGGAGGCCGTTAGCAGCGGCAAGGTTGCCACCGGCTCGTTTGGTGTGGCCAGCAGCGCGCGCAGCAACGACTCAAAATGGCCAGCTATGCGCTGCACGGTTGCGGCGTCGAAGAGATTTCTGTTGTACTCAAAGTCAACCGTTAAGGCGCCACCGCTTTCAATAATGTTTACGCCCAGTTCATGGTCCACAAAGCTAGTGGGGCGCGGCCCCAACCTGGTTGCCAAACTCGCAAAGGGTGGCCAGACTTGCTCCCGGGTCAAGTTAAATGTCGAACCAACAATAGGCGCCAAGCTGAGGTCGCGGCTTACATTCAGTTTGTTGATTAAACGCGCAAACGGATAATCCTGATGGGCATAGGCGTCCAGCAAGATGTTGCGCACCGTCTGCAACAGTTCGGCAAAGTTGGGATTGTCCACCAATGCGTGGCGAACCGGCAACAGGTGGGCGCAGTAGCCAACGATCCGCTGCCCTTCGGGCATGGCGCGACCCGCAGCTGGAATTCCCACAATCACCTCTTCCTGGCCAGAAAGTCGATGGAGCAACAGCGTATACGCAGCAAAAAGCGTCATAAAGAGCGTCACACCTTGCTGCTTACTCAGGGTTACAAGTGCGGCCGTTATTTCTTGGTCCAACATAAGCGTGGTCACCGCACCCGCATAGCTTTGCAGCGGTGGACGCTGTCGATCCAGCGGTAGTTCTAGCACGGGTAGCGCGCCTTTTAGCTGCTCCAGCCAATAGCTTTCCTGGGTGACCATAGCGTCACTTTGCAGATGAGCCGACAGCCACTTCACATATTGGCTGAACAGCGGCGCCGCGGGCAGGTTGACGGCTCGTTGCGCCACCGATGCGCTATACAGCTCGCCCAGTTCGTGCAGAAGCACGCTCATGGAAAGCCCGTCAATAATAATGTGGTGTGCGGTCATCACCAACAAAAATTGCTCTGGAGCCAGCTTGAGCAAATTGACGCGAAAGAGGGGGCCTTTGGCCAGGTCCATCAGACGGCGGCTTTCTGCTTCTAGCCATCGCTCCACAGCGATTGGTTGTTGGCCATTCTGATTGCTCAAATCGACAAGCGGCAGTTGGATGTCCAGCACGGGCAGAATCTGCTGTTCCTGGCCCATTGGGTCAATCACAATCCGCAGCGCTTCGTGCCGATCTACCAACGCCTGTATAGCGTGTTGCAGCGCCGACAGATCAAGGGCGCCAGAGAGATATAGGCTCACCGATTCATTGTAGGCTATTGACGCTTCCTCGCTGAGCTGGCTCAAAAACCAAAGCTGCTGCTGGGCGTCAGTAAGGGGTACTACTTTGGGTCCCCTCTGCCCAACGCCCACCGCAACAGCAGGTTCAATAGCAGACTCTTGTGCAGGCTGCGCGGCCCCCTGGCCCGCGTCTGCCAACGTACGGGCAGGCTGCTCGGGGAACGCCACACCAAGGTCATAGCGGGCCAGTAGATCTAACTGTTTAGAGACAATCTCCAGCAGCCGTTGCGCACTCTCGGGGGGAAGAGCAGAGGAGGTCATTGGCCTCGGAGGATCAAAACTCTGCGTCGCTGAGATTAAATCAACGGTGGACGGACTGCTGGCGCCGCGCGTATTCGCTTGGTTGTACGCCACGGCCAGAGATTCCACCTGCGCCGGCAATGGCGCCGATGCTGCCCAGCCCACTGGCAGATGAGCGGCAATGTGTTCGGCCAGCGCCGCCAGGGTGGAAAGTTCGTCGAACAAGCTGCGTATCTCTATCTTTACTGCATAGCGCGCCTCGATGGCGCGCGTCGCTTCGATCAGAAGCAGAGAATCAGCGCCCAGTTCGAGAAAGGGAGTAGAGAGCCCCACTTCATCAACCGGTATCTTGAGTAGCGCAGCCACCATGGTGCGCAATTCGCGCAGAATGCTCTGCAGTGGCGACGCGCTGGCTTCATGTTTTGTGGCCGCAAGCATGGGTGCGGGAGATATGGCGTGACTGGGATCAGTTCCGGCTGTGTGCATTGTATAATTTCCTTCTGGTAGCCAGTAGCGTTTGCGTTGGAAAGGATAGGTAGGAAGCGCCAAACGTGGCGGTGCTACAGGTTGATAAAGCGCTTGCCATTCAATAGGCAAACCTAAGAGATATAGAGATGCCAGGCTATCGAGAAACGTTTTCCAATCGGCCTGGTGCGGATTTAGCGATGGCAGCCAGTCAACGGTACCATCTACCACATACCGCTTACCCAAGCCACACAAAACGGGCGTCGGGCCGATTTCCAGAAAGTGCCGCTGACCTTGTGCAATGAGTAGATCCACTGCTTGCGTAAAGCGCACCGCCTGCCGGGCATGATCGCGCCAATGTTGAGCACGAAAGCGATAGCCCACAGGCAGCAGTCTGCCGGTCAATGTAGAAACCAGCTCAATTTGCAGAGGCTGAAAATCAATCAGCGCGGCTTCGGCAGCCAGCTCGGTCAAGATCGGCTCCATAAGCGGCGAATGAAAAGCCTGGGAAGCCCTGAGTGCGCGATGGGTAATACCAGCGGCGGCTAGCGTTTCCTCCAGCTGATTGATGGCGGCGCACGCACCAGCCACCACAATGTGGGTATCACCATTGATGGCCGCAATGGCAAGCTGATCCGGAAAGGGCGCCAACAGCCCGCGCACGGTTGCCTCATCGGCAAAGACGACCATCATGGCGCCGTCAGCGCTTAATGACTGCATTAATTGGCCGCGGCGTACAATGAGCCGCAGCCCATCGGCTAATGTAAATGCGCCCGCCACACATGCAGCGACAATCTCACCGCTGCTGTGTCCCATAACGACCGCAGGCTTGATTCCCAAAGAGAGCCAAAGCTGCGCCAGAGCATATTCTACGGCAAAGAGAGCCGGCTGTGTATAGACCGTCTGATCGAGCTGACCGCGTCGGCTCTCCGGTAGCGCTGGTTCGGGGGGATAGAGCAAATCGACTAACGAGCAGCCCAACAGCGGACGCAAAATTTGGTCACATTGGTCGATTGCTTGGCGAAAGATTGGCGCCGATTCATAGAGCTGCCGCCCCATAGCGTCATTCTGTGCGCCCTGCCCCGAAAAGAGAAAGGTCACAGCCGGATCGTCTATGCCGGCGCGCGTACCCAGACGCACAGAGGCAGGCGCCTGCCCTGAACCAACAGCAGACAATGCTGCGTGCAGTTGGGTGGTGTCGTTGGTCACAACGGTCAACCGATGGGTAAAATGAGCGCGTCCGGTGTTCACGGTATAGCACAATGCATCAAGCGCAACATTGCCCTGCACCGGTTTAGTACGAGTTGATTCAGTGTAATTCGATTCAGCGCTCGCCGCTTTCGCACAAGCCCGCAAGCTCTCGGCATAGGCCTGCGCCATTTTGGTGAGTGCAGGGGCCGTTTTAGCAGCCAGGGTAAAGAGGTGATGAGTGCGATCAATGGGCGACGCCGGACGGTTCACAGGCGGCGCTGCGGACAGGATCAAGTGTGCATTAACGCCGCCAAAGCCAAACGAACTAACGCCAGCATAACTGGGTCCATCAGGCAAGGGCCACGCTTGCACAGAGGTTGGAATGCGCAAAGGCGTTTCGCTTAGCTTGATATGTGGATTTATGTTTTGCAAATGCAGCTGTCGTGGAATCTGCCCGTGGTACAGACAGAGCGCCGTCTTTATGAAACCAGCAATACCGGCAGCGGCTTCCAGGTGGCCAATATTGGCCTTGGCTGTACCCAACCAGCATGGTTGATCTGCCGTACGATCTTCTAGCAGAACAGATTTCAACGCATGGACCTCAATGGGATCGCCCAAAGAGGTCCCGGTACCGTGGGCCTCCACATAGCCAATCTCAGTCGGCTCAACGCCGGCGTCCTGCAACGCAGCACGGATCACGCGCTGCTGGGCGGCGCCATTGGGCGCAGTTAGCCCATTACTCCGTCCATCCTGATTGACCGCCGAACCACGGATAACGGCAATAATAGGATGGCCCTGGCATTGGGCATCGGCCAGCCGCATTAGATATACCATGCCAGCGCCCTCGCTGCGTACGTAGCCGTCGGCGCGCGCGTCAAAGGATTTGCAGCGACCGTCTGCCGCCAACATCCCGGCCTGCATAAATGCGCTGGTGATTTCCGGATTGAAGATCAGGTTGACGCCGCCCACCAGGGCGCCATCACATTCACCACGGCGCAAGCTTTGGCAGGCCTGATGCACGGCCACCAGGGACGACGAGCAGGCGGTGTCTATCGCCAAGCTGGGGCCACGCAAATCCAAGAAATAGGAGAGGCGGTTGGCCGCCATGCATAGTGCGTTGCCAACCCCGGCATAGGCATTCATGGGCGTTCCCAACGTCTGCTGGAGCCAACTATAATCATTGTTGCTAATGCCCACAAAAACGCCCGTTTGGCTACCGCTCAAGCTGGTTGGATCAACACCTGCGGCTTCTATTGCTTCCCAGGCGGTCTCTAACAGGAGCCGCTGTTGTGGGTCCATATAGGGCGCCTCACGACCAGAGATAGCAAAGAATCCCGCGTCAAATTGGTCTACTGCAGTCAGAAATCCTCCCCACTGCACTGAGTGTGCGCCTGGCGAGTCCACGGAAGTAGCCGCTCGGCTTACAAAAGTGCGGTCAGCAGGAAGCTGGCTAATGGCGTCCTGCCCTTCGATAAGGTTACGCCAAAAGGCGGCTGGACTATTGGCTTGGCCAGGGAAGCGACAACCAATACCGACCAGTGCAATTGGTGTATGGGCGTGCGATTCCAGCTCTTCAATACGTAGCCGGGCCTGGCGCAATAGATTGGCGGCGTGGTCCCGCTGCTCGGGCAGGGCGACGCCGGGACTTCTATGATTGGGCTCGAGCATAAAGCTCTCCTCACTTTTGGGTGAGTCTGTTGGCGATTCCATGCACGGCGCAGATGCTGCGTATTTTTGTCGTGCAGCCCTTGCCGCAAATACACGGCATCCGGACTGAACATTCAGCCGAACTCATGCCGAGGTTTTGCGCCAAAGGGGCGCGGCTCGGGCTTGGATAAGCTCAGTCGCGGCTTGGAGATTACGCCAACAGTATCTTGGGGTGTTGTAGTTGTGTCTGCGTTATCGGTTCAACAAGCGAGATAGCTGCGCCATTTCATCATCCAATTCACCTGCCGTCGTGTCTGTTGGCGAATACAAAGCACCGCTTTGGGGTGTCACATCTGGCGACAATCCGGCGGTAAGGACATTCTCTTTAGCCAGATGAAACGCAGGTGCAGAGGAATTTTCCACTTGGCCTTCCTCTACTTTTACAGCAAGATGTTTTGCTAACGCGGTGATAGTGGGAAAATCCCATAGCTCTGTCACCTCTATTTTTAGCGCGTGACCAGTCTGCGCAAGCCAGCTGTCCAGCTCTTGCACGAGCTCCACCGCGGCCAGTGAGCCAAGACCATAGTCGGCAAATGGTTTATCCAGATCAATATCATTAGCATCGATCGGAAGGCGCTTGGACATCTGCCCAATGATCCAGTGCGAAATCACACTCGCATTCATGCGAGGCGGCTGCACATCTTGTAAAGATGGTGGGGATGGCTGAGGCAGGGCGCTGATTGAGGCTTCGTCAGAAAGCCGCCAAGCACCGACGACATCTTGCTGGCCCTGCAAAAAGGCCTGGCGATTGGCGCGGCGCTGCACCTTGCCACTGGATGTTTTGAGCAAACGCCCAGGGCGCAACAAGACCACCGCATATGGCTCTAATTCGTGAGCCTGCACCACCACACGGCGAATGTGGTTGATTACTTCTGTAATAGGCAACGTGCGTACATGGCTGCGGCTCACTTCCTGCACAATGACAAGCTTTTCTTCATGCTCCGCTTCCACCGTAAAAGCTGCGCAGCCGCCGGGCCGTAGCGCAATGTGGGCGCGTTCCACGGTCCACTCAATGTCCTGTGGATAGTAATTGCGCCCCCGAATGATAATCAGATCTTTTAAGCGGCCAGTGACGAAAAGTTCATCCTTGTAAATAAAACCAAGGTCACCACTGCGCAAAAAAGGACCCTCCCCACTATCGGCCAGATACCCGGCAAAGGTTTGCTTACTTTCCGTGGGATGCTGCCAGTAACCGACGGCCACGCTGGGGCCTTCAATCCAGATTTCGCCCACTTGGTGCGCGGCGCAGGGGATGCGTGTTGCGGGGTCCACAATGCGAAAGCGCTGATCGAACCAGGCGCGGCCGCTGCTAACCAAGCGCGGCGTCGGCACATCTTGAGGGCGGGCATCACTCATTTCTGTTTCTGCTGTAGACAAAATCTCAACCCGGTGGTCCGCCAGTGCATCAGCATTGCACTTTACAATGAGCGGGGCCTGCTGCGGACCCGTGCTGCTCACAAGGACGGTCGACTCGGCCATTCCCATACATGGCGTAAAGGCTTCCCACTGAAAACCATACGGGGCAAATTTAGCGGTAAAACGTTCTAGCGTATCCGCGCGCACTGGCTCGGCGCCACAAAAAGCAACCTGCCAAGAAGAGAGATCCAGGTCAACACACTGCTCTTCTGTAATCTTTTGAATGCACAGCTCATAGGCAAAATTAGGGCCACCGCTAATGGTGGTGCGTTCGTCGCTTATTGTTTGCAGCCATCGGCTCGGTTGCTGCAAAAAGTCAACTGGCGCCAGCAACGTCACCACCACATTGGCGTAGAGCGGTTGAATCACGCCGCCGATCAATCCCATATCGTGATAAAACGGTGTCCACATTAAACCGCGACTTTCAGGTGTCGTGCCGAAAGCGCGGTGGATCAGAGCGGCATTGTGCAGCACATTGGCATGGCTGACCATAACGCCCTTGGGCGCGCCGGTAGAACCAGAAGTATATTGCAGAAAGGCCAAAGACTCGGCATCGATTCGGGGCTCTTGCCAGTTGGTGGCCATACGTTCATCAATGTTACTTGTGACCAACCACTGTAGCTTGTCAATCTCGGTGGTTATCCCTTTACGATCCTGCAAAGAAGAAAAGATTTTCGCATTGGTCAGGGCAAAAGCGGCGCTAGAATCAGCGGCTACCGCCAACAGTCGCTCATCCAGGCGATGTGAACGCGGCGGATAGAGGGGGACGGCAATGGCTCCAGCATACAAACAGCCAAAGAAACCGGAGATAAAATCAATTCCAAAGGGATAGAGCAACAACACCCGTTCGCCAGCGGCATCGAGAGCTTGCAACTGGGCGGCAATGGCGCGCGCGCGGCGGTCTACCTCACCGTAGGTATATACATGAGCCGCACTGTCTGTGCTAGCCAAAAAACGGTAGACAACTTGTTCTGGATGCAAAGTAGCGCGTTGCTGCAAAAGCGATACTAATGAATTGAAATGTTGCGGAGGGAATGGAGCAGTTTCTGGGTGCATAAGGGTGATTCCAATGAGGACTTTTAGGATATTCTTGGTGTACATCAATTCATCTCACACTTATACAGTAGAGAATTTGCGCAAAAAAATACAGTCAATTCTTATGGAAATCTGTCAGAGCGTAAATTGGCGGGCTAATTGAGGGGTGGTCTTATGTATTCAGCGGTGGGAAGGGACCGATGTGCGTCCCAGGGGCCAGAAAATATCTGTATTGCAGTTGCGCTGGCGGCCCAGCGCATTGTACAACGTATGCCACATGGCGCTTCAAGCGCCACGCGCGACAAACCTTGCGACGACGGGAGCGAACATAGGGCGGCAGGATAGAATCCTCGGCTAAAATCGCGAAGCCGCCACAGCGGCTGGGCCAAATCGCGGTGGCGATTTTGCAATGGGCGGCGCCCATTTCTAATGGTTGCTAATGGTGGCCCCAATGTCAAACGCTCCCTCGCCAACACCGTTGCGGTGTACGGACCACGGATTTGATGCAGCGGGTCTCTGTAATTTGGAAGGCACTACTCTAGGGCCGATGCAACAAGCCCAGATAGGCGTCAACCGCACCTCGGCCTTCTTGGGCTGGCGAAACCGGCTTTACGTTGTGCATAAGCGTATTTGTAACACAGTCGGCGTCGCAATTGCCGCCTTCCATGAGCAATGCCGCGGCGGCACTTACAAAGGCGGTGGCCATTGAATTTCCACTCATCCAGACATTGCGTCCATAAAGCGCTGGTCCATAGATGTCAACGCCGGGCGCAAAAATGTCAACTTCACTGGCATTATCCAGTGTAAAATCCGAAACCGTGTTGTTACTGTCAATTGCCCCTACAGAAATGACAGAATCATAGCCGGCGGGAAAGCCCAATTGGCTATGGTTACTTAGCGCTGCGGCAATAATCACAACCCCTTTGTCGGCAGCGTACGCAATAGCATCGTGTACGACATCACTATCGAGTTCGCCACTGAGGCTCAAGTTGATGATTTGGGCGCCATGATCAGCGGCATAGTGGATTCCCTTGGCTACAACTTCAGGTGTACCGTTACCATCGCTATTGAGCACGCGTATAGGCATTACCTGCGCTTTACGCGTGGCGGCAAGGATAATACTGCTGACAAAAGTGCCGTGACCAGCCCCTTCATCAATTTCGCCATTGTGATTGTCATCACGCCAATTTGGCGCCTCATACGGATAGGGATCGTTTCCCACAAAGTCATAGCCCGCCACAGAGCGCCAGTAGATTTGAGAAGGAAACGCACTAATGCCTGTATCTAATACGGCCACCGTTACGCCGGAGCCAGTGGCCAACGACTGTGCCTCGTCGAATTCAGCATTACTTAGCCCCCACACCTTTTTGGCCGTATATTCTGAAACAAGCAATGTTTTCAATAGGTCCAGAATTCCTGGAATCAACAGCAGGTTAATCTGGGGGCCGCCACCACCAGCATCAAAATCGCGCTTTTCAATATTCAGGCTATAATCACTAGTGGTCGACTGTGGAAACAGGGGCCACCCCCAAAAAGCGGCAGTGACGACCTCATCTGTATGCGCATTGGCGAAACTTTGCAGATCGGAATCTTGTGCTGCAATTGGCAAGTAGAGCATATTGGTCGCATTAACCACAGGAAAGCTGCTGGCAGCATCCAGTGTATCGGCGGTAGCAAACAGATAATTATGGACATCGCTGCCAACATCATCAGCGAAATCACCAGTGGGCTCTATTGCGGTGGCAGAAATTGCGGGTGAGATTGAGACAAGCGGCAAGTACACTTCGTTTGCGGGCGCGCTGGCCACAGCAGGATGGAGCGATCCCAGCAACAAAATCAGTATTATCACAAAATTTGCAGGTAATAGGTATTTTCTACACATGTTAGCCTTTGTCCTAATCTCCATTTAGCCACGTTTCATATAGGTTTTAAGAAGCTGTCTGAAAAGGTGGTAGAGGTGTGTCACATTCCGGGAAAGGGCCACGAAATCCTGGTCACATCATGCGCAATTGGCCCTTTGCCGGCATATTTTTGGACCTAATCGTGACTTTTCACATAGGTTTTAAGATCATCTATGTCACAATGTTATGTCACAATGTATCGTCTGTCGTTCCCCTCTGGCTGATAGTCAGATCGGGGTTGCCCACAAGCATAAAAGGCGCCCAGTAATAAGGGTGGCGTCGGCTCGACATTAATTGCAGTTGGGCATTGCGCAAGGCATGATGTACGGCATCGCCATTCTCTACGGCTTTATAGAACGCCTTCATGGTCTCAATGGCAACCTGATCGTCCAATGCCCAAAGGCTCGCCACAACCGATTGCGCGCCGGCATTAAAGAAGCTTTGATAAAAGCCAATTAGTTTATCCCCCAAAAGTGTTTCGCTACGGCCAGAATCACACGCGCTGAGCGTGATGAGAGGCGCCGTGCAAGAAACATCTTTCAATTCTTGCAGCGTTAGCCAGCCATCGGCTAATTTTAGGGCGGAAAAAAGTGAATTATCGCTGCGAAAAACGCCGTGTGTTGCCAGGTGCATAAACGCACGTGGATATTCGTTATGAAGCATCAGATCTGTGGTTGCATCCACACCCAAACGCAGCTCTGCACCTGGAAAGACTTCGGCAATCGCGACAGCTTCTTCTTCAGCCTGTTCAATAAACATATCGCTCAAACCCAAAATGAGTCCAGGCCGCAGTGACTTGTTAGCCAGAGATTGACGCACTACATGGTGAAAAGATGCACTCTGTGTGTACACAACATCATGGGTTTCTAATAGATACTTTTCCCCATTAAAAAAAGCGTGAAATGGCAAATTGTAAAGGACGTGGTGCGGCGCCACAACGATCTGCTCACAATCCTGCAGAAGCTCGGAGAACGGCGCAATCAGCAGCGTATAAAGCTGACCTAATACCTCATCAATACTATTTTGCAGCAAGCGCTGATGACGTTCACGAAAATAAGCACCCAAATGAAATTTACCGATTTGGAAATTTAACAATTGCCACAAATCTAGCAGTTGATCCACCGTGACCGGCGCCTGGTAGACAGCAAAACGATTATGCGCCACACAGAAAATTGTAACTTGCTCATTTGTAACAAAGTATTCCAGGAGCAGTGTGGTCGGCGGCAAATCTGCCTGGATTGTTGTAAGGCTGGTAGAGGTTATCGATGCGCCGTTAGTGGCCGCCAGATCAAGGTGGCGCTGTGTATCCAGCAATTCGCTCAACTGCTGCTCACATTGCACGATCATCTTATTCAGTCGCGTAGCGTCTGCCACAGTGGCAAAATTGGCCTCCGGCGTATGGAATTGGGTATAGTAGCGATTTAGTTCACGCCGAAGCTGGCGGATTTGCCCATCCAGTTCCGGTTCATTGGCCTGGTTTTTGGCCTGTAGACTCTCATTGCGCCGCCCTATGCCATCCCGCCACTCTAAAGTCTGCTCGGCGCTCTGGACAATGAGCTTGGCCCGCTCAAAGACGGCAAAGGCCATCTCCCGTGTTTCAGCACGCTTTTGATCCAAACAAAATTGGATGAACTCATCGTATATCTCAATCTTGTCGTTTAAGAATGCAGTCTTATAATCTTCGGCGCCAATTTTGGTTTGTTGTTGCTCAATAAACGTTAATGCTTGCTCATAGTGGCTATACGCCTCCTCGAACTTTCCCCGTAGCCGATGAACGCGCGCCCAGCCAATATGATATCGGTAGGTCACAGCCGGTAATTCATAGGGGCCGGCAGACGCTTGCGCCGCGGCAAAATGGGTGGCGGCGCTTTCAATCTGTCCATTGGCAAAGGCAATCTGACCAAGCAGCGTCTCGCATTGCACCAGCCGGCGCGTCAACCCAAATTTCTGAAAAATGGCGTACGCTTGTTGGGCCGAATTTGTAGCACGCTCATATTCCTGTAGACGCCAATAACTCTGCGCTTCACAGAAATCGACAACGGCTTGCCAATGCTCAAAGCCGGCCTGTGTAAACAGGCGTCGCGCCTGCTGCAATTTTCCCAGCGCCAGCTCGGAACTATCAAGATTCAAAAGCGCAACTGCTTCATTGAGCAAGAGTTGCGCGGTCTCCCAAGGCATCTTTGCAGATTCAAAGATCTCACGCGCGCTTTGCGCCAGGCTGAACGCTTTCCGCCATAGGTTAAACGCTAGATATATCTCGCTGCGATAAAGATCGACAAATGCGATATCAATGAAGCTCTCTTGCGCGGCAAACTGTTCGCGGGCCGCCGCAAAGATCTGTAATGCGGCCTGGTAGTCTCCCAAGGAAAAACGAAGATAAGCCAGATTGTGATCAATGCGCGCCACCGCATTATCCATATGCGCTTCAACATAATACGCTCGGGCCGCTTTATATTGGGATTCAGCTAGCTCAAATTGATTGAGCTCTTCCAGTACGTTGGCGTCATTGCTTTTGACGGCGGCACACCATTGCTGCTGGCCTAGTTCCGCAAAAAGAGCGTGCGACTCTGCGTAATAACCGCGCGCCTCTTCAAAGCGCCCTAAGAAGTAGGTGATGAGTCCCTGGTTAAGAAGCGCGCGCGCAACGCCTAATTTCTCGTCAGCCGCGCGCAGATGGTGGATAACACCTTGATTCGTAGTCAGCGCCTCGTCGTAGCGCCCCAACATACGCAGCGTTGCCACTAATCCAACAGCCGCTTCAGCGCCCAATAGATGTTGCCCTAACCCATTGTAAATGCGGATTGCCTCTTGATACTTGTGTAACGCGGTCTGTGGATCTACCGTGCGCAGCGACTGTGCTTCCATACGCAAAGCCGCCGCTAATGTTTGGGAATCACCCCACAGCAACGCGGCATCTGCCACCACCTGCGCAATCATGTGCGCTTTGCGTCTATCATCACTTTCAATGCGGTGGGCTTCTTCTTGCAAACGTTGAATAAATGGATAATCGACGGCTGGATAATTTTCAAGTAGCCAGTTTCGACGCGCGGGAGGGCTGTCCAAAACAGAAATTACGTCAAATAATGATTCCATAGTTTACGCGTCCATAATCAGGCACTATACCCTGCTCTACATGAAAACCGCAGTATAGATGTTATGTTTATGTATCTAGGTGGGGCGCGTTTACCACAATCATAGACTATCAAGAGCACGCTAATTCTGAATTGTTATATGGTCGATTACACTCTCTACAATATCGGTAATCACCCGTAACCCATACTCACCGCTTTTGAGGTTAGAAATGCGAAAACAGCCAAGCTGATCAGTAAGCACGGTACGGATTTGCGCTTGCTCCATAAGCAAGTCAATCTGATTACCTTCAAGTTCTTCTTCAGCTGGTTCACTCACCATTAACTGGCCGCGCAGCGTGAAGCTGTCCAACTCAGCGCTGTGGATAATTGAAAGATGCAGGTCAAACCGGTCAAAGGTAAAGAGCATTTCACAATCTTTGCTGCCGCCGCGCACACCGGCGGCCAGGGCAGCAATCCTGCTATCATGCAGGAGCGTCGGCGGGCTGTGCGCCAAGGATTGTTGACGGGATTGTAAAGTTTGTGTACGACGAGTTGCTTTCAGCACGCGCTCAATCAAGTTCTGCGCCGGCTGTGGAGATTCAAGGTGAGCAGCCGTCTGCCCAATCCGCATGACAATCGATAATGCCTGTCGACATATATCACATTTCTCCAAATGATCGTTTATCTGCTGCGACAGATGCGGATCTTGCAGGCGGTTATCAGCATAATCGGTCAGGTGACGAAAAGAAATATGCTCCAACATCATCTCCTACGTTTTATAAAATCTCTGAACATCTCTGTCACTACAGTCGCGCGCAAAGCGAAAAAAAATACATTATCACAAATTTTCAGTTTCAGCTGGTCAGTCGGTCCCCACAAGCGTCAACCGCTCCACTTGCTTGCGCAATTTCTCTAAACAGCGGGCGCGTGTGGGGCCAATGCTGCCCAGGGGAACATTTAACACAGCCGCAACCTCGGCATGGCTCAGCGGCGGGTCTTTGAGAAAAAGTTCAGTGAGCAAGGTGGCGCACCGTTGCTCGAGCGTCGAGAGCGCGCTGCGCAGCAACCGATACTCATCAAGCCGAATCAACATGGCTTCCAGCGAATCTCCACCCTCGCCTATCACATTTTCCAATAGATCCACATCCACCGTATTATACCGCTTGGCGCTACGCAGACGCCGAATACAGACGCGTCGCGCAATGGTCACAAGCCAGGCATGAAGACGCGAGGCATCTTGCAGCGTGGAGAGGCAGTCGACCATCTCTATCGCCACTTCTTGAAAAACCTCTTCAGCCTCTAGCGCCGGAAAACCGAAACTAAGTGGAATCTTATAAATGAGCCTGCTGTACCGCTCAAATAGTTGCGCCCACGCATCCTGATTGCCCAACATGCATTCGTGAACCAACACTTCATCATCAGCATCAATGAAACTTTGTTCAATAACGTCAGCAACTTGTTTGGGAATCATTTTCCGCTTTCATTTTTGGGCGCGCCAATACACAGATCCACACAATTGAAGAAGAGTTCTTGACCTTGTCTAAATATTAATAATACATGTAAAATTGTAAGCAAAGAGTTACAACTTTCTGTTAGAGCAGTAAGCAATGATCAGTGGCTCGCAATCGCAAGAGATAGAGTTGGATTCAACAATCGAGACCGACGCCCATTTCGCCAACACGGTTGCGGTGTACTGATAGAGGACGTCTTTTCAAATACTTCGGGAATTCGACGGCAATGGAGCTAGTTTGGACTACTCTGCCCCAGGCAACGCCTTCGGCTGAATTTGCAAAATTGGTTGGCGGCCATCCGCTGGTGGCGCAACTGTTGGTCCAGCGCGGCATCCGCACGCCGGCAGCCGCCCGTTCGTTCTTGCACACGGAACACTACACCCCGGCGCCCCCCACCAATTTAATCGGCGTCGAACTGGCCGCACAACTCCTATACGAAGCCATCCGCACCGACCAAAACATTTTGGTCTGGGGCGACTTTGATGTAGATGGCCAAACCAGCACGTCGCTGCTGGTCTCCGGTTTACAGGCGCTCACCAAGCCCGGGCGCGTGCGCTTTCACGTGCCCAATCGGTTTACCGAGAGCCACGGCATCCGCGCCCCAATGCTGCAAAAGTGGTTGGATGACCCCACCTGGCAGCCCCATCTGCTGCTCAGTTGCGACACCGGTATTGCCGAAGCCGAAGCCGTCACCCTGGCCAAAGCCCACGGCCTCACCGTCGTCCTCACCGACCACCACGATTTAACTGCCGAATTCAGCGGTCTTTCGCCGCGCGTCGACCCGCTGTGGGGGCTTTCTTTGGAAGGGGTGAGGGGGAAAAAGGGTGAAGAGGGGCAGTGGAACGCCGAAGCGAACGAGCCTTCCTTCACCCCTTCATCCCTCTCCGTGCGCTATGCCGACGCCATTGTCAATCCCAAGTTCCAGCCGGAGGATGATCCGCTGCGCACGCTGCCCGGCGTGGGCGTAGCCTACAAGCTCATGCAGCAGCTTTATGCGCTGGCTGGCCGCAGCGGCGATGAACACGAACTGCTCGATTTGGTGGCCTTGGGCATTGTGGCCGATGTGGCCGAACAGGTCCACGATGCCCGCTATCTGCTGCAACTGGGGCTGGAACAGCTCAAACGCACGCGGCGCACCGGCCTCTTGGCGCTGATGGAGGTGGCGCGCGTGGCGCCGGCCAATATCAGCACGGACGACATTGGTTTTCAGATTGGCCCGCGCATGAATGCGCTGGGTCGGCTAGAAGATGCCACCATTTCGGTCGAGTTGCTGACCACGCGCGACGCCGTGCGCGCCGGTCAGTTGGCGGCCAAATTGGAACGGCTCAACCAGCAGCGCCGCCTGCTCACCAGCCAGATCACGGCGGCGGCGCTGGAAATGGTCAACCGCACGCCGCAGCTTTTGGACTACAACGCGCTAGTGTTGACCCACCCGGCCTGGCACGCCGGCATTGTGGGCATTGTGGCCTCGCGGCTGGTGGAGGAATTTAGCCGCCCGGCCGTGCTGCTGCTCAATCCGCCGGGCGAAGCGGCTCGCGGCAGCGCCCGCAGCATCCCCGGGGTAGATATTGGCGCATCCATTGCCGGCTGTGCGCATCTGCTGATTGGCCATGGCGGCCATCCAGGCGCGGCCGGGCTCAGCTTGCAGCCGGAAAATATCGACGCCTTTCGCCGCGAGCTGGACCGGCAGATCGAGCTGCACCGCACCGATGATGGTCCGCCCAGCCTATCCATAGACGCCGAGCTGCGGCTGGATGAGATCGATCTGAATTTGGTGGGCGAGATTCAGCGGCTGGCTCCCTTTGGCAACGGCAACCCCACGCCTCAATTTCTGAGCCGCGGCCTGCGCATTGTGCACGATCAGCGCATGGGACGCGACGGCGCCCACCGCAAGTTTACCGTGCAGCAGGCGGCAGACGGCGCCCAATGGCCCGTACTCTGGTTTAATCACAACGATGGCGAACTGCCGCCCGAGCCCATCGATCTGGTCTACACGCTCAGCATCAATGAATATCGCGGTGAGCGCACGGTGCAGCTCATGTATGTGGCGGCGCGCCCCGCCGAGCAACTTACGGTTGAGCCGCTCGTCCATAAATCCAGCAAACCGCGCATTCACGATCTGCGCGGGCAAACCGTGCAGCTTGGCGAGTTGCCCACGCCGCGCGACGCCATTTGGTTTGCAGAAGGTACACAGCTTGGCGAAGCGGTAATTTATGTTCCGCGCACAGAAGCGCAGCCGCACGCCGATCTGGTCCTGTGGACCATTCCGCCTTCGCCGGTTGTGCTCAAAAGCGTTTTGGACCGGGTGGAGCCGCGGCGCATTTTTGTGTGTGGCCAATCCACTACCAACGACCGGCTAGACTTTGTGCTGCAACAGACCGCGGCCATGTGCAAATATGCGCTGGCCCGCGAGGGGCGGCTCGACATTAGCCGCATGGCCGCCCGTCTGGGCACCACTGAAGGCGTGATTCGTCATAGCCTGCTTTGGCTGGAGTGCAAAGGTTTGATCCAGATCGCCGAATGGCTGGAGGACGACGCATTGCGCATTGAAGCACCCCAGGCCACCGTAGAACGGGGCGCCGATGGCGACATGCTGCAAGCCGAACTGGATGCCCAGCTGGCCGAAGTGGCCGCCTATCGCCGCTACTTTCAGCGGGCCAAATTGGATGAATTGGGGATTGAGTAAGTCCATGCACGCCACATCCCAATCGTCCCATCGCTTTATTCCTGTTCGTTTTATCTGTTGCCTTCTCCGTCCTGCTCTCCCCGAGCTGGTCATCATTGCCATTGCCGCGCTTTTGCGCTTCTGGCGACTGGGTTATCACAGCATTTGGTTTGATGAAGCGGTGAGCCTGCGCTGGGCCATTACCGAAGGTATTGACTACATGTGGCCCACCACCTTTCGCTTGGTGGAGGAGAAGCATCCGCCGGTCTATTACACGCTGCTCAAAATCTGGCACTATCTGCTCGCGCCCTTTGGCTTGGGCATGAACGATGCCGCGCTGCGGGCGTTGGGCTCTCTGCTGGGCGTGCTGACCGTGGTGGGCGTGCTGCTTTTGGCTACACGAATCAGCGGACGCACCACCGGTTTGCTGGCCGCGCTGCTAACCGCGCTCAGCCCGGTGCTGGTCTGGTACAGCCAGGAATTGCGCATGTTTCAGCCCGCCACTACGTTTGTGGTGTGGGCGGCCTATTTTTTGGCGCGCGCCTGGCAGGCAGACTCATTGCGTCCGCGACTGCTCTGGTGGCTGGGTTTGGTGATGGCGCTGGATTTGGCGCTCTATACCTATTTGTTCAGCGCGTTTATGCTGCCGTCGGCCGGCTTGGGGTTAACGGCACTGTGCGTCTTTGCGATGCTTCGACATCGTTCAGCACAAGTTCACGAATTACGGCTTACGAGGCGCGACAAACTTTATTCCTCACACGAAACAGCAGAGGGCACTGGCGCGCTTTCCCCCTTCCCCCCTCCCCCCTTCGGCCGCTTCACCGAAGGCGTTGCGGCACTTGCACTCACATCGCTTATCTTCCTACCGCTGGCGCTCAACGCGCTCAGCGTCAATGCAGATGAGAGCACGCCGGGAGTGGCGTTTGCCAACTTTTGGGGCAACAGCCGCCGCTTATTGAAAATTTTCACCATCTGGCGCGAACGCTGGCCGGATTGGGTGGGGGAAGTGGCTGTGTGGATGCTGGTGGGGCTATTGGTGATGGGGCTGGTGGGATGGAAGAGCGTAGAGGAGGGGAAGAGTAAGGGAGTAAGGCAGAGAGGCGACTGGCGGGACAGAGTGTGGCTGGGGATTTGGATCGGTGGGCCGCTGCTGGTTGCCAACGTCATGTTGAGCCGCAGCCATTCGATTTTTAAGGAGGAGCGCTATCTGATCTTTATGGCGCCCTTTGTGTTGTGGGCTATTGCCCGCGGTGTGGTGGTGATTGGGTCGCGCTGGCGAACGGCGGGCTGGCTCGCCGGCGGGGCGGTGGTGATGATGCTGGCGGCTATGCTGCCGCGCTTGTGGACGCCGGATGCGTATCGCGAGAATTGGCGGGCGGCCACGACCTATATTGCGCAATATGAACAGATGAGCCAAGGGCTGACCGGCGTGGGCGCATCGGGCAGTGTGGCCAGCGCGGTGGTAGCGCACATTAGCTATACGCACCAGCCGGTAGATTGGTATTTGAAGCAGCGCTACACGCAGGCCAAACTGCCCGTGTTCGGCCTGTTTGGTGAACCGTTGACGCCGGAACAGGTGGATACCGTCATTGCGCCGCCGCTGCTGGGCATTTCCAAAGAGCTGGGCGCGGCCACGCTGTGGTTGACGCAAAGCCACTTGGAAGGCATCGACGATGAGCACCTGGTGGAGGGCTGGCTCAACGCCCACTATCCGCTGATCACCGAGCAGTTTCCAGCCGGCGTCAAGCTGAGCGGCTATGCCCTAACAAGCATTTACAATGAACTGCCGCCGCTGGCGAACGGTGCTCCGCGCCCCAATGCCGAACTGGCGCCGGGCTTGACGCTGGCCGCTTGCGAAGTGACGACGCCGCGGGTCAGCGCCACCGATCAGCAGCTCCATCCACCCAGTGGCTGGGTCCATGTGCGGCTCTGGTGGCAGGCCACGGGCGCAATTGCCGCCGATTATTCGGTTTCCGCACAGGTGCGCAATGACGCAGGCGTGTGGGGAGATATGCTGCCGCGGGCAAACGGTGCGTTGGAACGCTTTCCCCCCAGCAGTTGGCCAGCCGGACAATTTATGCGCGATGAGTTGGACATCAATTTGAATCCACAGACACCGGCGGGTGAGTATACCGTGGTCGTCGGCACAGTAGATGCATCAGCTGGCCATGTATTGGAGCAGGTTGAATGCGGCGTCGTGCAGGTTACAGATTGATGCAGTTGTTTGTAGCCGTGTTGAATCAACTAGCGAGGTCAGAGCACATTTTACGGTGGCGTGAGCTCCACTATGTCGACTTTTGTGTAGGCGCAATTATGTGTGCCACTTCATGATCGTTATGCCGTCAAACACGCTAAAATCTGATGTGTTTCTTGTAACCAACGTTAGACCATTCACGGCGGCAACAGCGGCAATTTGTCCGTCTGGATAGGAAGGGGTTTTACCAGCCGCGGTTAATCGCGCCCGTTCATGGGCGAACCATTCTGCCGCCCGTACGTCATAAGGCAGTATCAGGATTGATGGCGCAACAACTTGATACAGGTATGTCTCGATAGCCATCCTCTTTTGGGAAGGCGGCAAACGCAAGCATCCGAATAATAACTCGTGCCAAACACCCGCCGCAATAGCCAACTCCGCCTGATATCTTTCCAGATGAGCCATGACCTGAACATCCGGTCGGGGACGCATCGGTTCTGCGATCGTATTTGTATCAATAAGATATCGAGTCATCACCACTCAAATTCTGGATTCACTAGCACATTCCGCGCATCAGTATAAATTTCGTCTGGGTCGATTGCCAGTGTCTGCAAATTAAATTTTTGACGAAAGTCTACATACGCCGACCAAAATTCTTTTTGTCCTTCCTTCATGCGCTTATACTCATCAATCGATATCAATACAGCCACTGGCTCGCCGCGCCGCGTCAATTCAATAGCCGCTGTTGTTTCAACGGCATGCACAATGGCGGTGAATTTGTTGCGCGCTTCTGCAATCGAATAGCTCTGCATACTTTGCTTCTCCATAATATCATATAGCCATTTATATGGCTATCTTAGTGTGCCAGCCTAATCTTGTCAAAATTCCACAGGCCACATACACGCGCTGCCTCATATTTCACCGTTTCGGTAATAGTCAATAATACGGTGACCAATGCAATCTCGAGTACGCCCGGTACAGAATAGCTGCGTTTCTCCTCCTGTGCTACAATCTATGCTATGGCGACGCTGATTACTACCCTTGGCCCACGCACGCAGGATCAGCTGGGCTTGATTCTGCCCCATGAGCATATTTTTGTAGACCTTGGCCCCATTGAGGCCGAGAGCTATCGGCGCGCCAAGGCCGATGATGTGATTGCCCTCATGGCGCCAGAGATCGAGAAGATCAAGGCGCAGGGCGTTACCGCGTTGGTGGAGTGTACACCCGCTTCGGTGGGTCGCCGGGCCGATATTGACCGCGCCGTTTCGGAAGCCACCAATTTGCCGGTAGTTGTGCCCACCGGCATCTATCATGAACCGTGGGTGCCGCAATGGGCGCACGCGGCGGATGAAGACGAAATCCGCGATTGGATGCTCGGCGAGTTGACCGGCGAAATTGAAGAGAGCGGCGTACAAGCAGCCTGGATCAAGCTGAGCGCCAGCGATGATGGCATGACGCCAACGGAAGAGAAGATATTGCGGGCCGCGGCACAAGCGGGCCGCGCCACCGGCGCCGTCATCGGCAGCCACACCATTCGCGGCAAAGTGGCGCTGCACCAGCTGGAGGTGCTGGAGGCCGCGGGCTACAGCGCCAGTCGCTTTATCTGGATTCATACCCAAGTTGAGCCCGATTTTGCGCTGCATTTGGCGGCCGCGCGCCGCGGCGCCTGGATTGAGTATGACTTTATTGGCAACCAGGACGCTTACAACGATGACTTTTTCATCGAACGCATCCACCGGCTGCTGGATGCCGGTTTTGGCGCGCAACTGCTGTTGAGCCACGACCGCGGCTGGTTCGACCCCTCCCAACCGGGCGGCGGCATCCCCAAACCCTACACCTATTTGGTAGAGCACTTCCTGCCAAAGCTGGCGACCAGCGGCGTGGACCAAGCGATCATCCACCAGCTCACCCAAACCAACCCCTGGCGCGCCTTTGCGCGTTAAAATAGCCACAATATCTTCACATTTTCTAAACAATTCTGTGTCACAATGTGCTGGTTATATTTTCCAGCCATTGTTTCCTGAACATTGTTTCCTCTGGACCGAACATCAATCGTGCAGGCACAAAATAATTGAGGAGTTCGTACATGAGCAGTGCAGTTGTGAGCGCGCCACAGCGGCCGTCATTCCGGCTGAGCGCAACTTTGAAGAATTTTTGGATCGACATTCTTCTGTTTATGGCCTTTGTGGTGGATATGAACGTTCCCTTTACGGGTATTCCCATCCACGAGTGGCTGGGCATCGGCCTGATTATCGTGTTTGTTTATCATCTGATTCTGCACTGGGATTGGATCAGCGCGATTACGCAGCGCTTCTTCAAAAAGTTGCCGGCCAACAACCGGCTCAAATACGCCGTCGATCTGCTGCTTTATGTGGATATTGTGTTGCTCATTGCCAGCGGCATTTGGATTTCAGAAGCAGCGTTGCCGCAGTTGGGGCTCAGCATGGGGCGGGCGCCCTTTTGGCGCGGGTTGCACCACATGACGGCCGATTGGGCAATCTGGCTATCGGCCTTGCATTTGGCGCTCAACTGGAAATGGATCGCCAATAGCGTTAAGCGCTATATGGTACAGCCCATCCTGGGGCGCAAACAACCGCTGACGGAGAAATCAGCATGAAAACCGTAATGCAAATCGTAATTATTTGTCTTGTCTCGCTTGGGGTGGTTGCCGTTGCATATAGCTTTGGGCAATCTTCCCCCAGCTTCACCGGCTTTGATGGCCGACGCCCACCTGAATTTCGCACACAAAATTCAACAAACAATGGCGCGGCGAATTTGCCTGCGCAAGAAGGCGAAACCGTTGGCCGCCCAGAAGGCGGCCGAGAACGCGGTGAGCACGGGCGCGGCGCGCAACCATTGAGCGAGCGCAGCTTGTTTGCCTTTGGCCAAACCCTTATTCCCATGGCGTTGGTAATTGGTATTGTCACGCTCGTCTCAGCAAGTTTTAAGCGCCGCTCTTCCACACTCCAAAAATCATAGACATTTTCGGGAACAATCAGCTAATCCTCTCGGGTATTGCTTATTGCTTTCTGGTTAGGTGACATTTGCATATTCAGCTCTTGAAACCGGTCTAAGGTAAACGACAGCCCTGGTTGATGAAGGTTACTAATTAAATTCGGTAAACCACGCCCCCAGGCTGAAGCCTGAAGCCCTGGGGCTGATAAGAGAAGCCCCGCTAAAGCGGGCTAAACCAGAGTGCGCTTTAGCGCAGCTTCCTCTATCAGCCTGGGCGCTTTAGCCACAGGCGTTTACCGGATTATTTCGTTAATATCCATAAACCAGCGCCTGGCAGCCAAAGTACGCTAAAGCGCACTCTCTTTACAGCCTGCTTGAGCGGGCTTCCGCTAGCAGACGCAGGCTTCAGAATGTGGCTGTGGCATTAATTACCGAACCAATTTATAAATGTTCATCAACGCTAGTGCACGGAAGGTCATCTGAACCTGGCAATAGGCAATACCATCACAGCGCCTCTCCACCTGTGGTCCCCACTGTACAGCTGCACATTCATCTGTAGTTAATCTTCCTCTCACCCCACACCCATATTCACAATCGTTTTGAGATATAGAACACCGAAACAGCGCCGCTGAATCTTGAGTTTACGGCTCGAGCAAAATAGTCGTGGAGTAAGCAATAGAGCGTAAAGCGATAGAGGCGATCCAACTCCAACTCTATTCTTTATTTCTCTATTTCCTTTCCTGGAAAAAGTAATATGAAACAGACACAACGCATTTCTTTTCTCTGCCTGTGCAGCTTGCTGTTGACGCTGCTGCCGGTAAATTTGGTGCAGGCGCAGACGGCCGTGCAGGAATGCGCCAACAGCGTGATTGTGCAGCCGGGCGATACGCTTTCCACCATTGCGGGCGAATATCTGGACAACCAAATTGCCTATGCGCGCATTGTGGCGGCCACCAATGCCAAGGCCGGTACAGATGCCACCTACGCCAGCATTGACAATCCCAATGTGCTGGAAGTGGGCTGGCGGCTGTGCATTCCCGCCGCAAATGAAACTGTGGCCACATCATCCTCTGCCACATCATCTTCTGCCACATCAGCCTCTGCCTTGTCATCTAATAGTGCAGCCGCCACGAGTGCAGCGACGTCTTCCATTGCGGCAGCCGCCGCTGCGATCACGACGACTGCGTCTTTTACGCCAACAGCCACACCTGAACCGTTGGTTCAGCTTGCCCCTGGCGAACTGCATCCGCTGACCATTGCGCGCATGCGCCAAGAAAGCTATCCGGGCAGCGATATTGTGATCGAGCAGGTGTTGGAACCCGGCGTCAACTATGAACGCTACATTGCCTCGTACCTTTCGGAAGGCAATAAGATCTACGCCATGCTAACCGTGCCCAATGGCGAAAGACCGGCCACCGGCTGGCCGGTCGTAGTCTTCAACCACGGCTATATTCCCCCCGAAGTTTATCGCACCACGGAGCGCTATGTAGCTTATGTGGATGCCTTTGCCCGCAACGGCTACATTGTCTTCCGCTCGGATTATCGCGGCCACGGCTTTTCCGAAGGTGACGCCAGCGGCGGTTACGGCACGCCCGCTTATACAGTGGACGTGCTCAACGCCGTCTCTTCGATCAAGCGCTATGCCGCCGCCGACCCCAATCGCATTGGCATGTGGGGGCATTCCATGGGCGGCCAGGTGACGCTGCGCGCCATGGTGGTGACCCAAGATATCAAGGCGGGCGTCATTTGGGCGGGTGTGGTGGCGTCATACCCGGACCTGTTGGCACACTGGCGCCGCCGCAACAACAGCACGCCGCCAGACACAACAACAACAAATCGCGCGCGGCGTTGGCGCGAGGAGCTGACCGAGCAATTTGGCGCGCCAGAAGAAAATCCACAGTTTTGGGCATCCATCTCGCCCAATACTTACGTGGCCGATCTCTCTGGCCCGATTCAGCTCCATCACGGCACGCAGGATGAGAGCGTTCCCCTGGAGCTTTCGCAGTTTCTGCGCGATGAAATCCAGGCCGTGGGCGGTGTGGTCGAATATTACGAGTATCCCGGCGACAATCACAACATCTCCGCCAACTTTAATACGGCGGCTGCTCGCTCGGTGGCGTTTTTTGACCGGTATGTGAAGGGGGAGTAGGGAGTAAGAGGTAGGGAGTAAGAGGTAGGGAGTAAGGAGTAGGGAGTAGGGAGTAAGGAGTAGGGAGTAAGGAGTAGGGAGTAGGGAGTAAGGAGTAAGCAGGGGTGGGCGAGTCCACGTCTCTCTAATCCCCCGTCTCCTTAATCCCTGCTCCCATCGACAATATCAACGATCTGCGCGCAAAAGGAGACCATCATGAAAGAAATTCAAACCTTCCGCAAGTATTTGATCGAAGAGTTCTATGATGATTATCGTGGAGGCGAGATCAGCCGCCGTACCTTTATTCGCCGGGTGGCATTTTTGACCGGCAGCATGGCGGCAGCGGCCACGGCCATGACGGCGGTGGGCTGCGCTCCGCTCGAAGTTCCTGCCGCCACCGAAGCCATGCCCACACCTACGCCACCGGCTGAAGAAGAAGCCGCCAATGGCCTCATGCCCGTGGAGGGCGCCCAAAGCCCGCTGAGCGTGCCCGAGGGTGATCCAGATGTGATCTCAGGCATGGTCACCTTTATGAACGGCAGCGACGAAATCATGGCCTATCAAGCGCGACCGGCGGCGGATGGGATCTATCCGGCCATTATGGTTTGCCATGAAAATCGCGGTCTCAATCCGCACATTGCCGATGTGGCGCGGCGCTTTGCCAAGAATGGCTACGTGGCGCTGGCGCTAGATTTGCTCTCGCGCGAGGGCGGCACATCGACCCACGATCGCGACGAGGTGCCGGCGCTGCTGACCGATGCGGGCGCCGATCGCCACGTCAGCGATTTCCTGGCGGCGGCAGATTATCTGCAAACGCTTGACTTTGTAGATGGTGAGCGGCTGGGCATGATTGGCTTCTGCTTTGGCGGCGGCATTACCTGGCGCGTGGCCACGGCGCTGCCTACGCTCAAAGCGGCCGTGCCCTTCTACGGCCCGGCGCCGGATTTGAGCCAGGTACCCAATATCAAGGCCGCCGTGCTGGGCGTCTATGCTGAACTGGATGAACGCATCGGCGCCGGCATACCCGACCTGGAAGCGGCGCTGGATGCGGCCGGCGCCAATTATCAGATCAACATTTATCCAGGCGTCAACCATGCCTTCCACAACGACACCGGCGAACGCTATGTGGAAGAACAAGCCACGCAAGCCTGGACGGATGCGCTGGCCTGGTTTGCCGAGTACGTGTAGGAAAATATAGGTGTAGGGAAATATCAATGATGCATAAAAAGCGCCGAGTTCGCGCGCGAACTCGGCGCTTTTTATGCGCTGCCATCTACAAACCCTTTTACATGGACCGCGTCAAACCTGCTCCGGTTCGCGCAGAAAGAATGTAAATAGTATGCCCAGGCTGGAGCCCACACCAAAGTAAAAATAGACCCACTGATACGCCTCGACGTGCATAATATTTGTATCCAAATAATTTTGCAGCAACACACCGGCCAGGGCCGTGCCAATGGCCATGCCCAAAAAGCGAATCATGCTATAAAGCCCGGCGGCGGCGCCCATCTGCTCATCGGCAATTGTGCCCATGGCGGAACGGTGCAGCGCCGCCAACATGAGCCCCACGCCCAATCCATAGGCCACTTGTAATGCCCCAATGGCCCACAAAGAAGCATCGGCCGGCAGCAGCCAATAGCCAAACATAACGCCGGCCTGGGCGGCAAAACCGATCATCACGGGCCAGCGGCTGCCCCAGCGATCGCCGGCCCAACCGCCAAAACGCACCATCAGCGCCATGGCGCCCGGATTGAGCATGAGCATGACGCCCAGCGCCGTAGCGGGAATGCCGTGGACGTCGACCAGATAGAGCGGCAGTAAAAAACCGGAACCGGCCATAGTAAACATGCGCATGGCGCCGCAAAAGGAACTCAGGCTGAAAATGCCGTTTTGGAAAATTGAAAGCCGGATGAATGGATCGGCACAGCGCTGCTCCCAAATAATAAAGGAGACCAGCGCAGTTAGCATGGCCAGCCCCAACCGCCAGTCGTGCAGCGGCGCCACCCCCGTAATGGGGCGGCTGGACAGATAGAAGAGCAGAAAGGTAGTGGATAGACTCAGCAACAGAGCGCCGATCCAGTCAAACTGGCGCCAAAAATTGGGGCGAATGGTGCTCAGGCCGGATGGAATGCTTTTGTAGACCACCACAAAAGTGACGACCGCCACCAACACGGCCGGCACAAACGCCGAACGCCACCCCCATTGTTCCACCAGAAAGCCGGCCAATAGCGGCGAAACAAAGCCCGTTAGCGGCCCCACGGAACTCCACGTCCCTAAGGCGCGGCCGCGCTCCTCTGGGCGGAAAATAGTCGAGATAAACGCCATGCCCAGCGGCATCATGCCCGATATGCCCATGCCCTGAATCACACGCCCGATCATAATCCAGGTTAGCCCGGATGCAATGACCGTAATAATGCTGCCCAGCCAAAAAGTGGCGATCCCCGCCAGCAGCAAGCGGCGTTTGCCCACGCTGTCGCTGAGGCGCCCGATAACCGGCATGAGCATCATAAAAGGCAGCGTAAATGCGGTGGCCACCCACGCCGTCATATCGGCCGAGATGCCAAAGGCGTCGCGGATCATGGGCAACGCCACGCGCGTCATCGACGAGATCAGCGGCATGAGCATGGAGGGAAACATGAGGCTGTAGAGCATGCGTTGGGCCGCCGCCGGCGATAGCTGATGCGCCAGCGCTACATCGCCGCTTTCAGAGGCATCTTCAACTGTTGCGGATTGTGGGGTTGGGTCTGGATGCGAAGCGGCGCCATTGGCAGAGGAGGGAAGAGGAGTTTCACGGTGCGTTGTTGGACGTGATTTTCGGTATTGTTCAGGAAAAGAATCAGGTAACCTAGGGGTCGTCATAGAGTCCTTCAATCTATCCGGAAGCGTAACGACTCAGCTGTTGCCTAAGCCAGTTAAAGGGAATGGCGGCCCTCGACAGGCTCAGGCCCCGAAGGGCTGAGTAGTTTACCCGGAGGTTGAAAAAAGACCGGAGTTTTAGCCGCTTCAACAAGCAGGCAGAAAACTCCGGTCTTTATTGAATGCGAGGGTATATATTACCCCTTAACGGCGCCTGCGGCCAAACCTGTCACTACATAACGCTGCGCTAGAATATAAAGAATAACGACGGGCGTCATGGCAATGAGCGAGCCGGCCATCATGGGGCCGACCATATAGTAATCGGAGCGGTAGAAGTTGGCCAGGCCCACAGATATCATTTTGTGAGCATCATCCTGGGCCAGCACAAGGGCAAAAATGTATTCATTCCACACATTGTTGAAAATGAAGATGGAGGCGGTGATGATGGCGGGGACCGATAGGGGAATCACAATGTAACGCAACGACATCATGCGCGTACACCCATCGATTAAGGAGGCCTCTTCGATTTCTGTGGATATGCTGCGTAAGTACCCCATCATGAGCCATGTACAGAAGGGAACGCTAAAGCTCATATTGGCCACTACCAGACCGGAGAAACTGTCTTTAAGCCCGATCTTGACAATGATCAAGTACATGGGGATGAGCATGAGCGAACCGGGAATCAGATAGACAAAGAGGACGCCGCGCGCCATGGCCGCTCGGCCCGGAAAGCGCAAACGCGTGAGCGAATAGGCCGCCAGCACCGAGATCAGCACCACAATCACCGTGGTGGTCAGCGCCACGGTCAGCGTGTTGCGCAAGTAGAGCGGAATGTGAAAGTTGACAATAGCGTCACGGTAGTTAGTGAGTGTGGGGTCGCGCGGGATCCAGGTCAGCTCCGAATAGATTTCCGACTCAAACTTAAAGGAAGTCGTTACCATAAAGTAGAGCGGGAAGAGGACCATCACAAATAAGATGGTGATGACCGCAAAAGAGATGACGCGGAAAACCGAATTGGGAATCCGATCAATAGCAGCTGTCACTCTGTGGCCTCCTTATCCATATAGCTGGCTACCCCCAAAACGAGCAGCGCCACAATGGGCAACATCATAATGGGCAGCGCCGCGCCTTCACCCAGCCGGAAGTTCTGCATGGCCAGATGATACGTCAATAGCGGGAAGACCTCTGTGGCATTGCTGGGACCACCACCGGTAAGCAGCATGGGAATTTCCAGGCTGTTCATGGTCCAAATGGTGGAGAGCAAGATGACAACGCCCATGATCTGCTGCAAACCCGGCAGCGTAATAAAGCGGAAGCGGGCCAGCCGTCCGGCGCCATCCACTTTGGCTGCATCATATAGCTCCGCCGAGATCGTCTGCATGCCGGCCAAAAAGGTCAATGCATAAAATGGATAGCCCTTCCAGACCATGACAAAGATGAGCGCGGCTACGGCTGAGGCCGGTTTGGCCAAGAAGGGAATGTTGTTTTCGATCAATCCCCAACTCATCAGCACCTGATTCAACAGCCCCGTTTGACCGTCAAAAATCCAGCGCCAGACCAGCACAATAATATATGTGGGCAAGATCCAGGGCAGCATAAAGATGCCGCGCAGAACATCGCGTCCCCGAAAGTCCTGGTTAAGCGACGTGGCCAGAATCAGCCCGATTACCGTCTTCAAGCCCACGGCCACAATGGTAATCAGCACCGTGCGCACAACCATTTCTGTAAAATCGGGCCAGCCGATAATGTATTCGTAATTGGCCAGACCGACGAACTGACCAGGCCCACGACCCACCATGCGGTCCGTAAAACTAATGCGGATCGCCTCTAGAAAGGGATAGCCAACCATGCCCAACACGACGAGGAGCGCCGGTGTAACCAGCAACCAACCCAGTCGGGTATCGCCGGCAAAGAGCGAGCTTTTTTTCTGCGGCTGCCGCGTCGAAAGCGACACTACGGGCTGTGATAATGTTTCTTGGCTCATTAGGTTCTCCCTAAAGGGACAAGGGGGCAGAGTTGCAAAGGGGCAGGCGAGTCTTGACAACTCCCTACCACCCTGCTACTCTGCAACTTTGCCTCCCTGAAACTCTGCTAGAAATTCTTCTAGAAATACTTTGAGAAAACGCGTTTTGAGAATTCATCGGCTTCGGCAATCGCGTCTTCGGGCGTCCAGCCGTCGATGAGCACGCGCACGACCATGGAGCCAACCGGGGCATCCGGGCTACCGCTAAGTTCGGACATGGCGGCATTGTCATAGGGCGCTGGGTAGCCGCCATAGGTGCCAATTTGGGCGGCCAGGTTGAAGGCCTTGCGCGTTCCTTCCCACATGGGCAGGGAATCATACTCTTTGAGCACGTTGGCCACAAAGCCCTTTTCCAGCCACGGGGCGTAGATATCGCTGTCAAAGAGCGCCCGGATCAGGTCGGTGGCCGTCTCTTTATTCTGCGAATCTTTGGACATTACCACCGTATAGCGCAGACCGGCATCCGTGGTATCGCGCAAAGCCTTGGGCTTGGGCGCCAAACCAGTCGCCTCGGCCAGTTCGGGGTCACTTTCCTGAGCCGCCACATAGATAGAAGCGGCGTTGATCACCAACAGCGCCTGCTTTTCCAAATAGGCCTTGTTGTTAGCCGCATAGTCATAGGCGGCGGCATCGGGCGGGAAGAGCCCCAGATCCCAACACTCTTTGGCATAATTGAGCGCGGCCGTGGCCTCCGCCATCTTCTCATCGGCCAAAATGATCTTTGTGCCGGTCTCGTCCCACAGGTCGGCGCCATAGTTGCGGAACAGATCGGTGCACCAGCCATCATGCTGCAATTTGACCACGCCAAAGCCCCAACCATAGAGTTTGTTGCCCTGATCTTCGGTATACTTAGATGCTTCAAGCGTAAGGTCACGCGTCTCATCCCACGTCCATTGGCCTTCGGGGACGGTGACGCCAGCCTCTTCATACAGGTCCCGGCGGAATTGCACCATGGGCGTATCAATGGAATAGGGCAGGAAAGTGATGACGCCATCGCGCGTGACATAGCTGTCCAGGCGCGGCTGCCAGCCGCCGTGCGCATCGCCAATCTCGGGGAAGAGATCGGTAAGCGGCTCCAGCGCCTGCGCATCGGTCATCTGTAAACCCACGCCAGAATTGATAAACATGGCATCGGGCAACGTGCCGGCCTCAATTGCTGGCATGACTTTGGTCTGCATATTGGGATCGGCATCGCGCGAAATGTCGATAGTGACGCCATTGGCTTCGGCCCACCCATTGAGCTTTTCCTGCATCAACTCATCGGCTGGGGGTGCAAAGGTGTTCCACATCCAAAAACTAAGTGATTTATCAGCGCCGGGCGCGCTCGAACCACCAGCACCGGGCGCCGCAGCAGGAGCGCAGGCCACCAAGGCCGCACCGGCGGCAGTCATGGCGCTCATGCGTAGAAAATCACGACGGCTAAATTGTTTCGAACTCATGGACGTCCTCCTTGTGTATGTACTGCTTGTGAGAGTATATTGACTGAGCCAAGATTCTGTTGGATCGCTCGGTGTGTATCTGCGGATCAAAGACGCACATTGGGCTCACAGAAAAGATCCAGAACTTGCTCGACGGGGATCAACATGCACAATTCTCTTTAGATGTCTATAGTGTGAAAAAGCGGCGCGCTGATGAGAGGGGATTGCGCATCTCTTTAGCTACAGACAGAACGAAGCTTCAACTGTATAAGGAGCAAACATACTAACAGCTGGCCTAAGGTCTTTCCCAAATTAGAACCCAAAGAAAGACCTTTTCGACTATTCCCAAATTCCGTTGCCATGGGGGTAAAAATTATTGTACCGGATTCTGCCCAAAGTGGCAACTGACTAGATTAGTTTACCACCGATGGACATGCCGCTCGTTGCAAGCTCGGCATCAACGCCCGCCATCAACAATCCAATCCTATCTTCGGTGGCACTTTCCACAGGTAAAACAGCCATGATTCGACCTTCATATATGACAGCCACCCGATCGGAAAGTTCCAAGATTTCGTCCAAATCTTCCGAAATCAGCAGAATAGCGGCGCCGCGCTGACGCTGTTCCGCCAGCTTGCCGCGCACATACTCAGTGGCGCCCACATCCAATCCGCGCGTGGGCTGGGCCACGATTACCACGCTGGGGTTGCGCTCTAGCACCCGAGCCAGAATCACTTTCTGCATATTGCCGCCAGAAAGCGTGCGGATCTTGTGGTGCGGCGCGGCTTTGATCTGATACGCATCAATGAGCTTTTCGGCATGCGTCAGCATGGCGTGCTGATCCAGCAAGCCCGCTTTAACAAACTCATTTAAATGCTCAATCGCCATATTCTGCGCCACCGTCATTTCGCCGATGACGCTGTCATGGCGTTCTTCGGGGATGCGCCCCACGCCCGCCTGCATGACCACTGGTGGATCGGCATTGGTGATGTCGGTGGTGCGACCGGCCCCATCGGTGACGGTAATACGTCCGCGCTGGCATGGGCGCGTGCCGTCCAACAGCTGCGCCAGCTCCACCTGGCCATTGCCAGAGACACCGGCCAGCCCCAGAATCTCACCGGCATGTACCGCCAGGGTCACCTCTTTGAGTGCGGGGAGTCCCTTGTTGTCCAACGCCGAAACCTGATCCAATTGCAGCGCCACCCGGCGGGCCACATCCACCACGGCGGGCTTGGCAACCGGATGCAGCGAACGCCCCACCATCATGCGCGCCAGCTCGGCTTCGCTGGTGTGGCGCGTGGCCACGGCGCCACTCACCTGGCCATTGCGCAGCACCGTCACTTGGTCGGTGATCTGCATTACTTCATGCAGCTTGTGGCTGATAAAGATGACCGACAGCCCGTCGGCCTGCAAATGGCGCAACGTGGCAAAAAGCTGGTCCGCCTCTTGCGGCGCCAGCACAGCGGTCGGTTCATCCAAAATGAGCACGCGGGCCTGGCGATACAGCGCCTTCAAAATTTCCACCCGCTGTCGCTCGCCCACAGACAAATCGCGCACCAGGCTGGCCGGCTGCACGCGCAGATCAAAACGCCGCGCCGCTTCTGCCACCTGCGCTTCGATCTGCTTGGGCGCAATGCGGGCGCCCTTGGTGTATCCCAGCACCACATTCTCGGCCACGCTCAGCGGCGCGGCCAGCGCAAAGTGTTGCGTCACCATGCCAATGCCGGCGCCAATGGCGTCCTTGGGCGAGCCAATGGCGGTCGGCTGACCACGCACCAGAATTTCGCCAGCATCGGCGTGATAGAGCCCATAGAGAATACGCATCAGCGTACTCTTGCCCGCGCCATTCTCACCCAGCAGCGCGTGAATTTCTCCCGTGCGCACGGCCAAACTCACATTGTCATTGGCGACGAGCGTACCAAACCGTTTGGTAATGTGGCGCAGCTCGACGGCATAGGCATCCGACACAATAGATTCGTCCTCTGAGTTGCAATTCGGGGTAAAATCGTGGGGTTTAACGCAAACGACGCACTAAGCGCTACAGGCGCAAACGTTTTTTGTTTTCCGTTTGCGCCTGTAGCGTTACGGAAGGTCGTGTTAACGAAAAGTACTACACCATAATGAACAAATGTCTCGACCGGTACACGCAATACAAAATACGCAACACGTAACACGTAAGCCACCGTAATTATTTTTCTACAAAATCCCAAGAGTTTCCCTTACTGCGCCGACGAAGCGGGCGGCTGTGCTTCATCAATGTCCACGCGGAAAAGGCCGTTGATGATCTCTTCCTGCTTGGTCATTACCTGTTCGGTCAGTTCAGCCGGGATGCCGCCGGTGACGTCGCTGTTGATTTCGGCCAAGCTGGCGCCCCCTTTGGCCATCATGCTAAAGTCTTTTAAATCCTGAGCCGTGTACGCACCCGCCTGCACTTGCCCCACAATGTAATCCACCGTTGGCTCCATGTGCCAAACCGGCCCGCTGACCACATTCTCCGGCGCCAACTCTTTCTGGTCGCTCATATTGCCAAAGGCGTACAAGCCATTTTCCGCTGCTGCTTCAATGACGCCAAAACGCTCGGCAAAGAGCACATCCGCACCGGCATCCACTTGCGCCAATGCTGCCTCTTTGGCCGCGGCCGGGTCAAACCAGCTGTTGATAAAAGTGGTCTTCACATCCACATCGGGATTCACTGAGGTGGCGCCGGCAATAAAGGCATTGACAATGCGATTCACCTCGGGCACGGGCAGACCACCCACCACGCCAATCACATTGCTCTTGGTCAGTCCGCCGGCCAATATGCCGCACAAATAGGCCGGTTCGTGAATCCAATTGTCAAAGACCGAAAAGTTGGGCTCCACCGGACCGCCGCCCGAGCCGAAGACAAAGGCAATATCGGGATAATCTTTGGCCACGCGGCGCACAGCTTCTTCATTGCCAAAAGCATCCCCAAAGATAATATCCGGCGCGTTTTCCTCAGCCACTTCACGCAGAATGCGCTCCATGTCGCCGGCATAGCCAATGTCATCTGAATAAGTATAGGTGATGTCGCCCGCGTCCTGCGCTTGATTGAGCGCGGTGTGGATCACGCCATCCCACGGCTCCTCAATGGCGGTAGCGTAGGCGCCAAACACCGTCAGCTTGCCATCATTGGCAGGTGCAGCAGACGACGCGCCCGTGGAATCACCAGCGCCAGGTGGGGGCGCAACACAGCCCGTCAGCAAGGCGCCCAGCAGCGCAATGGTCAATAAGATACGATGCAGCATGGCTTCTCCTCCATTATGTTGTCTGTCACGTAATGTTGTTTGTCACGTAATGTTGTTTGTAATATGGCTGTTTTGAGTAGTAATTCAGTTGCCGCCGCGATAGTGGGGCGTATCCGACTTTTACGGCTATTCAACCTGATTGGCAGATAAAATGCGCTCATAAAAAGCATCTGTCCGAGAGGATCATTTTTGTATGGTAGCATGTCTTGGAGTGGTTAGAAAATCTACAATCATCGTAACTATCCAGATCCTCGAGGGCTGAGCTTGTCGAAGGCCGGTGCTCCCTTCGGCAAGCTCAGGCAACACCTAGATAGTTACCAATCATCAATATTTCTGTACAGCCGATCAGCCCAATTTTTGACAAGGCCATGTGGCATGTACTACGCTGGTCAACGAGCGTTTTGTGACAGCACGTACTATCCGTACACTGCAACGGTGTTGGCCATATAGGCGTCGGTCCCGATGGTTGAATCCGACGCCATCGCTTGCCGTTGCGATCTGCTGAATATAAATGAGGGGTGTGCATACGTATTTCAGTCGGGTAGAGGCGATTAGCGTGCGTCGCACTGGCCCGCAAAATAGCCGGAAAACAGTCCCCGTGGCGGCAGTGCGTCGCACGCGGGTCTACGAGACATGTTGCACTCGAGTATCGAAGCATGCAATCCCCTCAATATAAATATCTTATGTTACGCAAGCCTAGAGGAAAGTCGGCGAGCCGACGTGCCTGTTTCCCTCTAGCAGACTGGCTGTCGCTGCGTAACGTGAGTAAATATTATGTAAATATTATAAAGAGCATCCACTATGCGATTTAGACCCTGTATTGACTTACGCAACGGCCGCGTCGTGCAGATTGTAGGCGGCACGCTGGGCGATGGCGATGCGCCGCACCCCATCACCAATTTTGAAACGGACCGCGCACCAGCGGCATATGCCGAAATGTACCGGCGCAACCAGTTGTGCGGCGGCCACGTGATTGCGCTGGGGCCGGGCAACCGGGAGGCCGCCCTGTCGGCTCTGTCTGCCTACCCAGGCGGCATGCAGATGGGCGGCGGCATTACGCCCACCAACGCGGCCGAATATCTAGACGCTGGCGCCAGCCACGTAATTGTAACCTCATACGTGTTTCAACAGGGCCAGGTCGATCTGGCGCGACTGCACGAGCTGGTGGCCGCCGTGGGCCAGCAGCGGCTGGTGCTCGATCTGAGCTGCCGCTGGCGCGATGACGCCTATTGGATTGTCACCGACCGCTGGCAAAAATTTACCGATGTGGCCGTCAACCGCGAGACGCTAGAATGGCTGGCCCAGTTTTGCGCCGAGTTCCTGGTGCATGGCGTGGATGTGGAGGGCAAGCGCTTGGGCATTGTGGAGCCGCTGGTCGAGCTGCTGGGGAAGTGGTCGCCGCTACCGGTCACCTATGCCGGCGGCGCGCGCAATTTGGCCGATCTGGCATTGGTCAAGACGCTGGGCCACGGCCGCGTCGATCTGACCATTGGCAGCGCGCTGGATATTTTTGGTGGCGATGTGGCTTATCAAGATGTGGTGGCCTGGCAGCGGCGACAGGACGGTGCGGCGGATAATTTGCGAGCATAAAGATGATAAAGCTGGGTTGCATGGCCCAGCTTTTCTGTTATAATGCAGCCAGACAACTTCCGCATTGCTGAGTGTCAGAGCAGATCGCCAGCCCAAACCGCTTTCCACTAGAAAAACAGATAAAATGACAACCCCTACCGAACTCGATCTCTACTGGACCTTCACAGCGCGCTCTGTTACTCGCATTGTCGACTGTTTGGACGGGCTAAACAGCGAGCAACTCAACTGGCAGCCGTATGCCAATGGCAGCAGCCTTTATACATTGGCCATACACATGATGGGCAACATGGCAGAGGTAATTCTCGGTTTGCTGTGCGGCCAAGCGGTGCAACGCGATCGCGATGCCGAGTTTGCCGCCGTCGGTGAATCAGCCGAGCCGGTACGCGCACAGTGGGCAGCGCTGCAAGAGCACATTGAGAAGAGCTTGCTTGCCCTGGGTGACGACATGCTGGATCAACCATTCACCCATCCGCGCCGCGGCCCAATGAGTGGACGCGCCATCTTGATGGTCGTCATGCGCCACGCCGCCGAGCACATGGGTCACGCCGAGCTGACGCGCGACCTCCTTTATGCCAACCTGCCCGCCCCAAACTAACTGCCATCGTCATGCTCCAACTCGAACGCGCCAACCCAACTCGCTTCCGCCAATTGTTAATTCCCCTGGCGGCCATCCTCATTACCTTCTTGTTAACGGCGCTGCTGGTGCTGCTGGTCAACGTAAACCCGCTGGAGGCGTACTGGTATTTCCTGGTGCAGCCGCTCACCGGGCGCGTCAGCCTGATTGAAGTGCTGGTCAAAACGACACCGCTGCTGCTCACCGGCGCGGCCGTCAGCTTTGCCTTTGCCGGCGGCTATTGGAACATTGGCGCCGAAGGGCAGCTCTATGCGGGCGCCACCGCGGCCACCGCCATTGGGCTGCACATGGAAAGAGTTCCTGCCCCCATTGCATTGTTGCTCATCATTATGGGTGGCTTTGTGGCGGGCATGGCCTGGGCGCTGATCCCGGCGCTCATGAAGGTGAAGCTGGCCATTGACGAAGTGGTAACTACGCTGCTGCTCAATTCGGTGGCGCTTTTTGGCGTCAGCGCGCTGCTCAACGGTCCCTGGCGCGATCCCATCTCCCAGTGGCCACAGTCGCCAGAAATTGCCGCCAGCGCCATTTTCCCCAAGCTGATTCCACGCTCGCGGCTGCATTTGGGCTTTGTGCTGGCCGTGCTTACCATTGCGCTGCTCTGGTTTGTGCTGGCGCGCACGGCGCTGGGTTTCCGCATGCAGGCCGTCGGGCTCAACCGCAATGCGGCGCGCTTTGCCGGCATACGCGTCGAGCGCACGCTGCTCACCTCGGCACTGATCAGCGGCGGTATTGCTGGGCTGGCCGGCGTCAGCGAAATCGCCGGCATCCACTATCACCTGATCGACGCCATTTCACCAGGCTATGGCTATACGGGCATTATTGTGGCCACGCTGGGCGGTTTGCAGGCCTGGGGCGTGGCGTTGGCTGCTTTCTTTCTGGGGCTCATCGATACCGGCGCGCAGACCGTCAGCCGGGCGCTGGGCGTACCGGCCTATTTGGGCGACGTGATTCAGGCCACGCTGCTGCTGGTGACGCTGGGCCTGCTGCTGCTGCAAAATTATCGCATCCGCTGGAGAGGGGTTCGGGCGTGAACGAGGGTATCCAAGGCGCATTTCTGATTGGGCTGCTGGCGGCGACGCTGCGCGTGGCCACCCCGCTGCTTTTCGCCACCGTGGGCGAAGTAATCACCGAGCGCAGCGGCGTGCTCAACTTGGGCATTGAGGGCATTATGTTTTTGGGGGCGTTTGTGGGCTTTGCCGTGGCCTATCATGCCAGCGCGGCCGGACTGACCGCCTATTTGTGGCTGGGGCTGGCGGGCGCCATCGGAGCGGGGCTGGTCATGGGGGCGCTCATGGGCTTTTTGAGCGTATCGCTGGGCGTTAACCAACACGTGGCCGGGCTGGGCATTACGCTGCTCTGCACGGGGCTGTCACTCTTTGGCTTCCGCGTCATCTTTGGCGAAAGCGCAGTGCTGCCGTCTATAACGCCCTTTGGCCAATTTTCCATGGTGGGCGACTTGCCGGTGCTGGGCCCCATTTTGCGCCAATACGCGCTGACCTATATTGCGTTCCTGCTTTTGATCCCGGCCGCCTGGCAGCTGCTCTATCGCACCTCCTTTGGCCTGCAAATTCGCGCCGTGGGCGAAAATCCAGAAGCAGCCGATGCCGCGGGCGTCAGCGTTTACCGCACCCGCTATGCCGCCATTTTGATGGGCGCGGCGCTCATGGCCGTGGGCGGTGCGTTTCTGTCGCTGGCGCAGCTGGGCGCCTTTTCGCCGGGCATTATTGCGGGGCGCGGCTGGGTGTGCATTGCGCTGGTCATCTTTGCGCGCTGGGATCCCGTGCGGTCGGTGGTGGGCGCGCTGCTCTTTGGCAGCGTCTTTGCGCTGCAACTTCGTTTGCAAACGCTGGGCATGGCGCTGCCTTTCGAGCTGTTTTTGGCGCTGCCCTATCTGGTCACGATTTTGGCGCTGGCCTTGGCCGGGCGCAACGCGGCCTATCCCGGCGCGTATTTGCAGCCATATCGGCGTGAATAACGGCCGGTTATCTGAGGGCGGGGTGATACTTCTTTACTCAAGTGAAGTGAAGGTGACAGACCCATGTGCGGCGCTCTGGCCGCTATGGTGGCCGTTTTGCAGCCGTTTTGCTGGCCAGGGCGATGCACACTAGTCGTCTCTCCTCGGCTAAATACGTATGCCACCCCTCAGTTATCTTTTTGACAAAATGACAAGATGAGCGGATGACAAGATGGTAGGCCAAGCCTCACCCTTTCACCCTTTCACCTTATCATCCGGTCTTCTTAGCGAAATTTTCCAGCCCATCGAGTGGCAACTGGTATCATAAAATTTGACAAGGAGAATACATTCTAATGGATGAATTTATGCAGGCGGCCATTGCAGAGGCCAAACAAGGGCTGGCCGAAGGGGGCATTCCCATTGGCTCGGTGCTGGTGATTGATGGCAAAATTGTGGGGCGCGGCCACAATCGACGCGTGCAGCAAGCCAGCGCCATTCTGCACGCCGAAATGGACTGCTTTGAGAATGCCGGTCGGCTCAAAGCGACGGACTATCAGCGGGCCACGCTCTATTCGACGCTGTCGCCCTGCGATATGTGCAGCGGCACGTCGCTGCTCTACAAAATCCCCAAAATTGTCATTGGCGAAAACCGCACCTTTCAAGGGCCGGAAGCGTATTTACGCTCACGCGGCGTCGAGCTGATTATTTTGGACAACGCCGAGTGCATCCAGCTGATGAACGATTTTATTGCGGCGCGGCCGGAGTTGTGGAATGAGGATATTGGGGAGTGAAGATGATGAGATGAAAGGGTGAGAAGGTGATAGGGTCATTACCCACATCTCTCTTGCTCCGAGTGGAGACCAGGTGCGTCGCACCGTCCGCAGCCGCTGTGACTGCGCAGACAACGTCTGGACCGTGCGACGCACACGGGTGGACGAGAACGATTCTCGTGGACATTGTGCGACGCCCAGTTCCATTCCCCCACTTGTGGGGAATGCGTAGGACAACATAATGGAGGAAAGCGTGCCAACTATTAGTGAACGCGCGGCTCGTTTGCACAAAGAATCGATTATCATTGACCCGTGCGTGCAATATTTAATCAAGCGCACCGCGCGCTCGGACCGGGCGGGGCTGGCGGCGGCGGGGCTAACGATCCCCATGCCGGGTGATGATATGATGCAGGCGTTGCCGCGGGTGCAGGAGTTCCTGGAGATCATCTTCCACGAACCGACCTTTTGCCTGGCCCATACGCCAGATGCCATTCGCCGCGCCCATGCGGCGGGCCAGATTGCGCATATTCTGTTGGCGCAAGATTCGCTCTTTATTGGCGCCAACCCCAAAAGTTTGCTGCTGTGGAAGCAGTTGGGGCTGCGCGTTTGCCAGCTTACTTATAATGAGCGCACCCCGGCTGGTGACGGCTGTTTGGAGCTGAACGACGGCGGGCTCAGCCAATATGGCCGCGTGCTGATCCGCGAGATGGAGCGCTATGGCATTACCATTGATCTGACGCATGTGGGCCAGCGCACCTTTATGGACGCCTGCGGCGTGGCCACACAGCCGCTGATTGCTTCGCACTCTAATCCCAAGAGCGTGGTCGACAACCCGCGCAACATTACCGATGAGCAGATGCGCGCCGTGGCCGACACGGGCGGCGTGGTCTGCGTCACCACCTGGGCGCCGCTGATCTGGAACGGGCAACCCGGCATGCCCACATTGGATGATCATCTGCGCTGTCTCGACTACGCCATCAACTTGCTGGGCATTGACCACGTGGGCATCTCTACAGACTCCATGGGCACCATGGGGGCGTATCCGCCCCACGCGCACAACCCCGACGCGCTGCCTTATGGCTCGGTCACCGATGCGTTTGATCAGCTGGCCCAGCCGCCGGACAATAATAACCGTCAGCCCGCCGATTTCAACGGTATTGAAGATTACCCATATCTTGTACAAAAGCTGGTCGATCACGGCTTTCGCGATGGGGAGATCAAAAAAGTGCTGGGCGAAAACCTCATGCGCGTCTTTGAAGCAACTTGGAAGCCGGATTGGCTCGCCTAAGCGCTTGAGTATACGAATCGTTTTGTGAAACATGACAAACGCCATGAAATACATATATGGGCTACTCGCTATGCTCGGCGTCGTATTGCCCTTTAGCCAATTTGTGCCTTGGCTTTCGGAAAACGGTCTTTCTCTCTCTTTAATGCTCGCCGAAGCCAGTTCAAGCCGGATAGGCGCATTTGCCTGGCTTGACGTAATCGTCTCCGCCGTGGCGCTCATTGGTTTCATGCTTGTGGAAGGAGCGCGATTAAAGATGGCCAGGCTGTGGCTACCGATCTTGGGCACATGCGCGGTTGGTGTATCGCTCGGATTACCGTTATTCTTATTGATGCGAGAATTGCATTTTGAACAGCACTCGGTCGAATAGTTCACAACCCAATTTACGGATAGATTCTTAATCTACGGATTAAAAACTTTACAGATTAAAAACTCTGCGGATTAAAAACTAAGGAAAATCTATGAGCATTGGTTCAAAACCCAAAATCGGCATCCTTGGCGCCGGTTCGATTGCACACCTGCATGCGCGCTGCTGGCAGCGCATGCCACACGCCGAGCTAGTGGGCTACTATGATGTAATTCCGGAAGCCGCCGCGCGCTTTAGCCAGAGCTATGGCGGTCAGGCGTATAGCAATCTGGATGCGTTTCTTGACGCCATCGACATTGTGGATATCTGCACGCCGGGCACCATTCACAAAGAGAATGTGTTGGCCGCCGCGGCAGCCGGTGTGCCCATTATCTGTGAAAAACCGCTGGCGCGTCATCTAGCCGACTGCCAAGAGATGATCGACGCCTGCGCGCGGGTCAACGTGCCGCTTTATGTGGCTCACGTGGTGCGCTTTTTTCCCCAATACGCTAAGGCCAAGGAGTTGCTTGACGCCGGTCAACTGGGCCGGCCCGGCGTGATCCGCACGGTGCGCACCGGCAGCTTCCCCGGCTTTAACCCCAAGAATACCTATTATGGTGATTTTACGCAGAGCGGCGGCGTGATTTTAGATGTGGCGATTCACGACATCGATTACCAGCGCTGGTGTTTTGGCGAGGTGGAACGGGTCTTTGCGCGCGGGCTTAGCTTTGCCGATATTGAAAAGTGCGACCACGCGCTGATCACCTTGCGCTTTGCCAATGGCGCCATTGGTCACATTGAAGGTAGCTGGGCGCACCCCGCCGGCCAGTTCCGCACGCGGCTGGAGCTGACCGGCGACCAGGGGCTGGCTGAATGGGATTCACTGGACCGGCAGGCCATGCAGGTGGCGCTAAAAGAGGATGGCCAGGTCGATCGCCACTTTGCCAGCCCCACCGCGTCCGAGGACGATCCGTACTATCAAGAACTGGCCCATTTTGTAGACTGCATTGTCAACGATGCCACGCCCCGCGTCACCGCCCACGATGCGCTAATGGCGGTCAAGATCGCCCTGGCCGCCATCGAATCTGTGCGCACGGGACAAGTGGTGGAGATAGCCAAGTTTGCAGAGGGATAAATATTAATCTCATGATCAATGGAAAGCTTGTAACATTACGCGCCATGCGCCGCGATGATCTGAAGCGCCTTTGGACCTTCAATAACGACATTGCGGTAGAGCTGGCCGGCGGTGGCGACCCGCCCATGCCGCAGTCGCTGGAGCGCTTGCTGGCCGAGTTTGACAGCCAGGCCAGCCGCGGCGGTCGCAACGGCGCCGGATTTGCCATTGAGGCGGATGACCAGTGCATTGGGCAGTGCGCGCTCTTCAATTTTGACAGCGTGGCGCGCACGGCCGAATTGGGCATTACGATTGGCGATCCGGCCTATTGGGGCAAAGGGTATGGGCGCGAGGCCATTCAACTGCTGTTGACATATGGCTTTCGGCACCATAATTTGAACAAAGTGCATCTGCGCGTTCACGCCCGCAACGAGCGCGCCGTCCGCGCCTATGCTGCCTGCGGTTTTGTGGAAGAGGGCCGGATGCGCCAGCAGGTCTGGAGCGACGGCGCCTATGACGATCTGATTTGCATGGGCGTTTTGCACAATGAAGTAGCATGGTAGTCTATGTAGAAATTGTACCCTTTTACGGTCGCGCCGGGCTGCCATCCGGCAAACGCGATTCCGTCCACCAAGAGATGTTTTCATGCGGCGGATATTGAGCGGCCAGCTTTTCGTTGACGTCGATCCCCAACCCCGGTTTGTCATTGGCATACATATAGCCATTGCGCACCTCGGGCAGCCCGGGAAACATTTCATAATGCAGCTCGTCAAAGCGGCACCATTCCTGAATGCCAAAGTTAGGCGCCCATAGGTCCAGGTGAAGATTGGCGGCGTGGCCCACCGGCGAGACATCGCTGGGACCGTGCCATGCCGTGCGCACGCCGTACATATTGGCAAAGATCGCCACATCGCGAGCGGGGGTCAAACCGCCCATTTGACTGATGTGCATGCGAATAAAGTCGATGAGGCGCTTTGCGATGAGCGGCTGCCATTCATGGGGGTGATTGAAGAGTTCACCCATGGCCAGGGGCGTGGCGCATTGCTGACGGATGCGCTGAAACCAGGCCGTATCTTCGGGCGCCAAGGCATCCTCTAAAAAGAAAAGCTTAAAGCGTTCCACTTCTTTGGCAAACCCCACGGCGTCAATGGGCGACAGCCGCTCGTGGATGTCGTGCAGCAGCTCCACTTCCTCACCCACCACGCCGCGCACGTGCGCCAGCGTGCGTAATGTTGTGCGCATATAGTGTTTAGGGTCGAAGTAAAAGCCATCTGGCGCGCCGTGCGGGCGCACGTCGGGCGCGTGCCGCCCCCCGTAGCCGCCGGCCTGTACGCGCACATATCGAAAGCCCTGCTCCATATAGGCCAGCACGCTGTCCGCCACGGCTTGCGGGTTCTCCCCATCGGCGTGGACATAGACAGCCGCCGCCTCCCTACACTTTCCACCCAGCAATTGATAGACCGGCATATTGGCCAGCTTGCCTTTAATATCCCACAGCGCCTGGTCAATACCGGAGATGGCATTGTTGAGCACAGGCCCATTGCGCCAATAGCCATGCACCATGTTCATGCGAAAAGTTTCTTCAATGCGGTCCACGGCGCGCCCAACCACAAATGGCTTTAGATGCTTCTCAATTGCTGTGGCCACGGCGGCATAGCGCCGGTTGAACGAGGCGCAGCCCAAGCCATACAAACCCGGCTCAGAGGTGATAAGCTTTACCACAACCAGACGCGCCCGGCCCGGGTGTGTAAGGATCACCTGCACATCTTGGATCGTAATGGGTGAAGACATGTATCTGCTTTTCCTCCTGTAGATTATCAAGCGATTGTGGAATTGGGGGGTCGGGGAGGTGAGTCACGGTACTGCTTTTGCAGATTTATAAATTAACACCGGCATAGAAGTTCGACTTCTCGGAGAAGTCGAACTTCTGGGATACCGGTACGAATTTCTTAATACACAATATCAGTACACCGCAACGGTGTTGGCGAGACAGGCATCGGTCTCGCTTGTTGAATCCGATTCAATCTCTGGCGATTGCGATCTACTGATTATAGATGTTTCACCCGCTATGTCAAAACAGATAAATGAGGTAACAAATGCGCAATTTGCACAATCTTCCGAACATTTAACTTATGTTACGCAAGCCTAGAGGAAAGTCGGCTCGCCGATGTTCCTGTTTCTCTCTATACTGCGGTTGAGATGAAAACCGGAGTTTTCTATTGTCTCAATAGGAGTAGTGAAACTCCGGTTTTCATTTAGAGCTGACTATAGCAGACTGGCTGTCGCTGCGTAACGTGAACATTTAAAACAAAATTGACAGGCAGTTAAAATTATTGTATAAAATATTTGCCCTATCTTTAGTCTCTCAAATCTGTTGGCTCTAAACGCTTAAATGGTTAGAGCAGTGCACCGGCAAAGCTCCCGCTAACGCCCTTGTATTCCCCTACAATTTAAACCGCAGCAAACTCTGCTTTCTATCTATTCAAAGCGGAGTGTATATCGTGATTGCCCCATACGCTGTTCACCGCAAAGGATATTGCTATGGCTGAAATCAGTCTGAACAGACTCCCCCAGACGGCGCCGGCAAAACGCAGCTTCTTTACCTGGCTGGTTGGAGCTGAATCCAAGTTTCAGGCCAAAGATGCGGTTCAAGGCTATCTATTTGCCCTGCCGTGGATTTTGGGTCTCATCATCTTCATTGCCGGCCCCATGCTGGCGTCGCTCTACTTTAGCTTTACTGAATATAGCGTGCTCGACAGCCCCACCTGGGTAGGCCTGGACAATTACCACAAGGCATTTATGGGGGACGACCTTTTCTATACGTCTCTGGGCAGAACGTTCTACTATGCCATTCTGGTCGTCCCGCTTACGCTGGCTGGCTCCCTTCTCCTGGCGCTGCTGTTGAATCAGCGTCTTTTTGGGCGCAACATTTACCGCACGCTCTTTTTCATCCCGCATTTGACACCAGAAGTGGCCATGGCGGTCATTTGGCTGTGGCTGCTCGATCCACACTTGGGGCCCTTTAATTATGTGCTGAAATCAATTGGTCTGCCCGAGTTCCCCTTTTTAACCGACCGCGACACGGTGATTCCGTCGCTGGCGCTTATTGCGTTCTGGGCCGGGGTGGGTGGCAATCGCATGTTAATTTTCTTGGCTGGCCTCCAGGGCGTGCCCAACGATTTGTATGAAGCAGCCGACATTGATGGGGCAAGTGTATGGTCCAAGTTCCGCCACGTAACGCTGCCCATGATTTCACCCACCATGCTATTCAATCTCATTTTGGGCATTATCGGCGCCATGAAGGTTTTCAACATTGCCTTTGTGGCCACGCGTGGCGGTCCGGCGTATGGCAGCTGGTTCTTTGCCCTGCACATTTATCAGCAGGCGTTTGAATTCTATCGCTTAGGCTATGGGTCGGCCTTGGCGTGGATCTTCGCCATCGTCTTGATTGTCTTTACGCTGGTCAATCTGCGCATCTCCAATCGCTGGGTATTCTATCAAGGAGAGAGTTAAATTATGGTGGCACATAGTTCGGTTCAAACCAGCGGCCCCGTGCAAAGCTCGTCCAGCTTGTCCGGGCTGCGCGGCAGATTGGGTACCATCCTTTTATATGTACTGGCCATCGTCCTGTGCGTGGCTTTTGGGTATCCATTTTTCTACACCCTTTCCAGTTCGCTAAAAGCCCCCAGCGAAATCTACATCTTCCCACCCACGTTGCTGCCCGAAGTGCCACAGTGGCAGAACTACACGCGCGTGCTGACCGAGTATCCATACACAACGTGGTTTATGAATACGGTTTTTGTCACGCTGGTGGCCACGCTGGGCACGGTTTTATCGTCATCGCTGGTGGCCTATTCCTTTGCGCGCTTTAGCTATCGGGGCCGCGATGGGCTCTTTCTTATTACGCTGGCCACCATGATGCTGCCGGCGCAGGTGACGCTTATTCCCCAATTCATCCTGTTTTGGAAGCTCGGCTGGCTAGACACGTTCTATCCGCTTTGGGTACCCATGTGGTTTGGGGGCACGGCTTTCTTTATCTTCCTCATGCGGCAATTTATGATGTCGCTGCCGCGCGAGCTGGATGAAGCCGCGCTCATCGATGGGGCGTCCCGCTTCCGCATTTACTGGAACATTTTAATGCCGCTGTGCAAACCCGTGTTGGCCACGGCAGCCATTATTGCCTTTATGGCGGAATGGAACCGCTTTATTGAACCCGTGATCTATCTAAACTCCCCCATGAAGTTTACGCTATCGGTGGGCGTCAGCTTCTTTAAGCAGAATGCCGATTCGTCGTCAGAGATTCTACAGCACATTCTGATGGCCGCCGCGGTCATGATGATTGCGCCCACGCTGGTGGTCTTTTTCTCGGCGCAGAAATATTTTGTGCAAGGAATCGCCATGACGGGCATCAAAGGCTAAGTTGCATGATGGCGGCTGTATAGCACCAGAGCCATCGGCAAACCAACGACGTGTCTATTGTTATACGCAGCGCTAAATGAGAACCAGCGTTTCGTTACCCCTTTAAGCCCCATAGAAAACGCCGGTTCCCGTTTCAACCGCACGATAGACCACAAAACTTAGGAGGAAAGGTACATGAAAGATCGAACATTGAGCAGGAGAGCGTTTTTGCAAGCGACGGCGGCGCTGGGTTTGGGCGTGGCCGGCAGTTCATTTCTGGCTGCGTGTGCACCCTCATCCGGCAGCAGCGGCAGCGGCAGTTCGGGTCCCTCATCGGAAGTAATTGAGATACGCGTTCAAAACCCAGGCATTCCCCATTTGACCAAAACCAATGAGTGGGCCATTGAGCGCTTTAACGAAGAGAATACAGATATCCAGGCCATTAGTGAGGTGACTCCGTACAACGAAATCGTCAAGAAAACCGAAGTCGGCTTTGCTTCGGGCACGCTGCAAGACTGTGTATATGGTCACAACAAGTGGTACAAATTCAATGCCTATCGCGGCATCTACGCCCCGGTGGATGAGCTAATCGACTCTGATCCGCCCGATGATTTTCAGGACTTCTTTGCCCAGGGCGTGGAAGGGCTGCGCTGGGAGGGCACGCTCTACTGCCTGCCAGACATCATCAAGCCGGGGCCGGCCAATCTGCTCTTCTATAACAAGACAATTTTGAATGAAAAGGGCATCGACGAACCCGACGATACTTGGACCATGCTAGATCTGGAATCTGCGGCCCGCGCCGCCACGGATCCAGACAATGGCGTTTTCGGCTTTGATTGTCCGTGGGACAGCGACCTGCACCGGCTGGCCTGTTTTACGCGCGCCTTTGGCGACCCCACGTTGGCCGACAAACGAGGCTGGCCCATTAGCGAAGATGGCACGCAATTTCGCCTGCTGGAGCCGCTGGTGGCAGACACGGCTCAATGGTTTGTCAACATGCTTCAAGATCGCGTCATGCCGCGTGGCGGCGATGATGTGGAGGGCGGCAACTTCCAGGCCGGCATCTTGGCTTTTGAGATCTCGGCCATTGGCTTCCCGGCCACCTATCGCGAGGCCATTGGCGACCGCTTTGAATGGGGCTATATGGTGCAGCCACCCGGGCCCGATGGCCGCCGCGGCACCTGCATGGAGGGCAATCAGTGGATGCTCAACAGCAAGTCAGAGCACATTGATGCCGCTTGGCAAGTGCTTAAACGGCTGACCGACAAAGACAGCAACATATATGGCGCCACGGTTGGCAAGATTCCTGCCCGCCGCTCGGCCTATCTAGATGAAGCGCTCAACGCGGAGATACCCACCTATGCGCAATTTGTGCCCATTATGGACGAATTCCTCGAGCCATTCCCCATGGTCTCTAACCTGCGCTATAACGAAGTATTCCAGGTTTACCAACAGGAGATCGCGTTCATTGTCAATGGTGAAAAGAGCTGGGACGAGTATGCTTCCACCGTCTATGAAAAAGTGCAGGCGGTTGTCGATGAAGCGCGCCCCAAACAGGCACTAAGCTAATCCAGCAAAGTTCCCTAGTGCCGCGAACATTTAATCTTTTGAAATCACAACTCGAGCAAAAGTCATACGGGGTTTCTAAAAATTAAGCGGACAGACAACTGGTACAAATTGTCTGTCCGTAAATTCTCTGTCCAAACCGCACTGTCAGCAACAGCTCACGATTCACAACCAAATTTACGGATAGGTTTTAAGGAGATGACCACAATGAAAAATAGATTTAGCAGAAGGAATTTTCTGCGCGGAACAGTTGCGCTTGGTTTTGGTGCAGTCGGCAGTTCTCTATTATCCGCCTGTGCACCTCCCACATCGGGCACGGCGGCAGAAGTGGGCGAAAGCGGCGCCACGGGAGAAGTGATTGAGATTCGCGTGCAGACTCCTGGAAACCGCATCCAAGAGACCGAATTTTCCATCGACGAGTTTAACAAGCGCCAAGGTGAAATTGTCGCCATCAGCGAAACCATTCCATACAATGAGCTTGTCAAAAAGACAGAGGTAGGCTTCGTCTCCGGCACGCTGCAAGATTGTGTATATGGCCACAACAAGTGGTACAAATTCAATGCCTATCGCGGCGTATACATGGGCCTCGATGAGCTGATCGATTCGAATCCACCCGATGATTTTGCAGACTTCTTCCCACTAGGTATTGAAGGCCTGCGCTTTGAAGGCACCCTCTATTGCTTGCCCAGCATTATCAAACCTGGCCCGGTCAGCGCGCTCTATTGGAACAAAAATCTACTGGCAGATGCCGGCATCGATGAACCCGATGACACGTGGACCCTCATGGATGTGGAAGAGGCGGCGCGCGCCGTCACCGATCCGGACAACGGCATCTTTGGCTTTGAGTGCCCATTTGATAGCGATCTGCACCGGCTGGCCTGCATTACCCGCGCCTTTGGCGACCCAACTACGGCAGACAAGCGCGGTTGGCCCATTGATGAAGAGGGCAAGAAGTTCCGGCTGCTCGAACCGCTTATTTCCGATGCCATGCCGTGGCTCATCAACATGGTGAATGACCAGGTCATGCCGCGTGGGGCTGACGATATTGAAGGTGGTCTGTTTGACAGTGGCCGCATTGCCTTCCAAATCGCCAGCATTGGCGAGCTGGTTCGCTATAATGAAACGTCCGGCGACCGCTTTGAAGTGGGCTACATGGTGCAGCCGCCAGGACCCGATGGCCGCCGCGGAAGCTGCATTGAAGGCAACCAGTGGATGCTGAACAGCCAGACCGCACAGGTGGATGGCGCGTGGGAAGTCCTGAAAGCGCTCACCGACAAAGAATCCAACGTGTGGGGCGCCGTCAATTCTACCAAGATTCCGGCCCGCAAATCGGCCTACTTGGATCCCAAAGTCAACGAGGTGAATCCGCTTTATGGCCTCTCCGTGCCCATTATGGAGGAATGGCTCGAGCCCTTCCCCATGGTCTGGAACTTGCGCTATAATGAGGTTTTCCAGGTCTATGCCCAAGAGCTGGCCTTTGTGGTGGAAGGCGAGAAGAGCTGGGATGAATACGCCAACACGATTTATGACAAGGTACAAGAAATTGTTGACGAAGACCGTCCGCCCAAAGCCATTGGTTAACTGGTGAACGTGATCTAGCTGGATATATCGCTCCCAAAGAACCGGGTCTTACCTGATCCGGTTCTTTTTTATAACTTAGATAATGGCGGTTGTGCGCCGCACAGAGCCAGCACAGAAATAAAGAACTTAGATGATGGCGGTTGTGCATCGCACAGAGCTATCATCAACGAACAAAAGAGGAAACAAATGAAAATTACCGAGATTAAAACCTATCTCGTAAACGCCAACGAGAGCCAGCGCACGGGACGCCCGCGCGGCCGCAATTGGCTCTTTGTCAAAGTGTTTACCGATGATGGCATAACCGGCGTCGGCGAAGGGGGCGGCTGGCCCTTTTTGGTGGCCAAAGGGATTGAGGAACTGAGCTACTTTTTGGTGGGCCAAAACCCATTTAACATCGAACAGATCTGGCTGCGTCTTTATGATATCCTGCACGGTCACGGCGCCACTGGGGCCGTGCGCGGCGGCATCATCAGCGCCATTGATATGGCCCTGTGGGATATCAAAGGCAAGGCGCTGGGCGTACCGGTCTACGAATTGCTGGGCGGGAAACTGCGTGATGCCATTCCCGTCTATGGCCATGCCAGCACGCCCGAAGCGGCCAAACGGTTGCTGGACCGCGGCTTCAAAGCGTTCAAATGTGCGCCCAGTTCAGAGGTCTTAAAATCGCTACGCGAAGCCGTGGGCTATGAAGCCGAAATCGGCGTGCACTGTCATGCCGAATTTACGCCGGCGGCCGCCATCCAGCTGGGGCGCGCCTGTGAACCCTATCGCCCCATCTTTCTCGAAGATCCGGTCACGCCGGAGAATGTGGAGGCATTTGCCAAAGTGGCCGAAAAGGTGAACATTCCGCTGGCCACGGGTGAACGGTTTGCCGCCAAATGGTCCTTTACCGAATTGCTGGCGCGCAACTTGGTCGACATTGTGCAGCCAGAGACCACCCGCTTGGGCGGCATTACCGAACTCAAAAAGCTGGCCGCCATGGCGGAAGCCCAATCGGTCACGGTGGCTCCGCATGACGGCTCAGTTGGGCCGATTGTAGAAATGGCCAATGTGCACGTGCTGGCCTCGATTCCCAATTGCTTCTTGCTGGAGCACAAGGCCACCGATGTGCCGTGGCGCTATGAGGTGGCCCCTGGCGCCGTGCCCGAGGTAGATGGTTACATTCAGGTGCCGGATGCGCCGGGGCTGGGTCTAGACATTGATGAAGACGCCATTGCCGCGCATCCCATTGAGCCGGTAGAGGCCTTTGAATACAGCTATCGCACACCGGAAGAGATTATGCGGTCGTTTGTACGCTAAGTGATTGTTCAGAAATAAGTTGGCTGGCAAACCCGCCAGCTCTTCATGAACGTTGATAAATTGGTTTCGGTCATTGATGCCACTGAAGCCTGCGTCTGCTAGCGGAAGCCTGCGTCTGCTAGCGGAAGCCTGCTCAAGCAGGCTATTTCTAGAGTGCGCTTTAGCGTACTTTTGGTAACAGGCGCTGGTTTCAACCAGTGCCGTCGTATTACCGATTTAATTGGTTAACTTCCATCGAGACCTGACGGGTTTAAACTACTGCCAACAGACCAGAGACGATTCATGCGGTGCAGGCGCCCACCATTTGCGGGCGCCACATGAGCCGTCTTTGCTGCGCATCGAATCCATCACGGCGATGCATGGTGCAGCGATTGTCCGATCCAATTTAACCCACCTCAAAGTGCGTCACAATGTATTGCTGCATGGCCGCGTGATCCAGCTCCACGCCGAGCCCGGGACGATTGGAGACGACAGCGTGGCCATCTTCGTACTGCATGTGCGGCGTAACCAGGGTCTGCTCGCGCGCCCATTCGCTTTGCAGATCGCTGGGCAAGACGCAGTTGCGGGCACATGCAGACGCGTGCAGACGCATCTGTTGCAGTACGCCCAGCTCGAGCGAACTGCCCTGCCAACAATCTTTGTCCACAAATTCGGTCACGTGGCTAAGGCGCAAAAAGTCATAGACGCTGCCGCGCCCCAAGTTATAGGTGTCGGCCATCTCTTCACGCATGGCCAACTGCAAAACATCTTCCGTGCGGGCGTGGCAGGCAATGGTAAGCGGCGTAATTTGGCGCGCGGCGCGCCAATCCGCAATGGCCGTATAGGGGAATGGGTCTTCGATCTGGATGTCGAAGGGCAATTGGGCCAGCTTTTCCAGCTGGCGCACGCATTCACGCAGCGAACGCCAGGCGCACATGGGATCGATGGTGATGTGAAAGTTCTCGGGAATGTCGGCGGCAATAGAAAGTAGGGATGCCGCGGTGTCGCCGCTGGCGCTCGATTTCATTTTGATGCCGCGCAAGCCCAGTGTGGCCGCCTCATGGATGAGTTTGGCCATGGTGGCGGCATCGGGGCGATTGATCCAAAAATCGACCGGCACATGTGAGCGACAGGCGCCGCCCAGCAGCTGATGCGCAGGCATGCCCACCGCCTTCCCCACAGCGTCCAGCCACAGCGATTCAAGCAGAGTATAGCTGCGGCCCGCAGCCAGCTCCCACGACCAATAGGGGTAGGTGCGCGGCAACCCGGTGGCATTGGCCGGTCCCTGCCAAATGGTAGCCGGCGTCATCGTACGCAGATCGCACCCCAGCAGAGCATGGAGCGTTTCTTCCACGGCGGCGCGCGTGGCGCCGCGCCCGCTTTCGCCCACGGCTACAATCCCTTGCGACGTTGTTGCTTCGACTAGATGAATGGGCATTTGTGGCCACTTGCCACTATCGCGATACATAACGCCGGGGGTGGCCGCCGCGGACACAATATCCTGCCGCGCGGGCACCACCACCTGCCAAACGCGAAATTTTTCAAATGTTAATGATTGACTCGACATTGATTTCCTCCTCTGTACATCTTGCCTTTATACTCAGCTCTGAATGAAAATCGCAGTTCTGTTTCTGACTGAGATTCCAGCAGGAAACTCCGATTTTCATCACAACCGCAGCATAAGTCTTGCATTTGGGTTTGCAATCGATCCGCAACGTTGGTGATGACACCCAGCCCATTGCCGAGTTGTGAGCGTGAACACAACCCATTTGCGGATAGACAGTTGGTTTACGGCGGTTACGTCCAGTAGTTATGGGGCGCTCGCTTCATGACGTAGCGCCGGCGCGGCAGCGGCAGCGGATCCTGCACGCGCAACATCCACGTCAGCAGCTCGGCCAGTAGCGCCTGCTGGATGACCGCGTGGTCGGGCTGCCCAAATAGATTGTGCAGCTCCACCGGATCGGAGGATAGATCATATAGCTCGCCATGTCCCTCCATGTCCCAGGTCAGCTTCCAATCGCCTTTGCGCACCATGCGCAGCTGCCCACATTGAGTCCAGCTGTTGAGGCAGTCGTAGGATCCCCACTGCGTACCGTCGGGGCTCTCCGTACGTCCGTCCACGGCTGGATCCAGCGCCTCATCCCAACCGTAGTAGAGACCGCCAAAGCCATGTTCCGCATACGCACTCTGGAATGCCGCGGCCGGATACGGCTGCCCGGTTAATAATGGCCACAGACTTTGGCCCTGCACACCGTCGGGAATAGAGATACCGGTGGCTTCGCACAGGGTCGGCAAAATATCGACAATGGAAATATGGGCGGGGTGCGGCTCGGTTTGCGGCGCAATCTCGGGGCCACAGATGCTAAAGGGGATGCGCGTCAACACTTCCGGCAGATCTGGCCCTTTGCGCATCAGGCCATATTCGCCCACAAAATCACCATGATCCGAGAGAAAGAGGAGTATGGTATTCTCGCGCAGCCCGACATCGGTCAAAAAGGTCACAAAGCGGCGCACTTGGTCATCCAGCAGACGCAGCAAGCCTAGATAGTTGGCGCGAGCGCGCGGTAAATGCTCGGCAAAATCGGGAAAGGCTTTGAGGAATGAATCGCGGCACCATTGGTACTTAAAACCCTTGGTCGCCAGCGTCGATTCATTGGCCAAATTAGGGGGCAGTTGCGCCGGTGCAAACATAGAATAGTACGGTTCCGGAACCTGATACGGGTTATGCGGCTCGGGAAAGCTGAGCCAAAGCAAGAAAGGCTGCTCGCCATCTAGAGATTGGATCCACTCTTGCGCTTTGCTGACAATGCGGTGAGGAAACTGCGCCGCCAGCGGAAAGGGCGTCGGCTCTAGCGCGGCCTGAAAATGCGTCTCTTTCATAAACGCTTCAAAGGCCCGATAGAGTGGTTTCTCGGCGCCATCCTCGGCGCTCAGATGGCCGGCTTCGTACCAAAAGTCTACATCATCGCGTTCCAAATAGGTGTGATTCTTGCCGCATAAAGATGTGGTATACCCATTGGCCCGCAGCAGTTGGAACAGGTCCTGCCCATACGTGGCATCGGGCAGGTTATGGTTGGTGCGCACGCGGGTGGCGCTGGGATAACGTCCGGTCAACATGCTGACGCGCGCCGGCGCGCACGCTGGAATCGTTGTGTACGCGCGATCAAACCAGATGCCTTGGCGGGCCAACTGATCGAGAAAGGGCGTGGTATCCAGCGGAAAGCCCTCGCGCCGGCTCACATCCGCCCGCTGCTGGTCGGTCATAATGATGACAATATTTGGCTTCTGCGCCATGTAAACTCCTCTCTGTTTAGGCCGAGCTATGCGTCCTAAATTATACACCATCGGGCCAAGTCTCGATAGAATATATCCCGGCTAACGTCAGAGCAAAGGCAAACATGGTAAAGGCAAACATGGTAGAGGCAGCGGATGAATCCGGCAACCGACCGCGCAAAGCCGCCACAGGGGCTGGATGCCAAGCGGTTGTGAGCACTTTTCCGTGTTAGCTCGCGTGGATATTTTCATTTTTAGAAAAAACCGATAAACTGTTTGCGGCAGGACTTGTAGCAATCTAATAGCGTTGCCGCAGTCATGTTCCACAAAACCCCAAAGGCCCACGCAAACAATAGAGGAGATAATGGCATGAGTTCGCCACGCCCCAATATTCTCTGGATCTGCACCGACCAGCAGCGGTTCGACACGCTTGGCTGCGCTGGCAATTCTTTTGTGCAAACGCCCCACATTGACCGGCTGGCCCAACAGGGCGTGCGCTTTGAACACGCCTATTGTCAAAGCCCCATTTGCACGCCCAGCCGCGCTTCCTTTTTAACAGGGCGCTATCCGCGCACAACGCGCTGCCGCGCCAATGGGCAGATGATGCCCGCCGACGAGCGGTTGGTGACCAAGCTGCTTCACGACGCCGGTTACACCTGCGGTCTCTCGGGCAAGCTGCACATTGCGCCTTGTCATCCCAGCGTTAACCACGGCACGGAACCGCGCATTGACGACGGCTATGATGAGTTTCACTGGTCGCACCATCCTCAGCCGGATTGGCCCACAAATGCCTATCACCACTGGCTGCATGAACGGGGCGTTGTCTACAAAACAGAGCCGTTCCGCGGTTCGGCGCACGTGAAAGCCGGCATGCCCGCCGCCCATCACCAGACCACCTGGTGCGCACAGATGGCCATCAACTTTATGGAAGCACAGGCTGGCCGCGCACAGCCCTGGCTCTTCTCGGTCAATATATTCGATCCCCACCACGCTTTTGACCCACCCGTCGCATATCTCGAACGCTATTTGGCCAAGCTGGATACAATCCCGCTCCCCCAGTATGTACCGGGCGAATTGGCGGACAAGCCCCAATATCAGCAGATGGATCACGCGGGTGCGTACAACAACGCCAATCTGCATCCTTTTGCCGCCATGACCGCTGAAGAGCACCGGCTGGTCACCGCTGCTTATTGGGCCATGATTGATCTGATCGACGTGCAGGTGGGGCGCATGATGGCGGCGCTGGAACGCACGGGGCAACTGGAGAATACGCTGGTGATTTTTATGTCCGACCACGGCGAAATGCTGGGCGACCACGGTATTTACCTCAAAGGGCCCTACTTTTACGAACCGCTGATTCGCGTGCCGCTGATTGTGTGCGGGCCGGGCATCAGCCAGCGCGGCCAGACCAGCAACGCATTGGTCGAACTCATGGACATTGCGCCAACGCTGCTGGATGCGGCGCAACAGCCGCCACAACCGGGCATACAGGGGCGCTCGCTCTGGCCGCTTCTCACCGGCCAAGCGTCGCTGGCCCATCATCACGACGATGTCTATTGCGAATATTACAACGCCATGCCCTGGCACCGCGAGCCCACGGCGCAAGCCACGATGATTCGCACCGACACGCACAAAATGGTGGCGGTGCACAGCCTAAACACGGGCGAGCTGTATGATTTGCGCGCCGACCCCACAGAGACGCGCAATTTGTGGAATGACCCTACATACCAAGAAGTAAAAACAGAGATGCTGTTGCGCCTGTGCAACCGCATGGCCTGGACCGTAGACCCGCTGCCCACGCGGCAGTCACAATGGTAATTGCATATGAATACCCCTCAACCCAATCTCATCTACATATTCGCCGACCAGCTGCGCTATCAATCGTGCGGGTTTGCCGGCGACGCCAACGCCCTGACGCCCCACATGGACCGGCTGGCGAGCGAGGGCATGAACTTTGTCAACGCCACTTCCAGCCACCCCATGTGCGCGCCCTATCGCGCCTCATTATTTACCGGCAAATACTCCAGCAGCACCGGCATGGTGATCAACGAGCTGCGCCTCAATCCCCAGCATCACGTGGCGCTGGGGCAGGTTTTGACCGCCGGCGGCTATGAGACATACTACATCGGCAAGTGGCATCTCTATGCGAACCAGATCGGCCATCACGATGACCCCAAGAATGCCTTTACGCCACGCGGGCCACACCGGCTGGGCTTTGATGGTTTCTGGGCCGCGTATGGCTTTCACCACACCTATTGGGACCAATACTATCACCGCGAAGGCCCAGAGCGGATCACGATTCCCGGCTACGAGCCGGACGGCCAGACCGACCTGGCCATTGCGAAGCTCAGCGAAGCCGCGGCATCTGACCAGCCCTTTGCGCTGTTCCTGTCGCTGGGCACGCCTCACGATCCCTGGGATGCAGACAATGTGCCCGCCGCATATCTAGCTATGTTTGCCGATGCGGAATTTGCGCTGCCCGCCAATTACAAGCCCACCGATGATCTGCATGGCGACAAGTGGGCATCGCTCTCCGCCACCGAAAGGGTGCAATTGCCCGCGTGGATGCGCGTCTATTACGCCATGACGGCCAACTTAGATTGGAATTTGGGGCGGCTGCTGGAAGCTGTGGATCGGCTGGGGCTGCGCGATAACACCATCTTTATCTTTACGTCGGATCACGGCGAAATGTTCGGCGCCCAGGGGCGACGCGCCAAAAACATCTTTTATGACGAATCGGTGCGCGTGCCGTTTCTATTGCGTTGGCCCGGCCACGCGCCGGCAGGAACAAACCGCGACGTCTGCCTCAATTCGCCCGACATCATGCCCACGCTGCTGGGGCTGCTCAATTTGCCAATTCCAGCTGGCGTCGAGGGGATGGATGTGAGCCATTGCGCACTAGGGCAAGCGGGTGCAGAACCGGCAGCGGCATTTCTACAGGGCATGGGCGCCACCGCCATTTGGGAAGATGGCCACGAATGGCGGGCGCTGCGCGATAAACAATATACTTATGCCGTTTATCGCGCCGACGGCCGCGAATATCTTTTTGACAACGTGGCCGATCCGCTACAAATGCACAACTTGGTGGAGGATACACAACACGCCGGCACGCTGGAAAGGCTGCGCACGCACCTCAAAGCGCGCATGGCTGAACTCAACGACCGCTTTGAAGCGTGTACCTGGTATCGCGATCAATGGACGGAGGATCGCATCATCTTGCGCACGGCGACGGCTTGAATGGACGAAGATTGCAGGGTACCGCTGATTGGCACATAGCCGCCAAAAATAATCCCGGAATCTCCAACGATTCCGGGATTATTTTGACGCTATCTACGCAGGTCGATTTGTAATCGATTCAGCTTGCTGTTTAGGCTACACATTGGCCGCGTTTTCCGGCGTGGTTTCATATTTTTGCAGCGTGTCCATATTCATCTCAAATCCCAAACCTGGACGCTCCGACACATAAACGCAGCCCTCGCGCACATCCAGCGGCTGGTCGATCAGAATATTGTAGCCCGACAGATCATAGCGATGCACCTCCAGCTTATAGAAGTTGGGTACGGTCATCATCACCTGGGCGCCGGCCATCACGTTAACCGGCCCGCTGGCATCGTGGGGCGAAATGGGGATGTAATAGGCTTCGGCCATGGTGGCGATCTTCTTCAGTTCAGAGATGCCGCCGGTCCAGGTCACATCGGGCATAATGAAATCGGCAAGTCCTTGTTCAAAGATGGGCACAAATTCCCACCGCGTATGCAGCCGCTCGCCCGTACAGATGGGTGTGGCCACCTGCTCCTTAACCTGCTTGAGCGCCTTCCAGCTTTCGGGCGGCACTGGCTCCTCAAACCAGTGGATGTTATACTCGGCCATGCGGTTGGCCAGCCGCACCGCCGCCGGCACGTTGTAGAGACCGTGGGCGTCGATCAAGATTTCGATCTGCGGCCCCACCTCGGCGCGGGCGGCCGCCAGAATATCAATGGCTTCGGCCTCTGTTTCGGCACTCAACTCGCCATCGAGATAGCCCGCATTGCCGCTGGGCATGTTGTGGATCATGGGGTCCATCTTAAACGCCTTGAAGCCGGCGTCCACAATTTCGCGCGCCGAACGCACAATCTGCTCCGGCGATGTGGGGTTGTACGGATGGCAGTACATGGGAATACGGTCGCGCACCGGCCCGCCCAGCAGCTGATAGATGGGCTGGCCCAACACCTTGCCGCGGATATCCCACAGCGCAATATCGATGGCGCTAATGGCGGCAGTGGTGGCGCCGCGCGTCCCCACATAGGTAAAAGAGCGAAAAATCTTATGCCAGATGGCCTCAATATTTTGCGGATCTTCCCCGCGCAGCCAATCCCCAATTTGGTCAATATAAGCCGCCACCGCGCGGTTGGCCACCGGGCCGGGATAGGTGGTCACTTCGCCCCAGCCGGTAAGCCCTGCGTCCGTTTCAACCTGGACAAAGATAAACGCCCGCTGGCCCGGGTCGCGCACTTCGCCCGCGCCGGGGTTGTGATCCCACGGAATCTTGACGGTCCACGAACGGATGTTGGTGATTTGCACGTTCAGGCCTCCGGTTCAATACCGGCCGCACGTAATTGGGCGGCCAAGCGGTCAGCGCGACTCTTTTCCTGCTCGGCGCGTGCAGCTTCCTGCTTGGCGCGTGCAGCTTCCTGCTCGGCGCGCACGCGCTGTTCATCCCCAGTGGCAATGAGATTTCCATCCAGATCGGTCCAGCGCAGCCACTCTGTTTTGCGGTCCTCGAATTCACCATCCCACAGCGTCAAGCCCAGCCCAATTTCTGGAAAGGACCAGGTGTCTGCTTTACGGTAGCCAAAACCATTGAGCAGGTATACCGCCACAAGCTCATCCTGTATCTGCAGATCGGGGTCAAACACTACGTAGATGGGGACGCGCAGCTGCTCATACCGTTTTAGCTTATCGCCTAATTCATTGCCCTTGCGGTTAGAGACGATTTCTATGACACAATCCGGCGTCTTGCCAAGCTGCCAGACCGCGTACGAGCGTCCCTCCATGGACCACCAATCCTCGGGCATCACCACATCCAGGCTCAGGAGCACATCCGGCACAATGGCCGGATTTTGATTGACCATAAAGAGGCCCACATTGGCGGTCACCAAAAACGGCCGGTCGTCGCCAGGACCAGTCCATGAAGTATAGAGCGGCTCGGTCAGCAAACGCTGCTGCTTTTCAGAAAAGATATTGTCCACGGGCTCGTCGTCCTCGGTAATGAGGTGAGATGTTTCAACATAAATGGGGGATTCAACCCCAGTTGTTTCTTCTAACACTGCTGTGGTCATAATAGATCCTTTGGCACTAATCCGCACAAACGTTCCACAACAATCGTACCATAAAATGCCGATATAGCGCGAATTTTTCTACCCCTTCAGCCCCGTCGTCGCAATGCCCTGGTTCAAAAAGCGCTGCAAGAAAAGATAGAGCAAAATCACCGGAATGGTCACCATGACCGAGCCGGCCATGAGTTCGGCCCAGCGCGTGCCAGTCTCTTGGTTAAACGAAGAGAGTCCTAGTTGCAGCGTATTCAGGCTATCCACTTTGATGACCAGCAGCGGCCACAGAAAGTCGTTCCAAGTCCAGAGGAAAGCGAAAAGCGCCATGGTGCCCATGACCGGTTTGGCATTGGGCAGCAGAATGGTCCAGAAGACGCGGGAGAGCGAGCAGCCGTCAATAATGGCTGCTTCTTCAACTTCACGCGGGAAGGCCACAAAAAATTGGCGAAACAGAAAGATGCCAAAGACTGAAACCAGATTGGGAAAGATGACGCCGCTGTACGTGTTGAGCAGCCCCGTCCCACCCTGGCCCAGCAGATCATTGCCGCCCGCCAGCGGAAAGGCGCGCACCAGCAGAAAGATGGGCAGCACCAGCACCTCAAAGGGCACCATCATGGTGGCCAGCAGGCTAAAGAAGATCACCTTTTTGCCCGGAAAGTTGAGCCGGGCAAAGACATAGCCCGCCATGGCGCCCAGCAGAATCTGCGCCAGCACGTCGGCCACCGTCACAATGGCCGTGTTGCGAAAGAGCCGCCCCATATCAATGGCCCGATAGGCGTCCACATAGTTGCCAAAATCAAAGCCCTGGGTGGGCAACCAGCGCGGCGGATAGGAGAAGATGTCCGGGTCATATTTGACCGAGGTGGCCACCATCCACAAAAAGGGCATGGTGGTGGCGATGGCCACCAGAATCAGCGCCCCATAGATGGCGATCAACCCGGTTGACAGGCGCGGCCCCATGAGCCGGTTGCGGGTTTCCACAGCAGCCATTATGTATTCTCCTCTCGCAGCAGGCGGAAGTTGAGCGCCGTGATCACCAAAATGGTAAAGAGCAGCACCATAGCCAGCGCCGCCGCCCGCCCAAAGCGCAAATAGCCAAACGCATTCTGATAGACTTCCCACACCAGCGTGTTGGTTGTGTTTTGGGGACCACCTTGCGTCAACAAAAAGATCAACCCAAAGTTGCGGAAAATGCCAATGGTATAGGTGACCACCACAAAGAGAATCACCGGGCGCAGCAGCGGCACCACCACATACAGATAGGTCTGCCAGCCCTTGGCGCCATCAATGGCCGCGGCCTCGCGCAGTTCGTTGGGCACATCTTGCAGCGCAGCCAGGAAAATAATCATGTGGCCACCCAGCGCGCCCCAAATGGTGATGATGATCAGCGAGGGCATGGCCAGCGAGGGGTCATTGAGCCACTGCTGGGGCGGAATGCCAAAGAAGCCAATGGCATAGTTGAGCAAGCCAAATTGCGGGCTATAAATATAGCGCCAGATCATGGCCGATACCACCACCGATGTGATCACCGGCAGATAGAAGAGAAAGCGAAAGAGAATGCGCCCGCGAATGGGCTGGTTGAGCAGGCCGGCCACCACCAGCGCCAGCGTCGTGCCAATGGGTACGGCGCCCACCGCAAACAGAATCGTGTTGCGGATGGCCTTGATATTTACCTCGGCGCCAAACACATCGCGGTAATTTTTGAGCCCCACAAACTCCAGCGGGGAAAAGAGATCGTAGTTGGTAAAGCTCAAAAACACGTTGTAAAAGACCGGGTAGATCTTAATGGCGAACAGAATCAACAGTGGCGCCATCAAAAAGAGATAGGCCGTAAAGGTTTCGCTGCCCGTAAAGCGCTGCCACCGCTCTTGCAAGGACGGCGCTGCGCCCACATTGACAGCGCGCCTGGAATCTGCCGTTAATGTAGACATGGTTGAGCCCTCTTTTTATTGAAAAGGTGAAGAGGAGAAGAGGTGAAAGGGTGAAGAGGTGAGCGCGGCTAGCTAACCCCCTTTCACCTTGTCACTCTGTCACTCTTTCACCCCGTCACTCTTTCACGCTTCTACGCGTCTTCGGCCAAAATCTCGTTGATGGCCGCACAGGTCTTGGTCATTGTATCCTCGGGCGACTGCTGACCACTGAGGCACAGCTCCAGCTCCTGCGCAAAGGGACGGAACAGCTCAATGAGCCGCCAGTGCTTGGGATAGGGCCGAGCATAGGTGGTCGACTGGAAGAGCACCTTCATGCGGTCGGTCATAAAGGCCGCATTCTCCAACGACTGGCGCGGCGGCTGATACAGACCCGACGCGCTGTACTTTTCCTGATTCTCCACGCCGGTCATGTGCGTAAGCAGATCCCAGGTCAGTTCCGGCTCCTTGCTCAAGCTGGAGATAAACCACTTGTTGACCCACACATGCGTCGCCTGCACCGTATGCTGCAATGGCAAAGTCACTTGCAGTTGCTCAAACTCATCGGGCGCATACTGCTGCGCGACGCGCTCTGGGTCGGATGACGACATGGTGGAGCCCGCCATTCCCGCCACAATGGGCAGCAAATCGCCTTGATTTTCAAAACCGGGATAGGGCTGCACTTTATCTTCCACAATCAGCGCGTGCACATATTGCATGGCTTCAATACAGGGATCCGAATCGAGCGTGCAGGTGCTGAGATCGTCACTGAGGAATTGGCCATCGGCCATTTCCATAAAGTACATGTAAGGCTGAAGGTCATTCTGCCAGCCGCCGGGGCTGGAATAGTGGAAGCCTTCGCGCGTGATCGTATCGCCATCGCGCACGGTGGCGGCATTGGCGAATTCGCGCAGCTCTTCCCAGTTGGTGGGTGGCCCGGCCGCGCCCACTTCATCCAATACATCCTGGCGATACCAGAAGCTGCGAATATCAAAGCGATAGGGCACGGCGACCACCTTGCCATCGATGGTGGCGTCATCCTGCAGCGCCGGGAACCAATCGGCCCAATTCCACTCATCGCTGGCCGCGGCAATAAAATCATCCAGCGCCAGCGACCAACCGCGCTTGGCCATCTGCGGCGCCCAGACCGCGCCGCCCTGGAAAAGGTCGGGCGTGACGCCGCCGGCAAAGGCGGTGGTCATCTCCTCATTGTAGCGATCCCAGGCCGTATAGTTGGGCACAATGGCGGCGGCTTCAAAGCTGGGAAAGAGGTCATCTTCCAGCACCTTCTGCGTCTCCTCCACATAATCAACAATGGAAATGCTCAATTCCTTGCGCTCACCAGAAGGTGCGGCCTCTCCACCGCTCTCCCCAGAGGGCGCCGCCGCTGGCGCGCAGGCGACCAGCGCCACGCCGGCCGCCGTGACCGCGCTCAACCGCAGAAAGCTGCGTCGACTCAATGGTTGCTTGTTCATTGATGGCTCCTTTTCCAAATGTACAGGTCAGTCGATTTGTTTGTGAGATGGTTGTGGGGATTTCTCAGCGATTATACCATTTTTTATGCCATCGGCGTAGCGGCGGCGCGCGTCAAAATATTGTCCCTCAAGCATGCCGTGACGAAGCAAGGTGCGGGGTCTAATCCAAGGGGAACAAAGAGGATAAATAATCGCGATGAATCTGCCTAGAGCGTTGTTCACTGGGGTCATTGAAATGTAAACACACAACCGTCGCCCGACCCATTGGAGTTCGGCCCAAAATGAGCAATTGATCGGCGCTACGTTCAAAATGGTCTATAGCCCCTCCAATCGTGACCACGTGTACCGGCAGTTGCGCGCCACTGCGCCGCCGTGCGTCTTCATGGTTGATACGCCGGCGTTGTGGAGAGCACGCCGATTGTTCTCACACCAGCTGCGGGCGTGGCGATTGGCAATGGCCTCGGCATCGAACGGTTGCGCTAGCCGATATTCGATCATGTATCGGCCCAATTCCCAGCGGGCAAGAGATATCGAAATCGCGCGCGGTTCCTAGTGTCAACGCCAATAGCTGTTCGGCGGGATCGTTGTTGACCAAGCACAAATTTCCGATTGCTATGCGTATGCACAACGCGAATCACGTCAGGAGGAAAGTCAAGCTTCAGGCTATTCTCTATCAGGCAAACTCAACTCGCAACCGTCGTCCAACCGCGCGCGCCAGCTTTTCCAATGAATCCAGCGTAATGGATGTGTTTTCTGGATCCAATAGACGGTCTACCTGTGAACGACTCGTTTGCAGCAGCTCTGCCAACCCCGACTTGGTCATCTCTGTCTCTGCCATAATCTCTTCTAGTTGGATGGCCAGCACGCGTTTCAATGAGCGCGCGGACACTTCTTCCAAAATTCCTTCTTCGGCTAAGAAATCGTCAAAATTACTGCCTGTATATGGATTCATATGCTTTGCTCGTTTAACCATAAATCTCGACGCCTTTGGGCCGTTTCCAAGTCTCTCGCTGGTGTCTTTTGCGACTTTTTCACATATCCATGTAGCAAGGCCATCTCACCATTCCGCAGCGTAAAAAAGACTCTCGCAATTCGCCCACCACTCAAATTGCTCCACACTTCCCACAAATTGGCTTCCATTTTGCGCACCAGCGGCAGCCCAAGCGGCCAGCGAAACTGCACCAACTTGATGTCTTCGCCAATTGTTTTGCGATCATCCTTGTCAAGTTCCTTCAACCAATCTCGAACAGATTCTCGTCCCGCAGGAGACCGAAAGAAGATAACTCGAAGAATCAGATCATCGTTCATGAAACCAAGTGTACCACGCGTGGTACACTTGGTCAAACTGTATGAATTTTGAGGAGGGCCACAATCGCATGATACCGAAGAGAGCTAGTGGCAACCGAGGCTATTTTCTTGGCTTAACAAAAAAGTTACATGTTATCCACTGAATTTCCTATGGCGCTAGCTTCAATACAAGCAAGCGGAGCTATTCACCTGCGCCGGAGGGGGGCTGCTGTCGGAGTATAGGCAACCAACTCAAAGGGTGGCAGCCGCTCGGGGATCTGTTGGGTTGCAGGGGCCGGTGGTGTTGAAGAAGCGCGTGGTGATTGGATAGCTGCTTATTCAGCATTCGGCTCAGACTTTATGCTGCGTTCTCTACGTTGTTTAATCTTACTAACCAGATCCTCTAACGTCTGCTCCGCAAACAGTTCGCGCCGTTCTTAGGTATAATTACCATATCCGGCTGTATATTGATTGATGAAACGGACCGTATTCACAACGCCCATTTCCCGAAATAATATGCGGATGGCTTCATGTGTTATCTCTGCTAATGGTTTGGTTTCAGCTATCATATGTTTAACTCCTCAACTAATTCAAGCGGCGTTACAACCACAATATTAAGGTTACTGACCGTTTTCGCTCGGCGCAATCATCTATCGTCACAAGTACAGAAGTAATCCGCGCCAGCCTCCTCTGCGGATGCAAGATGTAATGCATCCAAGGGCTTGATCCCAAGGTCAACAAACTCGTGCGCCCCGATGTTCAATTTCATCGCTTACAACCACATAAAATTTTGCCGATTCTAAAGCTGATTCACCATACTCTCGACGAATATCTAGCGGATTCTGCTCACTCTCCCACTCAAGCGTTTCGGATGATATCAGATCAATAACCCCAGCGTTACACTGTTCTAAAATACAGAGAATCGCTTCGGCCTCTAGTCGAATTCGTGTCTGTAACTTGTCGTCTAAAGGGCGCTGTAATGCACAATTGTCGAGATATATTTTCATAAATTGCACGTTCTGTGGCGTAAACGGTTCTGGAGAATTATGCCGAAAAAACCGAGTAGAGTCTGTCCGGTTTTGCATCCATGGAAATCTAAGTTTAATAGACGGATAATCTACCGTCAACGTGATTATACCACAACTGGATTGGAGGGGCGGTGGGGTTGAAGAAGGAGATGCTCAGTTTACCGCATGGGGGTTCTTAATTTCACACAGAACAAACATACATTTTCTAAAAGCGTCCATAAAATTGCCCCAAAGTCATGCGTCACCAAAACCTTACCCCTCAGCCGTTCAGCTCGGCAATGATACAAGCAGCAGTTTCTCCCAGCATTCTTTGATATTCATCCTGATCAACATGTCCAACTCGTCTTACGGAAGCCAAAGTGCTTGCAGCAGTCACGTGGTGTCCAGCCACATCGTCGAACCATTTGGAATTGGCGACAAATGGGAAATAGGCGGCCAGTGTATAAATTTCTACAGCCCGTTTGATTTTCCGATCATCGAGTTGGAAAAGGGCATACATTGGAAAAGCGACCAGACACGGAAAGAACGCGCCCGTATCATGGGCAATCTGCAAGGCTTCAACCAGATATTGTTCAGCAGAAATTCTATCACCCCGTCCGTACGCCACATAGCTAAGACAGGCAAGCGACCAGCCCAGCGAGCCGCGCTGTTCAATGGAGCGTAGAGCGGCTACACTTTCTTGCAGTGCAGCATGAGCCTCATCATCTTGGCCTTCAACAAATGCCACCTGCCCCAAGAGCCGCAGCGTATCCCCCATCAAGCGCGGCGACTTATGCACATTGGCAATTTCCAGCCCTTTTTGTACATATGTGCGGCTTTGCGCATAATCCCCTTGATGCAGCAGGGCTTCCCCCAACCCAACATAGGCGGCAGCCAAGGCGCCTGGCATTCCGTCGCCATCGTCGCGGTGAATTCTTTCGAGCAGCAGTTCTCGACCTTCGTCAAATCTCCCGGACCAAACAAGCGTAACCCCCAAATGAAACATCTCATGTCGTCCCTGGTAACCGATAGATTGCGCAACGGCCAGCGCCTCGCTTTGGTGCGATTCGGCCTCATCTACATGTCCTTGATGCAGCGCCACAATTCCCAATAAGTTGAGCAGGGAAGCGCGCGGCTCGGGATCGTTCAGATTTTGTTGAATTTTCAATCCTCTCTCTAAAAGACGTCTGGCTATATTGTAATCACCTATATTCCAAGCCAAATCAGCCAAAAAAGCTGTGACATGTACCAATCCCTCCGTGTCGTTCAAGCTGCTATACAAAGCCAGGCTCTGTTCGTAATAGCGGCGCGATCTCGCCCGATCTCGCTGGGAAGTAATAAGTCCTAATGCTCGTAGGCTATAAGCTCTATCCCGATCCACATTTTCTCCGGTAGTTTCCAACTGTAATAGAAGGTCTAAATTCGCATGTAACAGATGCTCCGATTGGCTGCCGGCGATTACCATCCAGGCATAAAAAGCCCGCAGACGATATAGATCGGCAAGTAATCGCAGCCAGGTTGGCGAAGGAGAAAAGGTGGCAACCATCGATTCCACCTTTTCTGCAGCGAACTGTAGCGCTGCATTGCCCGTGTGTAGGCGGCGGCGGCCGCGGTAATATCCATCCAGGCCAGATAACATGCGTTGGAGCAAATCTAAGTATTCGTTTTTAATGGCCCACTCCCATGCCACACGGAAGTTTTCAGCTTCTGGGTCCATTGCCAACAGGGCTGCTGCCTGGCGAGACGAACCCATATCAACGTCGTGCTGTTCAAGGAAATCAGCGTAAAAGGCAGCATGTGATTGTTGCGTCTCTTTGGACAACTCCCCATTGTTCGCCAGCTTTT
>JACKBC010000004.1 GCA_020634755.1 Caldilineaceae bacterium | reverse complement strand
ATCTAACACCACCTTTGAGGAAATATCGATTGAAACTGCTATGCTGCCGATAGCCAGTACGGACTTAAGTGAGAAGAGCTATGTCATCGTTGCCGATGACGGAGAGGCCACCCCAGAAAAATGGATGAACATACGGTGTGCATTTTTGACAAATGAAACCACGCTGCGCCTGACTTAGCGACCGAGAAAGCCCGATTCCACTGCGTAACTGAGTGGCAAAATCTTGCATCAAGTCATACATGGCTTGATCTTCTACGCTCCAGTGGGTGGCCAAAACAGCTCTGGCGCCGGCATAGAGAAAAGCACGCACTAGACCCATCATCTCGTTACCACGCAGCAATCCCCTATTGGTTTCGCAGGCACTTAAAATAACGGCAGAGGCTTTAAGATCAAGGGCCAGAATATCACCGGCGTGTAATCGCCCATCTGCAAACTCAATATAGCTAGAAGTCGATGCGCCCACGCGATATTCTCCATGGGCAGCTAGATAGATTATGTCGGCCTGAGGGGCTGCCTCCATAAAGTTTTTAACGGTAGCGGCCTCATGAATAAAGAGCGTTGAGCGTGGAAATAAGTTGGCTATCATCTCCGCCTCTTTGGTCGTAAGAGGTAAATGCCCCTGCACGCCATCTTTGGATGTATTGCCGATGGCCAGAACTTTGCTTTCTTGCTCCCCAAACGGCTTGTTCTCTCCCCCAACGCCATCTTGCACCCAACTTGCCCACGCCGCCAAACTCGGTGTTATAGTTACATTGAAGGTCTCAATAAGGTATTTTTGTCCGTCGCTATCATAAAGTGCCGAAAAGGGCAGGTTATTGAGCAAGCCGTCAGGTGAAATTAAAAGTCGACTATATGTATTTGGGTCTAACCAGTCTTGGAGGGGTGCCATATAATCTTGATACCATTGACCTAAAATACTTTGCGCTGCCTTGACTTCCGCGTCAATCACTGCCTTTGAATCTTCACTGAGCGAAGGTGACAGGCGCCCCATCTGTTGAATACGGCTGATAGAGATGGCCAGCCTCTTGGGATCGAGTTTTGCTCCCAGCTGAATGGGCGCTCTTATTTTTCCTTTGCGCGAAAGTAAAAATGCCCACACAGTTTCGTGCACAACGGCAAAGCTGATGGCGAGCGTATCCGCAGGGAGCAGGTGGGCCATAGTTTCACCAGCGACACTTAGCTCATCAATCTCTTGGGAATTTATTACTTGGGCCTTGCTTTGCCCCTGGAGCATATCTGTTAGCGTCCGCGCTTTGGCTCGCTCACACGTTAACAGAGCCGCATGATAATCCTCCAATTCAATGAGCAGATCGGCTAACTCATGATACGTCACCAGCTTGTCGTCCAGGTAGCCGGCACGATAATCATCTTCCGTTAGGCGTGTCCGCGTCTGCTCAATCGTGTGAATTCCCTGCTCTAGAGCTTGTCGCGCCGCATCCACCTTGCCCTGCCCTCGATAGGTACGCGCCCGCCACAGGCTTGCTAAATAAGCAATTACCGGATTTTCCGCGGTGAGTTGAGACTGAATGGTTTCAAACTGTGCTTCAGCGTCGTTGATTTCACCACTTTGTAGCGCTAGCTGTCCCAATAACAAGTGTGCGTACGCAGTTTCGTATGCAGAGCCGGCTTCTGCTGTACGTTGAGCTAATTGGGCAAGTGATTCCCGGTCAACTTCTTGCCAACGCTTCTGGTGAATCAGCCAATTTGCTTCATAAAGATCGACGAGGGCAAAGTACTCAACGGCCGTTGCTTGGTCCAGCAGGTTGCGTTGCTGTCGCGCCGCAGCAAAGGCTCTTTTCACCTGCATGAGCGGTTTGCTGCGTACGGCCTGTAGCCAGGCCTGGTTGAGCAGAATGAGTGCCACGTCTGCCCAGACAGTGCGGTCATTGCCATAAGGCTCAAGCAGTTCAAGTGCTTGCGAGAATGACTCCTCGGCTGTCCAATACTGCCCCATAAAAATATAGACAATCCCGATGCTGTTCAGCACAACAGCCGCTTCGATGACAGCCTGGCGGCCTTCATGGACACGCGCCTGAAAAAAGGTGTATTTGCGTTTATAGCAGTCCAGCGCATCCTGCAACCACCCCATAGATTCATAGATAATCCCAATATTCCCATACAGACCTGCTTCGCGCACCTTATCCGGCTGGTCGTCGCTGGCGGCTAAAGTAGGTTGGGCTTGTTGAAAGAGACGGATCGCCTGGGTGTATTGACCGAGTTCTCCCAAAACGTGGATCCAGCCAACGCTCATGCGAGCCTTGCTAAGCGGATCGCCAATGCGGTCAAAGAGTTGCTGCGCGTATCCATATTGTTCATCTGCCGCCCAATATTTACCAAGCCAGTAATACATATTGGCCGCAACCCAGTGTCCATGTGCAGTTAGCTGTTCATTCCGCGCTTGTTCAGTCGACTGAAGTAGGCGCAGCGCTAACTCTTCTGCATGAGGCAGATGACCGCGCGCAATCTCCTCAAGCTTAGGTTTCCAAGCTTCCACAAGCGAGACAGATAAACCGTTCGCAGCGATCTCGTCAAAGCTGACGTTGAGCAATACGCACAGCCGTTCCAGGGCGGAGATGGTTGCAGTGATGGGAACCCCCTACGTGCGTTAAATATTGGACAGATCGATTCCGGTAACTCCGTAGGTGTGAGTCTCTGCTAAAAGCAGGAGCGTATAGCGGTCTTCGTAGAGGTCATCAAACGCAGCCTGTCTGTCCACCATCTCTTCTTCTTGTTCTAACTCACCAGACGTTTCAGAAAATAGTTGGGCGACCATACGGGTGTTGAGCTTACTCTGTGCCAAATCAGAAGCAGACACGCCGCAGGTCAGCAATCTGTGAGCTGAATCCATAAGCCCTGGCAGTACATTCAGCTCAATTTGTAGTCCCGTTTCAGGAAACGTGATTTGCACTGGTTTTGCAGCCAGCACCGCGCCCCGCAGGACATCGGCCGGCATCGGCGTAAAACCCGGGAAAGAGATCGTCAAGGCAGCGTCAAGCAGCCGCCGAATGGCATCCGGTACAGCAACGAGCCCCTTAACAGCAGGATATTCTGCTGCCCCCGCCGCTGCATTATCATCTACAGGCGAAAAAAATGCTTCCTCAGCTTCTACTAATTCTATGAGCATCCGATACTCTGCATAGCAATCGGCACAGAGCTGAAAATGACGCCACATGGCAGGAAATTGTCTTTGTGACGCCTCGTCAGAATAGAGCGAGTCCGCAGACTCCACCATCTGTTCGGCAACAACGTCACACTGAATATCGTCATCTTGAACGGCATAAATATTGCGTATGATTCTCATTACAGCTTCTTGTTTTGGATTCATGCTTAGCTCTTGAGCCATAGGTCGTTACTCCATTAGACGCCATAGATCTCGATCAATTACAAACTGATTAATTCAGATCGATTTTCATATCCATGCTTTTGCAAAGATTTTTGGAGTTTTTGCCTGATGCGAGTTGCAATAGTGTTTGCATAACCGCGTTTAATGTTCCACCGATCGGCCACTTCTTGTGGACAGACGCCTTTGAGATCAATTTCCAGCCATACTTTAAGATCGCGCCGCTGACGCGTATCGGCGCATACCTCTTGCCAGCAGGGCCAGATGCGCCGACATACTGTTTTAAGCGACACTTGGAATTCAAATTCCCAATCTTCTTTGGACAATCCGGCCGGCAAAGGAACGTTTTTCCCCTCCTTGCGGTAATAATCAGGTACAAAGTCGTTGACCTTATTGACTAGAACGCGTACAGACCACGTAGAAAATTTCGATCTGAACTGAAAGTCTTCGAGCTTTCTCAAAATAGACTCATAAGCGGACATAGAGACCTTATGGACATGCTCTTCTGCCCGCAATTCGCCCTTAAGCGCCTTCCAGGACGCGCGCATCAGCATGGCAAGCAGATATTTGTGGGCAGCTTCATCTTTTTGCTTGAGCAAAGCCACTTTCTCTTGATCAGGCAGGGCATTCCATTCCGGTTCTGACATCATTTGTAGGGGTCCATTGCGTGCGCGTGCGAGGTGAAATAAGGGTCAATTTTTAAATATTTTAACATAGGACAAACTTATTTTGTAATTAGAGGCTAAAAAGCTCGTCTAATAAGGTGAGGGCGGTTCAAAATCAAGGAAGATAGAGATGAATAGCTCATGGAAAGGATGAAACGTTATGATCACGGTTGAACAACTTTGGCGCGATAATCCGCTTCTTATGCTCTCTCTGCTGTTGTTGGTTGTACAGTGGATTCACGTTGCTTGGCTGCGGCTGCGGCTGCGCTACGTGCAGCGGCGGTTGACCAAAGCCCAGTCCCACCAAACGCCCAATTCTCTCAGCCTTCCCTCGATTGAGAGAGTTATTGAAAAGGGCGTGGAAAAGCTGCGAAACACTATCAGTTGGATATCCACTTCTTGGAAGCGAGTTCATTACTCTATTCATGAAAGTTTACTCAGATGAGCCGAAGTATCGAATTCTAATAGGAGGAATAAAAACGTGGGAATCTTTTTCTTAATAGCTGGCTTGATAGGCTTATTGGCGCCTCGACTCGCCTGGTATTTGGGTGAAGGATGGAAGCTGAAAGATGTAGAGCCATCGGATCTTTTGCTGATTACCACTCGCATTGGGGGCCTTATCGCTATCGTCATCGGAATCGCCATGCTGGGAAATGGAGCTTAAGGAGGCTGGTTCAATTAGCACCCAAAGCGCAAGATTTTTATTTGATTTTATGCAAATTGAACGCAAATCTATCTGTGAAAGGAATCCGTACAAATGGGTAAATTATCAAATCTCAATCGAGAAAACATGGGAATATTAAGAGGCCGCAGACAGTTCATATGGTATTGGGTGCTTGTCAGTCTGATAGCCATCCTAATGATGCCTCAGGCGGCGTTGGCCCAAAAAGCTCATAATGTTTCTGAAAGCTGTGAAATCCGAATTGGAAGGGACGGAAAAACGTGGCGTTTTTCGGGCGATGTAGATGACCTTCAGCAACGTCTCTTATTTTCCGACGTTCCGGCGAGTGACTTTATTCGCTCAACGCGCGGCCCCTGTACATTTGATATCTTCAATAAGACCAACTATGGAGGCCGTCATGTCACCTTGGGGACCGATTTGTCCAAAAAAATTAGAGCGGGTACCGGTGGCGTCGATGGATCGGGTGATACTTGGCGTATTCGGTCAATTATCATTACCAAAGTAACCGACAAGCAATGCAAGATACGCATCGGCGGCAACGGCGTGCGCATGACCTACTACTCATCACGGGCAAATGCTGCTGTACTGAGCGAAACGCCAGCGATGAATCGCATTAGCTACATTAAGGGCTCTGGTTGTAAGGCGATTCTCTACAACAGCTCATTCTCAAGTGGGAGAATCAAAGAAAAACGCGCTTTCAATGGCCCAAATTATGATCCAGGCTTTCGAGTGCGCTCCTTCAGTCTTGATAGTTTTTGGTAAAACTCTAATTTGTGGCAACGTGAAACCCTTAACTTCTGACGTTGGAAAAGTGAGGGTTTCACATTGTCTTCAGCTTATATCCAAAGTCCTCGAAGAAGAATGAGATTTATAGCTCAGCCTACCAGCGGTTTTTATAAAATATACAAGTAGGAGACATACCATGCGTACAAAATTTGTAACATTAATATTTTTATCGATAGGAATCACTTTGACACTGTTTGTCTTCGCTCCGAAGCTTGCCTTTGCAGGTCAATGCTCTCCGCATCCACTGGAGGGAAAGTGGTTTAATCCTTCTATTGATCGTCGCGTTAGTACAGTTTCTACCTCCAGCTGTTGGCCTACAGAGGAGACTTTAATCAGTCTGAAATTCCGCGGAATTTTTGGAAATCAGAAACTGCAATCGAAATTTTCGTGGCCGGCTCACAATAAACCAATCCACGTAGTTGAACAAGGCGCTGATTTCGACTCTTCCCAATCTTTTGTCTATCTGGGGAAATTACCTGGATTAATAGAGTTGGGAATTGAGAGCGAAGCAGCCGTGTTGGACTTTAAGCTGGATCACTACCAAAACGACGCCAAAGATGTTTCGCTGCAAGAACTACAGCTTCGCCGCCTACGCATAAAGCCAGAGTATCATTCACGCAAAAATGGAGATCTGTTTGTCCCCTTTGTAGACTGTGGCCCTGCATGTCTGGCCGGATGGAATGCCAACAACGTCTCTTTCCGAATTTGGCTGCGAAATGGTGATGTGAAAACAGTACACGCCAATCGGGGCGAACTTCAGGACAATATGGCCCACTGGCGTTTCTGGTATACCCGCATTCCCGAAAACTGGATGAAAATTGCCGTCAGAGTGGAGTACGCCGACGTGACATTTTATCATGACTGGCACTGGGAAGATTATCCAGTCAAGCTATCTCCTCTGCCAAAACTGGCTGAAGCAGCACGTTAGACTGCAATTTCTCTGACTCTACATGTGTAGCACCATATCAATGGCGTAAGAATATTTCGGCCCGGCAATCGCTTTTTCATCAAAAAATAAACCATGGTCGTGTTGACATGCAGGTCTCCTTTCATTACAGAACATCGGACAGCATCTTCGAGAGGAATAAAATGAATACATCTAATCGAAACCATTGGCAATATTGCCTACATATGGCTTTAGCCGCTGTGCTTGTGGCAATATCTTCGTTCTATCCTATTCTGACAGGTCAAGCAGCGTCATTCCTTTATGTGGCTACTTCAGGAAATGACGACAACGATTGCCTAGCTGCTATAACCCCTTGCCGAACAGTATCTGCTGCGATTCGGAAAGCTTCTCATGGTGACACAATCCGTGTGGCGGATGGTCTGTATGCCGAGAATCTGTCAATCGATAAGAGTATAACGATATCGGGAGCAGGTAACAGCACTACCTATATTGACGGAGCAAAACACGATCGGGTTATCCACGTATTGAGCGGCCAAAATGTAAACCTTATTGGAGTTACAATTCAAAACGGCTTCTTGTCGGGACAGCACTCTGGTGGTGGTGGAATTTTCAATGAGGGAACACTTACTATATCAGGGAGCATTATTCAAAATAACGAGGTTGTAAACCACCCTGGTGGAGGAGGTATCTACAATACGGGTGTACTCACCATAAATCACAGTGTGATCAGAAACAATGTCGCTACAGAAAAAACAGGTGCAGCTATTCCATCAGGTGGCGGTATAAGCAATTTTCGCGGAACCGTCACCATTGCGAATACTTCTATTTCTAGCAATGTAGCACAGTCAGATGGTGGGATTCGAAATTTTGAAGGTACAATCACCTTGGTCGATAGCACTATTAGTAACAATAGGGCAACCTCAGGTACTGCTGGTGGAATCGGCCAGGATGGAGGTGGTTTAAACATAATACGAAGTGTTATTAGTTCTAATTCTGCAAGGTGGGGGGGCGGCATTTCACTCTTCTATGGAAGCGCTAATATTGTAAATAGTACCATTAGCAACAACAGTGCCGCCGAAAATGGTGGGGGAATTCATGTTGGAGGAGTTTCAGACCAAACAGTTTCTGTAGAACTGAGCAACACTTCTATTGTAGAGAATAGCGCAATTACAGGAGGGGGTATCTATGCATCGAGAGCTCTCATAGTTGATGATGGTAACAGTCAAACTATTTTTTACAGCACTGGCGCAGAAATCACTGCACACAACTCTTTAATTGCAATCAACACAGCGTCAGATTCGCCAGATTGCTACGATGCATTTGAGGATGAGCCTCGTTACTTGATCATTTCGAATGGTTTCAATTTAATCGGCAAAGATACCGGCTGCAATCTCCAGCGAGATCCTACTGACCTAATTGGTACTGATGCTGAACCCATTGACCCAATGATAAGCTCGTTAAGAAACAATGGTGGACCAACATATACGCATGAATTGCTTGCGGGTAGTCCTGCGGCTGAAAATGGCCCTGCTACTTGTACGACTCCGGACCAGCGTGGATATGAACGGCCCATCGGACGTAACTGCGATATTGGCTCTGTAGAAAATGAAAACCCCCCTCCAGCTTCGGTTGACTTTATCGCAGACAAACTGGAGGTTACACAAGTTGTACAAGATTTGAATAACAGCGTCCGTCTTGTAGCGGGCAAACGCACAGTTGTGCGTTTTCATGTAAAAGCAACAAACGACGAATCATGGGCTTATGCAGAATTACTAGTTGAAAGTGGCGGCAAGAGCATAAGACTCAAGCCCACCAGTCGAATTAGAACGAGAATTTCTCCAGACCGCGGGATTTTAAATCAAGCATTCTTTTTTGAATTGCCAACAGAGTATACGTCGGGAGACGTTATTTTAACCGGTGAAATTAATCCAGAAGTAAGTTGGATGCGTCGAATACCTGAAGATAACTTTTCGAATAACTCTACACAAACAAGTGTCTCCTTTGAAAATGTACCAATACCCAGAGTGCGTTTCTATGATGTGATTTGGCGGGATATAAGTGGGGTAGAACATGTTCCTACATCCTTAGACCTATCTGCCACTATACAACACCTTGAAGCGATGCTACCTGTGTCGAAAATTGACTGGAGTATTGGACCTCCATTTAGTACACCTTCTTCGGCAGATGGTGTACCGAACTTGAGTGATGTGTTAGACCAATTGACAGCTAAACGTCCATATGGTGAGCTCGACAATATAAAACTTATTTATCATGCACTATTAGTCGACTGGGCTGGCGGTTGGGCAGGTAAAGCCCATACACCGGGAAACGTATCTGCTGCATATTATGACCCCAATCTTCCTATACATGCCGCTCACGAATTAGGTCATAATTTTGGTCGTGAACATACTCAATGTAATGGTGAAGAGAAAGACCCGGATTTGAATTATCCATATTCTTCTGCTCATATTAGTCCAACTAAGTATGGAGACAATGCCATATTTGGGTATAATATTTTGACTGGGGAAATTTTCAAGCCTTACTCATATGACATAATGGGATACTGCTCCCCAAAATGGATGTCGGACTGGACTTATGAAGCCATTATGAATGTAATAAAACACTGGTATTCAGTAGATGCAGAGTCTTTACAGAACATTTTAGAAACAGAGAAAGTTACGCTGATTAGTGGTGAAATTTCTCCCACTGGAGATACAGGAATAATTAAATCAGTTTTCCAAATTGAATCTCAAACATCTGTACAACTTTCTAACTTAGGGGCGTATAGCGTACGTTTTGAAAATAACAACGCTCAAGAACTTGCTACTTACTTCTTTGAACCAGAGAATGTATCTGATGATTCAAAACAAGTTTTTTCACTAGCTTTACCTTACGTTGAGGGAGCAAAACGGATTGTTTTGACACATAATGATAAGGAATTGGATGCTCGAACTGCCTCGGGTAACCTACCTATAGTGCTAATTACTAGCCCGAATGGCAGTGAAATCCTAGATGGTTCTACCTATGAAATACACTGGTCGGCATCCGATGCTGACGGAGGCCAGTTAGAATATGTAGTGCAATATAGTGATGATGCGGGAGAGAGCTGGGAAACGTTAGTCACATCTTGGTATGAAAATCATTATGAGCTACCAGTGGATAGTCTCCCAGGTTCCAATCAGGCCTTAATCAGAGTGCTGGCAAGTGATGGGTTTCATACATCGAGTGATGTGTCAGATAACTCTTTTTCTGTTCCATTTGGTGAGCCAGAGATACAAATGCTGGAACCCGATAATGACATAACAACGGTCAAGCATACAACAATAAGCTTTACTGCTTTCGCCTCCGACAAAGATGACCATGTTTCAATAAATGATCAGATCCAATGGACTTCCGACAGAGATGGATTATTAGGCGCGGGTAGACATTTAAGCGTTGCCGATCTAAGTGAGGGCACACATGTTGTTACTGCTCATGTAAAAGATGGTGAAGCTAATACAGCATCCGCATCCGTTCAAGTGACGGTGGTAAATAACCCGACCCAAATTTCACCCACGCAAAACAAGCTGGTCACCGATGCAACAAAACTTTTCCTAAAGCCATCGGCAGGCATAACTTCCACGTCAATTTACATCGATAACCAGAATTGGCTAAATCCTATCTCTTGGAATGCTGTTGCCAACGAGTCATGGCTAGAGCTCAGCGCCACATCGGGAACAACGCCCAGCGAATTAGTGTTCTCTATTGATGAGAATGCGCCATTAGCAGACGCCACAGAAACATTCGTTACAATCACAAGTGGCAATGCGCCTGGAGATACTGTTTTAGTGAAAGTAACGGTAGTCCATTCTCAGCCTGAACAGCCCATAATATCTATTGAACAAATAAACTTGAGTGGCCCTTCTGAAGGTCAAACCGGTGAGGAATATGCTTTTAATAGCACAATTGAACCCGTAAATGCCTCTCTGCCGATTACATATACATGGATTGCCACTGACCAAAGCGAAGTTATTCACTCGAGTGCCTACAGCGATACAGTAGGGTTCACCTGGAATGATGCTGGTAACAAGTTAGTAACGGTGGTTGTAGAAAATTCTGTAGGCTCATTGAGACAAACTATAGAAATACAAATAGGGGAACCTACATCGTTGCCAACAGAAGAGGAACCGCCACCAGTTTCAAACCAACGAAAAATCTATTTGCCATTAGTCTCTACGGCTGAATAATAAACTGTATGTCGTCGGCACCAGATGGAAGGTGAGATTATCTTCAACTACTCCAGATGTATTAATCATTGAAGGTAATCTCACACTTTCTATTTATTGACATTACTATCCTCATGTACCATGGAAAGTACAGTCACTTTGGTGACTACCCCTGCCCTTCTACGTATTCAGAACTGCAAGATTCATTATATGCAAAACTCCATTCACGCAGCCCAATATCTTGAAAAATGGGCCTGACAGACAAAACCACTCCATGCAAACAGCTCCGGTGAACGCTACCACTACTAAGATTCACAAAAATGCCGTTATCATGTGGACAGCTTATTCAGCATTACAAAGGCGCTGGCATGATTGTGAGTGAGGTTGAATACCGCGGAGACAACTTTGATTGTTCCTCAAACAGTATTCCTCCAAAACAAAAAGAGCCATCAGATCAACTGAAGACTCTTTCTATCCTATATTTTCTTACTATAGGCGGAGACGACGGGCTTCAACCCCTCACTTGTACACAAATGGTGCTGTTCTTGCCCAGGCGGATTGCGCGTGAACTCTTCTACTCTTCTACCGCAGACCTATGTTGCTGGCTAATTAGTCCTCTGCGTAAAGAGAATTTTGCCCTGCTAAAAAGATGCTGAACTTTTCGCATCTATCCTCAACAGCTCTATTGCATCTCCGACACATGCTTAAGCCTTTCTGACATAAGACCGATGTGGTCCGTGTTGCCCTACAGTATATTATTCGTATCCTGGTAGGCGCAATAGTGAGAGGGCATGCCCCTATCGCTCCGCACAACCTGGGCACAAGCTCACATTGACCAGAATCGAAGAAGGAACGGCAAAACATGATCGGCATCCACGCAAAAAGTCCTCGTCTTCATATGCACAGCCGCAGGCTGCGCCTGCTGAACTGGCTCATTATCTTGAGCCTGATCATTAATCTGCTGCCACCAATAACTTGGATAAATAGTCCACACGTGGCCAAACGCGTCTACGGAGCGGCACCGGCCTGGCGCGCCGCCGCTCAGGATGCCGCGCCGCCACCGCTGTGTGCCGACGTGGTCCCGCCCACACCAACGGTCACGGCCACCCCTTTGCCCACAATCGCGCCCACGGTGAGCCACCGGACAGAAACACCTGTTGTTGCACCAACAACCACCCCCATGCGGGTCGCACCCATCCCAGAAGAAAATCCAACCAACACTACACTTTACCTCCCTGTTGCCATGCGTCAGAGCGCTGTATTGGATGCGGCCACATTGATGGGTATGTATCAGGCTGCCAGCACGCTTCAAAGTGTAGATTGCCGCGTTGAGCTTAATGAGGACACAAACGTCCAGGTTCATCTGGCCCCTTTTACGACAGAGTTGGGCATCACCGAAAGCCAGTTCGAGCTGCTGATTGCACCCCAATTTGGCGCCGCCCAAGTAGTGGATGGCACGCTGCACTATGCGCCAGCCGCCAATTTCTACGGCGTGGATCAGTTGAGCTGGCGCGCGCTGGCTGCCGACGGTCAGGAAATAGTCGGCGTCATTGAACTGTACGTAGCGCCGGTCAACGACGCGCCCGCGGTCGCTCTGCACGCTGCGCCAACCGTTGGTGAAACGCCTCTGGCCGTCAATTTCACCGCCAGCGCCAGCGATGTGGACCAGGATCTGCTGACCTATATATGGGACTTTGGTGATGGCGCCGTGGCGGCAGGCGCCGCGTCCCAACGCCATATTTACACCCAGTCCGGCGTCTTCACCACCACGGTGACCGTCAGCGACGGCGTCATAGCAACGATGGCCCAGGTGGGCATTCAGGTGCGCGGCGCGCCACTCACGCCGGAGCCCACGCCCACAGCGCCTGCCAACCGTCCGCCCACCATCAATCTGGTCATGGCGCCGGCCATGGGATCGGCGCCTCTCCTGGTGCAAATGAGCGCCAACGCAGTCGACCCAGATGGTGATCTGTTGAGTTACAGCTGGGATTTTGGTGATGGCATACAGGCAGGTAGTGTACCCACCATTACCCATATCTATGAGCAGACCGGCGTCTTTACGGCCACCGTTACCGTTAGTGATGGCCGCGGCGGCACAGCGGCGGCTTGGCACACCGTTGTGGTGGACGACGGCGTGCCGCGACTGGTAGCCGTCCCCCTCGACCAGACCGCACCCACCGTCTTCAAGACAGCCACCGAATTTCTTTATGCCGGTGATTATCCGATTCAGAAGGGTTTAACGCCCGCAAACATTGCCCCGAAACAGGCGGCGGTGCTGCGCGGCCGCGTTCTGACGGCAGAGAGTGCGCCTCTGCGCGGCGTCCGTATAACCGTGCACCAGCACCCGGATCTGGGCTATACCCTCAGCCGTGACGATGGCTGGTTCGACTTGGCTGTCAACGGCGGCGGGCAGCTTACTGTGGTCTACGAAAAGGCGGGCTACCTGACTGTACAGCGGCAGGTCTACGCGGTGTGGCAGGATTTCACCACGTTGGAGAATGTGGTGCTGACGCCGCTGGACCCAGTGGTCAACACCATTGACCTGACAGCCGCGGCGCCCGTTCAAGTTGCGCGCGGCAGCCTGGTGAGCGATGGTGACGGCAGACGCCAGAGCACGCTGCTGATTCCACAGACGGTGCAGGCCGAAATGGTGCTGCCCGGCGGCGTGACGCAGACGCTGACCACGCTGCACATCCGCGCCACCGAATATACGGTGGGCGACCTCGGTCCCAATGCCATGCCGGGCAATTTGCCGCCGGAGAGCGGCTATACCTATGCCGTCGAATTGAGCGTGGACGAGGCCATGGCGGCGGGCGCTACCCAGGTACGCTTTAGCCAGCCGCTCTATCACTATGTGGAGAACTTCCTCCATTTTCCGGTGGGCATGGCCGTTCCCTCAGGCTATTACGACCGAGAGCGGGTGGCCTGGATTCCCGACGAAGATGGTCGCGTAGTGCAGCTAGTGGCCATTGTGGAGGGGCTGGCCCAGCTGGACACCACGGGTGATGGCGCCGCCGACAACGATGCGGCGCTGGGCATCACTGACGCTGAACGCGCCCAGCTTGCGCAACTTTATACAGCAGGCGTCACCCTCTGGCGCGTGCCCATTCGTCACTTTACGCCGTGGGATCACAACTGGCCTTTTGGTCCGCCTTTGAATGCCATATGGCCCTTTGCCAAAGGACCCCGCTATGATGACCAGCCCGACCAGCCGTGTGAAGTAGATGGGTCCATTATCGAATGTGAATCGCAGGTGGTGGGTCAACGGCTGGCGCTGACTGGCGTGCCCTTCACGCTCAACTACCGCAGCGACCGCACACCGGCGCGTACCGGCTATTTTGAGCTGCCCGTCAGCGGGGATGAACTGCCTGACAGCCTGAAAGAAATTCAGGTGTGGGTGGAGATTGCCGGTGTGGTCATCAGCCAGACGCTGCCGGCTCTGCCCAACCAGACCTTTACCTATCAGTGGGATGGCCGCGATATCTATGGCCGCCAGGTGCAGGGCAAAAGAGCGGCCAACATTCGCCTGCGTTATGTTTACGATGGCGCCTATATGCAGCCCAATTCAGCCAGCACGTCCACCGGCGCCAGCATTGTCATGAATAGCGCCTTTGGCCGTACGTCGGATGCTGTCATTGAAGGCAGCCGCACGCGCCAGGAGATCTGGCTGGAGCGTACCTTTCGCATCACGCTGGGCGCCTGGCAGGCCGTGGGTCAGGGATTGGGTGGCTGGAGCTTGGATGCGCACCACGTGTATGACGTCAACGGCAAAACGCTCTATCAGGGCGATGGTAGCCGCCGCAGCGTGGAGGCTGTAGACTATGTGGTTACCACGGTGGCCGGTGTAGGTCTTGAGGGTTTTGCAGGAGATGGTGAGTCTGCGCTGCGGGCGCGCCTAAACGCGCCTAATGACGTGGCCATTGCCGCCGATGGTGCCATTTATGTTTCCGACACGCTGAACTGCCGCATCCGGCGCGTAGATGCCGCCGGGATCATTACGACTATGGCGGGGACCGGTGCGTGCGCCTATGGTGGCGATGGTGGTTTGGCTGTGGCGGCGCAGCTTAACAAGCAACAGGCGATTGCGCTGGCGCCAGATGGCGCGCTTTATATTGCCGATCTGCTGAATCATCGCATCCGGCGTATTGGACCTGATGGCATCATGACAACTGTTGCCGGTACCGGCGCCGCCGGCTACAACGGTGACAACATCCCGGCCATTCAGGCCAAGATAAATGGCGTCAGCGGATTGGCCGTTGGGCCAGATGGTAGCCTCTATGTTGCCGATACCAACAATAATCGCATTCGGCGCATTGGACCGGATGGCATGATTACTACCATCGCCGGCACTGGCAATGTTGGTTATGGCGGAGATGGCGGCCCAGCCGCGCAAGCCAAATTGTGGGCGCCTAAAGATGTAGCCGTTGGGCCAGATGGCAGCCTCTACATTGCGGATTGGTATAACCACCGCGTGCGCAGGGTGACGCCCAACGGCTCAATCACCACCGTGGCCGGCAACGGCGCCCGCTTTTATGCCGGCGATGGCGGCGCGGCCACGGCAACGGCTGTTGGCGGCCCGTTTGATGTGGAAGTGGATGGGGCGGGGCGGCTCTTTATCCTACACAAGGGCTTTAACATTGTCGCGTTTGAAGACGATCGCATTCGCCTGGTGGATCAGGCAGGCATCATCCGCACACTGGCCGGCGGCTTTCCTCAGATGAACCCGTGGATCGATGGGGAACCAGCGGCGGCGGTAACGCTGAATATCCCCAAAGGCATGGCGTTGGGGCCAGATGGCGCGCTCTACTATGCCGACTATCTGTATAATCGCATCCATCGCCTCAATGCGCCGCTGCCCGGCTTTGAGGATAATGACATTTTGCTGCCGGCGGCCGCTGGCAATTATGCTTACCACTTTGACGCCAGCGGCCGCCATTTACGCACGCTACACGCCCGCACGGGCGCGCTCCGTTACGCCTTTGGGTACGATGCCGCTGGGCGGCTGGTGACTGTGACTGATGGTGATGGCAACGTCACGACGATTGAACATGACGCTGCCGGCCTGCCCACAGCAATTGTCGGTCCCTTTGGTCAACGCACCGCGCTCAGCGTGGACGCCAATGGCTATCTGGCCAGCCTAACTAATCCGGCTGGTGAAACCACCCGCTTGAGCTACGCCAGCAACGGCCTGCTTACCAGCCTGACCAATCCACTGGGCCACGGCTCTGCCTATACATACGATGACCGCGGTCGGCTGCTTTCGGCTGCAAATCCGATGGGCGGCGTGCAGCACTTTAGTCGCACCGAAACGGCGGATGGCTACGTGGTCACGCGCACCAATGCCCTAGGCCACGTGACCAGCTATCCAGTCACAAACGCATCCACTGGCGCCGTTGAACAGGGCATAGAAGCATCCAACGGCGTCCAAAGTGGCAGTGTACAGTCGCCGGATGGCGTTATTGTGCAGACCGACGCGCGCGGCATTACCACGCGCACCATGCTGCAGCCAGACCCGCGCTGGGGTATGGCTGCACCCTACGTGGGCCACCTGACCAGCGAAACGCCCGACGGCCACATCTTCTTTACGTTGGCCGCCACGCGCACGGTAGAGCTGACTAACCCCGCTGACCCGCTGAGCCTTTTGCGCCAGCAGGACGAAATCGTGAGCAACGGACGGCGCACTATCACCGTGTTTGACGCCGCATCCAACACAGTGACCAGCTCCGATCCGGCCGGCGTCACCAGCGTGACCACGCTGGATGGGCAGGGGCGTCCGCTGCAGATGCAGACCGCTGGCCTGGCGCCGCTCTTTTACGCGTATGACGGTAACGGTCGCCTGGTGCAGGTGCAGGAAGGCGAAGGCGCCGATGCCCGCACCACCGCGCTGCAATACGATGCCAATGGCTATCTACAGAGCCACACCGACGCTCTTGGCCATGTAACCAGCTACGCCTATGACGCGGCGGGCCGCATGACTAGTCAAACGCTGCCCACCGGCCACCGGCTGTTCTTTGCATACGACGCGGCCGGCCGCATGATCGAGAGTCGCGACCCGCGCGGCGTGCGCACGCGTTATGAATATGACGCGGCCGGCCGCGTCACCGCCCAGGTGGCGGACGTCGATGGTCGCAACGTACGCAGCGAATTTGTTTACGATGTGCTAGGCAACTTGCTTGCGACCACCGAAGATGTGGGTGGCGTTGGGCTCACGACGTCCTACAGCTATCTGCCCTTTGATGGCCAAGGCTATCTGGTGAGCCAGGTCATCGACCCGCTGGGCGCCGTCACCGCTTTTGCCTACGGCCCCACCGGCGATCTGCACAACGTGACCGACCCGCTGGGACGCGTGACCACCTATGACTACAGCCCCCAGGGATGGCTAACAAAGGTGACCTCACCCGGCGGACTGACGCTACAGACCGTCTACAACGACGAAGGACAGCCAACCAGCGTGACCGACCCGCGCGGCGGCGTCACGCTGTACGCCTATGACGGGCTGGGTCGCTTTCAAAGTAGCACCGCTGCTGCGGCGCCGGTGGGCGCCTCCCCGGCGCTGTCGCTGACCACCCAATATGCCTATGATGCGCTGGACCGCCCCACCAGTGTCACCGACCCAGCCGGCCAGATGAGCCAGCAGAGCTACGACCTTTTTGGCCGCCTGATTAGCCAGCGCGACCCGCTGGGTAATTTGGCCACCTTCCGCTATGACAAGCTCGACCGCCTAGTCGAGCAGGTGATGGGCGCCAACACTCCGGCCGAAGCGGTGACCACGCAGTATGCCTATGACGCGCTGGGTCGCCGCATTCGCAGCACGCTGGACCCCAACGGGCTGCGGCTGACTACCGAATATCGCTACAGCAGCGCCGGTTCCGCCGACACCTGGAGCCTGCAGGAGGTGGTGGACCCCAAGGGCGCGCTGACGGCCTACAGCTATAACAGCCTGGGCCAGCAGGAGCGGGTGACCGATGCGCTGGGCCAAAGTTGGACCTTTGCCTACGACAATCTAGGCCGGCTAACCGGTCAGAGCGACCCGCTGGGCCACATGGTGAGCTATGTGGTGGACAAGCTGGGCCGCACGGTGGCGCTGACCCAGGATGGCCGCACCGAAAGCTGGCATTTTGCCCTGGACGGCAGCCTGAGCGCCTATACCGACTTTGCCGGGCAGAGCACCCACTTTGTTTATGACGTGGACCAGCGGCTGACCCAAGTGGATTATCCAGCCAGCAATGCGGACGCCAGCTATGTGTACGACGCCGCCGGCAACGTCACCAGCATGAGCGACCACCTGGGCGTCACCAGCTACGGCTATGACGCCGCCGGGCGTTTGGTAAGCAGGACGCGCAATGGCAAAACGGTGGCGTACGACTATGGCGCCAATGGCCAGGTCGCAGCCATTGACTATTGGGGCCGCGGTGCGGTCGAATATGGCTACGACGGCGCCGGCCAGCTCACCAGCCTGACGCCGTGGGGCCAGCCTGCCACCAGCTACACCTACCGCAGCACCGGTCTGATGGCCAGCCAGAGCCGCGCTAACGGCGTCAGCACCAGCTACAGCTACGACAGCGCCAGCCGCCTGACGCGCCTGCTGCACGCCACCGGCGGCGGCACGCTCCAGGATATTCAGTACGTGCTGGACGCCAACGGCAACCGCACGCAGATGAGCGATGGCGACGGCCTCACCACTTACGCTTACGATGCGCTCAACCGGCTGACGCAGGTGGCACTGCCCGCCATGCCCACTGGCCCGCCCAGCCAGACCATCGACTACGGGCTGGACGCCGTGGGCAATCGCACCAGCGACAGTTTAGCCAGCTATGCCTACGATGCCAGCGACCGCCTGATCAACACCGGTTTCAGCTACGACGCCAATGGCAACCTGCTGAGCGACGGCCAGAAACAGTACCAGCACGACGGCGCCAACCGGCTAACCCGCGTCATCTCCGGCACGCTGACTGTCGAGTACGGCTACGACGGCTGGGGCAACCTGGTGTTGGAGCAGTCTGGCGGCATCACCACCGAGTTTGTGCTGGACGAGCTGAGTCCGCTGCCGCTGCTGCTGGGCGAAGTGCGCTCGGACGGCGTGGAGCGGCTCTACGCCTATGGGCCGGATGGATTCGCTGTCCAACGCACGCTGACCGCGGGCGGCGGCGACGAAATGGCCTATCCCCTGCTGGACGGCCTGAGATCGGTCCGTCACCTGACCGACGTTGCCGGCGCCGTCACCCTAAGCCGCAGCTATGACGCCTTTGGCGCCCTCCGCCATGAGACGGGAAGCGGCATGACACGCCTGGGCTTCACCGGCGAGCTGGCGGACCCGCACACCGGTCTTGTCTACCTGCGGGCGCGGCACTATCACCCGCTGCTGGGGCGCTTCCTGCAGCGCGATACCTTTGCCGGCTTTGCCACGCGCGGGCAGTCGCTCAACCGCTATGCCTATACCGAGAATAACCCCGTCAATCTGACCGACCCCTCCGGGCACTGTCCCTGGTGCGTGGCGGCTGGCGCCGGCGCGGTGATTGGCGCCGGTACCGAGTACGGCTCCCAGGTCTACCAGAACTACCAAAACGGCGTGCGCGGCGGCGCCATGTTCACCCAGAATCTCAACTGGCGGCGCATCGGTATGGGCGCCCTGGGTGGCGCCGTGGGTGGCTTGGCGGGCTTGGGGCTTGGTTCCGTGCTGGGCGGTGTGGGCGGCGGCATGGCCGGTCGCCTGGCCACTGGCTTTGTGGAAGGCGGCCTGTCCGATGTGGCCAGCCGCATGGCCATGAACGCCGTCATGGGCTGTGCGTGGAATGACGGGTTATGGTCCGCGTTTATTGGCGGCGGGTTGGGTGGTGGCGTTGGCGCGGCAATGGGAGGGGCAATTGATTCTGTCCGAAGGGGCTTTCTAAGCAAAAGTCATGCAGCAGGTGTGCAATATTTCCCACAGAACAATACTAGGTCAGCCCATCGTAATGTTTTTAATCAAGAACTAGTAATAACTTCAAATATATTAGCAGAAGTTGATGCTGCTGGAGTGGGTCATGGAGCTTGGTTGATCGACGAACCTGAGATAGTTGTACCTTATAACTGGTCAGTTGCCTTCTATGGTCCTTTAGGTGAGTCTATATCCGATGAATTCGGGCGAGATATAGAAGAGGATCTTGTGCCCCCATTGGAATTTTATGGACCGGGGCAAATAATTCCAGAACACGTATTGTTTCCTAATATAGCGATACCTAAACTTAAGTTTTCGGAAAATCCTTCAGGAGTAATTCTTGAAGTGGTCGCTAATCGCGCCGTAACACTTAGCGAAACATTCAAATTATATCCTGAAGGGATCAATTTGAGATGGGCTGCTTGCCGCGTTGCATGTACTCAAGAGGATGTTGAAAAGTTCTTTAGAACATGGTGAATTTTCCATAAATTTAGTCCTCTTCGTCGAATCAGTTTCCTATATGTGTTCTGGAGGTGTGTGGTTGCAAAATCTCCAGACTAATGCTGAGAAGCTGTCAATTTGGGATGAGACTGTATGGAACGATTAATCAAAGCTGATAAATCGATAGTCAACACCCAACCGGTTGATAAGTTCATCGTATTCAGATGTTTGCGGCAGAAATCCTCTCAAGACAGCTTCGATGAATGCGTCGGGTGGTTTATATGCGTGAACGATTACATAGTGATAAATCAAATTAGGTGCCGCATAAACGATTTCATTAAAGAATACACGGATCTCAGCTGATCCCAATCCCATCTGATGGGAATCGTTCATTGCAGGTGAGGGTTCTCGACAAATGTTACAGAAATGGAATCCTCTTGTTGGAAGAACTAAGCATAAGCAAAATTGAGCGAGCCGCGAATGAAATTCTGTAGATGTTATACCTGTATTGAAGGTCTGCGATTGGTCGAGCCAACCAACATTTAAAGTGTTTGGCTCAGCATATTGACTGATGAATCGATACGGCGTAAGATCGGGAAAATATGTCATATGTAACCATCAACTTTCATTTGGTAGGCTCAATAAATCCAAGATTGTCTCATCTGATTTCGGATAGAATCAATTTCAGACACTGCAATATAGATATTCAGATAAGTTTTGTCCACAGTTTTGCATGCGCTATCCGATTAATTTCAGCCTGTTTTCGGGATAAATCCTTTCTGGCGAACTATATAACATTTCATACTATGAAGTAAAACGAGGTACTCCAAATCTCACGACCGAGCTTGAAACTCGACATAAGGAGTCTTCCCAAAGTTTATGGCAAAGGCAGTTTTGATCTGTGGGGATTGCTGAGCTGCTCCATCTCTGTATGAGCCGCTTCCCGAGCGGATTCTATGTCGGCAGAAAAGTGCGAATGTCCGACCGGGTAGATATCCAGCCACCACCGCGTCCAAGAGTCCACGTGTAAAACTGAACTTCATACCGGCCTCTTGGTGTTTGTATATCCAGGCCTGATACTTCTGGATATGATGAGTCAATACGTCGACACGCTCTAATTGGGGCAAGCGCTGTTCAAATTTACTAAAGTCAATGTGGTTTATTAGTTCGTCAAGCAACTCTTGCTGCAACTCGGCGCCATTTACAAAGGTATCTGCAAGCAGTGGCGTGTGGGGCCAGAGTTCAATCCATCCTTCAGGGGCGATATGATTGGGAAGGGATTCATCATCTTTTTGCCAATACTTACCGAACACCTGAAATTTGGGGTTTTCGGCGTCAGGATATGCCAGACAGGCTTGAACCTTAAGTCCAGTACTTCACCTGACTAGAATCGTACGCTCTTTTTTCTTGGTTCATGCCAGTAGTTCATGGTGGAGTTCCTGTTCAATGGTGGCATTAAGATTAGTACATGGTACTGACAACTGCATAATGAACTCAGCAGTTACTATACAAGTAATGAGCCATTTCGCACAATTTTTGAAGGGAAAAACATGGCGTACTTTCCAGAACTATCAGCTTTCCAGTATCAAATAAAAGGCCAACCGGTTGAGATCACTATGATCGGCTGGCTCGATTTGGAGCATCCACACAACACAGGGCCTGTCAGCGAGCAATTTCTAGAGCGGTTGTGGTTGTACTGCCGGAATCCAGTCCGCCAATCCAAAGGGTTTCACTCATGTGATTTCTGTGGACCGGAATGGGTGATGCAGGAGGCAGAGCGCAATGGGGAGAAACTAGGGCTAGGTAGTGCGGAGATTTTAGTACGAAGTAACAGTGGCATCACCTATGCAGCGCCCGATCTGATCTACCACTATATTGTTGAACATCAATACCAACCGCCACAGGAGTTTATTGAGGCTGTGAAGACGGCGCCGCTACCTTTTGATCCAACACAGCGTACGGCTTTGTGATTTGGGTTCGTGTATCACAATTTTCAAATGAGGATACAAAATTTATGTTTTCTAAACTTTTCCGCCACACCGACGAACGCGATATCAATCAGCTCATTTATGATTATGCCGAGTACGGTCGCCAACGCGACTACGCGCGCATCATCAAGAAGCTGCCTTCGCTCACGCTCTATTCGTCTGTACGGTCGACCAACCTGCCAATTTATCATGGAATGCAGCACGTGACGAAGCCCGGGGATCAGATTGCCATACAGGCAGCCAATGTCCCCGGCTATGGCAAGATGGTTCTCTTTTTCGTCGATCGGCGGAATCCACGACTGGGTTCACCGTATATCGGAACCCCTTTTCCAGAAGCATGCAAGATGTCCATGCTGTCCCCCGATTCGGCGGGGGTAATGATCTATAACGATAAAGAGTCATATATCGGCCTGCCTCACTTTCATCTGCTGGAAATTTTGCGTCAGCTTGCGCCAATTCAGACCGCATAGGTCTGGATTTATGCGAGACTAGCTGAGTCCACAGCCTCTTCTGGGCGAAGTGTGCTGATGCGCTAGCCCAGCCATTGCTGGATAGTCTGGGCTCAATGTGCCGCTTGGTCGAACCCGGTATCATGCAATTGGCACGGTTCGCCATGCAAGCGGACACGATTTGATATGTGACATTCCCTATCTAGGCTCCAGTGGTGGATTAGTGAACCCATGTGGCCGGGCTCGTCTCCACTGATGAATACCCACTATCCCTTGTGCTGGGGGACTTTTGCAGAACAATACGTTTACGGGCTCTGCAGGGCACGGGCAGTCACTTCACTGCTATACATATGCGGAGGATAATCCGGCAGTAGAAAGGCGCCGCTCTAATGATATGTCATCATAAGTATCGCGGAGATACCTTCAATCGTCGTCCCAAACAGTATTTCACTAAAACAAAAAGAGCCTTCAGGCGAACTGAAGACTCTTTCTATCCTATATTTTCTTACTATAGGCGGAGACGACGGGATTTGAACCCGCGACCTTCGGCTTGACAGGCCGATATGCTAACCGCTACACCACGCCTCCTGGTTGTGTGCAATCCGGTTGGTTTTTTCAAGCCAGATTCGACTTGCCGATTATAACACTGCGCACGATGGCCGTCAAGTTTTAATGGGGGTGAGAACGGATATTTCTGTTTTGAGTGGAGGCCAATTGCGGCCCGGGGCAATTTGCCCCAAAATGGCGAGGGACGCGGCTCCTGTGCAGGTGGGCACATTGCCCGGAACCCCCTGTATAGTGAGATAGGCTAAGAGGGCAAATGCGAGCGCCTCTTTGGCATCATCATCCAGTCCCAGCTCGGCATGGGTGCATACCGCTGTCTGGGCAGGTAATTGCGCGCGCAGTGCCGCCATTAAGAACGGATTGGCGGCGCCGCCCCCACCGACGACCAGTTGCGCAATGGGACCGGGGGCATAACGCACATATGCATCAGCTATGCTGACTGCGGTCAATTGGGTGAGGGTGGCCACAAAATCAGCATTGGTTAGGCCGAGCTGATTTGCTTGTTGGCGCCACTGCTGGGCCAATGTGGTGCTAAATAGCTCGCGACCGGTAGTTTTGGGCAGCGGCTGTTCAAAGTAGGGCAACGTCAGCCATTCTTCCAGCAAGCCGTGATGCACCCGGCCCGCCGCGGCCATTTGACCATCCTGGTCGTAGGCAAGACGACCGTCGGTGGCGGTGGTGACGGCCCAGTCGATGAGCGCGTTTCCTGGCCCTGTGTCTAGCGCCACGGGCGGGTGATCCAAGTTGGTGGGTGGCAAAAAAGTGACGTTGCCAATGCCGCCAATGTTTTGAACGGCGCGCCAGCCGCCCGCCACGCCGTTTAAATTCGGCGGTGGACGCAGCACGAGCCAATCAAATGTAGAGGTTAGCGGTGCACCTTGTCCTCCCGCCGCCACATCGGCGGTGCGGAAGTTGGCCACCGTCGTAATGCCCGTGCGCACGGCGATCACGGACGGGTCGCCAATTTGTAGCGTGCTGGTGACCCGTCCGTGTGCATCCACATCGTGCCAAATGGTTTGGCCGTGGCTGCCGATGAGGTCGATGTCCTGGGGTTGAAGACCGGCATGCTGCACGGCCATGAGCGCCGCATGGGCAAAACGTTCGGCCAATATAAAATTAGCGCGACACAGTTCGGCGGGCGTCGCGCTAATTTGGGCATCGCTGTGACCAAATAGGTGGAAGATGAGCGACCGTTCAGCGGCCGGCCACGGGATGGTTTCAAAGGCCAGTTGCTGCACTGTGGGGGCCTGGGGTGGACCATCAATTTCGGCAATGACCGCATCGATGCCGTCGGCGGAGGTGCCGCTCATCAATCCAATGATCTTCATTGGTCGTTAGCGGGCGATTTCAGGAGCATGTTCGCGTAGCCAAACGCGCAGCGGTACATCCTCGTCGGTGGGAGAATAGAAGCCGTTGGCGTTGACGCCCCAGCCCAATAGTTGGCGGCGGATGGGATCACTCTGATCCCACAGCCCCTGTACGGTCATGTCGTCTTTGGTGCGAATCCAGCGATAGCCATACCCGTAGAAGAGTACCTTGCGCGTAATGTCAGACCAGTTGGGCGTACCGGCATGCCAAATGCGGCGGTCAAAAAAGACGGCCGTGCCGGGCTTGGCCAGTACGGGAATGGCGCCTTCCGGTTGGCCACTGCCCTCGGTAGGTTTGTCGATATTGTTTTTCAAATGGCTACCGGGCACCACCCAGAAGTTGCCGCGGCCCGGCTCGCTGGTGTCCGACAAGAAGTAGGCTACTTTGAGCGAAAGGCGCGGGCGCGGGTCAGATTCCATCTCCACATTGGTGCGACCACTGTCCTGATGCCAGCCAAAGGTCTTATCGTTGGCCGCTTCACCCGAAGGCGCGGTCACAATCAGGTGAGCGTGATAGAGATAGATATTCCAGCCCAGAATGTCCCACACTTTGGGCAGCACTTTGTGATAGTCGACCAGGTCCAAAAAGAGCGGGCTGTCGGGAATAAAGTTGCCGTAAAAGAGCCGTCCACCCGGTGCGTCACCCGCGGCCTTTTTGGCCTCGAAAATGCGATCCACCACTTTGGTTAGCGCATTTACCTGCTCGGCAGAGAGGGCATTTTCTATTGCAAAAAAGCCATCTTGGTCAAATTTTGCGCGCTCGGCATCGGTCAAGCGGTATTCCAGACATGAGGGGTTCAGGTTGTCCATTGTTTCCTCCAGATTAAAATAAAATCGTTGATTGGATGATTGGTTTGATGGGCGCGTGATTATTGGCGGCTGATAAACCAACGATTCAATTACCCAAGAAACCAATCCAACGCTAATCACTATCCAAATCTAACTCATTAAAAATGTCGCCCAGCTCGCGCTCCCAAACATCGTCCAAAGGCATAAAGGGCATTTCGGTAAATTCCTGGGCGATCTCTTTGAGATATTCGCGGATTTTAAGCTGCGGCATTTTGCGTACAAGCTCATCCACTTTGTTGTCCAAGGCGCCGGTAAGCTCATCGCTTTTGCGCTCCAGTTCAGAAAGGTCGACGCCCAGATTGAACATGTGGTTAAAACGGCGCATCAACTCATACCAGGCCCGAAAATCATCCTCAACGCGCACGCCTTGCGGAATGGCGGCGGACTGGGCAAATTCATAGGCGGGTACAAAGCCATTGAAGACAAAAAATTCAATCTGGCGCAGGGCCGCGCGATGTACAAAATAGGAACCGATGGTGGCGCCGCCTTCATAATTGGAGAACTTGACGGCATATTTCGAGAGTTCCTCTTTTAAATGTCGCATGCTGTATGTACAAGAGACGTTGCGATCCTTGTCATAGGGCATGGAGCCATAAACGCCACCCACAGCCGCGCCGCGGCGCACGCCCAATTCTTGCATAACGTCGAAAAAGGCGTCTGCATATAGATCTTCGTTCATGTGAGGTTCTTCACCGGTAAAGATGAGGAGTCCGCGGTTATGTTCATCATTTGCGTAGTAGAATTCGTTCTGTCGTGGGCGCACTTCTTCGCAAAAGCCATCCTTAAATCTTACCTCGGGGCGCAGCAGATGGTGCGTGGCGGGTATTTGGAACATATAGAACCCATCCGACTTGATCTCCCCAATTTTGCGCGCGTCCAAATGCTGGGCCAAATAGCGCGGTAGGCCAGAGGAAATCGAACCAGCATCGGCCCACTGTCGCCATCCGGCAATGAGATATATCTCCTCTTCTGCCGGTCTTTCAAATAATTCCACCATTTCATTCATATTTTCCGCCTCCAAAACCACGCGGATTTCCGCGTTGCCACTGTTATTTGAGGGATTATGTTTGCTTGGGGGTATCCTAAATGCAATTGCGCTTCGTGTCAATGCTGGAAAATCTTTGCCAACAATTCTTATTAAATATTCAGGCTATTCGAGGGCTGAGCTTGTCGAAGCCCGTGTCGCCTTTGACCCTTCGGCGTCGCTCAGAACATCGCAAGCTCAGGGGATGGCTGAATCGTTACAATTCTTTTTTATAAACAGGACTGACGCCGTGCAACGCACGCTCCGCTAACTGAAGGACAGTTCAATGTGCGGCGCCCCACGCTACGCTCGCCCTTGCACGCTGCTGACATCCTATGCGGTCTGATCGCCATAGGCCGCTTGCAGCAGTTGATGCGCTTGCACGGCGGCCTGCGCGGGGACAAAATCGTCATCGGGCGTATGCACTTGTAGCACGGTCAATTTGACCGTGAGCTTTGCGGCGTGAGTGGCCAATCGCCAAACGGCCTTGGGCAGCGTATCATCGGCCGCGTAATAGGTGGCCACCGGCAGCGGCTCATAGATGAGCACGCTAAGTAGGTAAGGAATATGTGCCGAGCCGGCAATCTCAAAAGCGCCCCATCGCATGGGCAGCACCCGGTCCCCTGGCCCCACTTGGCCCTCGGGAAAAAGCACCAGCGGTGGATGCGCACGCACCCGCAGTTGGGCCGCGAGCGTTTTGCGTACGGCCGCCCGCGCCTTTGGATCGCTGCGGCCCACAAACACGGTGTCAATTGCCGTGGCGATCCAACCCACAAAGGGCAGGCGCTGCACGCCGCGCGCGCTCAAAAAACGCACGGGCGCCACGCTGAGCAGCACCATAATATCCAGATACGAGAGATGATTGCAGAAAATCAGCCCGTGGTGTTGCCTAATTTGGGCGGCATCGTTGCAGTAAACGCGCACGCCGAAGATGGCCAAAAATATTCTGGAAAGCTTGGTGGCTGCCAGCAGCGGCAGGCTCACCCCTTTGCGCCGGACAGGGACGAGCGCCAGCAGGACGATCACAATTGCCCCGACGGCAATGGAGATGGCCCCCAGCCCAAAGCGCCATGCCGCCCGCCAGATCTGCATCGAGTTATGCTATCCTCTCTACCTGTACCTGCTGCAACAGGTGTGGTACTTGCGTGGCGTCGCAGCCGGCCGTGCCCGGGTGCATCACCGCCGCCGCGGCCAGCGCCGTGCCCCACCGCATTGCTTCAAGCCAGCCCGCGCCCTGTTCTCGGGCCAGCATAATGCCCGCATCCATGGCGTCGCCCGCGCCCGCCGTGACGCCGATGGGTACATCCAGCGCCGGCGCATACCAGGCGCCAGCATGGGCAACGGCCAGTGCGCCGCGCTTACCCATGCTGATGATAATGGCGCCACTGGCCAATCGGTGCAGTTGGGCGGCCAAGGCCGTCGCCAACGCACAAAGAGCCGTGCGGTTGGTCGGATGCTGCTCGATGGCCAGCTGATGCTGTGCAAATGCATTGTCCAGCGCAATCAGTTCGGCCATGTTGATCTTCAGATATGCCGGCGCCCCGGCGATGCCCAGCTGGAGCGCCTGGCCGCCCACATCCAGCAACGTAATGAGCCCCAGCTCGCGCGCGTGGCGCAAAATGTGGGCGTAGCTGTCCGCCGGCATGCCCGCGGGCAGGCTTCCGGCACATATGAGGCCCCACGCTGACGGTGCGTGGTGCGCCAGCCGCGCCAGCAGTTGCGCTAAATGGGCGGTGGTTGCCTGCAACGTGGGTGCGGTGATGGTGTATTCATGGCCGGTAGCATCATCGCGAATGACCGGCACGGTACGCGTTTCGCCTTCCGCCGCAATAAAATCATGGGGCACGCCCATTTCGCTCATGAGGCTGGCCAGCACCTGTCCGGTGTGGCCCGCGGTCAGCCCCAGCGCCAGCGTGGGCTTGCCCAACAGATGCAAAATAATCGAGGCGTCGATGCCCTTGCCGCTGGGCGTGGCCACCTCCTTAACGGCGCGGTGCACCGTGTTTGGAATCAGGCTGGGTAAATAATAGACCCGATCAATGGTCGGGTTCGGCGTAATCGTAATTAGCATAAACCGGGAGCATTCGTAGGGCGAGAAGACTCGCTCACCGCCGGCGCCAACAGGCGCCGCCTTTTGGTGGCCACCAAGGCGGCAATGGGGAGAACCGGGTGCATTTGTGGTTGGGGCCACAGCCTTCCTGATGGAAGTTACCCAATTAAATCGGTAAACGACGGCACTGATTGAAACCAGCGCCTGGCAGCCAAAGTACGCTAACGCGCACTCTCGGAATAGCCTGCTTGAGTCGGCTTCCGCTAGCAGACGCAGGCTTCAGCCTGTGGCTTCAATTACCGATTCCGGGAAGGCGCATGTCTCGCTCCTAAAGCAAAAAGCACACTAGAGCACCGCTCTACATGTTATTGCGATGGAGCAGCGCGTAGGCGCTCCACTCCAACCGCTCCAACGTGTCGTAGGCGTCCAGCAAATCGCGCCCTACCGTCACAACGCCGTGCCAGTTGAGGATGAGTCCAAGCCCGTTCTTTTGCAGCGTGTCTCGACGCGGCGTTAGCGCCTCTACCACGGAATCGGCCAGATCTTGACTGTGGGCGGGCAGGTTGGGCACCACGCTCATTTCGCCAAACTTTTCGGTGTATTGATTGGTAGGGGTAACCGGTTTGCCCATTGAGGCAAACACGTTGAGATTCATGGGGTGAGCGTGGATGACGCCATTGATTTCGGGAAAGTGTTGATAGCAGGCAAAGTGCATGCGGCTCTCTCGGCTCACCTGCGCCGGATCTCCCTGGATGCAATTAAACTCACCGGCTGCAAAATCGCCATCAAAGACCAATACCATCTCTTCTTTGAGTTGCCAGTGATATTTGCTGCCCAGATAGCGTGGTGTTACATAAATGCGTTCACCCACGCGGCAGCTTACATTGCCGCCGGCGCTGTTGGTCAAAAAGCGGGTAAACATCAGGTGGGCAATATGAACCATTTGCCCCCTTGGATCGCTCGAATTGGTCATGAGTTGTCCTTCAAAATACTCAGTAGATCGCAATGGTAAGCAAGAGCGGCGGATTCATTAATCGAGACCAGTGGCTGAATCGCCAACACCGTTGCGGTGTACTGATACTGTACCAAAATGAATCAATCGCCCCCAAAATATAAAATTCACGAAAGCCCGCCACGTTTTGTGGCTTTCGTGACTTCTGGAGTGCAATGACTGGATTGGTGACTATCCTAATTTACAAGCTTATGTTACGCAAGCCCAGAGGAAAGTTGGCTCGCCGACGTTCCTGTTTCTCTCTAGCAGACTGGCTGTCGCTGCGTAACGGGAGTTACAAGTTCTATTTTAAATGGTTCTGTTGAACGACAAAAAGTTAGGACTTACGCAAGCCTGGAGAAAAAATTGCCCGGTGATCTAAGTTGTACTCTCCTAGCGGTCCACTGGCGCTGCATAAGTCGTGAAAGTATAGCAGAGACTTCTTGTATTCAGCAAGCGGCTGGAGATTCTTATTGTGCCGTGGCTTTGCAAATGAGCGCCAGCACAACGGCGGCTGTGCTTGCCGCAGCCAAAGCGCGGCGCCCCTGGGCGCCCAAAGAGCCGCGCTTTGGCTGCATGTTTAACCGGCGCAAATTTTCCGGGCAAGTTGGAAAACTTGCCGCTAAGATCTTGGCGGCTTTGGCGCAGTTTGTTACTATAGGGATGGGCTTCCGCAAGCCATGAACGCAATCGTATGATATGAAAACCGGTTTGTTCCTGGCAAGCCGCCGACGCTGCGTAAGCCGTGACATAATAAAATTATCGGTAGATCACAACGGCAAGAGATGGGGCGGGATTTGTCTTTTGCGGCCAGTGCTGAAATAGGGACAGCGCGTACCATAAAAAAGCAGGGTTAAAACCTGCGGCTGACCCGGAAAAGCGGTCTCAACCGCTTGCCATTTAGCCGCGGCGGCGGCTTTTTATTGTCAGCGGCGCCGGATTTATCCGTTGCGATGACGAAGTTCGCAATGGCCCTAGTGCTGAAATTGCGCCCATGGTGGCGGTCTATCGATTATAATACGCTAAAGTTAATGCTCAAACCTATTACGATTTTACCCGATTTAATCATCCTCACCCTGCGTCGCTTGCGCAGTCGTCCTGGCCTAACGCTGCTGGCGCTGCTGGGGATTGTGCTCGCCGTGGGGCTTCTTTCCAGCACGGCTTTCTTTTCACAAGCCGTGGATCGCGTCATTCTCTTAGAAGAGCTGGCGCGCCTGAGCAGCACAACCGGACGCCATCCGTTTTCGACCCGCATCTACTATTTTCCTTCCAGCCGGCGTCCGCTTTCCGTGACCGATGCTGAGACGGTGGCCAAAGATATTGGCGGCGCGCTCTCCGGCGAAATTGGGCTGCCCGTGGGCGAGCAGCGTCTGCAAATTGAAAGCCCGGGCATGATGCTTTTGCCGCGCGATGGTGATACACGCTATGCACTGTCGCCGGGCGGCTTTTTGGCATCCATCTCGTTTGCCTATATTGCCGACGTCGCCACCCATGTGGAGGTAATAGACGGCGCGCCATTTGCGGATGCGCCCAGCGCCGACCCGCAAACGCTGGATGTGTGGATGCACAGAACGCTGGCTACCGAGATGGGCATTGTGGCCGGTGAAGAGTTTGATGCCGCGGTCAATCTGCGCTCTGGCCGCCGCGCCATTCGCATTGCCGGGCTGTGGCAGGCCGTGGACCCCACAGATTCCTTTTGGTTTAGCAACCCGGATCAGCAGCTCAAAAGTGCGTTCTTGATCTCGCGCAGCGATTATGTTCGTTTTATCGAGCCCATGTTGCCGGCCAAATCGGGTTCGGTCTCCTGGCTGATTCAGCTGGACGACAGCGCACTCAATCCGGCCTATGCGCGTCAATATGCCAATGGGTTTGATCGCGGCATGAGCATCATCAATCAGTTTATGCCCAACGCCCGTCTAGACATTTCTGCGCTGGATTCGCTGCGCGATTTTGTGCAGCGGCAAACCACGCTAACCACCACGCTGCTCAGTTTTAATGTGCCGGCCATGGGCTTTTTGCTGGCATTTCTGGCCCTCATCGCGGCCATTATTGCCGACTGGCAGCGGCGCGAAACGGCCATTCTGGTGAGCCGCGGCGTCAATACCTCGACCATTTTGGGGCTGACGCTGCTGGAGGAGTGCGTGCTTTATGTGCTGGCCGTGCCGCTGGGCGTCGGCTTTGGCATGTGGCTGGCGCGCATGATGGGCTACACGGCCTCCTTCTTGGAATTTCAGCAGCGGGCGGCGTTGCCCGTATCGCTACAGGGGCTGGATTGGCGGTTGATTGCCGTTGCGCTGCTGGCAGCGCTGCTGGCGCGGCTGATTCCTATTTTTCAGGCCACGCGCCAAAGCGTTGTGGTGCAGGCGCGGGAGAGCTTCCGCCCGCTGCGGTTGCCCTGGTGGCAGCGGGCGAATTTGGACTTTCTGCTGATTATCCCCACCTGGTACGCCTATCAGCAGCTTGCCCAACGCGGTTCGTTGGCCCAGCTTGTGGAAAACCGGCCCGATGAGCTGTTTCAGGATCCACTGCTGATTTTGCTGCCAGCGCTCTTTGTGTTTTGCGCGGCGCTCCTGAGCATGCGCCTCTTTCTGGTGGTCATGCGCGTGCTGGATTGGCTGGCCCACCGCATGCCGTGGACCACGCCCCATTTGGCGTTACGCCAGTTGAGCCGCCACGGTCAGAGCTATGTGAATCCGCTGCTGCTGGTCATGGTGTCGCTGGCGCTGGGCATTTACACCTATTCGCTGGCCGCCAGCCTGGATCAATGGCTGGTGGATCGGATCTATTACAGCGTGGGCTCAGACGTGTCGTTTCTGCCCTTTGTGGAATCTTCAATTAATGAAGGCGAAGCGGGCAGCGCCGCTTGGATCCCCACCCAAAACGAGTTTGCCGATCTGGATGGCATACGCGCGGCGGGGCGCGTGGGCCACTACGAAGCCCGCATTACGGCCAGCGGTGGTCAAGAGATCCGGGGCGAGTTTCTGGCGATTGACCGGGCTGAATTTCCCAATGTGGCCTGGTTTCGCGCCGATTTCTCGCCTGAATCATTGGGCGCCATGATGAATCGGCTGGCGCTGGCCGATGAAAATGTGTTGGTGTCGCAAGAATTTTTGGATGAAAATTTGTTGCGCTTTGGCGATGTGCTCCATATTCGTGTAGCCATGGAAGATGGTATTTATATCACCTCAGACTTTACAATTGCCGGTGTGTATAACTATTTCCCCACGGTGCAGGCCGATAAAGTGACCGTTGTGGGCAATATTGAGCATCTGTTTTTGCTGGCCGGCTCGGTCTTCCCGCATAATATTTGGATGCGCACTGCGTCACAAACATGGTCGGAAGAGAGTGAAGAGGCCATGTTTAAGGAGATCGAAACCACTGGCATTAAGGCCACTTTCCGGCAAGATGCGCAGGGACTCATTCGGGAAGAGAAGGGGAAATTTGAGCGCGTCGGTATCTTTGGCACATTGTCGGTGGGCTTTTTGGCCGCCACGAGCATGGCGGCGCTGGCGCTGCTCATTTACAGCTATGCTTCGCTGCAAGAGCGGCTCTATCAATTTGGCGTCATGCGCGCCATTGGGCTGCACAAGCGACAGGTGCTGGTGCAGATTGTGGTAGAGTACGCTTTATTAATTTCATACAGCGCGCTGAGCGGGCTTTGGATTGGCGCGGCCACGTCGCAGATATTTGCGCCGTTTTTCCGCATTACGGGGCAGCGCAACCCGCCGTTGCCGCCGCTGATCCCGGTGATTGCGCAGGACAAAATGGCTTCGCTGGCGCTGGTCTTTGCCGTGATTATGATTTCGATTGAAATTGTGGTGATCGGGCGGGCGCTGGCCGGGCGCTTGTTCAATGCGCTGCGCATGGGCCACCAGGGGTGAGCTTTCGAACTTTACTGCTCCCTGCAAGCAATGAACAACAAAATGTTATAATAGCCGAACAACGAATTTATCCTACCCATGATAGAACTTGCACCAGTCTAGAGTAAATGTCGTTTTGCAGAGATGCTCTCTTCCCCTTAACGACTCATCGACACCGCATAAGTCGTGAACGGTATATGAAATCTGTGAAGCAATCAATATGAAAAAAAATAGTAGAAAAAATAAATTAGTTGCTCCCTTTGTGAAATGGGTCGGCGGAAAGCGGCAACTTCTGACGGAAATTGAACAGTATCTTCCACGCCAGTTTACAACATACTATGAACCATTTGTTGGTGGAGGTGCCTTGTTGTTTCATCTACAGCCAGGGAAAGCTGTCATCAATGACAACAATGACGAGTTAATAAATCTTTATCTTGTTATAAAGAATGACCCTGATGAGCTGATACAGGACTTGAAAAATCATGTAAATGACGAAGACTACTATTATGAAATTCGTGGACTAGATAGGGATAAGTGTATTTATAACAAATTGAGCATGGTCCAGCGAGCGTCACGCATAATTTTCCTTAATAAAACCTGTTACAATGGGTTATTTAGAGTAAATAGCTCAGGGGAATTTAACTCGCCGTTTGGTCGATATAAAAATCCCAACATAGTCAACGAGATAACAATACGTGCTGTAAGTAATTATTTGAGAAAAAACGACGTTTGTATCCTCAAGACCGACTATGAAAAATCACTCGCAAAAATTAGAAAGGGCTCATTCGTTTATTTCGATCCTCCATATGATCCAGTATCTAATAGTGCTAACTTTACAGGATATACAAAAAGTGGTTTTGATCGGAACGAGCAAGAGCGTCTAAAAAGACTATGTGACAAACTTAATGATGCTGGAGTAAAATTCCTATTATCAAATTCATCCACTGAATTTATTCGGCAGCTTTATAAGGATTACGATATTTCTATTGTTAAGGCTAATCGAGCGGTCAATTCAAAAGCAAGTGGTAGGGGGAAAATTGCAGAGGTGCTTGTTAGGAATTATGCGTAACACACCCAACACAAAAAATGATGAGGCTTGGGAAAAGCTTTTTAAGAAGTATTGTATAGTTGATCAAGTTGCAGAAAATGGCCAAGCTACGATAAGTTCTCAACAAATTAATGAATTTCGCGAGGCCAGGTTGATGACAAAGTTTGACCACAGTATAAATCTACCGCGTCTATTTCAGGATAATCAACTAGCAATACTTCCGCGAACACGTGGTGAGTATGTAATTGCAAAGATGAATGCATATTATGAAATTCAGAACTTGCAAGATGATGGCATTATATATATGGACTTTCCGGAACACCTTCAAAGTCTTGATTATGAGAAGATTTCCAGTGAAGCATCTGCTCTAAATTGTGCATATATCTCAGGAATTTTGTCTGATTTTTTAGAAGATTATGAACTCCTCCCAACTGTTAATGGAAGAATGAGTTCAGGGTCATTTGATTTCACTATCAGCAAGATAAGTGGCGGAAATCCTTTGAGGTTAAGTGTTGCAAATTCTCAAGTTGAGATAGATGGAGGATTTGAAGGAATAAACTATCTTTCTATAATTGAAGCTAAGAACTACATGGTTTCAGATTTTTTGATAAGGCAATTATATTATCCATTTAGGTTATGGAAAGACAGAATTGCCAAGAAGGTCAAACCAGTTTTTTGTGTTTATTCTAACGGGGTCTTCCATCTTTATGAATATCAATTTTGTGAGTCAAGTCACTATAATTCAATTCACCTCATAAAACAGAAACGATACAGTCTTGAGAAGAAAAATATATCGCTCAATGACATATATGAAATTTGGCAAACCACTTTTCCTATAGAGGAGCCAAAGGTTTCTTTTCCTCAAGCTGATTCATTCGAGCGTGTCATAAACCTCTGCGAGTTATTATTTGAGGAAAATGAACTCTCAAAAGAGATTGTCACTACTACATATGACTTTGACGTTAGGCAGACCGGTTATTACACTGATGCAGGTATCTATCTTGGACTTATAGCTAAAGTCAATGAGGATGGGATAAAATATTGTTTGACTGAAGAAGGTAGAAAGCTATTCGATAAGAAGTATCGTGAACGTCAGTTGGGTTTCGCCCGAGCAATATTAAAACATTCCGTTTTTTCAAAAGTGCTAGATCTCTATTTGCGCAAAGCTGAATTACCAAGTCATATTGAAATTATCGGTATTATGAAGGATTCAGGGTTGTATAGAGTTGCAGCGGACTCCACATATCGTAGAAGAGCATCAACTATTCTCAGCTGGCTTAATTGGATATTGGATTTGCAAGATGATTAGACTCATTTTATGCCGGCTCTGCCGATGCCGCCATGGCGGCTTCTTGCGCGGCTCGCTCGGCTTCTTCTTCGGCCAAGAATTCTTCGTGGGTCATGATCAGGCCATCTTTGAGCCGCAGCACCTGGTCTACAAATTCATCGGAGAGGCTATCGTGGGTGGCCATGAGCATGGTCATGTGGCGGTCTTTGACCAGCGACTTGAACAGCCCCAGAATTTCGGCGGCAGTCCGGCTATCCAATTCGCCGGTCGGTTCATCGGCAATAATCATCTGCGGATTGTTGGCCACGGCCCGCGCAATGGCCACGCGCTGCTGCTGACCGCCGGACATTTCATACGGGCGGTGGTCGATCCATTTGGTGAGTCCCACCAATTCTAGACATTCTAACGTGCGCCGCCGCCGCTCTTTGCCGCGCACGCCATTCATGCGCAACATCAGCTCTACATTTTCATAGGCCGAAAGTGCAGGCAACAGACCCAACGACTGGAAAATAAAGCCCACTTGTTCGCGCCGCCAGGTGGTCAACTGCCGCTCGCGCCACTTGGAAATATCCTGTCCCATAATGAGAATGTCGCCCTTGGTTGGCTGATCCAAGCCCCCCAAACAGTTGAGCAGCGTGGTTTTGCCGCTGCCCGAACGGCCCTTGAGCGACACAAAACTGCCTTGGGGAATGCGCAGGTTGACGCCCTTGAGCGCCGGGATTTCCTGGCTGCCCAATTTATAAATGCGCCATAAATCATTGGTTTCGATGGCCAATTCCTGGCTCGGTCCGCCGTTCAGGCGGCCATTGGTGGAACCGTTGTTGTCAGCCAAGCTGTCACTCCTCTATCTTTATTATGCCATTATACCGCAACTGTGCTGGCAATGTGGCGCTGCTCGCTTCGCGCAACTCCCGCCTGGTTTGGCCATTGCGGCGAATAAGCCCGCTAGCGGAAGCACGCTGAAGCGCACTTTCTACCATCATCTTGACCAGTGCATTGCAAGCGAATAAGTATCTATTCTGAAAATCACTGTGCCGATCGCTTGTGTAGGCGTGAACCGGAACCCCGCAACCGATTTTCAGGATAAATTCTTTATTCTTCGTCACCGGCAGAATTCTTGCGCCCAAAACGCCCAAAGAGCCCCCGTATGCGGCCAGCCTTGGCGGGAGCAGCTTCTAATTCGTCCATGTCGTCGGCATCATCGCTTATCTCATCCGCCGCGCCGTTGGCTTCACCATTGTGGGCCAGCGCCGGGCGGATCACAATGCCGTCTTCCGTGGCCTCAATGCGCACGCGCTGCCCAAAGTTGAACTGTTCTAGATAATCGTGCGGAATGTGGATGCGGCCCGCCTTGTCCAGCACGACCAGCTCTTCATATTCTTCCTCATGCTGTTCGCCTGCACCATTTTCGGCCGCGGTCTCATCGCCCTGCGCGCGCACCTGGCGCCGCGTTTCAGACGCCAGCATGCCGTCGCGGATCATCACCACGCGATCCACATGTTTGGCAATCGTCGGGTCATGGCTGACGATCAGCGTCGTCACGCCCAGTTCGTGGGCCAGCATTTGAAAGGTGCCATAAATCACTTGCGCCGTGTTCGAATCCACTTCACCCGTGGGCTCGTCGGCCAGCAGCAAAATAGGATTATTGGCCAGGGCCACGGCAATGGCCACGCGCTGTTGCTCACCACCGGAAAGCTCGGGCAAATAGTGGTTTTTGCGTTCGGCCAGCCCCACAATGTCGAGCAGCTCCTCGGCATATTTGCGGTTGCTCTGGCCCGATGCACCGGCCAGCGTCATGGGCAGCATTACGTTTTGGATGGCGTTAAGATAGGGCACCAAGTTGCGGGCGCTCTGCTGCCACACAAAACCTACCTGCTCGCGTCGATAGCGATTGAGCTGTCGGTCCGGCATGCGCAGCAAGTCTTGGCCATTGACCAGCACCTTGCCCGCGGTTGGGCGATCCAGCCCGCCCAGAATGCTCATCAGCGTGGTTTTACCACTGCCGCTGGAGCCGATAATGCCCACCAGCTCGCCGCGTTCAATGTTTAAATGCAGGCCTTGCAGAGCAACCTGCTCCAGTTCGGCCACTTTATAAATCTTTACCAGATTTTCACAAAATATAAAAGATTCAGCCATTATGGTTTTATACGGTCTCCCCTAGCTTAATCGCTTGGAATATCTTCATGCGCAGCAACAGCACGGCCAGTACGATAAGCGCCACAAAGAAGAGGATGCCAAAGAGAGCGTAAATGCGCATAATGGCGTCCCAGGCAATTTCCACTACAAAGGGGGGCGTTAACGAGGCGGCTGTCGAGCCCACTTGCAGATACGGGATGTACACTTGGCTCATAATCGTGCCCAGCAGCGTGCCCGCGCCCAGCCCCAGAATGATTAGGAACATGAGTTCCCAGGCCAAAAACGTCGTCATTTGGCCCGAAGAAAGGCCAATGGCGCGCAACGTACCCAGCTCAATAAAGCGGCGCCGGAATGAGAAGAGCGCATAGAGCAAAAAGCCCAGCACGGTGAGCAGTGCCGCTGCCAAAAAGCCCACCGACAGCACGCCAAAGAGTCCCTGGCGCTGGGGTAGTTTTTGCTCGGCGGCAATGTTCAAGCGCGCCGAGCGCCAGTTGAGCACCGAAAAATCGAGATTGCGCAGATCGGTCAACATTTGGTCATAATTGAGGCCCGGCGCGGTTTTGGCCCATACATCGTACGGGAACTCGCCGCGCATTTGCTCAAACAGGTGGTCCAGATTCCCCACCATGAGCGGCCCCTGCTCTTCTGCATACCAAGTGGGGAAATAGCGGAATTCACCCACCACGGTCAGCGTCATTTGCGCCCGCGAACCGTACGTGGAGACCGATGCAATCACCGAATCGCCCACGCGGATGGCGTTTTCACGCATATATTTGCCGGGCAGCAGCACGCCGTCGGGCGCCACGGCCAGCGCATTCATCAGCGCCCCCAAGCTGGCCGGCGCAAAGTCGCGTCGCCAAAACGCCGCTTTGGGGAAATCGACGCGGTCAATGCCGATAAATTTAGCTTCTTGCCAAGCGCCTTGGGCCTGGATGCGCGCCTCAAAATCACCCACGCGTGTGGCCGCTTCGAAACCAGGCGCTTTCAAATGCTCATCCACCGGAATAAAGACCCAGCGCGCTTCGGCCACCGCAGAATCGGCATCGGTGCCGGTGCTGGCCGCGGCGGTGGCGCCGCCCGCCTCCGCCGGGGCCGCGCCGGCTGTATCAGTCGCGGCGGCATCATCCACCGAACCCAACTCCACCAGCCACAGATCGCTGCCGTTGCGGTAGTAAAGTTGGTCAAACAGGTGGTTATCCAGCGTGCGCGCCAGCGAAGCCGTAAAGGTGGAAAGGCTCAGCGTCAAAACCAACAGCACCAGCGGCGCCGTGTAAAAGCCGGGATCGCGGGCCAGATAGCGCGTGGCCAAGAGGAAGCCAACGCTATTGGTGCGGGAAGCGATCCAAGCAATAAAGGTCATTAATACCGGCAGAATGCGCAGCACCAACAGCGTCATGGCCAGGGCGCCCAAAGCGGGAATCAAAAAGAGCAGCGGATTATTAAAGGGCCCGTCGGACAAGCCTTCGACGCCAGGCGCCGTAATGCTGCCCTGCTGTTGCAAAAGGTAGGTGCCGTAAATGACGGGGATCAGCAGCAGCACATCTAGCCAGGCGCGTTGCCACCACGGCGGTCGAATCGTACGCGCCTGCTCCTGTTTAAAGGTGACAATGGTGTAGCGCGAAGCGCCGGTTGAGGGCAAGATTTGCGCCACCAGCGTGACGCCAATGGCGGCCAGGCCAAAGCGCAGCGTGGAAAGCGTCATGTCGATGCGCAGGTCGTTTTCCACCGTAAAGTTGAGAAAGCTGCGCGTGGCGCCGATTACACGTGCAATCTGTTCGCTGACCGGCATGCCGGCCAGCAAGGCAACGGTGCCCAAGATGGCGGCTTCCAGCGCGGCAATGCCCAAGATTTGCATGGCCGTGGCCCCACGACTGCGCAGCACGGCAATCTCATTGCGCTGCCGATTAACGGCCAGCCCAACCACGAGCCCAATAAAGGCCAACAGCAGGCCCACAATGGGAATGCTAAAGGCATAGAGCAGCACGTTCAGCAAAATGGATGAACGGCGATAGCGTTGCAGCGCGTCTTGCGGAGAAACTTCCAGGCGCGTGTTGGTTAGCAACGTGGCCGCCTGCTGCTGCACCGTGCTAATATGGTTGAGCAGCCAGCCTACATCATCGGAGGTGACGCTGTCGCCGTCCAGAATGATGTACCAGAGCATTTGGGCCACTTCATCGGTAAGCTGTGGCGTCATGCGCGCTTGGAATGTGGCTTCGGGCACAAAAAATTGGGTCTCGAAGACACTTTGGCGATAGAACCAATACTCTTCAGCCGGGTCGCTGGCCACCCATATGCCCGCAATTTGCAGCGGCATTTGTACCGTGCGGTTGCCAGTTTCGCTCTCTACATTGCGAAAGGCCACCAGCTCTTCGCCCACCTGCAAACCCAGCTCATTGGCAAACGCATCGGTAATCAGAATCTGAATGGGGGTATCAGGATTGGGGTCAGCCGGCGCCGGAAAAGCGCCTTCCAGCAGCGTAATGTGCTTCTCAAAATCGCTGGCAAAGGCAAAGCTGATCCACTCCAGCGGATCGCGCACATCGGCATAGGCTGCTTCATTGGCGGAGAAGAGCCGGAAGTTGTCTGTGCGGGCGTAGCGTACCTGCTGCTTGATGGGCAAACCCAGCGCTTCTGCACCCGGCCCTGACAGGTAGGTGTCCACCTGCTCTACATCTTGCCACTCCTTTAACCCATAAAGTGAGCCGATGTAGCGAAACATAAAGGCGAAGGGCGGCCGCTGCATGCTTGCTTCATCGCCGCCGCTGGCATTGGTCAACTCGTCCTGCAAAATGCGGTAATAGACCGCATCGGTATAGAGCGGAATGCTCATGACAATGGCCACAGAAGCAATCAGGCCAATGGAAGTAGCCAGCGCCAACCCACGCTGTGAAAAGAGCCGGCGGGCGGCGACGGCAAATATAGCCAAGGAACGTCGAAGAAAGTTCATAAATATATCCTATGCGACTTAAGCAGCGCCTGGAGAGTCCCATGAGCGTACATATGGTGGCCCAGCAATTTTATGCTCAAGGCTTGCGTAAGTCTTATCCTATTGGCCAATTACGACCTGGCCCTCTTCTAGACCTTCTTCGATTTCAACTTTTTCAGCCGTCTGGATGCCTACCGTCACATCCACACGGCGCTGCGCTTCGCCATCCTTAATGACGGCAAACATGCGGCCATCAAAATTGCGCAGTGCTTGGGGCGGCAGCCAGAGTACATCGTCTTTGCGCTCTAATTCTACTTTGACGCGCACCAGATCGCCTTCCTCATAACCGGCCTCGGCGGCCGATTCGGCCAGCGTCACGCGGGTGGATTTGTCCAGATCTTCGACGGTGGTGCCAGACGAGCCGCTGCCAAAGGGGAAGGGCAGGCGTCGAATTTCGCCTTCTAAGATGACGCCCGGGCGACTCACCAATGTTACTTCGGCGCGCATTCCTTCGGCCACTCCCTCGAGTTGGCTGCTGATCAAATCGGCGCTGACTTCCAGCGAGCTAATGTCTGCAATCACCGCCACCGGTTTATAAGCGTCGGCGGCTTGCCCCGCAACCAGCGAAATAGACATGAGTTGTCCATCAAATGGCGCGGTAATTTGCGCATCTTTGATGGACGCTTCCAGCTTTTGCACCTGTAACTCGGCGCGGCGCACATCGTTTACCAACAGCGGATCGACGCCGGCGCTGAGCCGTTCGACTTCCATCTGGGCCAGTTCAACGCGCTTTTGCTGGATGGCAATATCATCCCGATTGGGGGGGCTGGCGCGCTGCAATTGGGCCAGCTGGATTTCGGCAATGTCGACGTTGGCTTGCGCCTCGCGTTGGGAGAATTCCAGCGCGGTTTGGGCCTTGTCTAAAACCACCTGCGCCCGTTCCAATTCCAGCTGCACCGAGATGAGTTCACGTTCCAGATCGTCAATTTCCAGGTCGGCGATTACATCACCTTCTTTCACAAGATCGTCGCGCTTGAAAAAGAGATTGCGGACGCGGCCAGATGTACGGAAAAAGAGATCCTCCTCATCTACAGCCGTAATGCGCCCGCTGAACTCTAGTTCATCGACGATTTCGCCCTTTTTCACCGTGTAGGTGGGTTTGGTCGGTACAATGGCGGTGGGAATGGGGGTCGGTGTGGCATCTTCACCGGCGGCAGTTTGTTCCGTGCGCGTAGAGGGCAAAAAGGCGCAGCTGGTCAGCAAAATTGAAACCACCGTGGATACGAGCAGATGGCTTAAGCGAAACTTCATTGGGATTCTGTTTCCTTTATACACTTGGCATTGCTATGGATCAACAATATTTATCAATCAAATTTATCTACCGAGGAGATGTTGATCATAGCACCGCAGTATATCTTTTAGGTTTTGCAGAGCCATGAAAATGGCCTGCGATTTAGGAAAAAGAGAGGCGCATTCATAGCTGCTGACTGGCGATTGGTCATACATTTCAAGAATGTTTAACATTCTTGACGGGGATTTCAGGTTTTCAGTTTTAGATCGTAGCATCTACATTCCAGACTGTCAATTTATTTGTCAATGGTGTTACAGCAAAGGGTACTAAAAAAGGCGCTCACATAATTGCGAGCGCCTTTTTTAATCTAAGGCTAATCTTCTATTGGGGAAGTAGCGTTTTTCCCAGTGGAAACCGACTGTTTACTTTACAGCGTTGCGTACAAAGCTGGGTGCCAGCGTTTCCCATTGGCCGCGACGTCGACCTATCATGTCTACGCTGGCCGCAAAGAGTAGGGCCAAAGCCGCCAAGCTAGCCACGATCCAGGCGATAATGGTGCTGATGTTGCTAGCCGGGCTTGCCGCCGCCACGGCCGGTTCCGTTTCTGCCAAGACCGGGGCCGGCGCACTGCCTAGGGCCAACGGGCTGCGGCTTTGATTGGTCAGCGCATAGACAGCGCCAGTTTCTCCAGTTACCGGCATCAGCGCAGCGACCGAAGCGCCATTCAGCACATTACCATCCAGCGCAGTCCACTGCTGGGCGCCATCAGCGGTCACGGCCACGGTAGACGGGCTGTTGTGCACCGTGGTGGAGCCAAAGAGGTAGCTGGTAGCCACATACAGGACTTCAGGTTGCGCCGGGTCAAGGGCCAGGCTGTCAATGTGCAGTCGTGTACCAGGATTTACGCCCAGGCCATCGTTGGCCCGCTCCCAGGTGAAACCGCTATCTACACTCTTCAGCAGACCGCGATCCGTTGTGCCCACATAAATCGTAGCCGGTGTCGTATTGGCAATGGCTACGGCCGTTGGCGTGCTGGACAGATTTTCAACCGTCACCCAGCTCAGGCCAAAGTTTTCGGCCCGGTATAGATGCCATTCGGTGCGCACCAAGGCCAGACCGGCGCCCGTGCTGTCGGCAGCTACTTCTAAAACCGGCTCGTCCAGCAGCAAGTGTCCACCTAAGATCATGCTGGAACCCACATCGCGCAGCCGGAAGACGCCGGCATTATCGGTGCCCACATAGACCAGATGCTGGAAATTATCCACGGCGATATCGGTAACGCCGCCCACGGTCTCAGCGTCCAAAACCATCTGCTGCCACTGGTTGCCGCCATCTACCGAGCGATACAGCGCCATCTCATTCGCGGCGCCCACGTAGATAATTTGGCTGTTCTGGCTGTCCGCCGCCACCGCACTGGCGATTACGCCTTCCGGCAATTGAATCTGTTGCCAGCCGCGGGCGTTGCCCTTTAGAAGCTGACCGCCATCAATGGCGTAATTTACGGCGTTGTCTACATTAGTGGTAGAGGCAGCGGCATAGTCACGCACGTTTTCTAAATGTGCCGCGGCGACTGGAGCCGGTTTGCTGTTTAGCGCATTGACTGTCCCGACAAATACAGATGTAATCAAGACAAGTGTGGTTATAAGCATAAAAATTTTGCGTGCGCTCATGGTTTGGCCTCTTTCGATATTCCAAAATGCCTTTGTTGGCAATTGACTTTGCTGAGAATGTAATGAGTCATCTCGTCCGTGCATCTCTGTTCACAGTGTAATTCATTTATCACTATAGGGCTGGACATTTATCGGATTTGAATCGGACCGTAAACCGTCGCTAAATTTCGGGCGGCAAAATAAGTACAGACGGCTTCCTGACCAATTCCATACGCCCCAATAAACTACGTCCCCATATTGACGACCGCCAAAATTGCCAATTGTCGTCAATATGAGGACGTAATTCAGCCCTGATTTGTTGCAATATTTTATATACTTTATATATAGGCGTTTAATCCATTGGCGCAATGGCCACGACGGGTACAGCGTTGGCCAAGCGTTGGCAATCGGCGGCTGTATCGGTCAGCGGCTCCCCAATCATCATCTTGGAAAGTTGGCGAAATGACGCCGGGTGCAGCGTGGCGTAGCGCGCCAATATTTCCGCCGCTTCCGCCGGAGCCAGCCTGTGCGTGACGGCGGTCAGCCGCTTGTGGCGCGTAAAGAGCAACACCTTGGGCGTCTTTTGAATGTTGCGAAACCAGTCCGCCTTCTCGCCCCAGCCCGAGGCAATATAATAGGTGTTGGTCTCTGGCGCATAGTGAACCAGCTCTATGACTGTATCGCGCGGCAGCCCGCTTTTGCGCCCGGTGTGGCGGATCATGACAAAGCGCCCGCCCAGCAGCCAGCCCAGCCGCCAGCGATAGAGCCAGATGGGCAGGCGCAGGAACAGGCGCGTCAGGCCGGCGGGTTTGGGTCCACGAGTTGTACCGGTCATGGCAACTAAAATTCCTTTCAAATCTCTATATATCTATATGTTCGTCAGCGTGCGCCGACCCGCTGCGGTAATCTTTAGCGTGACGCCGCCGTGGGTGAGCGTTTTCTCCTGCACGTGGCCGCGTTGAACCAGGGCGTCGATCAGCTCTTCCAGGCTGGCTTCGCTGCGGAAACCGAGGGTGGCGTAGGCGCTGGAACTTTGGCCGCGTTCATTTACTTCCGGGTCACCGCGCAGCAGGCGCGTTAAACTGCGGCGGCCCCAGCTCTGCTCGTCCAGCGCCTGCAAGATGAGCTGCATTTGGGATGCTTCTGGGGGAACGGCGGCGTTGAAGGTGGCTTGCGCACCTTCGGCACAACTGTCGCAAGCGCCGCAATTGGCGCGCGGCGCACCGCCCAGATAGTTAGCCAAATGGCCGTGACGACAGCGCCGCGTGCGCGCATAATCGACCAGCTCGGTGACGCGCTGGTGCTGGATGGCGGCGTGGCGGTCCAGCAGCCGTTCGACGCGGCGACTGACGTCGGCAGCGGGTGGCGCCAACGTGAGCAGCAGATCGCGCCCGCGCGTGTCAAAAGTGAGCAGGCCGGCCGCCTGCCAATCCAACAGCTTTAGCTCCAATTCGGCCGCGTGAATGTGGGCGGCCGCGGCCAGCTCCATGTAGGGGCGAGTAATGGGCTGGTTGGGGCGCAGATTGACTGCTTTGGCAAAGCTGGCCAACGTGCGGTTGGCTTTGGTGTTTAGCAGCGTCATGCGCACCGTGCGCGGCGCGTCATAATGGCGCACCAGCAGCCCCACTTCCTCCAGCATGCTCAGCGCCACGCGCACCTGCGTGTCATCCGCTTTGAGCGCACGCAGCAGATTCTCCAGCGGAACCGCGCCGGGATTTTGTGCTTGCAGCAGGTCGCGCACCAGCCGATATACTTTACGCAGAAAGTCGGCGGAGACCGCGCTTTCGCCGGCAAAGCGGGTCAGCAGCGTTCGATCGTGATTGGAATGCAGCAGCACACAATAGGCGCGCTGGCCATCGCGGCCGGCGCGGCCCGCTTCTTGATAATAGGCCTCCACCGAATTGGGCAGTCCATAATGCACAATAAAGCGGATGTCGGGCTTATCCACGCCCATGCCAAAGGCAATGGTGGCCACAATCAGCTCGATGTCGCCGGCCATAAAGCGATCCTGCACCTCGGCGCGATTGGCCAGCCCGGCGTGATAATATTCAGCGCGGATGCCCTGATGTTGCAGCAGATTGGCCAGATCTTCACAGCGCTGGCGGGTGCGCGCATAGACAATGCCGTGGCCCTCTTTGGCCAAGCTGCTGCACAGCCCCACCAATTGGCTCAACTTTTCATCTTCGTTGCGCACATGGATGGCGCTCAGGTTGAGGTTGGGACGAAAAGTGTCGGTGGCAATCAAGCGCATGGTGCGCGGCTGGCCGTTGGCGCTGGTCAGGTTGTGGAAGAGCTGGCGTTCAATATCTTGTCGGACCAGGGGTGGGGCGGTAGCGGTGAGCGCCAGCACGGGAGGCGCACCCAGATCACGATGGGCCTGGGCCACATGTAAATAGTCTGGGCGAAAATCATGGCCCCAAATGGAGATGCAGTGCGCTTCGTCAATGACCAACCGCGTGAGCCCGCCTTGACGCAGCGCGTGCAGAAATGGGGCCTGGCGCAAGCGTTCCGGCGCGGCATAAACGAGGGTATATTTGCCCGCCGCCACATCGACCATGGCGCGGCTCAATTCGGCGCCGTCCAGCGAACTGTTGATGGCAATGCTCTGGTGACGCAGCTGCGCCGGCAGGTTATCGACCTGGTCCTTCATGAGCGCGATCAGCGGTGAGATGACGAGCGTGACGCCCTTGTCCATAAAGGCCGGCAGCTGATAGCAGAGCGATTTGCCGGCGCCTGTGGGCAGGATGGCCAGTACATCTTCCTGGCGGCGGGTGCAGGCCATAATTTGCGGCTGGGCGTGCAGCAGCCCCGGGAAACCAAAGAGTTCACGGGCGGCTTTTGCCAGCGCTTTGCGTTCGGCGGCGCTGACCGGAATCTGCGTCAGATCGGGCAAGGGGGGCGCTTCTATCCGTTCCAGCGGCGTTTGGGGCGCTTTGTATGCACCGCGGTTCTGGCGATTGGGCAAACGCTGGGGGCGCAGCGGATTTGCGTTGACGTTAGCGCCGGCGGGCGCAGCCTCCTGCTGTGTGGAAAGCAGGGCGCGCATCTGCGCCAGCTCTGTGGTAAAGCGCGCTTGCAGCTGCTGATTGATGCTGTGCAGCCGATTCTGGTCGCCCACGGCGGCAAAGAAATCGAGCAGTTGCTGGAGCTGTTGAACAGTGGGCCCATGCGCGTCATCCTCGCTGCCATCGGCCTGTAGGGAACTATCCGCGGCCGCGCCATAGGCCTTGATGGCATGGGCGCTGGCCGTTACCCCATCGCGCCGGCGGTGATATAGGTGGGCCAATCCAATGCGGGCTTGGCGACTTTGGGGCGCTAATTTGCTCTGCTGCTGATAGGCGTTTTCGGCGTCATTGAGCTGGCCCATGTGCAGATGTACATCGCCCAGCAGTCCCCAAGCTGCGGCGGACCCTTTGGCCGCGCGCGTGAGCTGACGGGCGATGTGCAGCGCTTCCTGCTCTTCTGCATTGGCCAGATGCGCGCGCGCCAGCAGAATATGCGCGCTTTCGGTGGGGCGCTTTTGAAGGCGGCGCTGTAGAAGCGTCACCGCCTCATGGTATTGGCCCAAGCCGCAGAGCGCTTGGGCTTTCAAATCCTGCAATGAAACGCGTTTATTGACATCAAGCTGTTCCAAACAGGCCAGCGTTTCTGGATATGCCTCCCAGCGCAGCAAAAAGTTGAGCAGACGCGTGCGGGCGCTGCCATGTAAGCGAGCCGCGGCTTGCGGTTCGATCTGAAGAAGGGAAAGCAATGATTCGGCCATGCTCTTATTGTACTGAATCTTAACGAGTGCGGCAATTGACTCGGCAATGGGGGTGCATTGGGATTTGGCGGCGCACATAGGACGGCAGGATAGAATCCTCGGCTAAAATCGAGAAGCCGCCGCGGTTGGAGCTACATCGCGGCGGCGATTTTTCAATGGTAGGCGCCCATTTCTAACGGTTGCTAATGGTTGCTATTATTCTCCGGGGTATCCGATTGCCCCATGAAAATGCTGGCCATTGTTGATTGTTTTGCTTGTTATTGCGTATTTAGGCTGATCTGGCTTGTTCATTTTTGCATGTTTGATTTGACAGTAAGCGCAAATCCAATTATAATCGATTGTACTTTCCCAATTCTTTTAAAATTTAAGACGTGCATGATGCTTATATGATGCCCGTTGTGCGGCGCACAGAGCCATCATTGAACGTAATGACTTATCCATACTTGTGCAGCGCCAGAGCTTTTGCGTACTAATTGTTTGGTTAGCCATTTGTTTGGTCAGCCATGTTGTTTTTTTTGCAATTCACTCATGTTGTGCAAGTCGTGAAAATAGATTTACGATACAAACTTCTTTCCCCCAAAGAAGATTTAGCGTCCCCGTTTGATGTGACAATCGCTCAAATGTAAATACTCAGCAAATTAATTGCTGGCTCCCTAATCCGATATTTACTATTAAGAACCTATGCGTAAATTCGGTTGTGAACTGTGTACCGCCTCTGGCAGAGCGGTTTAGCACAGAGAATTTACGGACAGACACTGACTTTTGGCGCTTACTTTCATACCCATTTTTGTTTGCAGACGCGAAGTTTACAGTCCTATTGCCTAGCGTACGTCGTGCTCATCGTATCCAGCAAGGCGCGCTTCATCATTTTATCACCCATGTATTCGGCTGAACGAAAACAAGAGATCCTCTTGATGCTCGAAAAGAATACGCGCGTGCATGTCGACCAGTTGGCGAACTATTTTGGCGTAAGCCGTTCGTCGATTCGGCGTGATCTCAATCATCTGCATGAGGATGGTTTGCTTTCGCGGACATATGGGGGAGCCGTGGCGCTGCATAATGGGTCGGCCGAGGCGCCCTTTATAGAACGGCAGGTGGCCAATTTTCCCGAAAAGGATCGGATCGGTAGGGCCGCCGTGAAGCTGATCGACGAGGGCGATACAATCTTTATTGATGGTGGCACCACGACTGAATGTATGACTCCGTATCTGCTGGAGCGACGGATTACGGTGGTCACCTATGGACTCAATATTATCAACCAGCTGAGCTGTAGCAAAAGCATCTCGCTCATTGCCATTGGCGGTACTCTGCATCCGCACTCCTTAACCTTTGGCGGCGCGCTGAGTTTGGGCGCCATGCAAAGTTACAACATTCGGTTTGATAAAGCGTTTATTGCCGCCAGCGGTATTTCGGCGGTAGATGGCATTACCAACGCCAGCCTGGAAGAAGTGCCCATCAAGCGCAAAGCGATTGAAGCGGGCCAGTGTAATATTTTGCTGGTCGATTCTTCAAAAATTGGGATCACCAGAGCGGCTTACATTGCACCGCTGCCAGATGTACACCGGGTCATTACCGGGGCGCAAGCGTCGTCTAGCCAGATAGAGGCCATTCGGACGCTGCCAATGGTGGTGGACCTGGTCTGAAACAGAGACATTCGTGAAAGAAATTGCCCAGGCGCATTTCTGAAGCGTGTCGATAAACCATACTTGGTTTTGTAATAGAGCAACCTAGTAATACTTGGAATAGAGAAACTTAGTAGAGCAAAGGTTTCTTTATTGCAAAAGCAAGTATACTTTCCCGTTTTCCATTTTGGTATACATTAAATAAACGAGGAGAACCATTTATGAAACGAGTTAAGTTGTTGAGTCTGTTTGTCGTGCTGTCGCTCATTTTGGCGGCTTGCGGCGGCGGTTCGGGGGCAGCAGAAGAATCCTCTGAAGCTCCAGCCGCTGCTGAGGAGTCGACCGCTGAAGAAGCCCCGGCGGCTGAAGAAGCTCCGGCGGCCGAAGAAGCCCCCGCTGCCGAAGAAGCGTCGGCTGATGACGGGGCGCTCGAAGCGCCCATGTGGGTGGCCGCCGTGGCCGCTGGCGATATCCCGGCCCTGGAAGAGCGCATGCCGCTTGAACCTAAAGTCGTTGGCCCGGGCGTATTGCTGGCCGAAGAAAATCTGCCCAATTGGGAGGCTGGACGCTATCAAGATGGCAGCGTAATCCGCACTGCTCATAGCGTAGCCGACTGGGCGCCTGATGTCTTTGTTATGTTGAACGAGCCCGCTCTTTCCGCTCCCGATCTGGGTGTGCAGAACATTCAGGGCAATGTGCTCAAAGACTTCCTGGTGGAAAATGACAACACCACATTCACCTTTTACCTGCGTGAAGGGATGAAGTGGAGCGACGGCGAGCCAGTTACCACCGAAGATGTCAGCTTTACGTGGGACGCGATTTATGGCAACGAGAAGCTCACGCCCGGTGGCTTGAAGGCGCGCTTCCGCGTTGGCAACGATCCCAAAGGCGATCCGGGCGAGCTGGAGATCATCGATGACTATACGTTTAAGATCACCTATCCCTCCCCTTATGGTGGTTTCTTGCGTAACTTGGTCATTGAGGGCTGGAATGGCTATACCGAGCTGATCAATCCCGCGCACGTGCTCAAGCAATGGCACACCGATTACACGCCGATTGAAGACATGAAAGCTGAGCTGGAAGCCAACAACTTAACGGATGAATGGTGGACGCTCTTTGGCCAGAAGTGGTGCCAAAACTGGGATGTGACCCGCGAGCGCTGCACGGGCTACCCGACGCTGAATCCGTGGGTGCTCCAGCCTGCCGATTCACCCAACACCAAGATCTTCGAGCGCAATCCATATTACTGGAAGGTGGACACCGAAGGCAAGCAGCTTCCTTACATCGACAAAATTATCTCGCAGCAGGTGGAAGATGTGGAAGCCGTAAACCTGAAGGTGCTCACGGGCGAAGTTGACTTCCTGCGCGAGAGCACAGGCTTGGTCAAGGTGCCGCTGTATAAGGAGAACGAAGAGGCCGGTGGCTTTAACACGGTGTTGCTGGACATGCATGTGGACTCCAGCACCATCTTCCTAAACATGACCTATGATGATCCGGTTTGGCAGCAGTTGTCGCAAGATGTGCGCTTCCGCCAGGCGCTGAGCCACGCCGTCAATCGTGATGAGATTATTGAGAGCATCTACTATGGTTTTGCCGGCTATCCCGTCAACACGGTGGGCGAAGCTAATTCGACCTATGATGTCGATATGGCCAACTCGCTGTTGGACGAGCTGGGCATGACCGAGCGTGATAGCGACGGCTTCCGCATGGGGCCGGATGGCAACCCGTTCTCCATGTTGGTGGAGCATGGCGCACACGCTCCCGATCTGGAACCAGTGGCTGAACTTCTGGCTGAGCAGATGAAAGATGTGGGCATTAACTTCCAGATCAAGCGCATCGACTCACAGCTTTGGGGCCAGCGCAGCACGGCTAACGAATTGCAGGCCACCGTCTTCTGGGGCCATGACCAAAATGGTGATAATGACCGCTTGATGGGCAACTTGGGGCTCTTTGGCCGTGAATGGAACACCTGGTTCTCCACGGGCGGCAGCGAAGGCGTTGAACCGCCGGATTGGGTCAAGGAGGCCTTGGACCTCAACAAGACGCGCTGGGAATCTGTGGCCGGTAGTGATGAATACAACACGCTGGCCGATGAAGGTCACCAGTGGCAGCAGGAATATATTCCCCAAATCACCCTCGTGGAAGATGTCAAGTATCCCATGATTGCCAGCAAGAAGCTGCATAACATCCCGCAAGGTGGGTATGCGATTGCCTGTAATTTTGCCGGTGAGCAGTTGTGGTACGGTGAGTAGTTGAGCAGATGAAGGGGAGAAGGAGGTGAAAGGGGGAAGGGGCAAATGTTTGCCCCTTTCGCCCCTTCCCCCTTTCCCCCTTTCCGGTGTTTTTGACAAAGGATTCCAAATCCCATGATTCTCTATATCGTGCGCCGCGTTATTATGCTGTTTCCCATTCTGCTGCTGATTTCGATTGTCTCCTTTATTGTAATCGAACTGCCGCCGGGCGATTGGGTCAGCAACTATATTACGAACTTGCGTAATTCTGGCATTGAACTGCAAGAAGAAGAGGCGGCCCGTCTGACAGCAATGTATGGTTTTGACCAGCCCTCCTACGTGCGCTATGCTAAGTGGATGCAGGGCATTGTGACCAAGGGCGATTTTGGCTGGTCATTCCAGTGGGGCAAGCCTGTAAATGATATTTTGCGTGAGCGTCTGCCCTTTACGATTTTGATTTCATTTAGCGCACTTATTTTGTCCTGGCTCATTGCCATTCCCGTCGGCATCTATTCGGCCACACATCCCTATTCAATTACAGATTATATTGCTACCATTTTGGCTTTTGTTTGGGTGGCCACTCCCGGCTTTTTATTGGCCTTTGTGGCGGCGTGGCTCGTCTTTCACTATACAGGCTTTTCACCCTTGGGTCTCAATTCTACCGACTTTTTGGATGCGCCTTGGAATACGGCTAAGCTGATTGATCGCATCAAGCATTTGATTTTACCCATTGTGATTATTGGGCTTTCCGGCACGGGCGCCACCATTCGCGTGATGCGCGCCAATTTGCTGGATGAATTGAAGAAACAGTACGTCACCACGGCCCGCTCCAAAGGCGTGCCGGAATTGACCATCCTGTTCAAATATCCGGTGCGCATTGCGTTTAATCCGCTCTTTAGCACCATCGGCTGGCTGCTGCCGGCCATTATATCCGGCGAAGTGATCATCTCGGTGGTGTTGAGCATTCCCACCATGGGCCCCACGCTGTTGCGGGCCACGCTGGCCCAAGATATGTATCTGGTGGGCAGCATTGTGCTTATTCTCAGTTCGCTCACCGTGCTGGGCACGTTGATTTCAGATATTTATCTGGCCTGGGCCGACCCACGCATTCGCTTTGAAGGCACTGGAAAATAGGGAGCATTTCTTATGACGGTACAAGAGCAGTCAAGTCGCACCGCCCAAGAATTAGCGGGACAACCGGATGAAGGGCTGGCCGCCATTCCCGAAGAGAAGCTGGATGTGCGTTCCGAACGCTTCTATTATGCCAAACAGTGGGAGCTGATCTGGTGGCGCTTCCGGCGCCATCGCCTGGCGATGATTTCGTTGGTGCTGCTCATTATCCTTTATTTGATTGCGATTATGCCGGGCTTTGCATCGCCCTATTTGCCGCAATCGCGCTTTGAAGGTCGCCAGCAGAGCCCGCCCACCAAAGTGCATATGATTGACGAAAATGGCGGGATTCACCTGCCCTTTGTCTATGCGCTGAGTCGCGAATTGGACCAGAAGACCTTTAAGTATATTTATACGGAAGATACGTCGCAACGCTACCCCATTAAGCTATTTGTGAAAGGCGAGCCGTATAAATTCTGGGGCCTTTTTGAGACGAGTCGACATCTCTTTGGGGTGGGGGTGGATGGACCGCCGCTGCTGTTATTTGGCGCCGATGAGTTGGGCCGCGACATCTTGAGCCGCACCTTTTATGGCTCGCGCATTTCGCTGTCGATTGGCTTTGTGGGTGTGTTGCTCAGCTTTTTTATCGGGGTAACGCTGGGTGGCATCTCGGGCTACTTTGGCGGTATTGCCGATGAGATTATTCAGCGTCTCATCGACTTTTTGCTCTCGATTCCGGCGCTGCCCTTTTGGATGGCGCTGGCCGCGGCCATGCCTCGCGATTGGTCGGTGACCAAAACCTATTTTGCCATTACGATTATCCTGTCCATTATTGGCTGGAGCGGGTTGGCGCGCGTGGTGCGCGGTAAGCTGTTGGCGCTGCGTGAGGAAGATTACGCACTGGCCGCCCAAGCCGCCGGCGCCGGCCAGCCGCGCATTATCTTCCGCCACCTACTACCCGGCTTTACCAGCCATCTCATTGTCTCGCTCACCTTGGCCATTCCCGGCTCTATTTTGGGTGAAACGACGCTCAGCTTCTTAGGGCTGGGCATGCAGCCGCCCGCGGTCAGTTGGGGCGTGCTGCTGGGCGATGCGCAGGATATGGTCGTGGTGGCCCAACAGCCGTGGCGCATGATTCCCGGTCTCTTTGTGGTAATCGCCGTGCTGCTCTTTAACTTTGTGGGTGACGGCCTGCGCGATGCCGCCGACCCATATGCGATGTAAGAACTATTGCTTATTGCTGTATTGCTTTGTCGCTTAAATGATACAGCAATAAGTAATACAGCAATACAGCCATAAGAAAACAGACTATGAGTGACAGACACGACACACTGGTTGAAGTTGAAAATTTACAGGTTCACTTCCATTTGCAGGAAGGCATTGTGCGCGCGGTGGAAGATGTGAGTTTTGCGGTTAAACTGGGGCAAACGCTGGGCGTCATTGGTGAAAGCGGTTCCGGTAAATCGGTCTCGGCCCAGGCGATTATGGGCATTTTGCCCATGCCGCCCGCGCAGCTTAAGAATGGTCGCATTACCATGTATTTGCCCAACAACGGCATGGGGATGCGCAGCGTCGTGCTGACCGATTTGCCCACGCGTGGCGGTGAATTTCGCGCCATTCGCGGTAAAGAGATCGGCATGATCTTTCAAGAGCCCATGACCTCCTTTAGTCCGGTGCATACCATTGGCAACCAGATTATGGAATCGGTGCTGCTCCACATCCCTAATATCACCAAGAAGGAAGCGCGTGAACGCGCCGTAGAGATATTGGGCCGCGTGGGCATCAGTCGCCCCGAGCGCCGCGTGGATGACTATCCACATCAGTTCAGCGGCGGTATGCGCCAGCGCGCCATGATCGCCATGGCGTTGGCCTGTAACCCCAAGCTGGTCATTGCCGATGAGCCGACCACGGCGCTGGATGTGACGATTGAGGCCCAAATTCTGGAACTGCTCAAAGATTTGCAGGAAGAATTTGGCATGGCCATTATGTACATCAGCCACGACTTGGCCGTGGTGGGCGGTGTGGCCGATGAGATTATCGTCATGTATTTGGGGCTGGTCATGGAACACGCCAGCGCCGAACAGCTCTTTGAAAATCCAAGGCACCCGTATACGCAGGCGTTGCTGCGTTCAATTCCTACCATTGATGGCACATTGGAACGACTCGCCACCATTCAGGGCGCCATGCCTAGCCCATTTACAGAGCATATGGGCTGCCCTTTCTTTACCCGCTGCGACCAGCGTGTTCCTGGCGCCTGCGATGTGCGGCGCCCGCCCATAGTCGAAGTGGAGCCGGGCCATAAAGTGCGCTGCGTCCTGTACGAGTAATAAGATTTACGAACTCAGATGTACGATTTACGATTTGATCTTGTCACCGAAGTAACCTCGTAAATCGTAAATAACCGAGGGGTGTGCATAAGCATTCAGCCGAGGAGAGGCGACTAGTGTGCGTCGCACTGGCTAGCAAAACGGCTGCGTAACGGCCACCATAGTGGCCAGAGCGTCGCACACGGGTCTGTCAATATACTTCACCCGACTAAAGAATTATGCACACCCTTCAGATAACCAGATGGAGGGTACGATTTACGAATAGAGCTCGTCGACGAAACAACCTCGTAAATCGTACATCATAAATCGTAAATATAACCACGGAGTGGGCTTGTGTCTGACAAAAACGGTACGCTGCTAGAAATCCAGGGCTTGAAAAAATATTTCCCCGTACAGCAAGGATTGCTGCGACGCACGGCTGGCTATATCAAAGCGGTGGATAATGTCTCTTTTGGGGTGAAATCGGGGGAGACGTTGGGGGTCGTGGGGGAAAGCGGGTGTGGCAAAACGACGTTGGGGCGCTGCTTGGTCAAGCTCTATGAGCCAACCGGGGGCAAAGTCTTATTGCATACGCCGCAGAAAACCCTGTCGATTACCGAACTGGAAGGGCAAGACAAGCGACTTTTTCGCAGCAGCGCCCAAATTATTTTTCAAGATCCCTTTGCTTCGCTCAATCCGCGCATGAATGTATTGGAAACGGTGGGCGAACCGCTGTTGGTGAACGGGCTGGCGCGCGGGCGTGAGATTGAAGAACGCGTGGCCAAAACCATTGAACAAGTTGGCTTGCGCATTGAGCATCTGCGCCGCTTTCCGCACAGCTTTAGCGGCGGCCAGCGCCAGCGCATCGGTATTGCCCGGGCTTTGGTGGTCAACCCCAGCTTGATTGTAGCAGACGAGCCCGTTTCGGCGCTGGACGTGTCGATCCAGGCGCAGATTCTCAATTTGCTCAAAGACTTGCAGGCCGAATACGGATTGACCTATATTTTTGTGTCCCATAACATGGCCGTTATACGCTATATCAGCGACCGCATTGCCGTCATGTATGCGGGCAAGCTGGTGGAGCTGGGCGAAAAGCAAGAGGTGCTGTCGCACCCGCGCCATCCATATACAGAGCTGCTGCTGGCCGCCGTGCCGCGCACCGTCAACCGTCAGCGCGGGCATCGCATCATCACGCCGGGAGAGCCGCCCGACTTAATGAGCTTGCCGCAGGGGTGTGTCTTCCAGAACCGCTGCAAATATGTCAAAGACATCTGCCGCAAAGAAGAGCCGCTGCTGCGCACCGTCGGTTCCAATCACTTTGCCAGTTGCCACATTGTGGAAGAGTTGGCGCTGCAGGGCATATCCGCGCGCGCGGCCGCACCCGCATCAACCGCGCCGGCTACGGCCTAAGCACACAGATTATGAATTCAAATACCTCCCGATATTTGCTGGCTTACCTGCTATGGTTTGTCAGCATTGTTTTGGCTTTTGTCAATCTGCTCAAGTGGCGTAGTTCGGCCATGATTATCTTGGGCATTACTTCCTGGGATCGCTACCTGGAGCATGCACTCAATCAGTTCGGCTTTCTCTTCTTAGCCATCTTGGGCCTGATCATCATTGTATTTACCGAATTTTACTATCGAACGGGTGTGGAAAAGAATCAACTTTTTCGGCGCTTCTTCTTAATCACGCTCATCGAGCTAATCCTTTTGACGCTGGCCGATCTGGCCTATGTGGTCGGCAGCATTGTGCTAAACTTCTTTGCGTCGCAAAGCCTCATCATCTTGATCGTTGAGTTGCTGCTTTGTGGCGTCGTTTTTGTGCTCTATCGACGTACGCCGCCGCCAATGGAATTATCCAATTAAAGAATGGAGCATAGAACAATCCAGTCTGTGTTCCATTCCGTTATTCAACCAATGGAAGGAATCCCATGTTAAAAGTCGCAGTGATTGGCCTGGGCAATATTGGCAACACCCATGCGCCCATCTATATGGCCAACGAAAAGACGCAACTGGTCGCCGTGTGCGACATTATCAAAGAGCGCGCCGATAAAGCTGCCGCTCGCTATGGCGTCAAAGCCTATTACAGCGTGGCGGATCTGCTGCAAAACGAAGAGCTCGACGCGGTCAGCGTGACCTCGGCCGGTGTGGAAAATGGTGGCGATCATTACGAGCCGACCATGCAGTGTCTGGAGGCTGGCCTCAATGTGCTGGGCGAAAAGCCAATTTCCAACAATATTGAAAACGCCCGCGCGATGGTGCGCAAGGCCGATGAAAAGGGCGTTTATTACGGCATCAATCTGAATCATCGTTTTGTGCCGCCGGCAGCCAAGGCCAAACAGTGGGTGGACGACGGCAAGCTGGGCGATCTGCTGCTGATCAACATGACCATGTGGATCGGCAACCCCAATAACTCTTCGCCTTGGTTCCACGCCCGCGCCCTGCATCCGCACTCGGTGGACGTCATGCGCTACTACTGTGGCAATGTGGGCCGCGTCATGGCCTTTTTCAACAAAGCGCCGGGCCGCGATTGCTATTCCAACATGCAGGTGAGCATGGAGTTTGAAAACGGCGTCGTCGGTCACCTGACCGGCTCGTATGACACCAATCCGCGCCACAACCTGGAGCGCTGCGAAGTCATGGGCACCGAAGGGCGCTTTGTGCTGGACAACTGTTACGAAGAGCTGACGCTCTATCCGCGGCGCAGCGATGAGCTGACCGTGGTGCGCAACTCCATTATGGGCGGTCTCAGCGGCTTTAACGCCACCTTCACCAACCGCATCAACCGCTGGATCGAGCAGGTAGATGCCGGCGTGCCGCGCAACGAGATCGACGCGTCCGGCCACGATGGGCTAGCCGTGCAGGAAGTGATCGAAGCCGCCATTCGCTCGTTCGAGACGGGGCGCGCCGAGGAAGTGCCCATTGCGTAAATGCAATACTATCAAACCGGCGAACACCTGCACGCCAAACATGCCCAAATTTATAACGAGTCCGGGCGCAAGCTTGAAGAGTGGGCGCTGGAACTGGTTGTACCGACACCGGACGCGCGCATGCTGGATGTCGGCTGCGGCTGGGGGCGCTTTAGCTGGCCGCTGATTCAACGGCATGGCGTGCGGCCCGCCAACCTGGTCTGCGCCGACTATTCGCTGGGTATGGTGCAGAGCGCAGCGGTGGAGGGACGCAAACGCGGCCATCGACCGCATTTTGTCAATTGCGGCATTGAATCCTTGCCCTTTGCCGATGGCGCTTTCGAGGGTGTGCTGGCCAATCACGTGCTCTATCACGTGGAGCCGCTGGCGCAGGGAGTGCGCGAACTGGCGCGGGTGCTGCGTCCCGATGGCTGGCTCATGGCCACCACCAACGGCGCGGTGTACGTGCCGGTGATCGATCTGCATTACAAAGCATTGGACCGGTTGGCCATTCCGTATGAGCCGGAGCCACCTGGTCCTTTTACTTTGGAAAATGGCGCCGCCATTTTGGCGCAGAGCTTTGCCCAGGTGGAGCGGTACGACTTTGTGGATGAAGTGATTCACGGCAACGCCGCCGCGTTTACGCAGAACTATCTGACGATTGGGCGTTATCGCAATGTAATTGCTCGCGATGACATATCTGCTGCGGCCAAAGCCGCGCTGCCCAATGTTTTTCACGAGCTGGCCACTGACATGGTCCAGCGGCATGGCGCTATCCGTGCGCCCGTCCTCATGGGCGCGTTTATATGTCAAGGACCCAAAACATGAATTCACTCTTTGCGGAGTCTGCATGGATCAGTTGCTAGATCCACCTCTGCTGTTAGATGGCGGCATGGGGCGGGAATTGCGCTTTCGGGGCGTGGAAATTCCCGAGACAATCTGGTCGGCCAACGCGCTATTAGTGGCGCCGGATATAGTGCGCCAGATTCATGCGGATTACATTGCCGCCGGCGCGGATGTGATCACCACCAATACCTATGGCGTGATCCGGGCCGATTTGGCCAAAGCAGGCATTGCGGAACGCTTTGCAGAGTTGAATCTGCTGGCTTGCCAACTGGCAAACAAAGCGCGCCATGCAGCTGGGTCGCCCCGTGATGATTGCTGGTTCTTTGCCCCGTTGCGCGGTAGCTATCGACCTGATTTGGTGGGCGATTTTGCCGACATTGAACCGCTCTATGCCGAGCAGGCCGCGCTGCTAGCGCCGCATGTGGATCTGCTGTTGTGCGAAACCATGTCCAGCGCTGGAGAAAGTCGGGCGGCTGCCGTGGCCGCCTGTCGCACCGGCAAACCAGTCTGGGTTTCGTGGACGCTGCACGAAGACCGGTCCGGCCATTTGCGTAGCGGTGAAACTATTGGGCAAGCCGTACGTGCACTGGCCGATTTGCCGGTCAGCGGCTTCCTGGTCAACTGTTGCGCGCCTGAGAGCATTACCAACGCCATGCACGAACTTAAAGCCACGGGAGCAAGCTATGTCGGCGGCTATGCCAATACGTTCCAACCCGTGCCCACAAATTGGACGCTGGACGGTGCAAGTGAAACAGATGGCTTGTTGGGCCTGCGTGACGACCTGACGCCCCTGCAGTACTGCGCCCATGCGCAACAGTGGCTCCAGGCTGGCGCTACGGTAATCGGCGGCTGCTGCGGCACGCGTCCGGCGCATATTGCACAACTTAAGAAGTCGCTGTTTGCGTGTACTTAGCCGTCTATATCTTGGTTCCGTGCCAAGAATTTCCAGAAACTGTGCCTCGCAAACACGTGGTGGCGGGCGCGCTGGTTTTGGATGCTAAACGTTGTTGTCGACATAGAGCATGCGCTCTATTCTGACTTATAGCCCATCAACATAGATTTTACAGAATTGGATAAAAACTCTGCGAAATCTGTGCTTTCAAAATAAATAGCAAGGAGAACTGAATGGCTCGCCGTTCCAAACGTAAACCAAATATTGTCCTCTTGGGCATTGATTCGCTGCGCGCCGACCACATGAGCAGCTATGGCTACCACCGGTTGACTACGCCGCACATAGATCATTTTGCCCAGCAGGGGACGCTTTTTGAAAATACCTTTAGCCCCCATATCCCCACGACCAGCGCATACTCTTCCATGCTGACCGGACGCGACGTTTTTGGTACGCAGGTGGTGGCGCTGCGTCACAAAGGTCCGCTGCGCGCTGAGGTGCCCACGCTGGCCGAAATGTTGAGCGGCGCCGGTTACAATACCACCTGCGTCGGTTTTTCTGGCAACCCAGCTTCGCGCGGCTTCGACACCTATCTCACCTTTTCCGGCTGGGGCAGTTGGAATGAAGGCCGCAGCCCCAAGGCGCAGAATCTAAACGACGTGGCTATTCCTGAACTGGACCGGCTGGCCAAAAAGCGCAAGCCCTTTTTCCTCTTCCTGCGCCACATGGACCCGCATTCGCCCTATTTGCCGCCGGCGCCCTATGAGCGCGCTTTTTACCACGGCAATGAATGCGACCCCCAGAATAAGTCCATGGAGCCGGTAATGAATTTCAAGCCGTTCCGCGACTTTTTCGCCAGCTGGATGCCGCCGGGCATTACCGATAAAGATTACATCATTGCCCAATATGATGGCGCCGTGGCCTACATGGACGCCTGCATTCAGACGATTTTCAATGCGCTGGAAGCGCGCGGCATTCTGGACGAAACCATTGTGGTCATCAACGGGGATCACGGCGAAACGCTCTACGATCACGAGTGCTGGTTCGATCACCACGGCATGTATGACAACGTGCTGCACGTGCCGCTGATCATTCGCTACCCGGGCGTAGTGCCGGCCGGCCAGCGCGTGAGCGGCTTTAACCAGCACAAAGACCTGGTTCCCACCATTCTAGAACTGGCCGAGATTGAGCCCGAGGGCGTCGAGTTCGACGGCCAAAGCTTGCTGCCCATGATGCGCGGCGAGGTGGCTTCGCACGAGAGCGAAATGTACATTACTGAATGCACGTGGATGCGCAAACACGGCTGGCGCACGCCCCAGTGGAAGCTCATGGTGGCGCTGGAGCCCGATTTTCACTTTAAGCCGGAGATTGAGCTGTACAACATGGTGGAAGACCCGGAAGAGAACAACAATCTGGCCGAGACCTATCCCGATGTGGTGGCCGCACTGCGCACGCGCATGGACGCCTGGATCGCCAAACGCGAACAGGAGACCGGTCTGCCCAATCCCATTCATCATCAGGGGGACTGGCACGGCAAAGAAGGCGTGGGCGCCTTTAAAACATCGCAGCAGGCTTATGAGACGCTACACATCGGCGATCCCACCTGCTGCCCGACTACAGGCGGAGGCGCGCAAGTAATTGTAGGACAAGTTTCCCAACTTGTCCCCGCTGTGCTAATGAAACTTGAATAACTCCAAGGCCAATCTGTCCACTGCTCAACTAACTTTGCCTTAACCGGATTATTCAAAATGTAGTGGAGGATGCGCTCCTTTTCGTCGGCGTCGCGTACCGCATGATCATAGCTCTCATGTTGCCAAAACTGTCCTTTGCGCTTCAATATGGCATTTGCTTGCCGGGCGCTGAAGAGCTTAATAGAGTGCATAATATCAGCTAACGCGTAATAATTCCCGCCTCATTCTGCAGGGGCGTAAACAATATATGGACGTGGTTTGGCATGATGCAAAACGCGATGAGTTCGTAACGGATCGCCTGATAATAGTTCAAAGATTCGATGACTTGGCGCAATCGCCTCCTGTTGGAGCCAAAATGGGCCAGAATCAGCCAGGTCCAACGCATCATCCCAAAGCCCAAATAGCTGTTTTCGTCGCAGGCGCCACAAACGCGTGCGTTCATCTGGGTCAATCACTTGGTCTAAACTTGCTTTAAAGCGCTCAGATTGCGCTTCCAATCTGGCAAGGACTTCAAGAGGGAGCGACCCATAAAGGCGAAATGTCACAAAAGATCGTAGCGCCTTTGGGTTGAAAGTGAGGCAGATGGCGGTAATAATAAATGCGATGTTCTGACACGACGTATTCCCTTGTAGGACAAGTTTCCTAACTTGTCCGATGTTATTCAAATGCGAAAACTTTTCTACCCCTTTGGGCAAGTTTCCGAACTTTCCCAACAAATAGGTGTGGCAACTTAGGTAACTTGCCCAACATTTATATCGCTCGAAATGATGCTTGTCTATAGGAAGAAGGTACTAAATGCTCAAAACATGTGTAATCGGTTTGGGGGCCATTGGCAACCGACATGCCAAAATGTATACGCAAGATCCCTTTGCGGATCTGGTGGGCGTTTGTGATTGGGACAAGGAACGCGCCGACGCCGCGGCCGCGCGCTGGGGTGTGCCCGCTTATTACGATGTGGAAACCATGTTGGCCGCGGTCAAGCCCGACGTGGTGAGCGTGGCCACCGGCGGCCACGAATATGGCAGCGAGCACTATCTGCCCACCATGCAGGCGCTCGATTTTGGCTGCCACGTGTTGGGGGAAAAGCCCATCTCCAACGAAATCCCCGAGGCTGAGAAGATGGTGGCCAAGGCCAAGGAAAAGGGCGTTTGCTACGGCATTAACCTGAATCACCGCTTTACGCCCGCTGCGCTGCTGGCCAAAAAATGGGTGGACGAGGGACGCATTGGCCATCAGCTCTTTGTCAATATGAGCATGTGGATCATGAACCCGCGCGAAACGTCGCCCTATTTCCAGCTCAAGGCGCTGCACCCGCATACGGTGGACGTCATGCGCTACTTCTGCGGTGATATTGAAGCGGTGCACTGCTTTGCCACCAAGGCGCCGGGCCGTCAGATCTGGTCCACGGCGGTTTTCAACATGCGCTTCAAAAGCGGCGCCGTGGGCACGCTAACTGGCTCGTACGACATTGAGCGCGGTCACCCCATGGAGCGCTGCGAGGTGGCGGGCGTCAAAGGGCGTTTTGTCATCGACGACATGTATCGCGAGGCCACGCTGTACCCCGCTGGCAATCCCGAAAAGACCGTTTACACCAATCCGCTTTTTGGCGGCATGGAAAGCTTTGAAGACACCTTCCGCAACCGCATCCATACCTTTTTGGAGCAGGTGGGTGAAGGCGTAGACCCCGATGAGATCGATGGTTCCGGCGCGGAAGGGTTGGCCGCCCAAAAGGTGCTGGCCGCCGCCATCCGCTCGCTGGACAACGGTACGGTGGAAAGGGTTTAAGTCATGTCACTGGTCACCATTATCGGGCGCGGCCACTCGGGCACGCGTTCGATTTCGCACACGCTTTACGCCAGCAACGTCTACATGGGCGCTTGCCTCAACCGCTCGGGCGACCTGATTCCACCCCAGGCCATGTACGATGCCTGCCGCGTCATGGCGCGCTATGTTCAGTGGACCGGCGACCTCTCGTGGGATTTTCACCAGCTGCACGAAATGGAAATTCCGCAAGAGTTTACCGACCTGCTCAACGAATTTCTGCAAAGCGTGCTCAAGGAGCACGAGCGCAATCCCAATGCAATGGTGGGCTGGAAAATCCCCGAAACTACGCTGGTCTATCCGTGGATTCGGCGACTTTTTCCCGACATGAAATATATTTTCTGGATCCGCGACCCGCGCGACTGCATTCTGGGCCGCCACGTGACCGACGATATGGCCGAATTTGGTATTGAATATCCACAAACTGAGGATCCGCGCTTGCGCCGCGCCATTTCGTGGAAATATCAATATGACATTGTCAATGCCACGCCGCGGCCGGAAAACTGGATCGAAGTGCGCTTTGAGGATTTTGTCTTTAAGCAGGAAGAGACGCTGCAGCGCCTGGAAGCCTACTTGGGGATTCCCCTGGCCCGCATTCCCATGCGCGCCGACTCGGTGGGCCGCTGGCAGAGCGATGATGGTCAATATGACTTCGATTTCTTCCACGACGCCATGCAGCGCTATGGGTATGAATAGTAAGGTAACACTCAATTCCCATCTTGACAGCACCTGTTTCCACGCCACCCAATATTCTGTTGATCCACGCCGACCAGCACCGCTATGATTGTGTGGGCTGCAACGGCCATCCGCTTTTGCAGACGCCCAATCTGGATCGGCTGGCCGCCGAGGGCGTCAATTTTACCCACACCTTTTGTCCGATTCCGCTCTGCGCACCGTCGCGCACGTCGCTGCTGACGGGCGTGTGGCCGGTGCAGCACGGCTGTATTGCCAACGCGGGGACAGAGGCGGGTGCTACCGTTCGCCCACAGTTGACCACCTTTAGCCAGACATTGCATCAGGCGGGCTATGCGCTGCGCTATGTTGGCAAATGGCACGAAGCGGGCCGCACGCCGTTGGACTATGGCTTTGACCATTATGTGCCGGAACGTGACTATGTAGCTTGGCGCGAGGAGCAAGGGCTGCCGCCGCGACCGCAGCAGAATCGCTGGTTTGGCGAAACGGATCCGTATATTGCGCCTGCGCAGTCGCGGCTGGCTTGGGGCGCGCAACAGGTGATGGACGCGCTGGCCGCCGCCGCAACGCAAGCGCAGCCCTTTTTCATTCGCTGGGATCCCGGTGAGCCGCACCTGCCCAACGTGGTGCCGGAGCCATACGCGTCACTCTATGCGCCCGACCAAATTGCCCCCTGGCCTAGCTTCCCCGACCCATTGCGCAACAAACCGTTTATCCAGCAGCAGCAGCGATGCACCTGGGGCATAGCCGATTGGACGTGGGCCGATTGGGCACCCATTGTGGGGCGCTATTTGGGCGAAATTACGCTGCTGGATCACCAAATTGGCCGCGTGTTGGCGTCGTTGGCAGCGCTGGGACTGGCCGAAAATACGCTGGTAATCTACGCCGCCGACCATGGCGATCTATGCGGCGGCCACGGTATGATCGACAAGCACTTTGTCATGTACGAAGAGCTGGTGCGCGTCCCCTTGCTTATGCGCTGGCCGACCGGGCTGCCGGCGGGCATCCGCAACGATGGCTTTGTATGTGCAGCGCTGGACCTGGCGGCTACCTTTTGTGATGCTGCCGGTGTGGCAGCACCCGCCCATTTTGTCGGCCAAAGCCTGTTACCCATTGCGCGTAGTGAACACGAAAGTGGACGCACGCACGCTTTTGCCTCCTATCATGGCAACCAGTTTGGGCTCTACAGCCAGCGCATGGTACGCGACCGACGCTGGAAACTGGTCTGGAACGCCACGGCAGAAGATGAACTTTATGATCTGGAAAACGATGCGGGCGAGCTGATCAATCTGGCCCATGCGCCGGAATGCGCGGATCTGTTGGCGGATTTGCGGCAGCATCTGGCTACCTGGATGAATGAAATTAATGATCCGTTGCTCAATGAGTGGACGCGTCGGCAATTAACATGATATGTGATTTCAAGATCGCCAACCCATTCCCGGCATATTGTGCCGAGTAATCCGCAATACGAAAAAATGTGGCGGGGACATTGCACAGATTATTTGATAAACCACAACTATAAGGAGAAACCCAATGAAACTTGGCGCGAACACGGTCCTTTTCGGCGGCTATGATATGGAAACCGCCTTCAAATATTTAGCCATGGCGGGCTATGACGGCGTGGAAGTCTCGGCCATCAAGGGGATGAGCGAGCATCTCGTCCTAGATCGCTGGCAAGAGATTGCGCCGGAAGTCAAACGGCTGGCCCAGGTGTACGAATTGGACCTGTTGGCCATGGAGCAGCCCGGTCGCGACCCCGCTGTTATGGAGAGCGCCATGCAGGCGGCGGTCGAGTGCGGCATCCCCATTGTCAACTGTGGGCCGGGTGGCAAAACGGGCGACGAAGAGAGCTTGCAGCAGACCATTGACGAACTGGGCAGCCTGGCGCAGATGGCCGAAAAGTATGGCGTCACGCTCTGCGTCAAGGCCCACGTGGGCGCCAGCATTTACAACACGCCCACCACGTTGCGCGCCATGGAAGCCATCTCGTCGCCCAACTTTGGCATTGATATGGACCCGTCACACATCCACCGCGCCAACGAAAACCCAGTGGAGGCCATTGCCGCGGTGATTTCACGCGTCAAACATGTGCATATTCGCGACTGCAAAGGCCGCGAGCAGGGGCCGGGCAAACCGGAGATGCAGGCCAACGGCCGCGGCGATATTGATCTGGTGGGCTACATCCGCGTGCTGCACGAAAATGGCTACACTGGCCCGCTCAATTTAGAGGTGATTGGCGCCAAGGAATATAGCGTCGAACAGTGCTGCGTTATTGCGGCGGAAGCGCGCGGCCACATGCAAGCGTGTCTACAAGCGTGCGGCGCTCGCTAAATGATTAGCTAGCAGACCGGCGTTGATGAAGGTCAAGAAAATAATCCGCTATTCAGAAACCGGGGCTTTGACAAGAACCCCGGTTTCTCATTTTACCGAAACAATTTATGAACCTTCATCAACGCTAGTCAACACTTGGCGTGAGTTGTGCCTCTGCTGATAATTCTCGGGGCAGCTGGATTTGGAACGTGCAGCCATGATTGAGGCCCGGTGACGATGCCTGAATTGATCCGCCTAATCGTTCGACCAATCTCTGTACGTTGTAGAGCCCCAGCCCCAATCCACTATACGTTTCTACGTTTGCGCCGCGATAAAACAGCTCCCAAATATTTGCTAAATCCTCGGGTGGAATGCCAATACCATGATCGACCACCGCTATGGTAAGCTGCTCTGTACAGCTAAGCTGAACGGTGACAGGCGTATGCATAGGTGAATATTTGAGCGAATTGGTCAGCAGATTGAACAATATCTGCTTGAGCAGTTCGGGGTCCATATACAAATTAGAATTGTTGTGCTCGGCATACTCAAAGGTAAGGTTGGCCGGGTGGTCGGTCTCGCGATGCAGTTTATCAGCCAAAGATTCGCACATTGCGTTGAACGCAATGCGAATGGGGTGCATCTTAATTTCGCTCGAATTGGATGTATCGATCCACACAATGTCTTGCAGCAAGTCGGTCAAATAGAATATAGAGCGGCGGATGCGCTGATAAATTTCCTCGCGCTTTAGATCGGATAAGCGGGCGGCATGGTGCATGAGCAAGCCAGCTGAACTATTGATAACTGTGAGCGGCGTGCGAAATTCATGGGAAACCGTTGTGATAATGCGCGATTTGAGCCGGTTCAATTCTTCCTGCTGCGTCAGTGAATGTTCAAGCTGATTGGCCAGCAGCTGCTCTCTGCTGAGCGAACTCTCTAATTCTTTCGTCTGGATAGAAAGTTGCTGCGCCGTCAACCGCTCGCGCTCCCACGCATTTTCAAACTCCTCCAAAACGGAGGCCAGCACCATGATTATCATGCTGCACACAAAGAAAAAGACCATGCTCATCATGAAGATAGCTTCGGTATCAGGAATGGGGCTATCCATGATTGACATGGTAATGACCAGCACGCCCTTGGAGATGAGCCAGCCAATCGAAATAAAGCTCACGAGACAGATAAGCAGGGCGACAAAACCGGCGCGACGTCCTAAAAAGATAGTGGTGCACATGAGCAGTGCGGCATAGTGGAGGCGCCAATCTTCCGCCACACCAAAGAAAATGAGGTCGGCGGTGCCCAGGGCATAAATAATCAGGAGCGTAATGAACGTGCGCACGGTATAGGTGAGCTTGATGGCAATGCTTGCATAGGCAATAACTGCAATCAGCATTAGATAAAAAAGTAGCGGCCCCCACTTTTCATCGGACACAAAATTGCTGGCAATGCTCAGCAGCCAGATCATGCTAAAGGGCGCGCCAAACCGCAGGAGCGACATTAAAATCCGTTCCCGTCCCTGCAACATGGCTTGACCGACTTCACTCGCAACGTCAATCGTAGTGGGACGCGCGAGGAAAAAATAGTTCTTTAATACCCTTTGAATGGTACCAACAACATCGCGCGATTTATTAAAACGAAGCGCCAAAGTACGACGACTCACTTTCGGGGGGAATAAATTTTGGGCGGAGGCGATCTCCTCCAATGAAGGCAGGTTCTGTTAATACAACGATGATATAAATGAATTCAATTATGATCGCATATTCACAATGGCTTGACAAATTTAGTCATTAGTAAGGTAACGGTAGGATATGTGAAAATTTGCGACTTAATGTGTTCCCGCCGAGCCTCGATCCGCCAGCGTGCGATCCCGCGCAAACCGATCCAGCCCAAAAGGTGCAATCAGGGCCGGCGTTTCACCGGTGGCGATCAGCTGCGCCATCTGTTCACCGCCGGCTGGAATGGCCTTAAAGCCCCAGGTGCCCCAGCCCGTGGTAATGTAAAAACCGTCTACGCCTGTTTGGCCCATAATGGGCGAATAGTCTGGGCTCATGTCGCACACGCCGGTCCACTGGCGCAGAATGCGCAGATTGCGCAGGAAAGGCAGCAGCGTCATGGCGCGGAAGGCGCAGCTCTGCAAAAAGTGGTGGCCCGAACGGTATGAATAACTGGGTTGCCGATCGATTTCGGCGCCGATCAGCATTTCGCCGCGTGCGGTTTGTGAGGCATAAAAGAGCAAGCCCATGGAGGCCACAATGGGGTCAAATTGCCGCGCGTAGTGATTGGTCACAAAAGCTTGCAGCGGATGCGTACGGATGGGCAAGCGCACGCCGGCCATATTGGCCAAGTTGGTCACATGGCCACCCACGGCGGAGAGCACCACGCCCGCGCCAATCGGCCCTTTATCCGTCATGACGCCGACCACGCGGTCACCCTCTTTGCGCAAGCCAATCACCGTCGTGCGCTGGTGAATGTGGACGCCGCGGCGCATGGCGCCTTCGGCCAGCGCCCAGTTGACGCGATCGTGGCGGGCCGTGGCGCCTTCCGGGTGATATGAGCCACCCAGCACCGGCCACACGCCGCCGCCCATCATGTCGATCTGCGGCGCAATCTCCTGAATTTCTTTGGGCCCTACATATTCAGTTTTGGCCCCAAAGGCCGTATTGACCTCGGCGCGCGCCCGCTCGGCGCGGATGCCGGCTTCGTTGTGCGCCAGCCAGAGCAGTCCCTTCTGCTTGTGCATGATCCAGCGCTCGGTTTCAGCTTCTAATGTTTGATACAATTCAACGCTGCGCTGGTAAAAGCGTACCGCTTCGGGAATGCCATAGTTGGCGCGGATCACCGTGGTGTTGCGCCCCGAATTGCCGCCGCCGATATATTTGCGCTCCAGCACGGCCACATTGGTAATGCCGTGACGCGTGGCCAAAAAATAAGCCGTGGCCAGCCCGTGTCCGCCGCCGCCCACAATCACGACATCATAGTTGGCTTTGGGCTCATGCCACTGGAGTTGGACTTTCTGTTCAATGAATTCGTTCATGGCGATGCTCTCTTTTTGCGTTCAGCATTTCAGCGTTTAGCATTTCAGCGTTCAGCGTTTCAGCGTTCAGCATTTCAGCAATCAGCATTTCAGCGTTCAGCATTTCAGCGTTCAGCATTTCAGCTGACCCGCTGACTGGCTGACCAGCTGACCAGCTGACTGGCTGACCCGCTGACTGGCTGACCAGCTGACTGGCTAACAAGCTGACCCGCTTTCTCAAAACAGCCGCTCTTCTAATTCCGCTGCCAACGGTGTGGGAACCAGCACCAGAATTTCCTCTTCCGCTAGCCACAGTTTCACCGGTAATCCAGCGATCATGCCCTGGGCAAAGGCGGGGCGCTGGCGGGGCAGCTCCCATTCACAGTGCTGCGCTAAGATTGGCAAGACGCTGTCACTTTTGCGCCACAGGCCAGAAAAGCCAGTGTCGGTAACCACAATGGCATGTGGATCGGCAATGGCGGCGGCATCAACCTCGGCTGTGGTCAGCAGCTCATCGGGCGCAATGCGCAGCGTAATGTTCTCTTCCGGCCAGGTCACAGCATCCAGCGCTGCTGGCAAGGCCACAATGCGCTGCATGGTCATCTGCTGGAACAACGCATGACTGTTCGATTCGGCGGCCTGTTCGGCAAACGGAAATGTAGAAAGGTCAACCGGCTGCGCAGTGGGTGTGACTTTGGCGCGGGCGCGGCTGGCGTTTACATCATAGAAAGGCGTTGCTGCTCGGCGCGCCGCGCGTCCGTCTATGGTCACCACCTCTGGCAGAACGCCGTCGAACAACCTAAGCCAACCCAGCATGACCACTTTGCCCAGTGCCGGCGCCAGCGAACTGGAGGTGACATACCCTGCGTACACATCATTGTGCCAGATGACCGCCCCCTCAATGGGCGCCGGGCCGTCCATCTCTAGTCCCACCAGCTGCTTATCCAACGGAATCTTATTGGTGCGCAGAAGCGCCTGCCTGCCCACAAAATTGGGCTTGTCCAGCTTGACCGCCCACTCGTGCTGCAAGCGCCGCGGCGTCGAATCAAAATCGCTGTCTTGCCCCACCAAAATGTGTCCTTTTTCCAGCCGCAGTTTGAGCAGCGCCTCAATGCCGTGGGGCTTGATGCCCATGTCGGCGCCCAAGGCCAGCAGCACGTTCCAGAGCATTGGCGAATGAATTGAATCGTGATGCAGCTCGTATGAAAGCTCGCCCGTAAAGCTGAGGCGATAAACGCGGCACGGTACGCCCGCCACTATGGCTTCCATCTGCCCCATATAGGGCGGCGGATTGGTGAGGCCGGCGCGGGCCAGCAGTTCCGCGGCCAGCGGTCCGGTCACGTTGATGGCGCCCAGCGAAAGCGTTTGGTTTAAAATGCGCACGTCCAGCCCCCACGATTCGGCCCAGTCGCGCACCCACAGTTCGGCAAAGGTGGCGCCGCCGCTGGTAAAAGTGAGCGTGTAGCGCGTAACGCTCTCTTTGCAAATTAGCCCATCGTCCATGACGTAGCCACGCTCATCCAGCAGCAGCACATAGCGGGTGCGCCCTGGCTTGATGGTGGCAACCTGAGTAGGATAGAGCCGCTCCAACAGCTCCAGCGCATCTGGCCCCGAAATCTGCATTTTGCCCAACGTGCTTACATCACCAATGGAGACGCCTGCGCGCACGGCCCAATATTCCTCCAGCACGTTGCCATAATTCCAGGGGCGCCACCAGCCGCCCACGCGTTCCATGCGCGCGCCCAGCTTGCGATGCTCGGCATCCAGCGCCGTGCGCGGCGTGGCGTGATGATGTGCGCCCGCCGATACTTCCCCAATGGTGAGTTGGCGCGTGACTGGCCGCGCCGTAAAAGGCGGCTGCAATTCACCGCCGCGGTCGGCCAAAAAGGCGCGCAGATGGGGCAGGCAGGCCGACCCTTGGCAGCTGCCCGTACCGGCCAGCGTGGCCCGCTTGACCAGCTCCATCTCGTGAAAGCCGCGCTGCCAGATAAAGTCCAGGTCGTTTACCGTTACGCCGGAGCAGTGACAGACAATGCCCGCCAGTGGACAGGGCGGAATAGCAGCTTCGCTCGCGGCATCGCCCACGACGCGCATGATGGCGCGCTCCGGCGTGCCGTTGGTCATGCGCACCAAGCCGTCGCGTGGCGTCAAGCCCAGGTTCACCGCCACTGTGTCGCACACCATGCGTCGCTCACCGCCGTCAGCTTGGCGCACGACCACGGCTTCCACTTTTGCCGCGCCTTCAAATGCTACAATTTCGCCCGTAACCAACTCAGCGTCAATTCCATTGACGGGCGTACCGACGGCCACCACGCGTCCGAGCTCAATGCCCGCCGCCACCAGTTGGGCCGCGGCGCGTCCGGTCACAATGCCGGGGAGATGATTGCCGGGCGCCACCGGCGGAATCTCCGCCGCACCGGTAGCCACGACGATCTCTTGGCGTGCATGAACGTGCAGCATGCCCGCATCGGTGCGGGCCACCACTAGCGCACCAGGGTAGATGCCAATCACTTCCTGACCCGCGCCTGCATCCAGCGTGATCACCTCTTGGCCCATAGCTACTGCTTGCGCAGCCGCAGTCTGACCGGATTCACCCATGCCAATGATGACCACATCGCAAAAGAGATTGGTCGCGGCCACGGCGGGCGCGGGCCGGTCATCCAGCGGCAGCGGCGGGTAGGCGCCGTCGGCGTGATGGCGCTGCACCACCATACCGGGCCGGGCCGACGTCTGGCACGTGCGCACGTAGGAAACGCCATCCACCGTGGCCAGGCAGTGCGGACAGTCACCCGCCAGGCAGAGACAGCCGCCGCCCGTGGGATGGCAATCCGCGCGCAGCATAGCGATCAGCGCGCTTTCGCCGGGGATGAAGGGGATGGGGTGGTTGTCGACAATGAGTTTGGGTAAAGAGTTTTCGGTCATATTTATGCCTTTAAGCGCTCCATCCCCGGATCGTACAACGGCTCCTCCGTCACCGTGGCGGGGTAGCGTTCGCCGAAGTATTCGACTTCTAGCGAGGCGCCGGCGCTGGCGTGTTCAATGGGTAGGTAGCCGTACATGATGAATTTTCCCACGGCATAGCCGTAGTTGGCGCTGGTGATGTAGCCCACGGCTTTGCCATTGGCCAGGATCGCTTCGTAGCCCAGGGCCACGCCGCCATTGTTAAAGGTCAGGCAGCAGAGCTTCTTTTTGAGTGGCTGATCTTTGAGCGCGTTACAGGCCTCTTTGCCAATAAAGTCCACATTTTTATTCAGCTTGACCGTCCAGCCCAGGCCGGATTCGTAGGGCGTGTATTCGGTATAGACATCACCGCCCCACAGCCGGTAGCCCTTTTCCAGCCGCAGCGAATCGAATGCACCCAGGCCGGCCGCCGGCATGTCGAATTCGCGACCGGCCGCCCACAGCGTATCCCACACGTGCAGCGCCATGTCGGTGGGGCAGTGCAGCTCCCAGCCTAGCTCACCGGCATAGGAGATGCGCAGCGCCAACACCGGCGCCATGCCCACTTCGATCCATTGGGCGCTGAAATAGGGAAAGGCTTCATTGCTCACGTTGACGGTGGTCGCCTTTTGCAGCACTTTGCGTGCGTTTGGCCCCCACAGCCCCAGGGCGGTATAGCTATTGGAAATGTCGGTGATGGTCACCGTCTCATCAGCGGGCGCATGTTGACGCACCCAGGCCAGGTCCTGCGGCAGCGTGCCTTCGCCCACAAAGAGCCAGAATTGGTCGGCGGCCAGGCGCGCCACGGTGAGGTCGCGTTTGACGCCGCCTTTGGGCGTGAGCCAGGTGGTGTAGACCACGCGCCCCACGCGCACATCCATCTGGCTGGCGCATAAATAGTTGACGAACACGGCCGCGCCGGGTCCGCTTACCTCGATGATGGAAAGACCGGTCAGGTCAAAGAGGGCGACGTTGTTGCGGGTCCCTAAATGTTCGGCGCCCTGAATGCGCGACCAATATTGGCTGGCCCAGCCGCTGCGCTGGGGAATCTGCTCGTCATACTTTTCCAACAGGCGACTGTTCTCTTCAAACCAGTTGGGCAGTTCCAGCCCGGCAAAGACGGTGTATGCAGAGCGGAGCGCGTCCAGTCGCGGCGCAAAGGGGCTGGTGCGCACGTTGCGTGGTTCGCTGGGCGGTTGCCGCGGGTGCACAATGTCGTAAACTTCGCGATAGTTCTTTTGTGTAACCACGCCGGTATAGGCCTGGGTGGTCTGGAAGCCGTGGAAGCGGCTAATGTGGGCCTGGCGCATGTCCCATTCCGTGTCGCCATAGACCATCCACTCAGCGGCCGATTTGCCCACACCGCCGGCGTGGGTGATCCAGGACGCCACGGCGGTCCAAAAGCCTTTTACCGGTGATTCGCCAATAATGGGCATGCCATCCACCGAGAAGGCGAACATGCCGTTGATGGCCGTGTCGCGCTCAATTTCGGCTTCTTTGAGAAGGGGCAGCACATTTTGCGCCTGCGCCCACGGCGTGCGACCCGATGCGTGCGCTGCCCCAAAGAAGTCCTCCGGTGTAAAGGGGTGAATGGCGGTTTTGCCCAACTCCTGGGGGCGCACCATGTGGGGCCGGTGCCAGTACGAGCCAATGCCGTAGCCGTCCCAGTGTTGACGGTAATACATGGTCGAATCCAGCTCGCGAGTGGTGGGATAGACAACTTCGTGGTCTTTGTTGGTGCGGTCAAATTGCGCCAGGCTGGCCAGCGGTTTGGTGCGCACATATTGATGCTCAAAGGCCATGAGCGGCAGCGCCACGCCAAATTTTTCGCTCAGCGCCGGCGCCCAAATGTTGGCGCAGAGCAGCACATGCTCACAGGCTATGCGCGGCATCTCCGGGTTGTTGGTGATCACGGCGATGACGCGCCCGTTGTTGATCTCCACATCCACCAGCGCCGTATTGCCCATAAAGCGGGCGCCGCCGGTGGCCATGGCGTCTCGCGCCAGCGCGCCGGAGACATCCGCCCCTTTGACAATGGCGCCTTTGGGAATAAAGAGCGCGCCTTTGATGGCATCGGGGTTGAGGATGGGCAGCTTGCCCCGAGCTTCGGCGGGCGAAAGCAGATGCGTTTCGCATTTAAACCCTTTGGCCTCGCCGTGCAGCCGTTTTAGATCCAGCCAGCGGCTGTCGGAGATGGCCAATTCAAGCTGACCGACAGGATTATATGTATTGCGGTCAGCGCGGAAGGGCTGCAACCCGGCCACCAGATCGCTGGTATACATGCCCATTTGGGTGAGCAATTTAGAATGGCTCAGGGGCACCAGCCCACCGGGCGCGTGCGATGTGGAGCCATCGTTTTCGTATAGTTCGCCCTTATCAATGACGAGAATGTCTTTCCAGCCAAATTGGGCAAGATGATAGGCGGCGCTGCAGCCAACAATGCCCGAACCGATAATGACCACGCGAGCCGAATGAGACATCGTTGTCCTCCTGGGAGTGGAGATCAACCAATCTGTTGATCGCTTTTTGCTTAATCTTGGATAAAGCCTTCTCTTAAACTCTTCCCCATACGTGGCTTACTATTACCCACATCTTTCTTGCCCCGAGTGGAGACCAGGTGCGTCGCACGGGCCGCGGCCGCTGTGACGGCGCAGACAACGTCTGGACCGTGCGTCACACATGGGTAGACGCGAACGCTGCTCGAGGATAGTGTGCGTCGCACCGGTCACAAACCGATCTGTTTCGCCTGATGCTCTGCAACCGGTGCGACGCACAGAGCCATTCGCCTCACGTGTGGGTAAAGCCTAGCCACCCGTGGAGGAGGGATGGTGGAGAGGCCTAGATGGTTACAATTTTTATATATTATGCCTGACCCGTGTGATACGCCCAAACTGTCAGGGTGAGCGGAAGTCTGACGGTGGGACAAAGTCGCTCTTTCCAGGTAATCCTATGTTATAATGCAGCGCATGGACGAAAAAATCATTAATACATTTCAACAGCGTCGTCAGCTGGAAGCCGCGATTGACGAACTGTCGCAAAGCAAGACTGAGCGGGCCATGTTGCGTATTGTACGCCAGATCGCCCGTTCTTATCCAGCGCATATGGTGTTGAGCGTACTGCTCAAACATTTGGGCGATGCCAGCAGCCAAATGCGCGGTGGTTTGGGCCACCTGGCCACGCTGCTGCCGCCAGAAGAGGTAACGCCGGCGCTGCGTTCGGCGGCGGCTGGTCGCCAAAATAGCGTGCAGATGCGTCTCAATGCCGTGACGATTTTAGAGCGCTTTCTGGGTGAGGATGTCTCTCCGGCCCTGCTCAGCGACCTGGAAAATTCGGACGAGCTGGCCTTTCAGAGTCTGTGTGAAGCCATTGAAGAAGCCGAGCGCAATCGCTATGTCTTGCTCGAATATGTTACGCAAATGCGTGAGGAAGAGGAGGGGGTGGCCTATTTTGTGCTGGAGCAATTGCGCCGATTGCCGCCGGCGGATCGAGTCGATCTGCTGCGGCTGATTGCGCAGGATGACCGGCCCAGCGTGGCGACTGCGGCCTTGAATGAGCTGGAAGCGCTCAACCCCGCCGAAGCCGGTGATCAGCTGATGCTGGCGCTGCACAGCCTGAGCATTACGCTGCCGCCTGATTTGCGCACGCGCGTGGCGCGGCAGATTCGCAAGCTGCAATTTAGCGGCTGGAGCTATGAACCGCCTTCACCAATAGGCTGGCGGGCGTTGCTGGGGCCAGCCGAAGCCAGTGGCAACCAGACCATTTGGTTCCTTTATACGCCAACTTCTGCCAAGGAATCAATGGCGTGTGCATTTATCAGCATGGTGGTCAATATGCGCACTGGCATTTTGGCGACCTATGGCAGCGATGAAATGGCCAGAGAAGATTTGCCGCAGCCGCATCCGGTTGGTGAGCTTTTCACGGTTTCGCTGGATGATGATCAGAAGATTGTCTTTTTGGAAGCGCCCTTTGATTACGGGCGCTGGCTGGTTCAGAAGGCGCTGAGCGCGCATTGGGACGGTGTGGCGTGGCAGCCGCTTTTTGGTGAATATTCACTCTATAATGATTGGCTTTGGCAATTTGGCGAACCGGCTGTGGCAGCCGCGCTACAGGACTATTTTCAGAGTGATGCGGAAGAGGATTACACGCTGGCGGACTTGGAGAGGGCGGTGGTGGAACTCACACAGCACCCCGTACTGCATCGCTGGTATACGCATTGCCGCATGTTATTGCGCGCCGTGCGCAATGATCTGTATATGAATTTAGATTTGGATGACGATGAAACGTTGCACGCCGACTTTGTTTTGCGCGAAATCGAAAACTGGCCAGATATGCATCTGCTGTTTCAGGGCTTGCAAACGGGGCTGCAAGCCCTGGCCGCTTGGTTGCATTTAGCGGGCGACGAGCATAATGCCCATAATGCCGCGCTGCTGGCGCACAGTTCCATGTCCATGCCGGGGCACGAGAATCCGCTGATGCTGGAATTGTTTGGCCAGGGCTTGCGCGGGCTGTGAGTTAAAAGATGCCCAATTCGTCCTTGGCTTCTTGAGACATCATGTCTGGGTTCCAAAAAGGCGTCCAGACCAAATGCACATTTACCTCTTCAATATCTGGAAAGGCGTTGTGCGTTTCACGCTGCACATCGCCGATGATCTGTGGGCCGGCCGGACAGCCGGGGCTGGTCAGCGTCATGGTGATTTCAGCGGTATTGGCGGTGACTTCCACCCCATAAATTAAACCAATGTCGACCACGTTCATCATGAGTTCGGGGTCGTGAACCTTCTCCTGAATTACGTTGCGAATTTCTTCAGATGTTGGCATTGACATGCTGTTTCTCCTTACATTTATGACAATATCTCATCAAGTTTCGACTGGGGTATAATACCAACTGCTACGTCAAGTTTTATGTTTGGTAAAGACCTGACAGGTTTTCAAAACCTGTCAGGTCTGAACGTATTCATGACGCTTGATTCGGCAGTTGGTATAATAAAGGGGTCATTCAGCCGATACTCAAAGTGGCGACTCAATCAGCACATCGTCGCCCTCGACTTTTACTTCGTATGTGTTCGTCGCTTCAAACGCCGGGAAACTGAGCGCCGCACCGGTACGAATATCAAAACGGGCGCCGTGACGCGGGCATTCAACTTGGCAGCCGTTGACGATTTCGCCTTCGACCAGCGGTCCGCCATCGTGGGTGCAAACATCCTCGATGGCGTAGATTGTGCCCTCCAGGTTGAAGAGCGCCACCCGCACATCTTCCACTTCAACCAGCTTGCTTTCACCTACTGGAATTTCATCGCGTTTGGCAACCTGAATAAATCTACTCATCTTCGCTCTCTATCTCTATCGTTGTATTCTGATCGTGTATTACCAGCCATTGGTCGCCTTCTTTGGCAAAAAGCAGATGCAGATAGTACTCGAACTCGACGGGGGCGCCTTCCATGTCTACATCGGTGTAATTGACCAATAGTAAGGCCGAGGCCATTTCGGCCGCTTCATGCGTGGTCAGCAGTTCGGTGGTCATTTGCCAGTCTGGGTCTGCGAACCACTCACGGTGCAGTTCCGCAATGTCATCATAATCTTGCCAAAGGCTGCCGTTGGGCATAATGAGCGTTAATCTACCATCGTTGGCAATTGTCTTTAAGAAGGTATTAAGATCACGATTCTGAATGGCTTTGAGGTGGCGCGTTAATGATTGCTGAAAAGTCATACAGTTCTCCGCATTTCTACTCTGGCCACTCTTCCAGGCCCCACAGACCAGCCTTCAACACCTTGAGCGACAGCAGCGCACATTTGAGTCGCACCGGGCCAATCTCAATGCCCAGCATGTCCAATATATACTGCTTGTCCCAAGTTTTGAGTTCATCTACCGACAGGCCCACAATCTCTTCCATAATCATGCTGGCGGTGGCTTGGCTAATGGCGCAGCCGCGTCCATCAAAGGCCGCGTCTACCACGACGCCATCTTCCACTTTTAGCTCAATCGTGAGTTCATCGCCGCAAAACGGGTTGTGGTCGTGATATTGAATATCCGGCGCGTCTAGATGGCCCTTACGCCGCGGGTGTTTGTAATGATCTAAAATGGCTTCTCTGTATAAGGCTTCCATAGGATTTACGATTTCTGATTTACGAGTTCATTTACAGATAAGTTTGTACGCTTGAAACACAAATATCTATATTGAGCGATGGTCCGCGTAAGTCATTTTATAGATGGATTGCACGGATTTTTAGGGCGCAGAGAAAAAAAGTCCGCGCAAATCAGCATTTATCCGCGTACCCAATTAAAAGGATTACCCGAACAACTTGTGCGCCTTTTCCAGACTTTCCGCCAGCAGATCCACATCTTCCGTTGTGTTATAAAGATAGAAGCTGGCGCGGGCGCTGGCGGCTATATTATAGCAGTCATGCACCGGCTGCGCACAGTGATGACCGGCGCGGATGGCGATACCATCCATATCAAGCACGGCGGAAATATCGTGTGGGTGAATGTCGCCCAGCGTAAAAGCAATGAGCCCGCCCCGTTTTTCCGGCTCTGGCCCCAGAATACGCAGACCTTCCACTTGGCTCAGCCGTTCATAGGCATAGCGCGTCAGCATCTGTTCGTGGGCGTGTATCCAGCCCATGCCCACGTCGGTCAAAAAGTCGACTGCGGCGCCCAGCCCAATGACTTCGGCAATGGCGGGCGTGCCGGCTTCAAACTTATAGGGCAGCGTATTCCAGCGACTCTCGGTCATGGTCACGGAGCGGATCATATCACCACCGCCCATAAAAGGTGGCATCTCTTCCAGCAGATCGCGCTTGCCGTAGAGCACACCCACGCCGGTGGGGCCGCACATTTTGTGGCTGCTAAAGACAAAAAAGTCGGCATCCAATTCTTGCACGTCAATGGGCATGTGCGGCACGCTCTGGGCGCCGTCGATCAGCACTTTGGCGCCCACCTGCCGCGCCGCTTGCACCAGTTGTGGCACGGGGTTAACCGTCCCCAGCACATTGCTGGCGTGGACAAAGCTCAGCAACTTGGTTCGGGCATTGAGCAGCACATCCAGCTCGCGCAAATCCAATTCACCGAGTGGCGTAATCGGAATATAGCGCAGCGTAAAGCCAAGCTGGTCGCGCAAAATCTGCCACGGCACAATGTTACTGTGGTGCTCCATCTGCGTGATCAGCACCTCATCACCGGGGCCCAAATTGGCGCGCCCCCATGTGTGGGCGACGAGATTAATGCCTTCCGTGGTGCCGCGGGTAAAAATAATTTGCTTGTCGCTGGGCGCATTGATAAAGCCGGCCAGCCGCACGCGAGCATCTTCATAGAGCGTTGTGGCCTCTTCGCTCAATGTATGTACGCCGCGATGCACATTGGCATTGGACTGGCGGTAGTAGCGCTCCATCACATCGAGCACCGCAGTCGGCTTCTGGCTGCTGGCTGCGTTATCTAAATAGACCAGCCGCTTCCCATGTACCTCCCGTTGCAGAATCGGGAATTGGGCGGCGAGCTCGGTGGTGCGGTCGTTTACAGTTGCTTGCATAGTTCTTCCAAAACTAATCGATATGGTAGGTTTTAGCTCATATGAAAGCGGTAGCGGCCTCTTCCAGGAAGCGGATAACATGAGTTCCCGTTGAACCGATAAAGATTACACAGCGACCAGGCGGGCACAATAGGCAGCAAACGAAATCTAATCTCCAGTCTTTGGCTTTTTTACCGCCAATTCTGCCCCTACGCTGCGCCATCTTTGGGCCGTTGAGAAGTGGAGTAAAGGCTCTCCTCCACTCCTCCACTCCTTTACTTCTCTACTGCTTTACTTCTCAATTGGCAACCCAACCGCGTTCCCCCATTCGGTCCAGGAACCATCATAATTGCGTACGTTGTTGTAGCCAAGTAAATAGGTGAGCACAAACCAGGTGTGGCTGCTGCGCTCGCCAATCCGGCAATAGGCTACTACTTTGTCGCTGGCGCTCAACCCCTGCTCTTCTTCATAAATGGCGCGCAGATCGGCCGCATTCTTGAAGGTGCCATCTGGATTGGCGGCGCGCGCCCAGGGCACATTGTTTGCCCCTGGAATGTGACCACCGCGCACGGCGCCCTCTTGCGGATAGTCCGGCATGTGCAGCAATTCACCCTTGTACTCGCCCGGGCTGCGCACGTCGACCAGCTTGCCGTTGGCCTTAATGTGGTCCAGCACGTCGTTGCGGAAGGCGCGGATGGGGGCGTCGTCGCGCTCGTTGGCGACATAATTGGCGCGGGCGTAGCTGGGTTTTTCGCGCGTCGTGGGGCGCTTCTCTTCCATCCACTTGGCGCGGCCACCATCCATTACCTTGGCATTGGTGTGGCCAAAAAGCTGAAAGACCCAAAATGCATAGGTAGCCCACCAGTTATTTTTATCACCATAAAAGACCACCGTGGTGTCGTTGTTAATGCCGTTGCGCCGCATGAGTTCTTCAAAATCTGCTTTGCTGACATAATCGCGCACCAGCGCATCGTTTAGATCGGTGTGCCAATCCACCTTGACGGCGCCGGGAATATGCTCGACATCGTAGAGCAGAATATCTTCGTTGCTTTCCACCAAACGCACATTGGGGTCATTTAAATGTTCGGCAACCCAAGTGGTGCTGACCAAGGCTTCGGGGTGGGCGTAGCCTTTTTGTTCAATTGACATGATTTCTTTCTCTCCTTTATAGCCTTACGCAAGCCTTGAGCAGGCATTGCCTCTGCGAACCACTGGCGCTGCGTAAGTTGTTTTGTCTGAAATTGTTTTATGGCCATTGCACTGAAATGCCCTAAGGATTCGCAAGATCCTTAGGGCGTTATACAGATGCAACCCGTATAATATTGGCCAAAGAACTTCTGTACTTCACGTATATTCAGACAGAGGAGCAGTTGGGGCTTGGGATTCACCATACTCTCCAATTCTGGATAATCTGTGGTATTTAGTAGACGATCAGAAATAAGTTGGCTACCAAACCTGTCAGGTCTCGCAGACCTGACAGGTTTAAATCTACAAGCTATTTTTGAACGATGGCTTAGGGCTCTTTATCCACCGATTTTGCGTTCGATGACGCGTTCCAGTTTGTGGACGACGCTTTCCACCGGCACGCGATCCAACACGGCCTGGAAGAAGCCCTGCACGATCATGCGCTCAGCTTGGGCGCGGGATAGGCCGCGCGCCATTAGATAAAAGACATATTCTTCCTCAACCTGCGCCGCGGTGGCGGCGTGGGTGCAGCGTACGTCGTCAGCCTGAATTTCCAGGCCGGGAATGCTATCGGCGCGCGCCGAGCTGTCCAGAATCAGGTTGCCGTTGCGCTGGAAGGCGTCGGTCTTTTGGGCCGCGGGCAGCACTTTAATAATGCCCATGTAGACGCTGCGCGCCTTCTCTTTAAGCGCACCATTGAAAAGCAGATCGCTAAAGCAGTTCGGCACGCGGTGAATTTGCAGCGTCTGGTGGTCAATGTGTTGACGACCGGTGGGGAAATAGATGCCCAGCAGCTCGGCGTGACCGCCCTGCCCCATTAAGTCCAAGTCGAGGAAGGCCTTGGTCAAACGACTGCCCCAACTCACTTGAATCCAGCGCAGGTCCGCGTCTTTGCCCATAGCGGCCCGTCCGGTCATGAAATTCCAGGCAGTATGATCAAAGTCTTGCAGATTCATATAGCGTACCACGCTGTTGGCGCTCTGCACAATCTCGACCACGCTGCTCTGCATGGCGTCCTCACCACCCAGCAGATCATCCACCACCGTTACCTCGGCGCCCTCTTCGGCCACCAATAAGGTGTGGTGATAGCCGCCCGCGCCTGCCGCCTGGTTCAAAATGACCTGTAGCGGCAGTTCCACTTTTGTATTTTTCGGCACATAAATAAACGCGCCCGTGTCCCACAGCGCCGCGTGGAGCGCCGTAAACTTGTTATGGTCGGGCTTGACCACGCTGGTCATAAAATGTTTTTGCACCAACTCTGGATGTTCGGTGACGGCGCTCTGCAAGTCGGTGAAGATCACGCCCTTACTGGCCAGATCGTCATGGGTTTCGCCAAAAAGCACGCCGCCATCCTGAAAAATCAGGCTAGCCGCGCTTTCCATTTCGTCCAGCTCTGTCTGCAATAGATCGGATAGCTCTGCTCGTGCAGACTGCCGGCTTGTGGTGGTAAAGGGGGTAAAATTATCCAGATGAAAGCCGGTGAGGCGAGTGCGCCGCCATGCTTCATCGGTGGGTTTGGGCCACTCCATCGATTCAAACGTACGCCACGCCGCCAGCCGAAACGCCAGCATCCATTCAGGTTCATTTTTGGCGGCGGAAGCGGCGCGCACGGTCTCTTCATTAAAACCCGCGGCTTCCGTCATAATTGTCGGTTCTTTTACTAAAACGCTCACTTATATCTCCATTTCGGATCTCAGACTTACGATGTACGATTTACGAGTCTCTCGCTTGTAACTGACTGCTTAAAACGCTCTGGCGTCGTTGAACAAACGGCAAAACGACCAGTTGGCCAAAACGGACAGATTGTCACGATAGAGAAACCTCGTAAATCGTAAATCCAAAATCGTAATTTTTTTAGCCAATGCTTCCTTCCATCTGCAGCTGGATCAGCCGATTCATTTCCACGGCATATTCCATGGGCAGCTCTTTGACCAGCGGCTCAATAAAGCCGCCCACAATCATGGCCGACGCTTCATCTTCGCTAATGCCGCGGCTCATGAGATAGAAAAGCTGCTCTTCGCCAATCTTGCTCACAGACGCTTCGTGACCAATGCTTACATTATCCTCTTCAATCTCAATGTAGGGATAGGTGTCGGAGCGGCTGGCTTCATCCAGCAGCAGAGCATCGCATACTACGTTGCTGCGGCTGTTGTATGCACCCTTGGCCACCTTAAGCAGACCGCGATAGCTGGCGCGGCCGCCATCTTTGCTGATAGACTTGGAGATAATTTTCGAGCTGGTATTGGGGGCGCCATGCACTACTTTGCCGCCCGCATCCTGGTGCTGACCATGACCAGCAAAGGCAATGGAGAGAATTTCGCCATGCGCCTTGGGCCCCATCATGTAGACGGCCGGATATTTCATGGTGACCTTAGAGCCCAGATTGCCGTCCACCCACTCCATGGTGGCGCCTTCATAGGCCACGGCGCGCTTGGTCACCAGGTTGTACACATCGGTGCTCCAGTTCTGAATGGTGGTGTAGCGGCAGCGGGCCCCCTTCTTGATGATGATTTCCACCACGGCGCTGTGCAGGCTGTTGCTCGAATAGACCGGCGCCGTGCAGCCTTCTACGTAGTGAACGCTGGCGCCTTCTTCGACGATAATCAGCGTGCGTTCAAACTGGCCCATATTCTCCTGGTTAATGCGGAAATAGGCCTGTAGCGGAATATCCACATGGACGCCTTTGGGCACATAGACAAAGCTGCCGCCGCTCCAGACTGCGCTGTTGAGCGCCGCGAACTTATTGTCCGCCGCCGGAATAATGGTGGCAAAATATTCGCGCACAATGTCTTCGTGCTCGCGCAGCCCGCTGTCCATATCCAGGAAGACCACACCGATCTTTTCCCACTCTTCGCGCAGACTGTGATAGACCACTTCCGAGTCATATTGGGCGCCCACGCCGGCCAAGAACTTGCGTTCGGCCTCGGGAATGCCCAGCCGGTCAAAGGTGTTTTTAATGCCTTCCGGCACGTCCTCCCACGAGCGTTCGGCGCCCGCAGATGGCTTCAAATAGTAATAAATGTCGTCATAATCAATGCCGCTCAGGTCGGCGCCCCAAGTCACATCCGGCTTGGATAGAAAAATATCCAGCGCCTGGTGACGGAACTCGCGCATCCAGTCCGGCTCATTTTTGTGATCGGAAATCTGATCGATCACGGCGTGGTTCAGCCCCTTCTCGGCCTTAAAAACGGCTTCAATGTCATCATGAAAGCCGTATTGATATTCGTCTTTTACACCATCAAGTTGTTTTAGATCTTCTTCGTGCGCCATTGTTAAACACTCCCTTTCGGCTTTATCAAGAACAAATCGATTTACCCCCAACGTTTAGCCACTCGCCTCGCCAGCTAGCCTCTAAACCCTCGTAAATCGTCAATCCCAAATCGTAAATCTCTAAGCAGCCACCAACTCCCCTGTGCCAAACTCCTGTTCCACCCAGCCATAGCCGCGCTCTTCCAACATCTCGGCCACTTCGGGGCCACCCGTTTTTACAATGCGGCCACCGTAAAAAATGCTGACAAAGTTGGGTTTGACATAGTTTAGCAAACGCTGATAGTGCGTAATCATCAAGAAGCCGCGGTCCGGCGTGGCCAGCTTGTTAATGCCGTCGGCCACCACGCGCAGCGCATCAATATCCAAGCCGGAGTCGGACTCATCCAAGATGGCAAATTTGGGTTCCAGCATAGCCATTTGCAGCACTTCGGTGCGCTTCTTTTCACCGCCGGAAAAGCCATCGTTCAGATAGCGGCGGGCAAAGCTGGAATCGACATTGTATTCTTTCATTTTGGCCGTAAGCTCGCGGCGGAAGTCGCGCATGGGCATTAGGTTGCTGCCAATGACGCCGCCGCGGTTGCTGTCGGCCTGTTCGGTATAGCCGCGTACGTTGGAGACCGCCGTGCGCAGGAAGTTGGCCACGCTGACGCCCGGTACCGCCACCGGATATTGGAAGGCCAGGAAAATGCCTGCCTTGGTGCGTTCATCGGCTTCCATCTCCAAAATGCTTTCACCATCGACCAAAATGTCGCCTTCGGTAATCTCATAGTGGGGATGGCCGGCAATTACATAGGCCAGTGTCGATTTGCCAGAGCCATTTGGCCCCATTAGCGCGTGGATTTCGCCGCTATGCAGCGTCAGGTTGACGCCTTTTAGAATCTCGGTATCCTCAACAGAAGCATGGAGATTGCGGATTTCTAATGTGCTCATTTCGAATTTAACTCCTCGGGATTTTTCATCAATAAATTTTTATGGCATTTCAGCTAGTCAGCTATCAGCATTTCAGCTAGTCAGCAATTCAGCAACTTAGCTGACTGGCTGACGGCTGACTAGCTTATAAACTAACTTTTTTCTTGGGACGCCCGTGACGCCTGACGCACAACAAAAGCACAGCAGCCATCGCCATCCATAATGCGGCTGCTCAAGCTCACATCCGACCCCAACACCTGGCGGATCATGTTCTGATCCATGTTGCATATCTCTTGGTGCTCGTACGCCAAGTCGTGATAGGGACAATTGTAGGTCTTGAGCATAATCATGTCGTCTTCTTGCGCCACCACGTCGGTCAGCACGCCGTGCCGACTGAGCGCGCCGGCTAGCTCGTTGACGCGTTCTTGCAGCACTACTGACTGCACCGATTGTTGGTAACGGTCCGCCAGTCGTTTGCCCACCCGCTCGAGTAGAAAGTTGACTTTCTCAACGCCCTCCAGCGCAAAAACTTCCTCCAGGAGCGTCAGCGCCAGATCATCGCAATGACAGGCCAGCAGCTCGCGCACCTTATCCGTCACAAAATAGGCGTGATGGGGTCGGCCCACCCCCACGCTGACGCGGCGGCGCTCAATATAACCTTCCGCCTGTAGCGTGTTGAGATGCTGCCGCACCGCCGTGGTGGTGACACCCAACAACTGTTCAAAATCCTTGATCGTTGCCGAGCCTTTTCGTTGCAGATGTTCTAGAATCTGCGATGTGGGAGATTCTTTGTCGGGATAAATACCCAAAGCCATAACATTGCCTCTTGTGTACACTAAGCCGTGTTGACATTTACCTAGATAAACGAGGGATATCCGACTAGAGAAAATGACAAATTGCCTAGCCCGCATAAAACCGTTTAACACGTAACAGTATATAAGGCGCGGCGAATATTGTCAAATTTATATGTTTTAATTAACAAAATAGAGGAATTAGACAGGGGGCCAGGGCAGTGGCAGATGATCTTACTTTGGCGAGCAGCGGACGGGGCGTTGCTCACGACTCCCGATGCAACAGGCTATTAGCCAACGCCAATAACGCCGAACTTTCTGCGCGCGCTCCTAGCGCGTCGTGCAGGGCGGCAATGCCCACTTGGTGGTGATGGTCAAACTGTTCTTGGGTGTATGAGCGAGCGTTGGCGTCCGCCAGCAGTTGCAGCACTGTCGGCAGTTGTTCCGATCCCAGATCTGTCTGCCACAACGCCTGCATTTGCGCCCCCACCGTCTCATGGTTGAGCGCATAGAGCAGGGGTAGGCTCTTCTTACGGCGCAGAATATCGTTGCCGGCGGCCTTGCCCGTCACCGCCGGGTCGCCCCAAATGCCTAAAATGTCGTCCTGAATTTGAAAGGCCAGTCCCATGGCCTGGCCAAAGCGCTGCAACGCCTGATCCTGGGCATCTGTGGCGCCGCCGATCAGGGCGCCAATGGCCACAGAAGCGCCAATGAGCGCCGCGGTTTTGCCTTCGATCATGCGCATATATTCGGGCGTTTGCACGGTGACGCGCTGCTCAAAGCGCATATCCAAATGTTGTCCTTCGGTGAGCTCCACACAGGTATGCGTAAAGAGTTCCAGGGCAGCCAACGTGGTTTGGGCGGAAACGCCGCGCCGCTGCAACCGCTGCATGGCGGCGAAGGCCAGCGTAAACAGACCGTCGCCGGCGTTAATGGCCTGCGGTACGCCCCAGAGCTTCCACACCGTGGGGCGATGACGGCGTACCTCATCGCCATCCTCCACGTCGTCATGGATCAGCGAAAAGTTGTGCAGCAGTTCAATAGCCGCTGCCGCCGGCAGCGCATTGGCCGGTTCGCCACCCACTTCCATGCAGGCTAGCAGGCACAAGATGGGGCGCAGCCGCTTGCCCGTGGGCAGCTTATCCGGCTGCAAATGCGCGTCCAGCCAGCCCATGTGATATTGCATCATGCCATAGTGAACAGCTACAGCTTGCTCGTCATAACTGTGAGCCGGGTAGCGCAGCACCGCGCGCATTTCGTCTTCCAGTTTGGGCAGCCAGTGGCCGATAAAGCCGGCTAATTGGTCCTTAGACATTGGGTTTCTTTCTGGTTTGTTCAATCGAAACTCAGCAGATCACAATGGCAAACGATGGCGCTGGATTCACCAATCAAGGTCGATGCCTCTATCGCCAACACCATTGTGGTGTACTGATATAAAACTGAATATAAGTTGTGTAGTCTATCTCTTTTGCTCTACCAGCACCCCTGGCTGGCGCAAATCTTCAATCGTCTGCGCACCGCTGCAAAACATGGCAATGTGTAGCTCATCGGTCAGCAGCTTCATCTCTTCGATCACCGATTCGGCCGATTCGACCGCGCGCTTTAAAAATGGGCCGGCTAGCCCGACTAGATCGGCGCCCAACGCCGCGCATTTGGCAATTTCCAGCCCGTTGCGAATACCGCCGCTGGCAAAGATGGGCAGATCCGCGCGCGCCATTTCACGGCGTACATCGTTCACCGCTTGTATGCTCTGCGCCGTGGGAATGCCCCAATCGCGGAAGACCTGACCCAGCCGCTGCAACCGCTCGGTGGGGTTGCGGTGCATCTCCACTTGGCTCCACGATGTGCCGCCTGCGCCCGCCACATCAATGGCGCTGACGCCCGCTTCCATGAGCCAGCGGGCCGCTTGGCGACTGATGCCCCAGCCCACCTCTTTGGCAATGACCGGCACGCCAAGCTTGGCGCAGACCAGCGCAATTTTAGCCAGCAAGCCGCGCCACTGGGTATCGCCGCCCACTTGGAAGACCTCTTGCAGCGGGTTCAGGTGCAGAATCAGCGCATCGGCTTCGATCATCTCGACGGCGCGCCGACATTCATCCACGCCAAAGCCATAGTTGAGTTGAATCGCACCCAGATTGGCAAAGAGCAAAAGATCGGGCGCCACGCTGCGCACGCAGAAGGTTTTGGCCGTTTCAAAATTGGCAATGGCGGCGCGCTGACTGCCCACGCCCATGGCCAATCCCCACGCCTGTGCGGCTTCCGCCAAGTTGCGGTTGATCTGCTCAGCGCGTTCGGCGCCGCCGGTCATGGAGCTGACCAGAATGGGGGCGCGCAAACGCTTGCCAAAAAGGGTAACCGAGCTATCAATCGCGTGCAGGTTGACCTCCGGCAGCGCCTGATGCACAAAATGAAATTGCTCCAAGCCGGTCGTTAACCGGAGAAACCCCACATCTTCTTCTAGGTTAATGCGAATGTGGTCGTCTTTTCGCTGATGAATGGTCATAGTGGCGCGCTGAAGTGCGAAATGCTGACCTGGCGTTACAACCGGCAGACCGCAACAGCTTGGCAATATGGACTCCAGTCTGGTTTGCCAAACCTGAAGCTGTCTCCTGCCGTTGCGGTCCGCTGAACATTCTTGCCAGGTGCAGCGGGTGATCATGGGTTACGAATGTCGGTCCTTGAAAATTTGATGCAATCGGCTTTAAAGAGCTATGAATGCACAAGTATACCAGCAACCCAGCAGAATATATAGTTGACCGGCTACCCAAATCGTAACCCTGCTACCATAGTGCTAAGCTTTACCCACAGGTGGGTGGAATAGAGCTGTGCGTCGCACACATTCTGCGAGAATTGTGCTGGTCAACCCGTGTGCGTCGCACCTTGCCTTCACTCGGGGCTAGAAAGATGTGGGTTATGGTAAGTACCATAGTGAGAGGAGAAAATGGTGAGGATAAATCACGCAGCACCGATCGCGCTCGGCGGTAAGCGGACGTCGGGAGTAATTTAGTATGGCAAGTAAACGTTCAGAAATACGTTGGTATTATTTTTGAGCGACGCCTTTGACATACGTATCAAAAAAGGCCAGCGAGCGCGCCATGGCTGTTGCAAAATTGACCGATAAATTGTGGTTATCGCCCTCATATACGTATAGCTCGACCTGGCCATCGACGGCCTGGATTTGCTGCGCTAACGATTGCGAATAGGCAAGCGGTACGTCGGCGTCCAGCGTGCCGTGATGAAGTTGGATCGGCCCGGAGAGATCGGCCAGATAGCTGTTGGGCGAAATGGCGTTCCAAAAGGTTGGATTCTCGGCGGGCGTCCCATATGCGTCAAAGGCCAGCTGCCGCCAGCGCAGGGCCCGCTCTCGCCAGGGCGCTTCGCGGCTGTCCCAATTGGCAAAGAGATCGGCATATGTCGCCACCACGCCCGCCCAGATCACGCCCGCTTTGATGTCACCCGTAGTCACCATGGTGCGCAGCGTAATCGAGCCGCCCATGGAGTGGCCCCACATGCCAATGCGATTGGGATCGGCATCCGGGTAGCGCTTGACGGCGGCCACGGCGTTGAGCACATCCACCGTGTAGTCGGGCGCGCTGTAGGCGCTACCGGCCTCGCCTTCAGAAAAACCGTGGCCGCGATAATCGCTGCGCAGCACGATATAACCATTGCGGGCAAAGCCATCCACATAGGCCACGTAGCGCTCGGTGGTGCGGTAAATTTCGGGCGGAATATAGCCGTGGTTAAAGAGAATGACCGGCCAGCCCGTGGCCGGCTGCTCACCATTGGGCACGGTGAGCAGCGCCAAAATCTTCAATCCATCCGAGCGATAAGACACAATGGCGCGACTATAGTTGGCGCCAGGCGCCAGCGTCTGCTCGATAACCAAATCGCTGCCTGGATAGCGCTGTTTGCGCATGGCGTCAATGCGTAGCTCGGGCAGGCGCTCTACTTGGCGCTGGTCTGCTTGGCTTTCGGTGAGCGTCTGTGTTGGTGTTGGGGTAGGTGGTAATGCGGCAGAAGGCGCGCTGGCCGTAGGGGTCGATTGCAAGGTAGAGTTAGCAGGCGTGCGCGCTGGCGCATCCACCGCGGGAATGCATAGCTTCCAGCCCACGCCGAGCACGCTGGGGTTGGCAATGGTGGCGTAGCTGCTGTCGCTAGCGGCTTTGGCATTGGTGGCCGCCACAATTTGCGGATAAGCCGCGGCGCTACCCAGCAGTCGTGCGGCCAGCAGCGAAAGCGTGTCGCCCGGCTGCACTGTGGCATCGGCTGCACACTCGACACGCTGCTGGGCGCTGACCGCAGCAAGGCGGGCCGCGAAAAGGAACACGACGATCAAGATGCTGATCCAGATGCGGCTGAACTGTCGATTCATAGCGATTCTCTCCGTGCAGGGCAAGTGTCCCCATTGTCCGCTAGCTTACCAAGGCCAGTTGGAAAACTTGCCAGTATGTTACAAAGGCAAGTTGAGAACCTTGCCCTACATTAAGATACGGCGCGAATGATTGATTGGATTTCAGCTTCCTGCGCCTCAATACTTTCGCATAGTTTAAATTGGACCAGCGCACGGCGCAAGTTGTGCTGCTCATCCTTTACTTTGAAATAGACGTTGCCGGCCAGGTAATCGCTGAAAAAGCGCAGCCCCAACTCAAACGCAATCAGGCGCACGCAATCATACACATACGCATAATCGGCCGGGCTAAAAAAGTGGCGCGCTTCCGACAAATAGCCTTCCAAAATGACTTTGCACAGCGCCGTATCAAAGGTCACCGCGTCGATTTGCTGGGTCTCTTCGCCCAGCCGGTTGCAGCAAGAACGCAGGCAGTCGCCGATATCATAATGCACCAGCCCGGGTTTCACCGTGTCCAGATCCACAATGGAGACGGCCTGTTTCGTGGTGTTGTCCAACATAATGTTGTCCACCTTGGGGTCACCGTGGATGGCGCGCCGGGTGAGCTTGTCCGCCGCCACCGCCTCTTCCAGCACGGCGGCCCATTCCCGCCGCGCTTCCACAAAGCGCAGCCCATGGGCCACATCGGCGTGATCCACGTCCGCTTGGGACTTTTGCCGCACTGTATCGTAATTGGCCAGGTATTGGGGCGTAATGTGAAAACCTTCTAGCGTGTCGTGCAGGCGAGCCGGATCCAAATCGCTGAGCAGGCTGTGGAAGCGGCCCAATGCGTAGCCAGCTTCGCGGGCATGGGCGCGGCTTTGAATGGCTGCAAAGGTATGCGAAGCGTCCACAAAGTCGATGACGCGCCAGAATTCGCCCGCATCATCCACAAAGAAATCTTCGCCGGCGTGGGTGGGCGTAACGCTCGGCACTTCCCAGCGGCGCGTGCTGTCACCGCGTTCCTGATCCAGCCGCTGCTGTACATGTTCGGAAAAGGTACGCAGGTTGAGCATAATGAGTTCTGGGCGCTTGAAGACCTGCTGATTAATGCGCTGCATGACAAACTTGTTGCGCGCAACCGCCCCCGTTTGCGCCAAAGTTGTCTGTACCAAATAGGTGTCGTTTACATTGCCCGCGCCCAGGGGCGCCGCGGCGGTCACCTCTCCCGCGAACTGAAACTGCCTGGCAATGGCCAGAAGGGCGGATTGATCTGGTTCGTGCATAAAAACCTCTTTGAATTTGCGATTTGAGATTTACGAGTTTGCTTGTTTACGAAATTGGTTCCGTTTGGACCCGCTTTCGTTTTGGAGCTACGATTTACGAGAGATTTCGTCGACGAATGAAGCTCGTAAATCGTAATTCGTCCGTAACTATACAGCTAGTCGAGGCCTGAGCTTGTCGAAGGCCGGTGCTCCCTTCGACAAGCTCAGGCAACACCTAGATAGTTACATTCGTCCATCGTAAATCATCCCAGGCACTGCCGCAGCTGTTCGGGCGAAATATTGCCGCCGCTGAGGATGAGCGCGATCTTCTTGCCCTGGATCTGCTCTTTCATGCGCAGGGCGGCCGCCAATGTAGACGCACCGGCGGGCTCGGCCAGCGTTTTGGCTTTTTCCAGATAGGTGCGCACAGCGGCCAGCAGTTCATCATCATCCACCAAAATAAAGTCATCCAGATCGTGCCACAGAATCTGCTGGGGCAGCATAAAGGGCTCGGCCGTGGCTAGCCCCTCGGCCACCGTGGTGTTATCGGCGCTGTGTGGCGCCCGCGCCTGCCAAGTGCGGAAGGCAGCCGGCGCCGCGCTGGCCTGCACGCCGATGACCTGAATGTGGGGGCTGACCCCTTTGGCGGCCAAGCAGGCGCCGGCCGCTCCGCTGCCGCCCCCCACCGGCACAAAGACCATTTCCACATCGGGCTGTTCTTGCAGCACTTCCAGCGTATGGGTGCCCACACCGGCAATCAGCAGCGGCTCATCACCGGAAGAGACAAAGCGCATGCCCTGCTCGCGCTCCAGCACTGCGCCGTGGCGGCGGCTGTCGTCAAACTTGGCGCCGTGAAAGACCACATCCGCCCCATAGCTGCGCATGGCCTCCACCTTGACTGAGTTGGCCCCTTCCGGCACCACAATGGTGGAGCGCACGCCAAAGAGCGCCGCGGCATAGGCAATAGACTGGCCGTGGTTGCCGGTGGAGGCGGTGACCACGCCGCGGGCGCGCTCGGCATCTGACATATGCGCCAGCAGGTTGATGCCGCCGCGTACTTTGAAGGCCCCAATGGGCTGATAGTTTTCATGCTTGACATATACTTCGGCGCCCAGCAGCGCGTCCAGGGCCGGGTAGCGATGCAGCGGCGTCGGTTTGAGATAGGGCGCAATGGTGCGGCTGGCGCGCAGCACATCTTGAAAGGTAGGCAACGGTTGTTCGGACATTTTCTGCTTCCTCTGACGTAGGACTTACGCAAGCCTCGTTGTCTGGCCGCTTAATTTCTAGAAATCGCAACTTGAGCAAAAGTCATACGGAATTTCTAAAAATAAAATGTTCGCGGCACTAGCGTAAAAACCGCTTGGTCAGCCAGACTGCTCTATCCTGTCGAACCGCTGACGCTGCGTAAATCGGATAATTTATTTATCATGTTGGTACATTTTTCTCTATCTTAAACCATAAATAGGACAACCCCAACCCCAGAAGCTATTCAACGGTGGATGCTTATACAAGCTTGGCCGTAGATTTCGGCAAACCCCCAACATAGCTTTATACTTGGACCAGTCAAATGTTCTAATGGGAAGCAGGTATGATGCATCATGAACCAACCAATCGGCACCGTCAAGGGACCGGGCGAGACGCCCCACGAATTTACCTTTATTGCACCGGATCCAGAGCGGCGGGTGAAGCACGGCGAGTTTGTTTACTACATCACCGATGTAGACGGCGAGACGCGCCAGATCATTGGGCGGGTGACGGCGCGGGCGTCGGTCAAGCTCTTTCCCGATAGCTTTATGGCCGACCCGGGCGTGCCGCCCAATGAGGTGGCCGAACTGCTGGGCTATGACAGCCCGGAAAGTGAACTCTTTGAAATCACCGTGGCCGTGCTGGGCTACCACAGCGCCAGCATGGGCGACTTTATTAACCCACGCGTGCCGCCGGTGGGCGGTGCGCCGGTCTACATTGCCGATGACGCGCTGCTGACCCAGGTGCTGAGCAAAGGCGAAAAAGCGCAACTCGGCAGCGCCCACCTGGGCAGTCTGCTTTCCCGGGCGCCGGACGCCGTGCCTGTGGCGCTAGACGTGCGCGGCTTTACCTCCACCCATTTGGCCATTATTGCCAGCACCGGCTCAGGCAAGAGCTATTTGGCCGGCGTGCTGCTAGAAGAGATGATGATGCCCTACAACCGCGCCTCGGTGCTGATCGTCGATCCGCACGGCGAATACGACACGCTGCAGGGGATGCAGAATCTGCCCGCCTTTAGCGAGGGCAACTACAAGCCGCGGGTGCGCATCTTCCGGCCGGACGACGTGCGCGTGCGCATCGACACGCTGACGCTGGCCGACCTGCGCTATCTGCTGCCCAATTTGTCGGACAAGATGCACTATCAGCTTTCGCGCGCGTTTGCCCATGCCCAACGATCGTATCGCAGCGGTGGCTACACGCTGGAACAGTTTATGCAGTCGGTGCGCGAAACGGGCGAAGGCCCGCGTGATGAAGAGACCGGCGTTACTGAGGAAGACCCAACCACCGGCGCGCTGATCTGGCGGCTGGGCAGCGTACTCAAAAATAGCCGCATTTTTAACGATTTTGAGAATTTGGAGCTGGAAGAGCTGTTCCGGCCTGGCCAATGTACCGTCTTACAGCTCAACGAGGTGGACCAGCGCGAGCAGCAGGTGATTGCGGCTACGCTGCTGCGGCGGGTCTACCAGGCGCGCATGGATACGGCCAAGGGCAAAGTGGCGCGTGGCGACAAAGGATATATTCCCTTTCCGGTTTTTTGTTTGCTGGAAGAGGCGCACAACTATGCGCCGGCCAATGCCGATGCGGTCAGTTCGGACGTACTCAAGCAGATATTGAGCGAGGGACGCAAGTTTGGCGTCAGCATCGGGCTGATCAGCCAGCGGCCGGGCAAGCTGGACTCGGACGTGCTGAGCCAGTGTATGACCCAGTGCATTATGCGCATTACCAACCCCATCGATCAGAATCGCATTGCTGAATCGGTGGAAAGCGTGGGCCGCGATCTGCTCAAAGAGCTGCCCAGCTTGAGCAAAGGGCAGGTGATTGTCAGCGGGGCCAGCGTCAACACGCCGGTCATGTTGCGCGTGCGCACCCGCTTAACGCAGCATGGTGGCCAAAGTGTGGATGCACCAGCCGAGTGGCAGCAGTGGTTCGAGAGCGACCGCGCCGGTCAAGATGAACGCGACAGCGCGCCGGTGGCCAGCGCCATGCACGACTTTGACGAAGATCCGGATATGCTCTTTGCCACGTCGAGGTCGCGCGGGCGAGGAGTTTCGTAAGGCAAAGCAGATTAACCACCTGTTGTGGTTGCGTCTTCAGTCGTTTCGCCTTCTGCGGGTACGGGCGTAGCTGGAACGTCTGTGCCGGGGCCTACGAGAAAGACGGCCTGCCACGGCCGATACTTACTCTTGAGCGTATCGGTGCGCGTTTCCCCATTTTCCACAATGGTGCGCGTCACCTCAACCGTCATGCCCTGCGCTTGCCATTCGACCTGCTTGCGTTGGCCGGCGGCCAGCGTTTCATCGATCGTATATTTGGGCGGCTCGGGCTGAATAATATCGGTCTGTACCGGCTCATCAATGGTGACCTGGCGATTGGGGCTGGTGCCGTAGAAATTCATGGTAATAACGCCATTGATGGCATCCACCACCGGGTCAATGAGCAGATAGGCGTCGGTATCGTTGCGGAATTTAAAGTCGACCGTGGGCGTATAAATCGTGGCATCCAGGCCGGGCGCGCCATACCAGCTCACCACGTAGCCATGATTGTAGCGCTCTACAATGGGCATGCCACCGTTGTAGGCCGCTCGAAAAACCGTGGTGCTGACTTGGCACACACCACCGCCCACGCCGACCGCCGTCTGGTCTCCCCAAATAATCAGCGAATCTTCAAAGCCATTGGCCGCGCTCACGTCCTGTACATTTTGGTTAAAGCTGAAAACTTTACCAGGCGGAATCACGACCCCTTCGAGCTTGGATGCCGCCACTTCTATGTTGCGCACACGGGCCGCGCTGCTGCCGGCAAAATAAGTGCTGCCGCTGGCCACCAGCTCGCGGATGCCCATGTTGGGGATGTTGTTCATATCCACAGCTGGCGCTACGTCGTCGATGACCAATTCGGCTTGGGCGCGTCCCGTTTCCAGCGCATTTTGAATGGCCGAGGCGCTCTTTTCGATGTTGAGCACGCGGCCGCTTTGGCTGGTTTGTAAAATGTTGACGGTGCCGGTATCGGGATTGAATTGCAGACGAGCGTCACGCGCTGATACGTCGATTTGTGCGGCCCACTGTTGGACAAAATTGTATACCCGATCCGGGTCCACGCTGAGTGGCTGCTGGGAGAAGAGCAGGCCGTTTAGCTCGCTGGGATCAATGGCCATTTCCAGGCCAAATTTCGGATCGACCAGGCGTAGCGGCGACAAAGTAGGCTGGCTGACTTCAGCCGTGCTGGGTTGAACCACGGTTTCCGGCGGCAAAATGGGGCGAGCCGCCACGGGCACTACCAACGGCTTATTCGGCGTCACTTCATGTTGTAAAGCCAAGAGCAGGGCATCGAGCGTCTGCTCTACATCCACATCTACACCGGAGCGCGCTTCGATTATGACATTGCCCACCTGGCTGCCCGCCTGCGCCGGATGACGAATCTGCGCCGCAATTTGGGCCACGGCCTGGCGCAGCTGACCGGGTTCAAAAGCAACGTGTGGCGTAATTTCACCCCCCACCAGCAGCAGACCCAGCTGTTCGCCAATGCGCGTTCGCAGCGGACCGTCGCGCCCCATGAGGTAGGCGGCATTGACTGCGCTGACGAGATCTACATTGGCATTTAGGGCCGCCGGACGGCTGGCGTCATTCAACAGCAAAGGCCACTGCTCGTTACCGTAACTCAGCGCTACCGGCGGCAGCGGATACGGTTGCAGCTCGCGGTTCAGCAAGCGCAGTGCGTTGGAGCGCGTCATGCCGCCCACGGGGATGCCCGCCACGCTAACACCGCCAAAAATGCGGTTGGCATACCAGAATTGCCAAAACGCCACGCTCACCACCAACGTCAACAGCAGCAGCCCCATAAAGATGGCGGCAAAATCCAGCGGCGTACGCCGAATGCGGCGCGGGGTATGATAAGTGGTTGGGAAAGTTGTTTGCATAGTTTATTTAAAACTTCGGCTCATAGCACAGGCCCAGTTGCTTAGGGAGGCATAAGTGAGGCATACGTATAGCAGCCGAGTAGGGACGCTTAGCGTGCGTCGCCCTGCCCACCATGGCAACCGTACAAGAGCCACTTTCACGGGTAGTGGGTCGCACGTGAATCCACGAATAAATGTCCACTCGAGCAAGGAATTATGCACACCCCTCAATTGCTTATAACATGGGCACAATAAACCAAAATAGACAGACCAAATTTAGCACGATGAGCAGCAAAAAGGGCGCGCACCATGCCGCGGCGCGCAAAAATGGCAGAAAGGCGCTTTGGGCCAATGTTGGCGCAGCCCTTTGCACTATACCATTTGACCAACCGGAAAACAGTAATGGCTGCAACAAAATTAGCATGCCAATCAGCCCGCCGCTGAGCAGCGTCCACTTGTTCATATTGTCACCCAATGCCAGCCAGACGCTCAATCCACCCACCACCAGCATGGCCGCCAGCGCCGGTGGCCAGCGCGTCATTGCGCGCCAACCCGCCGCCATGAGGGCGCTGATGGGCAACAGCCCCCAAAAGAGATAGCGCCCCTGGTGCTGCACAAACTTCAAGTTATAGAGTGCATAACTAGCCAGCACCGCCAGCAGCATGAGCCCAAAGAGCAGCGCGACTTGCTGGCGCATGGCAGAGAGTTTGCCCCAGCGTAGGCTTGTTCGGCCCACAATCCACAGCGTACCCACCATTAGCACGGTGGAAAAGAGCAGCAGCGCCGTATAAATGCGTCCGTCCACAAAGAGGCCCAGCCAGCCAAAGACGCCCCAAAAGCTCTTAAAGGTGAAATCCCAGGCCCGCTGCCAATAGGCGGGCCAGCCATTCTGCGCCAGCCATTGGGCCGTGGTCACCTGCCCCACCACTACCTGATCATGCCAGTTCAGCCCCAGCGGATCGCGCCAGCCATAATTGAGCGCGTTGCGCAGCCAGAGCGGAATGCCAATCAGCACCGCTGGAATTAAAACTGTGACCAATGGTTGCACCGCGGCGCCAATCTTGCGGCCCAAATCGCCCAAGGCCAGACGCCATTCGGTCATCAACACGCCGAGCAAACAGACTGGCAGCAGTGCATATGCATAAATCTTGGTCAGCAACCCCAGCCCCAGCAGCACGCCCAGCAGCAGTAATAGCCGTGGATTGGCTGCGTCGCCATTGAAGCGCGCGGCCATCCAGCGCAACAGCGTGAGCATGGCCGCCAGCAGCAGCAGCTCGGCCAGGCCGTCATTGTTTACGGCGGCGTTCATGGCTATGTGCATGGGCAGCAGCGCGCTGAAGGCTGTGGCCGCCAGGGCAATGGATGGGGTTTGCGGAAAGGCCGCGTCCAAACAAGCATAGAGCAGCAGCAGCGAGCAGGCGCCCAACAGCACGTCATACAGCCGCAGCCAGATAAGCGGTTGCGCGCTGCCCAATTGCTGTGCGAGCCAGAAGACGGGCGCTGCCGTCACATAGTAGAGTGGCGGCTGGTAATTTTCATAACGCAGCGCCGCAATGGAGCGTTCCGGCGGAAAGTGCAAAGTGGTCAACTCATCGCGCAACGCTTGGTCATAGTCGCCCATTTGCAACACGGGCAGACCGTGGCCGGCGGCAATGTGGGCAATATAGTTGTAGTGGGCCGGTTCATCTGGGTTCTGCCACGGTGGCGTATAAAGGGCGAAAAGCGTGGCAACAATCAAATAGACCGCCACAATGACGGTTAGCCAGCGGCGGGGATGTTGGATTAGCAAGATGTCGGCAGGTGATTTAGGCATGGATGACGAAATGGGATTGGGGAAGATGGATGATATTGGGCGGATGGACCTCTCCTGCCGTTCCCCTCCTCTCTGCTCGTGGAGAGGAGGGCGAACGGAGCACGAAGTGCGGGAATGGGGAGGAGCGGCTTACACTGCTTCTTCCTCAAGCTTAATAAAGAGCGCGCTGGGCTCCCTCAACGCTTGACCAGCCGGCAGCGTCTCTGCTTCCCAAGCGCCTATTGCGTCATTGTGATCGTAGCGCAGCACCACGTGCGCGCCGCGGGCGTCGGCCACGGTCTCGGTGTATTGGCGACCAAAAAGCGTTGAGTCATAGCCCATCATCTGGTGGATCTGTTCGCTGCTGTGGGGCAAAATGGGCGCCCACATGAGCTTGAGCCAGTCAATGGCCTGAAGGGCTACATAAATGGAGGTGGCCGCCGCGGCCGGGTCCTCCTTAATCGAGTGCCAGGGCGCTTTGTCATTCAGGTATTGGTTGACGCGCTGGCTCAGTCGGCGCACTTCGGCCAGCGTATTCTTGAGCTTGACAGCTTCGTAAAGCGCGCCCACGCTTTCAAAGCCACTGCGAATGTCGTTGAGCAGCGTTTGATCCACGTCATCCAGCGGGCCGGGTGTGGGGATGGCGCCATCAAAGCGCTTGTAGGCAAAGCCCATGACGCGGTTGACCAGGTTGCCCCAGTTGGCCACCAGTTCGCTATTGATGCGCTCACGGAAGTCATCCCAGGTGAATTCTACGTCAGATGTTTCAGGCGCCAGCGCGGTCAGCACGTAGCGCCAAGCATCGGGCTGATATTCGGCCAACACCGTATTCCAGCCGATAACGCGTCCGCGGCTGGTGCTGAACTGCTCGCCCCCAATGGTCAAATATTCGTTGGCGGGCACGTCATAGGGCAGATTCAGATGTTCATCACCCACACTGTACGCCTGCAACATGCCGGGCCAAATGATGGTGTGGAAGGGAATGTTGTCCTTGCCAATAAAGTTGTAAATTTGGGCGTTTGGGTTCACATCGGCGTCCCACCATTCACGCCACGCTTCGTCGTTGCCAGAGATTTTGGCCCATTCGATGGCGGCGCTCAAATAGCCGATCACAGCATCGTACCAGACGTAGATGCGCTTGTTTTCGTAGCCCGCCACCGGCACGGTAATGCCCCACTCTATGTCGCGCGTAATGGGGCGGCCGCGCAATTCGCGCAGCTCAAGTTGGCCGCGCGTAAAGTTGAGCACATTGGGCCGCCAATGCTCTTTGCCGTGGCCGATCCAGTCGAGCAGCGGCTGGTTCATTTTGGCCATGTCCATAAAAAAGTGCTCGGTTTCACGAATTTCTAAGTCCGTGTTGCCGGTTAGTTTGGAGCGTGGATTCTTTAGCTCCAGCGCATCATATAGGCGTCCGCAGTTGTCGCACTGGTCGCCGCGGGCGTCTTCGTAACCGCAAAATGGGCAAGTGCCTTCTACATAGCGGTCGGCCAAAAACCGTCCGGCCTGCGCATCAAAAAGCTGGCGCTGGGTATCCGTGTAAAGATACTTATATTCTAAGTGGCGCAGAAACATTTTGTGCGTCACGTCCCAATGGTTTTGCGTGTCGGTGTGGGTATAGCAGTCAAAGGTGATACCCATTTTCAGACAGCCTTCTACAAAAAGAAGGTGATACTTTTCGATGACCGTGGCGGGCGGCACGCCTTCCTTTTCCGCCTGTAGCGTCACCGGCGTGCCGTGCGTGTCCGACCCGCTGACCATGAGGACATCGGCGCCGACCATGCGCTGGTAGCGGGCAAAAATGTCGGGTGGCAAATAGGCGCCCGCGATCTGGCCAATATGTTTTTCCCCGTTGGCATATGGCCAGGCCACGCCGACCAGGATTTTCTGTGCACTTTTGCTCATTGATTTCGTTCCATTTCTTAACAGGGAATTTGTCGATCGTCATCAAAATTGCATGTGGCCGGGAAGTCAGTTGCACTTTGCTTTCCTGCTACCTTGCCGCTCTACGACTTAGGGTTTTCGCAAGCCTCGCCTAAAATTGTGTCTCATGCAAGCGGGGTTCACTCCGGGCAATCCACGGGTGCTGCATAAGTCGTACTTTGAATTATAGCGGTTGGGCGGTGGCTGTGCAAAGCACAGCATGAATGGGCAGAATACGGCATTGGCTCCGGGTCGTGGTATAATCCGCATAGACTCTCACCTCAAAAGAAAAGAAAGCGAATCATCATCCATGAAGGCATTTACTGTAATGGGGCGCACCCTGAAGGCGGGGTATGAAGAACTCTTCCTCTGCGTCTTCTTGAGCCTGGTCTGGTGGGCGGGCACATTGTTAATCGTCACCGCGGCGCCGGTCACCTTGGGGCTGCACAAAGTCACCAATCGCATTGCCAACTATAAACGTGTAGATAGCGGCTTTTTTTGGGAAGCCGCCCGCTCAAATGTAGGACGCGGCTGGCTGCTCTATCTGCTGCATGTTTTGATCCCCCTGGCCGTGCTCTTTAATGTCTACTTCTATATTAGCAGCCCGGTCTTTTGGATGCGCATTATTGCGATTGCGTGGCTTTGGATCATGCTGTTGATCGCCATGATGATGCAGTATCTGTTTCCTCTTTTTTGGCAGCAGGATGAGCCCGATTTCAAACTGATTTTGCGTAATGGGATGCTGTTGGCATTGCGCTATCCGCTCTATACGTTTCTCATGCTGATTTTTCAGATCATCATCATCGTACTCAGCGTGGTTTTAACGCTGCCGCTGCTGTTGCTGATGCCGGCGCTGGTGGGGCTGGCCGCCAACTTTGCCCTGGTTGGCGTCTTGCAGGAGATGGGGTTGGCGCCGCAGCCGCCGGTTGTTTCACCAAATTAAGTTGTTTCACCGAATTAAGCAGTAGGGCAAGTTTCTCAGCTTGCCCAATGGTGATTTCGGAAAATCGCCCTACAAGGAGCCGTTTTTGACCACGCAACATGCAAGCGAACAGATTAAACTTGCCCAATCCGATTACCCAATTCATGAACTCATTCAGCGGCGGTGGAGCCCACGCGCCTTTGCCGCGCGTGCCATTGAGTCGGCAAAGCTGCTGAGCGTGCTCGAAGCCGCGCGCTGGTCGGCCTCCTCCAGCAACCAGCAGCCCTGGTTTTTTATTGTGGGGCAGCGAGGCAGCCACACCTTTGAGCGCATGGTTGACTGTCTCATGGAAGGCAATGTATCGTGGGCCTCTAAAGCGAGCGCCCTCATTTTTACCGTAGCCGGCCTCAAGTCTGCCCGCAATGATCGCCCCAATCGTGTGGCGCTCTATGATCTGGGCCAGGCCGTGCAGAATATGGCCGTGCAGGCCACGGCGTTAGGGTTGCACATCCATCAAATGGGCGGCATCCACGTAGACAAGATCAACGCAGAATTTCAGATCCCGCCCGACCACACGGTGGTTACCGCCATTGCCATAGGCTATGTGGGTGATCCGGAAAGCTTGGAAAACGAGCGCCATCGCGAAGGCGAACTTGCCGCCCGCACGCGCAAACCGCTGCGCGAATTTGTTTTTGGCGGCAATTGGGGCGAAGAGATGGGGATAAGGGAGTAAGGAGTAGGGAGTAAGGAGTAAGGAGTAGCCTCTTCGTGATACGACTACCTCTTACTCCTGGCATCCCGGAGACGAGAATGAGTATAATTGCCAATCACGAACTGATCGAACGCTGGCGCAATGCGCCGGCGCCGCTGTTGCCGCTGCTGCACGCTTTTCACGATCGCGACGGCTATTTGGCGGCAGAGGCGTTGCGCGCCATTAGTGCGGCGCTGCGCATTCCGCTGGCCGAACTTTATGGCACGGTCACGTTTTATCATCATTTTAGCCGCGAACCACAGCAGCCGCAGCGCGCGCCGCGCGTCTGCACCGGCCCAGTTTGCGCGCTGCGCGGCGGGCAAGAGTTGTGCCACGCATTGGCCGATCAGGGTGCAACGGCCATGCCTTGCGCCGGGCGTTGTGATGAGCCGATTCCCGTGTTGCAAGGCCATCAAGTATTGGTGGGAAGCGCCGCCGATGATTTGGTTCATCGACCAGCGCCGCTGCCGCCGCCCAATCCCGGTAGCCTGCCAGAATGTGTCTTTGCCGAGATTCGCCGGCCCGACCGCGCCACGTTGACTGGGTATGAAAATAGCGGTGGCTACAGTGGTCTGCGCAAGGCGGTGCAAGAGATGACGCCGCAAGCCGTCATCGATTTGGTCAGTGCCAGCAAGCTGGCGGGCCGCGGCGGCGCTGGTTTCCCCACGGGGCGTAAATGGCAGGCCGTCTGCGACGCCGTGGGTACGCCCAAAACCGTTGTGTGCAATGCCGATGAGGGCGAGCCCGGCTGCTTCAAAGACCGCGTGATTATGCAGTACGATCCGCATGCCGTAATCGAGGGAATGATTTTGGCGGCCTATGCCACGGGCGCCACGCGCGGCTTTATCTATTTGCGCTATGAATATCCTGAGATTCAGCCATTATTAGAACGCGCCATTGATGAAGTCAAAGCGGCCAATTTGCTCGGTCCGCAGATTTTGGGTACAGACTTCCATTTTGAGCTGTATGTGCGGCGCGGCGCAGGTGCATATATTTGCGGCGAGGAAAGTTCACTGCTCAACAGCCTGGAAGGCAAACATCCTTTTCCGCGCAATCGACCGCCATTCCCCGTGACCCACGGCTTTGCGGATTTGCCCACGGCGGTCAACAATGTGGAAACGCTGGCCTCAGCCGCGCAGATTATGCGACGCGGCGCGGATTGGTATCTCTCCTTGGGCATGAATGGCCAGGTGGGCACCAAGGTGATCAGCCTGTCTGGCGATATAGAGCGACCGGGCAACTATGAGGTGCCTTTTGGCCTGCCGCTCAAGACGCTGCTCTATGATTGGGCGGGCGGTCCAGGCGCCGGACGGACCATTCAGGCGGTGACTATGGCGGGATTATCCGGCGGCTTTTTAGCGGGTGATGCGCTGGAAAGCGCCACGCTGGATGAGCCAAGCATCCGCGCCCACGGCTCTATGTTGGGGGCAGCGGGCATTATTGTTTTCGATGACCGGCGCAATATGGTGGCCGCCGCGCACAACGCCATGACCTTCTTTGCCCACGAGTCGTGTGGAAAGTGCTTTCCCTGCCGCATTGGTACGCAACGGTTGCGCGAAAGGCTCAATGGCGAAGGACCAACTGGTGTGGAAAGCTGGCTGGCCGAAGTGGCCGATCTGGGCCGCACCATGAAGGCCATGAGCGCGTGCGGGCTCGGCATGGCCGCGCCGTTGGTGACGGAGAGCCTAGTGCGCTTTTTTCCCGCGCAGGTCGAGCAGTATGTAGATGGTCATAAATCTCATGCTGGATGGGAATAGAGTAGGTGCGCAAACTCGTTGACAAGAAAGGGAGTGGTCTAAACTATGATTTAGGTGATTTGATGAGGGGCTATGATTCGACGTAGCGATCATACCTAATCGTTGTCATGGAGGTTTTGATCAGGCTAATCCGGTATGTATTATTTTTGGGGATGGCCTAACCGTTTTTCCCGCAGCATATGGCATGGTGCGCAATCACAGCACATCAATCAATCACAAAAATCAGAGTACAGACAATGACATTAGCCAACTCAAAACAGCCGGAATGAACAATGAATAATCGAAGCCAAAACCGCATTATTATCGACGGCGTCGAAGTTGAATTCAGCAACGGTGAAACTATTTACGAAGCCGCCACGCGCCACGGCGCCACCATCCCCACGCTCTGTTATGACCCGCGACTCAACCCGTTTGGCGCTTGCCGACTTTGTGTCGTGGAGGTGGAGGGCGTGCGCAATCCGGTGGCCTCTTGCACCACCAAAGCCACGCCTGGAACCGTGGTGCATACCAGCAGTCCCACGCTGGACCTACACCGCAAGACGCTATTAGAAATGGTCGCTTCGGAAAACGATGCGCTGGCCGTGGATCCGCTGCGCGGCTATGCATCGCAAGAGTTGACGCAGTTGGTGGCGCAATACAGGGCGGCTACGGACCGTTTTGCCGGTCAGCACTCGGGCCACAGCAAGTTTGAAGATGACAACCCTTTTATCCTGCGCGATTACAACAAGTGCATCTCCTGCTATCGCTGCGTGCGCGTTTGCGCCGAGCAAGAGGGAGACTATGCCATTAGTGTTATGAACCGCGGCTTTCACACCCAGATCACCACCGAGTTCAACGGGCTGCTGCGCGATTCGGCCTGCACCTTCTGCGGTCAATGTGTGCAGACTTGTCCGACGGGCGCACTAGGCGATAAAAAAGCGCTACGTTTTATAGAGGAAAATATATGATTCCAACTTTATCCGGCATTACCAGCCAAACAGTTGTATCCAGTCGTCTCTCTACCCGCGTGCTTTCCAGCGGCAAACAAGATGGCATTCCGGTGCTCTTTCTGCACGGCAATGCTTCTTCGGCCACCTTTTGGGAAGAGGTGATGCTGGCGTTGCCGGCCGCCTATCGTGGCATTGCGCCCGATCTGCGCGGCTATGGCGAGGCCGACCGCAGCCAGCTTATTGACGCCACGCGTGGGCTGGGCGATCTGGCCGATGATGCCGTGGCGCTGCTGGACGCCTTGGGTGTTGGGCAAGCGCACGTCGTTGGTCATTCATTGGGCGGCTCGGTGGTCTGGCGGCTGCTAATGGACTATGCACCTCGCTTTTTGAGCGCCACGGTAGTCTGCCCCGGTTCGCCCTTTGGCTTCGGCGGCACAAAAGGGCTGGATGGCGCGCCCTGCTTTGCCGATTTTGCTGGCTCGGGGGGCGGGACGGTGAACCCAGAATTCGTCAAGCTCATGGCCGCGGGTGACCGCAGCGCAGACAATCCGCAGGCATCGCCGCGCGTGGTGATGAATGGCTTCTATTGGAAACCGCCTTTCCGTCCGGCTCGTGAAGAAGAACTGCTCTCTTCCATGCTGTCCGAACATGTGGGGGAACAGCAATATCCAGGGGATTCGACGGCGTCGGAAAATTGGCCCGGCGTGGCGCCCGGCGTCTGGGGACCGATCAACGCCATGTCGCCTAAATATGCAAAGAGCGTCAAGCATCTTTATGCCATTGAGCCCAAGCCGCCCATTCTGTGGGTGCGCGGCAGCCACGATTTGATTGTGTCTGACAGCTCGTTTTTTGACTTTGCCACATTGGGCTCTATGAATATTATCCCTGGCTGGCCGGGCGCCGCAGTGATGCCGCCGCAGCCCATGGTGAGCCAAACGCGCGCCGTGCTGGCGCAATATGCCGCCGCCGGTGGGGCGTTTCTGGAGGTGGTTATGGAAGAGACGGGCCATTCACCGTACATTGAGCGCCCCGCTGAGTTTAATCAGCATTTTCATGCGTTTATGCAGCCATAGTTTGCTTTTGAGTGACCCAGCCGCCGCCTTCCAAGGCCGGTTCAAGCGGAACTCATGTGGTTGACAAGATGGCGACCACCTCCCAACCTCCCCCTTTTTGGGCCCCTTGCAGGGGGGAGGAGCCATAATACCGCCGGCGGCGGCTCCCTCCCTAGCCCTCCCCTAGCGCAGCGACCAGGGGAGGGCTAGGGAGGGGTTGATTTTGTCAACCACATGAGTTCCCATAGAGCCCCCAATCCCATTGAGAATTTGCGTAATCTGTTGATCAAAATAGGAATACCCATGAGCACACAACCCTCCATCAATGAAATCCCGCTGCAAAACGCCGGCATCCAAAAGACGCGTTCAGTCTGCGGCTATTGCGGCGTGGGGTGCAGTCTGGACATTTTGACCAAGGATGACCGTATTATTGGCATCCAGCCCGCTATGGATGGTCCGTCCAACAAGGGCGCGCTCTGCGTCAAGGGTCAATTTGCCTATGACTACGTGCATCACCCAGACCGGCTGACGCAGCCGCTGGTGCGCCGCGCCGACGGCCAGCTGCACCCCACCACGTGGGACGAAGCGCTGGATGTAGCCGCACAGGGATTTCAGCGCGCGGTGGACCAACACGGGCGACACGCCGTTTATGGCATTGCCTCTGGCCGCACGCCCAGCGAAGCCAATTACGCCATGCAGAAGTTTATGCGCGCCGGTTTTGGCACAAACCACATAGACAATTGCAGCCGTGCTTGACACGCTCCCACCGTCGCCGGTCTGGCGGCAACCATTGGGCGGGGCGCTATGTCGAATCCATATACCGATATGGCGAAAACAGAATTGGCTTTTTGCATCGGCACCAACATGACCGAGTGTCATCCGGTGGCGGCTACCTTTTTGAAGAAAGCCATAGCCCGCGGCGCCAAATTGATTGTGGCCGACCCGCGGCGCATCCGGCTGGCCGAAATGGCCGACCTCTATTTGCCCCTGCGCGTGGGGTCCGATGTGGCGCTGCTGCTGGGCATGGCCCATGTAATCGCACGTGAAGGGCTGGTGGATCAGGCCTTTATGGCCGCGCGCACCACGGGCGGCGCCGCGTTCCTGGAGCACGTCCAGCAATTTACGCCGGAATGGGCCGCCGAAATTACCGGCGTACCGGCGCAGGATATTGAAACAGCGGCCATCTGGTACGGCTCGGCCAACGCTGCCGCCATCTACTACACGTTGGGCATTACCGAGCACATCTGTGGCGTGGACAACGTGCAGAGCCTGTGCAACCTGGCGCTGATGACCGGCAATTTAGGCGTTGAAGGCGGCGGCATTAACCCCATGCGCGGGCAGAATAACATCCAGGGCGCCGGCGATGCGGGCGCCATTCCCAACAGTTATGCCGGTTTTCAGCCGGTGGATATACCGGAAAATCAGGCCAAGTTTGAGGCGCTCTATGGCCGGCCCCTTGACTCGGAACGCGGCATGACCAAAGTGTCCGCCCTAGAGCAGGCGGGGGAAAGCATCTTTGCCATGCTCATCGACGGTGAGAATACGCTGGTCTCTGACCCGGACCGCACCCACGGTGAGCACGCGCTCAAAAGCCTGGATCATCTGGTTGTTATCGACATCTTTTTGACGGAAACGGCGGCGCTGGCCCATGTGGTCTTGCCGGCCACGGCCTGGGCGGAGACCGACGGCCATTTTACCAATAGTGAGCGGCGCATTCAGCGGGTACGCCGCGCCGTCACGCCGCCGGGTGAAGCCAAGCCGGATTGGTGGATTGTTAGCGCGCTGGCCACTCGCCTGGGTTTCGCTGGCTTTGCATATGATTCACCCAAAGAAGTCTTTAATGAATTGTGCCGCGTATCGCCCATTTACGCAGGTATCGATTGGGGGATGGCCGAAAAGGGTGAATATCAGTGGCCCATTCCGTATAAAGGGCACCCCGGCACGCCGCGCCTGCATGAGGATGAATTTATCAATGGGCGCGGCATCTTCCGCGTAATCAACTATCGCGATCCGGCGGAAGTGGTAGATGCGGCGTACCCGGTTTGGCTGACCACCGGGCGACGGCTGCAAACCTACCACACGCGCACGCAAACTGGACGTGCGCAGGGCATTGAATACTTTGTGCCTGAGGAGGTGCTGGAAGTGCATCCAGACAACGTGGCCGCTTGGGGCTTGCAGGATGGCGGTTGGGCCACCATGCGCAGCCGTCGTGGCTCAATCCGCATTAAGGTGAAGGCCACCGAACGTTCGCCACGCGGCACGGTTTTTGCCAGCTTTGCCTTCAACGAAACGCCGGTCAACATTCTCACCGGCTCCGGCTATGATCCCATCACGCAGACGGCTGAGCTAAAGGTGTGTCCGGTCCGGGTGGAGGCGTATGAGGAAGTAGCTGGCCCAGCCTAGCGGGAAGGCGATTAAGTGGGCCAGATCGGCAAAGAGTTTGACCGTTGGGTCCAGATTGGCTTGCGGCGACACAAAGAGCATAACAATAAGCGCAACCAGGACGCAAAGCGCCCCAATTCTGTGCCACGGATGGGGGAAGGTGGCAATGGCCAAGCCCAGACAAGCCATGTAGCCGGCGGATGGCCCCACATCCCGCACCGTGGCGTCCAGCGCAAAGCCCCCAATGTTCAACTGATTCAGCGGCGCTGCTGCCAGCGCCAACAGCAGTAGCGTGAACAGATGCGCGCCCCAAAAGAGGAAAAATGTGCGACGCGTGCCGGTTTGCCACTCTGCGCGTCCTACCGCCACGCCAATCATGAGCAGCGCGCCCCAAAACGCGCGAGCGCCATGCGTAATCAACGCTGATGTGAGCAACCGCTCCCAGCGCCACGACCAAAAATCCGCCACCGAAAAGCCAAAACGCACCAGCAGCGCCGGCGTCAATCGCGCGCTGTGTGTTTCGCTCCACACGGCGATTATGCAGAGCAAAAGCAGCATGGCGAGCGTAAAGCGTAGCCGATTTGCCGCGCGCACAATCGCCATGCTGTCAACGTGCCACTTTCTACTGCCCACAGAGAACGTCATATACGTGTTCGCCGTTTATCGCCCAATCGCTGAATCGCGACTTACGCAGCGCCCGCGGATCGCTAGCATGGCTAACCTGGAAATTTCCAGGAGAGGAAATTGTCCCACGCGGCTTGCGTAAGCTCCGTTAACGTGGCTTGCGCGGGGGCCACACAAACATAAAAAAGAGGGCGACCGCCATGACGAAAATAAAGCCGATCAGGAAAAATAGATCAATTTCTATATCTCCAATGATTACGCTACGCGGTGCATTAAACGAACAGGCTGCCATCAAAAAAGATATGGGCAATAGCATTAATTTTGCAGCTCGAGATTTCATCATTGCCTCCTTAGCTATTACGGCGATTGCAGAATTGAAAATACGCCATTGAACGCTTTAGAGACAATAGTACTCCTGCGTGAGCAGGGATGCATCAGGCCATCGCATAGAATCTGCATTGGCCAGAAGATAGTTTGAACCTGATCCATCGGCCAGGTGTGTATTTGGGGAGACTGAGTGGGGCGCTTGGGCATTTATACACAAAGCTTTACGCGCCTGGCTTTATGCCTAAACTTTACCCACAAGTGGGGTGAATGGATCTGTGCGTCGCACCGGTCGCAGAGCATAAGGCGCAACAGATGTGTTTGTGACCGGTGCGTCGCACACTGTCCGCGAGCATTGTTCGCGTCTACCCGCGTGCGACGCACGGTCCAGACGTTGTCTGTGCAGTCAAAGCGGCCGCAGACCGTGCGTCGCACCTGGCCTCCACTCGCGGCCAGAAAGATGTGGGGTATGGAAAGGCTTTATGCACAGAGTTCCACAACTGCCGCCGCTGAAAGCGTGTGCCCAACTAGTGGCTGCGAACCATCGGGCTGGGCCTGCTGCCAAATGGCGAAGAGGCCGCCGTCGGGCAGCGTCAGTACTTCTGTATAGCGGCTGCACCCGCTACCGTGCGGGGAAATGAAGAGTGGCGCCAGCGGCGACAGGCGTTCCACATGCGGAAAGTCAGCATCCCAGCCAAAGAAAGCGCCGCCGATCTCTTCGCAACTGTAGCCGCGCGGGCGGCTGTGCGCCTTGGCATTTTCATCGAGTTGGCGCAGGCATTCAGCGCCATCGTAAAAGTAGATGGACGCAGGTGGCGCATCGGCAAAGAGCCCCTGGCGCGGCACGGCCATGCGTCCGGTGATGCGCGTAGCGGCCACGTCCCAAGCCGCGCCGCGCGGCGCCACTTCCCACGCTTGCACGGTGAATTCGCTTTCACCCGGCTGCCGCACGGCCAACCCGCTGTTGCTGGAGGTCCATGAAAAGGGATGCGAACAGAAGATCATGGCGGTGGCGCCGTCAGGTGCATCAAAAACCACTGGGTCTTTGACGTGTAGATACTCGGGGCGAGCGCTATTTTCCAGCACCGGCGCCAGGGAAGACGCATCCAGCTGATCGGGCGTTGGCCCCGTCATACAGTCGATGGTCCAGACGCCCGTGCCCGGTTTTTGATAGGGCTCCAGCGGCGCTGGGTAAGGCATATCCTTTTCCGATGATACAAAAAGCTCCCATGCGCCATCCTGGCGTTGGTGCAGCGAAGTTCCCTCAATGGAAAGCACTTTGCGCTGCGGCCGCGACAGATCCGCTTTGGACCAGCTTTGTACTTTGGTAAAGGTTTGACCGCCGTCGTCCGAGCGAAAAATGGCGCATTCCAGCCCGCGCTGCCCGGCGGCCAACCCCGTGCGCGAGTCGCCAAAGTTGCGATAACGTCCGCATAGCCACAGCACGCCATTTTCATCCTGCACTACTTTATCTTGCACTACATTGCCGCCGCCAAACCAAAAGCCCGATTCTGCGGCATAAGGCGGCACCAGCACGCGCGCCGCGTTTTGGTCGATGAGCGCATGCAGCAGGCGAATGAGCGCATTCTGCTGAACGGTTGTCAAATTCGGGTGATTCATCATCTTTTCCTTTAATCTTATGTTACGCAAGCCTAGAGGAAAGTCGGCTCGCCGCCGTCCCTGTTTCTCTCTAGCAGAGTGGCTGTCGCTGCGTAACGTGAGCTTTAATTTTGGATTAGGCAAAAGAATTTGTATGCGGATGAACGCTGATTCGCGCTGATGAAAACAATATCTCTAGTGCACTGCGGCTCAAGTTGACCGATAGATTGAAAGTAACTCAGAACCCTTGGCTTATTTGCGCCGTCATGTACGATCGCCTTGACTTTTCGCAACAAAACATCAGCGTTCACCTGCGCAATCTGCGCACTATATTTGAAATCGATTGTAGCATCCGCTCTACAGCGCGTCAACAAAGATCGAGTATTTGGGTGCGCTGTTTCAAACACGGTATACTTATAAGATTGCGATCTATTTGCGGAAGCGGCATCGTGCGCAGGTGTACTGCGTATTTCGTGGTGCGATGGGGTGACCGCTCAATCCAAACGGGGAGTTGAATGACAGCTGGGTATTATCGTTTTCCGACGATTCACGAAAATAACATTGTATTTGTTTCTGAAGATGATTTGTGGAGCACGCAGATTGATGGCGGTCCCGCCTACCGTTTGACCAGCAATCTGGGTAATGTGACTTATCCCGCGCTTTCGCCCAACGGCGAGATGCTGGCCTTTGTGGGGCGCGAAGAAGGAGCGCCCGAAGTGTATGTTATGCCGGCGGAGGGCGGCAGCGCCCGCCGTTTGACCTACCTGGGCTGCTCGTGTCAAGTGGTGGGGTGGAACCCTGCGGGCACGCACGTGATTTTTTCCAGCACCTATAAGCAGGTGGTGACGCGCGAATACGGGCTGTTCCAGGTGGCGGTGGACGCGTCCAATGGCGCCGTAGAGACATTGCCATATGGACCGGCGCGCGCCATTGCGTTTGGGCCCAACGGCGAAGTGGTGTTGGGGCGCAATACGGGTGACCCGGCTACCTGGAAACGCTATCGCGGCGGCACGGCGGGGCATTTGTGGTTGGGCAAAGAGCATAATTTCACCCGCTTCTTGGCCGATCTCAAAGGCAATATAGCCTCGCCCATGTGGATTTCAACGGCGGCCGGTGAGCGAATTTTCTTTATCAGCGACCACCAAGGGATTGGCAATATATATAGCTGTAATGTAGCGGGCAGTGATGTTCAGCGTCACACTGACCACGAAGACTATTATGCCCGCAACCCACAGACCGATGGCAAGCGCATTGTCTATCACGCCGGCGCCGATCTGTATGTGTTTGACCCAACCACCGGAAAATCGCAGCTGGTGGCTGTGCCATATCGCAGCCCGCGCGTGCAGCGCAACCGCCGCTTTACCAGCAGTACGCGCTATTTGACGGAAGCTACGCTCTATCCGTCGGGCAACGCTACCACGGCCATTACGCGGGGCAAAGCATTTACCTTTTATAACCACGATGGCCCGGTCTTCCAGCATGGCAAGCGCGATGGTGTGCGCTATCGCATGCCGGTCTGGTTTCGCGATGGGCGGCGCCTCTTGTTGGTGAGTGATGAAAGCGGCGAAGAGACGTTGGAGGTCCATAGCGCTGAACCTGGTTTTGAACCGATTGTGCTCAGCGGGCTTGACATTGGCCACCCGCTGACCATGTGCATGTCGCCCAAGGCCGATCTGCTGGCGGTGGCCAACCATCGGCATGAACTGTTGCTGGTGGACCTGAGCGACCTGCCATCCAACCAAGATGAAACGGTAAACGGTACAAACAACGCAGCGTCTGAAAAGGGTACCCCCCAAAAAAACTCCAAGAAAAAGAAGGGCAAAGCTGACGCCAAAGATGTCGAAGTTGAAGCGCCACCGATTGCGCGCGACCCCGCCAGCCGCCTGACGCTGGTGGATCACAGCGAACACCGCGCCATTGCCGGGCTCGATTGGTCGCCCGATGGCTGCTGGTTGGCCTATGGTTTTGGCGTCAGCACGCACACCACGGCCATTCGACTCTATCGGCTGGCCGACCCGGAGGCGGAAGAGGAAGAGCTGCGTCAGAGCAGCATTCACACGGTCACCCAGCCCGTGCTGCACGATACCAGCCCGGCTTTTGACCCCGACGGCAATTACCTCTATTTTTTAAGTCGCCGCGAATTTAATCCGGTCTACGATGCGCTGCATTTTGATCTCAGCTTTCCGTGGGGCATGAGACCCTATCTGTTGACGTTGCGCGCCGATCTGCCCAATCCGTTTGTGCCGCATCCCGATGTCGAAGATGAGTGGGATAGTGGTGAGACGTCCGCAGAGGAAGAGGCCGCGGATGAGCCGGAAGAAGAGGCAGCGGAAGATGACGACGAGGATGCGTACGACGAAGACGAAGCGTACGATGAAGAAGATCTAACCGAAGATGATGAGTTCGTCGAGATTGAAGACGAAGAGGTAGACAGCGATAGCGAAATGCCCGACCAAAGCGTTGTGTTGCCGCTTCAGCCCGCGGCTGAAAAAGCCGCAACCGGGGCGTCGGCCAAGCGTGAGTCGGATAAGAACGCCAATGGGAAGCCGAAAAATGGCAAGTCGCGTATGCGCATCGATCTGGAGGGGATTGCGCAGCGCGTGTTGGCTTTTCCCGTACCGGATGCCCGCTATGGTCAGATTATGGGCGTGCCGGGCAAGGCGCTCTTTACCTCTTATGAAGTGGAAGGCGCGCTGGACAGTGACGATGATTGGGAGGACAGTGACGATGAAGGGGGCGTGCTGCGCGCCTATACCTTCAAAGAGTACAAGAGTGAAGTGTTGGTCGATAATGTCAGCTCGTTTACGCTATCCGCCAACCGCAAAAAGCTGCTCTACTTTAGCAGCCGCCAACTGCGCGTGATTGCAGCCGGTGAAAAACCGGCGGCCAGCAGCGGCAGCCCGCGTAAAACTGGCTGGGTAGACTTGAGCCGCCTCAAGGTTTCGGTGTTGCCGCCATTGGAATGGCGGCAGATGCTGCGTGAGGCGTGGCGCTTGCAGCGCGACCACTTTTGGACGGAAGATATGTCGGAAGTGGACTGGCTTTCGGTCTATGCCCGCTATGAACCGCTGATTGACCGCGTCAGCTGCCGCAGCGAATTTAGCGACCTGGTGTGGGAAATGCAGGGTGAGTTGGGCACCAGCCACGCCTATGAATTGGGCGGTGACTATCGCTATGGCCCCTATTATTCGCAGGCCCATTTGGGGGCCGAATTAACCTGGGACGCCGAGGCCGGCGGTTACGTGGTGGGCGAGCTGATTTTGGGCGACTCTTGGGCGCCCGACTGTACGTCGCCCCTGGCCGCGCCTGGGGTGGACGTGAAGCCCGGTGATGTGATCATTGCGGTCAATGGCCAGCCGGTGGATGCCGAAACCAGTCCGGCGCAATTGTTGGTCAACTATGCAGGCCAAGAGGTGCTGTTGACGTTGGCGCCGCGACCGCCGGCGCCGGAAGCCGCGCAAGATGCCGGCCACACGTTGGCTGCGGATGCCGCGGAGACCGCCGAAGCCGTGGCTGAGCCTATGGAGAAACCATCCAAGCGCACCAGTAAGAAAAAGGCCAAACCAAAGGCAAACCAGGCGCAGGCGGATTCAGCAACGGTAGAAGCGCCGCACGACAGTCCTAGGGCGGATGATGCCCACGGTCAAACGGCAAAAGAGCCACCCGGCCCGCGCGTGGCTGTGGTCAAAACGTTGCGTAGCGAAGCCGCGGCGCGCTACCGCGCCTGGGTGGAGGGAAACCGCCGCCAGGTGCATGAGGCCACTGATGGCCGTGTTGGGTATGTACACATTCCCGATATGAGCGCAACCGGCTACGCCGAATTTCATCGCGGCTATCTGGCGGAGACCGACCGTGATGCTCTTATTGTGGACGTGCGCTACAATGGCGGCGGTCATGTGAGCCAGCTTATTTTGGAAAAGTTGGCGCGTCGCCGCATTGGCTACGATCTGCCGCGCTGGGGCAGCCTGACGCCCTATCCAATTGACTCGGTGGCTGGCCCCATGGTGGCGCTGACCAACGAGCACGCGGCCAGCGATGGCGACATTTTTTGCCACGCCTTCAAGCTCATGAAGCTGGGACCGCTGATCGGCAAGCGCACCTGGGGTGGCGTTATTGGCATTTCGCCCAGTTCACCGCTGGTGGACGGCACCATCACCACGCAGCCAGAGTTTAGCTTCTGGGTCGAGGACGTGGGCTGGGAGGTCGAAAACTACGGGACCGAGCCGGATATTGAAGTCGACATTACGCCTCAGGATTATGTCGATGGTCGCGATTCACAGCTGGAGCAGGCCATTGCCGAGACGCTGCAACTGCTGGCCCACACCACGTTGCTCAAGCCCGATTTGTCCACACGCCCCAAACGCAGCTTGCCCAAATTGCCGCCGCGTTAGGTGGTAGAAATCTATAATGGTGGCTGGGCTTAGAAATCAGGCTTTTCCTGTCGAAGTCAGCGTAATACTGGCAGGGAAAGCCTGGTTTTTGTTTTGCAAAATTTCTGAATTCTGCTGAACAATTCCCCCGTTCTTTTATCCTCTCAAAATGGCGGCAAGCATTGCTCGTGCCCGCCAGCGTAGAATAAGCGTCAGGTTGCGTAGCGTATGCATATGTCAAGCGAAGTAGGGTGGTCCTTTGTGAGGAGAGAAGTCGCCCCCAAAGGCAACTACAATAGATGAGGACTTACGCAAGCCTAGCGGGAAAATGGCCAGGTCAGCTATGGTATGCTCTGTAGTTAGAAAGAGGGAACAGTGAAGATTGATAGCAAGACTCGAAATATTATCCTTTCAACCGTTGTCGCACTCATCGTCTTACTCATTGGGGTTGCGCTTTGGCGGCAGAGTCGCACCGCCGCGCCAGAAGCCATGAGCATCGACGTGACGCCGCAAGCGGGTGCAACTGCGGAAACCACTGCCACACCCGCGGCGTCGGTTACGGCCACCTTGGCGCCAGATACGCAAGAGCAGGCGGCAGCGTCGCCCTCGCCCGATAGTTGTACCAATAATGCCGCCTTTGCTGGCGATGTTACTCTGCCCGATGGCGCGGAAGTGCAGCCGGATACGGCCACGGTAAAGACGTGGCGCATCCGCAATACGGGCACCTGCACCTGGGGCGGAGACTACCAGCTACGCTTTGCCGGTGGGGATCAGCTTGGCGGTCCCGATAGCATGGCCATTGGGACCGAAGTCGCACCGGGCGCCGAGTTCAACGCCGAAATCCCGCTGGTATCGGCATCTGAGGCCGGGCGCTATCAAGGCCAATGGATCATGGCCGACCCGGTGGGGAACTCTTTTGGCCAAGTGGTTTACTATGAAATTGTGGTGCCCGGCACGCCGGCCATTGCCTACTTCAAAGCCAGCCAATATTGGGTGTCGCCTGGTCAGCAGGTCACCTTGAGCTGGGATCTGGCCAAAGCCTACGATGGCGCCTTTTTGCGCGAAGTGGCGCTGGATGGCGCCACCGGCGCCGAGCAGGGCGTGGTCGCCCCGGGCAGCACTGTAGTCACTCCAGAGAAGACCATTAGCTATGACCTGATTGCGCGCAACGACCAGGGCGAATCCATGCGGCGTCTGACGATCATGGTGGCGCCGGCAGACGCCACAGCCACGCCGCTGCCGGGCGCTGAACAGCTCCCCGTCATCAGCTATTTCCGCGCCGATCGCTATGAAATTACGGTGGGCGAACAGGCCATTCTGAGCTGGGACCTCAGCGGGGCGGAAAGCGCATTTCTGGTTATTGATGGCGCTGAAGAAGGCGTGACCGCACCATCCGTGCGCGCGGTTTCACCGGAGCAGACCACCATATATCGCTTGGTAGCGCGCAACGCCGCCGGGGAATTGGCACAGGAGGTAACGGTTGTGGTGGCGGATGCCGCAGAGGCGCCACCAGCCGCAGAACTGACGCCCACCAATACGCCGGCGGGCGAACAAGCGGCCACGCCTGTTCCCGAAGAGCCCACGCCTACGCCAGAAGCGCCCGCCACAGAGCCGACGCCCACGGTGGAGCCGGTGGAAGAAGCCGAACCCACACCCACCGATGTTCCCGCCGAGGAAGCGCCTGCTGAACCGGCCGCCACGGCGCGCAATGCTGATACCGCCATTCTCACCGCCCCAGACGGTACGGCTGAACAGGTCAATCTCGTGGGCGCCGGCCAGCAGATGGCTGTGCTAGGGCGCAGCGAGGATAGCGCCTGGCTTCAGGTCACGCTGGATGATGGAGCCACCGGCTGGGTGGCCGCCGATCAGGTAGACGTATCGGTGGATGTGGCAACGCTGCCGGTCGTGACGCCATAAGCGGAACTGCGGATAAACGCAGACGAACGCAGATAAATATCCGCGTTCGTCTGCGGCCCATTTCTTTTTTCACTTGCTAGCAGATTTTGCGGCAGATGCTAATGCCCCGGCGCAACAATGGGCGCAGCATCCAGCGCGGAATCAACTACATCGACCCCCGCAAAGACCGTGCCTTCCTCAAACCAAGATTGGGGTGCGGCGTGACCCCAAAGCGTTTGGCGCTGGGCGTCGCGCAGCCCCCAGCGGATGGGCTCAAAGTCTGGGTCCACGGTCATATAGTCGCTGGTGTAGATTTCAATGCGGTGGCCGTCCGGGTCGCGCACGTAGAGGAAAAAGGCGTTGGAGATGCCGTGGCGACCGGGGCCGCGCTCCAGGTTGGCCAGATAACCGGTGGTCGACATGAGGTCGCACAGGTGGATGATGTGCAGGGCGGTGGGCGCCCAAATGGCCGTGTGGTGCAGCCGTGGACCACGCCCGTTGGTGAGTGCCATATCGTGGACGTTGCCCTTGCGGTGCATCCAGACTGCCCACAATGCGGGCGGGTCGCGGTCGTCATCGGTTTCGGTGTATTCGGTGGTGCGAAAGCCCAACTCATTGGCATAATAGTCGTGAGAAGCCTGTACGTTGGGCGTAAAACAGTTAAAGTGGTCAATGCGCATGGGGTGGACGCCTCGATAGTCGCCATATTTTTGCAGGCGGCGTTCCACTTGCTTCATTTCATAATAGAACTCCAGCGGCGTCCCCAGCGGATCGCGGCTTTGTAGCGTGCGTCCTTGCGCATATTGCTCCGCCCACGTCGTCGGCAACCCCAGCTCTGTCTGACGGTGTGCAATCAAATCCAAATCCTGCTCTGCCGCCACCTTGAACCCCAACCGCAATGCTGCCGGTTCATCCATCTCCGTCAGCACAAACGAATGGTGATTGCGCTCCTCTAAACCTCGTAAGTAGAGCGAATGGCCCACCTGCTCAGTTTCAACCATGCCCAACGTGTCCACGTAGAAGTGGCGGGAGTGCTCCAGATTGGTCACGCCCAGCTCGACGTGGCTCATGCGGATGATGTTGAAGGGTGGATTAGCGGTAGGATGTCGGATTGGCATTGGATTTACTCGAATTCTTTTAGGAGATGGGTTAATCCATCAAGAGTGGCACGACTTTCAACTCATGGCGATGTTTTCAATTTCTACAAATCATGGGCGGCTTGATGCCCCAGCTAGCTCTCCGGGCTGCTGCCCAGCGCAATGGAAAGGCGCACAGCCATCTCTGGCGTCACGCGTCCTTTGCCATTAACAATTGTTGAGAGCAATTTGCGGCTGATCCGCATCGCTTCAGCAGCATCCATAATGCTCATGTCGAGTGGATGGAGCCACAAGCCTTTTATAATTTCGCCGAGATGCGGCGGGTTATACATTTCATCTTCGTTCTTTCAAATTGCCTCTTGACATTGCCCCAAGGGCAACCTGTATACTGATTATATGTCGACTCCAAATGTAGCTACAAAACGCACGTTTCTCTATATCAAAGAGGTCGCCGACCTGTTTGGCATCACCACCAAGACGGTGCGCCACTATCACAAAATTGGTCTGCTGCCGGAGCCAGAGCGCACGGAATCGGATTATCGGCTGTATACCGGTCGGGATCTATGGCGGCTGCGCACTATCTGTGAACTGCGCCGCTTTGGTCTGCCCTTGGCCCAGATTCGCGCCGTGTTGGAGGCGCCCAAGCCAGCGGACGCGCTGCGCTTGACGTTGGCCGCCAAGCTTGATGAGATTGAAACAGAACTAGTAGAACTTGCCGAACGCAAGGAAAGGATCAAACAGCTCATGACGCAGGAAACGATCGATGTACAACAGGTTGATGGGCATCCCGAACTCTATGTGGACAAAATACTGACCACACATGCCGAGCTCATCCCCGATGAACTCAACGAATCGCTGCTGCAGTTTGAGCGCGAGACGGAGAAGATGATGGCTACCTTCCCCGAAAAGGATGCACGCGCGGAAATTATTTCTCCAATGGTGCTTTACATTGAAGAACATCCGGAACAGTATCGCCAGCTTGCACACGACTATAACGAAGCATGGACGCAACTGGGCGAGTTCGAGAGCCTGGACGATGAAAGTAAACAGGCAATATCGCGGCTTGCCAACGACCTGTTAGCGCGCAATACACGCATATTGCGCGCCTTTGCCCAGGCTTCCTCCACAGAACATGAAGGGTCGCCGGCCGCTCACGTTGTGGGCAACGCAATAGTTGAAAAAGTGCAGGCTATTGTAACACCTGCTCAACAATTGTTCCTCAAACGTTTGGGAATGACCATAGACGAAATGCGGGCAGAGTAGCTACTTTTGAGAAGTTCGACTTTTTTGAAAAGTCGAACTTCTCCTTTATACCCCCATCCTTGGAATGCGGTGGTCCCCCAGCGCCACGGCGATATTTTTGGTCTCCATGTAAAAATCGAAGCTGTAATCGCCGCCATCGCGGCCGATGCCGCTGGCCTTCATGCCGCCAAAGGGCGTGGGCAAATGGCGCACGTTCTGCGAGTTGACCCAGACCATGCCCACATCCAGCGCCTGGGCAAAACGATGGGCGCGGGCCACGTTGTTGGTCCACAGGTAACCGGCCAGCCCGTAGCGCACCTCGTTGGCAATCTCCAGCGCTTCGGCCTCGCTGTCAAAGGGGATGACGGTGAGGAAGGGGCCAAAGACCTCCTCGCACGCAATGCGCATGTGGCGGCTGGCGTTGGTAAAGAGCGTGGCGGCGAAATAGTTGCCGTTGGCCAGATCGCCGTTGAGCCGCCTGCCGCCGGTGGCCAATGTCGCGCCCTCATCCTGCCCCACTTGCACGTAGCGCATCACTTTTTCGATGTGGCGCGGGTGGATCAGCGGACCGATGTCGGTGGCCGGGTCCAGCGGGTCGCCCACTTTAATTTTGGCCACGCGGGCGGCCAGCTTCTCCACAAACTCATCGTGGATCGAGCGCTCCACCAGCAGGCGGCTGCCCGAGGTGCAGCGTTCGCCGTTCAGGCTATAGATCATAAAGATGGTGGCGTCCAGCGCCCGCTCCAGATCGGCGTCGGCAAAGACCACGGTGGGGTTCTTGCCACCCAGCTCAAAATGGACCCGCTTGAGCGTGGCAGCGCCCTGTTGCATAATGGCGCTGCCGGTGGCCGATTCGCCCACAAAGGCAATGGCCTTGATGTCGGGATGCTCGGTCAGCGCTTTGCCTGCCACTTCGCCAATGCCGTGTACTGTGTTGACCACGCCGGCCGGAATGCCCGCCTCATGCATGATCTCAACTAGCCGCGCCGCCGTTAATGGACTCCACTCAGCGGGCTTGTGGACCACGGTGCAACCGGCGGCAAGGGCGGGGGCGATCTTCCACGTGCTGAGCATAAAGGGCGTATTCCAGGGCGTGATCACGCCCACCGGGCCAATGGGTTGGCGCAAGGTGTAGTTGATGTGCTCGGGACTGGGCAGGCTCAGCCCATCCTGCGCACCTTCGATGCGGTCGGCAAAGAAGCGAAAGTTTTCGGCGGCGCGGGCGGCGGCGCTGGTCATAAAGCGGATGGTTTGGCCGGTGTCGATGACTTCGGTCAGCGCGATTTCATCGGCGTTGGCTTCGATCAGATCGGCGACGCGGTGCAGCAGCTGTTGACGTTTTTTGGCCGGCATATCGCGCCAGGCGGGGAAGGCGGCTTTGGCGGCTTGCGCGGCGCGGTCAATGTCGGCGGCTTGTCCGGCGGCTACCTGACACAGGACCGCGTTATCCGCGGGCGACATGGTGTCAAAGGTGGCGCCACCGAGCGAGTCAACATGGGCGCCGTTGATAAAGTGCTGGACGGTTTGGCCGGTCAGTTGGACGCGTAGATCGGCGGCTTTGGTGCGATTTGTTTCTACATTTGACGCGTGGGCGGTGGTTGCCATATAATCCCTTTAGTTGATGAAATCTCAAAATGAGATAGAGTTGCCATGCATATCATTTCGAAGAAAGCCCTGCGCGACTTTTGGGAAATTTATCCCGACAGCGAATCTGCATTAGCGCGCTGGTTCAAAATTGTTAGCCAAAGCGAGTTTGAAAGCTTTGACGCCTTGCGTAAAACTTTCCCTTCGGCAGATCGAGTTGGAGATCTGATTGTCTTTAATATTGGAGGCAATAAATATCGTTTGATCGCCTCCATTCATTTTAGTCGTGGTAAAGTTTATGTGCGTGCAGTGCTGACGCATGGCGAATACGCTAAAGGAGCCTGGAAACGATGACTACTTTAACCCCGGAAATCGAGACCCATTGGCTGGCCGTTCAGCCATTCCTCGACATACATAGCGAGGCTGGCTATGATCAGGCCGTCGAACGATTAAACGAACTCCTGGATAAAGTTGGCGCCAATGAAAGCCATCCGCTCTACGAACTGCTGGATACCTTGGGCATCCTCATTCAGGCATACGAAGATACACATTTTCCCATGCCGATGGTCACGGGCGCAGACGCATTGCAATATTTAATGGAAGAGCACAATCTCAAACAAGCCGAACTGTCCGAAATCGGTTCACAGGGCGTTGTTTCTGAAATTCTCGCCGGCAAACGCGAACTCAACGTGCGTCAGATTCGCGCTTTAGCAGAACGGTTTCATGTTTCGCCAGCGGTCTTTATTTAAGCGCATCCACTACCTCATTCTCCAGCGCCCCGATCCCGTCAATCTCCACGCGGATCACGTCGCCGGCGTAAATGTGTGAAATGCCCTCGGGCGTGCCGGACCAGATGGTGTCGCCCGGCTCCAGCGTTTTGAATTCGGAGATATAGGCGATCAGTTCGGCCACGCTGTGGCGCAGGTGACGCGTGTTGTCGTCCTGCTTGAGTTCGCCGTTAACGTAGGTGCGAATGTTGCTGTTGGTGGGATCAATCTCGTCCGCCGTCACCAGCAGCGGCCCCATGGGACCAAAGGTGTCGAAGCCCTTGGCCTTGACCGGCGGTCGATAGTAGTTGGTCACAAAATCGCGCACGGTGCATTCGTTGCCAATGGTATAGCCCATGACGTACGCTAACGCCTGCTCTGGTTTGACATTACGGCAAGCGCGGCCAATCACCACCACCAGTTCACCCTCGTAATGCATATACTCCACGTCGGGCTTAACAATCTTCGCCTTATGCCCAATATGTGACGTGCCCATTTTGTGAAACAGAATCGGATAGTTCGGCACATCCAGCTTGAGCTCGGCGGCGTGGGTGGCATAGCCCAGCGCCACGCCAATGGCCGTGCTGCCACGCGGATCCACTGGCGGCAGCCACATTACATCGTTCGGATCATAGGCGACCGAGCCAACCATGAGCTGGTCACTTTCATAGGTAGCGTTGTGGACGGCGCCGTTATAGGCAAAGCGGGCGAGCTTCATAGAGTCCTCCGGGAAAGGTTGATTAGAACTGCAAAATTCGCTAACGGTAGCGGGTCCAGCTACAGTCATCTCTGAGCCTGTCGAACAGGGACATTTATTTGTACAATTTCACGACTTACGCAGCCCTCGACAGCCCATCAATTTTACGCGTTATACCACTGCTTTACCTGGGCGGCAAGCTGTTCATCCGTAAAGGTGTTTTGGATATGCTGCATACATTGGATGGCTTCGGCGGCGGTGGCGTGCAGCTCCTGAATGGGCGCGTCGATGTCATATACGGAACCAACCTTGGGCAGTACATTGTCAACGGGTAATACAATAGTCTGCCGATGTTGCAGCAGGTGCTGATACACACCGGCATAAATCGCCGGATCATAGGCCACGTTTTCGCCGTTGGCATTGGGCGGTGCAATGTGCAGCTGCTGCGCCAACTGGTAAAGATCATCCCACATCGCCCGCAGCACGTGGGGCGGTGCATCGGCGCGCTCTTTTTCGTGTTGTGGATTGGACATGGATGCTTCGCGCGCGGCCTCAATCACTTGGCGCACTGCGCGTGAGGGCGTGGGAATGGCAAAACGCGTCTGCGCACCGGCTAGCAGCGCTTCCACCGCATCGTCTGTGCGTTGCGTCAGCTCAATCAGCCGATTGCCTACCAGCGGCACTTCGCCAATGAGCAAATGGGCGAGATCGCCGTGACGTTCATGCCAGCGTTGAATGGCGCCGCGCGCCCACAGCCCCACTCCCTTGCGAATAGCGGCATGGGTCACGCCATCCACTTCCGGGTAGCGGGCCAAAATGTCTGGCGTTTCAAAAGATGGTCGAGTCACGTCCCATTGCAGCAGGTGCACAGTGCGCCCGGCTTCGTGCGCCATCAGCGCCAGCTGTTGCAGGAAAAGGCTCTTGCCCACGCCGGGCAGTCCGGCAAAAAAGACCATGCGCTGGTGCGCGGCCATATTGTAGAGACTCTCGTATAGCTCACTTTCTGGCGGTATTACGATCTGCGCTTTAGATGGCACGTTGTTTGTCTCTTTTTCCCCAATTAGGACTTATGCAGTTGGTTGGTTTGTCGAAGACCTGTCCGGTTTGCAAAACCTGGTCTACAGGTCCTACCCATAAAAAACTTAACAGCTTTGGCCGCTAACTTATACCATTTGGCTATGATGATGCCCCTTTCTCTGGGCAGAATTGTCGTCGCTTTTAAGCGTGTCAAACATCTTCTCACTCTGCCGTGTATCCACCATCCACTGTCCAGGCCGCGCCCGTCACAAATGACGCCTCATCGGAGGCTAAAAAGAGGATCACGTTGGCAATCTCCTCTGGCTGGCCCAAGCGACCCATGGGGTGCAATTCCTGCATCTTGGTGTGCACAGCGGGGTCGCCGGTCACGTTGGCGGTCAGCGCGGTGTAGACAAACCCGGGACAGACCGCGTTGACGCGGATGCCGTCTGCGGCCACGCGCACGCCCAGGTCGCGCGTCAACTGGATCACGGCGCCTTTGCTTTGCGGATAGGCGCTAAAGCCATCGGAGAAAGGCAGGCTGGTTGGATAGCCCACCAGCCCCATGATCGATGCAATGTTGACAATGGACCCGCCGCCATTCTGCTGCATAGCGGCCACTGCGGCGTGACACATGAGCATGGTCCCTCGCGCGTTGACGCGCATGACGGCGTCCCAGCGCGTGGCAATATCGGCGGCGGGGTCGACCGTGCGCGGCGTAATCCCCGCCGAGTTGACCAGCACATCCAGCCGTCCATATTGGGCCATGGCGTCGGCCACCACGCGCGTCGTGTCATCCACCTTGGTCACGTCACACAGCACGGGCACAATGGGATGGGTGTCTGCGCCAGCTTCCGCAGCCAGTGCCTGCAACGCCTGCATGTTGAGATCGGTGGCGATGACGTGTGCTCCTTCTCTGGCAAAGCGCAGCACCGTGGCCCGACCAATGCCGGAAGCCGCGCCGGTCACAAGGGCAATTTTGTCTTGGAGCCGTCCATTGGGCATGGTAAAAGTCCGTTCGTCCATTGGTAAATTGGTTCCTTGGGTGATTGGGGATATGCAACCCAATGAACCAATGAATCAATCACCCAAGGAACCATTCTCTACAATATCTCTTCCAGCGCCGCAATAAAGGCCGCATTCGCTTCCGCCGAGCCAACCGTCACCCGCAATCCCTCGGGGTAACCAAACATGTCGGTCTGACGCACCATGACGCCGCGCTCCAGCAGCTGCTGATAAACTGCGGCGGTGGGCGCGGAGGGTCGAATCAATACAAAGTTGCCCTTCGCTGGGCCAGGTCTGTACCTCCAGCCGTTCGAGTTCGCCATATAGATATGCCTTGCCTTCTTCCGCCAACCGCGCTGATTCCTGCACATACGCTTTATCCTGCAAAGCGGCAATACCGGCAGCCAGCGAGATGCTGTTCATGTGGAAGTTGCGCAATTGCCCACGCAGGCGCTCGCCAAGCTCCGGTGGCGCAATCACATAGCCCAGCCGCAGACCGGCCAACCCATAACTTTTAGAAAAGGTCTGCACAATCATAATTGGCTTGCCCGCCAATACGTGACTCACCGTGTCGGGAAAGTCCGTCCGCTGCACGTAATGTTCATAGACCTGGTCGGCCACAATGGTTACGTGCGGCGGTATATTGGCCACCAGCCGGTCAAAATCGGCGGCGGGCATAATGACGCCGGTGGGATTGTTGGGGTTGCAGATAAAGACAAGCCGAGTGCGCTCGGTAATGGCGGCCAGAATGGCGTCTACATCATGGGTAAAATCGGCCGCCCGCAGTGGCGCGTCCACCGGAATGGCGCCCTGGGTGGACGCAAAGCGCACATACGCGCCAAAGGTGGGTGAACAGACCACAAACTCATCACCCGCTTCTAAAAAGGCGCGGGCAATGATCTGCAGCGCCTCTGAGCCGCTGTTGGTGCACACAAAGTGGTCGAGCGTCAGACCGCAGTCGTATGTGTCCACCAGGGCCTGGCGCAGCGCATCATCGCTGCGCGGCGGATAAGAATTGAGGGCGAGCGCGGCTTCTTGAATCGCCTGCACCACCAGTGGTGACGGTCCGCGCGGATTTTCATTGGATGAGAGCTTGTAGATTTGATCGGCTTTTACTTGGTTGCGAACTTCGTCTACAGACAGCCCGCCTCGATACGTGATAGTTGCCATAGTTCTCCTAAAGATTGCAGAGGGACAGAGGGGCAGGGTTGCAAAGTCAGCAGACGCAACATCTCCCTGCCCCTCTGCCCTATTCAAATGTAATTTCTACATCGCCAAAGCCGCTATCGAAGCGGGCCACAAAGTGATCCCCGGCGCGGCTGGTACTAACTTGACAAAGGAGCCGGTCAAAATAACGTGGCCAGCCTGAAAGGTGACGCCAAATTCATGCAGCTTGTTGGCCAGCCAGATAACCGCGTTGACCGGATTGCCCAACACATCGGCGGCGCTGCCCGTGGCCAGCACTTCCCCATTTTTGATCACGCTGCCGGTCACGCTGCGAATATCCAAATCGGTGAGTCGCATGGGGTTGCCGCCTAGAATCACCGCCCCGCACGAGGCCAGATCCGAAATGGTATCCACTACGCCCACGCGATTGGAAAGACGGCGATCCACCAGCTCAATGGAGGGCAGCACAAAATCGGTGGCGCGAATCACGTCGGCGGCGTTGACGTGGGGACCGGCCAAGCTCGCCTTCATGACAAAGGCCAGCTCAATTTCGACCAGCGGACCAAAGAAGTTGGCGTGATGGATGGCAGCAGATTCGGGTATAAAGAAGCGATCCAGCAATGCGCCATAATCAGGCTCGTTGATGCCCGATGCTTCCTGCATGGCTTTGGAAGTCAATCCGACTTTGTATCCTTTAACCGCTGCCCCTTCGGAGACCCACTGGTCCACACAAAGCTGCTGAATGTGATACGCGTCCACCATTTCCATGCTGGGAAAGGTCTGTTTGGGCGACGCAATGGGCGTGTGCGTGCGGTGGGCCGTTAGCAGGCGATTGGCAATCGTTTGTCGTTCGGCTTGGGTGAGCATGGGACTCCAAAGCGCTGGTCATGGGTTGCTTCTGGATTTTGCGGGGTTTGCATCATTATTATACTCGTTAATCAGCAAAAGTCAGAGTTTCGGATTGTCCCGCAGCAAGTTGGATGCACGGTAAACGGCGCGCCGGCATTGGCGCCCGTTGTGGTATACTATCACTTAGATATGGCGCACGCCCAGAGTAAAACAGTGTTTTATCGCTTTCACACATTATTGATTTGATGGAGGAGCATCATGGGCGCACGACGAGGCGCAGAAGTAATCCAGCGCTTAAAAGAACAGCCCCCGGCTCTGTATCATCGCGGCCAAAAAGTGCAGGATATTACCGCAGAACCGGGCATTCAGAACGGCGTTAAAAGCTTGGCCGCACTCTATGACCATCAGTGGGCGCACGCGGACGTTAGCCTTTATAAATCACCCAGCAGCAGCGAACCGGTGGGCATTACCCACCTGATTCCCACGGCCAAAGAGGAACTGGTCCGTCTGGGCAACGCCATGCATCTGCGTGCTGAATTTACTCCAGGGCATGATGGGCCGCATGCCCGATTATCTGAACCGCGCTGTAGCCGCGTACGCGGGCGGCGCTGAATTTCTGAACGAAAACCGCAACGGCTTTGCCGATAATATGCGCGCCTATTATGAAAAAGTGCGCGAAGAAGACCTGTGTCCTCACCCACACGCTGATCAATCCGCAGATCAATCGCGCCGTCAGCATGGCGCAGCAGAAAGATCCCTTTCTGGCCGCCCGCGTCAAAGAGGAGACCGCCGCCGGCCTTGTGATCCGCGGCGCGCGCATGTTGGCCACGCTGCCCATTTCGGATGAGATCATGGTCTTCCCTTCTACGCTATTGCGCAGCCCAGAAGAAGACGCTCCATATGCCTTTGGCTTTGCCATTCCCAACAACACGCCGGGCCTCAGCTTTCAGTGTCGTGAGACGTTCGATTATACGGGCAATACCTACGATCATCCGCTGGGCGCACGCTACGAGGAGCTGGACGCCGTGGTCTTTTTTGACGACGTACTGGTGCCGTGGGAGCGGGTCTTTCTCTATCGCGATGTGCAACTCTGCAACCAAGCTTATAAAGCCACTGGCGCCGTGATTCACATGGCGCACCAGGTGCTCTGCAAAAGCATTGCCAAGACTGAGTTTCTGCTGGGGTTGGCCGCGTTGCTGGTCGATTCGATTGGCATTGAACAGTTTCAGCACGTGCAGGACAAGATCACCCAGATCTGGATCAATTTGGAAACCATGAAGGCCTTCCGCTTTTCCGCCGAACAGCAGGCCGCGCCCAATGCCTACGGCGTCATGACGCCGGCTTGGGACCCCATTGACGCCGCCCGCAATCTCTATCCGCACCTCTACCCCAAGATGGTCGACATTGTGCGCCAGTTAGGGGCCAGCGGGTTGGTGGCTATGCCCACCGCAGCCGATGTGCATGGTCCGCTGGCCGAGGAAATAGAGCGCTATTATCAGAGCGCGCGGCAAGAAGCCGCCGACCGCATCCCCCTTTTTCGGCTGGCTTGGGATACGGCGCTCTCGGCCTTTGGCGCCCGCCAGACCCACTACGAATACTACTTCTTTGGCGACCCGGTGCGCATGTCCATGGCGGCCTTTCAAAACCACGACCGCACTGAATATATGGAAACCGTGCGTGCGTTTTTAGCAAACACCCAATTGTAGGCCAAGTTGGAAAACTTGGCCCAGCGACTAGACAAGTTGGGAAACTTGGCCTACATAAGAGGACATTCTCATGCGCACTCAAGTTGGCATTATTGGCTCGGGACCGGCCGGGCTAATGCTTGCCCAAATTTTGCATAATCACGGCATCGAGTCGGTCATTTTGGAGCGACAAAGTCGCGCCTACGTGGAGGCGCGCATTCGCGCTGGCGTGCTGGAGCAGGGCACGGTCAACATGCTGCGCGAAATGGGCGTGCACAAACGCATGGATGCCGAGGGCTTGGTACACGATGGCTTTGCGCTGGCCTTTGACGGGCGCACAGAGCGCATCAACATGCGCGAGCTGACCGGCGGCAGCACCGTCATGGTCTACGGCCAGACCGAAGTGACCAAAGACCTGATCGACGCGCGGCTGTCGGCAGGCGGCATGCTCAAATACAGCGCGCCCGCCGTGGCTGTAGAAGATTACGACAGCGCCCGGCCGCGGATTATCTACGAAGAGAACGGCCAGCGCCAAGAACTGATCTGCGACTTTGTGGCCGGCTGCGATGGCTATCACGGCGTGTCGCGGCAGAGCGTACCGGCGGATAAGCTGACGCTTTTTGAGAAGGTCTATCCCTTTGGCTGGCTGGGTATTCTGTCCGACACGCCGCCGGTAGATGAGGAGCTGATCTATGCCAACCACCAGCGCGGCTTTGCGCTGTGCAGCATGCGGTCGCACACGCGCAGCCGCTACTACGTGCAGTGCAGCTTGGACGATAAGGTGGAAAACTGGAGCGACGATGCCTTTTGGGACGAACTGCGGCGTCGCCTGCCGCCGGAGACCGCCGCCAAGCTGATCACCGGGCCGCGATTGGAGATGAGCATTGCGCCGCTGCGCAGCTTTGTGGCCGAGCCGCTGCGCTTTGGCAATCTCTTTTTGGCCGGCGATGCCGCCCACATTGTGCCGCCCACCGGCGCCAAAGGGCTCAACCTGGCGGCGGCGGATGTCTATTATCTCTCCCGCGCGTTTATCGCCCATTATGGCGAAGGGCGCACCGGTCTGCTGGCGCGCTACTCGGACGCTTGCCTGCGCCGGGTCTGGAAGGCCATCCGTTTCTCGTGGTGGTTCACTTCGCTGATGCACAAATTTGACGACGACTCGCTGAATCATCGCTTACAACTGGCCGAACTGGATTATTTGACCAGCTCTGTGGCTGGTCGCACGACCATGGCCGAAAATTATGTAGGATTACCGTTTGAGCGGTTTGAGTAATCAATTCGCGCGAATTCAACCAATGAGTGAGGCATAATCATGACTGAACACTATTTGCCCGATCACAACATCCACCGCGTATGGGACAATTCGCTGGCGCCGCAGTTGGAAATTGCGCCGGGGGACAGCGTCACCTTTGAGTGCCGCGAGGCCAGCAACCAGGCGCTTACGCCCACGTCGACGCTGGAGGATTTTATCAATCGCAAACGGGGCGGCGGCCACCCGCTGACGGGGCCGGTGTTGGTGCAGGACGCGCAGCCCGGCGACGTGTTGGTGGTGGAGGTTCTGGACCTGGTGCACAAGGGCTGGGGCTGGAACAGCCATGCGCCCAACTTTGGGCTGCTGCAAAAGGATTTTGACTATCCCTATTTGCAGCACTGGCGGCTCGAGGGTGACTTTTGCCACTTCCGCGATAGCGACAAAGTAAAATTGCCGTTTGAGCCCTTCTGCGGCGTCATGGGGGTGGCGCCCAAAGAGGCTGGTGAGATTCCTACGGGGCCGCCGGCTTTTCACGGCGGCAATATGGACATCCGTGGCTTGACGCGTGGAGCCACGCTCTTCCTGCCCGTGCATGTGGCGGGGGCGCTCTTTTCCACCGGCGATTGTCACGCCGCCCAGGGCGATGGCGAGGTCTCTGGCACGGGCATCGAATCACCCATGACGGTGACCTTGCGCTTTGATCTGCGCAAGGGGCAATCGATACCCGAGCCGCAATTTATTACGCCCAGCCCGTTGACCAAGACCGACACGCTTGGCTCCTTTTGCACTACGGCCCACGGGCCGGATCTCTTTGTAAACAGCCAAAACGCCGTGCGCTATATGATCGACTGGCTCGAGCGCGAACATGGCCTGGCGCGCAGCCAAGCCTATTGCCTATGCAGCGCCGCTGCCGACCTCAAAATCAGCGAAATTGTGGATGCCCCCAATTGGATTGTGGCGTGCTATATGCCATTGAGCATCTTCTCCTGATTGACTGATACATTTACTCTTTCTACCGCAAAGGGCGCGAAGGTGCGCAAAGGGTACCCAAGTAGATTCCTTGCGTTTCTTTGCGATCTTGGCGGTAAAATAAGATTTGTCAGTCAACCAGGCATCTTCTCTTAATTGATGGTATCCAAATGGAAAGACTGCTCAACAATATTTATAAAGTCTATCGCGATGCTGGCTCAACGGGATGGGGGTACTCCTACTTGCTCAAACGGGAGAGGGGGAATATTTTTCTGCCGCGCATGGCCAAGCAAGCAACCGTCAACAATGAATTGGAGGCCATTGCCGATGCCGGCGGTATCCAAGCGATTTATGTAACCGATTTTCATTTTGCTGGCGCCGGTTTGCAGGCGGTAGCCGATAAATTTCAGGCGTCCATTCAATGCAGCACGGTTGAAGCACCCAAAATACGTAAACGCGGCCCGCGCGATCTGGCGCCCTTTGCTTTCAATCGACATCATCTTGAAGACGATTGGGAGGTCATTCCAACGCCAGGCCATACCACGGGCGGCGTCTGTTTTCTGTGGACGGATGATGAGGAGCGTTATCTATTTACAGGCGATTTTCTTTATAATGCCGGTGATGCTTGGGTCGTGGGCAGCGATAAATTGGCCAATGTTGAAGCCAGCCTGACTTTGCTTCGCACACTTGACTTTACCTATCTAGTGGGCTGTGGAGATGATGAGCTGGGTTCGCCTTTTCTTAAAATGGATAAAGCGCAGCGAGAAGCCTTTATCGATCGCATCATATCTAACTTCTAACGGTTTGTCGGAGAGCGGAATTTTGTGCGCAGATGCCGCTTCGCTAACGCGGATTTACGCTGATTTCTAGCTCGGTTTTTGGTCAAAATCTGTGTTGAACAGCGTGTATCTGTGTCCATTCTCAGCTTGTCGAAAGGAACGATACCAGTTGAGATTGTACGCAGAAAGCTTCAGTGACAACACTCCTCCTCCAACCGGCAAAAACAGGACGCGTGGATCGGTACGTCAGCGCGCGCCAATGCCAAGTCCAGCCGCGGCTGGATAGTTGCCACATCCGCCTCCCGCCCCAAGCGACGCAAGCACTCGACGTAACCGTGCAAGCTCCACACGTTTTCGGGATGTTGCGAAGGCCGATTGAGCGTATTGTCCAGCCCCAGGTCGGCGCGGTAAACGGCCAGCGCATCTTCCACGTGTTCTTGCTCCAGCAGCAAAGCACCCAAAGCGTGGCGCGCCGGCTGCATCCAGCCCCACGGCTCGGCGTAGGCCAGGTTGTCATCCAGCCACACAGAGTGGCGCAGATGAGCAAAAGCTGAGTCATAATTCCCCTGGCGATACTCGATTTCCCCCGCCAGCATTTCGGCGGCCACGGCCAGCACATCGGCAGAAGAGTTGTTGAAATGGTTGCGGCTTTCCGGCACACGCCCGCGAGCCGCCTCAAAGAGCGCCTGTTCCGCCCGGGCCTCAGCCACGTGCCCGGTGGCGGCATAAGCAATTCCTTTCGCATAGTGCAAGATGGCTGTGGTGTGGCAATAAAGCTCCTGGTCATCCGGCAGCGGCTCGTCCAAGATCATCTGCCACTGGCCAAAGCGGATCAGCACGTGTTGCTTCATGGAGATGAGACATTCGAGAATGTCGGCCAGGTTGGGCTCTTCCACGCGCAGCACTTCTGCCGGCAGGGCGGCGATGAGTTCATCAGCGGTGGATAGCGCGGTTTTAAATTGGCCCAGAAACATGGCGGCATAGATCTTGAAGTGCAGGTTGTGGGTGCGATACATGGTGTAGACGTTGCGCACGCCGGCATGGGCCACATATTTGGCATCGACCTGAATGGCCCGCTGATTGGCCACCACCGCGTTGTGATAGTGGCCGCACAAAATGTCAATGTGCGACGGCATGTGGCATAGATGACCCGCATCGGGCACGAGCTCGCGTAATGCATCCGCCGAGCGCAAGGCGCGGTGGGGCGTGGGCGACATCTCCAGCGCGTGAATGTGCAGGTGCAGCAGACCGGGATGGGGTGGCCGCTTCTGCGCCTCAATTTGGCCCAATGCCCGTTCGATGATCGCAATGGCTTCGAGCGTGTCTGCGCCGTCGGCTGGTTGCGCGCTATGCAAATCCCACAGCAGCCAGGGTGTGCGGCACATGAGCGCTTCGGCGCACAGCGTACTCACATCCAAGTCGTCGGGATAGGCGCGATAGACTGCCCGCATGGCCGCGGCATAGGCATCATCCCATTGGGCATATTGGGCTTCATCCTCAAAATGGTCGGCCAGAAAGCGCTGACACAGCGCCTTGATCAGCGCCTGCTCCAGCGGAGACGCATGATCCAGCAGGGTCAGCGCCTTTTGCGACGCGGCGCGACAGTGGGCCGCCACGTGCTGAGCGCCTTTCCAGCCCAAGTCTTCCCAAGTCAGGTTGTAATTAGGCCCGGCGGCATAGGCCATGCCCCAGTGCGCCATGGCGCAGGTGGGGTCAAATTCGGCGGCTTTTTCAAAGCAGCGCACGGCCTCCTCAAAGTTAAAGCCGTAGCACCAGTTCAGCCCGCGGTCAAACCAAAGCTGGGCGTCGGATGAGCTGGTTGTAATCGGGCGCGTATAGGAGCCGAGATCGAAATAGGCGGACACAGTCATTTGTTCCTTTTGTCTGATGTTATGGGCTCTGCGGGAGCTCATATTCAGCTAGTCGAGGACTGAGCTTGTCGAAGGCCGGTGTTCCCTTTGACAAGCTCAGGGAACGCCTGAATCGTTACGTATTCTGTGGCTTTTGTGTTTTTGTGGCTAGTCTACGCTATGAACAGCGCTATCGTCCATAATCCGAAACGATGATGGGAATAGTTCATCCAACGTACGTCGTTGTACATCGCGCTCTGGGTAGGCGGCTTTGAGCTTGGCAAAATAGCGCTGGCCATCGGCTTTCATTTGGGCCACGTCTACGCCTGGAATTTCGCCGTTCTGCATCACCGTACGCCCGTTGATAATCACGGTGCGCACATCGGCGCCGCCACAGTTCATGAGCAGCGTGCGGATGGGGTCGTCTATGGGGCCAGTGCGCAGCTTGCTCAGGTCGATGATGATGATGTCCGCTTTGGCGCCAGGGGCCAGGCGTCCCAAATCGTCGCGGCCCAAGGCTTGCGCACCACCCAGCGTGGCGGCGCGGAAATAGTCGGCGGCCGACCCCGCGCTTTTGTCGCCGGTGACCAGCTTGGCAATATTATTGCCGTAATCCATGCCGCGGATCAGATCGGGCGGGAAAGAATCGGTGCCCAGCGCCAGGTTGACGCCGGCGGCCCGATAGCGGTCAAACGAATCGAGGGCGTGGCCATAGCGCACCGAGGTCAGCGGGCAGTGGATAATCGATGTGCCCGTGTCGGCCAGCAGCGCTAGTTCACCGCGATAGGGTTCGCCCGTATCGGAATGACCACCGATGTAGATGCCGTGGGGAATCAACAGACGCGGCCCCAACAATTCCAATTCTTGTAACAGTTCCAGCGGCGTCTTGTCGTACCACTGGCGCAGCAGCCGCAATTCCACCAGGCTTTGCAGGGCGTGCAGGCGGATGTGGCAGCCCAATTCATCGGCGGCCTGTTTGGTGCGGCGCAGCAGCACGGGTGTGACCGTCTCAATGCGACAGGGCAATAGGCAGCCGCGGATCAAGCCGTCGTGCGCACCGTCAAAGTCCTGCACAAAGCGGATGGCGTCGTCCAAGCCTTGTTCGCCCAGCGCCTCTTCCCACAGCACCGTGCGGCTGCCATCGTTGCGCACCACGTTGATGCCGGCGCGGTAGCTCGGCCCCAAGTACATGCGTAGCCCCAGTTCGCCGGCAATATCCACCACGGCAGCAAATTCTTCGTAGCTTTCGCACCAGCCTTTGTACGTTTCGGCCGCAATGGGCATGGCGGTGGTAATGCCGTTGAGAATGAGCTGAGTCAGCGCATAGCGCCGCTTGAAAATTTCCTCTTCCAGCGTGAACACATCGCGCCGCTGCTCGAAGTAGCGTTCGGACCACTGCAAACCACTATCCAAATGGGGCGGATTCCAGGTATCCAAAATGGCGTGATCAATATCGGCTAGCGCGTCCAAGTCGATGAAGCCCGGACTGATAATGGCCTGGCCGGCATCAATGGTTTGATCCACGGGCTGATCGTAGCCGTGGCCCACAAAAAGAATGGTATCACGCTGATAGACGACTTCGCCGTTGGGATAGATGACGTGATCGTCACCATCAAAACCGATGACAAAAGCACCGGTGAGTTTGGTTGTGATGGGCATGGAAAATTATCCGTGGCACTTTTTACGTTTTTTGCCGCTGCCGCACCAACAAGGGTCATTGCGGCCAAGCTGAATGGGCATTAGATGGGCGCCGGTCGTATAGAACCAGCGCCCATCTTCACGCACAAACTGCGATACTTCGTGTAACTGATTCAGATGGCTATCCTGCCTATAAAATGCCACAAATTCGACCGTGTTGCCAACGGCATTGAGCACGCGCAGGCTCAGCCATTCGGTTTGGCTCACGGTTTCCGCCAGCGTTTGGCGCGCATCCGGTTGGCGTTGGGCAGGGTGCTGGGTGGCGAGCAAATAGTCGATATTTCCTTGGTGGAACGCCGTATAGCGCGAGCGCATGAGCTGTTCGGGCGTGTGAGCCAAAGCAGCGCCGTTTAGAAACGCTTGACAACACTCTGCATATTCTTTGCGGCTACCGCATGGGCAGGAATTCTTATCCATAAGCGAGTCAGAGGCAATTGTTACTGGTGGAACGGGTGGCGAGATAAGAGGGGGACACGGTGACTGAGCTTGTCGAAGTCATCGTGTCCCCCTGTCATTTTGAGGCCGCATACTAGCTCAGCATCCCCACCATGCGGCGCAGATTTTCGTGGCCAATTTCAATGCCGGTTAGCACATCCTCAATGCCTTCATACTCGATGGAAAGTACGCCGTCGTAGCCATCGCGCTGCATGACCTTGAGACATTGCAGCACCGGCACGTTGCCGTGGCCGATAATGGCTCCGCGCAGATAGTTGCCGGCGCGCGATTGGAACCAGCCGCGGCCCGGCGCCACCTCATTGCCCGACCGAACGTGGAAATCTTTGGCGTGGCAGTGAAAGGCAAAGGGCATGAGCCGGCCCACGGCGCTGGCCGGCTCATCGTCGGCGCACAGGAAGTTGCCCATGTCGATGAGCACGCCAAAGTTGGCGTGATCCACGGCGGTGACTAGCTTTTCCACGCGCGTGCTTTCCTGGCAGAAGAAGCCGTGATTCTCCACCATGGTTTTGATCCCTTTGGCGGCGGCATATTCAGTCACGGCGCGGCAGCCTTCGGCCAGCCGCGGCAGCGCAGCATCAAAGCTTTTGGGCCCAATATGGTCGGCAGGCCAACCGCTGGTGGCGTCGTGGCGCATGCCCGGCACGCCCAAAATGGCCGCAATATCCACTTCACCCTTGACGCGTTCGATCTCCGCTTGCAGATTGCCATTGGAGCCGCGTAAGAAGTCGGCCCCCACGGTGTAATTGACAATGTCAATGCCCAGCCGGTCCGCTTCGGCGCGCAGCTCGGCGGCATATCCGTCCAGCGTCTTGCCCTCTGGCACAATGATTTTGGAGAATTCGATGACGTCAAAGCCAATCTCTTTGGCCTTGCCAATCACGGCGATCTGGTCCATCTGACCCGACGTGACCAGGCGGATAAAGCTATATGAACTTACACCAATTTTCATTATTTCCTCATTTCTTTGGCACTGCAGATTGAACAGATTTACGCAGATTTTTGTACTGGTCAAGAGGATGGTAAATAGTGCGCTTTAGCGTACTTTCGCTAGCAGACGGCGGTTTCAACCGCTGGCGGACGTTCTATCATCAAGTTGACCACTACAATTTACGCAGATTTTTGTGCGACAGAAAAGGAATCTGTGCCATCTGCCAAATCTGTGGTTGATTGATTACTTTTGGTTTAATCGTTATTGATTCAGGATTGTTTTGATAATGTCGGCAATGGGCGCCAGCGTGACCTGCTGTTCAGTTACAGTGGGTGGCACTAGTTCGCAGCCCCAGCTTTCCAATCGCGCCAGCGATGCTTTGGTTTGCGGATGCGCCCAAAGACCCCTGTTCATGGATGGCGCGATGACCGTGCGGCAGCCGGCGCCGATGCCGTCGGCAATCATGGCTGTGGCCAGGTTGTCGGCCAGCCCCAGCGCAATCTTGTTGAATGTATTGAAGGTGCAGGGCGCCACCAGCAGCGTGCCAAAGGGATAGCGATCCAGCGGCGGCTGACGATAGGCGTGCAGCCAGTAGTTGCCCGGCACGTCCATGAGCGGCGCCGGCGCGGTTACCTGCGCTACATTGGGCGTCAGCACCGAGTAGATGGTGAAGTCGTGCGCCAGTAATGCGCGGAGTAAGTCCGGCGTGCGCACACAGGTGCTGGCGCCGGAGACGAATAGAAAGAGCGCTTTTTCGGTCACAATGTTTTCAGCCATAATATATCTTGTCAACCCCACTCTACGGGATCCACTTGACATCCTTGAAATTCGGCTTGCGCTTCTCCAAAAAGGCGTTGCGTCCTTCTTTGGCCTCATCGGTCATATAGGCCAGACGGGTGGCTTCACCGGCAAAGACCTGCTGCCCGACCATGCCGTCATCGGTTAAGTTGAAGGCAAACTTGAGCATTTTGATGGAGGTGGGTGACTTGGCTAGAATCTCCTGCGCCCATTCATAAGCTGTATCCTCCAGCTCAGCGTGAGGAATCACGGCGTTGACCATGCCCATGTCGTACGCCTCCTGCGCCGAGTAGTTGCGCCCCAGAAAGAAGATTTCACGGGCGCGCTTTTGGCCCACCATTTTGGCCAGATAGGCCGAGCCGTAGCCACCGTCAAACGAGGTTACATCGGCGTCGGTCTGCTTGAAAATGGCGTGCTCCTGGCTGGCCAGCGTCAGGTCGCAGACCACGTGCAGGCTATGACCGCCGCCCACGGCCCAGCCCGGCACCACGGCAATCACCACTTTGGGCATAAAGCGGATCAGCCGCTGCACTTCCAAAATGTTGAGCCGCGGCATGCCGTCGTCATCCACATAGCCCTGATGGCCGCGCGTGCGCTGATCGCCGCCGCTGCAAAAAGCATAGACACCATCTTTGGGCGATGGCCCCTCAGCGGAAAAGAGCACCACGCCAATCGATGTGTCCTCGCGGGCGTCCAGAAACGCCTCAAACAGCTCGGCCACCGTCTTGGGCCGAAACGCATTGCGCACCTCGGGCCGGTTAAAGGCAATGCGCGCCACCCCGTCCGCCTTGCGATAAGTAATGTCCTCATATTCTTTGACGGTTGTCCAATTTGCTTTGCTCATGCAGCGTGTTGTCCTATCTTGAACTCAGGGATATACACAATCTTTAGAATGAGTACCATTATAGTACAGCGCCGAATAGAAGCCAAAGGTCCCTGGGGCTTCAGGCTTGGCTAATCCCGTTAAATGTAGACAATTTTCAATCGGCGAAATATTTTCTATATTCCTCTGGATATTCGTCCAGACCAACACGCCTGGATCGCGGCAGAGCATCATAGAGCCATTTGAATTGCTGCTTATATTGGTCTGAAGCGCCCTGTTCAAAAATAATTCCACATGCGTCCACGAAAATTCTTGATCCACCGTCATTTTTGAAACCCCATGTCGGTGGTTGAGGACATGGAACATTCATCGCACATTCGCTTTCCGTGATATAATTTTCGACAAACACATCTGATGGCAATTTGATATGTACTATCTCTTGATCGCGCCATAAATCAATTTCGGCGCCACGCGTCTCTTCGCCTTGCATCATCTGTTGTGGGCGACCATCACCGCATGGATAATACACTGCGTCCCATTCGGGCGTGGGCGTCGGCAATGCACTCATTGGAGGCCAGATAGTACCTGGATCTATTATCTGCATCGTCCAAAACAAGGCGCTTGCGCACAAAATCACCACGCCAATCCACCAATCTCTCTTCATAATATCTCCTGAAACATGGCAGTTGTGTGCCATGTTTCAAATCGCCAAATGAAATGATATTACTACGACCGCAATTATAGCATCTGCCGATTTCCAATGCTGTACTATGGGGATATTCATAACCACGTAACGTAATAGGACTCTCATCCAAATACCGCCAACCTCTTCGCTTTTGGCCATCTATGCTATAATGCGTTCCGATCATATATCAACCGCCGCGTAGCCAATATCTTGCAAGCGGTTGACCCAAAATCCCAAGTCGGAGTCGCCCATTGCGTCCATTGTTCGACACAGAATCTATCTTTGGCATCTACGAGCCAGGCGGCGAGCAGCTCATGTTGCAGGCTGGTCGCTCGGGCTGGATCGTCTTTAGCGAGGCCATTGGCGGCGATCCGGACGATCGGCGCGGCGTTGACTTTCGCCCATTTAGCGAGCAGGGGCTGGGCGTCATCTGCCGCATCAACTACGGCTACGAACCCCACGGCACCATTCCGCACAGCAGCCAGTATGAAGCCTTTGCCCGCCGCGTGGCCAACTTTGTGCAAACCAGCCGCGGCTGCAAAATTTGGGTCATCGGCAACGAAATGAACTATGCCGTTGAGCGCCCCGGCATTCAGATCGATTGGTCGCGCCACGGCAGCGGTCTGAGCGATGTGCTGGATGAGGCGGACCCGCTGCACCACGGGCTGCCCGTGCGCTTTAACGTGCTGCCCGACTATTCGGACGAGATTCGCACCACGCGCGGCGCCATCATCAGCCCCGGTGAAAGCATTACGCCCAATCTTTACGCCCGCTGCTATCAGCTCTGCCGCACGGCCATCCAGCGTCTGCCCGGCCACGAAGAAGACCAGGTGTTGGTGGGGGCGGTGGCGCCGTGGAATACGCAGACCACCTATCCTGGCAACCCCAATGGGGATTGGGTCCAATATTTCCGCGACATTCTGGCGTTGCTGGGCCCCAAAAGTTGTGACGGTTTTGCGCTGCATACCTATACCCACGGCGCTGACCCGGCCCAGATCACCAGTGATGTAAAGCTGCCGCCGCCTTTTCAGAATCGCCATCTGGAATTCCGCGCGTTTCAGGACTTTATGCAGGCCATCCCCGCCGACATGCGCCACCTGGCCGCTTACATTACCGAGACCGACCAGTCTGGCCCGTGGCTGGACGTCAACTGGGGCTGGGTGCAGCAAGCGTATGCTGAGATTGCCGCCTGGAATCAAGAGCCGCTCAATCAGCAGATTCGCGCGCTCTGCTTGCACCGTTGGCCCCGCTTTGATAAATTTTATATTGAGGGTAAGCAGGGCATCATTGATGATTTTGCCCAGGCGCTGCAGCAGGATTACCGCTGGCGCAGTCGCTCCGTGGCCGCGACCCCACCGGCCGCGCTCGATGCGCAACAGCCCGCAGCCGGCGCCGCACAAACCGCCGTGGAACCGGCTGTAGAAGCGACTGCCGAAGAAGCGGTCCCGCCCCCGCCCTCGGCCGCTCGCCCATCTACCCCGCGCGATGCCGAAGCCGTCCGCGCCGCCAATCGCGCCAAGCGAGAAGCGGTGGTCCAGCCCTATCAAGTTGAATGGGTCAGCGACCAATTCCCCACTCGGCTGCTGGTAGGAGAAGTAATCGATGTTCTCATCACCATCAAAAACACGGGCAACCTGACCTGGAACTGGGGCGGCAGCCACCCGTTTCGCTTGGGCTATCACTACTTTCGCAACCGCCGCCAACTGCCCATGAGCCGCGAGCAGAATCTGCGTACAGAGCTGCCGCAGGATGTGGCTCCCGGCGAAAGCATTACGTTGTCTACCCACATTGCGCTGCCCAGCCAGCCCGGCAACTATACGCTGGAGCTGGACATGGTGCATGAGGGCGTCACTTGGTTTAAGGAACAGGGCTCCAAAGCGCTGACGCGCTGGCTGATTGTGGAGGCGCCTGCGCCCGTTGCCCATATCGATGCCAATGGTGTGCAACAGAATGGCCACAATCTGCCCGTGCCGCTCTTTAGCGATATTGGGCCCACGCTGCCGCGCAACGGCGTCTCCTATGCCCATCGCAATCTGGAACAGATTCGCTATCTGGTCATCAACCACACCGGGACCGACCCGCAGCTGAGTCTGAAAGTGATCGCGCAGGCGCATATTCGCCAGGGCTATCCGGGCATTGCCTATAATTTTGTCATCGACGGTTTGGGCCGCGTGCTCAAAGTGAGCGGGCTGGAAGAGGTGGTGCAGCCTAACCAGCCCTGGTCCGGCCAAGGTGTAAATATCTGCCTCATGGGCGACTTTGGCGAACAGCCGCCCACCATTATGCAGCTCGATGCCGCGGGTCGCCTTTGCGCCTGGCTGATCCAGAATTTGGGGCTGTCGGCAGAGGCCATTGTGGGCTTGGGCGAGCTGACCCAGTCTAAAAGCCCGGGCGTTACCTTTTACCGTGGACCTACCTGGAAAGAGCTGCTGCTGCGCCAGGTGAAGCTCAACTTGGCGTCGCTCAGCGGCGGCAGCAACGAAGAGCAGCTGCGCCAGGTTGAAGAGCAGATTGGCCAATTACAAACCGAAAATCAGGAGCTGCAAAACCAGCTGCGTCATCTGCAAGGTGAACGTGAAAAGGCGCGGCTGGCCAATGAGCAGACGCTGGCGGAACTGGCCCAGCTCAAACAAACGCTGGAAACGCAGTCTGAAGTAGTGGAAACGGGCATCCGCATCCACAATCGGATCGACCAGCTACCGCGCCAATCCGCGCGCTACGTAGAGCGGCCCATTGCCGATGTGCGCTATCTGGTCATCAACCAGACCGGCGTGGGGCCGGATGTGCCCATGGAAGAGCTGGCCCGCATCCACAGTGAAGAGTGGCCGGGCATTTTGTATGATTACGTAATCGATTCGCAAGGACACGTCCACCAAACTCAGCCGCTCAACCAAGTGGTCGACACCGATTTGCCCTATCTGGCCCAGGCCATTAACGTGGCCTTTATGGGTGAATTTAACGCGGACCCACCCAGCGACGAACAGCTGTACGCCGGCGGCCAGCTCATCTCTTGGCTTTTGCAGCGCTTTCCCAACGTATCTGTAGAAAACATCAAGGGGCTTAGCGAATTTATTGAACATGAATCGCCGGGCAGCCAATGGCAGCGCGGTCACAAATGGAAAGAGATGCTGCTGGCGTCAATGCGCCGCTCCATTGGGCTCTACAACCCCGAACAGGCCGAGCAGGAATTGCGCGACCAGATTGGCCAGAAGGAGCAGCAAATCCGCATTTTGCAGGATGAACGGCAGGCCGTGCGCGCCCAAAAGCTAGAGTTGGAAGCCGAGTATCAGCGGCTGCTCAATGAAATGGCAGAACAGGCGCAACATACCACCAACGTAACCGTGCCCGAGCCCGCCATGCGCCGCCTGATCGACCAGCTGCCGCGCCACCCCACGTTGCGCTATAAGACGCGCAGCCTGAGCCAGGTGACCCATATTGCCATTCATCACACGGCCACGCCGCCCACCATGACGCCGCAACGCATTGCCGAGCTGCACATCAACCCCGATCCCAGCCGCGATAAAGAGGCGTGGCCCGGCATTGGCTATCATTTTTTTGTGCATGCCGATGGCTCTATTGACCAGCTCAATCATCTGGAGACAGTCAGTTATCACGTGTATCGGCACAACGAGCAGGCGGTGGGGGTCGTCTTTGCCGGCAGCTTTATGAACGGCGCCATCCCCACCTCGGCGCAACTGCGGGCGGGCGCGCATCTGGTGGCTTGGCTTATTCAGGAGTTCAAACTGCCGCTGGCGCGCGTTTGGGGACATCGCGAATTCCCCGAGAACACAACGGTTTGCCCGGGCACAGAGTGGACGCAGGGCAACCGCTGGCGGGATCTGCTCTTTGAGCGTGTGGAACAGATTCAGAGCGGCGTGGGGCTCAAAAGTATGCGCCACTATATGCTTTTCTGGCAGCGCGCCTATCCCGGTCCACTGGGCCAGCAGGATTTGGTGAACGCCATGGAATATGTGGCGCGCTTCCGTCCTGCTTTGGGTTTTAGCCTGAATGACGCCAAAAACGCCGAATATGTCACCATTGTGGGCGGCGAATCGGGCATTAGCAAAGCGGAGGAGCAACTGCTGCGCAACGCCGGTTGCCGCGTGGAACGGATTCATGGTCGCAGCGAAGAGGAGACCGGTCAGATGCTCAACGAGATGGCGCGCCTGGGACGGCGTTTTCGGGAATTTGAAGTGGATTTTTGAGGATGACTACACCCCACTTCATCAACGCAGATCGCGAACTGGGCGCCTCCTACCCTGTTTCGCTGCCCGCCTTTGAAGGGCCGCTGGATCTGCTGCTGCATCTAATCGAGCGGCGCGAACTGGAGATCAGCCAGATCAGCTTAATGGTGGTGACCGAAGCCTACTTGCAGACCATTGACCAGCTGGAGGAGATCGAGCCAGGTGCACTGGCCGATTTTTTGGTCATCGCCTCGCGGCTGCTCTTGATCAAGTCGCGCAATTTGCTGCCCAAACCGACGGCCAAGGATGAGGAAGAAGAGGAAGATCCCGGTGATGCGCTGATCCGTCAGCTCATTGAATATCGCCAGTTCAAAGAGGTGGCCAACCAGCTCAAAGCGCGGACCGACGCCGGGCTGCGCGCATATGTACGCACCGCGCCCGGCCCCCAATTGGATAAGCGGTTGGATATGGGCGGCGTAGATATGACGTTGCTGCACCGGGCGCTGCAGAAGGCGCTCCAGCGCATGCCGTCGGATCCACCCGTGCCGCGCGTTCACACCTATCCCATTACGGTGGCCGAGCAGATTGAGAATGTGCGCAACTACATCCGCGACGCCCAACGGCTTATGCGGGCGCAACTGCGCGAGCGCCCCACCACGCCCGTCTCTTTTACCGAATTGCTCAGCCAAAGCGCCACGCGCATGGAGGTTATTGTGACCTTTTTGGCCGTGCTGGAATTGATCAAGCAGCGCGAATTGTTGGCCGAGCAGGACGGTATGTTTGGAGAGATTGTGTTGACGCCGGTGGCGGCAGGGGAAAATAATAGTGATGATGAGACTGCATAAGCTGTGTTAAAATGTACAAGTAGATGCTGCAAAGCTTTCTTTTAGGGCGCTACAAAATATATCGAAGAGTTGAGGCCAGTGTGGAACTTTACGACATTATCTGGAATAGCCAATTCGTCGAGAAACTTGCCGCCAAACATGGGGTTACCACCAAAGAAGTGGAAGAGGTGCTGTTTGGCCGTCCGCTGGTCAGATTCTGGGAAAAGGGCAAAGTGAAAGGTGAAGATCTCTATTTGGCTTATGGGCAAACAGAGGCCGGGCGTTATCTGGTGGTTTTCTTTATCCGCAAGCGCCACAACGCTGCTTTGCCAATTTCAGCACGCGATATGACTACTTCCGAAAGGAAATACTATCATGGATAAAAAACAGATGGATCCAACACCGGAGAACTTTAATACATACGAAGAAGCCGCCGAATTTTGGGATACACACGATACTACAGAGTATCTAGACGAATTTCGCACGGTCGAAGTTATTAGCTCACTACGCGCTCGCCATTTCGAAGTTGAGATTGCAGAGGACGTCATCAAAGCACTGCAAGTGAAGGCGAAGCAACAGGGGGTAACCATCAGTCACTTAGCATCCAACTTGCTGCGTCAGCAGTTGTAGTTGGCTGCGTAGCTATTGCGACTAGTTGTCTGGCCGCTTAATTTGTAGAAATCCCGTATGACTTTTGCCCGAGTTGAGATTTCTAAAAATTAAATGTTCGCGGCACTAGATAAGGCTGCATCTAGTCATCTAAAGGGCTGGATGCAGCTTTGTTCACCTCGTATTTTATCTCCGCCGTCTCACCCACCAATACGAACTGCCAAAGATTCCGGCTCCGCCAAACCCAATGATGCCCACCAAAAATAGCAGCGCCGGCTCTACATTGGCCGCCGCGCTGGCCAGCTGAAGCTGCGCCTGTTCCACAGAAAGACCGGCGTTCTCGGGCGTGGCCGTGGGCCACGGCGTCCATGTGGCCGTGGGCGTTGGCGTCAACGTAGGTGTAGGCGACGGCGTGGCCGTTGGTGTAGGGGTGGCCGTTGCTGTGGGCGTCGGCGAGGGCGTCTCGGTGGGCGTGGCCGTGGGTGGAATGGGCGTATCGGTGGGAATGGATGCCACGGCCACTTCGGCTTCAGCCGGCGCGGCCGCCACTGGTGCGGCTTCTTGGGCCGCTTCTTGCGGCGCCGCTTCTACCGGCTGGATAGCCGCCGGCGCGCTTTCGTCGGGATAGAGCGCAATGGCATCCACAAAAATCAAATCATCGCCCTGGCTTTGCGGATGATTCACTTTGAAGAAGACCGTCATCACGTCGCCCACGGCGCGAGCGCGCACGTCGATGTTCACATCGGGCGGCGGGTAATTGAGAATGCGGCCCGGCCCAAAGTGCTCGGGTCCCCACACCACATTGGGTGAACGGGGGTCGGTGCCGCCGGTGGGGTCGATGCCCAATTGACGACCGAAGGTGTCTGGCTTGTTGGGCGCGCCCCAAGCAATGCTGGCCCGGTAACCCGCACCGGGCGTTACCCCGACCTGGGTATAGAGCCCCACTTCAAACGTACCGCCCACGCTCCAGATGCGCAGGCTGGGTACGCCCCAAAACGTATCCTTATCCTGCATAAAGGTAGGGTCGCCGTAATAGATAAACTCGGTCCAGCCGTTGGGTAATTGGCGGGGCGGGCTGCCGTGAAATGAATCGAAATCGCACACCTCACGCGGAATTACATTGGGCGGATTGCAGGGCTCCGAGGCGTACACGGGTTGGTTTAAGCTGAGCGCCAAGCCCCAGCAAAGCGAGAATAGCGTGAGGGCGGCGTAGCGTAATCGTCGGTTCAACATGCTGCCAGTATATGTTGTTTGCGTATGCAGCCCAAATTGGCAACATTGCGGTGTGAAAAATTAGCCGATCGCAACGCAGAGGAGCACGCATTCTGCATTTGCTACGCCCGCTTTGCGTAGTAAATTGATCCAGAAATTGGGGCCCAAACCTATTGATTTCGGCGCACAATCGTGATATGATCACGCTTGTATAAATGCACAAAAATCGGCGGCGTTTGCATCTGCAAGCCCGCCGATTTTGTACGTCTGGCAGCGGTGCATCAAATCTGGTTTTATGCTTCTGTAACTCCATGAACCATGCCAGTGTTGGGCAGGAGTTTCATGCGGGCAATTTCAAGTGAGGAGATACTTTAAACCTATAATGAAGGCAGAAAAAACACAACCTCCCTCTGCTCCTGCTGGCGCGACCAGCGGACCCAATGCGGGCAAGTCTCGTCAGCCTGATTCTCGTCAATCTGGCTCTCGTCAAGCTGATTCCCGTCAGGCAGAATGGTCCAAATTTTTGGGCCCGGTCGAAGATCTAGAAACATACGTCAAAGGTGACTGGTGGCGGCAGATTTTTAATGCAAATTATCTGCGCACCGATGGCGATGTGGTGGAAGACCCCAACATCACCAAACGGGAGATTGACCTTTTTCTCGATGTTCTGCATGCTCCCAAAGAGAGCGTTATTTTGGACCTTTGCTGTGGCCAAGGTCGGCACACGCTGGAGCTGGCGCGGCGCGGCTATCAAAACCTCTTTGGCCTGGATCGTTCACACTATCTGATTAATCGCGCCAAAACGCTTAATAAAAAAGCGGGCTTTAATGTCACCTTTAAAGAGGGCGACGCTCGCAAACTGCCTTTTCCCAACGACAAGTTTGACTATGTTGTCATTGCGGGCAACAGCTTTGGTTATTTTGAATCGGCCCAAGACGACCTAAAAGTGCTGCGCGAGGTATTGCGCGTGCTCAAACCCAACGGCAATCTGCTGGTTGATCTCACTGATGGTGACTATGTGCGCGAAAATTTTCAGCCGCGCTCTTGGGAATGGATCGACAAGAAATACTTTGTCTGCCGCGAACGTTCGCTATCCAAAGACCGCCAACGGTTGATTTCACGCGAAGTGATTACGCACGTGAAAGAGGGCGTAATTGCCGATCAGTTCTACGCCGAGCGGCTTTACAGCCAGGACGCCATCCGCACGCTGCTGGTCAATGCGGGTTTTACCAACGCGGGCGTTCATATGCCCATCCACACCGATTCGCAGCGCAACCAAGATTTGGGCATGATGGAGCGCCGGATTTTGGTTACGGCGCTGGCCAAAAAGGCGTGGACGCCCAAGCGCCAACCGCGCGTTGCCCAAAAGCATGTGGCCGTCGTCATGGGCGATCCGCTGAAGCAGGATACGGTCAAGCCCAACGCCGATTTTGACGAGGACGATCTGCACACCATTGACCAGCTAAAGCGGGCGCTGGCCGAACTGCCTGGCTACAAGTTCACCTATTTGAACAACCACAACACGCTCATGACCGATCTGGCCAAACTCAAGGGCAAGATCGATTATGTCTTTAACCTATGTGATGAAGGCTACGACAACGAAGCCACCAAAGAACTGCACGTGCCGGCCCTGCTGGAAATGCTCAACATTCCGTACAGCGGCGGCGCGCCCCAGTGTCTGGCCTACTGTTACGATAAATCGCTGGTGCGCGGCGTGGCACAGGAAATGGATATTCCGGTGCCGCAAGGGTTCTTTATAAAGACCGATGACATCAACTTTATTGAACTGCCCATTGATTTTCCGGTGATCGTCAAGCCCAACTTTGGCGATTCCAGCGTGGGCATTACGCAGAACAGCGTCTGCGCCAACGTGCTTGAGCTGGAGAACGCGCTGGTGCAGGTGCGCGAACGCATTGGCTATGATAAGCCGGTGCTGGTAGAAAATTTTCTCACCGGCAAGGATATTAGCGTGGGGATTATCGGCAATCCGCCCGAATCGTATTTGGTGTTGCCGGTCATTGAAGAGGATTATTCGGTGCTGCCGGAAGGATTGCCCAAGATTTGCGGGTACGAAGCCAAGTGGGACCCCGATTCACCCTACTGGCAACTGCGTTCTATTCCGGCCAATCTGCCCGAGGAGACAGAGCGCTTTCTTATTGCCAGCTGTCTCAAGCTCTATGAGCGGCTGGGCTGCCGCGACTATGCGCGCTTTGATTGGCGTTTGGACGCCAACGGCACGCCGCGCCTGCTGGAGGCGAATCCCAACCCGGGCTGGTGCTGGGATGGACATCTGGCCAAAATGGCCAAGCTGGCCGACATTGGCTATCCGCAAATGCTGGGCTTGATCCTCAGAGCGGCTGAGGAGCGCACCCAAATGGGTGAAAAGGCTGAGAGTGCCGTTGCCGTGGCTGCCGCAGCATATTAAACATCGGCTCAACCTAAACCCACAAGCCTTGCGTAAAATTATGCTGAAGGCGGACTGGTCCACCCGTGCATGCCACAAGTGCTGTGTAAGTCGAGTCGCGTTCAGTGGCTGGGGTAATCCGTTGCTATCACGAAGTCTGCACTGGCCCGAACCAGGTTGCTATTTGGCGTGACGCCCGATTATCGGTACTATACTTTTGCATACAATTGATCCGTGAAATAACAAGAGCGGCGTTGTGTATGCAGCATGCCGACACAGCCGCCACTGACCATGAGTATCAATAATCAGTAGATCGCAATGGCAAAAAGTGAGGCAGGACAGACCAATCGAGACCAACACCTGTATCGCCAATACCGTTGCGATGTACCGACAATTATGAGGGCAAATAAAGGAGCAGATTATGTACGGAGTAGGTCTGTTGGGTGCAGGCTGGGTAGCGGGCGAATACATTAAAGCCTTTCACGACCATCCCCTGACCGAAATCGTCGGCATCTATAATCGCACACCGGGCAAGGCGACCCAACTGCTGCGGACGCACGGCGTGCCGGGAAAGGAATATGCGTCGCTGGCGGAATTTCTGGCCGATGACCGCATCCAGATTGTCGTATCATGTACGCAGCCAAACGTGCGCGCTGAACACTGTGTGGCCGCGGCCCAGACCGGTCGGCACCTTGTGATCGAAAAGCCCGTGGGCATTGCCCGCGCCCAGACGGCCGCCATCCGCGAGGCGGTGGCCAAGGCGGGCGTTAAAACCGTCACCAGCTTTGTGCTGCGCTGGAATCCGCAATTTGAGACCGTGCGTCAGCTCATCGATGATGGCGGGCTGGGCGAGCTGATCTATGGCGAGGCCGACTATTGGCATCCGGCGCGGCGCGCGCGGCCGGGCAGCGCCTCTACGCGTAAAGATGTGGTGGGCAGCGCCTTTCTCAGCGGCGGCTGCCATGCCGTGGACATGTTGCGCTGGCTGGGTGGCGAAGTGGACGAAGTGAGCGCATATGCGGCGCCGCCCAAGCGCGTGACGACCTTTGAATTTGACCCCGTGGTGGTGGCTTCGCTGCGCTTTGTCAATGGCGCTGTGGGCAAACTGTCGGCCCTGCTCGACGGCGATACGCCCTATCGCTTTAACTGCCGCCTTTTTGGCACCAACGGCTCGATTCAAAACAATGAAGTTTACTCCTCACAAAAGTATCCCGGCGCCCGCGAATATTGGAGCTTCCCCACCATTACGCCCAACAGCGGCGATGTGTCGCACCATCCCTTTAAAGCTGAAATTGCCCACTTTGTGGAATGCCTGGAACAAAACGTCGAATCGCACGCCTCAATTTATGATAGCTACAAATCCATGGCCATCTGCTACGCCATTGATGAATCGGTGGCCAAGGGCGGCCAGCCCGTCAAGGTAGTGGATGATTAGCCGCATAAGTTTTACGCAGGTCCAACGCACTTTGGAAGTACGTCTCCGGTAAAGTGAGATACAACGGCTCGCGAGAGAGCGTTTCACGTTGGGGGCAACCATTAGCAACCATTAGAAATGGGCTTCTATACTGCGGTTGAGATGAGAACCGGCGTTTTCTACTGCCTCAACCGGAGTGATAAAACTCCGGTTCTCATTCAGAGCTGAGTATAGCATTGAAAAATCGCCACAGCGATTTGGGCCCAGCCGCTGTGGCGGCTTCTCGCTTTTAGCGGAGGATTCTATCCTGCCGCCCTATGTGCGCCTCCAAATCGAAATGCACCTGGCTCGCGAACCGTGTTTGACAGATCAATACGAATATTGTAGGCTTGTTGAAACTCCGAATGCAATCCGATCGTTGAGCTCCCATATTATCCCAACGATTAAAGCGCATCCCATCATCCGTTACGATCTCCATATTTCCCAAAACAATATTGGCGATATTGGTCCGGTTTTTTACGTCTTCCATTAATAAGGCTTTCTAAACAAAGGAGAACCCCATTATGTCCATGTCGAAAAGAACTCTCAGCCGACGTGAGATGTTGCGATTGACCGCACTGGCCACGGCCGGCGCTGCCGTGGTTGCCTGTTCACCCGCCCCCGCGGCCACCAGCGAAGGGGGCGCCGCCGCTCCTTCCCAGGACGCAGTTGATATTATTGCCACCACTTCTATGCCCGTCAATACTTTTGATAATTCTTTGGAGCGCGCGGCCGACCAGTTGGCCGGCATCAATTTAGAAGTCAATGCCAACGGCTGGGGCAATGGCGGGTGGGATGGCTATTCAGACACGCTGTTGACGCGCATTGCTGGTGGCGAGCAGATCGACGTGATCATGATTGCCATTGAGGGGCTGGGGCTGCTTTCGGCCAAAAACGTATTGACGCCACTGGACGATTTCTTGGCTGCCGACAGTGCCGCCCAGGAAACCCTGGAAAACGATGTCCACGTGACGCTGCGCGAAATGTTGCAGGTAGACGGCAAGCAGATGGAATATCCCTTCTCGTGGAATAACATGGTCACCTATTACAACACGGCCATTTTTGAAGAAGCAGGCATTGAACCCTCTGCTGGCGACTGGACTTGGGAGGATTTTCTGGAGGTCTGCACCAAGGTGGCGCGGGTGAGCGGTAGCGCCGATGATCGCTATGCCTATTCCTTCTGGGGCAGCGGTATGTTTGGCATGGCGGCCTGGTACTTTAACAATGATACGTCGCCGCTGACGGCCGACTGGTCGGCGTCCAATCTGCTTGACCCCAAAGTGGCGGATTCGCTACAATTCCTTGCAGACCTAATTCTCGAACACAAAGTGGCCCCCAACCCAGAAGGCTGGGATGAAGGCGCCCAATTCTTGGCCGGCAATTTGGTTATGCGCACCTGTGGCCGCTGGTGCATAAGCGGCTTGCTCGAGTCGGACTTTACCACGTATGATTTGCAGTATCAGCCCCACCGCGCTGGTCCGCTCAAAACCGTGGCCGGCACCGATGGGTGGGGTGTTTCCACCTCCAGTTCAAGCCCCCAAGAGGCGTGGGAAGTGGTCAAACTGCTCTCCGGCACAGATGCGTCGTTGGATATGGTGCAGCTTGGCGGCAACATTCCTGCGTTGCGCTCGGTGGCTGAAATGCCTGAATTTGCCGAATATGGCCCGAGCAACACGGCCATCTTCTATGAGTCGCTGGACTATGCCGCCACAGTCCCATCGCCCACCAACTTTAACATTATTGAACCTATTCTCAATCGCCACTACGCCACCATCTGGAATGGCGAAAAGAGCGTGGAAGAAGCGCTCCAGGCCGCCCACGATGAATTGCAGCCCGAGATGGAGAAGTTGCAGCAGGGCTAAAACACAGTTCAATAACACCGTACGGGTCTGTCGGTTTTATGGTGATTTACGAATTGAACCAGGACCATGAGCGGAGGCTGAGCTTGTCGAAGCCGAAGCGGCTCCGGCTTCGGCAAGCTCAGCCTCCGTTTACCCGCCCATTTTCTTAATCATCTAAAAACCTGACAGGTCTTCGCGAGCCCGTTCAGGAACAAATTTGCTCATGCAGACAACTGAGATATCATCGGCCAGTCTACGCAGCGCGGCCCAGCCCCAGCCGCCCAGCACGCTGGCGCGCCATGAAACCATTGCGGGCTGGCTTTTTGCCACACCGGCGCTGATTGGCTTGTTGACCTTTACGGCCTTGCCCATCATCGCTTCTCTGATACTGGTCTTTTTGCACTACGACCTGCTCACGCCACCCAAGTGGGCGGGCATTGGGAACATTACGCGCCTGGGTAGCGACACGCGCATGTTTACCATTTACTGGAATACCTTGCGCTTGGTCATCGGCGCCACGTTGCTCAATAATGTGCTTGGGCTGCTGCTAGCCGTGGGCGTGAATCGCAGCATGCCCTCTGTTCTGCGCTATTTCCTGCGCACCTCGATTTTCTTTCCGGTACTGACCACGACGGCGTCGCTGGCTGTCGTCTGGCGCTTCCTGCTGACTCAGGATCGCGGTGTCGTAAATTACCTGTTGGGCCAAATCGGTCTCGGACCCGTCCCGTGGCTCAGCAGCTCCAATTGGGCGCTGATTTCGGCCATCATCTATGATGTGTGGAAGAGCTGCGGCTATCTCATGGTCATCTATTTGGCTGGCCTCCAGGGCATCCCCAATAGCTATTATGAAGCCGCCCAAATCGACGGCGCCAACCGCCTTCAACTCTTCCGCCACATTACGCTGCCGCTGATCTCGCCCACCGCCTTCTTCGCCATCGTGATTTCGCTGATCGGCGCATTTCAAATTTTCGACAACGTATGGGTGCTCACCGAAGGCGGACCGGGCGATGCATCGCGCGTCATCGCCATGTATATTTATGAAAAGGCGTTCAAGGGTTTTGAAATGGGCTACGCTTCGGCGGTATCGCTAACGCTTTTTGCCATTTTGATCGCCCTGACGTTGGGGCAATTTTATGGTGCACGCCGGTGGGTGCATTATGAATAACGTGATGAATAACGTGATGAATAACGTGATGAATAACGTGATGAATAACGTGATGAATAACGTGTGCAATGTGGCGTTTCGGAATACTCATCATGCTCATCCGAATGGCAACTGAAGCGGACATACCACATATTAAGCAGATAAGGCCAGGAATCGAGCACGAGCGCATTGTTCATCGCTTGGAAATGCAGGCAAAGGGCGAGGCCGAATTTCTGGTTGTGGAAGACCAAAGGGTACTTGTTTCTTTCGTCTTCTTGAAATACGCCGGGACGTTGACCCATCCCGCGTACCCAAATCTTGAAGATCTGGTTACGCGACCCGATAAACGTAGGCGGGGCTACGCCAGAGCGCTCTTGGTAGATTGCGAAAAGCGAGTCAAGCGGCGCGGGTTCCACAAAATTGGGCTGGCGGCTGACCCCGACAGAGCCGATCCCGGTCGCCAATTATATGAACAACTTGGCTATCAGCATGATGGGGGCGCCGCCTTTGTTGATGGTGTTTACAATGGTGTCGAAGACTGGGCGATCAATATGGAGAAAGAATTATAACGCAATGGCTACTACCCTCCAGAAGTCAACGTCAATAAAACCACCCAGTCAGCGCACCATACGTCCATTTTGGGTGACTGTCGGTGAAGCTATTCTCTGGATTCTATTGATATCCATTGCGCTTATCGAAATTGCCCCCATAAGCTGGATGCTTTCTACTTCACTGCGCGATCCCAAAAATTCTTTTGATCTACCGCCCGATTTTCTGCCCACGGCGCTGCATTGGCAGAACTACGCCGCGGTGATCAACTCGCCAGATATTGAGTTTCTGCGCTTCTTTTGGAACAGCTTGAAGATCGCATTACTGGTGACCGGCGCGCAGATCATCACCTGCTCCATGGCTGGGTACGCTTTTGGTCGTCTGCGTTTTAAAGGGCGCGATTTTCTCTTTGGCCTATTTTTAGCCTCGCTTATGGTGCCGGGCACGGTAACGCTGATCCCCTCGTTTATTTTGATTCGAGAACTGAATCTAATGGATACGCACTGGGCGCTGATTCTGCCCGGGATTACCAGCGCGTTTGGCGTCTTTCTGCTGCGCCAGCACTTTAAATCACTGCCGCAAGAGCTCATCGACGCCGCCAAAATCGATGGCGCAGGCTACTTCCGCATCTACTGGCAGATCTTGCTGCCGCTTACCGGACCGGCCCTCTCGGCGCTGGGCATCTTCACCTTTCTGGGCGCCTGGAACAACTTTGTGGGACCGCTGCTCTTTTTGCGCAGTTGGGAAAATTACACCTTTCCCATTGCTATTGCCACCTTGCGTGGCTACATGGGCTCGGGCAACCAATCCGAAGTGCTGGCCGGCATCATGATCTCCATCTTTCCCATTTTGGTTGTCTTTCTGCTGGCCCAGCGCTGGATTGTGGAAGGCGCCGCCATTACCGGCATGAAAGGATAGTCCACAACAATGGATGATCTACACGTGCCGTGGACGCGTGATTCCTACGCGCCATTAGTGAGCCGGGCGCTGTGGGAAAATTTGCCGCAAGTTATTGGCGGTGGGTTGCTCTTTGGCCTTCTGTGCGCACCCGCCTTTGTCCTTTTTAGCATTGGCTATTTGGCGCCCACCGTGCTCATCGGCGTCATCACGGTGGCGCCCGCCTGGAGCGCGCTGCTCGTATGTCAACGCGCGCTGCTCAATGGTGAAGCGCGGCCCAATCGCCACTTCTGGCCAAGCCTGCGCCGTTATTGGCGCGGCAGCATACAGTTGGGGCTGGTGGCGGCTTTTCCCATTTTGGCCACCCTGGTCACGTTGCCGCTGCTGGCGCAGAATGCAATTCCGCCCATTGTCTGGCTAGGGCTGGCCGCCGATGGCTTCGGGATGGCCCTGATGGCGGCACTGCTGCTCTACGCGTTTCCCGTGCTAGTTGAGACAGCCCATAGGGAACATCCAACCGTGTGGGGGCTTTACCGGCGCGCGCTCCACCTGGCTAGCCGGCATTTGCCCAATACGCTTGGGCTCATGGGCATGGGCATTCTGTTTGGCTTCGCCGTACTTTACATAAGCTGGGGGTTGCTGCTGATTACACCAGCAGTTTTTGCCCTGTTTGTGGCCAGCAACGCGCTACTTGTATTGCAGCACGCCAGTCAGAAATCATAGTACATCACGCAATCATAAAAATCAGAACTATGATTTATGTGATTCGATGATGGGCTGTGATTTGGTAGCATAGAGCGTAGACAGAAATCATAGCGCATCAAATAATCACAAGAATCAGAGTGCAGACAAGGGTGGCGTCTAGACTATGATTTATGTGATTTGATGATGGGCTATGATATGGTGTTGCGGCCATTTTTGTCATTGCTTGCGTAGGATCTCGTAGCCGGGCCCGTTCACAATTAGCAATTAACTATTCACAATTTCTTCTTTTACACCCAAAGGCACACCCCATGTACCACCACCCCGGCGAGTACGTCACCGACTTCTGTATCATCCAGCGCGGCGCCGAATATCACCTGTTTCACATTCGCGGCGAGCGCTGGACGTGGCCAGTGGGCTATCGCGAACTGGACCTTGGCCATGCTGTTTCTACCGATTTACGCGCCTGGACGCCGCGGGAGCCCGTGTTGCCCGCTGGTCCCGCCGGCGCGTGGGACGAATGCGGCAACTGGGCGCCCGATATGATTGAGGTGGATGGCGTCTATTATTGCTATTACACCGGCAGCGATGTTAAAAACAATCAGGCCATTGGGTTGGCCACTTCCACCGACCTCTATCATTGGGAAAAGCATCCGCACAATCCGGTGGTGGAACCCGGTCCCTGGTCGGACCGGCGCGTGGGCCGCGATGTGGCCGGGCGCGACGCCATGGTCTTTGCAGATGCGGCCCACGCCCGCTACCTGCTCTATTATACGGCCACCATGGCTGATGGCCGGGCCTGTATCGCAGTTTCCGAATCGACCGATCTGATCGACTGGCGCGATCTCGGCCCCACATACATTGAAGAAGACCGCCGCTACAATCGGCTTGAATCAGCCTATTTGGTGCAGCACGATGCGCGCTATTACCTCTTTTATAGTGCCAAAGGCGGCCCCAAAAGTAAGGGCTTTGCCCCAACCGACTTTCCCCATTTTGACATTGTCTATCTGGTGTCGGATGCGCCCACTGGCCCGTGGCAAAAGCCGTCCAACCACGAACTGCTCACCGAATGGACTTGTGCCAGCGAGCACCCCACCTTTGATGGCGTCACCTATATGCTCTACATTGTGCAAGAGGAGATTGAAGGCCTCTGGGGCGCCTCGGTGCTGAGCGACCCCAAGCGAATCGCGTGGCAGGTGGACGGCACAGTCCAGGTGCATGAGCATGTGCCGGACAACGTACAGCCAGAGGTGATTTTTCAGAGTGGTGATAGCGACTTTACGGGCTGGGTCGCGCATGGCGGGAATTGGCAATGGCATGATGGCGCGCTGGATATAGATGCGGATGGCCCTGCGTTTTACCTGAATACGCTGTGGGGCGTTGACGTTTGTTGGCAGGTCGAGCTACATTTGGCCAATGACGCCGCGGCCTCGCTGCTGGTGCGCGCCAATCCGTCGGCCATGGCCGGCTACCGCATTGGCTTGGATCAGGCGCGTGGCGTGATTGGCCTGTATCAAATGATTCCCGGCCAGGACGAGCGCGTGCTGCAAGAAAGGCCGGTCGAAATTTGCAGCGGCGAATGGCATACCATAAAGGCGGTGGTGCAAGGCGCGTTTTTCGATATTTACTTGGACGATGTGCTCCAGATTGTGCGCCACCATCGCGTCTATGCCGACGGTTGCTTTGGCCTTCACGCTCAGGGCCACGTGCAGTTTCGCAACCTGCGCGCCTATCGCCAGATCGGGCCCGCAGGCGCGGCAGCCGATTGGCAGCGGCGCTGTTTGCCGCGGCATCTATATGGTAAATCGGGAAACAAATAATGGAACACTGATTACACAGAATGGGCAGATTTTCGCAGATTCTTTCAACAACAAATCCGTGTAAATCTGTCCCATCAGTCAAATCAGTGTTCTAGTCCTCATTTTGAAAAGCGATTTTTGATCAACATACAAAGGAAGAACCACATGACCGACCACTTTCTCTATCAAGGCGCCAAGACCGGCCAGATCAGCTTCCCCCTGGGTGGAATTGGCACGGGATGTATTGGGCTGGCCGGCAACGGCCGCTTGATCGATTGGGAAATCTTCAATCGCCCCAACAAAGGCAGCGTCAATGGCTTTTCGCACTTTGCCGTGCGCGCCGAGCGCGACGGGCAAGTGGTGGACGCCCGCATTCTGCATGGCGATCTCAACGCGCCGTATCAGGGCGAACTGCAAGGTACAACCTTTAATTCCTTTGGGTGGGGGCCGCGGCGCGAATATCTCACCGGTCTGCCCCACTTTAAAGACGTTGCCTTCCGCGGCGAATATCCCATTGCCGAACTGAGCTTTCACGACGAAGGCTTTCCCGGCCAAATCAAGCTGACGGCCTTTAATCCCTTCATTCCGCTCAATGCCGACGATTCGGGGATTCCCGCCGCTTTTTTTGAGCTGAGCGTGACCAACACCACCGCTGCACCGCTCACCTACACCTTTGCCGGCGTGGTGGCCAATCCGCTGCCTGCCAACAACTTAAACACCGTAGAGCAGACCGATTGGGGCGACCTGCTCTATCTCCATTCGGACGGCGTGCAGCCCGGTGATGTGCAATACGGCAACGTCACCCTGGCCACCGATAGCAGCGCGGCCAATGACGTGCAGGTGAGCTGGCAGCAATATTGGTTCCGCGGCGCCTGGTTTGACAATTTAGAAGTCTATTGGAATGACCTAAAAACGCCCGGCCCGCTCAAGAACCGCGTCTATAATGACGGCGCCGCCCGCGGTTCTGGCCCGCGTTTCAATAAGCAGGAAGAGGGCGTGCTGGCCGTCCACGTGCCCGTACAGCCGGGCGAAACCCGGCAGGTCCGTTTTGTGCTCAGCTGGAGCTTCCCCACGTGCGAAAATTATTGGAAGCCGGCCGCCGAAGGCGAACCGGCCAAGGCCACCTGGCAAAATTATTACGCCACCCTCTGGCCCGATTCTAAAGCCAGCGCTCAATACGCGTTGACCAATTGGGACCGCCTCTATGCCCAAACCAAGCTCTTTAAGGATACGCTCTTTGGCTCCACGCTACCCGCGGCGGCCATCGACGCCATCACGGGCAACATGGCCATTCTCAAATCGCCCACTGCGCTGCGGCTGGAGGATGGCACCTTTTACGGCTGGGAGGGGCTGCATCCACACGCCGGCTGCTGTGAAGGCAGCTGCACCCACGTCTGGAACTATCAGCAGACCTTACCGTTTCTTTTTCCCAGCCTGGAGCGCTCCATGCGCACGGCGGATTATCAATACAACCTGCTGGAAAATGGCTCCATGCCCTTCCGCATCCAGTTGCCGCTGGGCGCCGAGCCGTGGCACTTCCGCGCTTGTTGCGACGGTCAGTTTGGCGGCGTGATGAAAACCTATCGCGATTGGAAGATCTGCGGCGATGATGAATGGCTGCGTGCAATCTGGCCGGCGGTCAAAAAGTCGCTGGAGTTTGCCTGGAGCCCGGAAAATCCGGACCGCTGGGACCCCGACAAGACTGGCGTACTCTGGGGCCGCCAGCACCATACGCTGGATATGGAATTGTTTGGCCCCAATTCGTGGCTCAGCGGTTTTTATCTGGGCGCGCTCAAAGCCGCAGCGGAAATGGCCGCACATCTGGGCGAAACCGCGGCCGCCGCTGAATATCAGGCCATCTTCGAGCAGGGCAAGGCGTGGGTGGACGCCAATCTCTTTAATGGCGAATTCTACATCCAAAAGGTGGACTTGGGCGACAAAGCGCTGGTGGCATCCTTTGCCGTGGCCGACGATAATATTATCCACGGCGGCGACGTGCTGCAAGCCTATTGGAACGACGAGCACGGCGAAATCAAATACCAGATCGGCGAAGGCTCCAGCATTGACCAGGTGCTGCCGCAGTGGCACGCCGCGCTCTATGGCCTGGGCGATCTCTACGACCCGACGCAGACCAAGCAGGCCAGCGCCGCCATCTACAAGCACAACTTTATCCCCGAAATGGGCAAAGTCTACAACCCGTGCCGCATCTACTGTCTCAACGACGAGGGTGGCCTGGTCATCTGCGCCTGGCCCGAGGGTACGCAAAAGCCGCTGATCCCGGCTCCCTATTCGCAGGAGACCATGAATGGCTTCGAGTATTCCGCCGCCATCCACATGATCATGCAGGGGCTGGTGGACGAGGGCATGCGCTGCATCGAAGCCATTCGCCAGCGCTACGACGGCGAACGCCGCAACCCATGGAACGAATTCGAGTGCGGCAACAATTACGCCCGCAGCATGGCCGCCTATGCTTTGCTGAATGCCTTTAGCGGCTTTGAGTTTGATATGGTGAATGGCATGATTGGGTTTAGCCCGATTGAGCCTGATGATGAAGGTGGTTTCCGCTGCTTTTGGGCGCTGGATTCAGGTTGGGGGGAATTTGTGCAGACGACAGATGGGTGCCAGTTACGGGTGCTCAGCGGCGAGTTGAAAATCAGCGAGCTGCGGTTGGGGTGTTTGGCTGAGCAGACAGCGGCGTCTGTCCATGCCGGGGATGCCATCACCTTTGTGCAGGAAGGCAACGCGCTGCGCTTTTCAACGCCGGTACAGCTGACGCCAGCGCACAGCCTGCGCGTGCAAGTGGGTTAGCTGCCGCTGATATTTCATATCGAACGCTTTCCCCAAACGTCAACAGGCCCTAGCATCGCCGTGTAAAGGGCTGGCCGCAAAACACCCGAGTAACTTTGCGGCCAGCCTCTCACACTTTACATAGCGCCCATTTTCGCATGGCCTTAGCGAAACATCAGCACGGGAATGGGGCACGAGCGCAGCATGGCGCTGGTGGTGCTGCCAATAATCAGCGTGCGAATGCGCGAGTGGCCATAGGCGCCCATGATCAAAAGATCCATGGCCTGTGCTTTAACATACGCGGCAATCACCTCTTCGGTGTGGCCCTGCTGCAAATGGGTTTTTACCGTAAAGCCATTTTGCGCTAGCTCGGTCGTCGCATTGGCCAGCAGCGTGCGATTTTCCTCACTGTCTGCACCTACCCGCAGAAGATGGCACTCTAATCCCCGCAGCAGCGGATGAGTGACTGCGTACGCCAAGGCTTTGCGCGTGCTGGGGCCACCATCATAGGCAATCACAAAGCGGTTGATCGCTTTGAACGCGCGCGCTGCCACCAAGACCGGTTTATGCGCTGCCCGCACCACTCGCTCCAAATTAGAACCCAAATGCAGCGTGGCAAAATCGGCATGCTCACCGCGTTTGCCCAGCACAATTAACTGGGCGGAATCTTCAAGTTCGCTGATAGACTCCACCAGCGCGCCGCGTCGATGCAGCGTTTCCACCTGCACGACGCCGGCGTCGATTACTTGCTCTTTGGCGTGATCCAGGATCAGCTTGCCCTTCTGCTGATCCAGCTTGCCGCGCGCCTCATCGACCTGGGTGAGCTTTTCCAGCAGGGCGCTTTTTTCGCCCAGCCCAATGGCGCCGCTCAGGTCTCTGGGCGCAGCATAGTCAGAGTGGGCCAGCTGCGTGTGTAACAGCTGAACCGGCGCGTCCAGGCGGCGGCTGGCCCACCCGGCATGCGCACAGACGCTGTCTGTGTAGATGGAGCCGTCTACGCAGGCTAAGACGGCATTGTTTGTATTTGGCATGGCTTATCCTTAATGTCCTGGCGCTAGTTCGAGCGCATCGGGCTTGTCGTAGACCGCGAGCTTATCCACAATGGTGGCGCTGGCCTGATTCATCCCCACCAATTCGACGGCGGTTCCTTCGCGACGAAATTTGAGCACTACCTTGTCCAAGGCGCCCACCGCGGTTAGGTCCCAAAAATGGGCCTGGCTCACGTCAATGACCACCTGCTCGATCACCTCCTTAAAATCAAAGCTGGCCGAAAACTGTTCGGCGGACGCAAAGAAGACCTGGCCATATACGCGATAGACGCGCTGCGCGCCACCGGCGGCGAGCGTAGACTCCACGGCCAGCAGATTGGACACCTTGCGCGCAAAGAAGACCGCGCTCATCAATACGCCCACACCCACACCCAGGGCCAGATTGTGTGTCAACACCACAACAATCACCGTGGTAATCATAACCAGGCTAGAGGTCTTGGGGTGGACCGTCAGATTTTTAATCGATGACCAGCTAAAAGTACCAATGGAGACCATGATCATCACGGCGACCAGCGCCGCCATGGGGATCTGGCGCACCAGGTCGCTCAGCACGAGAATGAGAAAAAGCAGAAAGGAGCCCGCAAACAGCGTGGAAAGCCGGCCGCGGCCGCCCGATTTTACGTTGATGACCGATTGGCCGATCATGGCGCAGCCGGCCATACCGCCAAAGAGGCCAGCCACAATATTGGCAATGCCTTGGCCCGTGCACTCGCGATTTTTTTGGCTGGGCGTATCGGTGAGATCGTCCACAATGACGGCCGTCATCAGCGATTCCAACAACCCGACAATGGCCAATGTAATCGAGTAGGGGAAAATAATCATCAACGTTTCCCAATTCAACGGGATTTGGGGAAAGAGGAAGAGCGGAAAGGTGTCCGGCAATTCCCCCATGTCGCCCACGGTGCGGATATCTAACTGCATGAATATGCTAAAAGCGGTGAGCACAATAATGCAGACCAATGGTGAAGGGATGGCTTTGGTAATGTAGGGAAAGAGATAAATAATGGCTAAACCAGCGGCCACCATCACATAAACGACCCAGCTAGCGCCATCAAATTCGGGCAGCTGGGCCATAAATATCAAGATCGCCAGCGCATTGACAAAGCCGGTCATGACCGAGCGGGAGACAAAACGCAAAAGGCTGCCCAGCTTAAAGATGCCCGCCAAAATCTGAAAGAAGCCGGTCAAAATAGTGGCGGCCAGCAGATATTCAAGACCGTGCGACTTGACCAGCGTAACCATGACGAGCGCCATGGCCCCCGTGGCCGCTGAAATCATGCCGGGCCGACCACCCACAAAGGCAATGACCACGGCAATACAAAATGAAGCGTAGAGCCCAACCTTGGGATCTACGCCCGCAATAATTGAAAAGGCAATGGCCTCCGGGATCAGGGCCAATGCCACCACCATACCCGCCAGCAGATCGCCGCGGATGTTGCCGAACCATTGTGTCCGGAGACTAGAAAAAGACATTCAAAATCCTATCCTGTTGTGTGTACACGCTGTGTGCATATTGACTAATGTTGCTCAGATTTACAATTGCTGATTCAAATCCAAGCCGGCATGCGTAACGCAGCCTGAAATTTGAGACGCCCCCCATCATAACATCTTCGTTCCATAACGCCACATCAAGTTTAGCAAGCATTAAAAAATGAATGGCTCTTTGGGATTCACAACCGAATCTACGGATAGCCACTCACTCAACATTATCAACAAAATGTTGTCGATAAGCACAAAGATTGTTGATGTTGCCAAAGGCCCTATTTGTGGCGCCGTTCCGAGCCCCCAGCGAGGACGCAAATATGTAGGCTCTTAATGGCCGCCGCCGTTGCTCTCTTTTGGCTTTGACTATGGTATACTTTTGTAGAGATACAATTTTTAACCCTCTGAGGAGAACCTATGCTTAACGAACAACAGATTGCTCTTTACCAGCGCAACGGCTTTGTCAATGGCGGCCCGGTGCTGGATGATGAAACCGTGGAAGTGTTGCGCGCCGAAGTGCTGCGCGTGATCGATGAGCGCGAGCGCACCGATATTGCCCAGCCCGTGCTCTGTCGCGATTTAAATAACAATCCGGCCTCGCCCATCTGGCAGATTGTGAACATCTACGAAGCCAGCCCAGCGTTTAAAGCGCTTGTGACTGATTCGGCCATTGCGCGCATGGCGGCGCAGCTCACCGATTCCAGCGAATTGCGCATCTGGCATGACCAGATCCAGTACAAGCCGCAAGCGCAAGGCGGTCGCCTGCACTGGCATCAGGATTCGCCGGCCTGGGCCACGCTGCAACCCAAAAACGCACAAATCACCGCCTGGGTGGCGCTGGATGACGCCGACTACGACAACGGCTGTATGTATATGGTGCCCGGCTCGCAGAACTGGGGCGACCGTCAGCCGTATCTGGGCCAACAGCCGCGCGATGGCTCGCTGCCCGCCGATTTTGAGGGCAACCCAATTTACATCACCATGTGTCCGGTCAAAAAGGGACACGTGCATTTTCACCACTGCCTCACCTGGCACGGCTCTGGCGCCAACGTCAGCAATCGCCCGCGCCGCGCCATTGCCATCCACTACATGACCGAAAAAACGGTTTTTCACGCCGCTGGCGAACACCCCATGAAGCCGTTTATCACTGTGGCTGATGGCGAAAAACTGGTTGGGGATGCCTTTCCGCTGGTGTGGGAACGAGGTTAATCAAGGAGTGAACACTGCGCACAATTCATCCTGTTCCAGCCATGCCAGATCAAAATCTCCTAATGGAACAGGCGTGGGGCCGTTATCCAAAACAGGATCATTCACATAAACATACCTATCATCCATCCCCACAATGGCGACAGCATGTTCGCTGGCGCGAGGCCAATATGGAAGCTGGCTCGTTTGAACAGAGGCAATAGTTGGCCTACGCTGGAGCTACTGTATTTGCAATTGCTCCAGCGTTCCATTGGTGATTTCAACAGCATAACCAAACTCATTGAGACGGCGAAGATTGGAAAAGGGTGTGCCGTACTCCTGGGTGCCTAATACCCGCAATAGCCGGCGATATCGCACGGTCTGATTCTAGTACATCATAACCATTAGCGCGCAGGCGGCAAGACAATCGCCCTCGGATTGCTGTTTAAAGTGTGGGACGGATAAGACGATTCGGTTTGTGGGTTGAAACATCGGAAACCAAACCTTAATCGTTTGTGGCGGATACTATATATGGTTCGCTCTCTTCGTTCAAAGAGATAATTGGGGCTGGCGCAATCTCTTTGGGCAGACCAATTGTGGAGCCGAACGGTGGTGTATTCCGAGAGGGTAAGGATTGAATCAGTTTTTCGGCGCGTTGTGCTAAGTCAACTTTACTCTGTTCGACTTGCTGAATTTGACCGCTGACCGCATTTAAAGCAACTTCACCGATTTGTCCAACTATACCAGCACTGGGTGTGCTCAAGTGAACGGGAACGCGCCACATAGCCTGCTCGCCAATTTCGAGAACTGGCTCATCAGCGCCCATCATGTGGCTGACATGTAGCAAAAGCCAGCGCTGTACCAGCTTGCGCGCATCTTGGGCAGATACATCAATGGTGACCGTGCAACGAATGTCAAATGTTCCAGTTTGGTCGAGTGGATATTGGCGCAGAATCACATCCATGATCTAATGTCCTTAGAAATAGAGCCGTAAACAGTGGATTGAGTTTAGCATAATTCAGGTGACCTGTAAACATGATCAGAACTATCACCATTGTCGGCGGCTTTTTGGGGGCTGGGAAAACGACGCTGCTGTTAACGGCCGCGCGGCGGCTGGCCGCGCGTGGTTACCGCGTGGGCCTGATTACCAATGACCAGGGCGCGGATCTGGTCGATACGTCGCTGGCGCAACAAGCGGATATTCCGGTGACTGAGGTGGCGGGCGGCTGCTTCTGCTGCCGCTTTCCCGACTTGCTGGTCGGCTTACAGCGGCTGATCGACGTGGCCGACCCACACATCATTTTGGCTGAGCCAGTAGGCAGCTGCACCGATTTGATCGCCACCGTGCTGCGTCCGCTGGTCAGTTTTTATGGCGAGCACTATCGATTGGCGCCGCTTACGGTGCTGCACGACGCCACGCGCAATCTGGATGCGTTTGCGCCGGATGTGCGCTATCTACATGACCGCCAGCTGGCCGAAGCCGAGCTGATTCTGCTCAATAAGTGCGACCTGTTGCCAAATGATGCCGCGCCGCCGCTGGGGCAATTGGCACGGGACTATCCCCAAGCGCACCTGTTGGCCATATCGGCAAAAAGTGGGGCGGGCGTGGACGGTTGGCTGGATATTGTGTTGGGCCAGGAGAGCCGCAACCCAGAGGCGTTGCTCATTGATTACGAACGATATGCGCAGGCTGAAGCCGCGTTGGGCTGGCTCAATGCCCGGGGATTGGTGCGGGCGGATGAAGCCTTTGGCGCCGCTGCGTGGACAGAGGATCTGCTGACGGCGTTGGCGCAAGCATGTGCGAATCTCCAGGCGTCCATTGCGCACATCAAAGCCCTGGTGACTATGCCAGACGCCACTCTGAAAGCCAGCATTGCCCAAGCCGCCTCTCCCATTATGTGGGATCTGACCAATGAACAGGCGCAGACGATCAGTCTTGAATTCACGCTCAATGTACGCGTCAATGCGCCGCCGCAGCTGTTAGAGCAAGTGGTGCATCAAACCCTGGAACGCGTAAAGCCGCAGCCCAGCGCGCGCTACTATTTCACCCATTTTGAATGTTTTAGCCCGCTGCCGCCGCAGCCCACACATCGCATTGAGACGCCTGTTGCCTCCCCAATGCGCTTATACTAGCGGTTGGCATAGATGAAAAGGACTACACTTAATCTTAGTTGAGTCGTCGATTTGCATCTATGACAGGGCCAAGTATCGCTGACCGTCAAAAGGAGAGGATGTCATGAATGTGCAAAGTGATGTAGCAAAAATGCAGCGCTACACAATGGAACTGCGAGAACAGTTCAAACAGAACGGATATGCGATTGCTCGCGGCTTATTTTCGCCGGCCGAGGCTGCATTCCATCGCGAGCATTTCATGCAGTTGCGCCAGGCCGACCACTACGCCAGCGACCTGGTCAACCAGTGGGATGATGGCGAACAGGACCCGCTCAAACAATACCCGCGCATGTTCAACATGCACCATTGGGACGACGTGAGCCGTCGCTGGCTGCTGGATGCGCGCATCCGCCACTGCATGGTGGCCATGCTGGATCGGGAGCCGTATGCCATACAAACCATGCTCTATTTTAAGCCGCCAGGCGCGCGCGGGCAGGCGCTGCACCAGGATCAATACTATTTGCGCGCCCGGCCCGGTACCAGCATTGCCGCCTGGATGGCGCTGGATCCAACTGATGAAGCCAACGGGTGTCTGCAAATCGTGCCGCAAACACAGGATTTGCCGCTGATTTGTCCGGAACCGGCGGATGAAAGCGAAAGCTTTACGACCATTGCGGTGCCACTACCGCCGGGGATGCAGCCCATTCCCATGCGGTTAGAGGCGGGGGATGTGTTGTTCTTCAACGGCCAGATCATCCACGGCAGCTTTCCCAACACCACCACAGATCGCTTCCGCCGTTCGCTGGTTGGTCACTATATTGAGGGACACGCCCGGCAGGTAGCGGTATTCGATCTCCCCGTTTTGCGCATGGATGGCACCGTGGTCGAAGAGATGGGCGCCAGCCCCGATGGCGGCGAGTGTGGAATCTGGATCGATAAGGATGGGCGCCATCTTGTGGATGTGAATCAGCTTTACGAAGCGGCAGGGTTATTGGAAACCAGTGTACTTAATCGCGGCGAGAGATGATAGGATGAAAGGTGAGTTTCATCGTGTCATCCTATCATCTTATCACGAAGCACCTCATGATCATCCTAACGTGCTCAAAATGCTATCTCTGGTACAAATCCCAATTCTGAACCAATATACGAGATATCATACACGGCATCGCGTTCGTGTCCCGGCTGCTCGTAATGGGCGAAGTTGATTTGGTCGGCGTCTTGGCCATACCACGAATGTAGCAGCTCAGGCACGGTTCCAGCCACGTTGGCCTGCGCGCCCACCGCGTTCATAATGCGTACGCCCGCTTTATGGGGCGCTTCCACGGCCAGCGTCAAGCAGCGCACGGTATCACGCAACCGCATAAGTGAAATTGAGCCCATGGCCCACTCGGTCAGCGGACCGGCTGTGCGCGGCGTCACCACGCGGTCATCGGGCACAATGCTGGCCAGGCGGAGGTTGATAAAATCCAGCATATCATTTTGACGCGCCAGATAGCGGGTCACTTCCTCCATCATATATTTGGAAAAGCCATAGCCGTCGCGATCCAAACAGGGATGTTCATCCGGCATGGGCAGTTGCAGGGGGCGAAAGCGCAGTGACTGCATGCCTACGGCAGCAATTGAGCTGGCCAGTACAAATTTCTGCACCCCGCGGTCGATCAGATAGCGCAGCAGGTGGTGCGTCCCCAGTACGTTGACGCGCAGACCATCCTCTTCGCTGCAACCGCCGGTCACCGCCGCCAGATGGACGAGTACGTCTATATCGCTATGGGCGTCCAGCTTGTGCAGTTCATCGGGCCGCGAAAAATCACCTTGAATCGTTGTGATGCCCTCTACATCAGTCGGTTGGCGCGAGAGGCCGATAACTTCATGCTTTTGCGCCAGTGAGACCCCCAACGCCTTGCCAATAAATCCGCTGGTTCCTGTGATCAATATTTTGGGCATGATAGTTCTCCGTTTTCCGAATAAACCATGTATTTAAATGTACAAATTCATGGTAGAATAAATGTATGGACCGTTATGAATGGGATGAAGCCAAAAATCGCGCCAATCGCACTAAACATGGTATCTCCTTTGAAGAGGCGATCGAAATCTTCAAGGGAGATACTTTTAGCCTCATTGATTATCGTGACGACTATGGAGAGCTTAGAGAAGTCACCATTGGCGCCATCAAAGGATTAATTGTGTTGGTCGTGGTGCATACCGAGCGCAATGGCCGAGTCAGGATAATTTCTGCGCGTAGAGCGAGCAAAAAAGAGAGAAAAAACTATTATGAGCATATCACAAGAGCGGCTTAGCGAACTGCAAGCTTTGCAAGATTTCGAGGACGAAACGATAGATTTCTCGGATATTCCAGAGCTAAACAACGATTTCTGGAAACATGCAATCTATCGCACGAACCCTATCGACAGATTGGTCAAACGCGCCAGAAGTGTGAAAGTTACGTTGTCACTTAGCGAAGAAAGCGTTGAATTCTTCAAACAGAAAGCAAATGAAGCAAATATTCCTTATCAGAAGTTGATTCGTCTTGCTATAGACGACTACATTGCTGGCTTAACATAGCGTAGAAGCAGAACCACCCCCTTTATGATTCCATGTAGGACAAGCTTTTAGCTTGTTCAAGGCGACAAGCTAAAAGCTTGTCCTACATCACAGCAGAAAATTTTGCACCTAATCCCACTGAATCACGGCGCCCAACATGTCGGGCATTGCATTGCGGTTGATGGCTGCGTAGAGCGCCGGGGCTTCTGTTGCCGCAACCCGATGGGTAATGGTTTTGTGCCATGGGATGGCGCCGGTGGCAATGTTGCGCAGCACCGCAGCTCGACACGGCGCCAGCCCATCGTTGCAGGGAAAGAAGGCGGTCAGCTGTTTGCCATGCGGCACCAAAAAGTGGAATGAAATCGGCGCATTGCCATAGTTGCCCAAAAAGACAAACTTGCCCAGCCGCCGCGCCAGCGGGAAGGCCAGGTCCAGGCAAGCCGCAACGCCGCTGCCCTCAAAGACTACGTCGGCGCCGCCAGGGGTGATCGCATCGACCCGCGCTTTAACATCCTCCTCGCCGGCATGGATCACATGATCCGCGCCCAACGCCTGGGCCATTTCCAACCGCTTGGGATTGAGATCAATGGCAATTGTGATTGCGCCGCGTAATCTGGCCGCCACCAGCGCGCCCAGCCCAATCGGCCCCACGGCGTGGAACGCAACCACATCCCCCATCTGCACGCCGGCCATATTCACGGCATTGTAACCCACAGAGGGCATGACGAACAGGGCGCCGGTGGCGTCATCCACCCCGCTCGGCAGCACTTCCACTTCGGCAGCGGCGGGAATGATGGCGTGTGAAGCGTGGGTGCCGGCACAGCCGTTTACCTTTTGGGCGCCCCACTGCATGGGCATGAAATTGCGGCGATAATAGACCTTGTCGCCGCTTTTAAACTTGGTCACATTATGGCCCACAGTCTCGACAATACCCACGGCTTGATAACCCGTGCAGACCGGAAATGGTCCCCAATCCAGCGTGTGGCGGATAACGGCAAATTCGGTGCCGACGCTCACGCCAGAAAAGGTGTTGCGCACCAAAATCTGGTCGGGGGCTGGGGCAGGCGTGTCAAACTCCTCAAGGCTAAATTCTTGATTGTCCGTACAGATTAACGCTTGCGTTTTCATGTTGTCTTTCCCTATGGGCACCAGAGCGTAGCGCCAATATAGCGTTCGCCTGCGGGCGTATCGTTATAATAGTAGGCTGTCACCATGGCGCCGTCCGGTCGCTGCACCGTGCGTGGATAGCCAATGTCGTGGTTGCCGCCGTCGGCGCGCAAAATAATGTCATCGCCCCACGTGTAGCCATCATCTGCGCTGAGCCGGGCGCGCATGCCGTAGGGCTCAGCGCGATAGCCATAAACCAAGCACAGCCGCCCATCCTGCAACTTAGTCAGCGTGGGTGGGTTGCCACCGCGTCCCGTATCGGCCACCGGCTGGCCTATTTTTTGCCAGCTCCGGCCGTTATCGTCCGATGCGTATAGATCAATGGTGTGCTGGGCCTGGGTGAATTCATTGCCGCCTACCTTGCAGCGCACGGCCACCAAAATGCGCGTGGGCGATAAGCGCAAGCTGGCCGGCATGATTTCAAAACCGGCTGGTTCTGGCCCAATGGGGGAAAGCAGCGCAAACGTCTTGCCGCCGTCGGTCGTTTGTGCACAAAAGACGCGCCCCTCTTCGCCATCGGCTTTAGACGCCGTGAGAAAGAGCATGCACGAATCCGGCCCGTTGACCAGATAGTCGGTGCGGGCGGCAATGCCCGTCATGCCAAACATGGGTAGCCGATAGGGCCCCTGCCAGGTGCGACAGCGGTCGAGCGAATAGTAGAACCAGGAGACAGCGCCCGCCAATAGGCCCGAACGGGCGCACATGAGGGCAAAATCCGGGTGCGTAAAGTCGATGCCGCCTGGGCAGGTGGGCAGGGCGTTTTCGTCATCCAGCAGCGACTTGATGTGCATCTCTGTATTCATATGCTCATCGGCGGAAAGGCCGCGCCCGCCCGGCGTTTGGCAGGGCGTGGGTTGGACTTCCCACGTGGCGCCGCCATCCAGGCTGCGCGCCTGCATGGACAAGAAGGGACGCGTTTTGTCGCGGGCGTGGAAGCCGCCTGCCGGATCCATGTGGCCCAGCGTAAAGCCGACCACAATTTCGTCGCCCCACGACCAGATGCCATAGTTAGCGGGCCAGCCGGCAAAGCGGCCTGGTTCGCGATAGATAGTGATGTTTTGCATAAGGCTTCTCAATAACTTTATTGAAGGATGTGCATAATTTCCTGCTCGAGCGGACGTGTGTTGGTAGTACCGCGTGCGACGCACCACCCACGCATGTGTCTGTTGTAGGGCTGTTCGGCTGGGCGGTGCGACGCACGTCAATCGCTTCTACCCGGCGAACATACGTATGCACACCCCTTTATTGTGATAACGATTGGCGAAAATGGGCAAGTTTGTGAAAGGTAATGCGGTTGCTATCGTGATAATTATGGGCTCCGTCATACGCTGTGCGCACCAGGTAAAGCAGGTCATCTCCATCAAAGTGCCAATCCACATATTGAAAGCCGGTCAGGCGCATGGACTCTGCATATGCCAGCGGCAAGTCATCTGCCAGCAGCGTCTGTTTGGGCGTCCAGTGCAGCAGATCGGTGGAGACATAGAGCGATAGCACATTGCGCTGATTGGGAAAGGCCGCATCTGTATTGTTGTTGGTCAACGTGAGATAGAGCCCGGTCACGGGGTCGCGGCGAATGACGAATTTGCTCATGCCGCCGGGGAAGTCGATAAAACCCGTGGCCGGGTCAAAGGAGATGCGGGCGCCATTTTCGTGAATCTTTACAACGGCCGCTTTCTCTACAACGGGTTTGGAATTGAAGCGCAATATGTTCCAAAGTTCGCCGTTGGGCGCTTCCACCACGTTGCCTTCCAGCCAGCCCGGTGTGGGCAGCGGCCCCCAGTCCTGCGGCGTCCATGCTGGATCATATGCCAGCTTGTTGCTCATGGTCCAGTTGGCGGCGTCCAGCAGATCAGCGTCGGCAGGCACAGAGATGACCAGCGACTGAAAGCCGCTGCCCCAGACGCACGGCGTGCAATCTTCAAACGCGCGATAGAGGCGACCATCCTTGTGCACAACCGGCATGGGCGCACAGTGGTAGTTGGGCGGCTCACGAAAGGGACCGCCGCGGAAAAGCAGGCCGCTCTTGGCATCGGCGGGGTGCGTCCACGTATTGCCGCGGTCATCGCTGCGCCGAATGACAATAGAGCCATATTGCTGCGACACGCCCAGGTGATAGATGCTGCCGTCATGTAGGAAGAGGTTGCCCCAATAGCCCCCCGCAATATGGGTAACATTGGTCCAGCTGGCGCCGTCATCGCTAGAGCGATAGACGCTGCTCAGGTGTTCTTCCCGTTCGTGATTGAGCGGGCAGCCGGGGCCAAAGTAGTCGTGGGTGGCCAATAGATCACCTTGGGGAAGCCGCACAAAGCTGGGGCTGCCCAGATAGGTTTTGGTGGCCGCGTCTTGATATTTTACCTGATTGAATTGCATAATTTCCTGTCGTCGTATATTTTCACCAAGGGGCGCTATCCGTGGCTGACGGTTTCTGCGCACCAATCCAAACAATTGCGCAAAATAGGTTGATAGGCGGGTTGTCGCCAGATTTCCAGATTGTGTCCCGGCGTTAATACACAGACGCGGCCCTGGCCTTCGCTGCGCGTCCAGCCGCCAGGCTGCGTGCCGTGTTCGGATGACGTATGGAGAAAGAATTCGACATTGGGGTCGTTCATCTCCATATGATAGTGCTCATCTTTGCCGGTAAAGGCGGCGCTGCCCGTGGTCAAAGGGTGGCCAGCCAGCGGCTCCACCGTCACCGGGCACTGGGGCGGATGATGCACAAAGGCGCCGCCCATAAGCTGCTCCAGCGCCGGCGTGGTTGTGTATCCCGCCGTGCCTGAATGCAAAAAGAGGATGCTGCCGCCCTGCCGCACATACTTCACAAAGGCCGCGGCAATTTCGGCATTGGCCCAAGGGGTTTTGTCGCTGCTCGTACGATTATTGGCTTTGGAGAAGATGATCAGCGGATAGCTGCTCATCTCCGCGGCGGACCACTCAGCAGGGTCGGTCTGCCAATCAAATTCGTAGCCACAATCGCCTAGCCCAGTCAAGCCGCCGCGCGTTAAAGAGGCTGGATGATAAACATCATCGCAAATGACTAATGCTCGCATGGTTGTTTTCCTATTGAATGTGTAAAGTTTAAGGATTGGCTGTCAAGAGACTATCTATCAGGAAGCTCAGCCTCCATAACGTTCACCGATCCCACGGAAAGGCCAGCGTGGGCTGGTTGGCATAGCGCTGCATTTGTAAGCGCAGTTGGCCGCCAGCACCAGGCGCCAGCGAAACTGTGAAACAATCTGCATTCACCTCGGTTTGCACGCCATTTAGCGTGGCGCTCTCAATCTGATGTTCGGCATAGCCGCCGCCCTGCACAATCAATGTGGCCGGCTCGACCTGGTTGAGGTTGACCAGCGACAGCACGGTCTCGTCCGCCGTCATCTTTTCCACCAACGCCGCCACATCTTGGGGCAGACCGGCGCGGCGCCGTGTCGGATCAAAATAGCGCAGCCGACAGTGGAGCGCTCCGCCCACGCGGCCGGTGGGGATACCGCCCAGCATGAGCTGGATTAGGGTGTCGGTGGTGGCCGGGTTGATGTGATTCATGTCGTCGGAGAGGCGCGTATCCGGCGTGGTGGTATCGGCGCGCATGAGTTCCACCTTGCGACGCACATGATCCAAGTCGTTTTGCAGCGCCTCGACTGGATAGTCCTTATTTTCGCCGCGCAGATATTGAACCCAGCCGTCGTGGGAGACCAGCGCCGCGTCGCCGTCATCCATGGACCAGTAGTAGACTTCCAGCGCGCCGTAGCGGAAGGGGTGCGGCCTCCAGTCGTACCAATCTTCTTCACCAAAATAGTCTCCATAGGCGTTGGGCCACATGGTTTGGCCATCAATTGCGCGGGCATTGGCGTTGATATATTCGAGCATGCCGCGCCAGGTGTCTACATACTTTTGGTCGCCGGTGAGCAGCAGCCCATTGCCAAACCCGTTGATGGCGCGGGTGTGCGAATAGGTGCGGTGGGCCAGCGCGCCGGTCTGCGGCACAATTACCGTAAAGCCCCAGCCGTAGATGCCGCCATACCAGCGCCCGCCACATTCGCCGCCAATGGCGCCATCCAGACCAATGTTGGTGGGGATAATGCCGCCGTTCTGCTGGGTACGCTCGACCCAGGCGTTAATATACTCAAGCGCCCAGTCGCGATATTTGGCATCGTGGTTGAGCATGTAGGCGTTGAGCGCCAGGGTGGTGGTGGAAAGATTCATGGGATTGTCGCCCACCACGTCGTTGTAATCCTTAAAGTGGGCCACCATCTCCTCAAACGAGCGCTCGCCGTGGCCCAGGTGGAAGCGTCCTTCAATGTCAATGGGGTCGCCGGCCCAATCCAGCCCGGTGGCTTTGCGTAGCAGCGGCCCGCGGCTGCCGTTGAAGCAGCTGCGAATAATCTTGTGCTGCGGGTCATAGTTGGGCGCCTGTGGGTCTTCATTCATATAAAAACCGGCAAAGCGGCGGCTGCGCTGCTGAAAGTAGCGGTTATATGGGTCCGACAGCCCCTGCAAGAAGAAGGCCGAATAGCCCTCGGCGTTGTGGAACCAGTCGAACATGACCGGAAACTCTTTGTAGTACATGCCTTCGCGCGCCAGATCGACCTCCACTGTTTTGGCTTCGGTATATTGGCGCAGATGGCCTTCCCAGCCTTGTTTAAAGCGGGCCAGAATCACATCATCCGCCCCCAGCGCGTGCAGCATAGTCCAGTTGAGCTGATTCTCGGCGGCATCGTCTGGGCCATCATCACCGCCCCAGCGCGGTACACAGAGTAGATAGCCCCGTTCGTCAAAGTAATGGTCGAAGAACTCAAGGCAGGCCGTGGTCTGCGCGTCCAGTAAGGCCCGCTCGAGCAGTGCCCAATGGGGAGGAGGCGTGGGCGTGGTTAGGGTAATTGTCATGCGGTAGGTTTCTCCAGTTGTGAAAGTGAGAGGGACTTATTGAATCCCCCAATGCTCATCAATCGGGTCTTGGTATTGGCTGCGGGCGCCGGAGATAATATCATCCACCTTAATCACGTCGCCGGTGGTGATGGATTCATAGATGGCGTCGCCAGTGGCCAGGGAATAGAGGCCGCCCCAGGCGTCTACTTCGGGACCAGAGCGGTTGCCGCGCACGGCTTCGAGGAAGTCCCAAATTTCGATGGAAAAGCCATCATCGGCGCCGCCGGGGAAGAGTCGCTCGCGCGCGTCTGCGCTGAGCGAGTCCAGGTGCATCTGCTCCAGCTCGGCCATGGAATAGCTCTTGCCATCGCTGGTTTGTAGCTCGCCATCCTCGCGTTCCCCCAACCGCCGCTCAAAGAGATGGAAGATGGCAAAGGGCGTTTGTGTCGTGTCGCGCAGCGAACCTTGCGTACCGTAAAAAGTCACATTGCGCGCCGGTGCGCCAGGCGCGGCTAGACTCCATGTCCAGCTACCGGTGACGCCGCTTTTGAAAGTAAGCGTAACAAAGACCGTATCCTCGGGCGCCTCTTCAAACGAGCCGCCGGCGTTGAGCGCACGCGCATAGACCGTGTCCAGCCCGCCAAAGAAGTAGCGCATAGAGTCGCAGTAGTGAAAGCCGCTATCCAGCACCGGCCCGCCGCCAGACATGAGCCGGTTGCGGCGCCAGCGCACGCGTTCCGGCACCGGGGCACTGGTGTTGGCCGGCGCGGCTGGTGGGCGCGTGTAGCTGTGGAAGAACGAACGCACCTCTCCCATGAGCCCCGATTCGTTAAAGACCCAATGGGCGGCGCGCTGCCCCGGTTGGCAGCGGTGCGGTACGCCGGTGGAGAGCACCAGCCCCGTGCGCTCGGCGGCCTCGGCCATGAGACGACACGCCTTGATGGTAATGCCCAGCGGCTTTTCGCACAGCACGTGGCGACCGGCCTCCAGACAGTCAATGGTCACACCGTGGTGCAGACCGTGGGGCAGGCAGATGTCAACGGCATCTAGCTCTTCCTGGGCCAGCAGCACTTTGTAGTCGGTATAGACGGTGGGTCGGCTGCCAAAAAGCTCGGCAAATTGGTCGGCGCGCTCCTGCGCGGCGGCTTCGTTCACATCACACACGGCGGTCACGCCAAAGCCATCGCGGCCGCGGTCGTGCAAGTCTTTCATCGAGATGGCATGGCGACGCGAAATGCCGCCCGTACCAATGAGGCCTAGTTTGAGAGGGTGGGTCATGGCTAAAGTCTCTTTAATAGTAGGTTAGTCACTGTTCAGAAATAACTTGTCGATTTAAACCTGTCAGGTCTCGCAGACCTGATAGGTTTGGCCGCCAACTTATTTCTTGTCGATGACTTAGAGATTATCGGAATTAAGATGGAGTACGCAAATGAACACGGATAAACGCTGATTCTCTCTGTACAATCTGTGTTCATCCAGGTGAATCAGCGTTCGATTTTTTTAATATAGCGAAATGGCTGTTCGTCGAAATCGGGCGACAGCATCCCAATCATCTGCCTGATCAATGATGGTGCGACGTCTGATAGTGTTGGGTGATGAGATCGGCGCCAAAATCGCTTTGCGCATCGCGCCAGACCGAGTGGATGTGGTTGGCGTCGTTCTGCGTGTTGTCATATTCGACCAGGAAGCGCGCGCCTTGCAGCCGGTAGTAATGGCCTTCGCCGCGCTCCAGTCCACCCGCCCAGGCAAAGTGGATCTGCTCCATGCCCTGCTCCTTGAGCTTATTCATCTCAATTTCAGCCAACTCATCGGGCATGCGGTGAATGTAGTCGCCAATCAGCGCCTGCAAAATCTGGCGTTGGCTGGCGCTCATCTGCGCGGCGGCAATGCCCTTGGCGCCATTGAGCCGTACGGCTTCCAGCTCGGCAGGCGTAATATCTCGTTCCTGGATCAGCCGTTCCATAGTGCGGAATTGCGAAGCCACGGCCAACGTATCATCAATGCCGGGCGTCTTGGCGGGGAGAGAACCGGCCACCACAGCCGGACGATTGAGCGTGACAATGTCGGGCGGGGCTATGGTGGTGAGCAAAGCCGTGGCTTGCTGCTCGGCGGAAAGCTCGTGCATGAGCTGGCGCGCCAGATCTTCGATGCCGGCCAGCGGACGCAGCGTTTGCCCGCCCATCAACGGTGAGGAGGCCGGATTGGAGCCAAAGAATGTGGGCGTGGGCGAGACAATCTGGCCGCCCACAATAGTAAAATTGAGCGAAATGTGGTGGCCTTCAAAGCGCCAGCCCCACGGCTTCTGCCCATCGGGTTCGCCAAAAACGGTGACGTAATAGAGCCGCGAATCGCGCCACCAGAGGTCGCTGCGAAAGCCTTCTTTGGCATCCAGCAGCGTCTCAATGCCCATAATTGTGGTGGCCACGTTGTACCCTTCGCGGCTCAGCCCAGACATGATCAGCCGCTGCGCCAGCCGTTGCTGCTGGCGATCCATTTCGGTGAAAGGTAACCCCTGGCGCGGGGTGGGTGTATAGTGCCAAGTGGTGCGTTCGACCTGATCCGCAAAATCGAGCTGGGCTTTGGCGCGCTGGTCGGTGGAGAGGCCCGCCAGAAAATTCGCCGCCGCTTCGCCCATGCGCTGCACCGTCTGTTGCGCGGCCGCACCCACCAGCTTTTCACTGTTTTCTGTAAACATGGTTTGGTTCCTTCCTTTGTTTTGCTACTTCACCGTAATTGAAATTTCATCTCGATATTGTTGCCCATCTAGCGCCATATGGGCGCCATTGGCCATTTGCAAACGTAGAATATGGACGCCGGGCGTAAGTTCCAATTCGGTTTGCAGCTGGCCGGCGCCAAAGTGCAGATGCTGTTCATCCTTGGGAATCACTTCACCCGGTGGCACAAAATCGGCGTCCACCAAAATATGCATGTGGCCACCCGGCTGGGCGTCATCTTCGGCGCGCAGGACGACGCCAGCCGGTTCTACAATGAGGCCGGCCGCCGTCATCTGGATCGCCACCGGCGATGATACTTCCGCCCCGTTGCGCGGCGCCGCGAACTGCACTTGGCGCGCGGGAGCGCCATCAACCACATTAATTTGGATGGTATCGCGATATTGATCACCGGCCAGCGCCGTGTGAGCGCCATCGGCAAATTGCAGGCGCAACGTGTGCTCGCCTGGCGCTAGTTCCAGCGTGGTGGTCAGCTGGCCGCTGCCAAAGTGCAAATGTTGCTCGTCCTTGGGGATTACCGTGCCCGGCTCAACAAAATCGGTGTCGACCAGAATGTGGAAATGGCCAGCGCCTTCGCTGACTGCGCCGGCAGGCTCGACCACCAAACCAGCTGCGGCCATCTCCACGTCTACCTGGGGCGGCGTCACGGCGCCATCCCGCGGCATGACAAAATGGACCGCCTGCTCGGGGGCGCCATCTACCGCACCCACCACAATTTCAGCGCGATATTGGTCACCGGCCAGCGCCGTATGGGCGCCATCGGCCAATTGCAGCCGCAATATGTGCGAACCGGCGGTCAGGCCAACTTCAGCCTGGGTGGCGCCGTCCCCAAAGTGCAAATGTTGCTCGTCTTTGGGAATCACCACGCCCGGCTCAACAAAATCGGTGTCGACTAGAATGTGAAAATGGCCGGCCCCCTCCACGACCTCACCCGCCGGCGCAATGGTCAGCCCGGTGGCGCTCATAATCACCGTGGATGTAAGCGGAACGGTGGCGTTATTGCTGGGCTGGCGGAAGAAGACGTGCGGCTGCGTTTCTGATGCCACAGCCGTAGAGGTTGCTGTCGTAGTTGCCACAGTTGCCACAGTTGTAGTTGTTACAGCCTCTGTGGTCGTTAGCGGCGCGCTGGCGCCGATCCCTGCGGTGTTGGTGACGCCGGCAGTTTCGCTCACCGTCTGCGTATCACTCAAAGTCTGCGTGTCGCTCACAGTCTGTGTGTCGCTCACAGTCTGTGTGTTGCTGGCGGTGGCCTCTACTGTCACTGTGGCTTCCGGTGTGGTCGTATCGGTCGGCGCCGCGGCGGTGGCTGTTTCGGTGGGGAGGGGCGTATCCGTGGGAACCTCTGTCGCAGCCGCAATGGCAACGACCGTGGACTGATCGGCTGTGTTGCCCGCCAGGGCGAATGTAACGCGCGGCGCCGGTGTGGGAATGGCCACCGGTGAGGGTTCGGGCGTGCTGATGCTGCAAGCGCTGACAATGCCCACTACGATCACAAGCGCGGTTAGCCTGAGCAGAGCGGTACATTGTTTAAATAACGAGTGTCTAAATAACGAGTGTCTGAATGACGAGTGTTTGAATGATGCGTGATTGAACGATGAATATCGATAGAATGGATGCGGCATTAAAAGCTCCTTATGATTCGGCGTAAGATTCGACATACCGCAACGGCGTTAGCAATATCGGCTTTAGAAATACAGGCTGCGTCTTAGTTCGGGAGTTCAGCCATCCTACGCGGTTGCGATCTGCTGATTTTTGCCAATGGGGGGCGCCAAAAGTACAATCATCATACCGTTCAAAAAGTAGATATGCAACATCGCAATCGGCGTAATACTCTATTGCGCGATTGCCGGATTGCTTTTGGGCTGACAATCCGTGTTTATAGAAACAAGCCATATAGAAATATTCAATAGAAAGAATAATCATGATTCACGAATCACTTTACGAACTCAATAGTGCCTTGCGCGGGGCGGTGACCGTGAGTGGCGGTCAGGTGGCCGTTGTGGACGCCGCACGCGTGCGCAACGAACTAATCGATGTGCTCATTCGCGACGCCGTCTTTGGCAGTAGTGACGTGCGCGCTCAGGCCAAATGGCTCATCTGGGAGATCGGTCAGCAGATGGGGGCGCGGCCGGCCAGCATTCACGAGCTTTATATGGCGCGCAGTCGCGGTGAATATACCAACGTGACTGTTCCCGCCATGAACCTGCGCATGATGAGCTACGATATGATGCGCGCGGCGCTGCGGGCAGCCAATCAGCTCCATGCCGGCGCCATTATTTTTGAGCTGGCGCGCGGTGAAATGCTCTTTGCCATGCAGGGGCCGGATGAATATGCCGCTTGCGTCATTGCCGCCGCCATCCGCGAAGGTTACACCAGCCCGCTTTTTATTCAGGGCGATCATTTCCAGGTAAGCCACCAAAAATATGCGGCCGATGCGCAGACGGCCATTCAGGAAGTGAAGGATCTGATTACGCGCGCGATTCCGTGTGGCTTCTGGAATATTGACATCGACACCAGCACGCTGGTCACGCTGGAGCCCAGTGACGTGAATGAGCAGCAGCGGCTCAATTACGTACATTCGGCCGAGTTGACCGATTTTGTGCGCAAGCTGGAGCCGGCCGGCGTGACCATCAGTTTGGGCGGCGAAATTGGCGAGGTGGGGCTGGCCAATTCAACCGTGGAAGAGCTGGACGCCTATATGCTGAATTACAAACGCGAGCTGGCGCAATACGGCGATTACACCGGGCTGAGCAAGGTGAGCGTGGCCACGGGCACCACCCACGGCGGCGTCATTATGCCCGACGGCTCGATTGGTGACGTAACCGTGGACTTTGCACTGCTCGAAAAGCTGGGTGCGCGTACGCGCGAACTGGGCGGTGGCGGCGCTGTGCAGCATGGCGCCAGCACGCTGCCGCGTGAGGTGTTCCACAACTTTCCGCAAGCGCAAACGTTGGAGATTCACCTGGCCGCCGGCTTTGTCAACCTGGTCTTTGACCATCCGCTCTTCCCAGCTGAGCTGATGCAGGAAATCCAAGCGCATCTGGATAAACATCACGCCCACGAACGCAAAGCCGGTGACACCGACGCCCAGTTTTACGCCAAGGCGCGCAAAAACGCCGCTGGCCCCTTTAAGGCCGAACTGTGGAGCCTGCCCGCCGCTGCATATGGACCGATCATGCACGATTTACAGGCGTTCTTTGCATTTCTGTTTAAAGAATTGGGCGCGGCCAATACGCAAGAATTAGTCAACCGCGTGGTGCAACCCATTGCGTATCACCAACCGCAACCCACCTTTGAGCGCCAAACTGTCCAAAGCCTGGGGCTGGCCGATTAAGGCGAATCCAGAAATCTAGATGGCTGACCGAAATCGCTAAAATCGGGTAGGCGATAATGGCTCCTGACATAACGGTGTCAGGAGCCATTTGCTAGGCTGGAAGCATACACCGATGAGGAAATTAGCCCTTCACAATGATTTCGGAGCATCTCATGAACTATTGGCTTAACGCGGTTTCCCGTGATCACGTACAGCTTGGTATGGCCGGCGGCTTTACCCAAGCCAATCACGGCAAATCTACCAACCTGAAGCGTCTAAAACGGGGCGATCTGATCGCCTTCTATTCGTCGCGCACCAGCTTGCATGATGGCGAAGCACTACAACAATTTACCGCCCTGGCCCGTGTGACTGACGACGAACCCTACCAGGCCGTCATGACGCCCGATTTTCACCCGTGGCGGCGCAATGTGGAGCCGCTGCCCAGCACGCCCGCCGCCATCCGACCACTCATTGCCGAACTCAGCTTCATCAAAGACAAGCAGCGCTGGGGCTATCCCTTTCGCTTTGGCCTCTTTGCCATTCCCGAAGCGGACTTTCGCTTGATTGCCGTGGTCATGGGGATTGACTTGTAAGATGCTTAGCGGCCCAACCAATTTGCCTTGCGTTTGGGCGACGCCAGTGCCCTGAATTACATGAGGAGCGAGCATAATTCGCTGTTCGAGTGACAATGGCTCGTGGACCCACGTGCGATGCACTACCCGTCAAGGTGGCTGCATTGTGGCTGTTCCTCTGGGCCGTGCGACGCACGCTAGCCTGTCCCAACTCGACTGAAATGGGTATGCACGCCCCTCAGTTACATGGGGCCAATGCGCTGTGGGCCAGGGTCGGCAATCAAGATGGAGGCGTCGAAGCTGGCTTGCATAAGTTCCAGCTTGCGCGCTTGATGGGCCGGACTCTCCCACAAGTTGTTGAATTCGTGGGGATCGGCCTGCAAATCGTAGAGCTCGCCCAGGCCGTGGCCGTGATAAAGCACCAGTTTATAGCGCGCATTGCGATACATGGTGGCGTGGCTGGCGTCGCTGAGCCCCAGGGCGTTGTAATATTCGCAGCGCACAAAGTCGCGATGCACATGCGGCGACCTTTGGCCGGTCAAAATGGGCAGCAGCGAGCGCCCGTGCATGCTGGCGGGCGGCGCTTGTCCCGCCAGCTCCAGCAGCGTGGGCGCAATGTCGGTCAGCTCGACCAGCGCATTGCTGCGCAGCCCGCTCTGAAAGTGGCCCGGCCAGGACCAAATCATGGGCACGCGCACCAAGCCTTCATAGAAGCGGCAGCCTTTTTGGATCAACCCGTGGTCGCCCAGCGTTTCGCCGTGATCACTCATGAAGATGATAACCGTGTTGGCGCGCTGACCGCTTTCTGTCAGCGCGTCCAGGATGCGACCCAGCTGGTCGTCAATGAGCTTGATCATGGCATAGTAGGCGGCTTGCAGCGTTTGGGCGTCGCGCCGACCACCGGTACTCTGCGCCAGCCAATCGGCATTGAGCGGCGATGCTGGGATGACCGGACTTTTGATGTCTAATGTGTCCGGCCTGCGTGCTTGCGATTGGAAGTCCACGGCGGCCAACTTTTGTTGCTGGGCCAGGTCGCTCTCTTGAAAAGAGGGACCTGGCATATCAGCAGGGTTAAACTGGTCGCGATAACTTTGCGGTGGATTAAAGGGCGGGTGCGGATCGTAGATGTTAACGCTGGCCAGCCACGGGCCGGCGTGCGCCTGCTGTATAAATTCTATGGTCTTTGCGGCGCACCAGGTGGTTTGGTGCAGCTCGGCGGGCACGCCGGCCAGGCTTTGCGTCAGTTCGGCCAGAGAATGGCCCTGGGCTGCCACCCAGTCGGCGTAATCGTGACCTTGCGGCCAATCATCACGTGGGGCATGGCTGTATTGCCAGTAGCGGTAGCCATCGCTAATGTTGCCGGCGGCATCGGTCTGGCGCTGCTCAATGCGCTGGTATGCGCTGCTCAAGTGGAGCTTGCCAATGAGACCGCAGTCATAGCCCAGATCGGCCAGCCGTTTGGTCACCAGCGCGGGCTGAGATGGGAACGATTCTAGCCCATTGCCGTTGATGTGAACCGTGCTGGGGTAAAGACCGGTTAAAAAGCTGGCCCGGCTGGGTGTGCAGATGGGGCTTTGGCAATAGGCGTGGGTAAAGGCTACGCCTTCGGCCACCAGGCGATCCATGTTGGGGGTCGATACGTATGGGTTGCCCAGCGCGCCGATGGTGTCGAAGCGCTGTTGGTCGGTACAGATCCAGAGAATGTTGGGGAGCATGATTTTGATTTACGATCTTTGATTTACGATTTACGAGTTCGACGCGCGAATCATTGTTCGAATATTGGGAGTGTGCAGTCCGTAAGTTACGGCGCACTGCCTCAGATGCTTTTGAACTATCAGGTGCGTGCCAGAAATGGGGCCGTATCGCCAGCCGCGCCGCCTCTCCCTGATTTTGCACTGAAGCACAAAATCTGTCCCTCTCCACGTGTGGAGAGGGACGCGGCGCACCCAACGGGTGCAGAGCCGGGAGAGGCATCCCCCTCAAATCTGGGACGCACCCTGAACTCGGCAGGCCGTGCATTGCACACGACTCTATTCACGACTTGCCAAAAACATCTTTAGCGCCATCTGGGCTGCCTTTGCGGCCGGCGGCAATGGCGGGTAATTCGGCCAGCGGATAGAAGTGGGCGCGGCCTTCGTCACTGTGGCGAAGGCGACCACCGGTGATGCGAGCTTCATAAAGCTGCTCCCTTTCCCCCGTCACCCCTTCGCCTCCACTCCGCTACTCCCCACTGAGCACCCCATTCACCTCGGCAAATTCCTCGGCCGTCAATGCCCAATCCGCTGCCTTGGCATTGGCCTGTACGTGGCTGAGTTTGGTGGCGCCGGAGATGACGGAGCTGACGCTGGGCTGGGCCAGCAGCCAAGCATGCGCCAGTTCACCCATGGTGTGGCCGCGCTCCTCCGCCCAGGCGGTCAACTTTTCCACTTTGTCGTAATTGGCATCGGTCATGTACTTTTGCACGTAGGGGCTGTTTTCGCCGCGCGAACCGGCCGGCGCCGCCTCCCCGCGCTTGTATTTGCCGGTGAGGAAGCCGCCGGCCAGCGGAAAGAAGGGCAGAATCCCCACGTTGTGTGCATTGCAGAAGGGGATGATCTCGCGTTCCTGCTCGCGCTCAAACATGTGGTAGTGGTTCTGGATGCTGACAAAAGGCACCCAGCCGCGCACTTCGGCCAGCAGGTTGGCGCGGGCCAGCTGCCAGGCCGCGTAGTTAGACGCACCGATATAGCGCACTTTGCCACTGCTAACTAGATCATCCAGCGTGCGCAGCGTCTCTTCCAACGGCGTGTCGTTGTCCCAGCGGTGCATCTGGTAGAGATCAATGTGGTCCGTTTGCAGCCGACGCAGGCTGGCCTCTACATTTTGCATGATGTGATAGCGTGAAGCGCCTTTGTCGTTGGGGCCGTCGCCCGTGGGCGATACGACCTTGGTGGCCATGATCACCTTGTCCCACTTGCCTTTGAGCGCAACGCCCAGCGCCTCTTCCGAACGGCCCTGCTGATAGATATCAGCCGTGTCAATAAAGTTAATGCCCAGGTCGATGGCGCCAGAGACAATCTGCGCTGTGTCGAGCTGATCTACTTTGCCGCCAAACTGGTTGGTGCCCAGGCCAATGGCCGATACGCGTAGGCCAGAGTTGCCAAGTAATCGATATTGCATGAGGATTTTCCTTTTGAGGTGTAAAGTTCCGGACTTACACAACGCCAATGGAACGCTATACTTAGCTTTGAATGAATACCGGAGTTTCACTACTCCTATTGAGCCAATAGAAAACTCCGGTTTTTATCTCAACCGCAGTGTAGCAGCGAATAGATCACCATTGAGGTGGTGTGTACAAAGGCTTGCATAAGTTCTAAAGTTGAAGTGAGCCAAGTAAAATTATAGATGTAACGGACAGGATTGACAAGCGGTCTTTTTAGTTGAGGAGTGTGCAGATGAATAGCAGTCAAATAAACGTGACGAACTGGAATTTTGCTTTGCCTTGGTATCACGGCTCGCAGCAGCCGTTGACTCTCTTGCGTGTCGACAGCTCTATTACCCAAGATCGGGACGTGGCGCGCGTCTTTTCGCATCGCCCAGAGCTATTCTCATTTGAAGAGGATGGCACATTCAAACACAACGGTGTTGTACAAGGCTATCTGTACATTATCGACGAGCCGATCTGCGCCGATGATGTCTATCCGCACCCACACCCTATCAATAAGGAAAAGTGGGAATGGTTGACCCGGCGTGAGATAAAGGTGCGCTTGTTGGAGCGGACAACCGTCCGCGCTGAAGAGCGTTTGAGTGACGATGATATCGCCAGCATCTTGGACAAACAACGCGCTGCCGGCATCGATTCTCCCCATCTTGCGTCATTTCGCGATGACGACTAATAACAATAGCAAAAAAAGACGACTTGCTCATGCACAAAGCCTTTATTCACGGCGTGCGGACTAGCGAGCAGGCAGGCATTTTGTGCAATTTTGATGACGCTCTGCGCACGCTGGCCGTCATCCTGGCCTGTCAACAGTCCGCCGAGCAGGGGCGGCCCGTGCTGTTGAGCGAGTTGTTGTAGGACAAGCTGAAAGCTTGTCTTACCCCACCCCTACCAGCGCCAACTCATTGCTAAAATGACAAGCGGCAAAATGACCTGGCCTGTATTCATGCAGCGTCGGTTCTTCTTGTGCACAGCGCGTCTGTGCATAGCGGCAGCGCGGGTGAAACTTGCAGCCGCTGGGCGGGTCGGCCGGGCTGGGCACGTCGCCGCTGAGAATAATGCGCTGCGATTGGTGGTCGGGGTCGGCGTGGGGAATAGCCGAGAGCAGCGCTTCCGTGTACGGATGCAGCGGTTCGGCGTAGAGCGTCTCTGCCGGGGCCAGCTCGACGATTTTGCCCAGATACATAACGGCCACGCGGTTGCTGATGTGCTCGACTACGGCCAGGTTGTGGGCGATAAACAAGTAGGTCAGCCCCAACTCTTTCTGCAAATCCTCCAGCAAATTGATCACCTGGGCCTGGATCGACACGTCTAGCGCCGAGACCGGCTCATCGGCCACAATCAGCTTGGGCTGGAGCGCCAGCGCGCGCGCAATGCCAATGCGCTGGCGCTGACCGCCGCTAAAGGCGTACGGATAGCGATTCATGTGCTGCGCTTTGAGCCCCACCGCCTCCAGCAGTTCGCGCACGCGCGTGCGCAAGTTGGCCCCATGCGCCAGCCCGTGGATCACCAGCGGCTCGCTGACCAGGTCGAAGACGGTCATGCGCGGGTTGAGCGACGAGAAGGGGTCCTGGAAGATAATCTGCATGTCACGACGCAGCGCCTTCAGCTCGTCGGGCGGCAGCGTCGTAATATCGACCATCCGGCCATCGCGCCGAAAGTTGACCTCGCCCTCGGTTGGCTCCAGGGCGCGCAGAATCAGGCGGCCCGTGGTGGTCTTGCCGCAGCCCGATTCACCCACCAGGCCCAACGTTTCGCCAGCGAAAATTTCCAGGTCCACGCCATCCACGGCCTTAACGTGACCGACCACGCGGCGCAAGAGGCCCTTTTGAATGGGGAAATGTTTTTTGAGATTCTTGACGACAACCAGGGCCTGGCCGTCGCGCACATCGTTTGTTTCTTGGTTAATCATGAATTTAGCGTTGGCAGATTGCGAGCGAATTCTCTAAATTGTTTGGCGAGTTTATAAACCATTCGGGCTTCATTTCTGTCGGCTGATTCGCCTGGATACCGGAAACGAACCGCATAGCGATCCAGTCTTGCCAAGGCATCCTGAAAAGCCATAAGTGTCGGCTCAAAAGGCAAACAAAGTGCAAGGAGATTCAGTAGATTGTGAGTACGCGGAATATGGTGTAAATTTTCTTGCAAAATGGCCTTCAAATACTTCTCAGCCATTTGCTGGGCGTGAAAACAAGCTGAATCGTAGTTGGGATTTTTGCGTGCGCGTACTTCACGGCCAGCAGTCGCAAAATCTCCCTCGGCTTTTTCGAGCCACTCAATTGTCAGACTGTGCATATAATACAATGCCTTCGGCAACAATATCGCGCAGAAAAGAATCGCCAAGTTTGAGACGTTCTTGCAGCTTTTCCGGCGTTCTGACAATCAGATCCAAGTTGCTTTGGTAGTTGAGAGCGCGTAAAATCTCCACTTCTTGGGCAGCATTCTTTTTGTTCGTTTCCATGACAACCAGCAGATCAATATCGCTATCTTGATGCGTATCTTGGCGCGCCTGTGAGCCAAACAGGATTACCTGTGCAGGATGAAACTTTTCGACGATCTGATTGACAATCGGCGAAAGTCTGCTTATGATTTCTAAAGGTTGTTCGGCTGTTGCAAGTTGTGTCATAGTAAAAAGTATACCACACTCTCTCAATACAGCGTACAGCGCACCCAATGCCCCGGCTCGATCTCCACCAGCGGTACTTCCTGTTGACAGCCCGCCTTTTTTGGCGCCGGGCAGCGCGGATAAAAGGCACAGCCGGGCGGCACTGAAAACGGATCGGGCACGCTGCCGGGAATGGGCGTCAGCCGCTCTTTGACCGCCTGGCCCATCTGCGGGATTGAGCGCATGAGGCCCACGGTGTACGGATGCAGCGGCTGCTTAAAAATGGTGCGCACGTCGCCCGTCTCCACCACCTTGCCCATGTACATGACCGCCACCTGATCGGCCATCTCGGCAATCACGCCCAGGTCGTGGGTGATGACCAGAATGGCCATGCCCAGCTCCTTTTGTAGCGACTTCATGAGCGTCAAAATCTGCGCCTGAATGGTTACGTCCAGCGCCGTAGTGGGCTCATCGGCAATCAGCAGGCGCGGGTTGCACGAAAGCGCCATGGCGATCATGGCGCGCTGGCGCATGCCGCCGGAGAACTGGTGCGGATATTCGGTGAAGCGCTGGGCAGCGTCGGCAATGCCCACCTGCTCCAGCAGATGCACTGTGCGTTCACGCGCCTCCGCTTTGCTGACGCCCTGGTGCAGCGATACCGCCTCGGCAATTTGCCGGCCCACCGTGTGCACGGGCGAGAGCGACGTGAGTGGCTCCTGAAAAATCATGGAGATCTCGTTGCCGCGGATGGTGCGAATCACGTCGCCGTCGGGCGCCAGTGTCGTCATGTCCACCACCTGGCCATCGGCGCGGCGGAAGCAGATTTCGCCCTCTACAATTTCGCTGGTGCGCTTGGGCAGCAGGCGCAACACCGAATGGGCCGTCACGCTCTTGCCGCAGCCCGATTCGCCCACCAATCCCAATGTCTTGCCGGCGGGAATTTGTAGCGTCACCCCATCCACGGCGCGCACCACGCCGTCCATGGTGTTGAAATAGGTTTTCAGATTGTTAATTTCAAGCAGCGGATTCTGCATAGGATAAAAACAACTTTATGAACCGCAGATCTGCGGTTGAAAATGATTTTATTACCGCGTGTACGGATCGGCCGCGTCGCGCAGCCCATCGCCCAAGAAGTTGAAGGCCAAAATGGCGACGACAATAAAGATGACGGGCGAGAAGACCCACGGATAGATGGCAATGGATTGCAGATTCTGCACCTCTTTAATCAGCACGCCCCAACTGGTAATGGGCGGCTGCAACCCCAGCCCCAAAAAGCTGAGCGCGGTTTCGGCCAGGATCATGCCCGGCATGGCCAGCGTGGCTACCACAATAATGTGACCGATGGAGGCGGGCACTAGATGCCGGAAGATGATGCGCCCGTTGTTGGCGCCCATGAGCTTGGCTGCCAATACAAAATCTTGGTTGCGTAGGGTCAGCACCTGGCCGCGCAGCTGGCGCGCCAGCCACGTCCACCCAATCAGCGACAGAATCAGCGTGACGGCAAAGTAGACGCGCATGGGCGGCCACTGGGCCGGAATGGCCGCTGATAGCGCCATCCAAAGCGGGATCGATGGGAACGAGCGCACCAGCTCAATGGCGCGCTGGATCACATCATCGATCCAGCCGCCGAAAAAGCCGGAGACCACGCCCAGCACTGTTCCCAAACTCAAGCTCAGGGCCACACCCACCAGGCCAATGGTCAGCGACACCTGGCTGCCAATCAGGATGCGGGTGAACATGTCGCGGCCCTGGCGGTCGGTCCCCAGCAGGTTAATGGCGCCTTCCCCTGCGCCTTGTCCACCTGCCACGCCAAAGAGATGACGCTCGGCGGGAATCAGTCCAAAAAGCTTGTAGGGTTCCCCTTTGACAAAAAAGCGCAGCGGATATTTGACGGTGGGGTCGATTTCAGAAACGCGCTCCAGCGTGTCGATGTTGAGCCCGGTTTTGACGCCGTAGGCAAAGGGAGCAAATCGTCCTTCATCGAACAAGTGAATGCCCTGCGGCGGTACGTAGACGCGGTCGCGAAAGCGCGTGGTCAACGTATAGGGGGATAAGAAGTTAGCAAAGAGCGCTGTCAAATAAAAGAGCCCAATCACAATGCCGCCCACCAGTGCGGCGCGGTTGCGCACAAATTTGCGCCACATGAGCTGCCATTGCGAAAGCGAGTAGCGCGCCTCATCCGCCGCGTGATCAGCTGCGCCAACAATTATATCTTCGGCGTAGCGCTCCTGCTGCAGCCGCTGATCTAGCTCGCGATAAAGGTCAAAGAGTTGGGCGGATTGAGCGGCCAACGCCGGATTGACGTGCCCATTTCTGGCTCCGTTAGTAACGGTGTCCACTGCTGTATTTGTAGTGGGCGTTCGGCTACTCATAGACAATCCTCGGGTCGACCCAGGCCAGCACCACGTCCGCCAGCAGGTTGGAAAGCATGAGCAAAAAGGTCATGAAAAGCAGAAAGGTGCCGGCCAAATACATGTCTTGGGTTTGCAGCGCCCGCAAGAAGAGCGGTCCGGTGGTGGGCAGCGACATGACGATGCCTACCAGCGCCGATTCGGAAATAATCTTGGGTATCTCCAGCGCCAGCACGCTGATCAGCGGGTTGATGGCCACGCGCACGCCGTATTGGTTGATGACCCGACTCTCTTTGAGCCCTTTGGCGCGGGCGGTGGTGATGAACTGCTGGTTGAGTACATCCAACATGCTGCTGCGCATAATGCGCTGCATTTGGGCCGTGCTGGAAAGCCCCAAAATAACGGCGGGCGGCCAGAAGTGGTTCCACAGATCGACCAGCTTGGCCCAGCTCAGCGGCGCATTGGAGAATTCCGCCGACATGACGCCGCCCACGTTGATGCGCAGCACCAGCGCCCCCACAAACATCCAAAAGAGCGCCAGCAGAAAGCCCGGCAGCGAAAGCCCTATAAAGCCCAAGAGCGAAAAGGCATTATCGCCCAGTGAATATTGGTGGGTGGACGAATAGATGCCCACCGGAATGGCATAGGTCACGGTGATGAGCAGCGAAAACGCGCCCAGCACCACGGTATAGAGCAGCCGGTCGCGCACCAACGGCCAGACCGGTGCGCTCCACGCCATGGACCAACCAAAATCACCCTCGGGCCAGCCCTGCACCCAGCGCAAATATTGGACCCAGATGGGCTGATCCAACCCATAGCGCACCCGCAAAATCTGAAAAGTCTGCGCGTCTTGCGAGCTGCCGTTTTGAGCGATCTCAGCCTGCATGGTGTCGAAAAAGTCGCCGGGCGGCAGTTGAATAATAAAGAAGGTGATGACGGAAACAATGAATAAAAGTGGAATCATCGCCAACAGGCGACGGATGATGAAGGCAATCATGCGGTATCTTCCAAGCGCAGTCGAGAGGGGAAGCTTGACAAGGCGACATGGGTGAAAGGGTGACAAGGTGACGCGTTGTTGGAATCACCTTGTCACCTTATCACCCTTTCACCTCTTCACAAACTACTCGCTGTCATCAAAGTAATACGTGGCCGGATTCTGATTCCCCGGCGTCATGGCGATCCATGAGGCGGTGTAGTCGGGACCGGTCCAGACGTTTTTGAAGTTGTTCTTGACCAGCGTGACCACCGGCGAGCGGCCGGCCACGTTGATGATCCACATGTTTTCGGTGGCGTCGCGCACCAATTCCTTGCCCAGCTCAGCCTGTTTGACCGGATCCACCGTGCTCAGAATCTGGTTGAAAATTTCCTGGCCTTTTTTGATATTGTCCGGCGGTTCCTCGCCCGAGGCGCCGTTGGTCTGATACCAGATGCCAAATTGCGGACCCCAGAAGGACTTTTCGTTAAAGGCCAGCAGGTTGTCCGGATTCATCAGCGGGAAAATGCTGCCCGTACCCCAGACGTTGATCATCACCTGGTTGCCAATGGCGCGCGGCCAGTAGAGGTCGCGGCTCATGGTTTTGAGCGTGGTCTTCATCCCCACTTCGTTGATCTGCTCGGTGATCAGCTCCAGCGCGTCGACGGTTTCGGGGCTTCCGCCATCGGCCTCGATGATCAGATTTAGCTCGGAGCCATCGGCAAAGGTGTAGAAACCGTCGTCACCCTTGACCAGCCCCATGCCCTCCAGCAGCGCCTGCGCGCCTGCGGGGTCATAGTCGGCCTGGAACATACCTAGATCATCCACATACCAACTGGTGGATGGACCGACTGACTCGTTGGTGACGGTGGCCTGCCCCAGATAGACAATGTCGTTGATCAGGTTGCGGTCAATGGAAAGCGATAGGGCGTAACGGAAGTCGCGGTTTTGCATGAGCTCGCGATATTGGGGATCGTCGTAGCTCTGGTTGGGTTGCAGCCCGATGCTGGATGCGCCGTCACTGGACCAGAGGCTCACAGTGTAGGCGCCCTCAGCCTCATTTTCCTTTAGCACCGGCAGTACGCCCAAGTTCAGATGGCGCGACTGCATGTCGATTTCGCCGGCGGCGGCCATGACCGTCACGGCTTCACCATTTTCCACCAGCGCCATATGCACGCGGTCAATATAGGGAAGCTGGTTGCCGGCGGTGTCGGTCTTCCAATAGTAGGGATTGCGCTCGAGAATCAGCTCGGTGCCGCCTGGATCCCACTGCACGGGCTTCCAGGCCCAGATGACCGGGCGATCCACGTTATAGTCAAAGGCCGCCTCTTCAAAGACCGCATAATCGGTCACATCGGAATTGGTGGCGGGATGGAACTGCTCCAGGTAGTGCTTGGGCGCAAAGACACCAAAGCGTTCAAAGGCCAGCGGCCACTGGTTGCCGTGGAAGGCTAGGCCCATGGATTCTACAATACCGCTGGGGCCGGGGAAGATAAACTTGATGGTTACATCATCGATCTTCTCCAGCGTCATGGGCTCGCCGTTTACCGTCCACTCGATGTGGGGCGAAGGCGTAATGTTGGTATCCAGCTCAATGTGCTCCCACCAGAAGATAATGTCATCCACCGTCCACGGCTCACCGTCAGACCACTTGAGCCCCTCGCGGAAGACCAGCGTCAGCTCGGTGCCTTCATCATTCCACGACCACTCCTTGGCCAGACCGGGCTGGATAGGATCGCTAAATTCAGGCGCCCAGCGCAGCACCGGGTCGTAATTGATGCGGCCCCAGGCGTGGAAATCCTTGACGCCCAAAAAGGCGCGGCGCCAAGTGCCGCCATAGAGGCCGATGGATTCGTACGGCTCCACCATCAGCGGTTCCTTGGGCAGACGATCTTCCAATGCCGGAATCTCGCCAGCAGCCACCATTTCTTTGAGCATGGGGGCTTCGTTGTAGGCGCCGTTGAACTCGGTTTGCGTGTTGCGCTCGCCACTGGCGGCCGCGTCGGATTCAGCGGCGCTTTCGGCGGCGGGTTCGGTGGGCGCGACGGCTTCTTCCGCCGGCGCAGCTTCCGCTTCAGCAGCTGATTCTTCGGCGGCGGGCGCGGCATCTGGCAGCTCGGGCCGCGGTCCACAGGCCGACAGCGCCATAGAGAGCACCACCATCAGCGCAACGAAAGAAAACCAAAATCGATGCTGTGTGCGATTCAGCATATCGCAACCTCCTTGTGTATTCAGTTTGTACGCGGACTCGTTGTAAGATTGGGTCTTGCCAGCTTCAAGCTGACAAGGTTGGGCATATCAAAATAAAGTTGGGGTTCTGCCACGCCGGGAGATTAGCGAGATGCGGCCACACTATAGCGTGAAGATGGGGATTTGTCAAAAAGTTTGTAACCTTTCGGGCTCTCCGATTGACATACTTGATGAACCAACATAAATACACAACAGCGCTTAAGTGAAACCACGCAGGTAGTTTGATTCGGCCGTTTTATGTTCGGGAACGCGCCTGGTTTTACTTACGGGGGAAAATGTTTTCATGGAAATTGAGGCCATCTTGGCGACAAGCGTAGATGACGAGCTGATCGAACTGGTGGTGGACCTGTTTCAGCAACATGGAACGGCGGTGTGTGCCTATGTGCAATGCCTGGTGCGTGATTGGGAATTGGCCCACGATCTTACCCAGGATGCATTTTTGCAGCTTTACAAAACGCGCGCCCGTCTCGCCCATGTGGAGAACCCGCGGGCTTGGGTCTATCGCATTGCCAGCCACGTGGCGTTTAATGAACTCAAGCGACGGCGGCGCTTTCGGTGGCTGCCCTGGCGCAGTGCCGAAGAGCAGGCTCCGCTTACTTGGATAGAGCATGATGAAACAGTAGAGCGACAGGTCATCGTCGAGCAGACGTTAAACGAATTACCGCCCGATTACCGCGCCCCTCTTTTGCTCTATAGCAGCTATGGGCTGAGCGTGCGCGAGGTGGCCCAAGCGTTAGAAATAAGCGAAGGCGCCGCCAAGACGCGGCTGCATCGGGCGCGGACCATGTTTCGTGAAGTCTTTGAGCGGACAGAGCAGTTTGAAAATTGGGGGAATGCGAAAAATGAAGAGTGAAAAGAATCTTGAATCGGATCTGGCCGCGTATCGCGATCTGCCAGCTGCACAGCACCTGGACGAAGATGCGCTTCAAACCATTGCGGCCTACCAGCAGATGGATCGTGAATTGAGCAACCTGGCCACCCATACACGGGCCGAAGCAGCGCAACGGCTTGGCAACCGGCTGGCCAATGAGTTTCACCAACGCGCGGCAGGCCCGGCGCCATCTGCTGAGCCCCGTCAACGCTTTGGGAGGCTGGAAAGAGTTCCTAAATATGCCGTGCAAATGGCGGGGGCGAGTTTGGGTATTGTATTATTGGCTGTGCTGGCGCTTGCCCTATCGTTTCTCCTTACGCGCATGCCCATGTCCCTAGGCCAACCCACGGTGTGGAAAACAAGTTACATCGCGCCGAATCTGGCGCAGCTAAGTCGTTTTGCATACGGCATTGCGGTGGACACGACGGGCCCTGAACCGGTGGACACGGTCTATCGTGCAGTGACCGATCTGGGCCTTACCTGGGTTAAACAGGATGTATCCTGGGAGAGGTATCAGCCCAGCGCTAAGATGCGACCGGCGTTTGACCGCCTGTTGCGCGGCCTGACATCCGCACAAGAAACCGATCTCAAGACGTTGCTCAGCGTCTCCGGTGCACCGACTTGGGCACAGACATCGACGCAGGCATCCAGCGTAAATGACGGCGAGGGAACGCCACCCGTGGATGCCGAAATGTATGCGGCTTTTCTGGGTGAATTGTCCACTGCCGTTTGCCACACATCGGTTAAAGCCATTGAGGTGTGGGATGAGCAGAACATGCGCTATGCCTGGGCCGACCAGACGCCCGACCCACAAGCCTACATGGACTTGTTGAAGGCGGCGCATAGCGCCATCAAAAATGCCTGCCCAACCATGTTGATCATTAGCGGCGGGTTGACGCCGGCCGGGCAAAACCCGCCACAGTCCGTCGATAACCTGATATATATGGATAAATTACTGGCATCGGGTGTGACTAAGTATGCCGACGGCATTGGCGTACATCTGCCTGGTTACAATGTACCGCCCACCGCCGATTTGGCAAGCGCGTGTAAAGTCATCACCGCCGATCACGCGCACTTCCGCGGCGCCTGTGATTCGCCGCATCACTCTTGGAGTTTCCGCAGTACGCTGGATGAGTACCAGGCGCTGCTGGTCAAATACCAAGTTGTAGATCAGCAGCTGTGGGTGACCGAGTTTGGCTGGCCGTCTGGCATACCGGTGAACAGGAGCTATGCATATGTAGACGACAACTCGCGTGAAGAGCAAGCCCAATGGACGCTGGCGGCATTTGATATATTGCAAAGCACGCCCGCAGTGGGGCCGGCGTTTTTGTCGAATCTCAATGTTGGCCTAGGCGTACCCAATGCGGTCGCGGCCCAATGGCACATTTGGGACCCTGACGGGGAGCAGCTGCCCATCTACACGCAGCTGCGCGATAAACCGAAATGAGCAATATGCATATGGTGCACAGCATAGAAGCGCTGACAGATTGTTGTCACATAAAATTGCCGGCCTCCATGATACAATCATTTCCGTAGACTGCACCTAAAAGTTTACATATAAGAGGTTGCATTTATGACCCATTGTTATACGCAGCTCTGAATAAGAACCGCAGTATAACTGCATTCATGTTTTCTCCTTGATCTGTGTGGAAAGTAAGCAAAAGGCCCCGAGCTCAGCCCGGGGCCTTTTGCTATGCGTCAAGCAGCTCCATGCAGCCTAAATCCGCCACGGCCATCAGGCAGCGCTCTGTGCGATCCCACCACAAGCTGGGGACGCGACGCGGATGCCACCCCCCAATAAAGATGGAAAAGAGACGCAATATTGATGCCCGATAGTCGTACCACAGATCATCCCACGTATAGTCGGTGACCCCATCTTGCACCAGTTGCGCCAAATAGCGTTCTAGAAGCGGGCGCTCCAGCCGGGCGCGCCGCTCTGGATACCATTGCGCCGCCATAAAGAGCGCCAGGTCGTCTGTGGCACAGTCAATGCGCCAGCTCTGCCAGTCTGTAATGCACACGGTATCTTGGGCGGCTTTGGGGAAGAGAAAATTGGCCGTGTGCGTATCGCGATGCACCAGCGTTACGCCTTGACCGCGGGCCAACCGCGCTGTGCGCCGCCGCGGCCACTGCGTAATAATGCGCTCGATTAAGGCCTTGCGTTCGGTGGTAACTCGGTCGCCCACATAGTCGCTCCATGTCGCAAAATTGATGCCGCCCGCACGCTGCAATTCACGAATCGAGTCCAGCGTGCGCGGCTCGGCAACGCCCTTGCCCAAACGTGGATGTTCCCACCAAAAGGCATGGAAAGCGGCCAGTGCGCTCATCACTTGTTGGCAGTGCTCATCGGTGGGGGGCAGCGGCGGCGTGGCGGCGGCATGCGTCTCGCTCAAATCTTCCAAAAGCAGGTGCGATGCGCTGGTTTGCAGATTATAGGCGGCGTCAAAACAGCGGGCAAAAGGCCACCGTCTTTGCGGCTGTGCCGCTTCCATCATGGGGACGAGCTTGCTGTAAAATTCGGCCTCTTTGTGGGCCCACGGAAATTCCGCTTTGTTGATCTTAAGAAAGAGCTGGGTGGGGCAATGGGGTTCATTGGCGTCTATGTCGTGGGTTGCATCTACAGTATGGGCTGCATCTGCCGTGTAGGTAAGATGCAGATGCGCGTGGTGCGCCACCCCGCTGACGCTGACGGCGCGCTGCTCTACGCTGGCCACGGCCCCGCGCTTGAGGCAGCCGTGCATCTGCAACCGCTCTGTAAGCCAGCCGGCCGTGGCTTGATCAATATGCTTTAAGGCGGGAATCATTGGCTAATTTCCTTGGGGTTGCATAGCGGCAATTTTCGGCTCTTTGGGATTTCAGGTGGTGGACAACAGACGTCCCCGGCACTTTCGACGAGATAACTCGGTAGACGAAATGAAGTGCCGGGGACGTCAACCAGATGAGATCCTGTTGAACCCAATTTTCTTATGATGCCAGCCCAGGGTGGTTAGCACCGGCAAATGATCGGATTCACCATGCATGTGGACCACGCGGCAGCTTACGGGAACCAACTCCGGCGAGCAGAAGATCATATCCAGCCGCATGAGCCGATGGGGCACGGGCAGCCCGCCAAAATCGGCTCCGTGCATAGGAAAGGTGTGGCCCCAGCCCTTGCCCACCGTACGATGTACATCAATGAGCGGACCGCGCATCAATTTGTAGACGTCGCTGCGGTCGGTGCTATTGAAATCACCCGCCACCACAATCGGTTCGCGGCGGCTGGCAATGTCGGCTAGCAGCTGTGCAAAATAGACGCGGCGTTGAGCAAAGCTATGGGTCACCTTGGGGCCCAGCGGACCGCCTTCGCGCAAGTAGCGCACAATCAGCGTGGCGCGTGGGTGGATGTTGTAAAAGAGGATGGGCCGTGCGGGTGTATGTATGCGCACCAGCTGCACGCGAAAATCTTTGGCCTGCAAATGGCTGGCATCCACCGGCTCCAGCGCATAGCGGCTGATCACGCCCAGCCGGCGGGCCGCCACGGCCTCGCCCACATCAAAGAGTTGGTGTGGATAGTATTGCGCCGTCTCTGCGGCCACGCGTTGCGCCATCTGCGGCAGCAATTCTTGAAAGGCCACAACATGGGGCATGGCGCCATATTGTTCTCCAAGTGCCAGCGGAATGCGAGCAGTTGTGCGCTGTTGGCTTTGCCACCAAATATTGAACGTCATGAGCGAAAAGGTGGTCCCCGCCTCAATGGAAACCGGGATGGCTTTGCGCCCAAAGTAGTCGGCATAGAGCCATCCAAAGATCAGCAGCGGCGGCATGAGAGCCAGCGCCCCCAGCCAAATCAAGGCGGGCGACAGCCAAAACAGCACAGCGACCTGCGCCAGAACGGGCCAAAAGAAGTGAGGCGCAAACGGCGCCAATAGCGCCAGCTGCCAGCGGCCATCGCCAAAGCGCCGATGCAGAATGAACCAGCCCAACAGCAGCAGCACGTAGCCCCAACTCAGCAGCAGAATAGCGCCGCTACCGCCCATACTCCTCGTCGTAATCTTCCATGGAGGCTTCCACCACCTTTATGGCATGTTCGTGGCCATAGACCATATCGATTGAAATATTGGCCGGTTTGCCTGGGATCAGTTTGTAGGTGGCAAAATAGTGGCGCAGCCGCTCAACCAAAATTTCGGGAATATCGCTCAAATCATGGGCGTCGCCCCACACGTTATCATTCTCTAGCACGGCAATAATTTTGTCGTCGGCCTCGCCCCCATCCACCATTTGTAACCCGCCAACTACCCGTGCATTTAAAATTACCTCGGCGCGGTTGATCGGGCGTTCGCTGATGACGCAGATATCCAGCGGGTCGCCGTCGCCGCGGGCCGCATTGGGCGAAAGAACGGTCACCCGCTCGCCACAATAGGTGCGCGGGATAAAGCCGTAGAGCGCCGGCGGCTGTGATGAGGTGCGCTGGGGCCGGTCGACGCGCACGTAGCCGGTCACTTTGTCAATTTCATACTTGACAAGGTCGAAGGGGGTGATCTCGATATAGGCATGCACGGATTGAGGCGGCGCTTTGCCCACCTCCAGGCCGTGCCAGGGGTGGGGTCGCCACCGATAAAATGGTTTGGGAAATGGCATACGTATTCTATTACCTTATAGTTAGCTATATAACAATAACCTGGGACAAGCGCAGGTCTCGAGCGGCTTAGTGGGTACAATTTCTGTAAATCTATGGAGAGTCAGTCTACCCCAACCTGAACGGGCTGACAAATGGACATTAATAGATTTCCCTAATGACCGGCCCGTACAATGGGCAGATAGAGCAGGGGCCCATGCGCGCCGACGCCCGCTGGCGGTTCTCCATCTGTGGGCCAGGGCGTGACGGTGGGTGGCTCAGTGGCAACGACAATGGGCCAATCGGTAGACGCCCCCGTTGGTATCGAAGCGGGTGTCAAAGTGGGATTTAGCGATGTGCCGGGGGCTGTTGATGTTGCAATGCTGCCGGGCGTTACCGTAGTGCTGGCGGCGGGCAGCGGCGTGGCCGCGACGGCTGTTGCTGTCGGCTGGGGTGTGGCCGTGGGTTGTGCCGTGGAGGTTGGCCAAAATGTAGCCGTTGGCAAAGATGTCGCCGTGGGTGTGGGCAAGATGCGCACACAGGGCGCACTGCCTGCATCGGTAAAGCCTTGTCCTTCCACCGGAATAAATTCCCAGCTATAACTTTCGGCGTGCAGCGTTAGCTTGAGCACGCCGTATGCATGGCTGCTCTGTACTTCGCTGTTGCGCTTTGGGCTGCCAACCGCATGTAGCCCTTTGCCCCCCGTGCCCACGACAAACTGGCGAATCCCGTTTTGTGGATCCGCTTGAGCAGATGGGTCTTGAGGTGCAAAGCGTTCATAGATATGATCGTGACCGCCCAACACTACATCGGCTCCATATTCATATAGAACATCCCAAAAGGGCTGGACATACGGGTTGCTGCCGTGCGAGACGCCCGAGCTGAAGCGCGGCTTGTGCCAATAGGCCAACGTGCAAGAAGTGGGGTGAGCGGCCAGATCGGCGCGCAGCCACTGCACCTGTTCGGACGTCACACCCACATCCTGTTCACTGTTGAGCACAACAATGTGCCACGCACCCAGATTGTACGAATAGTAGCCTTTGCAGCTATTGGCGCACGGTTGATCCAGCGGGGAAGCCGCCGCGCCAAAATAGTGGTAATAGCCATTGGCGCCGGCTGTTTCATATTCGTGATTCCCCACGGCCGGCATGGTGCGCGCAAGGTGACGGCCCCAGGTGGGGCCATAACATTTTTGAAACTCGGTGAGCTTGCCGCGCTCATATACATTATCACCCAATGTATATACCGTGCCCGAGATGCCGTCCAACAGTTTTGCCGTCATCTCTGGATAGGGTGAGCCGCAAATGGCTATATCGCCCGCTCCCACCACCACAGGGTCAGATGGGGCGAGCGGCGCCGTGCTGAAGGCGCGCAGCGGTGGCGTGTAGAAAGTTGGCGCCAAAAGTAGCGGTACGGCCAGGCTGAAAAACCAGAACGTGCGCCACGCGCGCGGGATGGGGCAAGCGCCCATATTCCTCAGAAGACGTGTTGCAATTACGATAAGTCGAGTTGCGATAAGTCGTGTTAAGCTAGCAAATTTTATGCATATCCCCATGAGATTCAACCAGATGGAGCCCAAGGGGGGATGGGCCGCAGGAATGTGAAATAGGTACCGACGTTATATCATCGGTCACCAGAAAAGAGTATTTCATTTTCATAACAGAAAAGAAAGAATGATTTGGATTACAGAAATGTAAAGTGCTGCCTGGGGCAATACTGTCGGTATGCTGTAGGTTTTGCGCTAATAATTTGACTGTTAACTTAATTTGTTGAGGATTGAGCCGGCTACCACGGTAATTTACTATAATGAGTTTACATAAATACAATGCTAACCTATCAAAATTATTACATTATATGTTTCTGAGGTGTAAGTGTTTTGAAACATATTTTGCATTGATGCATGATATAATTGACGCATCAATCAATACGTTTAGATGCCGTTCGTACCATGCCACACCAAGACTTGCTGCCTTCTTCGTCCTCCTTGGTGCAGACCGTAGAGCTCCTCATTAGACCACTTGGCAAATTTCTAAAACAGTACAGGCGTATCGACGTTAAGTCATGAACAATACCAATGATGGCCCGCTTATAGATAGGTCACTTAAAGTTCGTACAATTGCATGGGGTTTGTCTCTAGACAATTGTGCGAACTTTAAATAATCAACACCGTTGCGGTGTACTGAGTATATGACCATGAGCGCCAAATGGTAGAAGTCAAGTTGTACGGTGAAAGGATTTCCGGTTATGCCTTCCTGCCCATTTCTGTACCCAAAATACGCGCGCGCCGTGTACGTGCGTTTTTGGGCCATCGTCTTTTGCCTCATGGCCATTGTGCTTGCGGCGCCCATTGGCAATACGGCTCTATATGCCCAGAGCGCCGGCCCAGAAAGCCCAATTACAGAGCAGCATGCCTTTAGCTTTACGGGCAATTACTGTGTGGCCTATGGCGGCGTCAGCCTAATGCCCAACGAAAACAACAATATGATCGACCTCTACGTCAACGGCGAGCCCGTGCAGTCGTATTGGATCTGGTCGGGGAGCGATCCCAAGGCCAGCGCCACGGCGGACGACACCATTGTGGCCGAGCGCTATGATGGCAACGGCGGCGTGATTACAATTCAGGCGACCAGCGTCGAGCAAGCCGATAATGGGAACGAGACCTATTTTTCCTATTTAAATGACGCCAATCCGGTGCCGCTCAATTTTGGCTACAACAAAATTACCATGTCGGGCAATGGCCATACCAACCCGCACGGCGTGGCGCTGGCGGTCGTTTATCAAACGGCTGATCGCTGCCCCACTGGCCAGCAGAAGCTCTACTTTGGCGCCGACACCTTTAGCCATGAGAGCAGCACGGCGCCCACCGGTCCCGATTCGGCGGTGGCTTGCGTCGATTTTGACAAACCGGTTGCGGATACTCACGCCCGCCGTTTTACCTTCTTTGTATCGGGCATCGCCGGCACCTCCAACGGCAGCTCAATCTGGTGGCAGAGCGGCAACGGCGCCAAGCCAAGCTACCTGGCCCCCGATCCGGCCACCAATGTGGCGCAAACCGGCGTCCATGAAATTCACGATCCGTTTATCACGCAGCCGGGCCGCGAGTTTGATATCTATACGGCCGATTTGGATGTGAATACGGGGGACACGTGGGCCTGTATGCAGATTGAGTCGCCCGAAGATGAACTGGGCATTCGCGCCAACTGGATCGGGCTCGTTTATAGCGAATATCAGCCCGAAGGCAGCTTTGGCAACATGGTCTGGTTTGATTACAACAGCAACGGCTATGTAGAAGATGGCGAACCGGGAATTCCCAATGTACGTATCGTCTTGTACGACGCTGCCGGTAATGAAATTGACAGTACGTTGACCGACGAAAATGGCGCCTATAACTTCCCGCATCTCAAAGCGGCTGTTTATACGGTGGAAGTGGACAAGAGCACGCTACCGGCGGGCGCCATTGCCACGTATGAGCTGGATCTGCCCGATAACGGGCTGCTGGATAGTAAGCTCACCGCGCACGTGTTTGACCCCAATTGCCACCCGGCCACCGATGTGGACTTTGGCTTCACGCTTTTGGGCACCATTGGCGACCGTGTCTGGTTCGACGTCAACGGCGACGGCGTGCAGGATAGCGGCGAAACGGGCATTCCCGGCGTTACGCTGCAACTGATTCAGCGCGAGACCCAGGCGGTGATTGCCACTCAGGAGACCGTGGGCGATGGCTTCTATACCTTTACCGATGTCGAGCGCGGCAACTACATTGTGCGCGTCGTCACCTCTACGCTGCCGGAAGGCTACTATCAATCCGGCGATGCCGATGAAATTCTGGACAATCAATCGGAAACATATTTGCCCGGTGGTGGTCACATTTACACCATGGACTTTGGCTATACCAATCGCGCCGCACTGGGTGACTATGTGTGGCATGATCTAAACGCCAATGGCATTCAGGAGGCCGACGAACCGGGCATTGGCTCGGTGCATGTAGCTCTCTATAATGGCGCCGGCGCCAAGCTGTCGGAAACGACGACCAATGACAGCGGCTATTATCGCTTTGTCGATTTGGATGCCGGTACATATATGGTGGAATTTACGGCGCCAGCTGGCTATGTCTATAGCGCCAAAGACAAGGGCAGCAATGATGCCACCGACAGCGATGCTGACGCCACCACGGGCCGGGCGCCGCTGGTTACGCTGGCCGAGGGTGAAGCCAACATGACCATTGATGCCGGTCTCTACCAAGTGGCCTGCTTGGGAGATACGGTTTGGGAGGATGCCAATAACAACGGCATTCAGGACGAGGGTGAAGCTGGCGTTGAGCTGATTCCGGTCACGCTCTATGATGGCGACGGCAATCTACTTGGCACCACACAGACCGATGCCAACGGCAATTACGCCTTCTGTGATCTCATGCCGGGCAGCTACGCCGTGGGCTTTGAACTGCCAACGCTCAGCCATTCGTTCAGCCCGCAGGACCAGGGCGATGATGATGAAGTGGATAGCGATGCCAATCCGCAAAGTGGCCGCACGGTCACCTTTCCGCTGCACAGTGGCGAATATGCTGACCAGTGGGATGCCGGCATCTATGCGCCACCGATTATTCACGTGTCCAAGCAGATCGAATCGAACCTGGCCTACCCCGATGCGCTGTTGACCTATACCATTGTCTACTCCAATTCGGGGATGGGCGTGGCCACGGGCGTTGTGATTACGGAAACCGTGCCGCAGTATACGACCTTTGTGCCGGAAGAGAGCAGCGTCGGCTGGCGATGTGACGATAACCGCACCGCGGCGGGCACGGCCTGTTTCTTTGAAGTTGGCAAGATTCTGCCGGGGGAAGAGAAGCACGACCTGATTTTCACCGTGCGCGTAGACGCCGTTTTGCCCACCACCGACATCCAGCTTAGCAACCGGGTCTTAATTGCCGGCAGCGAAACGCCGGGCGGCCCCGCCGGCCAAAATGCGTTTGAACTGGTCACGCAGGTGGTGACGCCGCAAGCGCTAGACGAGGGCGCAGAGCCCATTCGCAGCACAAACACGGGACGCACGCTCTATCTGCCCGTGTCGATCTCGGCCAAATAGAGTACATCGCTGTTTAAATGAGCAGTGTGCATGTGTATTCAGCCGAGTAGAGGTGGCCAGCAAGACGGCTGCATCACAGCCAGCGTAGCGGTCAGTGCGTCGCACACGGCTCTGTCAACATACTTCACCCGTGTAAAGAATTGCGCACACCACGCGTTTAAATAAACGCAGCCGCCGGCGTATGTTTTCATACGCCGGCGGCTCTTTTTGATCCGAAGGCGGTTAATTATACCAATTGACCGCCTTTTAGTTTGCCCAAATTTGGTTGAGTCTATACCATATAGAAGATCATTGAAAACCAAAAAAGGATGCGACATTATGGATATCGGTATTGTGGGGCTGCCCAATAGCGGCAAAACTACGATTTTTAATGCGCTGACGCGCAGCAATACAGAGACCGCGGCATATTCAAGCGGTCAATTGGAAGTGCATACGGCCATTGTCAATGTGCCGGATGAGCGCGTGGATGCGCTTTCGGCCATGTTCAAGCCGCGGCGTACGATTTATGCCACCGTGACTTACAACGACATTGCCGGGTTGGGGCGCGATGCGGCCAAAACCGGCATTAGCGGCCCGCTGCTCAACGCCATTGCGGCCAACGATGCGTTGCTGCTGGTGGTGCGGGCGTTTGAGGATGAAAGCGTGCCCCATCCAGATAATTCTGTGAACCCGGCGCGTGATCTGGCCAATATGGAAGCTGAATTTATTCTGAACGATATGAGTATTATTGAAAAACGGCTGGAGCGATTGGCCGGCGCCAAGCACCGCGGTTCAACCGACGAACGCAAGCAGATGGCCGAAGAAGAGGTGCTGCTGAACCGCTTGATGAGTGAGTTGGAAACTGAAACGCCGTTGCGCCAGGTCACCATTTCTGATGATGAGCGGCGGGCGCTGGGTGGCTTTGGGCTGCTGTCGCTCAAACCGCTGCTGCGCGTCATCAACGCCGGTGATGATGAGGAGGAGGCTCAATATGCCGAGCTGCTCGACGACAACACCTTTTTCCTGCGCGGTCGCCTGGAAGCCGAAATCGCCCAGATGCCGCCTGCCGAGGCTGCCGAGTTCCTGGCCGATTTTGGCATTGCCGAAGCCGGACTCAACCGCGCCATTCGCTTTAGCTATAAGATGCTGGGGCTGCAAAGCTTCTTCACCGTGGGTGAAGATGAGGTGCGCGCCTGGACCATCAAGCACAACACGCTGGCCCCCACCGCCGCCGGTGTGATCCACTCGGATCTGCAAAAGGGCTTTATCCGCGCCGAAACCATTGCCTATGCGGATCTCATGGCCGCCGGCAGCATGGCCGAAGCGCGCAAGCTGGGCAAGCTGCGCCTAGAGGGCAAGGAGTATGTGGTGGAAGATGGCGATATTTTGAACATACGATTTAATATATAGGAAGTTAGTGGAGGAGTAGGGAAGACCTTCTCCTCCACTCCTCCACTCCTCAACTCCTCTCCTCCTCCACTTTTCCCTTTCCACTTCCCCTCACCCATGCTGCACGTGCTCCAGCCCCAGCTTGAAGAGCGCTACCACATGATCATCGTCAAGCTGATAGTAGACCTCGCGGCCTTGCTTGTCGGCGCGCACCAGGCGCATTTGGCGCAAGCCGCGCAGATGGTGCGATACGGCCGATTCGCTCATGTCTACCTGCGCCGCAATGGCGCCTACGTTTAAGTCCCGCTCTAAAAGCGCAGCTAATATCCGCAGCCGACTGGGGTCGCTCATGGCGCGGAAGAGTTCAGCCAGATCCGCAGCCGTTTGCTGATCCATATCCGCCAGCTTATCTTCATGTACGGCCAGAACTTCCATCATCACGTTTTCCTTTTTTGAACCATAGTAAACTATTCAGCCGTTCCCTGCGCTTGCCGAAGGGAACACGGGCTTCGACAAGCTCAGCCCTCAAGAGCCTGAATAGTTACGAATCATAGAACTCATGGTGTGCGTCGTTAGATAAATCCAAGATACCTATAGCGGTGTTGACCCATTGCTTTGTGGTTGCGCGTCAAAGCGCAGTAGCCGCGTTCCGTTGAGCGTAACCAACAGCGAGGCGCCCACATCGGCCAGCACGGCCAGCCACATGTTGCCCAGACCAAAGAGCACCAGCCCCAGAAAAAGCAGCTTAATGCCAATGGCAAAGGCAATGTTGGCGCGGATGGTGCGCATGGCGGCGCGCGCCAGCCGCAGCGCATAGGGCAGTTTGCGCAACTCATTGGCCATGAGCGCCACGTCGGCTGTCTCCAGCGCCTGGGCCGAACCGGCGCCCATGGCAATGCCGACCGATGCGGCCGCCAGCGCTGGCGCATCGTTGATGCCGTCGCCCACCATGGCCGTTACATCATATTGATGCAGCAGCTCTTGCACCGCATCCACCTTTTGGGCGGGCAGCAGCTCGGCGCGCACGTCACGAATACCCGCCTGGTGTGCAATAGCGGTGGCCGCGGCTCGATTATCCCCCGTAAGCAACACGCTGGCCTCCACGCCTAGCGCATGCAGCTCGGCCAGCACCGGTTGGCTCTCCTGGCGGATGGCGTCCGCCACGGCAATGTAGCCGCGATAGCGCCCATCTTCGCTGAGCAACATGGAGGTGCAGCCGCGGTCTGCCATGGCGCTGATCTCCTGGCAGACTGGCGCGGCGTGGGGCACTTGGGCATCAAAATAGGCGTGGCTGCCCAAGACCATGTGGTGTCCGCCCACATCGCCACTTACGCCCTGACCCACCAGCGCCACGACATTTTGCGCCGGCGCCAAATCAAAGGCAAAGCCGCGCTGTGTAGCGGCATTCACCACGGCGCGCGCCAGCGGATGTTCGCTGCGTCGCTCCAACATGGTGGCGGCGCGCAGCAGATCGTCACACGGCGCACAGCCGGGGCACGCTGCATCACCGAAGGATTGCGTCAAATCTATCTGTTGACAATCGACCGCTTTTACTTTGACCACGCTGGGGCGCCCTTCGGTCAAGGTGCCGGTTTTATCAAACGCAATGGCGCGCACTTTGGCCAGCAGTTCCAGATAGGCGCCGCCTTTGATCAGCACGCCGTTGCGGGCGGCATTGCTAATGGCGCTGATAATCGTAACTGGCGTGCTGATGACCAGCGCACAGGGACAAGCCACCACCAACAAGGTCAGCGCGCGATAGAGCCAGCCCTGGTCGCCCCAAAAGGGCTGATGCCAAAGGAGCGGCGGCACTGCTGCGATGAGCACGGCAATGGCCACCACCAGCGGCGTATACCATTGGGCAAAGCGGTCTACAAAGCGTTCCACGGGCGCTTTGCGAGCTTGCGCCTCTTCCACCAGCGCAATAATGCGGCTGATCATGTTGTCGGCGGCCAGGCGCGTCACCTCAATTTCCAGCACGCCTTCGCCATTGATGGAACCAGCAAAAATTTCGGCATCTTCGCGCTTGGCCACCGGCGTGCTTTCGCCCGTAATCGGCGCCTGGTTGACCAGCGATGCTCCCTTGACGACGCGGCCGTCCATGGCAATGCGCTCACCCGGTTTTACCAGCATGGTATCGCCAATCTGCAGCTGCGCCACGGGTACGGTGACCTCTTCCACGCCACAAAATGGACACGGCCCGCCCGTATAGCCATCTTGCCCCAAGTGTGCTCGGCAATCCATACACGGGCGCAGCACCGTGGCTTCCGCCGGCGCCACTTCCATCAGCGCCTGGATCGAGTGGCGGGCTCGCTCCATGGTATAGCCTTCCAGCGCCTCGCCCACGGCAAAGAGCACCATGACCAGCCCGGCCTCGGTCACCGCACCGATAATGACCGCGCCCACGGCGGCAATCACCATGAGCAGGTTCATGTTGATCTGCCGGCTGAGCCGCAACGTACGCCATGCGCTCTGCGCTACCGGCGCACCGGCCAGCGCCAGCGCCAGCAGCGAAGTTATATCCAGCAGCGGGCTAGACAGATTGAGCATGGGCAACAGTTCGTTAAAGAGCAGCCCGGGCAAAATGAGCATGGCGCCCATAAGCGCCGCCGTGGTGGCGCGGCGCTGGAGCAGAAAGCGTATAAAGCCAACCACGGCATTGCCCGTAGCGTGGTTCGTTTCTGTTTGGGCGGTCTCTTCCTGCACATCGTAACCAAGCTGGCGAATGCGCGCCACTACGTCATCCTGCGCCACATTGCCTTCCACATGCAGCAACGCGGCGCCAAAATTCAGCGTGCATTGCTGCACGCCCGGTAAACCGCCGACGCCGGATTGTACTGATTTGGCGCAATCTGCGCAATCCATGCCGGTAATGCGCAGTTTAATGGGTTGAGCTGTTGACATCGTTTTGTTCCTGCGTTTTGAAACTTAAAAACCTAAATATATGAACAAGTATTCATGTGTTTTGTATAGTAATACAATCTGCATGATATGGCAAACAGCAAATCTTCTGTTTCGTCGATATATTCTGAGTTACACCATGTGCTTCCGCAGAAAGTTTTGCACCACTTCCATGTAGCGTGCAAACTGCTCGCGGCGGATGTTGTGGCCGGCGCCGGCAATATTAACCACCTCTAACTGGGGTATAGCCTGTTGGAGAGCCACGACGCCATCGGCATTCACAATGGCGCCTTTGGCCACGTCCGCCGTGAGCAGCAGCGCCGGGCACGTGATGTGGGCCACAATTTCCGGCCAGTTGTCTACCGATGTACCCATGCGGTTGAGGGCGTGCAGATTAAACTGCTGCTTGGCGTCGGCCCACGGTTCCAGCTCAGCTTCTGACCAGTGTGGGTTGGTCTGCCGCCCTTGGGCCAACACTTCTGCACGCGTCATGCGTTGCAAATTGGTCATGCGTTCGCCGGCCTGCTTCATGCGTTCGGCAGAATCGGGACGGCTGGCCGAGGCCAAATTAATGCCGCCGGCATCTTCAATCAGAATGGCCCCGGGCAGATCGGGCTGCGTACCGGCCAATACATAGGTGGTGGCGCCCCCCATGGAATGACCCAAAACGGCTGGCTTGTGCAGTCCCAGCCCCCGAATCACGCCGCCCAGATCGGCGGCCATGTCCGTCAGTGCATAGCCCGTGGCCGGCGCGTCGGAAAGGCCATGGCCGCGGGCGTCTACCATGATCACGTCATAATCGGCCGCCAGAATTTGGGCCACTGGCGTCCAGCAGAGGCCGTTGTCGGAAAAGCCGTGGGCCAATACAACCGGCCGTTTGTCGCCACCGGTGCGCGTGTAGTGCATGCGCAGACCGTTGGATTGAATATGGTCAGAATGCCAGTTGGGCATGGGGAGCCTCCTTTGAGTTGCCTGTGTGTAATATGTTTTATGTGAGTCCAAATCCAAATGTAGATATATGCTCGTAGTTATCAGAAGACAAGCGGTATATTGAGTTGTATGATAGCTCTGTGCGCTGCACAACCGCCCCTTTATTCAATGATAGCTCTGTGCGCTGCACAACCGCCCCTTTATTCAATGATAGCTCTGTGCGCTGCACAACCGCCCCTTTATTCAATGATAGCTCTGTGCGCTGCACAACCGCCATCATACGCGTGATAATTCTATCGAAATGACCGGAAATGAACAAACGCAAATTTTCATCACCTTTTCATTTTTACGGTTGTAACCTATGATATAGTATCTGTAGATCGCAACGACAAGAGGTGAGGTCGGATTCACCAATCGAGAACGATGCCTGAACTGCCAACACCGTTGCGGTGTACTAAATATGTACGACTTGTGCCAATGTATCCTAGCGCATGTAGGATTTAAAGGTAAACTTATCTACATATGCAGATCAAATCAACCATTCGACGAGCTGTTGAAATCACCCTGGATCGGCTAATCAAGCTGGGTGATTGGTTGGCTATGCAGTGGGCGATCTGGTTGGGCCGTTGGCGGTATATGTGGAGTCGCATGCGCGGACCTTTGGCCCGCGGCATTCCATTTTACCTGGCCATGTTAGGGGCATTAGCCGGTCTGGCTTTATATGATTATCTTACCCCTCCCCCCGAACCGCTGACCAGCCGCGATGTGGAAAATATTCTGGCCGAAGCCATGGCGTCCGCCACCCCGGAACCGGCCTATTCTGCACTTGTCTATCAAGCTATTTTGCCCTCGATTGTATATATTAAAACCTTTGACGCGCCGCCCGGCAATGGGGATGTGGCGCAGGCCGCCACTCTTGAATCCGCCCAAAGCATGACCGCCGTTTCGTATCAAAACGCCGCCAGAGTTCAGCAAGGCGATGGCGGTGACGAGCCCAATGAGGAAGAGGACTTTGGGCTGGGTGCGGGTGTCATCATCAACGAGGATGGCGTCATTCTCACGGCCCTGCATTTGGTGGCCACGGCGGGTGACATTGAAATAACCTTTGCCGACGGCACCGAGACAACGGCCGAGATCGTGGGCGCCGAGCCAGAAAATGACATTGCCGTGTTGCAGCCTGGTCTGTTGCCAGAACTCTTCTTGCCCGCCACGCTGGGCAACCCGGGCGCGGTGCAGGTCGGTGATGAGGCGTACGTGGTGGGCCATCCGCTGGACCTGCAAGCGTCCATGAGCGCCGGGGTCATTTCCGGGCTGGACCGCACCTATCACTTTTCGCACACGGCGCAGGACCTGACCGGGCTGATTCAATTTGATGCCGCCGTCAACTCGGGCAATTCAGGCGGGCCGCTGCTCAATCGCTACGGTCAGGTCATCGGCATTGTGACCGGGCTGGTCAATCCGACCAATCAAGGCGTCTTTATCGGCGTGGGCATGGCCGTTCCCATTGATGTAGCCGCCAGCGGCGTGGGCGGTGGGCCGGCGTATTAGCGATAGAGCTATCAGCGTTTCAGCTCTTAGCATTTCAGCTATCAGCATTTCAGCTATCAGCATTTCAGCTATCAGCGTTTCAGCTATCAGCATTTCAGCTGACCGGCTGACAAGCTGACCGGCTGACCGGCTGACAAGCTGAAATGCTAACCAGCTGACCGGCTGACAAGCTAACGAAAGGAAGACAGGATGGATTTAACCAACGGGACTGAAAGCAAGCAGCCCATGGAGCAAGTGCTCTATGAGGTGAAAAAGGTGATTGTGGGCCAGGATCACCTGCTGGAGCGGCTGATTGTGGCGCTGTTGGCGCGCGGCCACATTTTGGTGGAAGGCGTGCCGGGGCTGGCCAAGACCATGGCCATCAAAACGCTGGCCCAGTCGATTGGCGGCGAATTTCACCGCATCCAGTTTACGCCCGACCTGGTGCCATCCGACCTGATCGGCACGCGCATATACAACCAGAAGACCGGCGAATTTAACACGGCGCTAGGTCCCGTTTTCACCAATCTGCTGCTGGCCGATGAGATCAACCGTGCGCCGGCCAAGGTGCAGAGCGCGCTGCTGGAGGTCATGCAGGAGCGACAGGTGACCATTGGCCGTGAAACATTCAAAGTGCCCAATCCATTTCTGGTGCTGGCCACGCAGAATCCCATTGAGTCCGAAGGCACCTATCCGCTGCCAGAGGCGCAGGTGGATCGCTTTATGCTCAAGGTGCTGGTGGGCTATCCTTCGGCCACTGAGGAATTTGTGATTGTGGAGCGCATGATCGGCGCGCTGCAAGCCGTGCAGGTCATTTTGACGACCGACGAACTGGCTGACATGCAGCGGCAGGTTGACAATGTGTATGTGGATCCGGCGCTCATCGAATATGCCGTCAAGCTGGTCAACGCCACGCGCAACCCCGCCAGCGCCGGGCTGCCCGATTTGAAGCGCTACATCCTTTTTGGCGCCAGCCCACGCGCCTCGATCAATCTGATCGTGGCGGCGCGCGCGTTGGCCTTTTTACGCGGGCGCCACTATGTGTTGCCGCAAGAAGTGGATGAGCTGGCGCTGGACGTCATGCGCCACCGGTTGGTGCTCTCCTACGAGGCGCTTTCGGACAGTATAACTGGCGACCAGTTGCTCAACCAGATTCTCGATCGCGTGCCGCAGCCCCAAGTGCCGCTGCATGAATATCGCGAACGCAGCCGCGTTTCTGGATAGAAGGGAGAGGGCGAAGGGGTGAAGGTGTGAAATTGTGAAGGAGAGATGTCACCTCTTCACCCTTTCACCTCTTCACACCTTCACCTTACACACGAAAACATGGAAATCACACAAGCCACACACGTCCAAACTCTCCCTGAACAGATCCTGCACCGGCTGGATTGGCAGGTAATCCGGCGGCTGGATGGGCTGCTCCAGGGTAATTATCGCACGCTCTTTTATGGACAGGGCGTCGATTTTGCCGATCTGCGCGAGTATGAGCCGGGCGATGATATTCGTCACATTGACTGGAATGTGACGGCGCGCATGGATTTCCCGTTTGTGCGCCAATATCACGCTGACCGTGAAATCACGGCCTGGTTTCTGCTCGATTTGAGTCCGTCCATGCTTTTTGGCGCCATGGACCGGCAAAAGCGCTCGATTTTGCTCGACTTTGTGGGCGCTATGGCGCGGCTGCTGACGCGCAACGGCAATCGCGTGGGCGCCATCCTCTATGGCTCCAAAGCCGAGCTGACCATTCCGCCGCGCACGGGCAAAAGCCATGTGCTGCATCTGATGCATGAACTGCTTAAGCGGCAGACGCTGCCCGGCGATTCCATGACCAATCTGGCGCCGCTGCTGGAGGCCGGACTGCACACCATTCGCCGTCGCGCCCAAATCTTTATCCTGTCCGATTTCATTAGCGAACCAGGCTGGGAGCGGCCGCTCAACCTGCTCAACCGGCGCCACGATGTATTGGCCATTCGTCTGTGGGACCCACGCGAGACGGAGCTGCCCGATGTGGGGCTGATCGTCATGGAGGATGCCGAAACGGGCGAACAGCTCTATGTGGACACCAGCGACCGCGCCTTTCGGCGTCGCTTTGCCCAGGCAGCGCACGCGCGCGAAGAGATGATCCGCGAACTGTTTAACAAGGCTGGCGTCGATGCGCTTTCCCTTTCCACCGAAGAAGATCTGGTGGCGGCGCTGGTGCGCTTTATCACCCTGCGCCAGCGCCGCAGCCAGGCCCTGCACGGATAAGCCGCATGTCATTTATTTGGCCCCAAATGCTCGTTAGCTTGCTGTTGGCGCCGCTGTTGGCGGTGCTGTACGTCTGGTTTTGGCGGCGGCGCCAGCGCAGCATGACCGATTTGGGGGCGCTGGGCGTGGTGCAGAATCAGCGCGGCGCGGCCTTGGGATGGCGGCGACATGTGCCGGTCGTCTTTTTCTTCTTGGGGCTAACGCTGCTATTGCTGGGCGCAGCGCGCCCGCAGATGAATGTAAACTTGCCGCGCATCTCCGGCACGGTCATGCTGGCGTTTGACGTGTCGGCCAGCATGATGGCGGCCGATCTGGAACCCACCCGCATGGATGCCGCCAAGGCGGCCGCCACCGCTTTTGTAGAAGAGCAGCCCAGCACCATCGACATTGGGGTCACGACCTTTAGTAATGGCGGTGTGGTGGTGCAGCCGCCCACCAACATGACGGGCGACGTGCTGGCCGCCATCAATCGGCTCCAGGCCGAGGGCGGCACGTCGCTGGGCCAGGGCATCTTTACGGCGCTCAACGGGCTGGCCGACGAGCCGCTGACCATCGACGAATCGCTGCTGCAAAATGATGAGCCGATCCCGCCCGAAGCCGTGGACTTTGGCAACATCTCCTCCGCCGTCATTTTGCTGCTGACCGATGGCGAAAATACCGGCCCGCCCGATCCGCTGGCGCTGGCCCAAGTGGCGGCGCAGGCTGGCGTGCGTATCTATACCATTGGCATTGGCTCCACCCAAGGCGCGGTGATTGAACTGGAGGGCTTCCGCGTCAATACGCAGCTCAATGAGCCGCTGTTGCAGGAGATTGCCCGCTTGACCAATGGAACTTATTATTACGCCGAAGATGCCGACGCGTTGCGCGATATTTACAAAAATATTGATTTGCAGCTCACCATCAAAGGAGATGCAATGGAGGTCACCGCGCTGGTAGCGGGGGCGAGCTTTTTCATGTTGCTGATCGGTGGCGCGTTTTCCATGTATTGGTTGGGGCGGTTGCCATAAGTATGAAATATTTTCGTTTGCGCCGCTGGCGTTGAGTAATGTCGCTCGCGGCGGTTCATGTTCGTTGATAGGATAAGGGCGATTTAGGAAAGTCGCCCTACGTTTGGTAAAACGTTTGCGCCTCTGGCTTCTTTTGCATCAAATATCGTCAAATTATGAGATTACTTTGGCCCTGGCTGTTGCTGCTGCTTATACTGATTCCGCTGCTCATTGCGGTTTATATTTGGATGTTGCGCCGGCGTCGCCAATTTGCGGTGCGCTATTCCAGCCTGTCGTTGATCCGAGCGGCGCAGCCTGAACGTTCGCGCTGGCGGCAGCATCTGCCCTTTGCGCTCTTTCTGCTGGCGCTGGCCGCGTTAACAGCGGCCATGGCGCGGCCGGTCACGCAGGTCACGGTGCCGCTGAGCCGCACCACGATTATCCTGGCGCTGGATATTTCGCGCAGCATGTGCGCCACCGATGTGGAGCCCAATCGGCTGACCGTGGCGCAGGATGCGGCGCTGGCCTTTATTGACGAGCAGCCCGAGGGTACGCAGATTGGCGTGGTGGCCTTTGCCCGTTTTGCCGAAATTGTGGTGCCGCCCACGCGCGACAAAGAAGCGTTGCAAAGCGCCATCCGCGGCTTTAGCACTTCATTGGGCACCGCCATTGGCAGCGCCGAGTTGAAGGCCATCGACGCCATTGCCGAAATCAACCCAGATGTAGCGCCCAGCGGCATTGATTTGCGCGCCGTTGAGGGGGAAGGCGGTCTACAGGAAGGCGAGCTGGAGCAGCTGATTCAAAGTGAAGGCTATCAGCCAGATATTGTGGTATTGCTGACGGATGGCGCCAATAGCGACGGCGCTCATCCGCTCATGGCGGCGCAACAGGCTGCCGATCGCCGCGTGCGCGTCTATACCATTGGCTTTGGCACCGATAATCCGGGACGCATGACCTGCAACGCGCAGCAGATGGGTGGCGATCTGTTTGGCGGCGGATTCGGTGGCGGCGGGTTTGGCGGCGGCGGATTCGGTGGTGGCGGGTTTGGCGGCGGTGGATTCGGTGGCGGCTTTCGGCGCTTTTTGGTCATCGACGAAGAGACGCTGCAAACCATTGCCGATATGACCGGCGGCGAGTATTACCGGGCCGAGGATGCCCAACAACTTTTGGAAATTTTCCAGAATCTGCCAACCCAGGTGGTGTTACAAAAAGAGACCCTGGAGCTGAGCGTGGTTTTCTCCATGCTGGGTGCGCTGCTGGCTACCGTGGCCGTGGGGCTATCGCTGCTGTGGAATCGCTTTCCGTAAAGAACTTATGACTTTTATTTGGCCGTTCATGCTCTATAGCCTGCTTTTGTTGCCGCTGTGCGCGTTGCCATATCTACGTGACCAGCGGCGGCGGCAGGCCATGGTGGCCAATTTGGGCGCGCTGGGGTTGACGCAGGATGCGCGGGGCCGCGGCTTGGGACGCTGGCGGCATCTGCCCATGACCTTCTTTATGTTGGGCATGGCGCTGCTTCTGCTGGCTTTGGCGCGTCCGCAGACCGAGCTGAATCTGCCAAGAGTGGAAGGCACCGTGATTTTGGCTTTTGACGTTTCAGCCAGTATGGCGGCCGACGATCTGGAGCCGACACGCATGGAGGCTGCCAAGCTGGCGGCGGAGGCGTTTGTGCGTCAGCAGCCGCGCAGCGTGCGCATTGGCGTGGTTTCGTTTAGCGATGGCGGGCTGGTCGTGCAGACGCCCACCAACGAGCAGATCGCCATTCTGGATACCATCAACCGACTGGCGCCGCAAAGCGGCACATCACTAGGGCAAGGCATCTCATCTTCGCTCAACATGATCTTTGAAGACAGCAACCCGCGTCCCGCCCACGCCACTGGCGATGAGCCGGCGCCCACGCCACTGCCTTCGGGCTCCTTTAAGTCGGCCATTATTGTGCTGCTGACCGATGGGGAAAATACCGAAGAGCCCGACCCGCTGGCCATGGCCGAAATGGCGGCCGATTATGGCGTGCGCGTCTACGCCATTGGGCTGGGCAGCCCAGCCGGAGCTGTGCTGGAGATTGATGGCTTCAGCGTGTTCACCCAACTCAATGAACAGGTGTTGCAGCAGATTGCCGATATTACCAGCGGCGCCTATTATAATGCGGCTGATGAGGAAGATTTGGTTGCAATTTACGATGATTTGGGGAAGCAGCTGGTGGTGCGTGGGGAGGAGACCGAAGTAACCGCACTCTTTGCCGGCGGTGGCGTGTTCTTCTTTCTCATCGGCGGCATCTTTTCGCTGCTCTGGTTTGGGCGGTTTCCTTAAAGGTAGGAGTCCATGATGAACGTGCAATGGCCCTGGGTTTTACTTTTCCTGTTGCTGATTCCGCTGCTAATTGCGGCCTATATTTGGATATTGCGGCGGCGACGACGCTTTACAGTACGCTATTCGAGCCTGTCGCTGATTCGAGCGGCCGCGCCGGAACGTTCACGCTGGCGACGGCATATTCCCTTTGCGCTGATGCTGATTGGCCTTACCAGTTTGGTCTTGGCCATGGCGCGCCCGCAAGCGGTGGTGGCCGTGCCTATGGGCCGGGCCACCGTGATCCTGGCGCTGGACGTGTCGCGCAGCATGTGCTCGACCGATATTCCGCCCAACCGGTTGGCGGCGGCGCAGGAGGCGGCCAAGTCGTTTGTGGAAAACCAGGATCCGGGCACGCAGATTGGCATTGTGGCCTTTGCCGGTTTTGCCGAGCTGGTGCTGCCGCCCACCAACGACCAGCAGGCGCTGCTCGAGGCCATTGACAAGCTGACCACGGCGCGGCGCACGGCCATTGGCAGCGCCATTCTGCGTTCGCTGGACGCCATTGCCGAAGTCAATCCTAATGTGGCGCCGGTCAATATGGGGCGGTTTGAGGGGCAGGAGATGCCCACACCGGCGCCAGAAGGCTTCTATCAACCCGACATTGTGGTGCTATTGACCGATGGCCGCAGCAATCAGGGGGCTTTCCCGCTGGACGCCGCGCAAATTGCCGTAGAGCGCGGTATTCACGTCTATACCATTGGCTTTGGCACGGAACGCGGTTCGGCCTTTGGCTGTACGCCGGAGCAACAGGGCGGCGCCGCGCTCTTTGGAGATACCTTTGGCAATTTTGGCGGCGGCAATTTTGGGGGTGGCGGCTTTGGTGGCGGCCGACGACGCGGTTTGGATGAAGAGACGCTGCAAACCATTGCCCATATGACCGATGCTGAGTACTATTTGGCGGAAAGCGCCGACGAGCTGCATGAGGTTTTTAGCAACCTCCCCAAATATTATGTGACGTTGGAAGAAGAGCGCGAAATTTCCGTAGCCTTTACCGGGCTGGGCGCGCTGCTCTCCATGTTGGCGCTGGTGCTGTCACAACGCTGGAACCCACTGACATAGCAGATGCAATGGGTTTTTATCCGCAAACGTCTGCAAATCTACTGCCAAGTCTCTGCCTCGCTAAATTCCTCATAATTTCTTAACATTTTCTTGACATTTAAGGCGTAGCATAGTGGGGACGCGGTTTGACGAATCACCGTGGAACAGCGTATTCTTAATTTTTGTGTTTAGAATGTAACTATTCAGGCTCTTGTAGAACGAGCGTGGCTGGTTGGTGCAGAGGCGCAACATGGATGGCTGAGTTTACGCCAAAATCTTGTTGCGCAATGTGTTGCCAAGCTCAGACTATAGCTGAACGGTTACCTTTTTTTATTATTAACCTATCTACCGTGGAGCGAAGAAAGTGAAACGATTTTTACGAATTGCAGGTATTGTGATTATTGTTCTATTGGTGCTGATCCAGTTTATCCCGGTGAACCGCACCAATCCAGCGGTGACCCAAGAAGTGAAGTGGGATTCGCCGGAAACGCGGGCGCTGGCACAGCGCGCCTGTTTTGACTGCCATAGCAATGAGACGGTTTGGCCCTGGTATTCATATGTGGCGCCCGTTTCACTGCGCGTGGCGGAACACGTAGATGACGGACGCCGGCATCTCAATTTCTCGACCTGGGATCAGGCCAATGAAGAATCCGAAAAGATTATCGAGGTGATCCAAAATGGCGAAATGCCGCTGTGGGACTATCTCTTGATGCATCCCGATGCCAAGCTGAGTGACGCAGAAAAAGAGGCGTTAATCACCGGCCTGCAAACGACGTTGGCCAACGATCCACCAATTGAACGGCAAGGGCCACCCCGTCCATAAAAAATTATAAATAAGGTTGGTGCAACCGGCGCACAGCGGGTTGACGTCCCCGGCCCTTTCGACGAGAGGACTCGGGAGACGAAATAAAGTGTCGGGACATGTACCGTCAACCGCCCTGCGGCCGCGCGCCGCCGCAGGGTGAGATCCCAAAGAGCCATACGTCTATCCGCAAATTGTCTGTCGTGTGGGAGTGCTGGTGTACAGTTTGACAGGTATACGGTGATTGAGCTATTCTCTGGCTATTATATTCAGGTATAGCACCAAATGAGGATCAATATGCAACCAGCACAGCGTACCCACGCCTTTGGCGAATCCACCATTCGCGAAATGACGCGCCTGGCCATTCAGCACAATGCCATTAACTTGAGCCAGGGCTTTCCCGATTTTGACCCACCTGCCGAGATTATGGACGCGGCCGTGGCGGCCATCCGCTCTGGCGCCAATCAATATGCCATTACCTGGGGCGTACCAGCGCTGCGCAACAAACTGGCTGAACATTACCGCAGCACGTTGGGCTGGGATGTGGACCCCGATGTCCATGTGACGGTGGTTTGTGGCGTCACTGAAGGCATTGCGGCCGCCTTTACCGCGGTGCTGGAGCCCGGCGATGAGATCATCGTTTTAGAGCCGGCCCACGAAAATTTCTATCCCACTGCCATTATGACCGGCGCCAAGCCGGTGGCGGTACCGCTGCAAGCCCCGGCCTATCGTTTTGACCCCGAACGGGTAGAAGCCGCAATTACGCCACGTACGCGCGCCTTCCTGCTCAACACGCCGCACAATCCCACCGGCCGCGTCTTTGATGAAGGAGAGGTACAGGCCGTCATCGATCTCGTCCTCAAACACAATTTGATTTTGATCACCGATGAGATCTACGACCGCATTCTCTATGATGGGCGCGTTCATAAATCACCCGGTGGTTATGAAGCCGTGCGCGACCGCACTATTACCATTGGCGGTTTCGGCAAGACCTTTGCCGTCACCGGCTGGCGGTTGGGCCACATCATTGCACCGGCCTCGGTGGCGCAAGCGGTACGCAAAATTCACGACTATATGACCATCTGTGCGCCCACGCCCATGCAGCATGCCGCGGCCGCGGCGCTCAACTTGCCCAACAGCTATTACGAGCAGATGACGCTCGATTATCACCGGCGCCGCGATTTAATGCTGGGTGTGTTGGAAGAGGTGGGCTTCCAAGCCTCGCTGCCCGAAGGCGCCTATTACACCATGGCCGACTACACCGGGCTGGATATTCCGCAAGCCCAGTGGGATTCGAGTCGCTTTGCCCGCTGGCTCACCACAGATGTTGGCGTGGCCGCCGTGCCCGGCACCAGCTTTTATACGCTGGACGGGTATGGCGTAGACAGCGTGCGCTTTGCCTTCCCCAAGAAGCTCGAGACCCTGCGCATGGCCGGCGAACGCTTGGCCGGCATGAAGAAGTAATGGGAGCCTTTGTATTCAAGATTGTGCATGCCTCTTATGGCGCGCGCTGCAGCGATGGGGATGACGCAATTTGGGGGCGGAGCCGATCCGCTTGTGCGTGCAGCAGGCCATATTCGGCGGCGTGCAGTCGTGCGTCCGCTTGCTGAAGGTGAAAAGCCGCTGAATTGACGTAATTGCGCGCGATTTGTAAGTCGGCCAGCCATAAAGAGATCTGTATTTGCAGATATAGGGCGTGCGTCTCTGCGATGGCATCCTGGGCGGTGGTCAACAGCGCTAACGCCGTGTCGAATTCGCCACGGGCCTGGGCCGCGCGGCCCAGATGCGCCTGCAGGTTGGCCACAAAAACAGGATTGTCATACTTTTGCGCTAATGTCAACGCTTGATTGAACCAATCGTCAGCGGCAAGTAGCTGGCCAGCGGCTAGCGCAACTTCACCCCGCGTGCTCAGGAAATAGTAGCGCATGGGTTGGAGTGCGTAGGTTTCGGCCATCTGCATGGCCTGCTCCACCAGCATCAGCGCTTGTGCAACGGCGCCGGTAAGCAGCGCGGCATGAGCCATGTTGTTGAGGCTGAGCGCCTCAAACAGGATGCTTTGGCGACTTTGGGCGACTCGTTGCGCCTGCTGAAACTTGGCAATCGCCTGCGCCAAATCTCCACGTTCTAAACAAAGATTGCCCCACTCGAACCAGCTCATGAACCCAATTTCGGAATCGATGCCGTGCGCGTTGACCAGCTCCGTCGCCTTTTGTAGATGCGTGGCGGCCGCCGCCATATCATATCCGTTGCGATATTGGGCTGTTCCCATCAGATAGTGGGCGCTGGCGTGCAATTCAGCATCTTCCACCATTTCCAGATCGGGCAGCACCCGGCGCGCCCAGCGCAGCACTGCCGCGCCCTCTTGGGTAGCCAGATGGCTGGCCGCCAGCCGCAAACCGGCTTTGACCGTCCCGTGTAGATCTCCAGCCGCTTCAAACGTCTCTAATGCCTCCTGCATGGTCGCTCGCGCCTGCGCCATTCTGCCCGGCAGCAGCATGAGCGCCATGCCAATTTCGAGCTGGCGGTGTGGGCTGAATCGGATCGACTGCGCCTGTGCAAAGAAGGCCAGCGCTTCAGCGGCGGCGCTCATGTGCAGCGCTTCCATTCCGGCCATGTCGGCAAAATGAAGCGCTCTTTCGGAGTCGCCGGCCTCGCCATAATGATGCGCCAATTGGCCCGCTACGGCGGTCAATTGTGCCCCTTGGCGCGCGGCCAGCCCATCGGCGGCGCGGCGATGCAGCAGTTTGCGCCGCCCACGGCTCAGTGCCTCGCGTACAATGGTGGCGACCAGGGGATGGGTAAATTCGTAGCCATCGCCTCGTTCTGTTAGCAAAGCCGCCGTCAGCAGCCGATCTATGGCATCGACCGTCTCTGCTTCGCTGCGCCCGCTGATCTCTTGCAGCAGTCCCAGATCAATGGTGGGATCCAATACGGCAGCCGCCTGCAAGATGGGCTGCTCGTCAGCGCTCAAATAGCTGAGCCGAGCCTTTACAATTTCTACCAGCGAAGCCGGAATGCCATCAACAGCCACATCGCTGAGTTGCGACAAATAGTAAGGGTTGCCGCCGCTTTGGTGATGCAGATAGTCCGCCAAGGCCGTGTTGCTGCCCAGCGCCGTCAACAAAGTGGTGGTTTCCGCCAGCGTAAAGGGAGGCACATCAATGCGCTGTAGAATATCTTCACGCCGCCACTGCGCCATCAACTGCAGCAGCGCCGCACTGGCATCCTCGGGCCGATAGGCGCCCACCAGCAAAATCGGCTCGTGGGCCATGCGGTCGGTCAAATAGAGCAGCCAGTCCAGCGTGGCGCCGTCGGCCCAATGCAGATCGTCGATAAAAAGAATCAGCGGGCTGGCCTCAAGGGCGCGCAAAAACTGGGTCAGCGCTTCGGCAATCAACGCTCGTTCCTCGGTGGGTGTTAACGCGGGCGGTGTGGTTGCCTGGTCTGCCGCGGACGGCAACACGGTCTGCAAAGCGGGCGCCAAACGCACCAGCTCAGTTCGCCAGATGGGCAGCAACTTTGCCGCCAACTGCGCCATTTGCTGACGACAAAAAGGAGCACTCAACAGCCGTCGCATAGGGTCGAACGGCAGGTGCTGCGTGGTGTTGAGACAGCGCGTCTCCAGCACAATCTGCTCCGCGGGCAGCGTCGCTACCCACTGTCGCCACAGCGTGCTTTTGCCCATGCCCAGTTCGCCGCTGAGCAGCAACACTTTGCGCGTGCCGACGCCGGCCAAACGCCAGGAGGTCATCATCTGTGCTATCTCAGTTTGGCGGCCTATAAATGGCGGCGCATCCGGCTGCGTGGCCTGCGGAGCACGTATCTGCATCAGCGGTTCGGCCGTAGCCGTCGAGTTACCGGGGTCTTCATCCCGCCCATTTTGGGCAATTGACGCCCGCAATGCCAATGTGTCCGCCGAAGGTGCAACGCCCAGCTCTTGATCCAGCAGCGTCTGTAAACGATCAAATTGGCGCAACGCGTTGGCGCGCTCGCCACGGTGCGCGTAGGCCTGCATCAGCGCCCGATGAAACGGCTCGTAGAGCGGATCGTGCTGTAAACCGCGCTGGGCCAGGGAGACGATCTGCGCCCAATCGTCATGTTGGCGTCGGTGTTTGATGAACGCATCGAGCCCCTGCGTATAAAGTTGCGCCAGTCGCGCGCGCTCGGTGGTGAGCCAAAGTTCAAATTCGGGCGCTTCGGCCAGCGTGACGCCATCCAGCAGCGGACCACGCCAAAGCTGCAAAAGTTCGTTGAGTATGGCGGGATCCGGTACGTCCAGGTGCAGTTGCGCCGGCAAACTTATTTCAAACTGCGCTACGTCGGTCCATACGTCTGAGGCCAATAGCAGGCTATTACTCTGGCTTATGATCACTTCTTCACCCAACAGTTGGCGCGTTTGCCAGAGCCGGTTGCGCATATTTTTGCGGGCAGCCTCGGCGCCGCTTTCGGCCCACAGAAGCGCCAGCAGATGATCACGCGTCTGGCGCTGGCGCGTCACGGCCAGGTAGGCGAGCAGGGCCTGCATTTTGGCAATGTTCAACGCCACGGGTTGACCGTTGTGATAAAATTGGGGTGGCCCAAGCAGAGACAGGCGAGTGGTAGGCATAGGCGCAAGTATACCATAGTGGGACGGCAATTGGGACATGTTCAGCTCGCACTTGGGACGGTGGTGGGGACGCCGCAGCGGTAAAGTGTATTTATCGTTTTATACAAGCAAACGCCGAGGAGGAAACTATGAACATTGCACTTTGGATTGTACAAATATTGCTGGGCGCGGCTTTTATTATGGCGGGCGCCATGAAGTCGACCCAGCCCAAGGAGAAACTGCAAGCCAATATGGGGTGGGTGGAGGATTTTTCGGCCAACAGTGTGCGCATCATTGGCATTTTGGAACTGCTGGCAGGCATCGGTCTCATTCTGCCCTGGCTCACCAATATTCTGCCCATCTTGACGCCGCTGGCCGCCGTCGGGCTGGTGTTGACCATGATTGGCGCAGCCATTGTTCACATTCGGCGTGGCGAGAACTCGAGTATTTTGATTAACATACTATTACTGCTGTTGGCCGCTTTTGTGGCCTATGGCCGTTTCGCTTAGGAGCTAGGAATAACCATGATTTCAACACAAGAGAATTTATTTCAATCAATAATTCACCCAGGCGCCAGTATGGGAGCTGTTCAGCTAACCGTTTCAGATCTGGCGCGGGCAGTGGACTTTTACCGGCGCGTGCTGGGCTTCCAACTGCATGAGCAAAGCGACGGCCAAGCCAATCTGGGGGCGGGCCGCAATACGTTATTAGAATTGGTGGAGCTGCCCGGAGCCCGCCACGTGACCCATCACAGCGGGCTCTATCACTTTGCTGTGTTGACGACTACGCGCGTGGCGCTGGCCAAGGTGTTGCGCAGCCTGGTGGAACATCAGATACGCATCGGCGGTTCGGACCATTTGGTCAGCGAGGCGCTCTATCTGTCCGACCCGGACGGCAACGGCATTGAAGTCTATCGCGATCGGCCGCGCGCCGAGTGGCAATATGAAGGCAACCGCATTGTCATGGGGGGGCTGCCGCTGGACTATCAGGGCATTCTCAACGAGCTGAACGAGAATGGTGGCACTAGCAACGGCGCCGCCGGTAACGGCGCGGCATGGTCGGGCCTGGAGCCGGAGACCATCATTGGCCACATGCATTTGCACGTGAACGACCTGGCCGCGGCCACCGACTTTTACACGCGCGTCATTGGCTTTGACCTGATGATGGAGTGGAATGGCGCCTCGTTCCTGGCCGCCGGTGGCTATCACCATCACCTGGGCGTGAATACATGGGCCGGCGTTGGCGCGCCACCCCAGCCCGCCGATGCCGCGGGTCTGCGCCATTACGTGGTTCAACTGCCCGCGCAACCTGCGTTGGACCAACTGGTGCAGCGGCTGGAGTCCAATGGTGTGACTCACGAGCAGCGCAGCGATGGGGTGTTTACGCGTGACCCAGCTCAAAATGGGATATTGTTCTCTACAGGCGAGAATCCTGATTGACTGACAAATCTTATTTTACCGCGCGGATCGCAAAGAATCGCGAAGAATCTACTCGAGAACCTTTGCGCATCTTTGCGTCCTTTGCCGTAGAAAGACTAAATGTCTCAGTCAATCAGGACGAGAATCGTAAATCGTAAACTTGTGCTGAGTTAAATCGAAGCCTCTGAATTCGTAAATGTTCCTCGGAGCAACCCATGACAACCAACTCAATCCCCGCCGGTGCGCGCATCGGCCACGTCCATCTCAAAGTGTCCGATCTGGATCGGGCGGTCCAATTTTATCACGAGCTGATCGGCTTTGATCTGGTCACGCGCTTTGGGCAGCAAGCGGCGTTTTTATCAGCCGGCGGCTATCACCACCACTTAGGGCTCAACACGTGGGACAGCGCGGGCGGTGAGCCGCCGGCCGCGGGGACCACGGGCCTTTATCACTTTGCCATCAACTATCCCGAACGGCGAGATTTGGCGGCGGCGCTTAAGCGGCTGCTGGATGGCGGCTGGTCCATCGACGGCGCTTCGGACCACGGCACGCACGAGGCTATCTATCTGCACGACCCCGACTTCAATGGCATTGAACTGGCCTGGGATCGCACGCCGAAACAGTGGCCGCGCCGAGGCGACAATCTAGTGTTCGACCGCAAGCCGCTCGATTTTCCCAACCTGCTGGGCGAGCTGGATGAGCCGGCGCCGGCGGACTATTTGGTAGAGCTGGCAGCGTATCGGTAGGATTCACAAGATGAACGGGCGAAAAGGGTGACAAGGCGATCATTTTTCACCCTTTCACCTTTTCACCCTTTCAAACATGTTTCACTCAATCACCAAACAAGGAGCTTTCAGTTGAATATTGCATTGTGGATTGTACAGATTTTATTGGCCGTAGCATTTGCCGTCTTTGGGTTTCCCAAAGTGGCCCAACCGTTGTCGGAGCTTGCGGCTATGATGCCGTGGGTAAATGATGTGCCCGGGCTGTTGGTGCGCTTTATTGGCCTGGCGGAGATTGCCGGCGCCCTGGGTTTGGTCCTGCCTGGGGTGACCAAGATCCAGCCGCGGCTGACGGCGTATGCCGCGGCCGGATTGGCGCTGGTGATGATATTTGCCGCCATTTTTCACGTCACGCGCGGCGAATTTGGCAACATTGGGTTAAATGCCGTGGTGTTGGTGCTGGCGGCCTTTGTGGCCTGGAAACGCTGGCCTGCGGCGTGACGTTTGTATAAGCATTGTCGATGCGTATCTTACCCTTTGTCGCGACTATCGGATTGGGGGAAATTGATATACAATAGAGCTTGCTGAACGCGGTTTGATAGAGCCACGCCAGTCAAATAGCCACATCATTTTAACTTTATACAATCAACGACTTTGCATCCGTTTAATGATACACGACTTACACAACGCCTATGGATCGCCAGGAGAAGAGACCATCTTTTGCGACGCAATTCTGCCTCCAGGCTTGCGTAAGTCCTATGATTGCGTAAGTCCTATGATTGTGGAAGGTTAAAGCGGCGTTTCTATCAAGCCAGTTTAGGATGAGTATCATCCGATTTGGCATTTCAAGTCTCCCTTCATCAAGCGAAAGAGATGTGTATCATGACAACCAAAAATTACCGCGTCGCCATGATTGGCGCCGGCACCATTGTGCAGCGCGGCCATATCCCCAACTTCCAGAGCATTCCCAACGTGTCGGTCGAAGCGGTCTGCGACGTTAATGCCGAGCGCGTGGCGGAGGTGGCCGCAGAGAAAGGCGTGCCGCACAGCTATACCGACTATGAAGTAATGTTGCGCGAGATCAAGCCGGACATTACGGTCATTGCCACGCCAAACATATTTCATCACCCCATGACCATGGCCGCGCTGAACGCTGGTTCAAACGTGCTGTGCGAAAAGCCGCTGGCCTTGACCTATGCCCACGCCAAAGAGATGATGGACCTGGCGACCTCTAAAGGACTGACGGTAAATGTGGGTTCACACTATCGCTGGTCCGACGCCATCCGCGCCGCCAAAGCGCAGGCCGACGCCGGCTTCTTTGGTGAAATTTACGCCGCCCGCACGGTCTGGCATCGTCGCGCCGGCATTCCCGGCTTTGGCAGTTGGTTTACAAGAAACGCTCTCTCTGGTGGCGGTTGCTTGCTCGATATTGGCATTCACGCTTTGGACCGGGCGCTCTTTATTATGGATTACCCCACGCCGGTCACCGTGAGCGGTGTCACCTTCTCCAAAATGGGCACCCAGGGCATTGGGCTGGGCGGCTGGGGCATGGATATTCACAAGCCCACCGATGCCAGCCAGTTTGATGTCGATGATC
>JACKBC010000039.1 GCA_020634755.1 Caldilineaceae bacterium | reverse complement strand
GGTGCGGGCTCATTTCTGGGCAACCGCGTGCCATACAGCGTGCTGGTCTGGGCGCTGGTAGCCGCCGTGCTGATCTGGCTGCTGCGGCGTACGGGCTGGGGACGGCTGCTCTATGCGGTGGGCGATAACGAAACCGCCGTGCGTTTGGCCGGCGTGCGCGTCTGGCAGGTGCGGGTTACGGCCTACACAGCGGCTGGCGTATTGGGCTCCATTGCCGGCATTCTGCTGGCCGGGCGCACCGGCGCCGTGGATTTACAGCTGGCCGGCGCCTTTTTGCTGCCCTCTGTGGCCGCCGCGGTCATTGGCGGCACCTCCATCTTTGGCGGCGTGGGCGGTTACACCGGCACCATCCTCGGCGCCCTGATTCTCAGCGTGCTCAACTCCATGCTCACCTTTCTCAACGTGGGTCAGGCCATTCAGCAGGTGGTCTACGGCGTGATTGTGCTGGCGTTGGCCTGGGGCTATGCGGGGCTGACGCGGCGGGGCTAAACATGGCAAGTCATCTCAAGCGTTGTGATAGATGTATGAAAAATTCGCGTGAGTTTGTCCCCGCAGTTTTGGCATAATCAATCAACAGAACAAGGAAAATTATGGACCTGTCTCGCTTATCCACCTGTACCTTTCCTCTGAAAGACCGTCCGTTGGCGCAGGCCCTGCCCATTATTGCGGCGGCGGGCTACACGCGCATTGACCTGCTGGGACGCATGCCCCATTTTTCGCTGGATGCCAGCGAGTGCGATCCACAGGCGGTGCAGGCGTTGGCGCAGGCCAATGGCCTGGAGATTGCCAACTTAGGGACCTATGTAGGCGTAGGGCTGGCGTCAGATGACCGCGCCGAGCAGGAAGCCGGCCTGCAAGAGATGATGCAGGCCATCGACGTGGCGGCTTCATTTGGCGCCCGCTCGATTCGCGTCTTTCGCCCACACAGCGCCATTGACGACCCGGCCAAGATCGACCACATTGCGCCCTGGCTGCGGCAAGCGGCGGATTATGCCGCAAGCAAGGCGGTCTACATGGGGTTTGAAAATCACGGCGGCCCGCTGTGCGGCGATCCCGAGCAGTGCCGGCGACTGTGTCAAGCGGTGGGCTCGCCCCACTTTGGCGTGCTCTACGACCCGTGCAACCTCATGGGCGCGGGGGCCGATTATCGCGCCGCGCTGGACATTATGCAGGATCACATTGCCCACGTTCACTTTAAAGATGGCGCGGTCGATGCCCAGGGCTTCCACCGCACCATGCTGGGCGAGGGCGATATTGACTTCGGTTGGATCATGCAGCGGCTGGAGCAGATTGGCTATGACGGACATATTGCCACCGAGTATGAGCTGGCCGATCCGGCGCCGGAGGTGGGGTTAAAGATGTGGTATGAAGCGTATCAAGCGCTGTGATGTCCTTTGTAGGTTGTCTGGTTGACGAATTCCGGTATAATATGTTCTCGTAGGTTTTTCCAAAAAATAAAGTAGCCAGAAAACCTTCAAGCTATTCCAGATTAACGATTGAACTGAGGACATTCATTTTTCTGGAATAGCCTTGCTGAATGAAAAATCATTTTCACACGCGAATAAAAATGTAGTGCAAAGTACAGCAGAGGTAGGCCAGATATGAGCGTTGCAACACTTGAATTAGCGCAATTTATGGGGTTGTCTGAGCCAGAGTTAATCCAGCAGGCGCTAGCTGCATTTTTGTATGAGCAACGTCGTAAAGTGCTGCAAACTCGGCTTGAAATTTTGGCTCGTTATGATGTTAACAGTGTAGATGAGCTGGAAGCAAGAATCGCAGATACAGATGTGCCAGAACATCCGGCCTGGGAAGATCTGATTGTGGCCGAAAATCTGGGCGCGCGGCTGGAGGAATTGGATGTCTATCTCCGCAACTTATGATGAGTTGCATCGGATCGCACTGGCCGAATTTGCGGAGATTGTTGTTTACGCTGATATTCAACGTTTGCCAACCGGTGATCCCCGGAAGTTGCGACTATTCCTGGTTGATAACTCTTTCGTTGATGTCTTTGTCTCCGTAACTGGACGATATTCCTATCATTGGGCGCGTGCGAATATAGATGTTTCGACTATTTATCGCCACGATAATGCACCGCATAAAGCATGGCGATTCGTCGCAACATTTCCCAAACATTTTCACAACGGAGGCGAAGAAAATGTGACTGAAAGCACGATTAGTGATGAGCCTGCTGATGCTATACGCGAGTTTTGTCGCTTCATCATGCAAACGTTGCGAGATGAAGCGCGTTAAAGTTGGTACGCTTGTTAATGCAAATGTGCCTTTGTGACTTCACCAATTCCCCTCATTGCTACAGGCGTTTTCCCTCGGCTTCATCTTCAGCTCCCGGAGCTCTTTCTTGGTTTTGGCGCCGCCAGGGCCACTGGCCATTTAACTCCAGCTCTAACGTCCAGCTTAAAAAGGTGCGGATGGCCACAATGCCGGCCAGGATACCCACGCTGCGGAACGTGGGCGTAACGGCCACCGTCCGGATCACATCGGCGGCCACCAGAAATTCCAAGCCCAGCAGCAGCGTACGCCCCAACCCCTCGCGAAAACGCCGATAAGCTTGCGAGCCGTCGCCGCGCGCCTGCATGAGGAATTGGCTCGTTGTCAGCAATAGACCGACCACAATGAGCGCCACGCCCGCGGCATCCACCGCTTGCCCCACTAATTCTATGGTTTCGCTCAAAGTCATCGCGCCATCTCCGTCCGCGTGTATTTGGTTGGCTTTTCGCTACTCGAAAGTACTGCGCAACTCCTGGGTTGCCGCCGCATCCACTGCATAATGCTCGGGCAGCCGCACTAAACTGTCCAGTTCACCCGTAAAGCGTATCACCACGCCATAATCGCGCGCCGCCCCCTCAATCGACACATAGCCATTCACCACGTCGGCCAGCACGGCCTGCGGGTCGCGCTGGCCGGGCGCACCGTAGCCGCCGCCGCCGGGCGGATTCAGATCCACCGTGGTGTCTGGCTCCATCCAATAGACCATTTTGGGCTGACGGCTTTCACCGTTGATTTTGAATTCACCCAATGCGCCGGGCTGACCGCCCTCCAGCCCCTGGGCCACAAATTGGGTGCGATCCACCATGGGCGAAACGCTCCACTGATCGGCGCCGCGCGAACGCATCTGCGTGGCCTGGCCCAGCCCGCCGCGGAACTGGCCCGCCCCGCCCGAATCGGTGCGCAGCGTGCGCTGCATCTGCACCACCGGCGCCAGCGTCTCGATGACCTCGGCAGGCACGCCGGCCACGCCCGATGGAAAACCGGTGGTGTTGAGCCCATCCTTGACGGCGCGGCCGCCGGTGCCGCCTACCAGAAAGACAGTCACCTGGCTGGGCTTGCCCGTTTGTGGCCACGTGCCGCGATAGATATTAAGCCAAATGGGGTCGGCGCTGCCCGCCATGAGCTTGCCGGGCAGGGCGGGCGCCAGCGCGCCAAAGATGGCGCTGGGCAAGAAGTGGCCGATCAGATGGCGCGAGGCCACGGCGGCCGGTTCTTTACAGTTGAGGATCGAGCCTGCGGGCGCGGTCACGTGGACCGGGCGAAACGCGCCTTCGTTGTGCGGCACTTCCGGGCTGACTGCCGCCTTCATGGCAAAGGAGGCGTAGCCGTGCGTGTAGTTCATCACCACGTTGATGCCGCGGCTGCTCTGCGGCGAGGAACCGGCAAAGTCGATGTAAATGTCTGCATCCGCAATGGTCACCGTCACGCAGATGCGGATGGGCTCCTCAAAGCCGTCGCTCCATACCTCGTGCGAGTAGCGCCCGTTGGGCAGCTGGCGAATGCCGTCGCGCATGGCCCGCTCGGAGCGGCTGATGATCTCGTCCGCCAGCGGGTCAATGCTTTCCAGATTGAATTCGTCCATCATCTGCAACAGGCTGCGCGCGCCTACGGCATTGCAGGAGGTTTGGGCGTAGAGATCGCCCACGGTTTCGTCTGGTGTGCGCACATTGGCGCGCACAATTTTGAGCAGCTCGTGATTGGGCTCGCCGCGGTCAAAGAGCTTCATAATGGGTACGCGCAGCCCTTCTTCATAAACCTCGCGCGCCTCAGCCGAGAGGACGCGGCCGCCAATGTCCGGCGCGTGACAGCAATTGGCAAAGTAGCCCACAATGGTCTGGCCGCGAAAGACCGGCGTCATGACCGTAAAATCGTTGACCTGACCGGCAGTCATCCACGGGTCGTTAGTCACCAACACATCGCCGGGGCGCAGCGTCTCGGGCGGATAGGCGTGCAAAAAATGTTTGGCGCCGGTGGCCATGGGGTTAATGTGGCCGGGCGTGCCGGTGAGCGACTGGGCAATCATAAAGCCGCGCGTATCAAAAACGCCACAGGCCAGATCCTGCGATTCGCGCACAATGGTGCTAAAGGCCGTGCGCATGAGCGCCACCTGCTGCTCGTTGGCCACCGACAGCAGCCGGTTCCACATCACCTCAAGCTGGATGGGGTTTAAGGATGACATTTAATTCATCTCCACTACTAAATTCAATTGCTCATCGATCCGACAATTTGCGCCTGGCCCCACAATGACCGTGGATTCGCGCTCTTCCACAATGGCCGGACCGTTGAAAGTGGCGCCGGGCGCCAGCCGGTAGCGGTCGTAGATAGGCGTATTCGTATAGCCATTGCATTCGGGGAAATAAGCCTGGCGCTCACCTTTGCGTGCAGTAGAGACGCTGGCGTTGGCATCCGTGCTGCTTTCATCGTTTGTATTGATGGCGGTCTGCAAACGTAACTCCGGCTGTGGACCGGACGAGACGACGCGCCAGTTGAGCACCTCCACCGGCACGGGCGGGCCCAGCCGTTCGTACAGTTCCTGATAGACGCGCTCGAATTCGGCCAAGAGCTGTAGCGCTAAGTCGGCATGCAGCGGGCCGTCGGGCAGCGGCACGGGAATCTCGTGGCCCTGGCCCACGTAGCGCATGTCGGCGGCGCGGCGGTGGGTAATCTGCGTGGCCGGTACGCCGGATGCCTGCAGCAGCGCCTGCCCTTCGCCCTCCATTTCCGCCAGCAGCGCGTTGGCCTGCGCCCAATCCATCTGACCCAGCTGGCTGGGCCACGAGCGCACAAAGTCAAACGAGAGCGGCGCCGACAGGAAGCCCACCGTGCTCATCACACCGGCGCCCAGCGGGGCCAACAGCGCCGGCGAACCCAACGAGAGAGCCAACCGATAGGCGTGCATGGGGCCGGCGCCGCCAAAGGCAAAGAGTGGAAAGCGGCGCGGATCTTTGCCTCGCTCCAAGGCGTGGACGCGGGCCGCGTTGGACATGGTTTCACTGACGATTTGATAGATGCCCCACGCCGCTTCTTCAATGGAAAGACCTAGCGGATCGGCAATTTTCTGCTTGACGGCGCGGCGTGCGCCCTCCAAATCTAGCGCCATGCGGCCACCCAAGAAATAGGCCGGGTCCAAATAGCCCAGGATCAGGTTGGCGTCGGTGACGGTTGGCTCGGCGCCGCCGTTGCCGTAGCAGACCGGGCCCGGGTCGGCGCCTGCCGAGTCTGGGCCTACCTTGAGCAGACCCAGCGCATCCACTCGCGCAATGGAGCCGCCGCCGGCCCCAATTTCGATGAGCTCAATAACGGGCATTTTGATGGGCAGCCCCGAGCCCTTTTTAAAGCGATAGACGCGATCCACCTCAAAGTCGTGGGCGATCAGCGGCTGGCCGTCGCTGATGACGCAGAGCTTGGCCGTGGTGCCGCCCATGTCGAACGAGAGCAGGTTGCGATACCCCGCCGCGTTGCCATAGGCGGTGGCGGCCAGCGCGCCGGCTGCCGGTCCTGACTCGAGCAGGCGCACGGGGAAGCGCGAGGCCGTCTCTACAGTGGCAATGCCGCCCGATGAGAGCATGAGGAAAAAGCTGCCCGTAAAGCCCAGCCGCCGCAGTCGCTCTTCCAGCCCGTGCAGATAGGTCTCGACCAGCTCCTGCACGTACACGTTGGCAATGGTGGTGGAGGCGCGCTCGAACTCGCGAATCTCCGGCGCCACGTCGGATGAAAGCGAGACGCGCAAACTGGGCGCCACGCGCCCGATCACATCGCGGGCGGCGCGCTCGGCGGCGGGGTTGGTAAACGAGTGCAGGAAGACCACGGCCACCGCTTCTAGCCCGTTGGCGGCCAGCTCTTGGGCCAGACGCGCCACGTGGGCTTCATCCAATTCGACCAGCGTTTCGCCGGTGGCCAGCGTGCGCTGCGGCACGTCAAAGCGCAGGTGGCGGGGGACCAGCGGCCGCGGCTGCTCCAGCATCAGGTCGTAGAGGTCATAGCGGTTCTCGCGGCCGATCTCAATGGAGTCGCGAAAGCCCTGGGTGGTGAGCAGCGCCGTGCGGGCGCCCTTGCGCTCGATCATGGCGTTGGTGACCAGCGTGGTGCCGTGGATCAGATGCTGAACCTGGCCGGTGGTCATGCCGTTGGGCGTCAGCGTATCTAGCAGCACCGCCTCCACCGCCGCCGACGGAGCGGCGGGCGTGGTCAGCACTTTGCCAATGGCAAAATGGCCGGTCTGCGGGTCGACGACGATTAGGTCGGTAAAGGTGCCGCCAATATCGACGCCGACGCGATAGTGGGGGGATGGCTCTGGTGGTTTGGTCATAGTTGTTGTTTTGGTTTGTTGTGAAAAATTCAGAGTCCTTGGTCCAGAGGCATTGGTCTTGGTAAGCGACTTTGGGGCTCGGACTAAGGACTCTGGATGATAATTTGTCTATTCTTACCAAATTGGGGGGGATTCGTCTAATTTGGGGTCAAGTGGAGAACGAAAAAGCGCTTGGCCAGCGTCGCTATATAAACCGCCAGCGCCTTGATGAACACATTTAACTGTGCCATAATTGGCGTGTACCGAAACTCAGCCAGCGGGGGAGAAGCGCCGGCTGGGCATCCTATGTCTATCTGTAAATTCTCAGAAGACAGAGAATCGCCCGAATTTATGGATAGGGTCCAAGTTGCCACCATAAAAGAGCGCATAATTTGAAAGGGAAGCGCCATGAATGAACAATTAGCCAAAACAGTCGCAGCAGAAGTCCAAAAATTTAAGCCGCTCATTACCGAATATTGTCGGTTGGAAAGCGTGGCCGCGCAGAAGCGCATGATGAGCGAAACGGCCGATTGGGTGGAGAATTTGCTCAAAGAAACCGGTTTTGAGACGCGTCAACTGGTCGTGGAGGGCGCGCCCAATTATGTGTATGGCGAACTCAGCGGCCAGAGTGATTTCACGCTCTTGCTCTACAACCACTACGACGTGCAGCCGGAAGCGCCCATTGAGCTGTGGGAAAGCCCGCCCTTTGAAGTGACGGAAAAGGATGGCAAGCTGGTGGCGCGCGGCATCTGCGATAACAAAGCGGAATTGATTTCGCGCATCTGTGCGATCCGAGCCATCCAGGCGGCGCAGGGCGCATTTCCCTTCAACCTCAAGTGGATCATTGAGGGGGAAGAGGAGATTGGCAGCACCCATTTTGACGCCATGACGCGCCAATATGGCGATCTGCTGAAAACGGATGGCGCGCTGTGGGAGGGCGGCGGCTTTAACGAAAAGGGGCAAGCCCATATTGGGTTGGGCTTCCGCGGGCTGCTCTATGTGGAATATAGCGTGGAAGCTATGGCGCGCGATGCACATTCGGGCGGCGCGCATCTGCTGCCCAGTGCGGCATGGCGACTGGTCAAGGCGCTGGCCAGCCTGAAAGATGACGAAGGCAAGGTGCTGATTCCCGGCTTTTATGATGACGTGCGCCAACCCACAGAAGCCGAAAAGGAGATCTTCCGCCAGAATGTGGATCTAGAGCAGGAGGGGCGCATGAAGGCCATGTATGGCATCGATTCATTCCTGCACAACCGCAGCGGCTTCGAACTGGAAGTCTCTGTGTTTGAGCCGACGGCCAATATTGCCGGGGTACTCACCGGCTATACGGAGCCGGGCGTCAAGACCGTGCTGCCGGGCCAAGCCATGGCCAAAATGGATTTTCGTCTGGTGCCGGAACAGCGGCCCGATGATATTTTGGCCAAATTGAAGGCGCATCTCACGGCCCAGGGTTTTACGGACGTGCATGTGGAGAAATTGGGCGGCGGCGATCCGGTGGTCACACCGTTGGCAGGGCCCTTTATCCAAAAGATGGCGCAGATTTGCCAGGACTTTACCGGCCAGCCACCAAAGTTTGGTCCACTGGGCGGGGGCACCCTGCCGCTGCTGGGCGCCATGAAGAACAACGTGGGCGTGCTGGGCATTTCCACCTCGGGCAATCCCGCCTATTATGCCAGCGGCGCGCACGCGCCCAATGAGCACATCCGCGTGCGCGACATTGCGCGCGCCATTGAATTCAACGTGTTCATGTTCACCCAGCTGGGCGAACTCAACGCCTAACACGCGAGCGCCGATCGACTGAGGTGCGACGCACTTTAACAGGGCGTCGCACCTGCGTTAAATTGCAGGCGCGGCAAACCGTCGCTCCGCCGCTTGGGCCGGGCGTTGGTCGAGCGCCTGCGCACACGAGAAGGGCACTCGCCAGAGCGTGGTTAGAAACGAGCACCAACCCCCTGTGTAAGGAAAATGAAAAGGGTCTTGAAATTTCAACTAATATGTGCAATAATTGTGCAAGAGCGGAAGCCAGCCAGGTGGGTTGATATATGAGGTGTGGAAAAATACAGTTCTAAACTATGCAGGCTGTGGGTTTGGATGCATTGAGCTTAGGTCGGTTAACTTGGCTGGGAGAGTAGATATACTCATAAGCTGTGTACGAAGGCAAGTGAGGGTGGAACTTTATAATATCCATATAATTCGATGTTGTGCTTTCGCAGGATGCAAAAAGACGATCATCTCATCCCAGCAAGGCTTAACTGCTTCATAAAAGCTAGCCGATCGTGAACATCTTCACAAACCAAATTCCTTAGCAAGTTAAGACATATGTTTGAACTTTACTCACAACATGAGCAAGCATTGCGTGTGCGAGCTCTACTTGAAGATTTTGAATTAATTTATGTGCTGGGTTATTCGGCTCTTATTCCAAAAGGAGAACTATACTCTGATTTGCGTAGTAATGTACAAGCAGCAGTTTTAGCTACAGGATTAGGTCTAACAAGTGTTGACTACGTACGAAAAACTTATCTCAAAGGTGAACGGAAAGCTGATAGTGAATACAAGGAAGACTTATTAAGAGAAAAATATAATCGAGCTTATCAAGATGCTAAGAATTACATCTACAACATGACGACTAAATTAGTCACGGAAGGTCGAGATGAGCCTACTGTAGGAGTTTTTGGTGCTTCTCTTGTACTTGAAAAGCTATCCTCCAGCTTTTTTTCTGCACATCTGTTGTATAAACTTGGCCAGAAGCATGAGGCCCATGCTGTTTCTCGTATGATACTTGAACAACTTGCATGGGCATATGCTGCACACGGCACCGATGATATGAACATTATAAAGAGATTGAAGCCTACGAAGTGCATTCATGAACTTCGACAACTTGATTCAAGATATGGAAAGCTTTATGGTTATCTTAGCAAAAAAGTTCACCTCGACCATAGTAATCATTACGACATATTTGAGACTGAGCATGGTAAAAACATAGTTATTCACGCGCGACCAGACTTTTTTGAATATGGATTGACCATTCTTACGCTAGCTGATTTATTTGGTATTGTGTGGGAAATTTCTCAAGCAAATTTCTTAGATAAATATGAGGCGATAACTTTTTCAAATGGAGTACCTATTGTCAACGAAGGTAGAGAGTTCTTGAAACTAATTGAGCGTTATACTCAAGAAATAGACCAACTCAATGCTAACAGCCAATCATAAACTTCTCCATCAGCCCAATATTCGATCAACGCGGACCGCAGGTGATCACCCGTTTGCAATCTGATGCGTCGCATTGTATATCAAGCGGACGGCAGAAATGCTGCCCCCGCTTATCCTGCGCCCCGTTATCGTTTTCGTTGGCGGCAGGTTTCAGCGGTTTAACAAAAGGCTACGCGAAAAATCCCCTGGGCGTATTAAATTTCAGGAAAAGATTTGCAAGTGTGTGTCCAATATTCTCAAACAACAGACAGGAGGAGCGGCGACCTCCGCTCTCCCTGTCTGTTAAATTTGGGGCAGACCCAATTTGTAACCAAGGTAATAAAGACTTACGGGGCAGTTCGTCCGGGACCAAGCAATGGGCACAACAAGAATGTATCATTTTCATCCATGATGCCGTTGCCGTCGTCAATCCACCATCTGCCGCCCACATAGCCCTGATCCCCGGGGCCAAATTCGGTTACACCATTTTCGAGCTTTTGGAAGCGGCCATGCAGGGGAAGCGATTTTGCACTGACGAAGGTGTCATAATATAGGCCCTGACTGCTGACATATACAACGCCAAGCGCTCCATTCCCCCGATTGGCGGATGCAGGCGCCGTTGAAATCAATGCAAGGGCAACAACGGCCAGCAACACAAAAATTTTCCGTTTCATAGTACTCTCCTTATCAAAATAATCGGCAAACAGTCTGAACGTTATTTGGTTTTTATGTTCGATAGCACATCCGTTACGTTATTAGGGCCATGGCGAACTTGGTAATGGCAACGGATCAATCCGGCAGCTGACAATGAAAAGCCGCGGGTTTTAACCCTGCTTTTTTAAGGTTCGCGATGGCCCTATTACGTTATACCATTTGGCTTGCGCAACCGCAGTTGGTATGACTTGGGTCTGTAAACAGAGTTTACGGTCATAAAATTACAAGCGGCTTGCCCAATTCTTACATAAATGTTACGCCACGGTATACAGGTTTTATCGGCACATGTCACGGGGCTGTCAATTAACAATGCGGCCTGGCAAAGCCAAGCAGGATGCCAGCAATCAATACCGCTAAAAGTCTGCGCTTTGACAATTAGGGGAGGCGTGTTCATAATGATGATATACGCAAACGAAACGCCTTCCAGCGAGCGAATGCTGGATTCACAGAGGAGCGAGTGCCCCCATGTCTGCAAAACAACCCATTCTCATTGTGGCCCCCCATCCTGATGATGAAACCCTTGGCTGCGGCGGCCTGCTGGGGATTAAGTCCAAAGCGGGTGAGGATGTGCATATTGCCGTTTTAAGCGATGGCAGCATGTTGTTCGCGGCCCTGTTTGGCACGGGGACTTCGCCCTCGCCACAGGAAGTTTCCGCTCTGCGCAAAAAAGAAACCGAGCGCACGGTCTCCTTTCTGGGCGGCAATAGCAACTACCTCCATTATTTTGACTTTCTGGACGGCACGCTCTCCAAGCAAGTCGACGCGGTAAGCGACAGACTGGCATCGTTAATAGACGAATTGCAACCCGCCGAAATTTATGCGCCGGATCCGTACGAGGAGCATCCAGACCACGCTGCCGCCAATATGATTGCCAAAGCCGCGCTCAAAAAGTCGGGCAGTGACGCCAAGCTCTTCGAATATTTTCTGAAGCTAAAAAGAGACGTGCGATTCGAAGATATTCCAGGCGAAATCATGGAATTGGATTTGGGCGAATTTTATGCGCTGAAAAAGCAGGCGTTAACCTTTTTTGACCTGCATCACAAGATCGTCCTGCCGCAACAGACAGAGCCCTTAATTACAGATAATTTCGAGTCCTATCTGGACCGCGTGGAACGCTTTATTGTTGGTCCCCAGGCATAAGCTTCATCTGCCTCAGCTTTTATTCCCTGTGTAGTTTTACAATGTATTCGTACCTATAAAGCCGTCCCCTGAGCGCCCAAGCCGTGCTTGGGACGTCGAAGGGGACGGCTTTGTTGGTACATTTATTCACTTATGTTAGGCAAGTCTGGAGGAAAGTCGGCTCGTCGACGTTCCTGTTTCGCTCTAGCAGACTGGCTGTCGCTGCGTAACGTGAGTTATTCAAAGAGCAGCAGCTGTTCGGGAGGGGCATCCACCCAGCCTTCCGGTGGCCAGGCGGGCAGCGATATTAGCGGTTCAAGCCGTCGACGCAGGCGCTCCAGGCTGATGGGGGCGTGTCCTTCATATGGGTTGTGCATGTAGCCAAAAATTTCAATGCCCGCCTGGTGCAAAGCGGCCAGACGGTGCGCCCACAGATCAAGTCGTTCGTCGCGCGCAAAGACAAATTTCCGGTTGCGATCTTCCGGGCCGGTCCATACGCTGTCGCGGTTGTCGCCAATCCAGCGGATGAGCGTAAAGGCCGGCGCCGCGCCCGCCGCCATGAGCGCCATCCATTCATCAAACAGGTCGGGCGCCAGTTTGCCGGCAGGACCGGGCGGTTGGCGCTCATCTGGGATAATGCGGTCGCCCAGCACCAGGGCCAGACCGCGTTCGGCCACAAATTTGGCAAAGGCAGGCGTCAGCAGATCGTCCGCGCGTACTTCAACGGCCAGCTGGATCTGCGCATGCTGCGCTTTTTGCAGTTCTGTCCCCAGCCAGTCCAGATAGTCGGCCAGCACCTTGCCAAAGCGCTCACGGGTAAAGTGGGGCGGCAGTTGCAGAAAACCTGGCCCCGCCATGTCGCCCAACAGCTGCTGAATCTCCAAGAAGGCCAGCGTCTCCTCTTCACAATGGACCAACTTTTTGTCGTGGCTGATGGCGCGCGGCAGCTTGAGCGAAAAGGTAAAGCCCGGCGGTACATTTTGCATCCAGCCTTCCACAGTCGACGGGCGCGGCAAGGCATAGAAGCTCGTGTTGACTTCCACGCTGTTGAACGTCCCTGCATAATAGGATAGAAAATCTTTGGCGGTCATCTTTTCGGGATAAAAGACGCCGCGCCATTCGTCAAAATTCCACGATGAGGTGCCGAGATGAATCTTCATAGGGTTTGCATTTTGGTGTATGAAACTTGTGCCGATTGTGACTTTTCCTTATAGCATATGTGGTTCCGCGGGCGTAGTCAGCAGGATGTATGACATTTCGCCCAGCAAATCGCCGGCCCTTTGTTTCGTATATTGCTTCATTCGTGTTTCCCCATGTACAATTGAATCACTTATGTTACGCAAGCCTAGTGGAAAGTCGGTTCGCCGGCGTTCCTGTTTCTTTCTAGCAGACTGGCTGTCGCTGCGTAACGTGAGTGAATCATGTATCGCATGGAGCGCGTCTCCCCGGCAGGTAGCGCTATAAATGGGTACGTGCACTCAAATGAAGCCGAGTTTGTGTCAAAAACTCGATTTCTAAAAATATAAGCGAGGCAAAGATGAACCAAAATTCTGCCATCGACCAGCGCGACGTCATTATTATCGGCGCCGGCATTTCTGGTTTGGGCGCGGCCTGTCATTTGCAGCGCGAATGTCCAGATAAAGAGTATGTCATCCTGGAAGCGCGTGACGCCATTGGCGGCACGTGGGACCTCTTCCGCTACCCCGGGATTCGCTCGGATAGCGATCTCTTTACCTACGGCTATGACTTCAAGCCGTGGCACGGCAAGCCCATTGCCACCGCCGCCGAAATTCTGGGCTATCTGCACGAAGTGGTCGCCGAAAACAATCTGGCCCCCCACATCCGTTTTGGCCGGCGCGTGTTGCGTGCGTGCTGGTCCACGGCAGATGCGCTGTGGACCGTGGAAGCCGCAACCGATGATGGGCAAGTACAGCGCTTTGCGGGCCGCTTTCTCTTGATGTGCCAGGGCTATTACAACTATGAAGGCGGCTATCGCCCCACTTTTGCCGGTGAGGAAGATTTTAGCGGCTCCATCTTTCACGCCCAGCAGTGGCCCGCAGAGCTGGACTACACCGATAAACGGATGGTGGTCATTGGCTCCGGCGCCACGGCGGCCACGATTGTGCCGGCGGTGGCCAAACGCGTAGGCCATGTGACGCAATTGCAGCGTTCGCCCAGTTACTATTTGCCGGTGGATAATCGCGGCGAAGATGATGCGCTCATGCAAGAGTTGCGCACGCTGGATCTGCCGCCCGAATGGCTCTATGAAATCAAGCGCCGCAAATCGCTCAAAGAGGGGCAAGTCTTTACCGAGCGCGCCCTCAACGAGCCCGGCGTGGTGCGGGAGGAATTGTTGGGCATGGCGGCGGCGCTGCTGCCCGCCGATTACGACATGGCCACCCACTTTAACCCGCGCTATAATCCGTGGAAAGAGCGCTTGTGTCTGCTGCCCAATGGCGATTTTTTCCAGGCCATCAGCTCGGGCAAAGCATCGGTGGTGACCGATGAGATCGACTGTTTTGTGGAGGAAGGCATCCGGCTCAAATCGGGGGTGGTTTTGGCGGCTGATATTGTGGTCTGCGCCACGGGCATTGAGCTGTGTGGTCTGGGCAACATCCAATTGGCGGTGGATGGCAGCCACGTCCATCTGCCCGACACGTGGACGTACCGGGCCATTATGCTGGCGGATGTGCCCAATCTGGCCTGGATTTTTGGCTATATCCGCTCCTCGTGGACGCTGCGCTCTGACATGATTGCGCATTTTGTCTGCCGGTTGCTAAATCATATGGACGAAATGGGGGTGCGCCAGTGCACGCCGCGCCTGCGCCCAGCGGATCAGGAGATGGCGGCCATCCCCTTTATTGACCCGGCCGACTTTGCGCCTGGCTACATGCGCCGCGGCGCCGGGCGTTTGCCCAAACAGGGCGACCGCGAGCCGTGGACCAATGTCCAAAATTATTATGTGGAGAAAGAGTTCCTGCCCACGTTTAATTTTGATGACGGGGTGCTGCAATTTGACAATCCGCTCTGAATCGCATCATAGGGCTACTATCATCGAACAATTTTCCGGCAAGGGCTATTGATAGCTGATTGACGGACCCATTTAATTTTTCGACCGCAAAGGGCGCGCAGATGCGCAAAGGGTACTCAAGTAGCTTCTTCGCATTTCTTTGCGTTCATGGCGGTAGAATAAGATTTGTCAGTCAACCAGCTATTGATAGCAAAAAAAAACACAGAAAACACAGAATTTTTGCGCTAAGCGCTTTGTGATTTTTGTGTCCAACTTGGGTTGGCTTTGTGGCCATGTTGACCCTTTTACAATAGGCTCACCCTAATCTAAAGGAGGCGAACCGTCTATGAAGATCACTGCTATCAAAAGTTATCCCCTCAAAGCCGCACGCGATATCTTTGTTGTCAAAGTAGAGACCGATGAAGGCATCTACGGTCTGGGCGAAGGGGGCTGCTCTTCGCGCGAGCTGGCCGAAGCCGAGGCCGTCCAGCACTTTGCCCGTTTTCTCATCGGCATGGACCCCATGCGCATTGAGCACATTTGGCAGAAGTGCTACCGCAGCAACTATCACGAGGGTGGCCGCGTCCTCACCGGCGCCATTAGCGCCATTGACATTGCGCTGTGGGATATCCGCGGCAAGAAGCTGGGCGTGCCGGTCTATCAGCTGCTGGGCGGCGCCTGTCGCGAGCATGTCTTTGGCTTTCCCACTCTTTCCATGAATGACCCCGACTGTCTGGCCAAGTGCCAGGACTACATCGACCAGGGCTGGCCCTGTTTGCGCCTGGGTGCGGCCACGCCCATTCCCGGCTGGGCCAAGGCGCTGCACAGCGCCGACCCCGATCCGGACAACATGTTTGAACCGCGCTCTTCCATTGCCGAAACAGTTGAGGTGCTCACCGAACTGCGCGCCAAGCTGGACAAGGCGATTCCGCTGGGGGTGGAATATCACCACCGGTTGAGCGTGGCCGAGGCGGCCTCTTTCTGCCAGCAGGCGCCTACCGGCTCGCTGGCCTTTCTTGAAGAGCCCATCCGCGATGAGACGCCCGAAGCCTACGCCATGTTGCGCCAGATGACCGGCGTGCCCTTTGCCATTGGCGAAGAGTGGGCCAGCAAGTGGCAGGCCCGGCCCTATATTGAGCAGGGGCTAACCAACTTCTGCCGCGTCGATGTCTGCAACATTGGCGGGCTGACCGAGGCGCACAAGGTCTGCGGCTGGAGCGAGGCGCACTACATCGACATTATGCCGCACAATCCGCTGGGTGCGGTCTGCACGGCGGCCACGATCCATCTCTGCTTTGCCGTCAACAATTTCGCCTGGGTCGAGATCAACCCGGGAATCAATGAGAGCGCGCCCGATCTCTTTCCCGTGCAGCTGGCGCGCAACGGCCCTTCCTTCCCGTTGCCCACACGGCCGGGCTTGGGCGTCGAGTTCAACGAAGACGCCGTGGCCGATCACGCCCACTCGTTGACCGACATGCCCCACTTCCACAAGCCAGACGGCAGCCACACCAATTGGTGAGAGGCACAATTCATGCGCCAATATGACTCGTCGGCGCGTGAACGAGGCTGTTGCCTATGGCGATTACAATGTTTCTGATAGAGAAGGACGTGCCGCCTCTCCCTGCTTTTGCGCTGTTGCAGATTTACAAATTAACATCAGCATAGAGGTTCGACTTCTCCGAGAAGTCAAACTTCTGGGACCAGTACTATTATATTAATTCACAACAGCGCAAAAGCTGTGCCTCTCCACATATGGAGAGGCACGCGGCGCACTCGAAGAGTGCAGAGCCGGGAGAGGCCCTATTCTGGGGCGCAATCGTGTTCCGCCTCCCCTCGTGCGCTTCCGTTTGTGCCAACCTTCTTGAGCTATTTGTTAGCGGTGCAACACACTGACCAAGTGTGGTGTACCGGTTCAATTGCGTAAGCACAATCGCATGAAGTCTTGACAAGGATGTAGTTTTTGCCTACAATATGAGTGAGCGCTCACTCATGTTTAAAAGGAGCCACATATCTATTGAGCCAGCCAAACGACATTCAGCCAACAGATACACGCGCCCGCATTATCCAGGCCGCGGCCGACATCATGTTTCAAAAGGGGATTACGCGCGCAACCACCCGCGAAATCGCCCGTCGCGCCGGCTGTTCTGAGGGCAATCTCTATAACTACTTTGGCTCAAAAGAAGAGATTTTTCTGGCCATTCTCAATGAACAACTGCCGGCCTTTGTGCCGCTGTTGGCGCATTTACCGGAACAGATTGGACGCAATACGGTCCGAGCAACATTGTGTGATATTGCTCATGCGGCCTTGCGCTTTTTTGATCAGTCGATCCCCATGGGCGCCGCTTTCTTCTCAGATCGCACGCTGTTGGCTCGTCACCGGGTTCTGCTCAAAGAACGCAGCGCCGGTCCCCACAGATTTAACGAAGCGATTGCGAGCTATCTGCAAGCTGAACAGGCAAATGGGCGCATTGATGCCGCAGTGGATGCCAGCACCGTGGCCGATATTTTGATTGGAAGCTGTTTTATGCGCGCCTACTGGCGTCAATTTATTGGCGAAGAGAGCTCCCACAAAAGTGACGAGGCCTTTATAGACACGTTGTTATCTACGCTGCCATTGGAATTTTAAGGCTCAACGGGATCTCGTGTGGTCCCCTTTCTGGATGCGGCCAGTTTGTCAACCCTCTGAGATCCAAAAGAGCCAATTTTAATTGTGATGAATTTATGAACTAAGGAGGAATATTGTGGCAAAACTGAGAAGCAGTACCACCACCCAAGGCCGGAATATGGCGGGCGCCCGCGCGCTGTGGCGCGCCACCGGCATGAACGATGGCGATTTTCGCAAGCCGATTATTGCCATTGCCAACTCGTTTACCCAATTTGTGCCCGGCCACGTCCATCTGCACGATATTGGGCAAAAGGTTAAAAAGGTCATCGACGCCAATGGCGGCTATGGCGTTGAATTTAACACCATTGCCGTGGATGATGGCATTGCCATGGGCCATGACGGCATGCTCTACTCGCTGCCCAGCCGCGATCTGATTGCGGACTCGGTGGAATATATGGTCAACGCCCACTGCGCCGACGCCATGATCTGCATTAGCAACTGCGACAAAATTACGCCCGGTATGTTGATGGCGGCCATGCGGCTTAACATCCCCACTATCTTTGTTTCCGGCGGCCCCATGGAAGCCGGCGTCAGTGGCGATCAGAAATTGGACCTCATCGACCCCATGATTGCAGCGGGCGACAGCAGCGTTTCCGACGAGCGGCTGCTGGAGATGGAGCGGCTGGCCTGCCCCACGTGCGGCTCCTGCTCGGGCATGTTTACGGCCAACAGCATGAACTGCCTCAACGAAGCGTTGGGGCTGGCGCTGCCCGGCAACGGCACCATTGTGGCCACCCACGCCAACCGCTGGAACGTCTTTGAGCGCTCCGCAAAGCGCATTGTGGAGATGGCCAAGCAATACTATTTTGATGGCGATGATTCTGTTTTGCCGCGCTCTGTGGCCACGTTCGATGCGTTCAAAAACGCCATGTCGCTGGACATTGCCATGGGCGGCTCGACCAACACCGTGCTGCACATTCTGGCCATTGCCCACGAAGCCGGCGTCGACTTTACCATGCAGGACATTGACGATATTTCGCGCTACGTGCCCACGCTCTGCAAAGTGGCCCCGTCCTCCCATTTCCACGTGGAGGATGTCCATCGCGCCGGCGGCATTATGGCCATTATGGAAATGCTGGCCGAACGGGATGTGCTCAACTTGGAAAGCCAAACGATTTCTGGCGCCACAATGGGGGAACAGATCCAGGCCTATAGCATTCGCACCGATCCCAACCCGGAAGCCGAGGAATTTTTCAAGGCGGCGCCCGGCGGCGTGCGCACCACGCAAGCTTTCTCGCAAAGCAGCATGTACAAAGAGCTGGACATCGATCCAGCGGCCGGCTGTATCCGTTCCCCCGAATACGCCTATACGCAGGATGGGGGCCTCTGTGTGCTCTACGGCAATATTGCCGAGGATGGCTGCATTGTCAAAGCGGCGGGCGTAGACGAAAGCGTTTGGATCTTTGAGGGGCCGGCGCGCATCTTCCATTCGCAGGACGCCGCTTGTGAAGGGATTTTGAACGACAAAATCAAAGAGGGTGATGTGGTGGTGATTCGTTATGAAGGACCCAAAGGCGGACCTGGTATGCAGGAGATGTTGTACCCCACCTCTTACATTAAGGCCAAGCATTTGGGGAAAGCCTGTGCGCTCATTACCGATGGCCGCTTTAGCGGCGGTACGTCCGGCTTGAGCATTGGCCACATTTCGCCGGAAGCAGCCGAGGGTGGCGCCATTGGGCTGGTTGAAGAGGGCGACACCATTGCCATTAACATTCACGAACGCACGCTCAACGTCAAGCTTTCAAATGAAGAGTTGGCCGAACGGCGTCGTAAAATGGAAGCCAAGGGCGCTGATGCATGGACGCCTGGCGAACGGCCGCGCCTGGTCTCGCGCGCGCTGGAAGCATACAGCTTGACCGTGACCAGTGCCGCCAAAGGCGCCGTGCGCGATCTGAGCCAGTTGCGCCCGGTCCATGCCAAGAACGGCCATTAAGTTTTACGGCCATCCCAAGGGCGACTGACGCTATCAGTCAGTTCAGCCTTATGAATCGAGTTGTGCCACCATGCGTCACCCGTGGCGCTATTGTAGGGGTTGTGATGCGGAATACCAAAGAGAGATTCACAGTTCGTTCTGTGTCCTGTGAATCTCTCTTTGAGCGACCCAAAGAAATGGGAGAGGCTCCGATGGACATTCGGCAAGGTGATATTTATTGGCTGCGCTCTACAGATGCGCAAGGTGTAGAGGCGAATTATCCACATCCCCACGTAGTGATTCAGGACGATGTGCTCAATCGCAGCCGCATTACCTCCGTTGTTGTCTGCGCCCTCACGACCAATAAAAAGCGTGCGTCTGAACCGGGCAATCTGCTGCTGGAAGCGGGTGAAGCCAATCTACCCAAACCGAGTGTTGTGGTTGTTTCACAAGTAGATGCGGTGGAAAAAACCCAATTGGGCGAATACATCGGCTCGTTAAGCAAGCCGCGCATTGCGCAGATATTGGCCGGCATGCGCTTCCAGCAAGCGGCTTATTTTGCCGATAGAAGCTGAAACGGTTAGCGCTTATTGGCAGTGTGATTCGGCAGTAGATTTACCTGCGTGCATGCGCGTCCAAATGTTGGCTCTACTGTTTAACTACCCTGGTTACCAATCGCGTATAGCCTAAATTGGTTCGGCCAGCAGGGCTTGTAACATCTGTTCGGCTTCCTCCATGTGACCTTCGCCAATTTTGAGAAAACGGATATTGCCGGCCTTGTCAATCATATACAGGGCGGGCCAATAGCGATTGCTGTAGGCGCGCCAGGTAGTCCACTCGTTGTCAATCGCCACTGGATAGGGCACGTCCAGATTGACCAACGCCTGCCGCACATTGTTGAGATCGTGCTCATACTGAAATTCGGGCGTGTGGACGCCAATGATGGTGAGGCCGTCATCGGCATATTTATGGTGCCATTCCCGCAACGCGGGAATCACGTGTTTGCAGTTAATTCAGCCATAGGTCCAGAATTCGACAATGGTGACTTTACCGCGCAGATCGGCCAGTTGCAGCGGACCACCGCCAAATGCTTCGGTGTTGAGCCAGACTTCATTGGTCAGCTCTGGCGCGGGGCCGTTGTTGCGCAGCCCGTCCAAAATGAGCTTCTGTTCCGGCGTAAGCCCTTGCGCGGCGGCGTCTGCTTCCACCTGGGCCGCTTGCTCCATCGGCAGCTCTTCCAGCTTCGGCAAGGTGGCGGGCTGCATAACACAGCCTGCCAGCAGGGGCACAAGCAGGGCCGCCGTTAACAATCTGGGCACTATTTTCTCTAACATAGATTATCCTTTCGCACTGATACTTAGCGCTGAATGAGCACCGGCGTTTTGTTGCACCTGTGGCGCCCATTGAAAACGCCGGTGCTCATCGCAACCGCAGTATAGTGTCTATGCGTAAACTCTCTGTGCCGAACCGATCCGCCAGTCACAGCATAGGGTTCACAACCGAATTGATGGATAGGCTCTTACTACATGGCGCCCGCCGGAAGCTGATTTTCGCATTGGTTCCCCTTGCGGAATCGGCTTTTCGGCCATTGCAATCCACGAATGCTATATCTTCGCTTTATGCTATATCCGAGCTTTGTTGTTTTTCAGCATATCACAGCGCAAACCGTTAAGTCATTACATAAAGATTAACGGGTATAACGCTGGGCGTCCCCGCAAGATCCAACCGCGCCCGCTGCGCCATATGTGGTTATGTCGACACCACCTTGAAACGTATGTTACACTTGGGGCGTCTATACTTTAGTAAGACTTCTATACGATGCGCTGAATGAAAACCGCAGCAGATGACGGCGGTTGTGCGCAGCCCAGATCCATCATTGAATTATTTACGATCAGCCGATCTCCCTAACGCGTCCACCTTCATACATTGCACACACCGCGGAGTTTTAAATGTCTATCACAAACTATGTGAATTTTGATTTGATGGTTGAGAAGACAGGAGATGAATACCGCGCGCGCGTTCTGAATTCCCCAGCGGGCGAAGCCACCATCACCTTCCAAGCCCCTTTTTCTGCGCTAGAGCTGGAAAACTTTACATTGCGGCTGGGCCAGTCACAGCGCCGCGTGCGCCGCATTGATTCACCGGAGATGCAAAATGCCAAGCTCTTTGGCCAGCGGCTGTTTGAGACGATCTTTGCCGGGGAGATCGGCGCCTGTTTGCGCAGCAGCATTACCCAGGCCAGCCTGCAAAACGCCGGTTTGCGGCTGCGCTTGCGCCTGTCTGACGCCCGCGATTTGATGGACATTCCATGGGAATATCTGTATGACGGCGATGTAAACCGCTTTTTATCGCTCTCGATTGATACGCCGCTGGTGCGCTATTTGGACCAGCCTGGCCACATTACGCCGCTGCTGGTAAAGCCGCCGCTCAAGGTGTTAGCCGTTATCTCCAGCCCCACAGATTATCTACAGCTGAATGTGGAAGAAGAATGGGGCAAGCTGCGCGAGGCGGTTTCTGAATTAGAGCGGGTGGGCTTGTTGCAACTGGCGCGTTTGGATGTGGCGACGTTGGAGCAGCTGCAGCGCCAGCTGCGTCGCGATCAATATCATGTTTTTCACTTTATTGGCCATGGCGGTTTTGACGAAGTGGCCGACGACGGTGTGCTGCTCATGGAAGATGAGCAGGGGCGCGGCCGGGCCGTTAGTGGCCAAACGTTGGGCATGTTAATGCATGATGAAAAGTCGCTGCGGCTGGCGCTGCTCAACGCCTGTGAAGGTGGCCGCACATCGGCAACCGATCCCTTTTCGGGCGTGGGCCAGAGCCTACTACGACAGGGGATTCCGGCGGTTATTGCCATGCAGCGCGAAGTGACTGATGATACGGCCATCACCATGGCCCATTCTTTTTACGCCGCGCTGGCCGATGGATACCCCGTTGACGCCGCGCTCACCGAGGCGCGCAAAAGCATCTTTGTAAAAAACGACTTGGAGTGGGGCACGCCCGTCCTCTATATGCGCTCGCCCGATGGTCAAATTTTCGATGTGGATCAGGCGGCCCTGGCGGTTGTGCATAAGGAACATGCCGAAACGGTCCCTGGGCCATTGGCTACACCGGCGCCGCTGGTCGATATACCGCATGACGCGCCCGCTGAGCCGCCCGTGGCGGACCCAAACACACGCACCGCACAATCTACCCCGGCTGCGCCTACGCGCCGAACCACGAGTGCATGGGTGGGCATTGCGCTGTTGGTGCTGGGTGCGTTCGGGGCATGGACAGGGTACAAATGGCTAACGGGGCCCAGCCAGCCGCCACTGGCGCCGACCGCAACTGTGCAACCGGAGGATCCAAATTCTGGCGTGGCCGGCGGCGCCAGTGGCGCAGTCGCAACGGCCGTCGCGGCAACTTCAAAGGAAGAAGTCGCGGTGGGGGAGACCGCCACCGACGCGCCCACGTCAACGCCCGCGGCCACGGTAACTTCAGCACAACCAGTCGTGGCGCCAGCCATAGCCACAGATACGCCTACGGCCACCCCCACGCCGACAAGTCGGCCAGCCGCGGCCAACTGTGTGGGCGCTTCTGACCCGCCCATTCAAGTGGGCGATACGGCCAGCGTGTGCACCGGCTCTGGCGAAACTGTCAGTATCCGTCGCGGGCCTGGGGGTGAATATGCGACAGTTGTGCCTCTGAATAATAATGCGACGTTTGAAGTGGTGAGTGGTCCGCAATGCGGCAATTATGGAGGGCAGCAGTTTAAGTGGTGGCAAATCCTCTACAATGGAACATCCGCCTGGATTGTCGATGGCCGCGATAGCCGCGACGATTACTTTATTTGCCGCCAAGGTGCCACTGCCACCATACGCGAGGGAGGAGAGTCCAATGCACAGGGCGACTTTGCGGGCGCGTGGACAACAAACTTTGCCCACATGAACATTCGACAGGACGGCAACCAAGTTACTGGCTTTTATACCCAATATGATAGCCTGAAGGTCACAACGTTTTCCGGTGAGATTGCCGGTGACACGCTGACTGGCGTCAACGAGCGCGGCACCCATTTTACGTTGAGCCTCACGCAAGGTGGTGCGATTTTTGCTGGTGAATGGTTTAGCAATGGCCATGGATATCAATGGTGTGGCGTGCGCAGCGGCTCTCTACCGGATGGCTGTGGCTTTAGCGGGCGCTGGCTGACTCACAGCGGGAAGGGTTGGATCGAAATGAAGCAGACCGGTGAACAGATTACAGGCAGTTACTTCAATGGCGCTGATAAGGGAACATTAACCGGTAACTTTGAACTGTTTGGCCGAACGCAGGATTATAGCTTGAATGGGCGGTACACAGCGTCCAATGACAGTGGCGAATTTCGATTTGTAGACAGCGGCCTGAGTGGGTTACAGTTCCAGGGCTGCTGGCTAGATGATGCAAAGCCCAGCAATCCTGGTGACTGGTGCGGTTGGCGGCAAGGGCAAAATGTTCCCGCTCAATGTCGACCGACGACCTGTCCGTAGCACTGTTGCAATATGGTAATGTCATATGAAATTAAGCAGCCCCAAATCCAAACGCTGCAAGCGCCCTGTTCAGCATGTATGGCGAGCGGCGGCATTGAAACAAATGACGCGAGTCTATAGGGATTAGCACTTAGCTAAATTTTTGCTCAAATGCAAGAAATTATCGCCATGATAAGATGGTCGGTTGAAAGATGAGGAATGACAATTCATCGCTCTGGCGCAATCATTCATTCTTGCGGCTCTGGATTGCACAAGCCGTTTCCAACGCTGGCTCCAAAGTAACCGAGGTCGCGCTGCCGTTGACGGCGGTTCTGGTGTTGCGCGCCACACCGGCGCAGATGGGGCTGCTGAGCATTGCCGGGTCACTACCCAATTTGCTCATTGGTTTGCCAGCTGGCGTGTGGATCGATCGCAGTCGACGACGTCCGATTTTGGTCGGGGCAGACATTGGCCGCGCCCTGTTGCTGGGGTCGATTCCGGTGGCGGCTTGGCTGGGCGGCGTTACCTTTCTGCACTTGTGGATTGTGGCGTTTCTGGCGGGCATCTTGAGCGTCTTTTTCCAGATAGCCGCCATGGCTGTGTTGCCGGCAGTGGTCTCGAAAGAACAGCTTGTGGAGGCCAATAGCAAGCTCTCCATGACCGACTCGATGATAGCGCTTTCGGGATCTGGGGCCGCGGGGGCGTTGGTGCAGTTTTTGAGCGCACCCAAGGCGATTCTGGTGGATGCTATTTCGTATCTGTTGTCGGCTTTTGCGCTGGGTGGCGCTGGCGAAAATGAAGAAGCCCCCACGCGTACGCAGCGCAGCATTTGGCACGAAGTGTGGGAGGGTATCCACGAGTTAGTACGGACGCCGTTGTTGCGGATGCTGACCATTACGTCCACGTTGGGTGTATTGTCAACTGGTCTGCACAACACCGTGCAGATGCTCTTTTTTGTAAATGAGCTGCAATTTTCCCCCGCGCTAATCGGGGTTATATTATCGTGCAACGGGGCTGGCGCGCTGGCCGGCGCGTCGGTGGCAGGGCAGTTGGCCGCACGTATGCGGGTGGGTAACGCATTGGTGCTGGGCAAGCTGATCTGGATCGTGGGCAGTGCGCTTATTGTCAGCGCGGGGCTCATGGGCAATGCGCTATTTTACGTGTTACTGGGGCAACTATTGATAGGCTTTGGCGTCTCGGTCTACTTTATCAATCAGCTGAGCCTGCGCCAAGTAATCACCTCGGTGCATTTGCTGGGGCGCGTGACTGCGGCGCGCCGGTTTGTGCTCTTTGGCATGGCCGTGTTAGGAGCGGCGCTGGGTGGCTATCTGGGTGAAACCATTGGCTTGCGCGCAACCCTGTTGGCCGCCACGACCTCGCTCTGCGCAGAGCTGCTGCTAATCTTGAATTCGTCGGTGCGTCAAGCGCAAGTGTAAAAGTACTGCGTTGCGCCAAAACTGGCGGGCCCGCATCATCGATGCGGGCCCTCCTGTTTTGACGCATGAATCTGCTATTGCTTCTGCACCAGCGGCAGATAGTTAAAGCGATTGAACACAATGGGGGTTGGCTCTTCGCCTTCTTCTAACGCGGTGGGGGCGGCCACCACCGGCGTAACGGTCGGGTCGTTGGGGCCTTCAACGGCCGGATCGTCCGAGGGAGTGCCGCTTTGCCCAGACGGTACGTTGACCGGATTGCTGATCTGCACCAGTGCCTGGTTGCGCACCGATTGGAGGTCAGCAGGCGCATCGGCGTTAATCTGCACGCTGAAGGCAACGGTCACCGTCTCGCCAGATTGGACTGTGCCCAGCTCCACCTGCACACGACTGTCGCCGGCTGAGTTGCCCGTGGTGATGGTTCCTTTGCTGGTGGTGACGCTGCCCACCACCAGCGTGGTGTTGGTATCTGGCGTGTCGCTCAAGATGGCATTGAGAGCCGGCCCATCCCCTAAATTGCGAATGGTCATGACGTAGCGCAGAATATCGCCGCGCGAAAGGCCGGCGGGCGCCGTGCGATCTTCGGCCAGGAAGGCGCTTTTCAGCACGCTCAGAGTGGGCGTAATGGCGTCGGCGGTGACCGAGCTTTGCGGCGGATCGACCGGATCGCCATTGGGATCTTGGCCTTGCGCCACGGCCGTATTTTGGAAGGAACCAGCGTCCAGTTCGGCTTGGGTAATCACATATTCACCGGTGCAAACAAGCGCTGCCCCGGGGGCTAACGTGGCCGGCTGTGCCGGACTGCATGTGAGTCCGCCCAGCTTGGGATCACTGATGCTGACATTGGCGAGCGTAACGTTGCCGGTGTTGCGCGCGGTCAGCGTATAGTGCAGCACATCCCCCACCTGGTTGTAATGGCCCTCCGCCACGCTCTTTTGCAGAGCAAGAGCGGGCGTGACGCTTGCCGGCACCGTGGCGCTCGCCGGCGGGGAGGCCACCGGTGCGTCCTGCGGATCGCGGGCGGTAGATGTGGCCACGTTGCGGAAACGCCCGGCGTCCAGATCGGCCTGGGTGACGCTATGCGTTCCCGTGCAGATGAGCGATGCACCTGGCGCCAGCGTCACCGGTTGCGCAGGAGCGCAGGTAAGGCCGCTGAGCAGCGGGTCGTTGATGCTCACATTGGAGAGCGTTACATTGCCGTTGTTGCGCGCGGTCAGCATAAAGTGGATGATGTCGCCCACTTGGCTATAAATGCTCTCTTGCGCCTGCTTGGTAAGCACCAGATGCGGCGCCTGGGCGGCGGGTACGCTGGCCGCCGCCGGTGGCGTATTGATTGGTGCGCCGCGCGGCGTACTGCCGCTGGCCGTGGCGCTATTGTCCACCTGTCCGGCATCCACATCGGCCTGTGTAACCGTGTAGGTTCCCGTGCAGGTCAATGCCTGGCCGGGGGCCAACGTGGTCGGCTGAGCGGGTGTACAGTTGAGCGCCCCCAGCTTGGCATCATTAATTGTCACGCTGAAGAGCGTTACGTTGCCGTCGTTGCTCACCACTAACGTGTAGTGCAGCAGATCGCCGGGGCTGTCGTAGCTGCTCTCCTGGACCGATTTGGTCAGGGTGAGCTGTGGCGTCAGGGCTGCCGGTACCGTGACCGCAGATGGACCGCCGTTGACGGCGCGATTGTCTGGAGCCGTGCCAGAAGCGCTGGCCGTATTGGTAAATGAACCAGCGTTGAGATCGGCTTGGGTAACGGTGTGTTCAGCGCTACAGGTGAGCGTTTGGCCCGGCGTCAATGACGTGGGTTGGCTAGGCGTGCAGCCGGTAATCGTGACCTGCGGGTCGCTGATCCGCACGTTGCTCAGCGTGACGTTGCCGCTGTTGGTGGCGATCAGCGTATAGTGAAGAACTTGGTTGACGGCATTGTAGCTGGTCTCCTGGGCGCTTTTATTCAGGCTCAGCTCCGGTTGCTGATTGGCCGGTACGCGGGCGCTGGCCGGCAGCGCATTTACCGGCTGACTTTGGGGGCCGGTTCCGCTGGCGTTGGCTGTATTGTCGACATGGCCTGCATCCAGATCGGCCTGAGTGACCGCGTATTCCCCCGTGCAGATGAGCTTGTCGCCGGGAGCCAGCGTGGCCGGCTGGGCCGGGTTGCAGGCAAGCGCGCCCAATTTGGGGTCGCTGATAGAGACACTGGTCAGCGTACCGTTGCCGTCGTTGAGCGCCGTTAGCGTGTAGTGCAGCACCTGATTCACCGTATCATAGCTGGATTCAGTGGCGAGCTTGCTCAACGATAGATGCGGCGCCAGCGCAGCCGGTATGCTCTTGCTGGCTTGGGCGCTGGCGGATTGATTTTGCGGACCCGTCCCGGACGCAATGGCCGTGTTGTCAAAGTGGCCGGCGTCGATATCGCCTTGCACAACGGTGTGACTACCGGTGCAGCTCAAAGTGTCGCCGGGCGCCAGCGTTGCGGGCTGAGTGGGCGTACAAGATAGCGCAGTCAATTTCGGATCGCTAATCGACACGTTGTGCAGCGTGACGTTACCGGTGTTGGTGGTGACCAGCGTGTAATTGATCACATCATTGACCGCGTCATAATTAACGGTGGCGCTGCTCTTGGTCAGCGCTAGATGCACAACTTGGCCCAGCGGTTTGGTAATCGTCTCTTCATCGCTGACCGGTTCGTTGCTGGGATCACGCCCAGAAGCCGTGGCCGTATTGGTAAAACTGCCGGCATCAATATCGAGTTGTGTCAACGTGCGGCTGCCGGTGCAGCTCATGGTGGCGCCGGCGGCTAAGGTAGCCGGCGCGCTGGGCGTACAGGTGAGCGCACTGAGCTTTGGATCGCTGATGCTTACGTTGTGCAGCGTAACGTTGCCGGTGTTGGTGGTGACCAATGTGTAGTCGATGCGGTCGCCCACATCGGCGCGGTCGGCGGGCGCCACAATCGTTCTGTTGACCACGCCCGTTTTGGTGAGCGCCATGGTGGGCGCGGGCGGAATGGACACTGTGTTTGAATCAGAGACGGGATTGGTCTGATCGCTATCGGCGTAGGCAATATTATCCACGTGGCCGGTGTCAATATCGGTCTGGGTGAGCGTATAGCTGCCGATACATTTCATGGATGCACCGGGCGTCAGTGTGGCTGGCGCGTTGGGTGTACAGGCAAGTGTGCCTAGTTTGATATCGGTAATTCCCACATTGCTCAGCGTGGTGTTGCCCGTATTGGTGGTAACCAACGTGTAGTTGATCTGGTCGCCCACATCGGCGCGGTCGCTGGGCCCAATCACAGTCATATCAAGCAGGCCGGATTTGGTTAGCGCTAAATGGTTGATGCGCGGGACGGGGACAGATTCTTCGGCATCTGTAGACGGCGATTCATTGCTGTCCGCCGTGGCCTTGTTGTTCACTTGGCCGGCATTAATGTCATTTTGCGTCAGCGTATAGCTGCCGGTGCATTTCATGGCCGCGCCCACGGCCAACGTGGAGCCGGCAACGGGCGTACAGCTGAGCGAAGGCAGCATGGGATCGGTGATGGTTACGTTGTGCAGCGTGATGTTGCCGGTATTGGTGGTGATCAATGTGTAGTCGATGCGGTCGCCCACATCGGCGCGGTCGGTGGGCGCCACAATGGTCATGTCGAGCACGCCCACCTTGGTCAGCGCCAAATTAGGGGCTTGCGGCACCGGCGCCATTTCCCGGGCCTCAACCGCGTCAGATTCATTGCTATCGGCGGTGGCCGTATTATCCACTTGACCGGCGTCAATATCGGCCTGCTTCAGCGTGTAGCTGCCGGTGCATTGCATGGACGCATCCACGGCCAACGTGGCGCCCGCCGCCGGTATACAGCTGAGCGAAGGCAGCATGGGGTCGGTGATGGTGACGTTGTGGAGCGTTGTGTTGCCGGTGTTGGTGACGATCAGCGTGTACTGAATGGTGTCGCCCACGTCGGCCCGATTACCGGGGCTGACGGTGGTTAGGTCAAGCACGCCGGCCTTGGTCAACGTGAGGGTGTACGCGCGCGGAATGGTGACTGTTTCATTATCGGTGGCTTTGGGCGCTTCCGTGCTGGTGGCTTCAGCTGTATTTAGGACCTGGCCGACATCAATATCGGTTTGTGTTAGCGTATAGCTGCCGGTGCAGCTGAGCGTGGCCAACGGGGCCAACGTGGCCCATTGCCCAGGTGTACAGGTGAGCGCACCCAATTTGGTATCGCTGATCTGTACGGCGTGAAGCGTAATATTGCCGTCATTGGTGGCGGTCAACGTGTAATCAATGTGGTCGCCGGGGTTGGCTTCGCCATTGGGCGCCACAATGGTCATGTCCAAAACGCCAGTTTTGACCAGCTTCAAATGCGGATTTTGATCGATGGGGATGTCAAGAGAGTCGTTACTGGGTTCAGATTCCGCCGAGTCGGCCACGACTGTATTGGTCAGATTGCCGCCTGAGTCCATTTCGCTCTGTGTGACGGTGTGGTTGCATGTATAGATCCAGGTTTCCCCCAGTTGTAGCGTGCTGTCGTTGTTCAGATCGCCAGATTGGAGGGTCGGTGTGCTATTGCATTTGGCATCCGTCACCACAATGTTTGTCAGCGGTATATTGCCCGCATTGGAAACTGAAAATTCATACGGAACCAGCTGGCCGGCTGTTGTAATTGTGGTGGTGCTGGAGGATTTGATGACCGCTATCTTGGGCATGGCCACAAAGGAAAGCTTGTTGGCCACGGTCACCAACGCCGTACTGCCACTGGCAATGGTGGCTGGGCTACCGGTAATGTCGGGCGTGTCCCAGCTGTAATTGGCGGGAGCCGGGGGAAGAGCTGGTTCGCTTATGGTACAAGTAGAGCCGGCTGGGATATTGTTGATGGTCTGTGATGTGCCGCCTGCCAACGTTACGGAACCACCGGGGCCGCCGTTGTCACAGGCATAGTTAATTGTAAACGAACCACTGAATCCGGAACCGCCATCATTCAAGTTTTTGGCGATCTGGAGCGAGCCAACGGCTAGTGTGTTATTGATGGTCACGCCGCTGCCCGAGGCAGTTGTAATGTTTGTGGATTGAGGCCCATTATTGGTATAGATGTTGGGAGATACGCCGGTTTCGGTAGCTGTACAGGTGGCGCCGAGAGGCACGTTGCCAAATATTTGCTGGGTGACGGGGGTGCCAGCCGCCACACTCAAGGTGACGGTGTCACTCAGTAGCGTAGCGCCGGATGGACTCTTGCAAATAGCGTCAAAAGTGAATGTCCCGCTGCCCGAGTTCACCGTTTTGGTCAACGAAAATGGTCCAATGGCGTTATAGATGCAGAGCGCGAATTGTGAGAAATTTTTGTCGCTGCCGGTGCCGAGGAGCGGCGATGGCGCCAAGATGCCGGGTGAAAAAGTCCAAATGGGATTGTAATTGGCAACGCCACCGATAACTTCGGCAAATAAGAGTGGTTGGCCATTTACTGCCAGGCTATTAATTTGAAAAGTGCCCGATGGCGTCCCACTAATTTGCGTATAGTTGGCTGTGATCGTACCGCCGTTGCCCCCCGTGGCGGTAGCGTCAAATGTACCATCGCCGCCGCCCGTGGTAAATTTAACATAGTGTCCCAAACCGTCGGCGCCACATGTGCCTTGGGCCGGTAACCCGCCGGGTTTTTCACCATCAGGTGGCTTGGGTGTTTGGGCAAAGGCGGGCCGTGTTGCAAGCGTTGAGATCAAGACGGTAAGGGCGACTAGGATGATTTGTAACCCCTTATGTCGTCTTTGGCCCAGGTCAGAAGGTGCAAAATACTTGTATAGTTGCATACATTCCACTCCTTGTAATTCCACAGTGCTGCTCGAAAACATAGGCTCCCATTTTGTTACAGAACAAAGCATGAAATGGGTTACCGAATCTATCGACCATTTGTCGTAAGACAAATGATGTAGTCATAATGCAAAAAAAACAAGAGGCGCAATGTACTTGACGTTTAGGTGACGAAAAGGATACGGGTGCTTTATGCAAAGGGTACGGTGGCGTGAATTGGCGCGTGAAGCGGGGAAGAATGAAGCGTTAAAGTCATTGCGCGATAGCATCAAAAAAGCAGAATAGTCAGGTGATCAATACCTGACTATTCTGCTTTGGAGCTGGCTGTGCGATTGCATGAAACCACAATCACATTGACCTAATTTGGGTTTGCTTCAGTCGAGCGGAAAGCTGGTTTGGTTACAACTGGTCGACGGACTATTTGTTAACGGGCGGCAATGGGCATGTGTATGGTTTGAATGGTGTCGGCGCCAACGGCTGTGACGGTGACGTCAGCGCTGCCGGGTGCATCTGGGTCATCAGAGCGGATGGCGGCGCTGCCATTGGTGCCGGCTGGATCGTCAAATTGGATAAATGCCTGGTTCTGTATTCGCCGCAACGTAACCTCGGCGGCGATTTGGACTTGAAAGCTAATCGTGGCGGATTCGCCCGCGGCGATATTGCCCAACTCAATCTGAATGTGCACAGCGCCGGCGTCATTGCCGCTGCTGATTTGGCCACTGCTGCTTTGTACGGTGCCACCCACCACGTTGGTCATGGCGTCCGGCGTATCAAACAGCACCACATTCTTGTACGCTTGTTGCCCGTGGTTGACGATATCAATGCGATAAAGCAGCGTGTCATTTGCCGAAGCCCGGCCATCTAGATCGGCATCGATGAGTAGGAAATCGGTCTTGGTCATCTGAATTTGTGGCTGGCCATCGGGCGGCGCCGTATCCAGAAAATCGGGTAAACCGTTGTTGTTTACATCGCGCGTGCCTTCGCTGCGGTCTGGGCGGCCATCGCCATCGGCATCTGCATCGGCATAATTGGGGGCGCCGTCGCCATCATAATCCCCCTGGCCTTCTGCGCCATCGCTGATCAGGTCCCCATCTAGGTCGCCACTATAGAGGGCCAGGTCAAAATCATTCAATTCTTGCCCGCTGGCCAGCTGCTGTTCTACGGTCAGCGTACCGGCGTTTTTGCGCACCGGGTTTTTGTCCGAGTTCAGCACGTCATCAGTGGCTTCGACATGGATGCGATAAAGACCGGGTGACAAGTTGGATTTGGAATATTCGCCACGGCTGTTGGTGCGGTCCGATTTTTCCTCATCATCCGCCGTGCCCAAGACGTTATCCGGCCCTGCCCATAGCAACGTGACGCGGAAATCTTCCAGCAGCAGCTCCGTTTCATTGCGCTTTTGGTCATGATTCCAATCATACCAGACCACGCCGCGGATTGCCCCTGATTCGGACGCCTTGGCGGTGGGGGTTGGCGTCGGCGTTGGTGTGGCTGTAGCCGGAACGGTAGGCGTTGGTGTGTTCGTGGCTGTGGGGGCAGCCGTTTCAAAATAGACCGTCTGCGCATCGGCGCTGTTGGTCAGTTCGCCGCTCTTGATGAGCGTGTAAGCCTGGCGCTTACGGTCAGTGGTGTAGATGCTGTATTGCGCCACCCGCCCATTGGGGGAATTGTCTTGGCGCGGCACATAGCGGAAGCCGCTGATTTGATAGCTCTTGCGCATGTCGAAGACAATTTCATGGGGAGGCGCCGGGTCAGAAACGGACCATTCGGTGTGCCAATAGGTGGATTCATCGTCGTCAATGGCGTTTTCAGCGGCGCCATCTTCGCGCAGAAATTCTTCGCTATCCACATAATAAATGCGCCAGCGGGAGCGGTCAATCTCATCGCCATTTTCGTCCAGGGCATAAAATTCGGCCATGGACGTCCATGGGTTGTCACCTACTTCAGACTCAGCCACAAAGCGAATATAGCGGTAGGGGCCAACGGCAGCCGCTGTTTGCTGACTTTCTGCGGCCGCGCGCGCCAACGGCTGCTTCGTCAAAGCTGCAAATAGCGCTAGGCTGCCCAGCATAAATATGAGAGTGTAAAATCGCGCCCAGGTGAGTAAAAATCTTGACTTGTCAAAGGGGTGGGAACGGACAGATAATGCATCAATCTGCCGCGACAAATCAAAAGACTGCATAAAGGGACCTCCCTGCACTATCCACACGTACACGTACGCTTGTTGCGCAAACCAGAGATGCTTACGCATCGCCCGTACGGTCAGGCTAGATCCCATGCTGCTTATAGAGCGAAATCAAATACATTTTCAGTGCACCGCAACAGTTTTGGCGATAGAGACATCGGTCCCAAGTCGGGAATCCAGCCTATCATAAGCCATTGCGATCTACTGATTTTGGCGCCAGCAGCAACGAGAGAGCGAAGGTTCATCCGCAACCACTTTGCGTGGTCGAGATGCGCAACCAAGTACCTGTTTCGTGTGCAAATGTTTGAGAAAACGACAAACAAACCAGTCGGTGCAGGGAATAAAGCCAGGACAAAACAGGTTTGATTATACCAGAAATCCTGACTTAAAAAACCAAAAATAGTTACAATTTGTTGTCAAAATCACCAATTTAAAATGACCTTAGTGCCGCTAATGTCTATTCGTAGCTGATGTTACGCAAGCCTGGCGGAACGTCGGCTCGCCGACGTTCCTGTTTCTCTCTAGCAGATTGGCTGTCGCTGCGTAACGTGGGTTAAGAGTATGCGGCTATACTATACGATGGTGGGCATTAGGCCAGCTGTTTGCTGGCTTCGCTGTTTTTGCGCGCCATGTATGATTTGGCAATCTCGACGCTCACCGCGGCGTCGCGTCCGTAGGCATCGGCGCCTACCTCGCGCGCAAAGTTTTCCGTCACCGGCGCGCCGCCCACCATGACGTAAATTTCGTCGCGTATCCCTTCTTCGCCCAGCGTATCCACCACGACTTTCATATAGGGCATGGTGGTGGTCAGCAGCGCGCTCATGCCCAAGATGTCTGGCTCGTGCTCGCGAATGGCGGCAAGGAACTTGTCGGCGTCACAGTTGATGCCCAGGTTGATCACCTCAAAGCCGGCGCCTTCCATCATCATGGCCACCAGGTTTTTGCCAATGTCGTGGATGTCCCCCTTGACCGTGCCCACCACCATTTTGCCAATGCGTTGGGCGCCAGTTTCGGTCAGCAACGGGCGTAAAATTTCCATACCGGCCTTCATGGCGTTGGCCGCCATGAGCACCTCCGGCACAAATAAAATGCCGTCGCGAAAGTCGACGCCCACAATATCCATGCCGGCCACCAACCCCTCATCCAAGATCTCTTGTGGCGACTGGCCGCGCTCCAGCGCCTCGCGCACCTGTAGCGGGATCTCTTCCTTTAAGCCGTCGTATAGATCATCCTGCATTTGCAGATAGAGATCTTCCAGATTCAATTCCGAATAACTCATAATGATTGCTCCTACCGAAATAGAAAATAGCTTTACAAAATGCGCAGACGGCCCAAATGTAATCAGATGAATCTGCGTAAATTGTTGATCAAACTCACATTACCTGGAGTTACGCAAGCCTAGTGTACATTTAACGAAGTGGTTTGGCATAGAAACCTGGTTTCTGGTTGCAACCCTCCTGGCGAGCCACGGGCGCTGCGTACGTCGTGATTACAAAGTAAATATGGTAAACCAAAATCTTAAAATAGCCCAACCACGCGGCCCGTTTCTAAGTCAATGTCCACCCGTTCGGCGGCGGGGCTGCTGGGTAGGCCGGGCATGGTGCGCATCTCGCCCGCCAGCGGATAGATAAAGCCGGCGCCCACGCTGGCCCGCACCTCGCGAATGGGGAAGGTAAAACCGGTGGGCGCGCCCTTTAAGCTGGGGTCGGCGGAAAGGCTCAAATGCGTCTTGGCCATGCAGATGGGCAAGTTGCCAAAGCCCGCTTTTTCATATTGGCGAATTTGCGTATTGGCTTTGGATTCGTACACCACCTCGCCGGCGCCATAAATTTCTTTGGCCAAAATTTCAATTTTGTCCTTGATGGGCTGCTCCAATTCATACAAAAATTGAAAATCGGTTGGCTCTTCCGCCGCCTCCACCACCGCTTTGGCCAAATCGGTGGCGCCGGCGCCGCCTTCGGCCCAATGGTTGGCCAGGGCGCAGCGCACGCCCATCTCCTGGGCCACGGCGAAAATGGCGTCCACCTCGCTCTGGAAATCGCTGGCAAAATGGTTGACGCAAATCACCGGGCTAACGCCGTGACGACGCATGTTCTCCACCTGCTTGCGCAAGTTGGACGCGCCTTCGCGCACATCGTCGGGATTCTCCTTGAGCATCTCTTCGGGCAGCGGCTTGCCGGGCACCACGCGATACTGGCCCGTGTGCAGCTTGAGCGCGCGCACGGTGGCCACCACCACGGCCGCGTCAGGCCGCAGCCCGCTGTAGCGACATTTGATGTTGAAAAACTTTTCCGCGCCAATGTCGGCGCCAAAACCGGCCTCGGTAATCAGGTAATCGGCCGTTTTGATGCCAATTTGGTCGGCCAGAATCGAGCTGTTGCCGTGGGCAATGTTGGCAAAGGGCCCGGCGTGGACCAGCGCCGGCGTATTTTCCAGCGTCTGGAACAGATTGGGCTTGATGGCTTCTTTCATGAGCACCGTCATGGCGCCCGCCGCTTTGAGGTCTTCGGCGGTGACCGGCGCGCGCTTGCTGCTCTGCCCAATTACAATGCGGCCAAAGCGTTTACGCATATCGGCCAGACTGGTGGTCAGCGCCAGAATGGCCATGACTTCGCTGGCCACGCTGATGTCAAAGCCAGCTTGGCGCGGACGACCGTCGCCTTTGTTGCCCAGGCCAGAAATTATGTTGCGCAGGTCGCGATCGCTCACGTCTAGCACGCGCCGCCACGTAATGGCATAGGGATCAATGTCCAGCTCGTTGCCCTGATAGATGTGGTTGTCGATCATGGCGGCCAGCAGGTTGTTGGCCGCAGTCACGGCATGGATGTCGCCGGTCATGTGCAGATTGAACTGCTCCATGGGCACCACCTGGCTATAGCCGCCGCCGGCCGCGCCGCCTTTGATGCCAAACGTGGGCCCCTGCGAGGGCTGCCGAATGGCAATGGTGGCCGTCTTGCCAATGTGGTGCATGCCCTGGCCCAGTCCCACGGTGGTGGTCGATTTGCCCTCGCCCAGCGGCGTGGGCGTAATGGCCGTCACCACCACATATTTGGCGTTGGGACGCGCTGATAATTTCTCAACACTCTCCAGCTTGATCTTGGCCATGCTTTCGCCATACAGCTCAATATCGCTGCGGCTCAAGCCCATCTTCTCGGCAATGGCCTCAATGGGTTGCAGCGTGGCGGCTTGCGCAATATCAATGTCGCTTGGTACGGGTTTGGTGGTCAAATGGTGACTCCTTTGTCGGTATGGAACACGAGTTATATTCGATAAATGGTGACTTGTTTGTTGCCGTATTGGGTATTGCGTGGTGCGTGTACCGGTTCAGTTTCTGGTTGTGTGGCGAGTATCTGATTGTAGGGCGATTTTCCTAAATCGCCATCTGCTCGACAACGAACGAATTGGTCTCGGCGACCAAAGACGGCGAGTAAGGAAACCCGCCCTGCGCAGGCTAAGCTTTACCCACACGTGGGACGAATGGATCTGTGCGTCGCACCGGTCGCAGAGCATCAGGCCAAACAGATCGGTTTGTGACCGGTGCGTCGCACGCTGTCCACGAGAATCGTCCGCGTCTACCCGTGTGCGACGCACCTGGCCTCCACTCGGGGCAAGAAAGATGTGGTAATGGTAAGCCTACGCAGGACAGAATTGCCCCTTCAATTTTGTAAACCAATCTGGGCCGTTGCAATCCAACAAATTTCTCAACCGGTTCACGCACCACGCACCACGCAACAGCCTCATCGATACGTCTCCAGCACCGCCGTCTCCGGCGTCAAAATGGCGGGCCGCTGAATGGTGATGTGCGAGATATCGTGCGGCGTCGCGCCGTCAATAGCCAGTTCGCTGAGCGTGCGGCCCAGAAAGCTGGCAAATTTGTAGGCGTGGCCGGCCCCAATAGCCACCAAAACATTGGGGTGCGCGGGCAGGCTGTCGAGCACAAAGTCTCGGTCCGGCGGCATGGTGTAGAGGCAGGTTTTGGTATAAAGCTTGGGTCCCACAAAATGGGGGATGTGCTCGGTCAGCCATGTCTCCAATTGCGCTTCGCGCTCCCGATTGGGCTCAAAGGTGCGCGTGGTGGCCGTAACTTCAGCGCCCGAGCCATCGATGGCGGCTTTGGTGGCCACTTCGCCGTAAATGGGAAAACCGTAAATGTTGGTATCGGTCTTCCACTGAAAGACCGGAAAGGCGCCGATGGCAAACTCTTTCAAATAGGGCGTGGCAAAATAGGTCACCTGCTCTTGCGTCACGGTCAATGGCATCTGAAAGCCCAGGCCGGCCAGCGCTTGATTGCTCCAGGCGCCGGCGGCTACAATCAACCGCCGCCCGTGGAAAACGCCGTGCGCCGTGGTAACCGTCACGCCGTCCGCGTCGGCCTGTACCTGCTCAACTGCACATTGTTCCAAAATGGTGGCGCCATAGCCGCGAGCCAGGCCAATGTGCGCCGCGTTGCCGCGCAACGGGTCGGCAATGCCCGTGTCCTGCTGATAGCAGACTTTGACTTCATATGGGGGCCGAAATTGGGGATAGCGATAGGCCAGTTCATCATTGCCCAGCCACTCAAAGGTGACGCCGCGCGCGGCATCAATGGCGCTTAGCGATTCGGCGTAGCGCTCCACCGTGGCCTGCTGTGCGCTGCCTTTCTGCACAATGATCACGCCGCCGGTTTTTGTCACCACCGGCACGCTTGATTCTGCGGCCACGGTGGCCCAGGCGTCATAGGCGTGGGGCATGAGGCGGGCGTACGGGTCTTTGTGATAGTAGTAGCGGATAATGCGCGAGCGATCCTGCGAACCGCCGTTGTGGTGGAAGAGCTGAAACTGCTCAATGCCCAACACATCCGCCCCGGCGCGTCGGGAGAGCCAATAGAGGGCGGCGCTGCCAATGCCGCCACAGCCGAGGACAATGTATTCAAAGTGGGTTTGCATAAATCATCTCCGCCGCGTTTTGTAATGATAACTTGCGATGAGAACGACCAATTTAGAAGGTGCGCATTTGAGATATATGTCTAGAGGCACAACTCACGTCCAAAGTACGTCGCACCTGTTCAACTGCGGTTGCGGGCGCTAGGATATTTACGCCAAGCGCTTGGTTGCATAGGTGCAGCCTCCCCACTCATCAGGGTGAATGCCTGTGCCATCCGCAACATAGCCAAGTTTGGGATATAACCCTTGCGCAATCTCGTAATCCGGTGTGACCCCAACGCCAATCCCGATGACCGCCTTGCCCGCTTGCTGCACGACCTGTTCCGCCGCGGCAATCATTTGGGTGCCAATGCCACGGCAGCGCAAGGGGGCTACCACGTTCATATCGTTGATTTCGGGGATGCCTTGCCGCCGAAATGATGCGTAGTCGGGTTCCCATATGACATTGGTGTATCCCACGATGGATCCCGCCAGTTCCGCAACCAAGGTTACTCGCGTGCCCGCCACATGCTCTTGCCAATATTGCTCATATTGTTCTTGTGTCTTGTTCATATGGGCGAAGGCTTGCGCCACCGGCTCGATGTCCTGCATTTCCATGCGGCGAATTTTGAGCTGGTTGATATCAATCATCGTCATCTCTTTGCATCCTGGCATGTTAACGGTTGTGCGCAGCACAGAGTTAACAAATAACCCTGGCAAATTGACGGTTGTGCGCAGCACAGAGTTAACAAATAACCCTGACATATTGACGGTTGTGCGCAGCACAGAGTTAACAAATAACCCTGGCAAATTGACGGTTGTGCGCAGCACAGAGTTAACAAATAACCCTGGCAAATTGACGGTTGTGCGCAGCACAGAGTTAACAAATAACCTGTGTAGTCAAACGTTACAATCGCTTTTGCAGATGATATTGGCGGTGACCGGCTGGATAATCCTCGTCAATGCCGGTGATCGTATAGCCCAGCTTCTGATAAAATGCCGGCGCTTGAAAGCTATGTGTGTTCAATACGACTATGCCGCATTGCCGGTTGAACGCTTCTGCTTCCGCAGCGGCCAGCAGCTGCCGCCCAAACCCCATGTGGCGATAATCTACATGAACCCACAGAAATTGAATCTCGCAACAGCCGCCCCACGTAAAGCCAGAAATTCCCGCAATCAGGTCGTTTTGCGCATTATGCACAAAAGCAGCCAGCGGTCTGTAATCGGTAAAACCGGTGGTTTGAATGTTGTATTGATTGATCTGATCTTCCAAGAAACGGAGATCGCTAGGCGGGATTTCCGTTTCGATGATCAACGGTTGTTCTGGCAGATTCGATGATTCCATAATAGACATTATTGGTAATAAGGGCATCTTAGAAATTGTACGCTGATTTACGCAGATGATCACGGATTCGCTTAAGGGAAAATCAGCGTTTGTCCGTGTGAATCCGCGTACCCAATCTTATTTTCGAACATCCATCATGATTCCACCAAGGCTGACGGAATGGGGGCGCGCGTTTCCGCTCGCACTCGCGCCCTGGGCAGCAGCCCCGCCCGCTGCACAATTTCGGCCACGGTTTTCTCCTGGCGATAGGCCATAATGTGAACGCCGTGGACGCCTTCGATTTGGCGAATCTGCTGGATCAACTCGATGCAGATCTGCTTACCCACTTCGGCTTTTTGTTTTTGGGGCGTCTGTGCCAAGCGTTCGACCACCGGATCGGGAATCCAGACGCCGGGTACTTTGGTCCGCATAAATTCCGCCACTTTTTCCGAACGCAGCGGACCCACACCCACCAGAATGAAAACCTTTTCGTGTAGCCCAAGATCGCGCACGCGCTGCATATATTGGTGCAGGCGCGGCATGTCAAAACAGTATTGGGTTTGGATAAAGTCAGCGCCTGCTTCGATCTTTTTGGCCAGTCGCTGCGGACGCCAATCGAATGGCGGCACAAAGGGATTGGCCGCAGCGCCCAAAAAGAGCCGCGGTTTGGTGGTGATGGCCCGACCGCTCAAAAAGACGCCGCGGTCGCGCATGATGCGCGCCGTGTGCAGCAGATGCATGCAGTCAAAGTCAAAGACGCGCTTGGCTTCGGGCTGATCGCCAGCGGTCACGTCATCGCCGGTCAGACACATCACATTTTTGATGCCCAGCGCGGCCGCCCCCAAAATGTCGCCCTGGATGGCAATGCGGTTGCGGTCGCGGCAGCTAATTTGCAGCACCGGCTCGTAGCCAGCGCGAGTGAGCAGCGCGCAACAGGCCAGGCTGCTCATGTGGCAATTGGCCCCGGAGCCGTCAGTGGCGTTGATGGCGTCGCAGACTTCCGCCAGCACCAGCGCATTTTTATACACATCTTCGGGGTCGGCGCTGTCCGGCGCATTCAGCTCGGCGGTAACGGCAAAGCGGCCCGAACGCAGCACCCGCTCCAAACGGCTGTTGGCGCGTATGGGCTGCGTTGGGTCAGTGGGGGCTTGCGGCAAATGGGAAAGTCGGTTTACGTCCGGCAGGTCAAATTGGCCGTTTTTGTGCATAATTTGTAAACCTTATTCTGAATTACCCCTACTCATTGCCAGACAAGCGTTCGCGCCGGGACGCACGACGGGCGGCGCGAGCGGCGCGGCGATCATCTCCCGCCGATGTGCTGCCCGACGCATCGGCTTCTGCCTCACGCATGGCGGCTAGATAGCGCATGCAGTCCTGGTCGTTGCCCATGAGCACATCGGCGGCGTAGACGGCGTGGCGAATCTCTTTCTCCAGCGGATTGGTAATGGCGCAGGTCATGCCGGCAGCCATGGCCATGGGCACAAAGGCGCTGTTGATGGCGGCGCGATTGGGCAAGCCAAAGCTAATGTTGGAAGCGCCGCAGACCGTGTTGCAGCCCAGTTCTTCACGCACCATGCGCACAATGGTAAAGAGATCGATGCCCGCCGTACGCACGGCGCCGATCGGCATGGCCAGCGGGTCGATGATCACGTCTTGCGGTTTGATGCCGTAGCTTTCGGCGCGCTTGACAATCTTCTTGGCCACGGCAAAGCGCACTTTGGGGTCGTAGCTAATGCCCGATTCGTCATTGCTGATGGCAATGACCGGCACGTCATATTCGGCCACCACCGGCAGCACGCTCTCCAGCCGCTCTTCTTCGCCGGTCACGCTGTTGACAATGGGACGGCCCTTGGCGGCCTGAATGCCGGCAATCAGCGCCGGCACCACGCTGGAGTCGATGCAGAGCGGCGCATCGGTAATGGTCTGCACCAACTCAATGCAGCGCGTCATCAGCTCTGGCTCGGTCTTGTGCGGCTCAATGCTGGTCACACCCGAGTTGATGTCTAGAATGTGTGCGCCGGCCGCCACTTGGGCTAGCGCATCGCGCTCCACCCGGCTCAGGTCACCGGCCAGCATTTCGGCCTCTAGCCGCTTGCGTCCGGTGGGGTTAATGCGCTCGCCAATGATCACAAACGGCTGTTCGGGACCGATGAGCACGGTTTGGGTGGGGGATTTTACAACGGTATTCAAATTTATTCTCCTAAATTTAGTATTATTTATGGTACGCGGATGAGCGCAGATTTTCGCGGATTTTTTTGTCTGTTTGACTGTCTTTTTCAAACAGCGTCAGTTGTTTCCAAGATGAGAATCTGCGTTTATCTGTGCAAATCAGCGTACCATTTTTGAACAGAAATTTTGTACGCAGATGAACGCAAATTTTCGCGGATTTTTTTACTCAATCAATTCGGCATCCAGGACATTTTGCCCTTTTTGGCATTTGTATAGATTTTGCGCTGGAATATAGCTTCAGGTCCGAAGTTGAGTAGCAATCCTACTTCAAAAATAGACCCCTTCAAATAATTCAACAACTGTGCTGTATGTTCTGGCGCCAATTCTTTGACAGCCTTGAGTTCAACGATGACTACATTATCAACAAGCAGGTCAGCAAAAAAAGTTCCGACAATTTCATTGTGATAATATACATTGATTGGATGTTCTTTTACCACAGTCAAACCCAATCGATTCAGCTCTAAAACCATTGCGTTTTGATATACCTTTTCTGCAAATCCATAACCCAGAGCGTTATATACTGTATAGAAAGCGTTAATGATAGCACGAGTCGTCTTTTCGTGTTGGAAAGCCACTTTAATCTCCTTGATTGTGTCAATGAAATTAGAGGACTTTCTCCTAGGGATAGGTATCTTTCGTAAGCAGAATAGGTCAATCAGAACAAAAATCTGCGTTTATCAGCGTAAATCCGCGTACCATATTTTAATCGGTCAAATCCTTTACCGGCGTCCAGCCCGGTGGCGTCTGCTGATCCACGCCTTCTAACATGTTAATCCACGACGAGCCATCCTGCAATTGACGGTTGACCGGCGGTTGCAACAGCTTGATTTCATGGCTGTATGCGCCCATCATTTGGCTGCGTTCGAACGCCTGCACCCAGACGCACGGCATTTCCGGAATCACTTCGCAGTGGCCGTTGGCGCGCACGCCACCGCAGGGGCCGTTGCGCAGATTTTTGGGGCAGTTCATGGGGCAGGTCATGCCTGTGCTGTGCAGGATACATTGGCCGCACATTTGGCAATTAAAGGTATAGCCTTTGACCCGCTTTTCGCTCCAGATCATGAACCGCTCTGTCGCGCGCTGATTCACCCGTTTTAGCAACGGATAGAACCGTTTGAGCAACACTTTGGAACTATCATACGCCAGTTCCAGCAGCCGCGGGTGGTTTTTCAGCCATTCGCTGCCGGGAGAGCGCTTGGATTCTTTCATGCGATCTGGGCCAATAAAATTTTTGGTTATTGGAAGTGCTGTGGTGGAGTCGTAGGCTATTTCGTAGCTGCTTTGCTACGGTAGTTTTGTCGCCTTGTTTTGCCCAATCGTCTCCGTGTCCCACAAATTGGAGAATTTCAACGCCCGCGGGCAGTGGCCGTACGATTCCTCCACGGTGAGCAGCAGCCCCTGGATCACCTTGGCCTCTTCATCGGGGTTGAAGATCTCCAGCGCAATGTTTTTGGCGGCCATGGCTTCTTTGTCTAACAATTCGACGCGGCCGTTGACGCGCGCCGTTGAATCCACACCAGGGATCATAAAGAGCAGGCCAATGCGTGGATTCTGGCTCATGTTGTCGTAGGATTGAAAGAGCCGATTGCCTGCCACATCGGGGATCAGCAAATGGCGCTCGTCCAGCACCTTGATAAAGCCCGGTTTGCCCCCCTTGGGCGAAGCATCACAATTGCCATTTGGATCGGCAGAAGCCATTATGGCAAAGGGTGCATGACGAATATAGCCCTGCACCCAATCAGTCATATAGTCCACCACTTTGTTGGCCGCGCCCGCCGAGGGCGGCCCAAATATTTCTTGAAAGCTGTTCATGATTTCTCCTTGTCCTACGATTTCAGCCGCCTCATCTCCACATCAAATTGCGGATCATCCGCCACAACCGCTTTAAAACGCTGGTCAAAGTATTGTACCTCAACTTGTGTACCTTTTTCCGCATAGGCAATGGGTAGATACGCATATGCCACCAACTTACCAATGCTGTAGCCATAATCTACGCTGGTCAAGTAGCCGATGGCGCGCCCGGAATTGTTTCCGGCGCCGTCTGCAAACACGGGCTCTTTGCCCAGCGCCATGGCACTCGGATCGTCGGATGTTAAGCAGCAGAGTTGGCGCTTGACGCCCGCCTCTTTGGCGGCGATCAGCGCTTCTCGTCCCAAGAAATCACCCTTCTGCAGGCGCACGGCCCAGCCAATGCCCGCCTCAAATGGGTTGTATTCGGTGGTCAAGTCGAGACCCACGGCGCGATAGCCTTTCTCCCCGCGCAGCGAGTTGAATGCGCCGCTGCCCAGCGCAAAGATGCCGTGGGGCTGGCCCGCTTCCCACAGCACATCCCACAAACGTAATCCATATTCGCTGAGGCAGTAGATTTCCCAGCCCAGTTCGCCGGCATAGGAAAGCCGACCGGCAAAGGCCGGTACGGTATCAATGCTGAGCGTTTTGGCTGTGAAATAGGGGAAAGCCGCGTTGGACACATCCTCTGCGCAGACGCTTTCCAGCACGGCGCGCGCTTTGGGCCCCCACAGCGCCACGCCCGTGTATTTGGACGTACTGTCTTCGATGACCACCGAGCCATCGGTGGGCGCGTGCATCCGTAACCAGGCCAAATCGGCCGGACCAGTGCCGCCGCCGGTCAAAATCAGAAAGCTTTCAGGCCCGGTACGCGTAATGGTCAGGTCGGCTTTGATGCCGCCGGATGCGGTGCAGAGCGCCGTGTAGACCATTGTGCCCACCGGACGGTCGATGCGGTTGGCCGCCATGTATTCCAGGAAGGGCAGGGCGCCGGGGCCGCGCACTTCAAATTTAGCAAAGTTGGCAATGTTATAGAGTGCGGCTTTGTCACGCGTGGCCAAATGTTCAGCGCCTTGCATGCGCGACCAGTTCATGGCTTCCCAGCCGCGGCGGTGAGGGATGCGCTCGTCGTACTCTGCGAGCAAATGGGCGTTTTTCTCATACCAATGGGCTGCTTCCCAGCCGGCAACAGCGTGAAAGTGCGCGCCCTGCTCTACCAGCCGCTGATGGAACGGGGCCACGCGCACGTTGCGTGGGTTTTCCATCTGCTGCAGCGGGTGGATGATGTCGTAGACTTCCTGATACTGGCGGTCGACGCGGGCGTACATCCACGTTTTGGTGGTTTCGTGGGGCTGGAAGCGCCGCGTCCACGCTTCGTGCATGGCAAATTCGGTGGTGCGGCTGTCCATCCATTCGGCCATAGTCTTGCCCACACCACCCGAATGGGTTACCCAGACGCCCAGACAAACGTCGAGGCCGGGGATGTCGGTCTCGCCCATGATGGGCCCCATGTCGGTGCTAAAGGCCATAAAGCCATTGAATTGGCGCGTATATTTTTTGCCGCGCAGCGGGGGGAACAGCTCTTCGGCGGCCTGCTTGGCTACTTCAAAATCTTCCGGCGTAAATGCGCGCTCGGCCTTGGCGCCCACATAGCCGCCCTCAAAGAGCATGGATTTGTGGCGATAGTTGCCAATGCCATAGGCGTCGCCGTGCTGACGATAGTAGCCGGAGAAATCCTGATGGCGCACAATGGGATGCTTGACGTACAGATCTTTATCGGCGGCCAGCTCGGCCAGCGGCTCGGTGATCACATATTGATGCTCGACGCCCAAAATGGGGAAGCGCAGCCCGATCTTCGCCGGCAGCACGCTGGCCCATACGTTGGTGGCCAACAGCACCTGCTCGGCCCCAATGCGCCCCTGATCGGTCAACACGCCGGTGCAGCGCCCATCCACCACCTCAATATCGGACACGTTGATGTGGCCGTAAAAGTGGGCGCCGCCGCTGGCAATGGCCCGCTCCGCCAGCGCCGCCGCACAGTACCAGCCGCGCACGTCCGTATCGGTCGGCACGTAGTAGCCGCCCTTGATCACGCCGGGGTCCAGAATGGGCACCCTGTCGGCTACTTCGCGGGCCGAGATGACGTGCGCGTCCAGCCCATAGGCCGCAGCGGCGGACTGCTTGCGGTGCAGTTCGCGCAGGCGGGCGTCGGTATAGGCCACCTCAATGCCGCCCACTTGGTAGGCGCAGGGGGTATCGTTATAAGTCAGCTCTTTGAATAAATTGACCGAGTACATGGCGCACTGGGTCATAAATTTGGCGTAATTGGTCTGAAATATTAAGCCAGGGGCATGCGATGATGAACCGCCGGTTTCGTAGAGCGGCCCTTTGTCCACCACCACAATGTCGCGCCAGCCCAGCTTGGTCAAATGGTAGGCAATGCTGCAACCGACCACGCCGGCGCCCACGATGACGAGCCTTGCTTGCGTTTGCATCTTCGTCTCTCTTTCTAACCGCAGAACAGAAGTTGAACCGCAGATTACACAGATTTTATTTTACCATCTGCGGTTTATTCTTTATTACCAAACCGACCGGATGGTCTCTGCCTGTTGCCGCATTCGTTGCTCACTGGGCTGTTCGCCGTAGGTGCGTGATGTCTGCTGTTCATAATATGGCGCGCCATGAATTCCAGCATGGCTGTGTCTGGTCCGTCGCACGGGGGATGACATCGAGTGCTGTTCGCGCTTGGCGTGCTTGCGCACGGCGGTTTCGTAAATAGGCGTCAGCGCGCCGTGTTCACCGCTAAAGCCGTGGGCGGATTGGCCTTGGAAGCGGGCGTGGGTAAACAGGTCAATGTTGTGGCGCGTCTGTCGATATTGGGCCAGGTCGGCCAGGATTTCACCGATGACGCTGCCAAATTTAAAGCCGTGACCCGAGCAGGCCGAAGCGTATGAGACCTGCGGATGTTCGGGGTGCAGGTCGATGATAAAGTGGCCGTCGGGCGCGTTGGTAAACATGCACGACTTGAGCGTCATCACCGGCCCCGCCGCCGCGGGGAAGTAGCGCGCCACGCATTCGCGCAAAATCTCCTCATCTTCCGCCACAACGTCACGACGCAGCGCATCGGGATGGCCGCGCTCTTCTAGATGGTGATACTTGCCGATTTTGAAGCCCGGCACGGTGTGGACCGGAAAGCCGTAGTAGCGTCCTTCATCCACCAGTAGATTGAAGACCGGAAAGCTCTCTTGCGTAAAAAATTCAGGCCGCTTTGGTTGAAACCAGGCCAGCACTTGCAGTTCTGGCACCGCCGTGTTGCGCAGAAAGCTCAGCATCTCATCGTTCCAGGCGCCGGCGGTGATCACCAGCGAATCGGCTTCATAGATGGCGCGCTCGGTGTAGACGCGCACGCCTTCACCGCCGGGCAATGGCTCCCAGCGCAGCACGCCTTCGCGCCCGTGTAGCTCTGCACCGTGGCGCATGGCCGCAAAACAGTAGGAGACGACACAGCTCTCGGGCGCCAAAAAACCGCCGTCGGGCTGATAGAGCGCCATAATGTCGTGCGGCAGCTGATAGCCCGGGTAGCGTTGGGCCAGTTCTAGCCCCGTAAAGACCTCGTGCTGCAACTCATATTCCATGGCCGAGCGCAGCGCCCCCTTAAAGACCCAGCTATCGGCTGGCCCAATATCCAGCGAACCATTGGTATACAGCAGTCGCTGGCCCGACTGTTGCTCAATTTCGCGCCAAAGCTCGTAGGCGCGCTTGAGCAGCATGACGTAGGAGGGGTGCTCGTAATAGGGCATGCGGATAATGCGCGTGTAGCCTTGGTATGAGCCCTGATCGTGGGGGATATCAAAGCGCTCCAGCCCCAGCACGCGTTTGCCGCGGCGGGCCAAATAATAGGCCGCGGCGCTGCCCATGGTGCCCAGGCCAACCACAATGGTGTTAAAGCGGTTGGCGTAAAGCTGGGTGGTGCGGCTGTTGAGCGGTGCGTATTGCGTGTTGCGTGTAGTGGTCATGGCGATCTGTTCTCGCTATTTTTTGCGTCGTGGCGCGTCGCTGGCTTTGGCGCGCATGCGGGCGCCGCTGGGATCAAAGAAGGGCGTGGCGGCCACGGTGGCCGGTATGGGGCGACCAGCGTGCATAATCACCACCTTGGCCCCGTTCCAGGCGTGGGTGGTGCGCAGGTAGGCCAGCGCTAGCGTTTTGCCCACCGAGTAGCCAACGGCGCTGGAGGTGATGCGGCCAATGGGCGCGCCGGGGGTCACGTTGTCTTCCTCTTCGCCGGCTTCGGCGCCGCTTTTGCGCGTGCGTTTGCCGGTGGCAATGTCGCCCACGCTGTAGATTTCATCACCGCTGTTTACGGCGGCTTTGCCGTCCACGTGCAGCCCCACCCAGCGCTCGTCAATGCCCTGCTCTTGGATGCGCAGCAGGGCGTCGCGGCCGATGAAGTCGCGCTTGTCAAAGCGGATCCAGCGCTCGGTGCCCAGCTGGAAGGGGTTAATTTCATCGCTAATGTCCGGTCCGTAGAGCGGCAGCGCCTTTTCAATACGCAGGCTCTGCATGGCCAGCGCACCGTAGGGCTGCAAGCCAAACTCTTTGCCCTGACTCAGCAGATATTCCCAGAGCGCGCCCGCCTCTTCGGCCGGAATGTACAGCTCGTAGCCCAGTTCGCCGGTGTAGCCGCTGCGCGAGAGGATCAGCTCGGCGCCATTGATTTCAGCCGTGGAGAAACGGAAAAAGCGCAGCTTGTTCAAATCTACCCCCGCCACCACCGTGTTGAGAAAGTCGCGCGAACGCGGTCCCTGCACCACAGCCAGGGCCACGGCGGCGGAAATATCGGTGCTGTAAGCGCTGGCGCCGTAGGTGTGCTCGCCGATCCACTGCACCACGCGCTTGCGCGGCCCGGAGCTGGTGACGATCATAAAGTGTTCGTCGTTAAATTTGTAGATGGTGCAATCGTCTACAATGCCGCCGGCTTCGTTACACATGGAGGTATAGCGCACCTGACCTGGCTCCATGTCGGCAATCTCGTTGACCACCAGCCGGTTGACCAGCCGCTCGGCGCCCGGCCCTTTGATGTCCACTTCGCCCATGGAGGAGATATCCTGCATGCCCACGTTGGTGCGCGTGTTTACGTGTTCGTTTTCGCCGGAGGTGTAGGCCACGGGGAACATGTAATCCCCGCCGCCCTTGACCAGTTGGCCGGCGTTGCGCAGGTGATAGTCGTAAAAGGGGCTTCTACGTTCGGTCATGGAAGAATTGTCCTAAATGATTATACTGGCGCGTTTGGTAGCATTGGGCAAAAGTGCTTCGTGACAAGCTCTGCCGTCTCTTCAATGGAGATTGTGCCATCAACCTGCCACCACTCCAAGTTGTCATGCGCAACTTGCCCTTCCAGCCAGCGGGCAAAGGCCGCGTCTCTTTGCATCCAGTTTTCAAACGCCTGCGCTGGATTCGATGTGGTAGCCAGTTGGCCGGGCACCCAGGGCCGTTGCGCATAGTAATAGCGCTGAAAAGTCTCGGTGGGAATCAGCCAGAAGGCATGATGCCGGTTTGGCAGCAGCGGCATAAGTAAATGGGGTAGCGGTGCGCTTCCTTCAACTAGCAGCGGGCGTTCATCGGTGGCGAGAATTTGCGGCAGGTCTTCCAACACCAGCGCCAACTGTTCGCCGTGAAAACGAATCTCAGTCGCGAGCTGCTCCTCGACCGGACGCAGCCACAACGCATCGCCGCGCAGCTTTGTAACGGCATGAAAGGTGGGGTGCTTCACGACATCGGCACGCGCACGATGCACTTCATCCCAATCATCGCAATGATACACCTGCCAACCCAGCTGCTCGGCAATCATCTCGCTCACGGTAGACTTGCCTGCGCAGGGCGAGCCGCCCAGCCAATAGACTCGCCGCAATTGGTGTGTGTGCATGGTCAATGCTAAAGCACGAGCCGTTGGCGAATCTCAACGGGAACCTGTGAAACTAAATCAGGATACTCTTCCAGCAGACGTGCAATGTCGGTTAAATCTTTTTGGCGTTTGCTGGCTCGACGTTCGGCATCCTGAAAGGCCCAGATTTTGCCCTGCAAAAGATCGGCAACGTGAGCGACAGGCAGCGACAGCCCCAGCACTTCCTGCATGGATGCTCGCTCTACAAAATCGAAATAACGTTCATCGGTCTGAATCTGTACCCGTAGTTCAGAATTGGGCAGCGAAATGTTAATGCTGTGGGGAAAATGGCGCACCGTGAATGCTTGACCCAACATCGACTCTGCTGCGGCCAGTTGATCAACAGCAATCACTAGATCTAAATCCAGGCTCACAAGCGGCGTTACATACGCATTAACGCCCTGCCCCCCAATGACGCAATAGCGGATATTGTGTTCGGTCATTAACATAATGAGCCGCTCTAGCAGTTGAGATTCATCCATTGTAATGAGTTTCCAGAACGAAAGAGCCTGCATAATGGTGGCCTTATTATTTTCCAAATCCTACTTCGCGTTTGCGCTTGTTCATGAACTTGAGTAGCTCCGCCTCGAGCGCTTCATCCAGCGGCGGGGCTTCGTATTCAGCCAGCATCTTCTTCCACTTTTCGTTGGCCCGCATGATAGAATCGCGCGAGCCGTTGATGACCCACTGCTCGTAGGCATCATAATCCATGGTGTCCGAACGGTAAAATGCATCGCGGAAGTGACGCATGGTGTGCTGCGTGCCCAGGAAGTGGCCGCCCGGCGCCACTTCATCAAATGCGTCCAGCGCAAAGCCCTCATCGCTAAAATCGATGCCCTTGGCCCAGTTATGATACATGCCCAACAGGTCACAGTCCAAAATAAACTTTTCGTAACCAGAAACCAGCCCGCTCTCCAGCCAGCCGGCGGCGTGCAGCACAAAGTTGGTCTGCACTTGTACCGCCGGCAGCATGACTTGAACCGATTCATAGCCGGCTTGGGCGTCGGGGATTTTGGATGAAGTAAAGGTGCCGCCCGTGCGGAAGGGAAGCTTGTAGCGCTGGGCCAGCTGGGCCACGCTAAACATGGTCAACTGGCTCTCGGGTGACCCAAAAACAGTGGCGCCGCTCTGCAAATCCAAGTTGGTCATAAACGAACCGTAGACCACCGGGCAGCCCGGCGAAATCATCTGGATCAGCACAAGGCCGGAGAGCGCTTCGGCGTTTTGCAGCGCCAACGTACCGGCCACGCTGGCCGGCGACATGGCGCCCGCCATGAGAAACGGCGTTACAATCATGGGTTGGCGGGCGCGCGCATAGACCTTGATGCAGCCCAACATGCGGTCATCGTGACGGCGCGGGCTGCTCACGTTGATCAGCGAGAGCACCACTGGCTGTTGCTGCATGGTCTCTTTGCCAAAGAGAATTTCGCACATTTTGACGGCGTCGGCCGCGTTCCACGGCTCGGTGACCGACCCCATAAAGGCTTTGTCACTATATTTTACGTGGGCAAAAATCATATCCAAGTGTCGCGTGGGTACCGGTTCGTCATTGGGTTCGCAAACGGTGCCGCCCGAGTGGTGCAAATAGGGACTCATATAGGTGAGCTTGACAAAGTTGTGAAAGTCCGCCAGCGTCCCTTCGCGGCGACCGCGGTCGGCATCTTGCACAAAAGGCGGGCCATAGACCGGCGCAAAGACCGAGCGATTGCCGCCGATGATTACATTGTTGGCGGGGTTGCGGGCCATCTGGGTAAATTCGGCCGGCGCCATAGCCAGATAGCGCATGACCAGTTCTTCATCCATATAGACAATGTCGCCCTCGACGCGGGCGCCGTGGGCGGCCAGAATTTGGCGACACTCTTCATCGTAAAAAGCAATGCCCTGTTTGGCCAAAATCCACATGGAGATATCATGGATGCGCTGCACCTGTGCATCGCTGAGCAACGCCATGCGCGGCACCTGATATTCGATCTGTTGCATGGTGTGGACGGCGGCGGCGTGACGACGTTCACGGCGTTCACGACGGCGGGCGGTTTCGGCAACTGCGCTCATGGCAAATGTTCCTCTCGAAGAATGGTTGTTGGTCGTTGGTTCTGCGTGGCTGGCAATTTGGAACCGGCAATGTGGAAACTGGCAACGTGTACGTTGCACCACCGATCACCAGCAACCAATCACCAATGACCAATTGCCAACTGAACTAGATTATACTCAAAAATTCGGCTTGAAAGCGGCGAATATGCTGCTGCATTAATTGACTTGCCTCTGCGCCGTTGCGCATGCGAATGGCTTCTAGGATTTGGTTGTGTTCATCAAGGGCTTCTTGCAGCCCGCTCACGCGGTGAATCGACACGTTCCACAAGCGCAATACGTGCCCGTAGAGTCTTTCCAACATCTCTTCTAAAAATTCATTGTGGGCGGTCTGGGCAATCAGCATATGCAGCTGGTGGTCGGCCATCAGCAGTTGGCGGTTTTCACCTTCGGCGCGCAGCAAAAGCGCGTCCTGCAAGAGGCGCGTCATTTGTTCAATTTGTGCCGGGGTAGCCCGCTCGGCAGCCAAGCGGCAGGCTAACCCTTCTAGCTCAATGCGGATTTCATAGATTTTTTGCAGATCGGATAGGTTGAGATCGGCCACGAGGGTGCCGCGCCGCGGCAGGATCACGACCAGGTTTTCCATGGCCAATCGGCGTAGCGCCTGCCGCACCGGTGTGAGGCCAATCCCAAGTTCCCGCGCCAGCTCAGATTCATCAATGAGCGCCGCGGGGGGGAGGGTGAGGCAAATGATCTGCTCTTTGATCAGCCGGTAAGCCGTGGCGCTGAGAGACGCTTCTTGCTTGCGCTTTTGCGAGGAAGCCGCCAGGATAGAGGTGGAAAGCATGGCCAATGCCTTAATTAGCTGTAGTAATGACGAAGTTCGCAATGGCCCGAAGGGCCGAACTCGCATAACTTGACGACCTTACTCAGGGATGATAAGGTAAGAGACGTTGCTGTCTGATATTATACTGAAATTTCTGTAAAATATTAGATTTGCAAACTATATCAGATTTAGACCAAAAGTCAATCCCCCAAATTATTAGGAACACGAACTGGAAGGAGTTGTATGCACCTACAAACGCAAGCTACCGACGAATGGCGTATTCCAGAGGCGGAACTGAGCGTATTGTTAGCCGAAGCGGTAGAATCTGACCTGAGCAGCATTGATATTAGCGAGGCCGAACTCCCCCACATTGACCTGAGCCATATCAAATTGGGGGAGGCGGATCTAAGCTATGCTAATTTACAAGGCGCTCTCCTGCAGGGTAGTGATTTGGCAGGAGCGGTCGCCGTGAGCGTTAATTTGTCCACATCGAAGCTGTGTCAAGCCAGTTTGGTCTCGGTAAATTTGTGTGGTGCGAATATGCGTCACGCCTCGTTGCGCGGCGCTGATTTAACGTCTGCCTCATTAATGTGGGCAGATTTACATAAGGCCACTTTGCACAAGGCCAATCTTCGCAATGCCAATCTTTGTTGGGCTAATTTGACCGATAGCAATCTGACCGACGCCAACTTACAAGGCGTCAAGTACAACATGCATACCCATTGGCCCAATGGATTTGAGCCGCCACTGGCTACGGCCCATTTTGTGGCTAATTTTTTCTAGCGCGTGTGGTCGGCATGGCGAGTGAATGCAGCAGCGGCTATTGCGGAGCCTCATATATATTCTGTATATATTCTGTTGTGTATCCTCGTGTTTAATATCCCCAGCGCACTATAATGCTCTGCCGATAATCAGTAGACTGCAAAGTGTTGGCGATAGCGGTATTGACAATGATTTCTGCTCCTAGAAGTTCACGGGCGCTGTGCAAGTCCAGATAAACTTGCAATAGTCACATAATCTGTGATATTACATGTAGGCTGGAATAAATCATTTCAGGAAATCATTTTCCCACGCTGCACTTACCGACTTTACCGCCTCACACTGGATGCATCTGGAACAACACAACGTACGCAGCCCTGTGGCTTGCTGGGAGTAGAGCCATTTGCATTTTATGCGATTTTGCTCAAGGCTTGCGTAAGTCCTTACGTTCATTGATGGCTCTGTGCGCTATACAACCGCCATCATATAGGTCCTAAACAATTGGGCATTTTGTAGTAACTCCTATTGGATATTTGTTGCAGAAGTTATACTGCGGTTGAGATGAGAACCGGAGTCGTCTATTGGCTCAACAGGCGTAATGAAACGCCAGTTCTCAATCAGCGCTGAGTATAGAAGTTGCCGCAGATTGTAAAGATGCATGAATTCCCACGTGCATTCGTATCCTATTTTCCATAGCACATTAGAACACTGATGAGAGGAATTTTCATGAACCCTAAAATAACGCAGAAACAAATGGAAAAAGTACATGTGCGCATTCCGGACGCCTTCGAGCAGTTGCGTCAGGGGCGTATATCGCGGCGCGAATTTTTGCGCACCGCCACCCTCCTGGGCATGTCTGCTGGCGCCGCCACGCTGGCCGCGGCCTGTACGACACCCGAAGCCACTACCGGTTCAACATCTTCAACTGGTGCAGATGCTGCCGCGGTGCCGGCGGCCGCCGGCGGCATTGTGCGCGGCGGCACGTTGCGCATCGGCATGTTGCTACAGCAGATTGACCATCCCGCCCGCTTTTCCTGGGTGGAAGCCGCAAATGTGGCCCGCCAGGTTGGCGAATATTTGACCGAGACCGGCCCAGACAATTTGACGCGCCCCTTCCTGCTGGATAGTTGGGAAGCCAATGACGATGTGACGGAATGGACGCTCAACCTGAAGCAGGGCATCAAGTTCAATAATGGCGACGAGCTGACCACGGATGACGTCATGTTTAGCTTTAGCCAATGGCTGGACGAGGATATCGGTTCGTCGATGTTGGGTTTGCTCTCCTATCTCGACGGCATGAACAGCGTGGAGCAGGTCGACGATTACACGATTAAGCTGCACCTCAACTCTGGCAATATTGGCGTGCCGGAACATCTCTTCCACTATCCGGCCATTATCCTGCACCGCAACTTTGAGGGTGACTACATTAAGCAACCCATTGGCACCGGCCCCTTTACGCTGGATGAATACAACCAGGATGAGCGCGCCGTGCTCAAAGCGCGCAGCGACTATTGGCGCATGGGTGAAGACGGCAACCCGCTGCCCTATCTGGATGAGGTCGTCTACGTCAATCTGGACAAGGACGCCACTGTGGCCGCCATGTTGGGTGGTCAGGTAGACAGCATCTATAACCCCGGCCCCAGCCAATGGCAGGCGACCAAAGATTCCGCGGACTTCAACGTGATTCCCGCCAGCACGGCGCAGACCATTGTGCTGCGTACGCGCGTGGATCTGGAACCGTGGGACGATAATCGCGTGCGCACGGCGCTAAAGATGTGCCAGGATCGCGAGAAGATTTTGCAGCTTGCCTACTTTGGCCAGGGCGATCTGGGCATTGATGCCCATGTGGCGCCGGTGCATCCGGCCTATGCCGAAAAGCCGATTCCCGCCTACGACCCCGAGGGCGCAAAGGCGCTGCTGGAAGAGTATGCCGCCGAAAAGGGCATTGAGCTACCGCTAGCCGTAACCCTGGCCACCAAGAACGATCAGGCTGAGCCGGAGATGGCGCAGGCGCTGAAAGAGCTGGCCGCGCCGGCGGGCTTTGACATTACGCTCGACATTACCGAGCCAGATGGCTACTGGGATCGCTGGACGGAAGTGGATCTGGGCCTCACTTCTTGGACGCACCGCCCGCTGGATACCATGGTGCTGCCGCTGGCCTATACCGCAGCCGCCATCGGCAACTGGAACGAAACGCGCTGGACCGATGACGAATTCGAGACGCTCTTGCGCCAGGCGGAAGCCACGTTGGATGTAGAAGCGCGCCGCGAAATCATGTCCCAAATTGAGGATATTATGCAAGAGCGCGGCCCCATTGGCATTAGCCACTGGCGCAGCGTTTGGAACATTACGCGCAACAACTTCGAGAATGTGAAAGCGCATCCCACCAGCTACGATCTGCTCTACGATGTATGGAAGAATGACGCCTAGTATCGTCAAAAAATAAGTTGGCGCCCAAACCTGTCAGGTCTGCGAGGCCTGACAGGTTTAATTCTATAAGTTCATGCTGGACGCTGACCAAGTCGGTTTGTATGGCTGGGCTCGGGGGTGGAGATCGGAAATCTACTCCCTAATTCCTACTCTCCAATAAATCCTATGCTTCGATTTATACTACGTAGTCTATTTTCGGCAATTATTACAATGTTACTGGTCTCGTTGCTGCTCTTTTTTATGGTGGAGTATGGCCGTGGCGACGTGACGATCAAGATATTGGGGATTGAATCCACCCAGGCGCAGCGCGACTCGTACCGGAACCAGTTGGGGCTCAATCAATCGCCGTTGGTGCGCTATTTTACGTGGCTGGCGGGTAACGACTGGTGGCTAAAAGATCGCGTGGGTAGGCCACTGGTGACAGTTTATAACCCGCAGACCAAAGAACCCGAGTGGTGGGTGCGTGGCAACGCGGGTGAATTATTGCGCTGGCAAATGGATGGCGGCGACCTCTTCGAACTGGTGCGCCAGGAAGATGGTTCCTCCATTCAGCGGCCGGCGCCGGACGATATTTGGACCACGGATGCCAATGGCATTCCCGAATTTTGGGGCCTGAACAACAATAATAGTGCTGTGCGTTGGATACGCGGTGAAGGCGCCACCATCCAGGTCCGCACCAAGGCCGGCTTTCGCGAAGAAGGCGATAGCCCCGTTGAGTTCATACCGCTTTCCAAGGGATTAATACGCGGTGATCCCGGTGAATCCCTGCGTACGGGACGACCCGTTTCGGCTTCTTTACCGGGGCGCATCCAAAAGACGGGCGTTTTGGCCATGTTGGCTTTTATTGTGGTGATGCCGTTAGCGCTGCTCTTTGGCGTTATTGCCGGCATCAACGAAGGGCGTTGGACCGATCGCATCATCTCCATTACCGGTTTGGCTTTAACGGCCACGCCCGAGTTTGTGACCGGCGTGGTCTTGATCTTGGTCTTTGGGATTTGGCTCAAATGGCTGCCCGCGGTTTCGGTCTTCTTTTCCGACCAATCTATATTGGAATTGCTATCGAGCTGGGACAGCGCCAAAATATTGGTGCTGCCGGTGATCACGTTGACCGCCGTCGAGCTGGGCTACGTGGCGCGCATGACGCGCACCAGCATGGTGGAAGTGATGAACTCTTCCTACGTGCGCACGGCCATTATCAAGGGCATGCCCTACAGCCGCGTTGTCTTGCGCCATGCCGTGCGCAATGCGCTCATTGCGCCGATTACGGTGATCATGCTTCACGTGAATTGGCTGGTGGGCGGCATTGTCATTGTGGAAGTGGTCTTTGGGTACCCCGGCCTCGGTACCTACATTTACGATTCGGCCATTTTTGGTGATTTCAATGCCATTGAGGCGGCCGCTATGGTCACCGTAGCCATTGCGGTGATCACGCGCATTATCGGTGATGTGGCTTATGTATTGCTGAATCCGCGCATTCGGTACGCGTAGGGAATGCGTGTTGCGTATTGTGTGTACCGGTCGAGAAGTTTGTTTGTTCGGGCGTACTTATTTCGTTCATGTGACCTCTCCTCCCCCTTGACGCACTTTGTGCGTCTTTCCCCCTCCTCTCCGCCTAAGCTGTGCTTAGGGCCTTGTGGAGAGGAGGGGGCCAGGGGGAGGAGAGGCCTCCAACTTGGGAAAATTCTATGGCGGTTGCAGAACAGACAACATCGGTGGCAGCAGTAGGCTCGACTTCAGCGTGGCGTCGTTATGGGCAGAACGCCCTCATTATTTTGGACTCACGGGTCGGCACCATTGGGCTGGCCATTGTTCTCTTCTGGTTCTTTCTGGCGCTGCTTTCGATGGTGTGGACGCCTTATCCCCCCAACGCTTCCCAATTTGAACAGAACTTGTGGCCAAACGCCACCAACTGGTTGGGTACAGACCATCTTGGACGCGATCTGCTTTCGCGTTTAATGACCGGCGCTCAAGTGATTTTGATCAAAACGCGGCTGCCCGGTGGCATTGCCATCCCGGGCGGTGTGGCGATTTGGGGCGTGTTTGGCTCGTTGGTGCTGGGCGTCGCCATGGGGCTCACGGCCGGCTATTACGGCGGTTGGACAGATCAGATTATTATGCAGATTTTGGACGCGCTCATTGCCTTCCCGCGCATTATCCTCTATTTGGTGGTAATTGCCGCCCTGGGGCAAGGCGATTGGGTCGTGATTATTGCCATTACCGTTACCGGCGCCCCAGGCGTGGCCCGGCTGGCGCGCAGCCTGGCGCTCGACATCAAAAATCGCGATTATGTGCTGGCGGCACAGACGCGCGGTGAAAGCGCTTTCTATATTATGTTTCGCGAAATATTGCCGAATGCCCGCGGACCGCTGCTGGTGGACGCCATGTTGCGCATTGGCTATGCCATTTTTGCCATTGCCACGCTGGGCTTTTTGGGCATTGGTCTGCCGCCGCCCGATCCCGACTGGGGCAACATGGTCAACGAAGCGCGCAGCTACATTTTTAATAATCCCTACGCCGTGCTGTGGCCATCCTTGGCCATTGCCACACTGGTCATTGGGCTCAACCTATTTGCCGACGGCCTGAATGAAGAAACCAGCCGCTATCAGCGGTAAGTGCGCCAAGATAACGGCATGCCCAGATGACTGAGCCTGTCCAAGTCATCTGGGCATGCCGTCGCCCGCGCCCGCATAAACAATTGAGCTGCAACAAAACTATGTCATCATCTACCGTTCTATCTGTTAAAAATTTAGCCATTGCCTATAAAGTACGCGGCGGCGAAATCGAAGCCGTGCAAAATGTTTCGTTCGAACTCAAAGAAGGGGAAAGCTTTGGCCTGGTCGGTGAGTCGGGCTGTGGCAAAAGCACGGTAGCCTGGTCACTGGTAAACTTTTTGGGGCGCAATGGCTATGTTAAACGCGGCAGCATTATGTTTCAGGGCGAAGAATTGACTGGCCGTTCGCCCGAAGAGCTGCGACAGATGCGCGGCAACCGCATTACCATGGTCTTTCAGGACCCCATGCAGGCGCTCAATCCCTCTATGCGGTTGGGGGATCAGCTGACCGAAGTGCTGACTGTGCACCAAAGCATGAGTGAGGAAGCCGCGCGCAAACGCACGCTGGAGATGTTGGAGCGCGTGCATATGCCCGACCCAGCCAGCGTCATGCGGCGCTATCCCCACCAGATCTCCGGCGGTCAGCAGCAGCGCGTCGTCATTGCCATGGCGCTGCTCAACAACCCCGCGCTGCTCATTATGGATGAACCAACCACGGCGCTTGACGTCACCGTGGAAGCCGCCGTGCTGGATCTGATTGCCGAGCTGCGCGAAACCTTTAACACGGCCATTCTTTTTATCAGCCACAATCTGGGCGTGGTGGCGCGCGTTTGCAACCACGTCGGCGTTATGTATGCTGGCGAAATGGTGGAGCAAGCCACCGTGCGCGAAATCTTTAAAAATCCGCGGCATCCCTATACGCAAGGGCTCATTCGCTGTGTGCCGCGCTTGGGGGCCGATAAGGCCAGCAGCATGCTCTATCCCATTCGCGGCCGCGTGCCACCCCCCAATCAGCGATCATCGGGCTGCGTCTTTGGGCCGCGCTGTGATTATGCCCAAGATCGTTGTGTAGCCGAGCGCCCGGCGCTGCACACATTAAGCGCCGATTATTCATCAAGTTCAGCGCCGCATAGCGTGGCTTGCCACTTTGCTGAGGACATTGTCTTTGCCGATTGGCAACCACCGGCCGATATGGAGTTGCCTGTGCAAAAGAATGGCGCCTTCACCAGCGGCCAGGAGCCCATCATTTTGGATGTGGACGCGCTGAAAAAATATTATGACGTGCAGGGCAATTCGTTTCTCGACCTATTCGGTCTGGGTGAAAAACGTCAGGTCAAGGCCGTGGATGGCATCTCTTTTAGCGTGCCGCGTGGCATGACGCTAGGCATTGTAGGCGAGTCTGGCTGCGGCAAGAGCACGTTGGTGAAGACCATTATTGGGTTGGAAAGCGCCACCGCTGGCCAAGCCGATTTTATGGGGTTTGATATTACCAAAGACCTGAACGACCGCGATGCCGAGCTTATGGAAGAGCTGCAAATGGTCTTCCAAAACCCAGATTCCACCATGAATCCATCCTATACGGTGGGCCAGCAGATCGGACGACCGCTGCTGCGGTTTGGCAAAATTCCCAAAGAGCAGGTGCGGGCGGAGGTGGTCAAGCTGCTGCACTCGGTGCGCCTGGGTGAGAACTATTACGACCGCCTGCCGCGCCAGCTCAGCGGCGGCGAAAAGCAGCGCGTGGGCATTGCCCGCGCCTTGGCCACGCGGCCCGATCTGGTGCTGTGTGATGAACCGGTGAGCGCGCTGGATGTATCGGTGCAGGCCGCGGTGCTCAATCTGCTGCTGGAAGTTCAGCAGGAATATAACTCAACGCTGCTCTTTATTGCCCACGACCTGAGCGTCGTGCGCTTCTTCTCCGATTATATTGCCGTTATGTATTTGGGCGAAATTGTGGAAATTGGCCCCGCCGCCGCCATCTATGCCCCGCCCTATCATCCCTACACAGAAGCATTGCTCTCCGCCGTGCCCATCCCCGATCCAGACGCCGAGCAGAAACATATCCGCCTGAGCGGTTCTGTGCCAAGCGCCATCAACCCGCCCAGCGGCTGTCACTTCCACACCCGCTGCCCGCGTCGGCACCTCTTGCCCGACGGCGGCAAAATCTGCGCGGAGCAGGAGCCGCCCTGGCAGCAGGTGACCGAAGGCCATCGCATCTATTGCCACATTCCGGTCGAGCAGTTGGCCGAGTTTGAACCGGTAATTACAACGGCGGTAGCGACTATTCACTCTCTCGGGGGCTGAGCCTGTTGAAGCCCGCCTCCGCCTTCGACAGGCTCAGGCTGCGGCTGAATAGTAACCGGCGGTATAGAATTATGAACACAATTTCCCTGACGATTCCCGAAATTCATGAGCTGGCTCGGCGCTGCCTGCTGCACAACGGCTGCGACGCAGCCAATGCCGAAGCCATTGCCACCACGGTCAGCACGGCGGAGCGCGATGGCTCCTATTCGCACGGGCTCTTTCGCGTGCCGGGCTATGTGGCGTCGCTGCGCAGCGGCAAGGTAAATGGCAAAGCCAACCCGCAGGCCAAGCTGATCACGCCGGCCATTGTGCGCATGGATGGTGACAATGGTTACACGCCGCTGGCCATTCAGCGTGGTGTGCCCATTTTGGCCGATGCGGCCCAACAAATTGGTATTGCCGCCATGGGCATTACCAATACATATCACTTTGCCGCGCTGTGGCCCGAGACCGAAGCGCTGGCCGAACGCGGGTTGGTGGGGCTGGCCTGCACGGCTTATAAGCCCACGGTGGCGCCGCACGGCGCCAAAAAGCCGCTTTTTGGCACCAATCCGCTCTCGTTTGCCTGGCCGCGACCGGGCCAAACGCCGCTGGTTTTCGATATGGCCACGTCGGCCAAAGCGCTGGGCGACGTGCAGATTGCGGCGCGCGACGGCCACCAAGTACCGCTGGGCACTGGGCTGGACCCCGACGGCAACCCCACCACGGATCCGGCCAAGATTGCCAATGGCGGCGTGCTGCTGCCCTTTGGCGGTTATAAAGGCTCGGCCATTGCCATGATGGTGGAGTTGCTTTGCGCGGGCATGGTGGGCGAACGTTTTAGCTTTGAGGCGGCCAAAGTGGATAATAACGATGGCGGACCGGCGGGCGGCGGCGAGTTTCTGCTAGCCATGTCGCCGGCGATTATGGCCGGACCGGATTGGGCCGCACATGCTGAAGGCTTCTTCGCTGAGCTAACCGGTCTGGAGGGGGTACGTCTACCTGGTCAGCGTCGCCATGAGAATCGGCTGTCTGAGGCACCGCGACCCATCAATGCGGAGCTGGTGGAGAAGATTCGCACTCTCTATGATTGAATGAAGAATGGAACACAGATTTGATAGATTTGCGCAGATTTTCCGTTCACAAGGTGGTGAAACGTGGGCGCTATCAAATTTAAGATGCACTATCTTCGGCCAGAATCTGCTCGACTGCCCTGCGCAACGGCGGCACTGCTTCAGCCGCGGTTTTCCAAATAGTCTCCGCATTGATGCGAAAGTATTGATGGCTCACCACATTACGCATGCCGATCATCTGCGACCAAGGTACGTTGGGATGACTCTCCTGCAATTCGGGGCTAATATGATTGGCTGCTTCTCCGATGATCTCCAATAAACGTTCGATGACGAGCCGTTTTTCCCAGTCATCACGAAAGCGTGTCAGAGAATAACCGGTCAATGCTTTTCCGATTTTGTCGATAGCATCCAAGATGTGTGTGAGCCGCGCTCGATCATCAGAGGTGAGCATTGCTGATCTCTGAATTCACGCCGCCTTCGGCGGCATCGTAGAGAACAATTAGATCGTTGGCCATCGATTGGCGTATAAAGGGATATGCATCATCAATGGGAATCAGATCGACAGAACGCCCCAATGCCGCCGCCATGGCCAGTTGTGAACCAACGAGATCAAACAGATTAATCGGTTTGCCAAAGCGCACCGCCAGGTCCACATCGCTCTGTTGCTGGGCGTTTCCGCGCGCCATAGAGCCAAAGAGGGCAAGCCACGTTATGTCATGCGTTTTGGCGATCTGAATTAGTTTTTCCCGGTCAATTTGGGCAAGTGTGGCCATACGTCTTCTGGTTTGAGAAAAAGCTTGCTTTGACAAGCACGCGCTTTTGCAAAACTTATTATTCAATCATTAACGTTATGTAGACATTTTATGCTTTGCTCTACTTATACTTTACTCTGTTTGAAAACCGTCATTTGATCTCTCTCTTAGAGTTTTCGAAATCTACGGTTTTCATTACAACCGCAGTATAGCATAAAAACATATAACAGAATGAATTCTGTGTCTCGTCGCCTTTGCTGCGCGCAAAACAAACCGCCACAGCCATTTGTAAGCAGGCAAAAGGCGGTTTTGAGGTTGCGGAAGAATTACGCGAAATCAATGTGGGTGACCTGGAATTGCGTCCCCTGGATGACAGCGCACGGCAGTACTTCTTTGAAGTCATCCATGCGTGGAATCGGGGTAATTTGGATAAAAGATTCGTTGGTGGCGAATCTGGAAAAGAGTTGAGGGAAAGGTTTTGCTCAGTTATCAAAAAATATGTTGAGCTGCCATTTGAGCGATTGGTGTTTGTTGGCCATGCCGGAATATTTCTTAATGGCATTGTACATTTATGTGATTTGGAAAAGGACATAGAATTCTACGCGCAGAGTCATCCTAATTGTTCCATCAGCAAAGTTGAAGTATCGAAGCATTTAGGTCAATATTGCTTTGAACTTAAGGAGTGGTGTGACACATCTCACCTAATAGGTTGAATAGACAAATAGTATAAACCAACAGAGCGGGCGCAATAGGCGGCGAATGGGAATGTATCTTCAATCGAAGGGTTTTGCGCCGCCAATCATGCCTCGACGATTCGCTTTTCGCTTAGGGTATCAAAAAAGTAGATCTGCTCCAACGGCAGCACCGTCTCCACCGGCTGACCGCCATAGACCGCCACGTTGAGGTCGCTGCGGGCGGCAAAACTGTGGCCATCCGCCGTGCGCAGATAGACGAGTTGCGTGCGGTTGGCAAAATCGGGCTCCACCACCTCGGCCACGCCGTGCAGCCGCCAGCCCGCTGCATCATCCTCATCTTCCACAACCAAACGCGCCGCATCGGGCCGAATGCCCACGGTGATCTGCTGGCCATTTTGCACTTGAGACTGGAGCGCATCCGGCAGCGGCCACGCCTCACCGGCCACGTGCAGCGCGTCATTTTCCACCACGCCAGGCAGCAGATTCATGGGCGGGCTGCCCAGAAAGCCAGCGACGAACAAATTCGCTGGCTGTTCCATCAGCTCCTGAAACGCGCCCACCTGCTCCACCCGTCCGCCGCGCATGACCGCAATCTGATCGCCCAGCGTAATTGCCTCGGTCTGGTCGTGGGTGACGTAAAGGGCGGTTATGGCAAAGCGGCGCAGCAGCCGCTTGATCTCAATGCGGGTTTGGGTGCGCAGTTTGGCGTCCAGGTTGGAAAGCGGCTCATCAAAGAGGAAGAGCTGGGGGTTGCGTACAATAGCGCGGCCAATGGCCAATCGCTGCTGCTGCCCGCCGGAAAGCGTACCCGGTTTGCGACCCAGCAGTTGCTTAAAACCAATCCCCATAATTTCCGACGTAATGCGGATGCGCTCTTCCGCCTCGGCGTCGGCTATCTTGCGCACGCGGAAGAAAAAGGAGAGATTGCCCTGGCCTTCAAAGTGGGGATAGAGCGCGTAATTTTGGAAGACCATGCCAATGTGGCGATCTTTGGCCGGCACATCCTGCATGGGGCGGTCGTCAAAATAGAGATTGCCGGTATATTCGCCATCCAGCCCGGCGGCCACGCGCAACAGCGTGCTCTTGCCGCAGCCAGAGGGGCCCACAATGGCCATTGTCTGCCCGTTGGGGATGGTCAGATGGACGTTGTCCAGCGCGGCCACGGCGCCGGACGCGTCATTTTCATCATCAAAGTTGCGCCCCATATCGGCCGGACGCAAAGAGGAGGGAGATGCGGTGAAGCGGCGGGAGACACCTTCGAAGCGGATGGTGGCCATGTTAGGGTCTTGTGTCGAGAATGTCGTGCGGGCCGATATTACGAAAACGACACACCTTCTCATCTCGCTCATTAATCTCATAATGAAAGGTAAAGCGATATGCGCGATCAATGCGGCATTCCCAAACGCCTACTCTGCCTTTCATCTTTTTGGTGTGCAGCGAAGGGTGAAAAGGGTCCTGAATAAAGAGCAATAGCGTTTTGGCAAACTTTGCTTGAATGTTTTTGGGGAGCGCTTGAAGTCGCTTGAAAAACTCAGCGGGAATATCGTATTTCATGCCGGTTCTTCAATTAGCGCTTGTATGTATTCGACAAGCGCCTCACCGTCATCAAAAGAATGATAATTTCCACCGTGTAGCTCGTCGTCCGCTATTGCTTCGCCCTGTTGCCATTGTGGCGTCCAGTAATAGGCCTGATCGTCATCTCCAAGCAAGCGCTTCAGCGCCCGCCGAAGCAAAGATGTCTCATTTTCCAAAACTTCGACGCGAGCAGTAAGTTGCATTATCTGCTTTGTTAGGGTGTCTAAAGACTCGGCTGATGTGGTCATATGTTTCTCCAACAGTATCTTCAAATCACATGTTGACAATCATGTGCAAATTGTACGTTGCGCAGAGCTATTCGTCAAACCGATTAATATACTGCGGTTGTGATGATAACCGTCCTTTGCTCTCTCTGGTAAAGTTTTAGCAAAGCACGGTTTTCATATAGAGCAACGTATAGTATGTGCTTTCAAGGCGGCAATATGCGCAAAATTGCCACGCCATCCTGCGCATAGAGCACCTCCACGCGCGGCGATTGACGCAACTGCGCTAAATCTAAGCCGGGCGGATCAAAGTTGCCGCCCAGCACGCCCAAATAGATGTATTCAATGCCCATGTCATACAGTGTATCCAGCGCCGACGGGTCGGTTTTCAGCGCCTCCACCGCATGCGATTCGTTAAAAATCTGTTCCTGATAATCAAAGTCGGCGGCGTTGAGCGGCATGGCGCTGGTGGTGGTGTGGCGTCCGGTAAAGTAGGGAATCCAATAGCCACCGTCTGTGCCGTGGGGCGCGTTGGCCAGCCAAAAATAAGTGTTGATGGCAAAGGTGGCGTCAGGCGGCGTGTGCTCGTTGATCCAGCGCATGGCGGCCAGATCCCCCGGCTGCACAAAAAAGCGAAACGGCTCCACCGTGTTGATGCGCAAGCGCGCCGCCGGCAGCGCCAAGATCAGCACCAGCGCGGCCATGCCAAGGCTGGCGCGCCGTTGCCAATCCGGTTGCCAATGGTCCGATACCATTTGCACAATCTCGGTTATGCCCGCGCCGGCACATAGCCCAATGGGCAAATAAAACAGAATCAACACCGCACCCAGGTTGGTAATGCGCAGCATGGGGATATTGAGCAGATAGAGCATACCCATGCCGTATAGGGCCGCCATCCACAGCACGCTTTGTATGGTCAGCGGATTGCGCCGCCACAGGCCCACCAGCGCCAACAATGCGACCAGAGCCGCCATCCACCACGAGATGCCAATCAGATACGGGAAGCCGTCCCATGTAAAGCTGTAATAGGTGCGCACAATTTCGGCGACCTGTGCGGGCGTCAACATGGTTTGGGGCGTGCGATGGAGCGTAATGTAGCGGTTGAGTGCGGTCCACAGTACGGGCAAAATGAAAAAGAGCGACATGGCGCCCACGGCAATCGCGCCGGCAATGGCCGCCGCCAGCGCCCGACCGCGCCGCCGCCAGAGGATGGCCAAAATGCCAATGGCCAGCAGCGGCGCGTAAAAGGCTGCCACTCGAAAGTGAATCAGAAAGACGCCCGCCGTCAGCAGCCCGCTAAAGAGCGCACCCCAGGCTATGTTCGAGCGGCGGGATGTCCCCGGCACATCTATTCGTTCATCTATTCGTTTGCCAGTTCTATCGGAAGAATGTGTCGGGGACGTATTGACGATTCCGCCCCCCCAATCGGCCACGGTATGCAGCGTGACTACCCAGGTGATGAGCAGCAGCGATTGGCTAGCGCCTTGCGTGTAGCGACCCCAGTTGGCGTACAGTGCCGGCTGGTGCAGAAAGAGGCCGGCAGTGGCCGCACCCACCAGTGCGCCACTGCGTCGCACCCATGCAGCTTGGCCCGGTGCGTTCTGAAAAATCAAGACATCCAAGGCCAGATAGACACCTACCCCACACAGCCCGTTGAGCGCCTGCGCACTCCACACCAGCGCCATGTGCGACGACACACCCGCCAGCCATTGCAGCGTGGCGGCGTGGGCGTACAGCCCCAGATGATACATGTCCATTGTAATGGGGAAATAGGGCTCCAGGCTGTGGGCCAGCTGACCCTGCTCGGCCGTCATGCGGGTGAGCAAGGCGTGGTGCAGCGAATCGGTCCAAGCTGGATAGGGGTGTAAATGGGCAAACCAGAGGCGGCTAAAGAGCGTGATGCCCAAGAGCGTCACCGCGCACCATTCCAGCTCATCCAGCGCCAGCAGCTGTCGCCACTGGCCGCGCAGCCGCACCATCATAACCAGGGCGCATAGGACCAACAGCGCAGCCATGATGGGGGCATTTAGCCGCACCGTCGGCAGCCAAAAGCGCAACGTGTAAAACAGGACGGGATAAAACGCCCCACTTAGCCCAATGATGATGCCAATACGGGGGAATCCTTGCCAGCGCGGCCACAGGCTGCTCATGGCCAGCAGCGCGCCGCCGGGCAACAGGAACATGGCGGCCAACGCCAGCAGTAAACGCAGCTCAATGAACATTCATAACCTTACGTTTGTCCTACTCCTATTTGTGCTCTTTCAGAAATTGTATAATAGCGGTTGTGCAGCGCACAGAGCCATCTTATAATAGCGGTTGTGCAGCGCACAGAGCCATCTTATAATAGCGGTTGTGCAGCGCACAGAGCCACCAGCAAAATTAAAGACTTGTGTACCTATGCAGGCGCATGGCGGATCTCGCCATTTTTACGCCAGGCTTGCGTAAGGCATGTCTCTATTGGATTTGGGCTCACTCTATGTTTTGACTTTGGTCAAAGCCTACCATAGTATAGAACTTGCACAGCCTATTGGATGTTATCATACGCTTGATGCATGCCGCGAGTATAGCATAGCGCCATCGAATTTTTGTAAATCAGAGTCTTTCAATGACCGAGTCCGAATTTACCAGCCAAATAGAATCCGCCAATGAATATCGTCCCACCGCGCGGTATTGGCTATATGCCACTGCGGGTGCACTCATAGCCCTGCTTTATGGCTGGGAACTGGCGGGCGTGTTGCGCGGCTCCTTTCCTCTATCCGCCTTGCTGGAGCGCCTGCTCTTTTTGTGTGTGGGGCTGGGCCTGCTGGGGTGGGGGCTCTATACGGTGCGCGGGCGCGTGGTTTTGGCCAAAGATAGGCTGATTTGGCATAAGCCGGTGGGCGCGCCGGAGGTCGTGCAATTTCGCCAGCTGATCAGCGCCACTGAAGCGGGCCGCTTTGGGACTTCCTTGGCTCTGCTCTACCACCCCCTGCGCCCGGATGGGCTGGTGGATTTAGATGATGCTCGTTCGCTCTTTCTGCCCACGGTGGGTGAGCAGGACGCGCTGCTGGCGCGCCTCCAGGAGAAGATTCCCACATGATGCCCGTCACCCCCGACATTATCATACGGCCGCTGGGGCGTGATGATGCTGAAATCGTGGCTGAGTTTCTCAATCCGACTTTTACCTCCATTGCTTACAACCTGCCCATGAATGAGGCCCTGGCGCGCGAATTTATCTTTGAGCCGGGGCCGTTGACGCTCTTTCCGGTGCGCTGGCAGCGGCACATGCACTTGGGCGCCTGGCGCGCGCGCCAGCTCGTGGGCTTTTTGGATGCGGCCACGGGGCTGGACAGCGACCGCCAAACCAGCCCTGATTATGAACCGGTGGGCCTGTTGCGCTTTCTGGCCTTGCCGGAACGGGCTGACCTGATCGAACCGGTGGGTATTGCGCTGATTCAGGCGGCGGAACGATTTTGGCTGGATGTGGGCACCCGCCACATTCAAGCCTTTCACCTCAGCACCGGCTATCCCACTTTTCAAGCCGGCGCCGGCGTGTTGCCCAACGAGTGGGTGGCCCATTTTCGCTTGCTGACCATGACGGGCTACGTGCTGCGTCAGCGCTACCAGCGCTTTGTGCGCCAGTTGGGCCAAATGATAGAAGAGGAAGTGCCGCGTGCAGATGTGAGCATTGCCCTTTCTGGCAATCGCAACGACCGTTCCTACCAGATCTATCATCGGCGCATTGACCGCATTGGTGGGGGGCAGGTCATCGGCGTGCAGTCGCAGCAGGTAGAGCGGCTGGCGCCAGAAGAGGAGCTGGATCCGCGACCGGCTACGCCCGCACCCAATCAGCTCGACGTGCTGGATGAAAAACCGGTGCGCGTGGCGCATGTGACGAATTTATACATTGAAGAGGCTTGGCGCGGGCAGAACATTGGCAAATGGATGCTGCGTCGCATGATCAACGATGCCACCATTCAAGGCTATGATCAGATGATCGCCTATTTGCCCCAAGGACAACATGTGGCGTGGAGCTTGCTGACGCAGCAGGGATTTGTGGAAACCAACTATCGCGGCTACTCTATGGACAAAGTGCTCCAAGGATTTTA
>JACKBC010000038.1 GCA_020634755.1 Caldilineaceae bacterium | reverse complement strand
TACTGATATTTCATTCAATAGTTTGGTAAGCTTGCCACAGATGCATTATGGGCTGCTTTGGATTGTTTGTACTGCGGCGGGGGGCGCCAATTCTTGCCGCAAAACAGCTTCACTGGCTGTCTGCATCTGAATAGACAACTCCCGAAAGGCAGCGCCATTGGGCGTGCTAATGGCGACATCTAGCATGCGGCGCAAAAAATCTACATAGGGCGCATTATTTTTCCACTCGGCCAACGCGGCGGTCTGGGTGGGCAGACGCTGAACCGATTCACTCCAGCTGCCATGGACTGCAGGCGCCATCAGCTGTCGAATCAGCTCTAACGCCAGCTGTCGCTCTTCTGGCTCGCTAGTGAGCACCACAAATGCCCAGACGCGGCCAAGCGTCACCGGCGCCCCCGACCGTGTGGGGATGCTCCCAAAACGTATCTCCCCCAAAGAGCCCTGTTTGCCGAGAAATTGATTGGCAGATACTTCTGCCAATCCAGTGCCGGCGCGAACAAAACTGTCCCACACGGCGCCTAAGGTAGAATATTCCAGGGCAGAAGGCGAAATCATGCCGCTTTCGATGCCGGCGGCCCAGAAGTTAAACACGGTGACCAGTGCTTCGGGATTGGTTAAAACCCCGTCTGCGCGCAGCTCACCCCCCGCGCCCACATACTGCATTAGCACAGAATCGCTACTCAAACCATTTCTGGCGCTTGCTGGAAAGAAATAAGGTTTGGCCACCGCCTGCAACTGGCCCCAATCTTCTGGCGCATGCTCTTCAAAATCAGCGGCATAATAGGCGGCATGCATTACATCCGCCACAAACGGGATCCCATAAATCTGATTCTGATATTGTACCGCGTCAAGCGTAAATGGATACAGCGTATTAAATTCAGTCATGTCGGATTGATTCAAGGGCGGCACCAGCCCCAGATCGACCAGCCGCCACAACTGCTGCGTATCGATCAAGATGATTTGCGGCAAAACCTGCGGCGCCACGCGCTGGGCGCTGCGCACATAATCCGACAGATTCGCCCGCCCAGATTCGGCTTTGATCTGCACTTCAATACGCGTATCGGGATGATCAACCTTAAAGCGCTCGTACGCATCGGCCAAAATCGCGCCGCTGCTGGTAGTGGAATCCGCATTCATGAATTCTGGCGTCCACAGCACCAGCTCGCGCCCATGCGCATCTGCCGGAGCGCCAATGCCGTCCGCGGACGGCGTCTCCACATCGGCTTGGGCCACTTCTACCACATCCACAGGCGTTTCGGCTGGCAGGAGTTGCGGCTGTTCACAACCCGCCAACAAACTCAATGCCAATAGCATAAACAGATACGCTAAGCCCATCCCCTTTTGCCGCTTACATGCATTCCCCAAGCCACACACTGATCGTCCACCCATAAACTGCTCCATCTTCCCGCTTATATGTAAATCCAAGAAAGTATTGACAGATAACACAAATTTTCTCTTTCATCTTCTAAAGTAGTATATCATATTTGTTTGTCATCATGCGGGCAGCGTGATAAACTCGCGGTTGCCTTTCTGCACAGATTCTCTTTTTATCATCACAACGCACTGTACGTTGTAATATTAACGATTTGGGTTTACGCGTACAGAGGTATGGCCCATGTGCGCTATGCCCAAAGTATCTGTCCGTACATCCTCTTTGCCAAACCGATCGGTCAGAGACAGTACATGTTTCACCACCGCATTTCAGTTAATCGCAACGGCAAGAGATAGCGTCGGATTCAACAATCGAGACCGACAGCTAGATCGCCAACACCGTTGCGGTGCAACGAATTTACAGATAGGTTCTAAACGTAAACCCAAATTTGGACATCCACAAGGAGCGAACCACAAGATGGCGCAAGACGCAACCAAACAGAATGACAGCCGAAGCGGGCTTTTTTTTAGCGAGCCTCATGTAGCCGGTTTTACCCATCGTGCCTTTACCAAAGCCATGGGGTTTGATGAAGAAGATATGCAACGGCCAGTCATTGGCATTTGCAACACATACAGCGAGTTGAACAACTGCAACAGCCACCTGCGCGAGCTGGCCGAAGCGGTCAAGCGTGGGGTCTGGCAGGCAGGCGGCTTTCCCATGGAGTTTCCCACCATTTCGCTAGGTGAGATTTATCTCAGCCCCACCTCTATGCTCTATCGCAATCTGGCCGCCATGGACACCGAAGAGATGATCCGCGGCAACCCAATTGATGGCGTGGTGCTGCTGACCAATTGCGACAAAACCACGCCCGCCGCGCTCATGGGGGCATGCAGCGCCGATCTGCCCGCAATTCTGCTCTCGGGCGGCCCTGCGCTCAACGGCAACTTTAAAGGCCAGATGCTTGGCGCCTGCACCGATTGTCGCCGCATGACGGCTGAATGGCAGGCTGGGACCATTGATGATGAAACGTACAAAGAGATTGAGGGCAGCGTCTTCCGCAGCCGCGGCCACTGTATGGTCATGGGTACGGCCTCCACCATGAATTCGCTGGTGGAAGCGCTGGGCATTGCGCTGCCCGGCAATGGCGCCACGCCCGCCACCGATGCCGCGCGCATCCGGCTTGCCGAACAAGCAGGACGGCGCATTGTAACGCTGGCCCAAGAAGGCGTACGCCCCTCGCAAATCATCACGCGGCAAGCCATTGAAAACGCCATTACGCTGGTCTGCGCGCTGGGTGGTTCGACCAATGCCGTGGTGCATCTACCCGCCATTGCCGGTCGCCTGGGTATTGAGATTCCGCTGTCGTTGTGGGATGAGATTAGCCGGCGCACGCCGCTGATTGCCAACATGCGGCCCAGCGGCCAATTTCAGATGGAAGACCTACACTTTGCCGGTGGGATTCCCGCCGTTTTGCGGGAACTGCTGCCGCTGCTGCACGGCGACGCCCTCACCGTGACCGGGCGCACGCTGGCCGAAAATGTGGCCAACGCGCCCATTCATAACCGTGACGTGATTCATGCGCTGGCCGAGCCGCTGCAACCCGAGGGGGGTCTTTCAATTTTAAGCGGCAATTTGGCGCCCGACGGCGCCGTCATCAAACAGTCAGCGGCTACGCCCGCGCTGCTGCAACATCGCGGTCGCGCCATTGTGTTTACAGATGTAGAAGATGTGCGCGCTCGCATCAATGACCCCGACTTGGACGTGACTCCCGATGATGTGCTGGTGCTGCAAAATTCGGGACCAGTGGGTGGCCCCGGCATGCCCGAGGTGGGCATTTTGCCCATTCCACAAAAGCTGCTCAAGCAGGGCGTACGCGACATGTTGCGTATTTCAGACGCCCGCATGAGCGGTACGGCTTATGGCGCCATTGTGCTGCATGTTGCGCCCGAAAGCGCCATTGGCGGTCCGCTGGCGCTGGTGCAGGATGGCGATGAGATCGAGCTAGACTTTGCCAACCGTCGTTTGCATCTTTATGTGGATGATGAAGAACTGGCGCGCCGGCGCACGGCCTGGCAACCGCCGCAGCCGGCCTTTGGCCGCGGCTATGGGCGGCTCTATTTGCAGCACGTGACCCAAGCGCCACAAGGGGCCGATTTTGACTTTCTGCTGGGGAATGATCCAGTCAAACCCATGGAACAACCGAAATTTTAGCGAAGCAGGCCTCTCCTCCCCCTGGCCCCCTCCTCTCCATAAGTTGAGAGGAGGGGGAACCTATTTAACACACTTCGGGATTTGGACAGGTCTCATTTTGGACAGGTCTCGTTTTGTTCAACCACAGAGTAAAAAAGCTCTCCCTTTCCTGGCCGGAAATGGCGTCAGCGGGATAGGTCATTCACAACCGTTCGGCAATGATCTCCACAATATCCTTTACCTGCACGCCTGCGTCGGCGGTGCGGGCAGCATCGGTGAGCATCGTCAGGCAGAAGGGGCAACCAACGGCCACGGTTTTGGCGCCGGTAGCCGCAGCTTCGCGATAGCGGTTGACGTTAACCGCTTCGGCATGTTCGCCCACGCCGTGCTCCTCTTCCTTCCACATTTGGGCGCCGCCGGCTCCGCAGCAAAAGGACTGTTTGCCATGACGAGGCATTTCGATCAGCTCAATATTGGCCTCTTTCAAAGCGGTGCGTGGCGCGGCCACAATGTTGTTGTGGCGGCCCAAATAGCACGGATCGTGCAGCGTAACCTTATCATCGCCAGATCGGCTACCGGGCAGCGTGCGGTAATCGAGCTTGCGCGCTGCCACCAGTTCCGAAATGAGCTGGGTGTGGTGAATCACATCATAATGGCCGCCCAGTTCACCATATTCTTTGCCCAGCGCGTGTAGGCAATGTGGGCAAGTGGCCACAATGCGCTTGGGCTGCACCTCGTTGAGCGTTTCGATGTTGGCTTTAGCCATTTCGAAAAAGAGATATTCATTGCCGGCGCGGCGGGCGGCGTCGCCGGTGCAGCTTTCGCGGTCGGCCAGCACGGCAAAATTGACGCCGGCGGCATTGAGCACTTTGGCAAAGGCTTGCGCCGTCTGCTGCGCCCGCGGGTCATACGACGGCGCGCAGCCCACCCACCACAAAATATCGGCGTCGGGATTTTCATCAATCGTGGGTACGTTGAGTCCCGCGGCCCAGGCCAGCCGATCGCCGGCGCGCTGGTTCCACGGGTTGCCATTGCGCTCCATGCCGCGGAAAGCGGTGGACAGTTCTTTGGGGAAGCTGTCTTCCATGAGCACCTGGTTGCGGCGCAAATAGAGAATATCGAACATGGGCTCGTTGCCCACGGGACAAATATCCACACAGGCGCCGCAAGTGGTGCAGGCCCATACGGCCGAGTCGCTAATGGCAAAGTCAAGCAGATTCAACGTAGACGGTTCGCCGGCCGCCAGCTGATCCACATGGGCGTTGATGTAGTAACGTTTGTTAACCTCTAATGCGGCCGGCGAAAGCTCTTTGCCGGTGACGTAAGCGGGGCAGACTTCCTGGCAGCGATTGCACATAATGCACGCATAGGCATCGGCCAGATGTGTCCAGGGCAGATCTTCAAGTTTAGCGGCGCCAAACTGCTCGATCGATTCATCGTCAAAATTGATTGCGTCCAGTGCGCCCAGCGCGGCGCGCTTGGGTTTGGCAAAGTAATTGACCGCCGACATAATCAAGTGAAAATGTTTGGTATAGGGGAAATAGGGAATAAAGGCCAGAATCAGCCCCAGCGCAATCCACCAACTCACGTGGTGACCGACCATGAGCGCGCCCGCGCTCCAACCGCTCCACATGGCGCTGATGCCGGTGGCAAAGGGCTGGTTGAGATCGCCGCCCTGCTGCGCCACCTTAAAGCTTTCGCCAATGAGCCGAAAGCCCACATGAAATAGAATAAAGAGCGCCACAATCAGCGAATCATTGCGGATGCCGCCGGCCCTAACTTTATCGACCAGCTTCACATTTTCCCGATAATCGAGCGCTGGGTCGGCCAACACAAAGCGCCGCCACAGAAAATAGAGAATGCCCAGCAGCACGCTCATGCTAAAGAGATCGGCCAGAAAGCGATAGATCACGCTGATGAACCCCGTGCCGAGGAAGTGGATGTCAAAATAGCCCTCGATTACATCGCCCACATTAACCAGAAAGTAGAAGACAAATCCCCATGCGATCATGGCGTGAAAGACGCTGGCCGTTTCGCGCGTCTTCCAGATGGGGCGGATGGTCAGCCAGGTCAGAAGCGCTTGTTTGGCGCGGTCCCACATTTCGGCTTGTGGCACTGGTTCGCCCGCGCCGCGCCGAATGACCAGATAGACTTTTTTGAAATTTCGATAGCCATAATAGAGCGCCGCGGCCACGGCAAACGCAAACAGGATTTTCTCTGGCCAGGTCAACATGGTGGTCAATCCTTTCTAAATATCGGTTCAACAGGATCTCATGTGGTTAACGTCCCCGGCACTTCGTTTCGTCTACCGAGTCATCTCGTCGAAAGTGCCGAGGATATCTGTTGTCCACCACCGCTCTGCTGAGCGCAGCCGAAGCATGAAATCCCAAAGAGCCTACATATCTTCTAAATACCATGGTGGTTGTGTAATGTACAGGGCCATGGTTGGACTTAAGAACTTGTACGATGGCGGTTGTACGACGCCCCCATCGGCTGTCAACCAAGGGGCAAGCAGCGTTGCCGTAAGTATACCATTTCATGGGGAGATTACCGCCATGTTGGGACAGAATGAAGTATGTCAGAGGACGTGCGCGGCACTTTAGCGTTAAAAGTGCCGCGCACAGAGCGGATTTAGTTGAGTGGTGTATACACGTGTTTCAGTCGAGTAAGGACGGCTAGCGTGCGTCGCACTGCCCCATGAAACGGTCATAATGCACCCATCTGGGCGGGTAGTGCGTCGCACGCGGGTCTATGCGCCAATTTCACTGGAGCGGGAATCATGCACAACCCCTCATTTATTTTCGCGCATTCGTCCTATAAAAAAAGGACCGCATGCGCTGCGGCCCTTTTTAACTAACTTATGTTACGCAAGCCTAGAGGAAAGGCGGCTCGCCGGCGCTCCCGTTTCTCTCTCGCAGACTGGCTGTCGCTGCGTAACGTGAGTAACTAAATTGTCATCGATTCGGCTACCGGAAAAGCAGCGGCAGCATAATGTTGGTGGTATCACTCGGCGGGTTGAGAATGTGGCTCTCGGTATGCCCATCCAGCGTGAGCACATCCAGAATATAGATGTATTTGGCGCTTTCGACACCATTCACGGCGGCTGCATCCATGTAGCTGTAGTCGTCACCCGTGCTCTGCCCCGCATGTTGTGCCGGAATCATCTCTGTATTGACCTGTACCGGCTTTTCATTCTTAGTAGTGCGGCGAATGTTAAAGCCCAGCATGTCATTCTCGGTTACGGTAGACCAGCTGATGGTTGTACCGTTGGCGCCGGTCTGTACCTTGCGGTTGACCAAGCTGACCGCCGTGGGATTGATGATGGCGGCTTCATCTGTGTTCTGCGCCGGCGGGAACGCAATGGGCGGCAGACCAGGTACGAAACCAGTGGCGCTGCCAATCCCAGCCACGTTACAGGTAGCGCCCGTTTCCATGCAGGGCTGCTGAGCGCCCAACTTACTGGTATCGGCCAGACCGGTAAAGTTCACATCGATTTTGACCGTGTCGCCCGGCGCCATGTCGCCCAGCGGAATGGTAATGTCCGTCCAGTCCAGCCGCCCATCGTTGTTGTTATCCACCGAGGCCGGCGTGGAATTCACATATTGCAAATAGAGCGTGTCATAATTGTCGAACACCGAAACCGCGGTTGCCGTGACATCACCCGTATTCGTAATGGTCAGCGTAAAGCTAATGGGGTCCCCCGTGCGGATGGGCTGCGGCGTATTCAGTTTCTTTAGGATGACAATGGACGGATTGACCACGCGGATGCTCTCCGGATCGTGGTCATCCTCATCGGCGGTGGGATTGGCCTTGTGATTTTCATTGGTCACATTGTCCTTGGGCGTTCCATCATTGGTGCTGTTGGCATCGGGCGTCGAATCAATATCGGTAACCGGGTTGCCATTGGGGTCAGTGGCGGACTGAATTTCGGCCACGTTTACATAGTTGCCAGATACGAGGGGACTGTTGGCGCGCAGCACCACATCGATCTGCGTTGAGGTCTGGGGCGCCAGCGGCCCGCTGATGACGCGCGTGATTGGGCCACTTCCGCTCCAGCCTGTGGCCAGCGGGCTAAGCGAAAAGCCAGTTGGCACATAGTCCACCACCACAATGTTCGAAGCCGGAATAGAGCCTTGATTGAAGATGGTGATTGTAAAGGTCGCGTCTTGCCCGGGCCGTATCATGGGCGCCTGGCTGGTTTGCAGGCTCTTGGTCAGCGCCAGATCGAAGATTTCCACACGGAACGGTTCGGGGTCGCTATCATCTTCATCGCCGCCAGCCAGGCCATTGCCATTGACGTCATCATTGGTCACATAGGTATCATTGGGTCCGTTGCCCTGTGTATCTTCCGGCGTAGAGTCCACATCGGTTTGCGGAGTGCCTTGGTCATCAGTGGCGCTCTTGATTTCGGCAATATTCGTATAGGTGCCGGCAGCACTCACGTTGCTGGCCGTCAAGCGGATGGTGACGCTGGTATTAGTATTGGGGGCCAACTGGCCGGCCAGCGTACGCGTGACCATACCACCACTGCTGGTCCAATTGGCTTCGCTGGCACTGAGCGTAAAACCCGTGGGCAGATAATCGACCAGCACAATGTTGTCGGCAATCAGAGTCCCTTGGTTAAAGACGGTGATGGTAAATGTAATGTCATCACCATTTTTAATGGAAGAGGCTTGTCCCGGCGCCAACGTCTTGCGCAAGGCCAAGTCGAATACGTTGCCAACATTCACCGTGGCCGGATCGTGATCATCTTCATCACCACCGGTTTTGCCGTTCCCCGCCACGCCGTCATCGGTGGTAAACGTATCGCCGGCGCCATTCTGCTGCGCATCTTCCGGCGTAGAATCGATGTCCGAAATGGGATTGCCGTTGGGGTCGGTGGCGTCTTTGATCTCGGCCACATTTGTGTATGTACCGGTGGTCGCCAATGCATCCACACGCAGCATCACATCCACCGTGGTCACGCCGCTGGGGGGCAGGCTGGCAATGCTGGCATAGGTAGCCGTGCTGCCGCCGTCCGTCCAGTTGGCGCTATTGTTGGGGCTCAGGCTAAAGCCGCTGGGAATATAGTCGATCAGCTCGATATTCGTCGCGGTCAACGTGCCCTGATTACGAATCTCCACCGTAAATCTGACATCAGCGCCAGGCAGCACTGCGGATGGTTGCCCGACTCCCAGCCGTTTAATGAGCGCCAGGTCAAAGACATCGACCACGAAATTCGCAGGATCCTGGTCATCTTCGTCGGCATTGGGGTTCGTTTTGTGATCCTCGTTAACCACATCATCCTTGGGCGTACCGTCATTGCCATTGATACTATCGGGCGTCGAGTCTACATCCACCACCGGGTTACCATTCTGGTCGGTAGCGCTGGCAATTTCGGCCGCATTGGTATAGTTGCCCGGCGTCAGCGGATTGTTGACGCGCAGGATAATATCGACTGACGTTTGGCTGTGCGCGGCCAATGTTGAAGCCAATACATGGCTGACGGTTCCCGTAGGTCCACCGCTCCAATCGGTCTCCAGCGGGCTCAACGTAAAGCCAGATGGAATATAATCGACCACGTTTACATTGGCTGCCGCAAAATCGCCCTGATTAAAAATGGTAATGGTAAAGGTCACATCCTGACCAGGCTGAATCGGCTTGGGCTGATTGGCGTGGACGCGCTTCACAAGCGCCAAGTCAAAATTCTTGATGAGACCAAAGTCGACGGTCGGATTGTGCGTAGAGGCCCGAGCTGGATCCAGCACATTGTTGCTCTGCGCGCCGGCATCATTGGGCTGCATATTAAATGGCGCGCTGACAATGGCGCCATTGACTGGCGTGTCCAGACCATTGTCATTTTCATCCCCGTTGGCATCGGGGTCTGCTTCCTGATTGGGACCGGTGCTGCTTAAATAGCCGGCAGGCGGCGTCACGCTCACAACGTAGGTGCCGGCAATGACCTGTGTAAAGGTGTACCAACCGCCATTGCTCGTCACCGTGGTATCGACCACTTGGCCGGTAGATGTGTCTACCAGCGCCACCGGCACGTTGTTGAGCCCCAGTTCATTGGGGTCTTTATTCCCATCGTTGTTAAAATCTTCCCATACCAGGTCGCCCAAACTCATTTTATAAAATGGGAAGTCCACATTATTTTTGTCATCCGGGTTTTCGGGATAAGGCACTACCCGCTGCTGTGGGCCATTATAGGGCTGGGTTGCATTCTCGCCCGAATAAACATAATCCTCCAGCGGGCCACCAGGAGCAAAGTTTGAAGCATCGATCTCCACAATGTAGACAATGCCAGCGCCCCCATCAACGGAGAAATCATAAAAGCCAGGGCCATTGTTGCCGCCAGTGTCATCGCCGATGCCGCCAACATCATTGGCTGTTACCGTGCTTGTAATAAGCTGATCGCCCAGATCGATCTGATTATTATTGTTTACATCCCGATATAATTTAATGAGAACACCGTTAATGCCCGGTTCATTAGCTCCCTTCAACCCATCGCCATTGATGTCGTACCAGACGAAATCGCCCAGCGTGGATTTACCAAAAAGCGTTGGTGAAGCCAGGCTAACGCTAAAGGTGAGCAGAAGCAGCGCCACCATTAAACTGACCACAGCCCACGGCTTTATGCGGTTATAAATTTGCGAATAGTTCATGTTTCCTCCATCCAAAAAACAATTCTTTCACGTAACTCCACAGCGATGACCTAAACTTGCCGAACTCATTTGCTGCTTTCCGCCGGTCCAGGTTGTATCTGCGAAATTACTTGTTCGGTGAAATGTGCGCTATTTTGAGGGGGCCGTGCGCTGTTATATACTTGCCTCTGCCGCCGGAAAACAGCAATGTAAAAATTTTGCCAGGTCCCTCAGTGACCTTTGTCCATAGGACATACCCAAGCTGAGAGCAAGCTGGTGCTACACTCTCCGGCAGTCCACCAGGGCTGCATAAACCTATTTATTCACTTATGTTACGCAAGCCTGGAGCAAAGTCGGCTCGCCGACGTTCCCGTTTCTCTCTAGCAGACTGGCTGTCGCTGCGTAACGTGTGTTATTAATAGGACTTACGCAAGTCTAGGGGGAAAATTGCCAGTCAGCTATGTTATGCTCTCCTGGCGGCCCACCGACACTGCGTAAGTCGTGTTATTAATGCCTCTGTTGTCAGACATGGTGGCCGCGCGTACAGTATATGACGCAGGCAACCTCATGTATATCACCCATGAGTACTATTGAAACCATGCGTCTTCTGTGGTACATCAAATTATGATTACAAAATTATGGATGCATTTATCATATGAACTTCTCTCTTTCCACGCTGGGGCGCACCGGCCTTCGGGTGTCTGCGTTGGCGCTGGGCACAGTTGAAATTGGGCTACCGTACGGCATTGCAACGCCGGCCCATGGCGGGCGCCCCGGTGAACAGGAGGCGATCCGCCTCATCCACACGGCGCTGGATGCCGGCATCAACCTCATCGATACGGCCCGCGACTACGGGATGAGCGAAACGATTCTGGGCCAGGCGCTGCACCAACGGCGCACACAGGCCATATTGGCGACCAAAGTAAATCTGTTGCCAGCGGCAGTCCAGCAGCTGAGCAGCCGCCAACTGAAGCGCCAGATGTTGGATACACTTGACCTTAGCTTGCGCGAGCTGCAAACCGACTATGTGGATGTCTGGCAGATTCACAACGTGACTGAGGAACTTTTGGAGCGTGCGGAAGAAGTCGCGGATGCTTTTTCCGCGGCGCAGCGCGCCGGCAAAATCCGCTGGACCGGGGGCTCATTTTATGGCGCAGCGCTTCCGCTCTTGGCATTGGACCGCGATCTTTTCGACGTTATGCAGGTGACCTATTCGGTGCTGGATCGACGCATTGAGGAGCAGGTGCTGCCGCGGGCGCAACAGCAAAACGTGGGCATTGTGGTGCGGTCGGTATTGCTCAAAGGGGTATTGACAGCGCGGGCGGATCATCTGCCCGCACGGCTACACGCACTAACCGCCGCCTCGCAGCGCTTCCGCCGGATTATTGCGGAAGCCGGGTTGGCCGCGTCGGCAGCACAGGTAGCGGTAGCGTTTGCCCTGGCCCAACCCCAAATTAGCACCGTGTTGGTGGGCATGAGCAGCCTGGCAGAGCTGGAGGACAACTTGCGGGCGGCCACGCTCCAGCTGCCGCCCGCCGTGCTGGAACAATTTGACGCGCTGGAATTAAGCGATGAAACGCTGCTCAACCCCAGCACATGGGACATTCCATAGCAAGCGCATATTGAGGAAATTGATTTGTAGACACGCGTGACGCGCACTGCCCAGCAACGAAGGGAGATGATAAGTGTGCATCGCACTGACCCGAAAAACAGCTCAATAACAGCCACAGGCGCGGTCAGTGCGTTGCACATGGCTCTACCAACGTAGTTCACTTAAGTAGAGAATTATGCACGCCCCTCAATTAGATATACGGCATCAATGCGCCACGGGCCGCAGACCAATTACGTAGCCGCCATCAACGCGCAGCGATGTGCCGGTGATATAATCGGCATCGGCGCTCACCAAAAATGCCGCCGCCTTGCCAATATCGCGCGGCTGCCCCAATCGCCCCCACGGGATCAGCCTGCCGCCCTGCTGAATCTCCTCTTCGCTGGCAAATTTGCGCTCGCCCGGCGTGTCGATCCAGCCTGGGTTGATTACGTTGACGTTGATGTGGTGCGGCGCTAATTCGGCCGCTAGCGTGCGGGCAAAGTGATTGACGGCGGCCTTGGCCATATTATACGGTGCGCTGGTGGGGAAAGGCACCTCTTGCAGCACCGAGCCGGTGATCAACAGCTTGCCATTGTTTTGGCCCGGCTGGGCTTGCTGCACCATTTGGCGGGCCGCGGCTTGACACACATGATAGACGCCAAACTGCGTTACTTCCAACGTGCGCTGAACCTGCTCCCATTCAGCCTCGATCACCGGCTGGCGCACAGAATGGGCGGCATTGGCCACGGCAATATCCACGCGGCCAAAGTGGGCAGTAGCTTGCGCAAAAAGAGCGGCTACTGCTGCCCGGTCTGCCACATCGGCGGGAATCACAAGCGCCTGTCGGCCCAGCGCCTGCACTGCTTCCAGCGTCTCTTGCGCCGCCGCAGTGTGAGCCAGATCATTGATCACAATGTGGGCGCCTTCTTCGGCCAAACAGAGCGCAATCCCGCGTCCAATGCCTTGCGCCGCACCTGTAATCACGGCAATTTTGTCATTTAGTCGATTCATTGTCTGCCTTTTTGTGGTTGTGATGCTGTTGGCGGATTCATTGAGGCGGCTGAACTTGTCGAAGCCAGAGCGGCGCCCATTACCAAGCGGTCCAACCGCCATCTACCAAAATATTCTGACCCGTAATGTAGCTGCCGGCGTCGCTGGCCAGCAACACGACCAAACCCTTTAATTCATGCGGTTTGCCCATGCGGCCCATCGGCACCTTCTGCTCCAGCCGCGCAATAAAATCGGGCAGCCGATCTTGCACGCTTTGCGAGGGGAAAGGGCCCGGGCTAATGGCGTTAACGCGTATATTGTCGGCAGCCCAATAGGCCGCCAGATGACGCGTCAGATGGACCAGCCCCCCCTTAAGCCCATGATAGACCGGCGGGCTGTTAATGGGCAGATCGGTGTACGCATCGGGATAGCTGGCCACGACGCCATACATGCTGGCAATGTTGATGATGGATCCCGGTGCACCCCGGCTGCGCAGATGGCGCGCCACCTCCCGAGCCAGCAAAAAATAGGCTGTTACGCCCGTATGATAGGCCTTATCAAAATCGGCCGCCGTAGCTGTTTCAATGCTGGGCGCCGTACCCCCATACGCGTTGTTGACCAGCACATCGACGCGGCCCAGTTGCTCCACCACCTGCGCCACGAAACTAGGAATGGCCGCTTCGTCATCCTGCTGGAGCGCCATACCCACATGCCCTGAACCGGGGAGCGTGGCGACAAATTCTGCGGCATGCTGGGCGTCTCGGCTCGTAACGACCAGGGTGGCGCCCGCTTCGGCTAGGGCGCGGCTCATGGCGGCGCCCAGCCAACCGCTGGCGCCCGTCACAATGGCCACTTTCCCGCTTAGATCGAGCAGGTTTTGAAGGGTCGGCTCAGAACTATTCATGCAAATTCCTCTTATTATTAAGACATTTTATGATGGCGGTTGTGTTGCATACAGAGCCATCTTATTATCAGGACATTTTATGATGGCGGTTGTGCTGCATACAGAGCCATCCTTGGTCTACGTCCACGATAAACCCCATTATTCTACAGCACTCTGAAAACCGGCACAAGCATTTGTAGCCGGAAGGCAATGGCAACCCGTTTAATGCCGCAGGACAAAGCCGGCGGCAGTTTCATTGTGATTTGACAAACTGCGCACCCCATTCTATGCTGCCTACATGTCAGCATCCGACCACGCATTGCCAGGCTCACCTCAATCCAAAATAGATGCCATCGGTTCGTCTGCAACCGTTCAAAACGGAGCCCGAAAACAGCGGCTAGATCTGCTGCTGGTTGAGCGCGATCTGGCCGAGAGTCGCGAAAAGGCGCGCCGCTTGATCATGGCGGGTGACGTATTGGTGAACGACCAAGTGTGGGACAAACCGGGCCGAGCCGTGCCGGCCCATGCGGAAATTCGCGTGCGCGCAACGCTGCCCTTTGTCAGCCGGGGCGGCGTCAAGCTGGCGGCCGCGTTGGATGCGTTTCAACTGGACGTAGCGGATGTCTGTGCGCTGGATGTAGGTGCTTCTACTGGCGGCTTTACAGACTGCCTGTTGCAGCGCGGCGCCCGCCTGGTCTATGCTGTCGATGTGGGATATGGTCAACTGGCTTGGAAACTGCGCAGCGATCCACGCGTGGTTGTGCTAGAGCGCACAAATATACGCCATCTGGACGCACTACCACTGGACCCCAATGGCCGCGCGCCGCATATCACGCTGGCCGTGATTGATGCAAGCTTTATTAGTCTGGAGCTGGTGTTGCCCCCCACGCTGCATCTCATGCGCCAAAAGGCAGAGAGCAAAAACGCAGATAGTGAAAATGCAAATGGTGAAAATGCAAATATAGTGGCGCTGATCAAGCCGCAGTTTGAAGCGGGCAAAGAGAACGTGGGCAAAGGCGGCGTGGTGCGTGACCAGAAGGTACACCGAAGCGTGCTGCAAGAAACGCTGAGCACGGCCCGCAACTTAGGGTTAGTTACGCGCGGCGTCACCGTCTCGCCGCTGCTGGGGCCGGCCGGCAATGTAGAATTTCTTGTGTGGTGGCAACAGGATCCATCTCCCGCGGGTGACCTCCAAAACGATTTGCTTACAACCAACATTCGCGCTATGATCGAGCAGACGCTTGCAGCGGCGCACGCGCTGCGCCAGGGCGCCGGTTAAACCCAACCGTAGACTCATAATGACATTGTTGCAAAAAGGACGTCGAAGATGCATCGCTGTAAATGGACGACATGGCTTCCTCTGTTTTTGTTTCCATTCCTTGCCCTTTGTACCCTTTGGGGCGGACTTCATTTAGCGCAACTATCAGGCGCAATTGCGCCGTTGGCCGTTGCCCAAGCCGCGGCCCTTGATGACAATACAGTGGACATTGTCTTAACGCAATCGGTCTTTCCAACGGGAACTCTCCACCCCGGCGAATTGGTTTTGCTGAACCTTACTTTTACCAATACGGGCAGCACGGTGATGGATAGCGCCATTGTCGAGGATATTATTCCGTCTGAGCTGATCCCGCGCAATGTGGTGCCCAGCGGCATTTCGATTACAGATATTAGCGCGGGCCAGCCCTATCGCTGGCAGACCGGCGCCTTGGCGGCCGGCGCGCGCGCTTCCATTCTGATTGATGGCTATATCAACCCCGATCTCACCACCAGCCTCACCATTACCAACACGGCCACGATGACCGCGGCCACCGATGGCAATACCTCCAATAATCAGGCGCAGGTCACGCTCAATGTGCAGACGCCAACCGTCAGCTTCAACACCACGCGCTATGCAGTCAATGAGGACAACGTTCAGTTCCCCATTGAGGTGCGCGTCACCAACCCCAATCCATATGCCAGCCTGAGCGTTCACTACAGCACCATTGATAAGTCGGCGCAATCGCAGCCGCTGGAGCTGCGTGACTTTACACCCATCAGCAAAACATTGGTGATTTCAGCCGGCTATCCCAGCCGCCAAATATTGATTCCCATATTGGACGATAATATTTCTGAAGGCGCGGAACAGTTCAACGTGGCGTTGAGCCAGCCCAAAGGCGCTGGTCTGGGCGCCACCACCCAGGTGACGCTCACCATCATTGATGATGATTCAGCCGGCGTCAATATCTCGCCCTCGTCTGTGGAGGTGGAAGAAGCTGGCGCCACCGCCATTTACAGCGTGGTGCTGCAAAGCCAACCCGTGGCGCAAGTGGCGATCGACATTATGGCGGATAGCGCCGTTACCACCAGCCAAAACAGATTACTCTTTGATTCGCTAAACTGGCAGACGGTGCAGACTGTGACCGTCACAGCTATTGATGATCGGATTGTCGAAGGTATTCAGGAAAGCATTATCCGGCACACCGTGCAGAGTACCGACCACAACTATGACAACACCACGGTGGCCGATGTGGTAGCCACCGTGCGCGATGATGACGCGGCGGGCTTGACCGTGACCCCCAGCGCACTAAACGTCTCTGAAGAACCCAACGTGCTTAGTGCAACCGCCGCATATTCGATTGTGTTAAAGAGTCGGCCCACGGCGGATGTCATTGTACAACCTGCGTCCGGTGACCAGCTCCATACCGAGCCCGTGGCGCTAACCTTCACATCTGCCAACTGGAACATACCGCAAAATGTGGTTGTGACGGCCATTGATGATGCGGTGGCAGAGGGGGACAGCACGGCGTTCATCGCCCACGAAATTGTGACCCAGGATCCTCACTATGCGGATGCCGCCACGCCGGACGTAGCGGTCCACATTGCCGACAATGACATGCCCGGCGTCATTATCTCGCAGCAGGAAATCACCGTTACAGAAAGCGCCGATATCCGCAGCGCCACCGAATCGTACAGCGTGTCATTGGCCAGCCAACCCATGGATTTGGTGACCGTGACCATTGCCGCGGCATCCGCCTTTACCGTGACCCCATCCGTCCTGCATTTTGATGCTACGGACTGGAAAGTGCCGCAATCTGTTTCTGTTTCGGTTAAAGATGACGATGTGGTGAGCGATCGACAAGTGGGCAAATTGCTGCACACCGTCAGCAGCAATGACGCCCGCTATGCAGAATTGTCTCCGGTAGAGCTTACCGTGGACGTCATCGACAACGACGTGCTGGGATTGAGTTATACGATTACGTCCCCGTTGACGCTGACGGAAGGCGGGGCGCCGCTGGCCTATCAGCTCAGCTTGGAAAGTCGCCCCACAGCAGATGTCACCGTTACGGCAGTAATTTCCAACGGCCAGCTGACCATTACGCCCGCCACTTTTGTCTTTACGCCGGCCGATTGGAACACGCCCCAAGAGGGCACAATTGGCGCCGCGGATAATCAACAAGGCAATGGAGGCGCCCAGTTTGACCAGATTCATTTCACAATGGCCAGCGCAGATCCACACTACAATGGCTTGCAGCAAGATTTGGACGTGGTTATTCTGGGCAGTGCTGGCGCACGCACCGTTTACCTGCCGGTCATTCGCAAGCTGAGGTAAAGATGTAAATACCTGAAATTAAGGAGAATATGATGCAGACACAGACCCAAGGAATCGGCGTTATCGATCAATCGATGGTGGAAGACTTGGATGGAATTACCGTTTTGCGCGGCGGTGGCAAAGAGCGTGGCTGGAATGGCATCCGCTATATGCAGGGGCTTTCGGGTAAAAATGCCGGCGCCGAGAATTTGTCCATCAACGTGGCCACCGTGCCACCCGGCTCCATTGCCTACGCCCACATCCACGACGGCTTTGAGGTGATGCTCTTTATTTTGCAGGGCCGCGTCAAGCATACCTATGGCGAAGGGCTCACCCAGTCTGTGATCAACGAAGCGGGTGATTTTATCTATATCAAACCCGGCATACCCCACGAAGTCTTCAACATTGGTGATGAAGAACTCATTGCGTTTGTGGCCCGCTCCACGGCCGATGAGTGGGACAAGATCGTTAATTACCCTTCAGAATATCGCCCCCAGGAGTAATTGGTGACTGGTCGTTGGGGATTGTCGCTGGCAACCGATCACCAACGACCAACTACCAATCACTAACTACCAATCACCAACTACCAATCACCAACCGCTACGCGCCAGCACCCTCAGCCTCATGGCGCACCACGTCGTCAATTATCTGCTCCAGCGACTTTTGGGCCTGCCACCCCACCGCCTTGCCAATTTTGGTTGTGTCCGGCACGCGGCGGCGCATATCTTCAAAGCCGGGAGCATACGCTTCGCTGTACGGCACATGCTGGATGGTGGAAGCTGAATCTGTACGCTCAATCACGGTGGCGGCAAGCTGATTGATGGTCACTTCGTGATTGGAGCCAATATTGAAGACTTCGCCCGCGGTTTGCTGCGGCTGCTCTAGCAGCGCCAGCAGCGCCCGCACCGTATCGTGAACGTGGCAGAAGCACCGACTCTGTTCGCCATCACCATACACCGTAATCGGCTCATGATGCAGCGCCTGCCGCACAAAGCGCGGCACCACCATGCCATAACGCCCCGTTTGCCCCGGTCCCACCGTATTAAAAAAGCGCACTACCGTCACCGGCAGCTCAAACTCGCGATAGGCGGCCAAGCCGAGAAATTCGTCCAGCAGCTTGCTGGCGGCATAGCACCAGCGGCTGCGAATGGACGGCCCAAGCACAATGTCATCGTCCTCGCTAAAAGGCACCTTAATGCCTTTGCCATATACCTCGCTGGTGCTGGCAATCAGTGTACGACAGCGGTAACGGCGCGCGGCGGCCAGCACGGCATGGGTGCCCAGCACATTTGTTTCAATCGTCTCTGTGGGGCGCTCCACCACCACAAAAACGCCCACTGCTGCCGCCAGATGCACAATGGCATCGGCGCTGCTGGCCAGTCGGTCCAGCACCAGCGCATTGCTCAGATCATCCACAGCAAACGCAAAATTAGGATGTGGCGTAAACTCGCGAATGTTATTGAAATTCCCCGTCGACAAGTTGTCCAAAATCGCCACGGAATCGCCTCGCGCTAACAGCGCCCTGGTCAGATGGGCGCCAATAAAGCCGGCGCCGCCGGTGATCAATACGCGCATAGTTCTCCCTTTTTACCCTTCTCCATATCGTAACAATGTGCCTACCTGGATGATAAGGCATATTCGCCCGTTGCGTTGTCACATTGGTATCCCATCTGGCTTTGTAAAAGCTATAAGTACTCGTCAACTTCTCGACCTAGTATTGCAATTATTCGTGGCTTTTACAACAGCACTGGGTATTATGCAGTCATCCTGCCATCTGCAAAAATCTTTACGCTCATTATACCGGATTTTCCCTGGCGCGACCTACGTAAATTCACTCACAAAACGCGCTATCTACTTCTCATCAACCAATCTTATCTGTTGCGGGCTGCTCTTGGGCACGCGCAGAATCTTGCCCCTGGCTTCCAGATCAAGCTTAACCGTTGTGTAATACCAGGTGATCGAGCCGTCAAACTTGCCATCCAATCGTCTGCTCACCGTGCGACTCAACGCGCTAAAGGTCACCGGTTGTTCATCCTGCAAAGCACTGATGATCGCCTCCGCCATCATATCATACTTGGCTTTATCAATATTCACACCTTGCTTACCCTCTGGGTGCAGCGTCATAATACGTTCGGTCATGGCATTATCCTTTTATTCTCGTAACTATCTAGGTGTTGCCTGAGCTTGTCGAAGGCAACTCCTGGCTTCGACAGGCTCAGCCCTCGAGGATCTGGACAGTTACTTATTCTCTATCCTTTATTCTCTGTCTCCAACAGCGCCACACATTCATCGCACCACTCAACAATTGCCTGGCAAGTGCGCAGCCCGTGACGCACCGCCATTAACTGAAAAACAGCGTGTGGGTCGTGGTTGCTCTGCTCCTGTTGCCAGGCTTCAAAAATGTGATAGCTGCCAATCATTTCCAACATACGCACTTTATAGGCCTGAATCTGCGCCACATTGTCCGCCTGATTCACCGAGGCACCAAAAATTAGCTTGAGCAATAGTTCATTGCGCTCTTTCACGGGCTCCGCCGGCTGCTGCAGCCATTGACGCAGCGCCCACCGTCCCTCCTCAGTAATTGTATAAATATGGCGCGTGGGACCTTTGGCGCGCTCCTCCACCACTTTTGTCACCAACCCTTCTTGGGCCAGCGCATTGAGATTGGGATAGATCTGCCCATAGCTTTCACTCCAAAAACCGGCAATACCTTCAAAAAAATGGCGAATATCGTAGCCCGACATAGAGCCATAGCTCAACATCCCTAATATTGCATATCGACTTTTGTTTTGCTGTTTGGCCATAACAACCGCTATATATCTAAAAGATATGTATCTTTTAGATATACTACCATAAAATTTCACCATTGTCCAGTAACTCAGTTTAGAACAAGTTCAGCCAATCCACGCGCGGGCTCGTCTTCACAAACCGCTGTTTGACGTCTCAAAATCACGGGAGTACAATGACCTAACCCAAATAGATCGGAACCAACAACGACTACGATTGCGATATAGTATATATGGAATCCCAGCACCTAAACTTTGATCTCTTAATCGAACGTACCGACGAAGGGCTCTTTAGCATTGTGCAGGATTCACCGGCTGGCTCGGCGGCGGCAGTGGTGCATTCTCCCTTTACCTATGAAGAATTGCAGGCGTTATGGCTCACCTTGCAAGAACCGCACCAGAATGAATCGATCCGCATGGAGCAGCAGCGCACGGCTAGCCGCACCTATGGCGAACAGCTTTTTCGCGCATTTTGCACAGGGGAAGTGGCCGACTGTTTACGCAACAGCCTGAACATTGCGCTGCGCGATCGCACGCCTTTGCGCATTCGGCTCATGGTCAAAAACGCACCCGAATTGGTCCATCTGCCCTGGGAGTATCTCTACAATCCCGAAACACATGAATTTTTAGCGCTTTCCGGCCAGTCCACGCTGGTCCGCTATATTGACCTGCGCCACCAGATTCGACCCTATGTGGTCGAGCAGCCATTGCGGGTGCTGGTCATGATTGCCAGCCCAGAGAATCATCCGCAGCTGCATTTGGAGCGTGAATGGCTGGGCCTGCTCGATACGCTGGATCACCTAGCCCTGCAGGGCAAACTGATTGTGGAGCTGCTGCGCGACCCCACATTGGTGGGTTTACAGCGGCAGTTGCGGGAAAAGAAATATCACATTTTTCACTTTGTGGGTTTTGGCGCTTTCGACCAGGGCTCATTCAACACCGTGAGCCAAGACGGGCTGCTGCTTTTTGAAGATAAAATGGGGCGTGGGCGCTACGTCAGCGGCCAGCATGTGGGCAATCTGCTGCGCGATCATTACTCTGTACGGCTGGCGGTGCTGAACTTGCGTCAACATCGCAACGACCCAGCGCGCAACCCGTTTATCAATGCCGCCCAGAGCATTTTGCAACGCGGCGTCCCAGCAGCCGTCACCTTTTCCGCCGAGTCGTCGCCCATCAGCGCCGTCAATTTCATTGATGAATTCTATGCCGCCATTGCCAATTATGAAAATGTGGATAGCGCCATAACGCTGGCGCGGCGTTCTGTGCAAAATATAGAAGCCAGCGCCGCTTGGGGGTCACCCATCTACTTTACGCGCACGGCGCGTGGCAAAATCTTTCACGATCCGGCCGCGGGTCCGCTGCCGGCATTTGACGAACCCCTAACCGGTCCAGTAGATGATTTGCGGCTGCGCTATATGATCTGATCATTTTGCGGCCCGCCAATGTATCTAAAGCATTTTGGCGCAAGCATGGCACCGCGCTTGCATCTGTTGGCCCAATAAAAAGAGGGGAAGACGCATTTCGTCTTCCCCTCTTTTTATTTTAAACCAAAATTGGCGCGCTGATTGGGCAGCGGCGCTCGGCAATGCCGAGCAGCTTAGATCTTTTGCACGCTGGCGGCGGCTGGACCTTTGGGGCCTTGCTCGATGTTAAACTCGACGCGGTCGCCTTCGCTCAGGCTGCGGAAACCGGCCGACAGAATGGCAGACTGATGGACAAAAACGTCCTTGCTGCCAGATTCAGGGGCGATAAAACCAAAGCCTTTAATGTCATCGAACCACTTGACGGTTCCTTTTTCGCGATTGTTCATTGGGAAAACTCCTTTTCCTGGTGAAATTTAATAAATTGTAGATTACAAAACGAAGTCTTTCCCAACAAAAAAATTATAAAGCCGCTTGACTCTGAAGTTCAAGCGGCTGATTTACATTAGTCGTGTTAGAACTTACTACATCTTGTACCGAATAACTGTATCACGGATAGGCAATCTAAACTGTAAGGCCCATTCCGATTGTACTCAGATTGGCATAAGGCGCTGTTGCTTCATAACAGGAACCTGGCTCTCTCGATCAGCGTTTCACATTATGGTATTATGCAACATGGTATTATGCAACCGGCATCCTGAATTGTCCCTGTATACAGTTCCACGACTTACGCAGCGCCAGTGGACTGCCAGGAGAGCACAACGTAGCTGAGGGGTGTGCATAAGTGTTTCATTCGAGTAGAGGCGACTAGCGTGCGTCGCACTGGCCCGCAAAATAGACGGAAAACAGTGCCTGTGGCGGCCAGTGCGTCGCACGCGGGTTTACGAGACCTGTTGCACTCGAGTATCGAATTATGCACACCCCTCACTTAGCTGACCGGGTAATTTTTTATCTAGACTTGCGTACGTCCTAAGTTCATGTTTTGGAGTTCCCCCATGAAGTTTATCTTCATCCCAGCATCCATTGCTTTTGTCCTGGCCACGGTAACGAGCTCGTTGCTCATTGTGGCGGGCTGCTGGCGCTATGGCGGGCCGGAAGGCGTGCTGCGGCGGGCGCAAGCCGAATGGGCGGCGCATCAACCACACCCGGAATTTGCGCCCACGCCGCTCCCTCTATCCATCGGTGCTGGCAATGCAACGCAGACGTCAACGCAAGCCATTGCGGGGGCGCAACCGGCAAAGGCCGCCATGGCCACCGCCAACGGCTCGGTTGCGTTCGCCACGGTTGAGATAACTGCCCCCGTCGAAACCGTAGCTGCGCCGCAGACCGCCACGCCAGCGCCCACGACCACGCCAGCGCCCCTGCATCAACCAGCGGCGCCCTCCGTCGAGTTGACCGGTTTTAGCCACGAGTGGCAGACTTGGAACAACTGCGGTCCGGCCACGTTGGCCATGAATTTGAGCTATTTTGGCAGCACGTTGGACCAAGCGGCTATTGGCGCCGTGCTGCGTCAATATGAAGATGACAAGAACGTCAATCCTGAAGAGCTGGTCGAGTTTGCCGCCAGCCAGGGTTACATGGCGCAGCAGCGCGTCAACGGCAGCGCCGAGCTTATGAAGTTGCTGCTCAGCAATGGTATTCCGGTTTTGATTGAGACGTGGCATGAGCCGGAACCCAACGACGGCATGGGCCACTACCGGCTGCTGACCGGCTACAGCGATGCCGATCAGCACTGGATCGCTTTTGATTCGTATGATACGCACGGCCTGATCAATGCTGACCCCAACGCGCCCTATCGCGGCATTCGCCTGCCCTATGCCGAAACCGAGGCGCTGTGGCGCGTCTTCAACCGCACGCATTTACTGATCTATAAACCCGAGCAGGCCGCGCTTGTGCAGAGCATTGTGGGCGACGCGCTAGAGCCGGCCATCATGTGGCAACAGTCGCGTCAACAGGCCGCGACCGAAATCGCCGCCAACAGCCAAGACGCTTTTGCCTGGTTCAACTTGGGCTCAAGCTGGCTGGCGCTGGGTGACTATGCGCAGTCTGCCGCGGCGTATGATCAGGCTCGCCAGCTCGGCCTGCCCTGGCGCATGTTCTGGTATCAATTTGGCGCGTTTGAGGCGTATCTGCAAACGGGGCGCGCACAGGAAGTAGTGGCGCTGGCCGATGCCACCATTGCCACTACCAAAAGCATTGAAGAAATTTATTACTGGCGCGGGCGCGGGCTAGCCGCGCTGGGAGACATGGACGCCGCCCGGCGCGCCTGGCAGCAAGCCATTGAGCTGAACCCCGATTTTGCCGAAGCCGCGGAGCTGCTGGCGGCGAATCCGTGAAAAGATAGCAAAATGGAACACAGATTTTACAGATTTGAAAGATTTATACCGCCTGCCACGCCCAAAAATCTGCGGCCATCGCCGAAAGCTGTGGGTCCATATATCACCTAAAATCCATCCAATCCGCGGCCCGCATGGCCATTGAAATGAGATCTCCGCTTGTCTGAAAACAGTTCCCCCGTTGCTGTACGCCGCGGGTTAATTTTGAATACACTGATGGTCGCCGGTTCATTTGCATTGGCGGCGGGGATGGGGCTGCTGCGCAACATGGTTATTGCGCAGCAGTTTGGCATTGGCGCCGAGTTGGACGCCTTTTATGCCGCTTTCAAGCTGCCCGATCTGCTCTTTACCATTGTGGCCGGCGGTGCACTGGCCACGGCGTTTATTCCGGTGCTGGCTGAATTTGTGGCGCAGGATGACCGCGCCGCTGTTTGGCGTTTGGCTAGCGCCATCACCAATCTGGTTGTGATTGCAGTGAGCATATTGGCGGGGCTGGCCGCGCTCAGCGCACCTTGGCTGGTGCGCACGCTGATTGCGCCCGGCTTTGACGCTGCGCAGCAGGCCGAGACGGCCCAGCTCATGCGCATTGTGCTGCTGTCCACCATCTTTTTTGGCATCAGCGCAGTCCAGAGCAGCGTGCTGCACAGCTTTAAGCATTTTTTGCTGCCGGCCCTGGCGCCCGTACTCTATCCGCTGGGCATTATGGCGGGTGCGCTGTGGTTGGTTCCGCAGTGGGGAACGGCCGGATTGGCCTGGGGCGCGGTACTCGGCGCGGGGCTGCATCTGCTGGTTAAGATTCCCATGCTGCTGCATTATGGTTTCCGCTGGCAGCCGGTGCTGGACCTCAACCGCCGCTCCGTACATAGGGTGCTCTGGCTCATGGGACCGCGGGTGCTGGATCTGGGCGTCTTTCACTTGACGCTACTGGCCAGCGCCAACTTGGCTTCTCGCTTAGGCACGGGGAGCGTCAGCGCATTGGAGTGGGGCTGGGAATTTATGCAGCTGCCGGAGACGATTATCGGCACGGCCTTTGGTCTGGTTGTCTTTCCAACCCTGGCCGAACAGGCAGCCCAACAGAACCTAGCCCAACTGCGTCGTACGCTGAGCGAATCGCTCTCTGGCCTGCTCTTTTTGACCGTGCCGGCGGCATGTGGGCTGATTTTGCTGGGTCGTCCGTTGGTGCAGCTTGTATATCAGCGCGGGGCGTTTGATGTAGCGGCCACCGAGGCCGTCTACGCAGCGCTCGTATATTATGCGCTGGGGCTGGTGGGCCATGTCTGTTTAGAGGTGGCAGCCCGCGTTTTCTTTGCCCAGCAGGACACCATCACGCCGCTGATCGTGGCGGCCAGCATGGGGTTGCTCAACGTCTTGCTGGGTATTGCGCTCATGGGGCCGCTGGGTCACGGCGGGCTGGCGCTGGCCAATTCCCTGGCCGTTACGGTGGAAGTGCTTGTGCTGCTGTTTATTCTGCGACGGCGCTGGGGCGGCATCGGCCAACGTCGAATGGGGCAAGCGTTGGCGCGCGTAGCCGCGGCCAGCTTGCTTATGTGCGGCGCCATCGCGCCCGTTGTGAACTGGAGCAGTGCGGCCCAGTTACACCCATTGCTCATTCTGCTATTGGGCGGCGGCGTAGGACTCGTGGTTTATGTGATCATAAGCCTGCTCATGCTGCGCCGCACCCCCACACAGCTAGCGCGCGAGTTGGTACAAGCGGTTTCCAGCTCATAGCTGACCAGTCTGCATAAAAGTTCCGTGGTATGATTATACGAACCGCGAGTGACGGGTAGGATGAATCCGAATATAGCAGTCGGCAAATCGAAACAAGGAATCGAGCATGCTTAAAAAACTCATTGGTATTAGAACGGCATATGCAACGGCTTATCTCGTTTTGGGGGTCATGTTCGCTTTCTTCTTTGCCGCAACCAGCAGTGGCCTCTATGCCCAAGAGGTGCTGCCCGCTCAAACCGATGCCAGCTGGCAAGCTGCGTATTGGAACAACACCGATCTCGCAGGGGACCCGGTGCTGACGCGCCAAGAGACCTCGCTCAGCAACAATTGGTCCACCAGTTCCCCCCATGCGCTGGTGAATGTGGATGGCTTCTCGGCGCGCTGGACGCGCTACATTGACGTGACGCCCGGCACGTATCGCTTTACGGCCACGGCAGACGATGGCATTCGGCTATGGGTCGATGGCGATCTGATTATTGACCAGTGGCGCGTGCAGGCTGTTGCTACCTATGCGGCGGAAAAAGAGCTGGGCTTTGGCAATCATCTGATTCAGGTGGAATATTTTGAACAGAGCGGCACGGCCATTGCCCAAGTGGGGTGGACGCTGGCCACGGCTTCGCCCGATTTGCCTGCGCAACCCACAACGGGCTGGCGCGGCGAATATTACAATAACCAATCGCTCAGCGGTACGCCCGATCTGGTGCGGTATGACGCCGAAATCAACTTTCAGTGGGGCGCCGATTCGCCTGGGCTGGGCATTTTGGCCGATGGGTTTTCGGCGCGCTGGACGCGCGTGATGGAGCTGCCGGCGGGTGATTACCGTTTTTCCATGACGGTGGACGACGGCGGGCGGCTCTTTGTCAACGGCCAAACGGTTATTGATGCCTGGAGCGATCAGCACATTGCCACCTATACGGGCGACATTACGCTGGCCGGTGGTCCAGTCACCATTCAGATGGAATATTACGAGCGCACGCTGGGCGCTTACGCCATTCTGGGGTGGGATTGGCGTCCCGCGGCCCAAGCACCGCCACAGCCCAACATTGGCTGGCGGGCTGAATATTACAATAACCGCGATCTCAGCGGCGACCCGGTGCTGGTGCGCAACGATGCCGCCATTAATTTTGATTGGGGTCGCGGCTCACCTGAACCGGGCACGGTCAACGTGGACAACTTTTCCGTACGCTGGACGCAGCGGCTCAATTTACCAGCGGGGAATTACCGCTTTACCACCACGGCGGATGATGGCGTGCGGCTGGCTATTGATGATCGGCTGCTGATTGACAACTGGCGACAGCAGCCGCGCACCACGAATACTGGCGAAATCTACTTACCGGGTGGGTCGGTCAATGTGGTCATGACCTATTTTGATGCCGGCGATCACGCCATTGCCCAGCTTGATTGGGTGCAGCTGTCCGGCCAAAGCGGCGGCAGCTGGCGCGGCCAATACTTCAACAACCGTGACCTCAGCGGCGATCCGGAAGCCGTGCTGGACGAGCGCGCCATTGACTTCGATTGGGGCTATGATGCGCCCGGCCTGGGCATTGGCCGCGACAATTTTTCCGCACGCTGGACGCGCAGCCTGGACTTGGCCCCCGGACGCTATCGCTTTTCCATGAGCGTGGATGACGGCGGACGGCTCTTTGTCAACGACCGGCTGGTCATTGACGGCTGGCGCGATCAGCCGTTGCGCACCTATACGGCCGAAGTGGAAATTAGCGAAAGCCCAACCCGCCTGCGCATGGAATATTATGAGGGCAATGGTGAAGCCGCGGCTCGCCTGGCCTGGACGCTGGTGGGTGGTATCGAGCCGGTCGAAACCGATTGGAAAACATTCCGCAGCTCCCGTTTCGGTGTAGAATTTGAATATCCGGCATCCTGGCAACCCAGCCCAGATGATGCCGAACGGTACAGCGGAAGCAATGGCTTCTTTGTGCTCAATGCCAGCAGCGGCGCCACGCTGGATGATTTTGCCGACAGTGAAATTAACCATCCATTGCGCCCCTACGGCGTCAATCCGCAGGTCATCCCCATGACCGTCGCTGGCCAGGACGCCCGCCTGATTTTGCCCAGCACCAATCAATCCAGCGAACTGCGTCAACAGTCGGCATTGGTGGTTCGATACCCCAAACCGCGCCAGGTCAGCAGCACCACCTATGAATTCTTTGTGCTATACACCAGCCAGCCCTATGTTCGCCACATGGCCGACAGCCTGAAGTTTGTAGAAGGCAATGGCGCGACAGGGCCTTTGCCCATGCCGACCGGCACGCTCCCGGCTAATGCGGTAATTGTGGACGACGCCGACAGCGGCTTTACGCGCGGCGGCGCCGAAGATGGCTGGCGCACTGAGACCGAAGGCACAAACGGCAGCCTGACTTGGTCGCTCAACAGCGAGCGGGCCCTGGCCGACTATAACTGGGGCCGCTGGAACCCCAAACTACAACCGGGGCGCTATGAGGTCTTTGTATACATTCCAGAGCGCTTCAGCACCACCGAGCGCGCCCGCTATTGGGTATCGCACAGCGGCGGGCTGACGCTGCGTCTGGTGGACCAGGCGGCCAACAGCAATCGCTGGGTATCATTAGGCACGTTCAACTTTAGCGGCGGCGAGCGCGACTATGTGTCGCTGGCCGACGTGACCTTTGAGCCGGATCAGTCGCGGCTGGTGGCGTGGGATGCGGTCAAGTGGGAAGAGCGGTGATGAGGAAGTGAAGATTAGATGAAGGCTCTGGACATTGTTCCAGAGCCTTTTTCATTTCAGCCCAAGGTATCCGCTTACAGGGAACCGAATAGTGGCGAGCGGTGTATATTGGGTGCATGCACGATTCTATCCCAATGAGGTTCACGTGAACGAGACCGACTTAATAGCCCGGGCGCGGCGTGGAGAACAAGCCGCTTGGCTCACATTGGTGCGACAGCATCAGGAGGCCCTATTTCGCATGGCCTATCTGCTGCTGGGCGATGCCGATGAAGCCGAAGATGTGGCGCAGGAGGCCTTTATCCGTGCTTATGGCGCGCTGGATTCGGTGAAAGCTGGCCATCCGCTGCGCCCCTGGCTGCTGCAAATTGCCAAAAACCTGGCGCACAATCGACGGCGTTCGGCGCGACGCTATTTAGCTGCGCTGCAACGCTGGTGGACGACACAGCCGCCGCCTGCCACGTCTACGTCACCAAACAGCGCCGATGCCGAGTTGTTGTGGCGCGCCATTCGGCGGCTGTCCGTTGCGGACCAGGAGATTCTCTATTTGCGCTATTTTTTAGAGATGCCGGTGGCAGAAACGGCGGCGGTGCTGGCCGTGGCCAAAGGAACGGTAAAATCGCGGCTGGCGCGTGCGCTGGTGCGGCTGCGCAACGTAATTGAAGCCGAGTTTCCTGAGCTGCGAGAGGGGGCCGTCCCATGAAGGACCGGATGAATTCACAATTGGGAGCGGGGCGCGCCGATGCAGCTTGGGAACAAACCGTTGCTCGCCGCGCTGCCACCTTGGCCTATCCCCCTACGCCGGACATCGCCGCCGAAGTGGCGCGCCGGCTTGAGCAGCCATCCGCCCGGCATAGGCACTTTGCTCTGCGTCCGGCATGGGCAGGGCTGCTGGCGCTGCTAGCCATTTTGGCCGGCCTGCTGCTGGCGCCACCCATCCGCGCGGCCATCATGACGTTTCTGCAGATTGGCGCCGTGCGCATTGAGCTCAGCGAGCCGACGGCCGCGTCTCAACCTACGTTAAGCACACCAGTCCCCAAACCGACAACCACTCCTCAATTCTTAGAGTCGTGGCTTGATTTAAGCGGGGAAGTATCGCTGGCGGAAGCGCGCGCCCAGCTAGGGATTCCGCTGCGGTTGCCCACCTATCCGGGGGGCTTGGGTGAGCCCGATCGCGTTTATGTACAGAAAGTGGGCGGATCGGGCTCATTTGTGCTGTTTATCTGGCTGGAATCCGCTCAACGTCAACAGCCGCGCTTGACGCTCATGCAGATGGAGCCGAATGCATTTGTGACCAAAGGGGAGCCAGAAGAGATTGTGGAGACGATGGTCCATGGACAACGAGCGCTCTGGACGACAGGGCCATATGGGCTAGTCTATAAAAGCCGCGGGATACAGTTTGTGCGACTCATTGATGGCCACGTGTTGATCTGGACTGAGCAGGTGGGTGAGCAGGAAATCACCTTTCGGCTGGAGAGTGGGCTCTCTATGGCAGAGGCTGTGCGCGTGGCCGAGTCACTGGCGCAAGTAGAGGAGTAAAGGAGATATGATGAGACATTTTGGGAATGGTATTGTTCTACTGTTTTTGGTTGTTATGATATTGGTGCCTTCGCGCCTAATGGCCGGTGGCTGGACGGTGGTTACATTGGACGAATTGCCGCTCAATGCTGAGGCAGGCCAGCCATTTGCGTTGGGTTTTGTGGTGCGCCAACATGGCGTAAAACCGGTTGATTTGAATCTGAATGAGGCGCCCGTATTGGTCACCTTTCGCCATCCCGCAAGTGGCGAACAGATTCAGTTTGAAGCCAGAAAAGAGGGTGATGTTGGACATTATGTGGTGGAAGTAACGTTGCCCACCGCGACCACGTGGGAGTTAGAGATTCGGCCAAGCTTGTTTCCAGCCATATCCGTGGCGCCCATAGAAGTGCATCCAAACGATGTCTATTGGGGACAAACAGCCGCCAATGGATCTCTTTCCCAAGCGTGGATATTAGGTGCGCTTGCGCTAATCTTGCTGGCAGGATTGTGGCGCCTCCGCAGTGGCCATGAGCCGCAACGCTGGCCAGTTGGCGCTATGGGTGCGCTGCTCGTGGTATCTTTTCTAATGGTTGGGTGGATTCTCTCGTCGCGGGCAGCGCCAATAGAATCACCCACAATTGATCAGGTAGCCTATGGCCAAGTGCTCTTCTTGGCAAAAGGCTGCGCCGGGTGTCATACACACGAGAGCGTAACAGAGAGTTCCCAATTGGGGTCGGGTCCCAACCTGACGGGTTCCACAGTCCATGCAGAATACGTGCGCCAGTGGCTCGCCAATCCACAAGCCGTCAAGGCAGATACAACAATGCCAAACTTGCAGCTATCCACCGCCGAGATCGATGCGCTGGTGCTGTTTTTGGAATCGCGCAATAATGATGCCACAAATTAAGACTCACCTTTTCAGCTCACTCAATCTCACGAATAACAGCAAATTGCGTCCGCTGGGGCTATTGGTCAACGGCATAGGCTTAATTTTGGCGGCCCGGCTGGGGCGGATGCTCTGGGGCGCACCTGTCCTTTCAGGCTGGGCGCTTTTCAAGGACAGCGCTTCCACCAACATTGTGCTGTATACGGGCAAAACCGGGCTAATATTTCTGCTGCTGTCGCTGGCCTGCACGCCGCTCTCAATTGTGGGATTGAGGGCGGCGATCACCGTGCGCAAGTCGTTGGGATTATGGGGATTTGGATTTGGCCTTTTCCACAGCCTCTATTTTCTGGGCGGCAAAGGCATCTTTTTCAAGTTTGAAGCGTGGGAAAGCATCTGGCAAACGTTGACTTATGTGTTTGAACCGGACATGTTCGCCAAAGTGCCCTTTGCCCGTTACGGCCTCTTTGGGCTGCTGCTGCTGATCCCGCTGGCGCTGACCTCCAACCGCTGGGCCATGCGGCGGCTGGGCCAAAATTGGAAGCGGCTGCACCGGCTGGTCTATGCCGCAGTTCCGCTGCTGGTGTGGCACTACTGGCGGCGCGAAACATGGGAATCCACCCTGGGCATGGGGCGCACAGTAGATTGGACGCAGCCGGTTCTCTTTGCGTTGCTGGTTGGGGGGTTGTTGGTGATGCGGGTTCCGGTCATTCGGCAGTGGATAGGCAAGCAATATCAACTATCGTTGCTGCGCATCAAAACAGGCGCCAAAACATAAGGCGTTTAGGTCACCATTCTTCGCCGTCTAAAATTTGTCTGTATTTGTCTTTCATGGCGTGCAAATGTCGAGCATCATCTGGATATGCATCAGCATAAACTGCGTTGATCTTTGCAAGTAGTTTTCGATTGCCGCGTTTCTGAATCATATCTTGCCACACTTGGGCCAAAAATCTGATGCTTGATATTGTTATGCTCCACTTTCTTACCGCACCCGCGGCGTATTCAAATAGTGATGCCACAGCAGTCGTGCGGCCACGGCGCGCCACGGGCGCCACGTTTCGCCCAGCGCCGTCATCTCTGCCGGCGTGGGGTCAGCCGGCAGCCGTTTGACTTCACGCGCCGCCACGACCAAAGCCCGGTCGCCAATGGGCCACACATCGGGACGACGCAGCACCATGAGCAGATAGACATCGGCCGTCCACGCGCCAATGCCCTTGAGTTGCATGAGCTGGCGGCGCGCCTCGTCGTCATGATGCCCATGCAGCTCGTCCAGCGCAAACTCGCCACCGAGAATGGCTTGCGCCAGATGTCGGCCATACCCGGTCTTTTGGCGACTGAATCCCACGCCCCGCAGCGTTTCGTCATCCAGCTCTAAAAATCCTTGCGGCGTCAGCGGCTCCACCAGCGCGCGCAGCCGGTCAAACGCGGCCCGCGCCGAGGCCAGGGACACCTGCTGCTCCAAAATCATATGGACCAGCGTGGGGAAACCTGGCGCGCGCTCCCACATGGGGGGCGCGCCCAACGCGGCGTATACGCGCGCCAGATCGGCATCGCGCGCGGTCAATTCATGGATGGCTTGTTCAAGCAATGATTGGGTTAAAGCAATTGGTTTAGACATAATTTTTGTTGCGTATTGCGTCAAGCGGTCTAGATTGAAGGATCGATTCAAGAAACTCGAACGGTACATGTAACACGTGTTCTTGATTTGGTATTGCGTCAAGCGGTCCAGGTTCAAGCATCCATTCAAGAACCTTAACCGGTACACGCAATACGCACCACGCGATATAAACTATCGTCACCACAATTCTTTGCTGCCTTGCACCGCAACGTGACACAGCGCAGCATCCCCACTATAATAAAGCCCTCTATGGTGAAAATTCAACTTTTTAGGACCACAACTCAAGGAGGAAATAGATGTCCTATACAGCCAAATTAAAAGAATTGGGCTATACACTGGAACCAATTGAACTCAATGCCGGCCGCTTGATGCACGCCGTCCGCACGGGCAATTTGATCTACACGTCGGGCCAGGTCTCGCGCTGGAACGGCGAAATGATCAAGGGCAAAGTGGGCCGCGATGTATCGGTGGAGAAGGGCTATGCCGGCGCGCGCATGTCGGCACTCTGCTGTTTGCAGGCCGTACATACGCTAGCGGGCAGCATCGACAACGTGGTGCGTGTGGTCAAGGTGCTGGGCATGGTCAACGTGGCGCCCGATTTTGATCAGACGCCTGCCGTCATCCACGGCGCCAGCGATCTCTTTATTGAAGTCTTTGGCGAAGCCGGTCACCACGCCCGTAGCGCCGTCGGCATGACCATTCCCGACAATTTTGCCGTTGAAGTGGAAGCGATTTTTGAAGTGAAATAACAGTAGAGGAGTAGAGGAGTAAAGGAGTAGAGGGGTGGAAATGTCTCCTCCACTCCTTTACTCCTTTGCTCCCAACTTTCCAACAATGAACAGCGAATACGCAGAATTCGATAACAAAGTCGCCATTGTCACCGGTGGCGCACAGGGCATTGGCTTGGCCACCGCCACGCTATTGGCACAGACCGGCGCACGCGTGGCGATTGCCGATATTGAGGCGGAGAAGGGCGAAGCTGCGGCGCAGCAGATTAGCCATGCGGGGGGCGTAGCGCATTTTAGCGTGACCGATGTAGGTGAACATGCGCAGATCCGCGAGCTGGTCGACCAGACTGTGCAGCGCTGGGGACGGCTGGATTATGTCGTCAACAACGCCTATTGGTCCGTGCGCAAGGATGTGGTGGAATTGGCAGAGTGGGAGTGGGACAAAGGCATGGCCGTCATGCTCAAAGCGGCCTATCTTTTTGGCAAACACGCCTTTCCCCATATGCAGACGGCCGGCGGCGGCGCCCTGGTCAACATTTCGTCGGTCCACGGCATTGCTTCCATTCCGCGCTACCCCGTATACGCCACCGCCAAGGCCGGGCTGATCAACCTGACGCGGCAGATGGCCATTGACGGTGGTCCGCACAACATCCGCGCCAACGCCATTTTGCCAGGGTGGATCAAGACGCGCGGCCCAGCCAACCTATCCGAAGCGAGGGATCGGAAGCTGCGCAAGCTCTATCCGCTGGGTCGCGGGGGTGAACCCCATGAAATCGCCACCGTGGTGCGCTTTCTGCTCTCGAACCAGGCCAGTTTCGTCACCGGTCATGCGCTGGTGGTGGATGGCGGATTGACTGCCCAGTTGCAAGACGCGGTGGTATTATCCGACGATTTTTAGGGCGTGGTGCGTGGCGCGTGTACCGGTTTAGGGGAGTGAGGGGCAGCAATGCCATTACGTAGTCATCGTTCAAAAATAACTTGTAGATTTAAACCTGTCAGGTCTTTGAGACCTGACAGGTTTGGTAGCCAACTTATTTCTGAACGTTTACGTAGGGCGATTTTCCCAAATCGCCGCTTGTTCGCAAACGAATGATCTCCACACATTTACCAGAAAAAGGCGGGTAAGGAGACCCGCCCTACGTAAAAGCATATCGCCCCCCAACCAGATACTCAACAAGTTCACGCACTACGCACTGTTCCCTACGCAACACCTCTCACCCCTCAAAATAGTCCTTCAACCGCGCCAACCCAGCTTGAATCTGCGGCACGTCAATTCCCGAATAGGCCAACCGAATATAGTGTCCCGTTTCCCCAGCTACCGGGCGACCAAAGTGCTTGCGCGTGCAGAAGGAGACGTCGGTCTCGTGCAGCGCCTCTGTCATCAATTGGTTGATATCCGTGTAGCCCTTGCGCGCCATGACGCCGGTCACATTGGGAAAGAGATAGAACGCGCTATTGGGCTTGGCGATGGTCACGCCATCAATAGCTTGCAGACCGGCCACCGCGGCGTCGCGCCGCTCCAAGAGCGTTTCGAGAATGGCATCCGGGCCGGTGGTATCGCCTGGGATGGCGTCTACCATGGCGCGCTGCACAAAGTGGGGGCTGCAAGATTCCATGTTGGTGTTGAACTTGTTGATCACATCGATCACCTGGCGCGGGCCAATGGCCGCACCCAGCCGCCAGCCGGTCATGGCAAAGCGCTTGGAGCAGGTGTAGAGGATCACCGTCCGCTCCAGCATGCCGGGGATGTTGACAATCGATTCCGGCTTACCGCTGTAGAGAATTTCGTAATAAGCATCATCGCTGAGCACCCACAGATCGTGTTCCAGCGCCAGGGCGGCCACCTCTTCCATTTCGGCGCGCGTGGATTGGGCGCCGGTTGGATTCTGATAGTTGTTGTAAATAATGGCTTTGGTCTTGGGGCCAATGGCGCGCTTAATCGCCTCTAAATCCAGGGCAAAACCGTCCGGCGTATCGATATAGCCATAAGGAACGGCCACCCCGCCCTGATACTCGATTTGCGACTCGTAAATAGGATAGCCCGGGTTGGGGTAGAGCACTTCATCGCCGAGATCCATCACGGCGCCAATAAATTTGCCGATGACGGGCTTACCGCCCGGCTGTACCGAGACATTTTCGGCGCTGTACTGCACGCCGCGCTTGCGCCCCACATCTTCAGCCAGCACGGCGCGCAGTTCAGGAATACCGGCGCCGGGACAGTAGCCGGTATAGCCATCCTTGATCGCTTTATAGGTCGCTTCGCTAATATTGCTGGGCGTGGCGAGGTTCATATCGCCCAAATGAAACGGATAAACCTTGTGACCTTGAGCGGCCCACGCCGCGGCCGCGCCAGAAACAGCAAAAGCGGTCTCGGTGCCCAGTTTGCTCAATTGTTTTGCCAGTTGCATAAATAAAATACTCCTTTGATTTCGTTGGGGTTCTCAAAACAATACCGGTATTATAAGACATTATTGGTAATAAAGTCATTTAAAAAATTGTACGCGGATGCACGCGCATGAACACAGATTGGGCAGACGGAACCAGCGTTGATCTGTGTTCATCCGCGTACCCAATCTTCATTCCGTTAATCTCTATTGAAGATTACGGCGCCACACAGAGCGAAATATAATGGCGACCAAGATCAGCGCAATGGGCGCCAACACACCCAGGGCAAAGAGCGCATAGATCAGTACCGTGCGCATGCGGCTGCTGCGGTCAAGGGCCAAGGCGTCATCACGTTCAGGCGTAATGGTGGCGCCCGGCGTTAGATTGAGCGCAATTGGCGCCGTGGTGGCGGTGTCCGCAACTGGCAAATCGACGGCGGCGGCGGGTATATTGGCGATGGCATCATCCACCGGCTCCACCACAGCCACCGGCTGGGTGAGCCCCGCCGTCTGCGAAACGGGCGGCGCGTCCATTGGCGGGGCAATGGGCGCCATCTGCACGGTAATGGTGATGGCGCGGCTCACCTGGCCACCGGCGCCACTGGCCGTCAAGGTGTAGCGCGTGGTCGTAATGGGCGACACCATCATCACACCCGCAACGGGATCAATCCCATCCTGCCCATCTACGCGCGTGATGACGGCAGCATTGGTGCGGGCCAGATTCCAATGCAAATTTGCGCTCTGACCCACAATTATTGCGCCCGGCTCCGCCCCAAACTCTAAAATGGCGGGCGCCACCACATAGGTGCCCATGGGTGTTGGCGTCGGCGCCGGCGTAAAGGTCTCGGTCGGCAGAGGGGTAAAGGTGAGCGTGCCGGTCAACGTGGGCAGCGGCGTAAATGTTGGAAATGGCGTAAAGGTGGGCGTATGGGTAAAGGTGGGCGTGGCCAAGGGCGAAGCGGATTGGCTGCTCACAGAGGGCGTTATGGTGGGCGTCAGCGTCCCCGTTCCGGTGACTGTGACCGTACCACTTATGGGGGTCCCGGGGGTTAATGTGCCGGTGGGGGTTAGCGTTCCCGTCACTGTCTCTGTCGTAGTCACCGTAGTGGTAACCGTGGTAGTCACCGTTTCCGTAACGGCCCTGATTGATGAGTGCATTTCGGCCAAAATCGCGCGGTGTGAGTTGGCCCCATTGATTGTCTCACGGGCGCTAGCAGTTTGGGTCAACAGGGGCGCTGCCCCCAACAGGCTGCCCAACAGGCCTAATGGGATAAACAGCATGGCGCAGCTATAGATCAGCCACCGGGCGCCGGCAGACCAGCGGCGCTGGTGCAGCCGAGCGACAGCTTGCGGAGTCACACATTGCCGCCTTATATTTATATATTGACTATCTATAGATTGACGTGTGCCAACCAAACGGGCTCTGCTATCCATAAGGTACCATTTTATGCTGCATCTGTTTACATATCAAATTCGCCTCTTTTTCACAGCGCTCATGTTCTTTACGCGCATTCCGTGTCCGACTTGGGTGGGCTATTCGGAAGAGCTGCTGAACCACTCGGCGCGCTACTTTCCGCTGGTGGGCGTGCTGGTGGGCGCAATTGCCGCGGGCGCCTTTTGGACCGCGCATTTGCTTTTCGCAACGCCAATCGCGCTCTTGTTGAGCATGGCGGCATCGATTTGGGTAACTGGTGCTTTTCACGAAGATGGCTTTGCCGATTTTTGCGACGGCTTTGGCGGTGGCTGGACGCAGGAACAGGTGCTGACCATTATGAAGGATTCGCGCATCGGCACGTATGGCGCAGTGGGCATTGGGCTGCTGCTGGCGCTAAAATTTACAACGTTGGCGGCGCTGCCCGGCGCATACGTACCGTGGATCCTCATTGCCGGCCACAGCGTCAGCAGACTGGCTTCTGTCGCTTTATTATACACGTATGAATATGTGCGCGAGGACATGTTGAGCAAGGCAAAACCATTGGCCGTGGGCATGTCGTCCACCGAGCTGCTCATTGCGGCCATCAGCGGGCTAACGCCGCTCCTGCTGCTGTGGCCCATGGATGTGTGGGGTTGGCGCATTGTCGCTGCACTGCTGGCCGTTGTCGTGGCGCAGCGGTTGCTGGCGCGTCAATTTGTAATGCGCCTGGGCGGCTATACGGGCGATTGTCTGGGTGCAGTGCAGCAGGTCACCGAAGTCGTGTTTTATCTGCTTTTGGGCGTTGCGGTGGGATAGGGAACGAAGGCTCAGCTAGGCACTAGGCCAGCGAATCCCAAAGTGGCTCGGGAACTTGCTTTTCATGATTTTCATAGCGCGCCATAACGAACAGCGCATCGGATAGGCGATTCAAGTAGGGAATTACGTACGCGCCCACCGGCTCCTGGCGCGAAAGCGCAATGACATCGCGCTCGGCGCGGCGGCACGTGGTGCGCGCCACATGCAGTTGGGCGGACCCCATAGCGCCACCGGGCAGGATAAAATTTTCCAATGCACCCACCACAAGCGTCAATTCGTCCATAAGCTGCTCCAGCTGCTGGACGTGACGCTCCTCAATTTGGGGAATGCTGTATTTCTGTTTATCCTCTTCTAAAAAACAGAGGTCCGAACCCAGATGAAACAGTTCATTTTGAATCACGGGCAGGACGTGCGCCAGCCGCGGGGCCAGCCCACAAGCCACAGCCACCCCAATCTGCGAATTGAGTTCATCCACGGCGCCATAGGCGGTGACCCGCAGCGATTCTTTGGGCACGCGTTGGCCGCCGCCCAGCGCCGTTGTGCCATCATCGCCCCGCTTGGTGTAAATTTTGGTCAATCTTGGCATGCGCTTCTCTCCACCTATAGATTAGGCTTTTCCACATAGCATGATGCTACTTGACGGCAATGTACTCATCGGTAATGCGTTCGGTAACAGACTGCTCAGCGCGTCGAGTGAGCGTACGGCGGGCCCGCGCAATGTCGTGTGGCGTGGTTCTGATCATGCGGGCATAGAATAGACCGGCCGGAATAAAAAAGAGCTGAAAAACGGCCAGGCCCACTGCATAATTGGTGGGGGCGGCAAAATTGGTCAACAAATACGTTTGAGCCAGGCCGGTCAAACCGTTGCCCGCGGCCAACCCCACGCCGGCCAACAGGGTATTCATGCCGGCTACCGTACCGCGATGCTCCGGCTGATTTAAATCACTTAACAGGGCCGAACGGTTGGGTACATCCAGTGAAAGCAAGCCGAAACCCAACAGCGACACGATCCACGCCAGCAAAACCCAGCGGTGGGTAAAAACACCCAAAATCGTCGCCCAAACCAGTTGCGCCTTATTGGCATCGGCCGGCAGCAAAAATTCCGGCAGCGGCAGGAAAAAGAGCAATATGAGAAACGGAATGCTGCCCAGCGTGCCAATGGTGCAGAGCCAGGCGCGGCCAGCCAAATTGTGCCGCTGCCACCAGTCCCCCCAAATGCCGCCAATTATGGCCACATAGAGCCCGCCCTGTAGGGTAAGCGCCAGAATATTGCCGGCAATGGTGGCGGTCTCCAGATCATAGCCCAGCGCTTGCAGCTTGCCAATATAGAGCCGCGGCATCCAAATCAGTGAACCAAAAGCGATTGTGGACGCCAACCCTTGCAGCAAGATCCAGATATTGGAGCGAATGCGCAAAATCTGTTTGATATCAGACTTGCGAATGCGCCGCCCATAGCGCTGCCCCTTGGCAAAGATCTTGGCCAATTCCGGTTCAGATTCGCCACGGCGCGGCTCAAAGGTAAATACATAAAGCAGCGCAAACCCCACGCCGGCCGTTGCAATCACAATAAACGGCAACCGCCAGTTGGATGCCCCCAGCAAGCTGCCCGCCAGCGCGCCCAATCCACCGCCATTGGCTTGCGAAAGCCCCCAAAAGCTCATGAATAGACCGCGCCGTCCGGGCGGAATCAGATCGGTCACCACGCTAAAGCCAACCGATGCAATACAGCCAATCCCAATGGCGGTTACCAGCTGCCAGATCAAGTATTGGGTATAGGTTTGAGCGACGCCCGTGAGATACATGGCGACGCTCCAGATAATGGTGCCATAAAGCAGCAGTTTTTTACGACTGCCGCGATCGCCCCAATATCCCCAGAGCACCGAAGTAACGGCAACGACCAGGATATTGAGTCCAGTAGCAATGCCCAAAGCCGCTTCGGCTACCCCCAGATCGTGGGCCATAACGGCGTACAGCGGAGGCGCTACGGCCCGGGCTGAATTATCTAGCGATGCTAATATAATAAAAACGATGACGGTAAAGACGCGGTGATGACGACCGCCCCACCAGTCCCATTGCATAAATTTCTGAGACAAAGTACAGCCATTTTGATTGTTCATTTTGTAACAAATAGTATCACAGCATCATACCTCACAATCTGTCGAATAACCAATAATTAGTAGATCGCAACAGCATGAGATCAGGCTGGATTCTTTCAGCTGAGGCCAGCGCCGGTATCGCCAACACCGTTGCGGTGTCGGATAATCGCGGCCAGGCATCATTAAATTTGGGCTCGATTTGGATACGAAAGCTGGCAAATGGATAAAGAGAAAAATCGAAAATTGTTGGCCGCCGATTGATGAGTAGGACGCCGCGTCCATAAGCGCCATGTTGCTCGGTCAGCCTATGAGGAGTAGGTAAGTAATTATGTACGCTGCGGTTTTTCCGATTACTGCGCCATTTAATCTCCCTTGCCACACGATCTATAACAAATCTATAACAAAATGTAAAGTAAAAAGCAGCAAAACGTATAAATCTAATATACAAAACGAAGGATTCTCGCAGAAATACCGATTAATAGTACTGAGACTACAGTATGTTTTACTAGTTTCCCTTACTAACTATTCAGATAATTAACGTTATACAAGTAAAAATCGTTAGCAGATCGCACCAGGAAGAAATAGGACTGGCCTTGCTTTATAAGCCAGCGCTTACATTGTCAACGCTTACATTGTCAACGCTTACATTGCCAACTCTGTTGTGGTGTACTGCTCTTTAGCAAACAGAAAAAACAATATGCGAAACCTTTTTGCCCTATTCCTAATGGTCCCCAAGAGCGTCTCTGTATTGATGATGTTTGGTCTGGTCTCTTTATTATTCTATTCAACTTGGTGGTTGCAGGCCGACCGCCTCAGTTCGCCTTGGCTGCTCTTTAGCTTTCTGGCCGCCGTGACCTATATTGCTGTACAGCTTGTCGGCAGTTGGATATTGTACATTGCCGCATATAATGCAGATCGGCGTCGCCTTTAGCCCCGCTTACATAGATCCAAGATAGTACGGCCCCTTGCATACACTCCGTCGCCAGCCGTCTAGAACATTTCGCATTCTGGCTTTGCAGTCCGTAGTAATGGGCCCAATCATCCATGCAGGTTGACAGTTCCCCCAGTGTCGATGTATTCGTCACTGCGTACAACGAAGAATTTACCCTCATTGAACGCTGTTTACAGGCCGCCTGCCAGATGCGCGGCGCGCATTGCACTTGGCTGTTGGATGACGGGCATGATCCCAAACTGGAACAGCTGGCCGAACGCCTGGGCGCGGGCTATCTCACCCGGCCCCACCGCCAAGATGCCAAAGCGGGCAACATTAATACCGCGCTGCCCCGCACAACGGGCGACATCATTGCCATTTTTGATATTGATCACATTCCCCAGGCAGATTTCCTGGAGCAGACGCTGCCTTTCTTTGCCAACCCCAGAATTGGCTTTGTGCAGGTTATGCTCACTTTTGCCAATGCGGAAGAAAGCTGGGTGGCGCGCGCGGCCATTGAAACAAGCAGCGACTTCTATAATGCCACCAGCATCGGCGCCGACAGTATTCGCGGCGCCACGCTGGTGGGCAGCAATGCGCTCATTCGGCGCCAGGCCTTAGCATCCATTGGGGGGTATCAGCCCGGTCTAGCCGAAGACCTGGCAACTTCGATTGCCCTTCATGCAGCCGGTTGGGGTTCGGTCTATGTGCGCAAGCCGCTGGCGCCCGGCTTGGCTCCGCCCGATTTGGCGGCCTGGTTTACGCAGCAGCTGAAATGGTCGCGCGGCGTCTTCGATCTGCTGTTAACCGCCTATCCACACCACTTTGCGGCCTTGGCGTTGGGCCAAAAAATCAGCTACGCCGTGCGCATGACATATTACTGGATCGGCCCGGCAATTTTTTTGCATCTCTTGGCCACTTGGTTTGTGCTCTATATGGGCGAGGGTCAATTTTTGGCCGTCTTTCACGAATATTTGATGCATATTGTGCCGCTGGCTTTCATGACGTGGCTGATTCGGGCGCGCTCGTTCCGCATCTGGCGCCATCCAACCGAACAGGCTGCCGGTCAATGGAGCGCCGTGCTGCTCGTCTATACCACATGGCCGATCTACACATTGGCGTGGCTCATGGCCATCTGCCGTTTGCCGCTGGCATTTCGACCAACCCCTAAAAAAGCCGATGGGCTATTGAGACCTTTTTGGTTGGCGCCACAGGCCATTTCTGTGTTGTTGCTGACCATTGGCACGGTGCTTTCCTGGTCCACCATTCAGGCCCATCCACTTGTCTTCTTATTTGTAATTGCGCAGGTTGTGCCGCAGGTGTGGGTCATTATTTACCAGCTTATGATTCAGTTTATTCGTGCGCCAGAGCGAGAGCTAAAGGGAACCCATGTTCAAACCAATTAAAGTCATTGATCTCGAATTGAGCCAACCGATTCAGGATCAGATGGAGCTGACGCCCTATCGGGCACTTAAGATTTTGGTGCGGCTGCACGGCGCGACCCTCGGCTACATCCAGCTTCCCGTCCAAGGGGGACGTTGCCCGGCCAAAGCAATTGGCGAAGCGGTCTTAGATCAATTTGGCTGGGCCATTATGCGCCACTTGGTGGAAGACGGATTGGCCGTCTCCGCCGGCAACGCGCTGCAACTCGATGAGTTGGTCGGTCTGGCGCACCCGGTTTACGCCGGCCCGTTTCCCAAGGTGACGGTTGCCGTCTGCACGCGCAATCGCGCGGCCGACTTGGCGCTTTGTCTGGAAAGCCTGCTGCAAATTGATTATCCAAATCTGGAAATTCTGGTTGTGGACAACGCGCCCAGCGACAGCGCAACAAGCGATCTGCTCCGGCAAACCTATGCCCAGCACACACAGGTGCGCTACGTTTGCGAACCGCGGCCCGGGTTAGATTGGGCGCGCAACCGGGCCATTCTCGAAGCGAGTGGCGAAATTATTGCCTATACCGATGACGATGTAATTGTGGACCGCCATTGGGTCAGCGCCCTGGTGCAAGTATTTACGCAGAGCCCGGAAGTAATGGCCGTTACGGGCCTGGTGGTGCCATACGAATTAGAGACCCCGACCCAAATTCTCTTTGAGCTCTACGGTGGTTTTGGGCGTGGTTTCAAGCGCCAGTGGTTTACCGCCAGCCAAAATCAACGCAGCACGGTGGCCAGTGAATACGCATGGAGCGGACGCTTTGGCACCGGCGCCAATATGGCCTATCGGCGCAGCCTTTTTAGCCAGATTGGCATGTTTGACCCCGCGCTGGATGTGGGTACGCCCAGCAACGGCGGCGGTGATATTGAGATGTTCTTCCGCGTGCTATGCGAAGGGTTCACGCTGGTATACGAGCCCAACGCCATTGTACGCCATCGCCACCGCCGCGACTATGGCGCGCTCTCGACCCAAATTGCCAATAATGGCGTTGGCTTCTCTGCCTATCTGGTGCGCACGGCCCTCAACTATCCGCGCGAACGGTGGGCCATTTTGCGCTTTTGGATATGGTGGCTGCGCTACTGGCACGTGGCGCGTCTGGTTAACGCCCTGCGCGGTCACGAGCAATTCCCACGCGCGCTGATTGTGGCAGAATTTTGGGGATACATTGTGGGCCTGGCACGCTATTTCGCGGCGCAACAGAAAGCGGCGCAAGTGACCAAGCGCTTTGGCAAACAGCTCGCCGGTACATAGATGCAGTACATCGCAACGGCGTGGGCGATATAGGCATCGGTCTCGATTGATGAATCCGACGCTCTTGCTCGCCATTGCGGTCTACTGAGATTGGGAGAATTTCCTGCATGACACAACCACGCATACCCCGCTACCAGCCGATAAAGGTCGTGGATATTGAAGTGACGCAACCGATTGAAACCATCCGCGATCTGGAGCATTATGCCAGCGTCAAGGGATTGGTGCGGCTGCATGGCGCTCCGCTTGGCTACGTTCAGCTGGGGGTTGTCAACGGCTGCTGCCCGGCTGTAGACATGAGCCGCGTCATTCTTGAACAGTACGGTTGGCCGATTGCGCGCCACCTCATAAGCAATCGCTTAATGCAGCCCTTGCCCGCCGCCAAATTGAGTTTGCCCGAGCTGTTGCACGCTGAACACGCACCCTATGCGGGACCGACACCGCTGGTCACCGTCGCCGTCTGCACGCGCGATCGCACAGAGGACTTGGCGCTCTGTTTGGATGCCCTTGCCCAGCTTCGCTATGCGGCGCTCGAGATATTGATTGTGGACAACGCCCCCAGCAATGATGCCACCGAGAGCCTGATCCGCACCCGCTATCCACAAGTGCGCTATTGCCGTGAACCGCGCCCCGGTTTAAGCTGGGCGCGCAACCGAGCCATCTTAGAAGCCAGCGGCGAAATCATCGCTTTCACCGATGATGATGTGGTGGTGGATCCAAACTGGGTGGCTGCCTTGAGCCAGACCTTTGTGGAGAACCCAGACGTCATGGCCGTTACAGGGCTGGTCGTGCCCTACGAGCTGGAAACAGAGCCTCAAATTTTGTTTGAAGTGCATGGCGGTTTTGGCCGCGGCTTTGAACGCCAGCGTTATCAAATTGAAGGCAAATGGCAGCGGCAGACCGCGCACTACCACGGCGCGGGCAAGTTTGGCACCGGCGCCAATATGGCGTTTCGCCGACGACTGTTTGACCTGATTGGCTATTTTGATCCCGCGTTGGGCGTGGGCACGGTCACCAATGGCGGCGAAGATCTGGAAATGTTCTTCCGCTTGCTGCACCAAGGTTACCCGCTCATTTACGAGCCTCTTGCCTTTGTGCGCCATCGCCACCGCCGCACCTACGAGGAATTGCGGCGGCAGCTCGCCAATAATGCGCTGGGCGTCACTTCTTTTCATGTGCGGGGAGCGCTGCATTACCCGGAAGAGCGCAAAAAATTTCTGTGGCTGCAATGGTGGTGGCTCATTCACTGGCATTTCAAACGCCTGGCGCAATCGCTAACGCGCCCCCACCGCTTTCCGCGCGACCTCATCTGGGCTGAGCTAGACGGCTATCTGCGCGGACTGACGCGCTATTCAACGGCGCGGCGCAAGGCAGCCGCCATTATCGAGCGTTTTGGGCCACTGCACCCCACCACCTCTGCCACTGTTCCCACCGGTGTTCTGGATTTGCTGCAATAGTAGGGTATGGATATGACAAAACAAGCACTCCCCGAGCCGATTGCCGTGCGCAGCGTCGATCTGGCGCAGCCGCTTACCGACTTGACGGATGTTGGCGGTTACATAACGGTCAAAATCTTTGTGAATTGGGCTGGGCGCCTGCTGGGCCATTTTGAGCTGGAGCATCGCGGCCAGCCGGTCAGCGCGCTGCGTTTACGCCAGGCCATTGCCGATTATCTTACCTTCAAGGTAATTGAGCCGGATCAGAATCAACCGGATGATCTGCTTTGGCAACGGGCTATCAATTCGATGACAGAGACCTATCTCTCCGCCAGCCGCACCGCAGAGGAAGAGCCCGTTGAGCATACGGTGGATCTGAGCCAGCCGCTGCAAGCCATATCCCACATCGGCGCCGATCAGCCGGTGATCACCGTGCGCGTGGTCTGGCAGAGCCAAACGCTGGGCTATGTCTATATTCCCACCTATGGACAGCCGGTTACCACCCACCAACTTTGTGAAGCCATTGCCGATAACCTGGGCATCAAACTGCTTAAACCTTTGGGCGGAACGCAGCCCACCGCCTGGCCGGGCGTGGTCACGGCGCTGGCCGACCACTTCTTTCCAGCCTTGACCAACGGCGACGCGGCTTCGCCCACCTTGCCGCCCCACGTACCGGTCTCCATTGTGGTGGCCACGCTGGACCGGCCAGACGATCTGCGCGTCTGTTTACAGAGCTTGCTGCGCCAAGCATCACCGCGCCCCATTGAGATTGTGGTGGTGGATAACAATCCGGCCTCCGGGCTGACGCCGCCGGTGGTGGCAGAATTTCCCACGGTGGTGCTGGTCAACGAAGCGCGCCAAGGGCTGGCCTATGCGCGCAACGCCGGGTTTGTGGCCTGCACGGGCGAGATTGCCATCGCCACCGATGACGATGTGATTGCACCGCCCGACTGGGTGGAACGACTGGTCGCGCCCTTTGCGCGCAGCGATGTCATGGTCGTAACCGGCAACGTATTGCCCTATGAATTGGAGACGCCCGCCCAGCACTATTTTGAATGGTATGGTGGCCTGGGCCGCGGCTTCGAACGCTTTGAAGTCAATGGCGACTGGTTTGAATCGCACCGCTTTTTTTCCGTGCCCACCTGGCGCTTGGGCGCCACGGCCAATGCCGCATTTCGCACCACCATCTTTACGCACCCCGAGATTGGTCTCATGGAAGAATCGCTGGGTCCGGGCATGCCCTCGGGCGTGGGTGAAGACACCTATGTTTTTTACAAAGTGCTCAAAGCCGGGTATACCGTTTTCTACGAACCCGAAGCCTATGTGTGGCACAAACATCGCCGCACCATGCCGGCCTTGCGCAAGCAGCTCTATAACTACAGCAAAGGCGGCGTCTGCTATCATCTGACGCTGGCGCGCAACGATGGCGATCTGCGCGGGCTGGTGCGCATTTTCTGTGAACTGCCCATGGCCTATATTTGGCGCTTCAAACAGTGGTGGTGGGGCGCCAACCAATTTCCGCTGGCGCTCATTCTGCTGGAGATGTGGGGCAACTTGATGGGCTTTGGCGCCTTCTTCGCCTCGCGGCGGCGGGCCAAACGGCTGGGGCGCAGCGCCACCTACATACCCGTTGCCCAACGTCAAACAGCGCCCAACCAACTGGAGACCGAGCGCACGGCGCCGACTGTACAGCAAAGGCGCAACCTGAACCTAGAGGCCATCGGGTCATGAAACGCTTTGCGACCGATACGCTGCCGTGCCGGCCCCGAATGAACGAGCGCGTCTATCAGCCGATTCCCCCGTGCATACGTGGGCAAAAGGTGCGCTGGGCGGCTTTTGCTATATTGGTGGCATGTCTGCTGGCGCGGCCTGCACCGCTGTGGGCGCATGGCCTTTTCCAGTCCGCAGAGACGACCTGGGTGCAGCAAGAGATTCAATATGATGCGCCGGACGCCGGCCAGGTAACATTGGTTTGGGGCATCAATGGCTGGGGTGTTGTGACAGAAGAGATGCGTCCCGCCGGCACGATTGTCGACGAAGAGATCATGCATTCGCCCATGGAGGCCCAGGGGACTCGCTTTGTGGCCAAAATCCCGGCGCCTCAAGGTGCGACGGTAGAGTACGGCTTTCTCATATCCCAAAAGCGCGACGGGAGCGAGCTGAAGGCAATTTATGATGGCAGCGCCAACTTTCAGCAAACGGCTCTACAAGACGGCGTCATCCAAGTAGAATCGACAATTGTGCTGGACCCCCCATTGGTGCAGCAGGAGATTCATTACCAAGCGCCAGCAGCGGGTGAGGTCATGTTGGTATGGGGCGTCAACGGCTGGCAGCCTGTGCCACCGGAAATACAGCCAGCCGGAACAGCCCTGCGGGATGGATTAATGCATACGCCCATGCAGCAAAGCGCGGAAAGCTTTGCGGCAGAACTGCAAGTACCTGCGGATACCATTTTGGATTATGGGTTTCTGATCACGCGCAAGCAGGATGGGCGCGCCATCAGCGCAATCTGGGATGGCGATCCCACATACCAGCAAACCGTGAATCAATCTGGCCGCATTGACGTTCAGACGCAAATATCACTGGCCCAAGTGCCGGGATTTGCCAACGGCCCAGCAGAGGTCGGGTTGTACTTGCTATATGGCGTGATCATTCTGCTTTGTATGGGCCTGCTCTTGGCGCGCGCGGACGTGGGACGCAACACCACAGCGGCAAAGCGTGCGCTCGTTGTTTTGACGCTGCTTGGTTTGGCCGTGCGCCTCTGGGCAGCATGGGATACCAATCAACACCTGCCGGATACTTCGGCTCGGCTGGCCGGCGATGAAGCAGGCTATGACTATTTGGCTACGGCGCTACTGCAAGGTGAGTTTTTTCAGTGGCCGGGACGCACGCCAATCTACCCGCTATTTTTGGCCGCGTCATATTGGGCATTTGGGCATTCTTACGCCATTGTGCTCTACATCCAGGCCGTTGCGGGCGCCACCGCCATTCCATTTACCTACATTACGCGCCTGCTGTTGCCCATTGGCGCACTCATGGCCGTCGTGATTCTGCACCGACAGCTTGGGCCGTATATGCCAATTTTGATGATGTGCGGCTATTTCACGTTGATTCATGCCATTACGTTTGGCAATGCGCGCCACAGCGAGCCATTGCAGCCGCTGCTTATCATCTTGGTGGTGCAGGCACTTTCTTCCCTTTGGCAACGGAGCCGGCAAAATCTGCCCAGAATGGTCTATCAAGAACTATGAACATCAAACGAACCACCCTCCTTTTGTTGAGCATTCTGCTGCTGGCCGCGGGGCTGCGCTTTTATCAGGTTACGCAGCCCTTTACCGACGCCTTTAGCTGGCGCCAGGTAAGCGTGGCCATGATGGCGGAGAACTATTACCGCACCAATTGGAACATTTTGTATCCTGAAGTCAATTGGTCTGGCCCCGGCCCCAACTATCAGGGGCGCGAGTTCCAAACCGTCAGCTATATTGCGGCACTGCTTTTTGCCGCCATTGGCCAATACGACTGGATCGGACGCACGATTACCATTCTCTTTGGGCTGTGGGGAATTTACGCGCTCTTCCTCCTCGTGCGCCGGCTGTTTGGGGAAAAGCAGGCCCTGGCCGCCGCCGCCATGATGGCGGTCTTGCCGGGCAGCGTAATTGTGGATCGTTCCTTTATTCCAGACCCGGCCATGGTGGCGCTGGTGGTGACCTGCCTTTGGCTCATTGTAGCCTATCTGCAAACCGACCGCACGCGCTATCTGGTTGCGGCAGGCATTGTCGGCGCATGGGGCTTTTGCACCAAAATCCCGGGGCTGATCGTGGGTTTGCCCGCTGTATACGCCGCGGTGGCCATTCTGTACGCGCGCCGCGCCAACTGGCTGCCCAAAACGCTCAAGCTCGTTCTCGTGGGTGTGCTGACGCTCGTGCCGGTGGCGGCGTACTATCTGTGGGCGCGCCATCTGGCCTACACCTATCCGCCCTATCACTTTGCCGGTGATGGCAACTGGCTGTGGGACGATGGGCTGAGCCGCTGGCTGGCGCAAGACTATTTCTTGCCCAAGCTCCAATTTCACCTGACCACGTGGCTATGGTTTTGGTGATAGATGGCCGTGGGGTTTGGGGCTGTTGACTTTTGCGGCGCGGCTCCAGGGACTTAACGGCTTCGTACAGCAGTTCCGCGACCCAGGCGCAAACCAGTTGCGCCCTGGTTTTTCCACTGGTGGCTGGTGGCCGGCGTCATCTACTATACCTTTGGCGCCAAAGAGCTGGTCGATAATCCGTGGAATCTACACATTCTCAGCCCGGCCATTGCGGCGCTGGCTGGGGCAACTCTGCTGGGTCTGTTCCGCTTTTTTAACAACCAGAAGCGACCGCTGCTGGGCGCGCTTTCCACACCGCGGCACTACTGTACCAGCGCTGATCGACTGGCTATCGAGCACGCGTTGCATTCTCTCGCTCCTGTGCGGATTCCGGCTGGGCCTGGAAGGCATTGCGGATCACGCAGCCTGGCGACCTGGTGATAAGCATTGGCAGCAGCTATGGCGACCCGGTGCCGCTTTACTACAGCTATCGGCGCGGCTGGGGCTTTCCACCGCCGGCGCTCGATTACGACTGGACGCACTTTCCGGCTGATAACAACGTGGCGGTGGCCATGTTTGAATCGCTGCGCGACCGCGGCGCCGATTGGTTTGCCATTGTCGACCAGCACTATTGGGAACTTTGGCAAGAACATCCGTCCTTTCTCGCATATCTGGATGAGCACTGCGTTTTTAAGAAACAGACCAGCGCCGGCGTAATCTGCCAAATAGCCGATGCAGATCAGCTGGTGCAAACGCCAAACTTGCCGCGTCAGCGGTAACCGAGATGACCATTTGGGAATCCACTGTACCGCCCGCGGACCGACAGCATCTCGCGCGGTGTGAACTCAACGGCTGGCTTGACCCATGCCCTGCCCGGCCTGTTCCCCGCCGATACGGTGATCACGGACCAGGTAATGTATACGACCATGCAGCGCCAGGACGACAAATTCGTCACAACGCTGCGCGTGCCGGCAGGCGCCAGCATTGATTATGGCTTTTTGGTTACCCAAACGCAGGACGGCGTCAGCCAGCAGCTGTGGGATGCACCGGCGGACAAAGATTACCAAACGTTGGCCAAAGACGATCAGCTCATTGAAATGGGGAATGTTCCACAGACGCCCGCGGCGGCTACAGAAGCGGGCGCAAACGAGGCCACAAAAGCGCCTCCTGAAGATGTGATAAGAGTAACCACAGAAGCAGACACAGTAGCGGACACAGAAGTGGCCACAGAACCAGCTGCTCATTATCCCATATCCACGTGGCTCATGTGGGGCGGGCTAAGTATAGCCGGGATGGGGCTCTTTGTGCTGATGCGCAGAAACCCGACGCTGACGGCCAAGCTGGAAGCGCTGGCCCCGCACAGCTGGATCTATCAGCGTGACCTTTTGCGCGAACTGGTGGCGCGCGATCTAAAGCTGCGTTACCGCCGCTCCATTTTGGGCTTTGCCTGGTCGTTGCTGAACCCATTGCTGCAGGTCATGGTTTTTAGCTTTGTCTTTCGCTACGTGTTGCCTTTGCAGATTCCCCACTATACGCTCTATCTTTTTATTGGGCTGCTGGCGTGGAACTGGCTGCAAACTTCATTGTTGGGCGCAACAGCCTCGATTGTAGATAGCGGCAATTTGATCAAGCGGCCCGATTTCCCGGCGGCGATTTTACCGATTGTGACCATTAGCACCAATTTGATTCACTTTGTGCTGGCGCTGCCCATTGTGCTGCTTTTCCTGGCCGCGTCCGGCATTGCGCCGACGCTGCCGATTTTGGCGCTGCCGGCCATTGTGGTGCTGCAATTTCTCTTTACACTCAGCGTGGCCTATTTTCTCGCCACCCTCCAGGTGACCCTGCGCGATATGCAGCATCTGGTCACCGTGGCGCTATTGCTGGGCTTTTATCTGACGCCGATCTTCTACGACGCCGAGAGCATTCCCCAGCGCTGGCAGGCTATCTATGCGCTCAATCCGATTGTACACCTGGTCAATGCATACCGAGCGATCCTGTTGAGCAATGAGCTGCCGACGCTGCAACCGCTTCTCGTATTGGCCGGCATCTCAATCTGTTTATTGTATGGCGGCTATCGTCTCTTTATGCGGGCCAGCTACCGCTTTGTTGAGGAACTATAAATGCATCACGCAATTGTGGCTCACAATCTGGGCAAGCAATATGCACACTTTTCTGCCAAACGGCCCACCACGCTGGGCGAAGTGTTGGCGCACGGGTTCAATTACCTGCGCCCCACGCGGCGCACCTGGGCCTTGCACAACGTCAATTTTACCATCAGACAGTGGACGCACGCTGGGCATTGTGGGCAGCAACGGCGCCGGCAAATCGACCCTGCTGCGGCTGCTGGGCAAAATTAGCCGGCCCGACGCAGGCGCCCTCTCGCTGCACGGACGCATTGGGGCGCTGCTGGATTTAGGCGCAGGCTTTCACCCCGACCTGACCGGGCGCGAAAACATCTATGTAAGCGGCGTCATTGCCGGGTTGACGCGCCGCGAGGTCACCAACGGTTTACAGATATTGTGGAATTTGCAGAACTGGCGCAGCGCATTGACGATCCGCTGCGCACCTACAGCACCGGCATGCAAATGCGCCTGGCCTTTGCCGTGGCCGCCCACATCGATCCAGATATTCTGCTGATCGATGAAATTTTAGCCGTTGGCGATCTGGCGTTTCAGCGCAAATGTTTAGAGCGCATCAATCGCTTCAAAGAACAGGGCTGCACAATTGTGCTGGTCAGCCATGACCCGCTGCTGGTGCAGCGCTTGTGTGATGAGGCCATCTGGCTGCACGCAGGTCAGGTCGCTGCGTATGGCGATACCGACAGCGTGTTGCGCCAATACCTTGCCGCCACCGGCGACGAGCAACAACAGCAGATGCTGCTGCCGCCATCCAATCAGCCCATAATGCCGCCAGCCGCGCTCAAGTTAAATGAAAATCGCTTTGGTTCGCAAGAGCTCGCAATCGCGCATGTGCGTGTGCTTGATTGGTTTGGCCAGGAAGTGCAGCAAGTAGGCAATGGGGCCTCGCTCCAGGTGCAGATTGGCTATCGCGCCGCGCAAGCCATCAGCGCGCCCATTTTCAGCGTCATGCTCACGCGTGAAGACGGCTTTGTCTGTTTTGAATCCAACACGCAAGCGCAGAATGTGCAGGTGCCCACCTTGCTGGGCGAAGGCCAAGTTACGCTGCAACTGGACCGGCTCGATTTGGCAGAAGGCCAATATTTTGTGGACGTGGGTATTTATGAACAGAACTGGAATTATCCCTATGATTATCATCTGCGGGTCTATCCGCTCTGCGTCTACAATGCGCTGAACAGCAAAGGCGTGCTGCAACCTCCTCATTACTGGCAGATCGCCACACCCGCCGCTAGCCATTGAGCGGGTAGAAACACAAACCGCAAAACGGTCGACCGCCATGGCCCAAAATGGGGCTGCATTCATAAACCAAGACCAACGTCTGAATCATCGACACCGCTGCGGAGTACTGAATATCAGCAGATCGCAACGGCCAGAGAGAACATCGGATTCAATAATCGAGAGCGACACCTATATCGCCAACACCGTTGCGGTGTTTTAACTATTTCATGTCAATCATCAACGAGCAACGTCTATGGCGCTGGTGGGTCATCGCCATCCTCATTGGGCTTGTGTTCCGCCTCATCCCTCTGTTGGAAAAACAATATTTAGCGGGTGACGAAATTCGCGCCTATCTGGCGGCCACCGCCCACGAGGGCGAGTATCGTCTTCTGCTGCGCGAAGCCAAAGCGCCGCTGGCCACTTGGGCGCCGGTAAGCGCCTGGACGCGCTTCATCGAGCCCCAAGCCGGGTTGGGTTTGAGCGCGGTGGCCCGCGATCTGGCCATGTGGGATATCCACCCGCCGCTCTACTTTTGGCTCCTGCACGGCTGGACGCGCCTAGTTGGGGTTACATTTTGGGCTGGGGCGCTGCTAAATCTGCTGCTGGAAGGGCTCATTTTGGCGCTGATTGTGGCCTGGGGCCGCGCCATGACCCATGACCGCCAGATGGCGCTGTGGCTCAGCGTACTCTGGTGGCTGCACCCACTTTCGGTGCGCGTCTCAGCGCTGACCCGCGCGTACGTGCTGTTGACGCTGCTCACGCTGCTCTTTGCCTATGCATTCTATGGCGTATTTTACAAAAAGCGCCCTAAACGCCAGCGGCTTGGGGCCGGCAGCGTGCTGCTTTGCGCCACGGTTCTGGGCTTGCTCACCCACTATCTCTTTCTCTTTGTGCTTGTGACCAGCCTGCTTGTTTTGGGGATAAAGTTTGGTCGCCGCCAGTGGCGCGTCGTGATTTCGCTGCTGGCGCTGTTCACCATGGCGCTGCTCTCGTTTATCTGGATCTATCCAGACTTCTTTTGGGCCTTTACTTTTCTAGCCGAACCGCGGCCCGATTTTTGGTCGGGGCTGCCTCGCCGCCTCAGCCGCACCGCCTATATTTGCGCCATGCTGTATGGCCCCATGGGCCTGAGTCTCCTGCTGGTATGGGTCCAACAGCTGCGCGCCCATCGGCTTGCCGGTGCGACTGTATGGAGCCCGATTCGCCGCTTGGGCGACTTCAGCGCCTACCCTTTTGGCGTTAGCATGCTGGCCGTGCTGCCGGTGTTGGGCGCCGCCCTCTTCTATCTGCTCCTGATCAGCCCGCACCACGCCATGGGGGCTCAATATATGAACTTTGCCACGCCCTTTGTGGCGCTGGTGACGCTGTTCATTTTGCAGCAAACGACGCGGGTCAAAGTTGCCATCCGTGCTTTTATTGTCCTGCTGATTGTGCTCAACTTGGTGCAGTTGCACCCAGCCGTGCGCGATTTTGGCTCGCCGCCCCGCCTACAGCCAGCCGATTTGGCGACCGCTGGCGTCGTTGTCTTTGATAACCAGGCCAGCATCCACTGGTTTAACCTGGCGCTCTACCTGGACGCCGCCCAGCCGGCGTATGTATCCAGCCAGCAGGAGCTGCTGGCGCATCCATCCCGCTGGCAAACGCGACTGGAACGCGATGGGGGGCTCTATCTCTCCCTTGTCCTGCGGGCGCCCGACAAGCAGCAATCCACGCTAGAGGGCCAGCAGCAGATTGTGGACTTGCTCAGCCACAACGCAGAAGTCCAGCTGCGCGCCGTCGTATCGCCGCTGCAAATCGGCGATCTCTATATTTATGCCGTTACGCCCAATCGCGCGCAATAATCCATCCAGCGGCGGCGTTTTCAAAGCGTAAAATCGGTTATCAAGCGCGGCGGCCACGCGCCAAAGGGAATGGGTACTGATGCAAGGACAAGTGGCGCCAGGGATCGTCTGCAAAGACGGTCCTTGGCGCCACGGGGCGGCAGTGAAAGACAGGGATGAGCAGATAGACAAGCTCCTAGAACGAGGGACGGTCTAGGAGCAAGGGTCATACAAATTTTAGAGTCTTCAAACCTTGTAACTGCTCATCTTAATGAGGGGTGCATAGGCAATTTATTCAAGGAGAGGCGGTTAGCGTGCATTTCGCTGCCTAACATAGCGGCCGCACAACAGCCACTTTCATGGGTAGTGCCTCGCACATGAGTCTGCAAACAAATGTCCAGTCGGGCAGAGAATTATGCACACCCCTCATCTAAACACACGTGGTAAGTAGATGGGGATTCTGGTCGGTGTTGGCGTCGGCGTATGTGTCGCTGTTGGGATAGGTGTCGCTGTAAAGGTTGGCGTCGATGTGGGAGTGACGTTCCCCTGTAAAATCGTACCGCCCCAAATATTAAAATCCTGTGAATGTTGACCAGGAGCATGTTTGCCATAGGTGGCAAAGTATCCAGTATGTAGTCCGAACTTTTCATTTGCAGCCAGCACAATCGAAATCTGGTCGTCAAGATCTAAATCGATCAATTGCCCCACGCCGGCCGCGGTCTGCGATGAACCATCCAGACGTAGTAATTCTCCTGCGGTTGTAATACGCTGCACACGCGCAGAAGAGAGATACCCCCATAAAGATTCGGTATGGCTGGATATGCCGATCAAATATTCACCGGTGATGGAATTGAAGGCACCGCTTAGAAAACCAGTGGGTGCGTTACCCGCGGGCGCCTGGGCATATGTCATCTGGGCTACCTGAAATGCAGACTGCGGCGCCCCCGTATCCCCAATGAGTCTGGCTGTAATATCCCAAATGGCAACGTCATTGGTGGACTCGCGCTCATACCAGGCGGTGAGGAAGTTAGTAGCGCTGGCCATGACAATTGGACGCGGCGTCCACGTGGCGGATGAATCGGTGCTAATGTAGTAGCTGCCGTTGCTCAATTTGATATTATTTCCTGTAGCAGTCAGATCACCATCTAGCAGTTGGGCATACATAGCGAAAAAGTTGGCTTCACCACCAGCAGCGCGTCGATCTTCCCAGGCAGCCAGATAACGATTCAGCGATGAACTATAGGCCATAGCAGGACGGAACCCACCTCCCAGCGCTTCCGAAAGAGTGAGTTGTGTATCCACCAGCGGTTCACCGTTTTCAAAATGAAATTCGGCAGCCTTGATCTGGCTGGCGCTGTTGAGGTTGTCGCCACAGTCGGCAACACTGGCGGCAAAAAGCGTTGGCGGTAGATAATCATCCCCATCCACATAGGCAATTACAAAGCGATCGCGCTGAGCATTGTACACAAGCTGAGGGGAATGTTGATGTAGCGTGCCGCCTAGCTGCAACACATTATCCGCTACGCCGCTTGTATCTGTCACCGTTTGCACCAGAAGCCGACAGGGCGCACCGCGCTGCGTCCAGGCTACGACAAAACCATTGGGCCCGACCGCCACAGCGGCGCGGTCGCTACGCGCCGCTGTGTTTCTATCGGAGATACGGAATGGTTCTGAAAGTGGGTTCCCATCTGCGGCTAGGAACAGACCATACACATCAAAGCCATCATTGCGCGAACCGGCATTAACCGTCGTCTGCCAAACCAATAAATAGCGACTGTTCTGTTCATCGTAGGCAAGCGCCGGATAGAGATCCGCATCACGCTGATCGCCTTTCCCGCCAAAACCAGCCAGGGCCACAGGTGTACCCATCTCGGCACCGATAGGCTCTGCCGCCGCAACCTGGGCCACAGTGCGCCCGACATCGACAAACCCAAACGCCCACAGACCGATCAGGGCTGCGCAGACCAAGAGTAAGCCAGACCACGCCTTGCGCGTATACAAATTTTTCATTGATGAAAGCCTCGTTGAGTTATATCAGTGTGCAGCTCTGCCAGATCGGTAGCCTGACCGAGTTGCGCCATATTTGGACGCCTGCCCAATAGAGCACGCAATTGGAGGTGGCATGGCTCTATGGAGCGACACGAAAGACGGCAGAATAGTTTCTTTGTGGCACAGATAATCCCGCCGCCATTCATGTCTCGACTTCTTTTACACTCCTCTTATTTGCGTTCGCGATTAGTGATTCTCAAAGATAGGCAAGAATAACTGATTTTGCAATACCAGCGTATTTAAATACCGCCAGGCCTCATCAAAGGTCTTGCCTTCGAGTTGACTCCAGTCAATACGCGCTCGCTCATCGGCAATGGCCTGAGCCAATTCCGCATTGTTGTTCTGAGCGGCGGTTTCCGCCAGCGCGTCCACATAATTCTGCACATCTTGCGCCATTTCGGGTGTGATCACATCGACGCCATGACCGTCGGCCAGCCCCTGCAAGCCTGGCGTAAAGGTGCGTAGCAGCCGCGTACCTGCGGTGCGCAAATCACCATTAAAGAGCAGCAGCATGGTAATTTGGCGGGTGTGCTTGTAATATAGTTCGCTGTAGTGACGCCCAATTGGCGCATCAGTCATTACGTTGTCGCGCACGGCGTAAAGCGTGCTGACCACTTGCAGCGCCGACACAGAGTCAGCTGCATCGGCCGCGCTCAAGACGGCGGTAGTGGCAGCACAGACGCAGCTATTGCCATCAGGTCTCCAGCCCGCAGTCAAACCAACCGCATTGAACCCATCTTCGACGGCCCGATACACATCTGTACCGCTGCCATGAATATCAGCCGTAGCTTGTAAAACAGCGGCTCTTGCGTCAGCAAAGCTAGATTGGGTTCCCACATAGGTGGTCAGCGCACGATAGAAAATCCGCTCAGCCTGCTCTTTGGTAATTGCCGTGGCAATGTTGTAATAGGCTTTATTAAAGATGCCGCTATTGGTGTGCACGCCTTCATTGTCCGAACAGGTGCGTACCCAATCGTCTGTATGGGCCGGCTGTCCAAATTTGGCTGGGTCGGCCAAGCTGCGAATGGCCTCCCGCCCCCCAAGCGCATCGGGCGCCAAATCTTCGCCCATGAGCCAATCGTCGCGGTCCACCATGGCGCCAAAGATATCGGAGAAGCTTTCGTTGAGCGCACCGGACTGCCACTTGTATTCCAAATTAGCGCTATGTTCGGTGACAGCGTGGGTAAGCTCATGGGCCACAACATCGCGCGCGGCAAAGCCGTCGCCATAGACCATCTGCTGGCCATCCCAAAAGGCGTTATTATAGTTGCGCCCATAGTGGGCGCTGGATACAATGGTGGCGCCTGCACCATCATAGCTATTGCGGTTGTGCGTATTGATATAGTAACTATAGGTAGCGCGGGCAAAATCGTGAGCGTTGTCTACATCCCGGTCGCCCACCGGTTCCTGCTCGTCAATACGCACTGGCGTGCCAGGCAAGGTGCGTCCACCTTGGGCGTCATACGTAATAATAAAGTGTGCGTCATCAGGATTGACAGGCGCACAAGCTTTGCTGGTGCCGACTCGTTCCCCTATGGTGTCGAGCCAATTATTGATAGTAGCTGTGTTTGGTTCACAGAGATTGGTATCATTGTAGTGAAAACTGTTCAGCGTCAGAGCCGTATATTCATCAGGAATCGGGCCGCCCAGCTGATTTTGCTCCACATGCAGATTGCGCAAAAAGGGCAGTGCGCCCAACTCAACCGGCAACTGGTCACTGAGCTGATTGAAGCTCACATCCAGCGCACCAATGGTTGTGAGACTTCCCAGCGCCACCGGAATGCGGCCAGTGAACTGATTGTGGCTCAGGTACAAATCAACAATTTGGGGCAGATTGCCCAGCGTCGCCGGGATTTCGCCCCCAATTTGGTTGTGGCTCAAGTCGAGCAGCATCAGATTTGGCAAGTTGCCAATAGCGTCGGCAATGGGTCCGGTTAATTCGTTGTCGCTCAGGAGAATGTTGGTAGCCTGTTGTAAGTTGCCCAGTGCGCCTGGAATGTGTCCTATAAGTTTGTTGCCGCTTAGGTCGAGAGCGGTTAGTTGCCCCAAATTACCCAGTTCAGACGGAATTAGGCCACGCAGCTGATTGTCGGCCAGATAAAGCTGCTGTAGTTGCGTCAGTCCGCCTAACTCTGATGGGATGACGCCCATAATGCCATTGTTGTTGAGGCGCAAGGTGCGCAATTCGGTCAGGTTACCCAGCTCTGGCGGCTTAACTTTTGCTTCTCCAGTTCATTATTTGGGTCAAGCCAAAGTCATATCCGTTTTTCGCCATATGCAGGGGAGGTAAAAGTCACGAGCCAACCTTCAGCTTGTAGCCACTCCAAACCGTTTGTAGACTGGTAAAATGTGGTGAGGGCTTGACATTCTGATTGCGGAATATCTATTACAGCATTACATACCGTAGATGAAGTAATTGCGGGTATGATCCAAGTGTCAACGAATAGATCCAGCTTAGTATAAGCTGAATAGTTAACGAACTGATATTAATAGTACCTGACCCAGTCACCTTTGTATTATTCCAGCTTCGGCATTTCGTAACCCATTGCCCTCGGTAGCCCTGCCTATCTCCTCAGCAAAGTGTTTTTCTGGCCTCCATATCCGGCGCACAAATTAATATCCGTAACAGTAACCGAGGGGTCAGCGTTTGCAAGTTCCGGAGTACAGATGGCGTTATCTACAATAGGGATACTCACTTGTCTTAATGAATCATCGAATATCAACCCTCCGGTGAGACCCCAACCGACAACTGTGGCCAGTTGTCCAACACTGGCCCACAAACTTCCAGATGAATGTAGCAGCCTAACAGGTTGTCGAGATGACGGTGTAGCAAGATGTAATAAAGCAATATCCATATCCACTATAGTAGGATCATAATCGGGATGTCGTGTACGGCAATCATCGCCACCGCACCATTTGATGGCAGCGCCCAGTACCACACCTCAACATCGACATCCTGAATTTGTATTTTCATCGAAAACACAATGTCCCGCTGTTAAAATCCAGAAAGGATGAATAAGTGTGCCACCACATCTGGATGAGTCAGTAGAAAAATTAACAAATACTAAAGCCATCCACGGCCAATCTACAAGATTAGCCTCCTCCCCTCCCACAATCTCCGGCGCCTGCACAGCGGCCGCATCCACATCGCCATCTGTCCTCGGCTCATCCTGTAGGACAGGCGCAGCGGCTGTGCTCTCATATAGCGTTTCGATCACGTCGACGATTTGGCCATTTTGGGCGTCGACCATATAGAGATTACGCGCGGGCGCAGTCACATCAATCAGATCCACCACCCAAACCAACTGGGCCAGGTCGGCGGCGACGGAGCTGCCCGAACCGGCATACACGACTAGTTGAGGCGCCTTGGTTAGTTCGGCGTTAGGCAGTAGCTTGCGCGCCAGCTCGGTCGCCTGCTGCTCGGAAATCTGCGCCGTGACAGCCGCCAGCGAAATGCCCGGCACAAAGCCGCTGCTAATGGCTTCGACCACGCCCTCGGCTGTCTTTACATGCATTTTCATTTGTGCATTGTGGGCAGAGACGCCGCCGGTGGCATCTGCGTGGTGTGCTGCAAATAAATTGAATGCAGTGTCTGTTACAGCCAGATGCTGGCGGCATCTTGCATAACGCCATGTTCCTGCACAAAGGCCATCTGCCAGGCGCATCAGGTTAGCGCTTCTGCACACCTGGCTGAAGCCTGGCTTTCGTCCGCCCAATAAGCTGGGCGTAATGGTCTCGTTCAAGCGTATCGGCGCCAGCCGCATCCCGCAGGCTGTGGACGGCCCGTGGCACCACAGGCATGGTGTGGTGCTACTGTGGTAATCAATAGAATAATGTCGAAATGATGAACCAAAACGGTACGTTTACTCGACATCTTTATCAGTACACCGCAACGGTGTTGGCGATCCAGGCGTCGGTCTCGATTGATGAATCCGAATCTATTGCTTGCCATTGCGATCTACTGACTATGAAAACAGATTGGCAGAAACTGTTCAATTTGATTCAAAAGCGTGGAACCGTAAACCGTCAAGATGATCCCTGGCAGCGGTTAAGTTGCTGCAGGCATTGTCGTATCAGGCCTTGCGCCGCTCGTGAGGAATATGTATTCTACCTGGTCGGCGCCGGGACTTGTGGCCTCATAATTACCAGCAAGCTGGGAAAAATCTGCTTGTTCAAGCTGTTGTTCAATTTGCACAAGCTGTTCATTTGTTAAGAGCACATCAATGGTTTGGTCCCGCGTGGATAATATAGCTTTGCCATTGCGCCGAATCGCGAGTTGGTCATCCAGCCCGGCAAAGCCACCCGAACGGTGATATTCGACCAGCACATCGGGATCAACGCTGACGGTAGAAATATGGGCCATGCAAGCTGCTAACAACAGTGTCATTAGAACAATACAGCCAGCTTCCCCCAACTTCATTCTTGCCTCTTTTCGTTTGTTCAATCAACCAGCACCTTCTGAAACTCATATCCACAATACTGATATACTTTGATCACAAGCTGCACCCTTGGCGTTGGCCGGGCATTGAAAAAACAACGAGGCAGGCGCCCCGCGACAATCCTACCCTTTGATGTTGGCGATTGATAGTGAGTCCATTCAGTTGTTTTGTGTCGTACGCGACTTCGTAGCCAGCCACTTGCCAAAAACACCACGGTAATGGGCTCAAACAGTTCAGAACTGCCGGTTACGCGCAGTCAATGTTATTGCGGCTTTCGGTAGGGTTGATGCTTTGCTGGCCTCTGGCCGGATCATTGTTCACGACCGCTCGACCCGCAGGAGAACGTCCCGGAACTATTGGCGCGGATGCGATATGAAAACTTATTAACCGCCGCCGACAGTTGACTTAGCTGAATGGAAACTGTGTTGCCCGTGATATTGGTTATGCGCGAAAATAAGGTTTAAAACTGTCGTAAGGATTGGTTGACACGTTTTCGTAAATCATCGTTGCGGATTGTTTGGTAACCGTATCTGTCCTGACGAAGCTGTTGGGGAACCTGCGCCTGCCCGAAATAATAGTCGGCGCCAGAACCAGATTGATCGGTAGCGGACGTACCCGCAATGCCAATAAGTGCATTGCGCCCTAAACTATTTGGGGCTAACACATCCGAGCCCAACCCAATGGTAAAAAAGGTAATTCCATTACTTTTGGCTGCTTTGGCGCTAGGGACAGGATCCCCACCATCATTCCAATCGCCGTCAGATAACAAAACAACGGCGCCATTGGAAACACCGGCCAGCAGCGCGGCGGCCTGATTAACCGCATCGTTCATATTGGTCTGATTTATGGTCGTTAGCGCATCAATGGCATTCTTGGCGGCTTGAAAATCCTGCGTCAACCCAATTTGCACTGTGGCGGCATCACTAAACGAAACAACCGCCACGCTATCTTCAGCCGCATTCATTTGGTCTATAAACCCTTTGGCAGCTTGTTGGGCCAACACCAACCGACTCTCGCTCGCCATGCTCCCCGATTGGTCGATCACAAGCACAATATTTTTGCCGCCGGGCAAAGCATCCGCCTGGCCGGTTAATTCAACTGTGACGGTTGCCTCCTGGTTGACGCAGATATCATTGGGCGATACGGAACGTCTGGCCTCCGTGATAATCGTCGGTCCAGCCAAAACTGGAAATACATAAAAGGCAAGTATTGTAAAGAGTGCAATAAAAATAGAGACAACCTTCCGGCGCCATCTTGACATTACGCTTTCTCCTTGATGAGTGTAAGTTGCTAAAATAGAGTTGCTGTTGCGTATGAATAGGCTGAAATACAGCGTGTAGGTGCCAAAACATTTGAGAGGATATGAAAAAAGGCTACAATTGCGCTGCTTCAATAAATGATTATATCTATTTCTAACCGGCTTTCCAGCCCCCTGGGTCCCGAATTTGGTCCTAAATATACCCCGCCTCTTTGGCCAACTCGAAGAGGCGTTGGCGCCGCTCCATATCATTGCGAAAATCACTTTGCGGCAGATCAAACGTGGCGTAGAGCATAGTTATGTAATTGCGCACAGTGTCGACTGCCCGCCCGATCTGGTCAGCGATTTCCTCTCGAGAGGCCCCCTGTACATAGAGCCCAAAGACCGCCACAAGAACTGGGTTGCGCGTGCGACGATTTTGGGCCGTCGTTAACGTTTCTTGCAAGCGGACAAAGCCGCTGCGGCGCAGAATGCCTTGCGCCAAGAGCGATTCCAGCACCTGACGGATGCGGGGATCCTTTACGCCGTCCAAGCGGATGACCACGTCATCGTCCAGCATTTCAAGCAGATGTCTGGCCTGTTCGCGCACGGCCTCGGCAGCATGTTCCAACAGCGGGCGCAAAAAGGGCAAAGCCGCCGCCTGCACGTGTCGCATTAGCATGCGTTCAGCCAACAGAGGGTGGGTCTCTTCGGCAATGGCAAGTGCACACACCTGGCCGGCAATTTGTGGATGCCACCAGAGCGGCAAGTAAAAAATGTGGTGCTGATGTAGCCAGTCAAACAGCGCCGTTATATGGGCGCGCGCCGACTCTATTTTGCCCAACTTATAGTCCACGTAGGCCAGCTGCATATATATTTCGTGGATGGCCAGCTCATCACCCGAACGCAAATAAAAGTCCAACGATGAACGCAACAGGGTTTCCGCGCGGTGCCAAGAGCCGGTTAAGGCGTTGAGGGCGGCCAGATTGACGTTGAAGCTCATCATCTGGCCGCGATCGTGGGTTTCCAGCGCTTTATAAATGTGTTGGCGGGCAACGCTATATTCACCCCGCAGCACGTGTAGCCAGCCGGTCTGGGCATCAATCCACGGCGCAAAGAGCGGCAAGTTTAGACTTGCCACCAACCGCCGCGCCGCACCATACGTTTGCGTCGCTTCCGCATACTGGCCCAGGTTGCGCTGAATATTGGCCAACACCAAAGTACCATAAAGCTGAAATTTGCCAGTGGGCTGCGTGCGCGTGTATTGGCGCAATTCAACTGCTTTGGCTAGGGCCGTATTTAAATCACCGCGATACCAGGCCACGTGCGCCTCGCCATTGAGCAACATGGCCTGGGCTTCAGCGCTTAAATCAACATGCGTATTCAATGAACGCGCCAATATTAGATAGGCCGACGCCTGATCATATTGGCCCGCCTGTCGATGTAATATGGACAACAAAGAAATGGTCCTAAATTGCTGCGCCTGATCGCCGACAAATTTGAAGAGATCGTAGGCGCGCCGCGCCTGTTCAATCGCTTCGCGCAGCCGGCCCACGTCGGGGTATAGCGTGGCCAACCGCAAGTGCAGATGTGGACGCAGCGCCTCATCGGTAATCTGGGGCAGTAGGGCTTCGGCTTCCTGCAAATAGAGTAGCGCCGTGCGAAAATCCTCGCGGCGATGATAGATGCGCACCAGTTCAAATGTGCACTCGGCGGCAAAGTTGTAATCTTGCTGCGCCATAAAGAGCAAATTGGCGCGTTGCAAAACGGTCACGGCCTCATCCAGCCGTTCGTCGCGCAGTAAGCAACGGGCTTGCAGGCGCAGTAGATCTGGATTGGCGTCGAACAATTCACGCGGGAATTCTGCCAGTAATTGACACAACGCAACCGGGTCCAGCTGCGTGCCAGCGCAAGCCGCCTCAGCCACCAATAGTTCCGCTGCTCGCTCGTATTTCTGATTGTTCAAGTGGTGCAAGATTTCTGAGTACAGCATGAATTAAACGCGATGATCTACATCGTCACCCAATAATCAGTAGACCACAGCTGTGTTGGCAATCTAGGCATTGAGCTGGTTTATCGGCCTGGTTTGTCGAACCCGTCTCTATGTTTTGCCGTTGCGATCTACTGAAAATCTATTGAATATCTATTGAACCTCTCTGAATTTGCCCAACCCCACCTGATTTCACGTCATATATGGGCCATTGGGGCTAGCCAGCTCTCTTTTCACTTTGTATAATAGGGCATCTCTTCGCGCTAAAACTGCAAGAAACCTGCACACTTTGGGCGTCCCATGCGGAAATTCGCGTTTGCCCTTCATCGCTAACAAAATCAAGAGGTCCCTTCTATGGCTTTCCCTCCTCCTTTGGATGCTGCAACCAAGCAAGTCCACAGCCTTCTTAACAATCTACACAATCCCCTCCGCCTGGTAAAGTACGGGGCAGATGCCGCGATGCTGGTGGCTTCGGCTAGCATGCAGCACCCCGATTGGACGCTGGACCGCACAATATGTCATCAATTTGATCTCATTTTGAAGCAGTTGAGACAAGTAGAGCCCACCTATGCCGATCTGCTACATGGTCGCTTTTGGGAGAGACAGAACGTTACCCAAATGGTGACCAGCCAACGCCCGCTCGCCCAGTCCGAACGCAGCTTTTATAATCAGCAGAATGCGGCCATTGTGCGTTTTACCCAACAGCTGCTGCAGGCGGAAAGTGAGGCGCGGCAGCTGGACCATGTAAACCGTTTATCAGCTCGCTTGCCGTTGGCCAGTTATGCTCAGCTATTCGGCGTGGAAAACATTGTGAATACGTTGGTAGATCAACTGGCGGACGCTGCACAACATCAGATTCTCTGCATCAAGGGGATTGGCGGTATCGGCAAAACGGCACTGGCGGATCAGGCGGTGCGCCGCTTTATTCCGCAGGCAACATCCTTACGCAACTTGGTCTGGATTACGGCCAAGCAAACATATTTGACGGAAGCGGGCATCCACGGGCAAGGGGGGCAGGTGCGGTTGGAACAGCTTTTTGACGAATTGGGGTCGAAACTTGAGTTGGCCGAAGTATTGCGTCTGCCGTTGGCGCAAAAGGTGGAAAAATTGGCAACGCCGCTGCGCGCCGAACCGCACCTAGTGGTTATTGACAATTTAGAGACTGTTGAAGATTTCCGTTCGCTGACGCCGCTGCTGATCCAATTGGCTGGCCCCACCAAGTTTTTGCTCACCAGCCGCCAGACGCTGCCTGCCTTGAAACGCGTGGGTACCGTGGAACTGGGCGAAATGTCCCGCGCGGTTGCCATCCGTTTTATTGAACACACGGCACGTGCTAAAAACGCCCGCTTGGTGGATGCCGAACGCCTCTATGATCTGGTGGGTGGCAACCCCTTGGCCATTGTATTGGTGGTAAGTCAGTTGGCGGTCGCCCCCGAAAGGGTGGTGTATGAAGGCGTTCGCTTGGGCAATCTACCTGATACTCTACCCATTTATCGTGAAGCCTGGCGCATGCTGGATGACGTTGCGCGCAACGTGCTCTTTGCCATCCAGCGCGCCGGCGATCAGGCCGATTGGCATTGGCTGGTCACGATTTGCGCCATTCCGGCACCCTCCTTACAAAGCGCCATCCAGCAGTTGCTTGCCCTCTCGCTCATACAGGTGCAGCAAGATGAGAAAGACCGGCGCATTTACGCAATCCATCGTCTGACCTCAACCTTTCTTTGCGCCGAGGTGCTGGCGTGGAAATAAGTTGGGCGGAGCGGCAGATGCAGCGCCTTCTGGTCGAGGCGCAGCAAATTATCCACTATTTGAGTGTGGGTGAGGTAGATGACTTTTTTGTGGAGCAGGCGGTGCGTTTTGTCTATGTTTTTTTGGAGATACCGGCTACAGCGCCCGAATATGCAAGCGTCTTGTCTACGATTGCAGAGCTCGCCAACGTGCTGCATGTTTATATAGGGGCACAGGGAAGATGGAATGACATTCTTTATCTTTGGACCGCGCTGGCTGCACAGGTGAAACGATTTGCGAACTGGGAAAAATTTGCCTCCCTGACGATCCGTGCGGCGCTGGTGGCCAATCACTATCGAAGCCCACAAGCCGCGGTCCAACTTTATTTAGAAATTATCAATCTGAAAGCCTATGAGTCGCTACCAGCGCTAAAACGCGTGGATATACATCAATTTAGCGTCTGTCTGATTGATTTGGGCGATTACGCAACAGCAACCACCTATTTACAAAACGCAATTGCGCTCTGCGAGCAAAATCAGGAATATGCGGTAATGCCTGTACCCGTCAGCCATTATGGGGCCCGCATTGATATAAAAGGCACTTTTTGGGAGCATCACGGATTTCTGCTCAACCTGCTGGGCAATATCGCGCTTATGTGTGGCCGATATGAGGAGGCGCAGCGCCACTATGCCCAAAGCGCTCACGTTTTCGAAAAGCACGATGTAAACGAAGATTTTGCTTATTCGGCCAATCAGAGTTTGGGCCGGCTCTGGCTCTATCGTCAGGAATATACCAAGGCGCTCCCCTATTTGTTGCGTAACTATGAGCTGAATCATCGCCATTCCAAAGTGCAGGGAAATGCGACCAGCTCCTGCTATCTAGCTGCCGTCTATATCGGCCTTCATCGCCTGAATGAGGCGGAGACATTGCTCAATTCCGCCATCTCAATCTTTAATCAGCTGCAAGATGCAGCCGACATAGCCATGTGCCATCTATACTTTGGTGAATTGGAAAGCGCCCGTGGCCACAATGCAGCCGCTATGGCACAGTGGCAGCGCGTGGTGGCGCTGTTGCAATCCAGCCAGTCGTACATGATCGAACAGCAGGCCTTGGCGCATCTCATGCTCCACCACTTGCGCACGGGGGAAATCCCCGCTTCACTTGCGGCTTTTGCGCGTTTACTGAAATGCTTAAAGCACCAGCACATACAGCAGCAGCGCGGTCGGTCGCTCTTTGGCTTTTCCTGCCGAAAACGACGCCAAACACCCCTAATTTTACCAAACGTTCGGCTTTGCCCCATAGAGATTAGCGGAATTAAGATTGGGCATGCGGAGGAATACGGATAACCGCTGATTTTCTCTGCACACTCAGTGTTTATTCGCGTGAATTACCGATACAGCCGGCGAACGATTGGCTTCTGTCGAATTCGGTTGGCGGTCAGCTAATCCAGAGCCTCTGAAGACTCCGGGATGCATCAACCACGCCCGCCTACCGTCGAGGCCGAGGCTCGATTGGCATAATCTATGGCTCACATTCATGTCAGCAAATCAGGGCATTATCCATACCATACAGTACTCCGCGTCAGCACCGGCGACCTGACGCCCGCTCGCATGTCAGCATTCCTGGGTGCCGTCATCCTCTGATGAGCGTGGTATGAGTTACCCGCACCAAAAATGGGCTGGTTGGCCGTGCGGAAGCTGAAGTTCCACAAGGTGCCATTGTGAATGAGTTGTCAGCCAGTAGATATTGGCCACAGGCTCGGCTCACTGACCAGCCGCTTGGGCGGCGACAGATCCGCCTGTCAATGCGATGCGCAACGGCGCCGTCATTCAATGCCCAGCCGGCGCGTGCCGCAAAAGCCTCCACCACATCCATGCGCTGGGTCAGCAGCGAAAATGTTCGTATCGTGGCACGTAATGGCGGGCCATTGGGCGTGGAAGCGAAACACGGCGACGAAGTGCCGCATCATAATGGTGGGCCAGGTACCCATCATTTGCAGGAAGAAGGGCATGTTGGCCGTGGCGCAGGAGATGCCGCCATTGACCACTTTAGAGACGCCGCCGGCCATGACGAAACCGTCGCAATAGCCGTCGCGAATGGCGATATTGGGCGGGATCGAGCCGTAGTGGTGGGCAATGGCCGTGCCCATCTTTTCGCGCAGCAGCCGGTTGCCGTGCAGGTCATCGGCGCGAATGGGTCCTTCCCAGATTTTGATTTTGGGGAAATTCTCTTCCAGTTCACGCAGCACCGGCACGGCAAACGACACGTCCAACAAAAAGTCGTTCCAGTCGCCGTCAATGCAGAAATAGTCCGGCGTGGCATCACTAATACGCTGCACCGTTTCATAAACGTCCCACCAGGGCCGCGCCTTGATCTTGATGGAGGTGTAGCCCAGCTCCACGGCTGTGCGCGCCTCAATCTCATACTTTTCTGGCGACATGTCGTGATCCCAAAATGAGATGGGCGCCCACTGCCGGCACGGCTGGCCCAGCAGCCGATAGACCGGCATCTCGGCCAGCTTGCCCGCCGCGTCAAAAAGCGCCATCTGCAAACCGGCGCCCAGCGTGTCGTCCCACATGCACTCAAAGGGCGATTTGCCGATCACGCGATCGGTATCCGGCACGCGGCCCCAGGTGTAATTCTGGATGGTCTCGCCATACCCCACCACACCGGCATCGGTCACCACGCGGATCACCTCAACCTCGGACCAGGTGTGGATGTTGGCGCGCTCCATCTCAATGCGCACGCGGTCCACCATGGGCACCCACAGCAATATGCGCTCGACTTCCGTAATCTTGGCGTGCATGATTTCTCACTTTCTGTTTTCAGCTTTGGTCCGCAGAGTACGCAGATTTCACAGATTTTTTGCATGCAGACAACAATCTGCGTACTCTGCGGTTTAAAATATTTTTCGGAAAGCTTTGGCGGGGGATTTTGCCATTTTACCATCAGACGGGTTGAAAAGGAATCGGCTGTATTGAGGTGCGTCCCAGAATTGGGGGTGTTGCCTCTCCCTGCTCTGCACCCAGGAGTGCGCCGCGTCCCTCTCCACATGTGGAGAGGGACAGATTTGCGCTTCAGCGCCAAATCAGGGAGAGGCGACGCGGTGCGTGATTTTGCCCCAAATTTGGGACGCACCCGCTATGTTGCGGGATGTTGGTAGACGGTTTTGCATGTGCTAAAATGAGTTTTGCCCTGACAGAACAGATGGTTGTGAATCGTAGGGCAAGTATCCCTACTCGCCGACTCTGGTCTACGAACATTGGTCACTCGTTTCCGGCCAAATGGCGATTTGGAAAATCGTCCTTCATACAAGAAACATTTACCGAAACAAGATTCTCAATCGGTACACGCACTACGCAACACGCAAAGGAACCCCATGTCTGCCATATATGATCAACCCATCGACCTCCTCCAAACCCTGATCCGCTTTGACACCACCAACCCGCCCGGCAATGAAATCGCCTGTATCCAATATATCAACGGGCTGCTGCAAGAGGCTGGTTTTGAAACGACGGTATTGGCCAAAGACCCCAATCGGCCCAACCTGATTGCCCGTTTATCTGGCAGTGGCAAGGCGCCGGGACTGGTGCTGCAGGGCCACGTGGACGTGGTCACCACCGCCGGGCAAGATTGGCAGCAGCCGCCCTTTGCCGCCAACATTGTGGATGGCTATCTATGGGGACGCGGCAGCCTGGACATGAAGAGCGGCATGGTCATGATGCTCTGTGCGCTGTTGCGCGCCAAAGCCGCAGGCGTGACTCCGGCCGGCGACATTATTCTGACCGTGCTCAGCGACGAAGAGGCGGGCAGCGAGTATGGCGCCAACTTTTTGGTAGATGAACATGCCGAGCAGTTCGAGGGCGTGCGCTACGCCATTGGCGAAGGCGGCGGTCCGCCCATGTGGATCGGCGACCAGAAATATTATTCGATCATGATCAGCGAAAAGCAGGTCTGCTGGATGCGCGCCACGCTGCGCGGTCCGGCTGGCCACGCTTCCATGCCCATGCGCGATGGCGCCATGGCGCGGCTGGGCCAGCTTCTCACCACGCTCAACCAGAGTCGGCTGCCGGTGCATAAAACCGAGCCTGTGCTGCAAATGCTGCAGGCGCTGGCCGATACGGCGCCGGCCAACATTCGCACCGTGGTGCAGCAGCTCATGGATGCCGCCGATCCCGACCCGGTGCTGGATGAGCTGATTGCCGAAGGCGTGCGCCTGGGCAACCGCATGGACGCGCTGCTGCACAACACGGTCAACGCCACCGGCCTGCGCGCCAGCGACAAAGTCAACGTGATTCCCGCCGAGGTGAGCATCGAGCTGGACGGTCGCCTGCTGCCTGGCTATACGCCCGACCAGATGATGGCCGAGTTGCACGCGCTGCTGGGCGACGACGTAGCGCTGGAAATAACCAAGCACAATCCCGGCCCGGCCTCGGTGGACATGGGCCTCTTCGACACGCTGGCCGGCATCCTCAAAGACGCCGACCCCAGCGGCATTGCGCTGCCCAGCGTGGCCTCCGGCTTTACGGATGGCCGCTGTTTCGCCAAACTGGGCATCCAAAATTACGGCTTTCTGCCGCTGGCCCTGCCCCGCGACTTCAACGCCATGAGCACCGTCCACGCCGCCAACGAGCGCATTCCGGTGGACTCCTTGCAGTTTGGGGTGGACGCACTGTTTGAACTGGTGCAAAGGTATCGGTAGGGGTAGCTAACTTTTTACCCCTTGATCACAGTGGGTTCAGACGTTATTTTCTGTTATAATGATCAACAGTGTTGATGCGTAGTGGGTTTCCTAAATGTAGTGGGTTTCCTAAATAAGGTGATAAGATGACCTATACTATTGAAGTCTCTGAGCCAGTTTACAAGCTGCTCAGTAAACAAGCCAATACCCGTAACAGTAGCGTAGACAAACTATTGGAACGTTTGCTGGACGCAGCCCCCTTCATTTTGCCATCAGCAGAGCAGGGAACCGCCAAAGAAAACTTACAACAGGAAATCATACAGCTGTATACGACTGATTTGGACTATCAAGAACTTCTGCGACTCAAGCAAATATTAGCAAACTTCTTTGCCAGCAAAGCCATTAATGAAGCAGATGAAATCTGGGATGAGCGAAATTCATCTGACGAAACAATGGAAACCTGGCTGAATGAGGGGTAAATTCACGGTTGTACTTGATACTAATGTATTGTTAGTTTCGATATCGAGTCGCTCACAATTTCATTGGT
>JACKBC010000037.1 GCA_020634755.1 Caldilineaceae bacterium | reverse complement strand
TTAAATTGAAAGACATGCATAGCATTGCGGCCGTCTCTGTCATCAACAAACACCGCATCAACTCCGCGATCTTTTGAGCCATCTGTAATTGCATCTTCTGCTTCTTCATCGGAAATACCGAGGAGGCTCGCAACCATCAAAATGGGAAAAGCTTTTTGAGGGGTATCAATACCAAGTTCCTCATCAAAGTATGATTTGACCTTATGCTCTAATATGTTCCAATCTAGTAAATTTGCCATAATGTTCCTTAAATATTCGGATGTTCTGTCTTTATGTGAATTCGACTGCCCACCCGCAACCAACCAATTTCGCCATTGGCGTCCCGCACAATCTCCGCTCGACTTTTGGCCATTGGTCCATCCAATACGATGAGCCGGTCCATGTCATAAAAGGCCACGTGCATAACCGGTGAAGGGGGGCTGGGCGGCGTGTCCCGGCTAGGGAACCCCTGCTTGGTCGTCACCTGGAGCGTCAATCCACTTTCCACCAGCTTCAGTTCCACATCGGCAAAGGGGCGGCTATAGAGCCCCGCAAATGGCGCCAATTCCGCTTCGCTCAGCGAGAGCGGTTCGGGGTCAGTTATGTTTAGCCCCAAATATTCACGCAGCGCCCACCGGCTCACATCGCGCGTCACGGCGCTGCCGCGATCTGCATTGGTGAAGATGGCCACGGCAAACTGCCGCGCCGGCACAATCAGCAGCAGCGAAATCTGGCCTTTGGTGCCACCGCTGTGGGTAATATACTTTACGCCGTCCACGTGGCCAATAAACCAGGAGTGGGCTACGGCGTCAAACGTGCCGCCAATTTCAAATTGGGGCGCGTGCAGCTGTTCAAGTGAAGCCGGTGAAATTAACTGTTCACCGCTTTCTGTTTTGCCATCGCCCATTTGAAACGCCGCATATTGCAGCAGCGTCGGAATGGAACAGGCAATGCCGCCCACTGCGTACGCCGCCCGCGGCAGCGGCCACGGCCGCGCCACTTCCGCCGTGCGTTCACCATCTTTTTCCTTGATTGAATGGCCCACGGCAAAGCGATGGGTCATCACGTCTGCCGGGTCAAAATAGACATGTTCCAGCCCCATGGGCGCCAGCACCAGTTCGCGCAATACATCCTGATAGCTTTGCCCGGTGACCGCTTCGATGAGTGCGCCGGCTACGTAAAAAGCGGCGTTATTGTAAGAAAAGGTGGTCTCCATGGGCGCCAATTGCGCCACGTCAACCAGGATTTCCAGGTAGCGCGGCAGCGCATCATCACCAGCGCCGGTGTCTTCAAACACATCGCCGGCCCATCCACTGTTGTGGGTCAACAAATGGCGCACGGTCACGCGCTGCGATACCGCTTCATCCGCCACGCGAAAATTGGGCAAATAGGTGCGTACGGAGGCGCTCAGGTCCAGCTTGCCCAATTCGGCCAGCTTCAGCATGAGCAACGCCGTAAACGTCTTGGTAATCGAGCCAATCTGAAACAGCGTTTGTGCATCCACCGCCAGCGGATGATCCACATTGGTTACCCCAAACCCGGCGCTCTGCATCTGTCCCTTGTGCAGCACGCCCACCGCCACGCCGGGCACACCGGTCTCATCCATCACTTGTTGGGTGTACGTTTGCAGTTGTTCAAAGATGTTCTGATCGTTCATCAGGTTTCCTCACTTTGTCACGAATCCCATATTCCTTCTACCAACAAACATGCCGCCTCATGTCCAATCCCCACATCGACCAACACCGGATCCCGCTCCCGGCAGCGCGCTTCGGCCACCGGGCAGCGCGGGTGAAAGCGGCAGCCGGCGGGAATGGCAATGGGGTTGGGCGTTTCTCCCTGCAAAATAATGCGCTGACGGCGCAGGCGCGGGTTGGGCGCGGGGACGACTGACAGCAGGGCTTTGGTGTACGGGTGCTGCGGATTTTGCAGCACGTCTAGCGTGGCGCCGATTTCCACAATGCGCCCCAAATACATGACCGCAATGCGATCGGCAAAGTAGCCTACCGTACCCAGATCATGGGTGATAAAAAGAATCGAAATACCGCGCGTCTGCCGCAGCTCGGCCAGCAGATTGAGAATCTCGGCGCGGATGCTCACATCCAGCATGGAGACTGGCTCATCGGCCAGCAGCACCTGTGGCTCCAGCACCAGCGCCCCAGCAATTACCACGCGCTGGCGCTGTCCGCCAGATAGTTCATGGGGCAGCCGGTTGAGGTAATTGGCGGCCGGTTTCAGACCGGCATCTTCCAAAGCGGCGATGACGCGCGCCTCGCGGTCGGCGCGGCTCGCGGCCAGCCCGTGCACGTCCAGCGGCTCGGCCACAATTTCGCCAATGGTCATGGTGGGGTTGAGCGATTCGTACGGATCTTGAAAGATCATCTGCACGTGGCGGCGCATCTCATTGAGCTGCACGCGGCTAGCATGCGTTATGTCCTGGCCATCAAAGCAGATCTGGCCCGACGTGGCCCGCTCCAGCCCCAGCAGCGTCAGCGCCAGCGTGGACTTGCCGCAGCCGCTCTCGCCCACCACGGCCAGCACTTCGGCTTTGCCCAATGTAAAGCTCACATCGTCAATGGCGTGGACAAATAGCGGCCGGCGGCGAAAAAGACCACCGCTCGCCACCGGAAATAGTTTGCGTAAATGACGTGCTTCTAATACAGAATCGCTCATGAGTCTCTCTTGTAGGGCCAGTTTCTTAACTTGCCCCGTTTGGACAAGTTGGGAAGCTTGTCCTACTATTTTGTCAATGTCGTTAAGGTAAGGCGGCTTCCAGTGCGACGCACAGTATGCCACGCGAATACGAGGACCAAAATGGCGGACCTCGTGTGACGCACTTTTCGCTCACTTTATGACATTGATTATGTTGTTACCAAATGACAGCTGGCCACGTGTCCATCCCCAAGCTCATGCAGCATGGGTTCCTCCTGCGTGCAGCGCTCAAACACCTTGGGGCAGCGCGGCGCAAAACGACAGCCAGGCGGTGGCGGGTCCAGTCGCGGTGGGTAGCCCGGAATGGCGGTCAGCTTTTCTCCCGGCCGGGTTAGATCGGGGAAGGCGCGCAATAGCTCCTGCGTATATGGATGGGCCGGCTCATTATAAATGGTGTCCACATCAGCCAGCTCGGCGGTCACCCCGCCATACATAACCAGCACCGCATCACACATCTCCGCCACCACGCCCAAGTCATGGGTCACAAAAATAATAGCCAGGCCCAACTCGCGCCGCAAGTTGGAAAGCAGCTCCAAAATCTGCGCCTGAATCATCACGTCCAGCGCCGTGGTCGGCTCATCGGCAATGACCACTTGTGGGTTACAGGCCAGCGCCATGGCGATCATGGCGCGCTGCCGCATGCCGCCCGAGTATTGATGTGGATATTGGTCTTTGCGGCTGGCGGCGATGCCGACCAGATCCAGCAGCTCTAGCACGCGGGCGTCCAACACCGCTTTTTCACGCGTTGGGGTGTGCAAAAGCAGCGCCTCGGCAATCTGATCACCCACTGTGTGCACCGGGTTGAGTGCGTTCATGGCGCCTTGGAAAATCATAGAGATGTTCTTCCAGCGCACGCCGTTCATCTCCGGTTCGCTCAACTGCATTAAGTCGCGGCCCATAAAATTGACTTGGCCGGTCACAATGCGCCCGCCCGCCGGCAGCAGCCGCATGAGCCCCAACATCAGCGTCGTTTTGCCACAACCGCTCTCGCCCACCAGCCCCATGACCTCGCCCTGGCGCAGTTGAAAGCTTACATTGCGCACCGCTTGCACCGGCGCCTGGTCCAGCGGGCGATAGTCGATAGAGAGATTGCGAACGTCCAGGATGACGTTTTTGTCGTTCAGAACAGCCATTCAGCGAGAACCCCTTGTGATGAATGTCGGTATACCACGTTGACTTATGATGGCATATATGCTATCATTCGCAGATGTCTACGCCTATTGTTGTGGATACCAACGTGATAATCGGTGCGCTTATTGGTAAAGATGGCCCGAATCGAGCAGTGTTGAGACATTGCTTGACGGGGCTTTTTAGCCCACTTATAAGCAATTCGCTCTTTTTGGAATACGAAGCGGTATCAAGTCGCGGAAGCATTTTGGAACGGTGTCCGTTACCGATGAGCGAGATCAGAGAGCTTTTAAATGCTTATTACAATGTGTGCCAATGGATTCCTATATATTACCTTTGGCGGCCTAATTTGTCCGATGAAAATGACAATTTTCTCGTAGAGTTGGCGGTTGCCGGGAATGCATTTTGCATTGTGACCAATAATGTCAATGATTTAAAAGGTTCAGAACTGACTTTTCCTGATATCCGAATTCTTAGACCTACGGAACTATTAGCATGGCTACATTAACCGTTAGATTGCCAGATGACAAACACAATCGCTTGAAAGCACTGGCGCAACACAGAAAGATCAGCGTTAACAAGCTTATTGAAGAGCTATCGACGCAAGCGCTAGCCGAATTTGACAGTGAAACGCGTTTCCGCGCTTTGGCCGCCCTCGGCAATCCGCAGCGCGGCCTGGAAATCCTCGATAAGCTCGACGCACATTTTGCCGATGATAAGGCGACAGAATGAAAACGACCGTCACCTTGTCACCTTGTCACGTCCAGGGTGTAATCTCCAATAATATCGTTTATAATGTCTCCGCCGTTGGCGTCGGCGTGACCGCGGACAAATGATGCAGCTCCAGCCGCGGATTCAGCACGCGTTCCATGCCTTGGCCCAGCAGCGTGCAGGCCAACACCAGCCATACAATGCCAAAACCGGGCGTTACCAGCGCCCACCACGCGCCCGAACTCATGGCGCCGCGCGTAAAGGCAAAGTTGAGCATCTGTCCCCAGCTCAACGTGGTGGGGTCGCTCAGCCCCAAAAAGCTGAGCGCGCTCTCATTGAGAATAGCCAGCGAAATCACCAGCACCGTATTGACCACAATCAGCGGCAGCACCAGTGGGAAAATGTGATGGCGGATAATGTGCCAGTTGCCGGCGCCAATGGCGCGCGCCCGCAGCACAAATTTGCGCTGCTTGACGGCCAGCGTCTGTGCCCGCACCAGGCGCGCCGTGCCGGTCCAGCCCAGAATGCCAATGACGAAAATAATGTTGAAGAGGCTGGGCTTGGTCAGCGCCACCAGCACCACGGCCAGCGGCAGATCGGGGATCACGAGCATAATGTCGGTAAAGCGCATGAGCGTGTTTTCCACGCGACCGCCGTAAAAGCCAGCCACAATGCCGATCAGCCCGCCGATGGCAATGGAGATAAACGAGGCAAAAAAGCCCACGATCAGCGAAACGCGTGAGCCATAGATAAAGCTGGAAAATACATCCTTGCCTGCGTCGTCTGTACCCAGCAGGTGGCTGATGCTGGGCCGTGCGTAAATATCATCAATGGTGACGCGCACCGGCTCGTATGGATTGTACGGCGCAATCAGCGGGGCAAAGATGGCGACAAGCACCGTTGTCACCAACATGATCAGCCCAATGAGCGCCATGCGGTTGCGCGTAAAGCGCCGCCAGGAGGCGGAAGAAAGGGTGGCGCCAGCAGCAAGGTCAAGGGCCATCAGGTCTCCGTTCGGATGCGTGGGTCTAGATACGAATAGAGCAATTCGGCCAGCAGATTGGCAAAGACCACGGCCACGGCAATCAGCAGAAAAGCTCCCTGTAGCATAGGATAGTCGCGGCGACCCACGGCTTCAAAAATGGCGCCGCCCAGCCCCGGCCACGAAAAGACCGTTTCGATCTGAATGGCCCCAGCCACGGTGAAACCCAGGTTGAGCGCAATGATGGTCACCATGGGCAACATGGCGTTTTGCAGCGCGTGATCCTTCAAAATTTGAAAGGTCTTGAGCCCCTTGGCCTTGGCCGTCAAAATATAATCTTCGGAGAGCACATCCAGCAGCGTGCTGCGCATGATGAGCATATATTCGCCCACAAAAATAATCGTGTAGGTCAGCGTGGGCAGCAGCATGTGTAGCAGCGCATCGTGCACATAGCCCCAACTATTGGGAAAGCTGGCGCCCGGCGTGAGCTTGCCGCCCACGGGCAAACTTAAGTTGTGGCTGCCCCAAAAGAGCAGAATAATGCCCAACCAAAAAGTGGGCAGACTCCACGCCGTTAGGCTGCCAATGAGTGCACTGTAGTCAATGGCCGTGCGCGCCCGCCACGCCGCCACGATCCCCAACGCCATGCCCACAATAATCGACAAGATCTGGCCGGCGCCAATCAACAGCACCGTGTTCCAAAGGCGTTCGCGCAGCATGTCAAACACCGGCCGGTTGGTGTGATAGCTAATGCCCAATTCACCGCTGAGCAGATTCTTGATATATACAAAAAACTGTGTTTGCAGCGGATTGATTGCACACGAGCCCAGCCGGGGCGGGTTTAGCGACTCGAAACAATTAATCACCGGCTTGTCCAGCCCAAAGCGCTCGCGGATCTGCTGCTGCGCCTCCTGCGTCAAGCGCGGGTCGCGTATGCCCGCCCGCGCCGGATCCCCAGGCAGAATGCGAAAGAGAAAAAAGTTGAGCACGATCACAAAGAGTACCGTGAAGATGGCCCAACCGATTTTTTTGAGCGCAAAGAAATTCAGCATATTTACGATCTCAGATGGACGATTTACGCGGGGGCACGGTGGGGAGGGTGTTGCGGGGTGGCGTGGGGCTGTTTTCGTCAAGGGCGTGTTGCGTTTTTCGTGGTGCGTGAACCGGTTTAGATTCTTGTTTCGATACTAGATTCTGCACCGGTTCACGCAACACGCACCACGCAATAAATCCCCGACGAGCCGACTACTTTACCAACCCAACCACATCAACCGACCCTCGTAAATCGTCCATCATACATCCCAGTTATTTGGCCGGTTCAATGACCAGCAGCGAACTTGGGTCTTCCAGAGCGATTTTGCCTTTGTCGGTCTGCCAGCCGGTGAAACGGTCGGTGCGGAAGGCTTGCACCGATTGGGCGTAGAAGGGGATGATGTAGACCACGTCGTCAAAGACAATTTTCTGCATTTCGTGCACCATCTCAATGCGCTTGTCTTTGTCCAGCTCGACGGCCTGCTGCTTGTAGAGGGCGTCGTAATCGGGATTGCCGTAGCCAGTTTCGCTGTTGCCGGTGGGAATTTCATCGGTCAGCATGACGCTGAGCAGGAAGTTGGGGTCCGGGTCCGAGCCCCAGCCCCAGAGGATTACGTCAAAGTCAAAGGCCGGGCAGCAGATGGAGGTGAGCGCATCTGGATCCAGCGCTTGCAGCTCGGCCTTGACGCCGATTTGGGCCCAGGTGGCGGCCAGCAGTTCAGCCATGCGCGGGGCGTTGGTGCTGTCCGACGGCCAATTCATGCGGAAGATGAGTGGATTTGTGCCGTCGGGCATTTCGCGCACGCCGTCGCCGTCGGTGTCGGCATAACCAGCGTCGTCGAGGATTTGGTTGGCCATGTCAATATCAAAGGCGTAATCCGCCAGATCGCTGTTGTAAAAAACGCCCAGGCTGTCAGGAATCAGCGTCAAGCCAGGCGAACCGAGACCCAGCAGCACTACGTCGATAATGTTCTGCTTATCGGTGGCGTGGGCCAGCGCCAGCCGTACGTTGCGGTCCAGCAGCGCCGGGTGGCCGGTGCATTTGCCGTCATCGGGCGGGCAATTTTCCGGCTTGACCTGGTCCAGAATAATGTCGGTTACGCTGGGCGCGGCCGGTGGACCGCTGACCAGCTGGATGTTTTCCGCATTCTTGAGCGATGGCGCGGCCGTATTGGGCATCTCGGTAATCATGTCCACCTGGCCGGTGCGCAGCGCCTGCACCAGTGCGTCCTGATTTTCAAAGGTCTGGAAGATGACCTCGTCCACCTTGGGACCTTGTAGAAAATGGTCCTTGACCGCACCCAGCCGCGCAAACTCATTCTGCTTATATTCGAGCAGCTTGAACGGCCCCGAGCCAATCATCTCCGTGTTTTCAAATTCGACGTTGGCCTGACCTTCCAGACTGCCCCAAATGTGTTCAGGCAGCACATAGAGGAAGATGAGCTGACTTTCAATATTGGGGATGGCGTCGGTCAGCGTGATCACCACTGTGGAATCGTCGGGCGCCTCAATGGTGTCGAAAAATTCGGTATAAACGGGCAGGAACGGAAAGCCTTCCTGATTTTTGTACAGATTGTAGGAAAAAGCGATATCTTGGGCCGTCAGCGGTTCGCCATCGTGAAACATGACGCCGTCGCGAATGTGATAGGTGTAGACCAGCCCATCGTCAGACACATCCACGCTGTCGGCCAGCTCCAACGTGTAAGAGCCATCCAGTTGCAGCTGATACATGGAATCGTAAACCAGTTCAAAGAGCGTGTACGCTTCCGAAAGCACAGCCGTGCCGGGGTTGAGCGTGTCGGGGCTGCCGGCCCAACCAATGCGCACCACGGCAGGGCCAGCATCGGTCGCGGCATTTGTATCCGCTTGTGGTGCTTGCGCAGGCGCAGCCGCGCAGGCCGCGCTCAACAGAGCAAAAAGGGTGAGACATAAGATGCGTTTTAACATGAGGTCTCCTTGTGGATGTGGAAGATGACAAGGTGAGGGGGTGATCGGATGAGGGAATGACCGGATGAAGGGATGACGCTGCCGGACAAAGTCACCCTGTCATCTTATCATTTTGTCATTTGGTCACCTTGTCGCCAAAAGTCAAATGATCTCCAACATATAGCGATTTGGGTCAAAACGAGAATTGAGGGTGATTATATCACAAGCGGAGAATTGCACAATTGTGGGTAGAGAAAGTGGAAGATATGAGTGCAGCGCGCCCGCGCTGCACTCATATAGCTCAGCTGTGATTATTGCGCTGGACTGCGCTTGGCCACGGGCAGATAAACGTGCTGTTCCAAGGGCTGCAACGGCAGCGCCCACAGCCCTTGCGGTCCGTCGGGCGCCTCCTCAGTAAAATAGAACGTATGGTTGGCGATCAGACCGGTTACGCGATCAGTGAAAAGTTCACCCACCTCGTAAGGTGCATTGGCGCCATCATAAGCCCACATTTGCTGATTGCCCTCCCACGGATTGCACCCAAAGTAAAGGGTATCTTGATCAACGCGCAACTCATCTATCTGACATTCGCCAAACCGTTGCACCAGTTCAATGCCATCCATGTTCTGGTTAGTGCGCCATAGCGCGCTGCCATATTGGGCCTCATCATTGGGTAATATAGATGTGAAATAGATGGCATCCTGAAAAACAACCGGTGAATTGAAGCCGGGCAAATTATCGACGGCGATTTGCGTTCCACCCTCTGTGCCATCCGAGCGCCACAGCGTTTGGCTTATACTGTCGCCAGCACCAAAATAGAGCGTATCTGAATAGACGACCGAAGACGCAACATAGGTCGAGTTATAGTCTGGATCGATCGCCTTGATCGCCATCGTACCTGCTTGTGTCCCATCGCTGCGCCAAAGCTGCATGCCGTTTGCGCCATCTGTGGCCATAAAAAAGAGCAGGTTGCCAACGGAATTTGGCAGAATGCCTATTTCTTTAAACGTCTTTAGCGCAATTGTTCCATTTTCGCTGCCATCACTACCCCATAAGGTAAAATCCACTTCGCTTAAGGCATAGTCACGGACGGCAAAAAAGAGTCTATCTCCCGCCTTCATTAGCTGATATTGTGGATATGATGAGGTGGCAATCTGTTTGATTTGATGGGTGCCACTTGCAGATCCATCGCTTGCCCACAGCGTAGTTAGGCCGCTTTCCATTTCGTATTTGATGAAATAGAGTTCAGTTCCCATCATCACCGCATCAATCAATTCACTACTTGTGGGAGGTTCAGATTTATAGATTCGCTGGGCCTGGCTGGTTGCCGTAAGGGGACGGTTGGTTACCCATATATCGGGCAAATAGGGCCCTCCTGTTCGCTCATGGCGCATGGTAAAAAGGAAAACTTTCTCCGCGGCAAAATAAACGTGAAAGATGCTCGTGATGGAAGCATCCTGGGTAATCAGCTCAAGGGGAAACGTACCAGACGGTGTGCCGTCACTTACCCAGAAAGTCGGCGGGTTCACTTGGTCAGAGGCAGAGAAGTAGATGAGATTGTCAACTTTTGTAAGAGGGGTGCTACTGCCTTGACCGAGATTCCTGTTCGTATTTACATCTTGCAATAATATTGTATTCGCGGCGGCGCCATCGCTGCGCCAAAGCTCTAATCCAGTATTCGCGTCCATCGCGCTGAAGTAGAGGAACGTATTGGTCGCCAGCATGGTCGAACCAAATTCACCGGCGCCGGTAGGACCGGGCAAAATCTCTTTGACCATTTGGGTACCGGCATCCGTACCGTCACTTTGCCACAGTTCAGCGCCGTGTACGCCATCGTTGGCAAAGAAATAGAGCTTATTCTGAAAAGCAGTCAACTGCATGGGTGTTGCATCGGCCGCGCCCGGGTTGATATCTTTGACAAAAGTCATACCGCCGGAGACGCCGTTGCTGTACCACAATTCAACGCCGTGATCCACGTCAAAGCGGTTGACGTAGATTTTGTCATTGAGGACGGCGAATTCACTTTGTGTAAAGTCCTTGACCTCGATGTATTCAACAACAAGGGTGCCTTCAGGCGTGCCGTTGCTTTTCCAAATCTCGTTATACATCAACGGCGCAGGTGGGCGCACCACAAAATAGACTTCACTCCCAATCACACCAATAAATCGATCAACACTCAGATCATAAATGGGAAAGTCTTTGAGTGGTGTTGTACCGTCTGCGGAACCGTCGCTCCGCCACAGTTGCGTACTGCCCGTGCTGCGCACCCAAAAATAGATGGTATCATTGAACATCGATAGCGCTGGTTCGCCTGGAATTCCGCTTTCCACCGGAATAGTTTTCACTAGAGTTGTGCCAGATGCTGTCCCATCGCTTTTCCACAAGCCGTCCACGGTCCGGCAGTAAAGCCTCTTCTGACGCGCAACCGGACAATTCAACTTATACGATTGAAACGTTTTGACCAACGTGGTGCCAGCACTGGTGCCATCGCTTTTCCATAAGTGGGTGGTGGTAGGGTCAGCTGCGTCCACCGACGTAAAGTAGATCGAGTCGCCCAACGCCGTGGGTGCACTGGCGTCACCTTCGAATAACAATGTTGTACCGGCTACCGTGCCATCGCTCCGCCAAACGCTCTGTTCCGTGCGAAAGTATAAAGTGCCCTCCACGTTGACCATCCAGGGCACGCAGCCCGTTTCCACTGGATAGCTGCATCCACCAACGTCTTTCAGCAGCGTAGTGCCGGCGCCAGTTCCATCAGTGCGCCAAAGTTCACCGCTGCCGGTTGTTCCCGTGGCCAGGAAGTAGACCACATCATTGACCGCCGTCAGCAAACCCGGCCGCGCGTCGGCTGTGCGGTTGGTAAAGGGCTTGATTAGATAGGGGGTTGGCGTTTGGGCGTGCAGGGGCGCAGCGGGCAGAATGAATTGTATCAGCAAAAACAGAGCCAGAGCCGCACATGCCTTCATAACATGACTAAACATTGAACTAAAAAGACGCCAACCGGCAAAGATCCGCTTGGCCCAACATATTCGATTCATTACCAGGGTTCCTTTTAAATTCGCTTAACGATAACGCATACAGCGTATGCGCAGTGTACTGCTACTATGGTTATTTAGCAAATCGAATACTAAAATTTGGCAATTCTTAAAGTGAATGGGTTAGAGAGCGCCAAGCTCTCTTCGATTTAACAGGCAACGGCGTATGTTTGTACAACGAACAAGCGGCGGTTTGGGAAAGGCGCTCTACAAACCCATCTCGTTACCCGGCCATCTTTTCATCCACAAACGCAAGCGCCACAATCTCCCCAATATCCTGACCCGCTGCTGCCCCCACATCTCCACACCCTTCCAGCAGTTCACCACTGCGCTGACGGGCCAGTGTCTGCGTGATGGGGTGGTGATGGACGAAGTGCAAAATGGCCGCGGCCCGTTGGGCATTACCCTGGTTGAGGATGATTTCGCCGAGGGCGGCCAAGGCGTCCAGCACGTCCGGCATGCTTTCAATTTCTTGCGCAGTGGTTAGAGCTTCGCGCAGATGAGGGATGGCCTCAGTCAAGGCGCCGTCGGCAATGAGCGTAAGCCCCAGGCCGTTGAGGCCGGCGGCGGTCCAGCGTCGATCGCCGATTTCGCGGCAGATGGCCAGGCTTTCGGCGTAGTAGCGGCGGGCGTCGGCGTAGCGGCCCAAGGCGCGCGAGACGCTGCCCAGGTTGCTCAGCGCCACGGCGATGACCAAGCGTTCGCCGCTGACCAACGCCAGCCGGTGACACTCCTCATAGAGCGGCAGCGCTTTTTGGTGCTGCCCAGCGCGGGCGTAGTTGGAACCTAAATTGTTCAGCGCATTGGCCTTGCCCCGCACGTGCTGGTTGGCGCGCGCCAGCAGTAAAAACTCCTCATAGAGCGGACGCGCCTGCTCAAAACGGCCTTGGTTGCTATACAAAATGCCCAAACTATTGAGCGCCCCGGTAAGCCCCGTTGGCTCTTGCGTAACGCGAAAGAGCGCCACACTTTCTTGCAGCAGCGGCTCGGCATCGGCATAGCGCCCCATGCGGATAAAGGCTTTCCCCAACCCGGTCAGCGCCGCGCCCAATTCATCGGCATGGCCGGCCTGACGCAGCAACGGCAGCAGCGCTTCATATATGTCGGCCACTTCGTGAAATCGGCTCAAATTAAAAGCAAATTCGGCCAGGCGCGCTTGCACCTGGCCCAAAATAAAGGCGGCGCTTTGCTCAGAAATCTCGCCCTCGTGGGCTGACCAATCGGCCTGCTGCATGGTGCGGCCTGCATCTTGAAACAGCTTTTCGCCCTCTTCAAAACGACTCAAGCGCAAATAGTAATGAGCCAGCATGGGCACAAACTGTCCGATCTGCGTGGCCAAGAACTGGCGTGCGGCATTCGTATGCGCAGTTGGAATCTGTTGCAGCAGCCAGCTCCAGGCCGCGCGGATATTTTCCAGTTCGACGCCGATGGCGCGCAGCGCGTCATCTTCGCTGGCCAGGCTGCGGTATGGCAGTTGCTTTTGCACAAAAGCGCCAAAATAGGCGCAGTGCAACCGTTGCACCGCATGATGGATGGCGGGCTTTAGCGTCTCCTCGGCATATTGGCGCAGCAGCTCGTGGATGGTGTAGCGGTCCTGGGCCGGCTGGCGCTGGCGCAGATGCTGCACCATAGATTTGTCCACCAGGGCGCCCAGCGTCAGCGGATTGGCGCCGGTGACCGCGGCGGCGGCATCCAGACCAAAACCACCGCGGAAGAGCGCGGCTTTGGCAAAAACGGTGCGTTCTGCTTCATCGAGCCGGCGCCACGAATGGAGGAAGGCCGCGCGCAGGCTGCGATGACGTTGCGCTACGTTCTGGGCGGGTGTGGCCAAAAAATCCAGATCTTGCTGAATCTGGCGCGCAATCGCGGTGCAGGAAAAGGTGCGCACCCAGCCGGCCGCCAGCTCCAGGCCCAGCGGCATTCCTTGCAGCATGTGCGCAATCTGCACAATAGCGGGCAGCGCCTCATCGACATCAAAGTGGGGATCGAGCCGACGGGCCTGATGATAGAAAAGCTGGATGCAACCATTGGCCTTTAAGGCGGTCGACGATTCATGCGCATCCAATGGCGGCAGCGGCAATCCTTGTACTTCGTATAGCCATTCTTCGTGCAGATTGAGTCGCTCGCGCGAGGTAATGAGCAGCTTGAGTCCGTGGGCGGCGTTGAGCAGTTCGGCCAGCAGCGGTGCGCTGGATACGAGCTGTTCAAAGTTGTCCAGCACCAGCAGAAAGTGCTGTGCGCGCAGATATTGGCGCAATTGCGCTTTGGGCGCTTTGGGTCCGTTAAAGGGCAGCTCCAGCGCATTGGCAATGGCCGTCACCAGCAAGTCCGCGCTTTCCACGGCGGTCAGCGGCACAAAGTAGACGCCGCGCGCAAAGTGGGCTTCCGGCGCGTGACACAAGTCAATGGCGATCTGATGGGCCAGCCGCGTTTTGCCGATGCCGCCCGGCCCCAGCAGCGTTACCATGCGGCAGTGCGGTTCGTTGAGTAGCGCGCGGATGGCGGCAATCTCTGGCTCACGGCCCAGAATGGGCATGGTGGCCGCAGGCAAATTGTGCGGACGGGCACTTAGGGAGAGGGTGACGGACGCGGGCGTTTGGCTGGTAGTGGGACGTTGGACCGCGCCCAAACGCTGGCCGCGAATCTGCTCATAAAGCTGAGTGGTCGCGGGCGAGGGCGGTACGCTCAGTTCGGCCGCCAGCAGACGCACGCATTCATCGTATTGGCGCAGCGCCAGCTCCCATTGACCGCTGTGGGCATAGAGCTGCATGGCTTCGCGCTGTACGCTTTCCTGGAGCGGGTCGAGCTGGAGCAACCGCCGTGCGCTGATCAGCGCCTGTTGATAATCGGCCTGCTGCGTATGGAAGCGGATGAGTCGGCGCAGCCCATTGATCAATTGGTGCCGGAAGCCTTCGCGCTGGAAAAATTGCCACTCGTCAAAATTGACGCTGTCGCGCAGGCCAAAGCCTGTTAAAAAGTCGTCACGATAGAGCGCTATGGCGTTGTTAATCGGCTGTATACAGTTGAGGCAAACGGTATCGGGCGTGTGCAGGTGATCATGGCCGCTTGTGAGCAGCTCCTGAAATTGTCTTGCGTCTACAGTGCACGCTGTGTCACCCGCCAGCCCAATTGTCGCCCGGTCACTTTGCAGCCACGCTTTGCCCAGCGCACCCTGCAAAATAGAGAGCGTGTAGCGCAGCGCCCCGCGCGCGCGCTTGTTGTCCGATTCGGGCCAGAGCAGCGTGGCCAGCTCGCTGCGTTGGTGCGGCTTGCCTGACACAGCCAAATAGGCCAATAGCGCCGTAGCCTTGCGCGATTCGAAGGTCACGGGCTGTTGGTCTAGCTGAATGATCGGTGCGCCCAGCAGATCAATTTCCAGAGTAGTCACGGCTAAATTGTACAGAAAAGCGGCGCAATTTTCAATTCTGGTGGTAACCTCCATCGCCGCGGACCGAGCTTGGTCGTTCACGAAGTGAGCGCAAAGCGGCAAGGCAACGGCGGGTTTCGGCGGGCTCGGCCCTCACATGATCGGTACACCGCAACGGTGTTGGTCTTGGGCCGTTGCAATCTCCTGACTATTTCTAACGTTCCCCTAACGCACCTCGTGCTACGCTGTTTTTATGCAGCCCACAACTCACCTGTTCACCATTCGCGTTTGGCAAGAAGAAGTGGCGCGCGGCGTCTTTGAGTGGCGCGGCAGCGTTCGTTATGGACTGGATGGGCAGGTGGCCTATTTTGCCGGCGGCGATTCGTTGGACGATGTGGCGCTGACCGAGCTGATTACGCGCATGATTGGCCAGCGTGATGAAACGACGCCAGCGCAAGGTCAGGCGCCGATCTAACGCTTTCATAACGCTTGGTTTGGTATTTTACGGTTGACATACGAGAAGGAAGTCTAACCCCATTCATCGCCCTCTGCATTGTCAAACAACAGTGACATTCCCATTCTGATTCAATTGGAGGAAATATGAGATTTTACCAAACGTTTACACATTCAAGGCTCCGGCGATTGGTTTTCGTGCTGGTGCTGGGCGTTCTGCTCACGGGTACGGTCGTTGGGCTGATCGGTTTGCAGAGCGGTCGCGCTTTTGCTGTTTCCTGTACGGTGCCATCGGCGGCGTATCCCACCATTCAAGCCGCGGTGGATGATACCAATTGCGATGAAGTCAATGTGGCAGCCGGTACCTATGCTGAGTCGGTCAACATCCAGCGCACCCTCACGCTGCATGGCGCTGGCGATGAGCTGACCATTTTAGATGGCGAAAACAGCCGCCGTCCGCTTCTGATTGGGCTGAGCGATACGCAGGTCATGGACGGCCAATTCCAGATTGGCCAAGTAGCCGTGACCGTGCATGTGGAGAACCTAGCCGTGCGCAACGGCAACGCCACCACCGAATCACCGTCCACGCCGCCAGTCAACACGGGGCGCATTGGTGGCGGCGTGTTGGTGCGTAACTACACAGCGGCCTATCTGACCAACGTGCGCGTCTATGACTCCATTGCGCGTGCGAGCGGTACAGGCAGTGGGTTTGGCGGCGGCATTGGCGTCTATGGCGGTGCGCAACTGCACACGCAGAATGCGCGCGTCTACCGCAACACGGCGTCGACCGGCTCGACCAGCGGTTTTGGCGGCGGTATTGCGTCACTGGGCAGCTCGCTTTATATGACCAATACCTATGTATACGAAAACGTAGCCAAAAACGTCACCAATGGGGGGCAAGGACAGGGGGGCGGTATCTATGTGGAAAACTTTGCGCAGAACACGCTGCTCAATCCGTCCTATGCCTATGCTCGCATTTGGAACAGCGAAATTTACAGCAACACCGCCGCCGCCAAAGGGGGAGACGGCTATGGCGGCGGCCTCTATGCCGGGGAGACGGATGATACGCACGTTTGGCTCTATGACAACCTGTGGCGCGGCAACACGGCGCGCGGAGCCACGGCCAACAGCGGCAATGGCTATGGTGGCGCCGTGGCGGTGGATGTGCAGACCACCGGTGCGGCTTATTTGGATGTATATGGTGATGAATACCGTGAAAACGCGGCCAATGCATATACCAATCTGTCCACGACGGACCGAGCGCACGGTGGTGGCATCTATCTGGACGCCAATGCCACCGGCCTGCTTACCGCCACGCTGGAGGGACCCTATTTTGTCTCGAACTATGCCGAAAGTGGCAGCGGTTCTACCAGCGAACAGGGGGGTGCGCTCTGGTCGCGCTTTGTAAAAGTATCGTGGACCGGGGGGGCTGCCACGGGCAATCGGGCCGACCGCAACAATCCGTCTGGCCAGGGCGGCGCCGTGCGCATCAACAATGCGCCGCTGTCCATTTATGAAGCAGAGCTTTATGACAATGTGGCACAACAGGGCGGCGCCATCTACGCACGCAATGGTGATATCAACCTGCCTGGCTATCTGCGGTTGCGCAACGTAATGGCGGCAGACAACAGCGCGGAGACCGGCGCGCAGGTCTATTTTGCCAATGCCAATTTTAATGACGAATCGTGGTTGCGCCACGTCACCCTGGCCAACAATGGAACCAACCCGTCGCAAGCCGTCTTTGTGGATAATAGCAAATTAGAGGTGCGCAATTCCATCATTGCTTACCACAGCGTGGGTATTCAAAGCAGCAATCCACAAACGTCTGAAGATTACAACCTCTTTTTCAATAACACCAACAATACCAATGGCGCCATCAGTAGCGGCGGCAATAGCATTACGGGCGACCCACAATTTGCCAGCCCGGTGACGCGCAACTATCACATTGGCGCTTTATCGGCGGCGCGCAATCTGGGGACCGATCTGGGCATTGCCACCGACATTGACGGTGAACCGCGCGACGCCACGCCCGATGCCGGTGCTGATGAATACACAGTGGCCACGCCCACGCCAACCCATACAGCCACGACTACGGATACACCGCCCAATACGGAAACGCCCACACCCACCTCGACGCCTACCGCCATCCAATTGACCAAAACGGTGACAGTCGAGGTGCGCAATAATTTCTTCAGTCCCGCTTCCATCACCATCAACGTGGGCGATACGGTGGTGTGGCAGCGGATTGAAGGCTTCCACAACGTACGCGAAGACAACGATAAGTTCCGTCTGGGCGAAAATCAGAATGGCGATCCGGGGTCAACCTGGAATACGGTGAGCTATACATTTACCGAAGCTGGAACCTACGGCTATTATTGTGAGATTCATGGCGGTGTCGGCGGTGTCGGCATGGCGGGCGAGGTGATCGTACAGGAGCAATCGACACCAACACCGACGGCAACCACCGATACGCCCACGCCGACCACTAGCGGCACGGAAACAGCCACCGCCACGCCAACGGCCACCCCGCAAACGGTCGTGGTCAATGTGAACAATAATTTCTTTGCGCCCGCTTCGGTGACCATTAATGTGGGAGATACGGTGGAATGGAAGCGCGTTGAGGGGTTCCACAACGTGCGCTCCGATGATGGCCTTTTCCGGTTCGGCGATGCCAATGGCGATGTGAGCAATACGTGGGATACGGTGAGCTTTACCTTTACCGAACCGGGAACCTATTTGTACTATTGCGAAGCGCATGGCCAACCCGGTGGCGTCGGCATGGCTGGGGAAATCATTGTGTTGGCGCCACCTACGCCGACCGCCACCAGCACGCCGTCGGCCTCACCCAGCACCACGGGTACGCCGAGCATTACGACAACACCAAGCATCACGACAACACCGAGCATCACAACAACGCCATCAACCACAACGACACCGTCAACTACAACCACGCCTAGCCCATCTACCACACCAGAAGCCGGCGCGTCGGAAGATGTGGTAATCAGCGAAATCTATTACACCAGCGACGCCAACGGCGACTGGATTGAGCTGCGCAACAGCGGGAACGGCCAGGTCGATGTCAGCAATTGGCAGTTTTGCGCCACCTTTAGCTACAAAGCACTGTCGGAGATGACGATCATTGAGCCGACAACGGGGCAGGCCCGCGCCGCTTCCGCCGCCGATCTGATTCTGGATCCGGGTGAGCATCTGGTGTTGCGCTCGTGGATGGATCTGAGCAGCGCGTCCGACTTGGCGATTTACACGACGCCGGACTTTGCCAACGCCAGCGCCTTGGTCGACTTTGTGCAGTGGGGCACAGCCGAAGATGTCGGTCGCGCCGATGTGGCGGCGGCCAAAGGCATCTGGCCCGAAACGTCGCCTGGCCAATATGATTTTGCACCTCCTGCGGCGGCGGGTGAGTCGCTGGCTCTGGTCAGCAGCAATAAAGGCACCGCGGCGGTGGATTTCCGCAATGGGCCCCCCACCCAGGGGCGAAGCAATACGTCAAGTGGATCTGCGAAGATGGAGCTGTTCTTGCCGCTGATTGAGCGGTAGGCCTCACCTCCCCCTGGCCCCCTCCTCGCCAAAATCGGAGAGGAGGGGGAACTGTTAGACAAGCCGTTGGGGATGGGCGTGGCGCTATTCGGGGCTGAGGTATGGCGGCTTTTTGCATTCGGCGGGGATGGCGGCCTCTCCTCCCCCTGGCCCCCTCCTCTCCAAAATCGGAGAGGAAGGGGAACTGTTAGACAAGCCGTTGGGGATTGGTGCGGCGCTATTCGGGGACGAGGTTGGGGCTGAGTTATGGCGGCTTTTTGCATTCGGCGAGGATAGCGGCCTCTCCTCCCCCTGGCCCCCTCCTCGCCAAAATCGGAGAGGAGGAGGAACTGTTAGACAAGCCGTTGGGGATGGGTGCGGCGCTATTCGGGGACGAGGTTGGGGCTGAGGTATGGCGGCTTTTTGCATTCGGCGAGGATGGCGGCCTCTCTTCCCCCTGGCCCCCTCCTCTCCAAAATCGGAGAGGAGGGGGAACTGTTAGACAAGCCGTTGGGGATTGGTGCGGCGCTATTCGGGGCTGAGGTTGGGGCTGAGTTATGGCGACTTTTTGCATTCGGCGAGGATAGCGGCACAGACGGCGTCGATGTGGTGGAGCACTTGGTCGTTGGTGAAGCGGATGACGCGGTAGCCGCGGCGGCGGAGTTCTTGCGTGCGTTGCGTATCGGATGCGGTCTGGCTGTCGTGGATTTCGCCGTCGATTTCAACGACGAGGTCGTGCTCGGCGCAGTAGAAGTCGACGATGTGTGGGCCGATGGGATGTTGGCGCCGAAACTTGAGCAACCCCAATCCCTTGCGCCGCAATCGGTCCCAAAGCTGTCGTTCGGCCACGGTCAACCGCTTGCGTAGGTCTTTGGCCTGCGCCCGAATGATGGGCGTCGATTCATCTCGCCGGTTCTTGAGTTTGCTGCTGCGATGTTGATTCATGCGATGTGTCCTTTTGCTCAATGGAAGCAACGTGCGATTGTGGGAAGTAGATCGTTCTGCAAGAGTGGCGGTTTGCGCTAACAAATTCCGGCGCTATGCAAGAGCTGCTCTGAGTGAAATCAAAGGCGTGACCTACGATAATCTGCGCACGCTGTCCCGTGGAGCCCAGATTTGATTTGCAATGACGACATCTATTTTATCAGTTACTTCAAGCAACATCACCGGAAAATAGTACTATTATCCCCCGAAAATTAACGTAATTTTTGCTTCAGAACATACACAGTACAAAATGCGCCCCGCCACCATCGCAACATCTCCACGACAATTCGCCCCCGCCCCGTCACGAGTGGTGGAGAGGGGGTCGAGGGGAGGGGCGGCCAACCTGGAGATAATCATGAAACACCTAATCCATTCCCTGTACCTTTTACTCATTCTATTCCTCCTGACCATCCCTCTCCCCAGCACGGCTGCACCTGCTCTGCAATCGGCAGCGCTGGACATTCCAGCGAATCTGGATAAGCTTTATGAAACCAACGCCCTCAGCATCCAATTTGCCGCGCACTCGCAGATGCGTCTGCGGGACGGCGCGCCCACGGATCAAAACAGCGAAGTGAGTGCGGCCGACGTCGATGCGCTGCAAACGCTATCGGCGGGGGCAAGTTGGCAACGCGATCACACCTTGAGCGAAGCAGAGCTAGATGCCTTATGGCAGCGCGCACGCGCTAATTCCGACCAAGCGCTGCCCGATCCCAACAATCGCTACCGGCTGCAACTAGCCCCTGGCGTGGATTTGATAACGGCGGCGCGCCAGTTCAGCCAGCTATCCGTCGTCGAGGCAGTCTACTTTATCCCCAAGCCGCCCACAGCGGCCAGCACGTTGGACTATTCAGCGCCGGGCAATGCTACCGGTAACGCCGTCACCGATCCCTACCAGGGCTATCTGGACGCTGCGCCCAATGGGTTGGACGCGCGCTGGGCCTGGCTGGGCATGGGCGGCCGCGGCGACGGCATGCGCATTTGCGACGTAGAGTACGACTACAACCCCAATCACGCCGATCTGCCCAATGTTACTTTTCTGGGCGATCCGGCCGATCCGCCCTTTGGCCAGGGCGATCGCGACCACGGTACCGCCGTTTTGGGCGAAATGGGCGGGCGCAACGATGGCGTTGGCGTCAAGGGGATTGCGTATTTAGCCCAGTTCTATTTTGCGGCGGCCAAAACCACCACCGGCGGTTATGATGTGGGCGCGGCCGTGCTTGAATGCGCCAACGCGCTCAACGCCGGCGATGTAATTCTGATCGAGCAGCAGTTTTCTGGCCCCAACGCCACGGGTGTGGGGCAGGCGGGCCTGGTGCCCGTGGAATGGTACAAGCCCTGGTACGATGACATTAAGACCGCCATTGCCGCCGGCATCATTGTGGTGGAAGCGGCGGGCAACGGCGGCGAAAACCTAGACGATGCCGATTACAGCACGGGCAACAATGGCCACTATCCTTTCTTGGCGCAAAACGACTCGGGAGCCATTATTGTGGGCTCGGCCAATCCGCCCAGCTTTGGGGCGCTGGCCCGCGCCCGCCGCTCCACCTCCACCTATGGCTCCACCGTAGACATGCAAGGTTGGGGGACCGCCATTGTGACCACCGGCTACGGCAGTCTCTTTCCCGGTGGCGGTACGCCCAGCCTGAGCGAAGAGAATCAGTGGTATACAGCGGGCTTTGGCGGCACCTCCGGCGCATCGCCCATGGTGGCGGCGGCGGCGGCCATTGTGCAGCGCACGTGGGAATTGACCCACGGCGGCGCGCCCGGCACGCCGGCGCAGATCAAGCAGGTTTTGCGCAACACCGGTACGCCGCAGACCGGCACGGACAATATTGGGCCGCAGCCCAATTTGCGGGCGGCCATTCTAAACGTGCTGGGCAATCAGGCGCTCACTGTAGCGCCGCCCACCATCACCCCTGCATCCGGTTCCTATCAGATGCCCATGCAGGTGACCATTGGTTACGGCGCTGGTCAAAGCGGCGACAACACCAACATCCGCTATACGTTGGATGGCAGCGAACCCACGCCCGACAGCTTTATTTTCATTCCCGAACAGGGCGATTCGATTTATCTCAATTACGGCGTGACGATTAAGGCCAAAGCTTTCCAGTTCCACGCCGCGACCCAGCGCGTTTATGAAAGCAATGCGGCATCAGCCACCTATATCAGCTCGACACCCAAGGTCAGCACGCCGGTGATTTCGCCCGGTGCCGGGACATACAGCCAGCCGCACCAGGTGACCATTAGCACCATTACGCCTGGCGCTACTATTCGGTATCGCACCGATGGCCGCGCGCCTTCGTTTTTTTATCCGGGCACTGAATATACGGGACCCATCACGCTCGACCCCGGTACATATGAAATTACGGCGCGCGGCTACAAAGATGGTTATTACAAGAGCGATACGGCTGAATCGGGCGAGATAGTTGTGAATGCATTGACGCTGCCCGCCCCCACCATTTATCCCAACAGCGGCAATTTTAATGGCTCGGTGACGGTCTACATCGGCTCGAACGTGCTGGGGGCGCAGATTCGCTACACTATTGACGGTGGCACGCCCACCGAAAGCTCGCCCCTCTTTGAGGAGGCTATCCATCTGGACCAGACCACCACAGTCAAGGCGCGCGTCTATTTGGATGGTTATACACCGAGCGACGTTGTGGAAGCGACTTTCACCGTAACGCCTCAAGCCAACACGCCAACCATTGACCCCAACGGCGGCGCGCATACCGGCTCCGTGCAGGTCACGCTGAACACCACCACCGTGGGCGCCACCATTCGCTATACCACCAATGGCGCCGAGCCCACCAGCTACAGCACGTCCTACAGCGGACCATTTACCCTGGGCACGGGCCAGCACACGGTCAAAGCCAAAGCCTTCCTGGCCGGCGCCACGCCCAGCCAAACCGCCAGCGCTGACTTCACCGTGTATGACCCGGCGCCCACTGTGGCCGACCCGACAATGGCGCCCTTGAGCACCCAGTACTTTGTGGAGCCATTCACCATTACCATGCACACAGACACGGAAGGCGCCGTGATCCGCTATGCCTTTAGCACCGATGGTTCAATCGCACCCGATCCCACCGAGAGCGGCCCCGGCGGCACAACTTATACCGGACCATTCCAGATTACGACCAACGGTCAGTATCGCTTTAAAGTGCGCGCCTACAAAGGCGGCGGCCAGAGCAACATTACCCCGTCCGGCACGCTTTCGCTGGGCGACGCCTTGGGCACAAGCAACACGCCGGTCATGACGCCGCCGGGCGGTACGTACCACAACGCCATCCAGGTAACGTTGGACGCCAATCAGCCCGGCGCCATGTTCTACACAACCGACGGCAGCGAACCGGTGTCCGTGCCGCCGGTAACGGCGCCATCACAGCAATATTCAGCGGCCATCTCCGTCAACGGTTCAACCACGCTGAAAGCTAAGGCGTATCGACCCTTCTTTGCCAGCAGCCCCACGGCAGAGGAGTCGTACGTCTTTCAATGCGCCACGCCACAGATCACAGCTGGCGGCATCTATACAGAAACAGTCAACGTGGAGATGAGCACGGCCACCACGGCCGGCGCCACGATTCGCTACACCACCGACGGTAGCGAGCCCACCGCGGCATCGACTGAATATAGCGCGCCATTTGCGCTGGGCATTGGTGAATATACGGTGCAGGCCCGTTGCTTCAAAAACAATTATGAAGACAGCCAGATTGCCACCGCGGTCTTCGTGGTGAACGCGGCCGCGCTGGCGCCGCAGGTGGCCAGCGCGCCCAGCGATCAAACGGTGGATGCGGGCGTTGATGTCTCCTTTACGGTGGACTATACGGGCAGCCCGGCGCCGGATATCCAATGGCAGTTTAACGGCGTTGACATTGGCGGGGAAACCGAGCCCGTGCTGGAAATCCCAGCCGCCCAAGCGCCCTATGCCGGTGAATATCGCGCCGTGCTCAACAATGCCGGCGGCGCGGTGACCAGCACCGTGGCCAGCCTAGCGGTCAATGGCGCGGCCATCAGCGGGCTGACCATTGACACGTCCAGCCCAACGCCGCTGGGCAACCCCACCTATTTTTCGGCCAGCATCGACACCGGCAGCGATGTGAGTTATGTGTGGGACTTTGGCGACGGCTCACCTTCTGTTATGAGCAGCAGCGCCTTCATCAGCCACACGTACACACTGCAAAGCACCTTTACGGTGTCGGTCACGGCCAGCAACAGCCTTAACAGCCAGACTGCCAGCGCGCCGGTACAGGTCACGGCGCCGCTGCCGACGTCCACGCCCGATCCATCGGCTACACCGGGCGGCACACCATTGCCCACCGCCAGCAGCACGCCGGATCCCGACGCAACCGCGACGCCTACACCCAGCGGCGCGTCCACACCCGATCCCAACGCTACATCTACGCCGGGCGCAACCGCCACACCGTCCACGGGCAATACACAAACGTACCTGCCATATGTCACCAAACCGTAGCCAAACATACGTGGTGGGGTGCATGAGCAACTAACATAGATCTAGATAAATGGGAGCGGTGTCTTGGCAACAGGATGCCGCTCCTGTTTTATGCGGGGATTAGAATTGCACGACGTGGGCAAAACGCGCTGACCGTGCAATGAGGGAGTACCTCTTTTTTGTAATAGTTCGTCGTTATCAATGTAAGGTTGCTGTTATTTGATGTTGGCAAAATGAAAGAAATTGGTCACTCTGTTTGTGGTAACCTTTCGTATATGAAATGAAATGGGAATAATAATCTTGATACGCAAAGCGACTCTATTGTTTGGGGCGTAATTGGGCATGCAGCTTTGCGGAAGCACCCTTTATACGTAAGGTGAATTTTCAGAAAATGCGTAAACGATGGTGGACGCTTTTGGCGTCATTGATAATACTTATTTACAGTGCAACCCTCTTTTTCCCCCACATACTTTGGAGCGCATCAGTCAATCTAACGTCACTCCATGGAGACTCTGCGCCGCCTACAGCCACGCCGCACCCCAATGCGCCCTATCCGCCCAGCCCGGTCATTACGCGTATTGACTGGGCGCCAGAGGCAGACGTTTTGCGCGGGGGCGCGGGCAGCGACAACTGGTGGCCCACATGGGCTGATGACGATAATCTCTATTCCGGCTATGGCGACGGCAGCGGCTTCAAGCCGTATACTGAAACGCCCATGAGTTTGGGCTTTGCGCGCATTAGCGGGCTGCCCAATCACTTTGTTGGGAACAATATTCGAACCCCGGATGAATTCCCCATGTTGCCGCCGGCCAACCCTGGCGAAGGATATATTGGTGGTCGCAAAGTTGAAAAGAGCGCCGGCATGCTCATGGTCGATGGTGTGCTTTATATGTGGCTGCGCAACATCGATCGGGATGGTCACGAATGCAAGCTGGGCTGGTCTGCTGACCACGCCCTAACTTGGCGCTACGCAGACTGGACATTTGCCGAGTTTGGGTTCTGCAATTTTGTACAGTTTGGCAAAAACTACAGCGACGCCCGCGACAATTATGTCTATATTGTGGCGGCGGATCTGCCGAGCGCCTATCAATTTGGCAATGACTACATCCTCATGCGAGTTCCCAAAGCGCAATTGGCCACCCGCGCCGCCTATGAGTTTTTTCAGCGCATGGACAACAATACCGGTCAGCCAGTCTGGAACACCGATATTGATCAGCGTGGCTCCATTTTTCAGATACCGGATAAGGCGCGCCGTTCCGCCATGAGCTACAATCCCGCTTTAGGGCGCTACCTCTGGTGGCAGGGCTATACGGGTGGGCTAGAACAGCGCACGGGCGGTAGCTTTGGCGTGTATGATGCCCCTGAACCGTGGGGGCCGTGGACCACGGTTTATTATACCGATGCCTGGGATATGGGCGTGGGGGATAGCGGCAGTTTCCCCCCCAAATGGTTTAGCGCCGATGGCCGCACCATCAATTTGGCCTTTTCGGGGGCAGATTCATTCTCCGTGCGCGCGGCAACCCTCACCATCAACCAGGCGCTGATCCCACCGCCCATGCCGACCGTCGCACCTACAGCCACACCGACGCTGCCGGCGCAGGCCCAGCAGATTGTGCAGCAAATTCTAGAAACCACAGACGACGCCGAGGAGCGCAGTACCGACGGTTATGTATACATTGACAGTGGCGATCTGGATATGACCAAGGAGGACAAGGATACGTATACCATTGGTTTGCGCTACCAAAATGTCGCATTGCCCGCCGGCGCAACCATCCAGCGCGCTTATCTGCAATTTATGTCCACCGGGGTCTATGACGCGTGGACAAACTTGCTGATCCAGGGTGAGAATGTCGATGCGCCCCTGCCATATGCACAAACCACCAATAACATTAGCGAGCGCACGCGTACCAATGCCGCCGTGGCTTGGGATCAGGTGCCGGCGTGGACGATGGAAAACGGTGTCTATCCATCGCCCAATTTGGCTGCGGTGGTGCAAGAAATGATTGACCGACCCAACTGGCAACTGGGTCACGATTTGGCCTTTGTCATTACGGGGTATGGGTATCGCGCGGCCTGGAGCATGGATATTTACCGCGAACGCGCGCCCAAGCTTATGATTGACTACACCACAGCTGCACCCACGCCAACCTCCACGAATACGCCTGTGCCGAACGCCACAAGTACCCCGCTTCCAACCAATACATCGGCGCCGCCCGCCACGATGCCAGCAACTGCCATATCAACAGCGCTGTCAACCTCAACCCCATTGGCTAGCTCAACCCCATTTGCTAGTTCAACCGCTATGGCCACGCCGCCAAGCAGCACGGCCACACCGACTAGTGTGGCCGCAACGACGACGGCCACGCTGGCTCCTCCGGCTACAGGCACCGTTGCGCCCGTTGCCAGCCCAACACCGCCGCCAAGCGCAACGTATACCGCGACACCATTGGCGCCGACGGCCACGCCCGTGGAGCAACCCGGTGGCTCGGCGGGCGCACCACTGAACTTCTACTTGCCTACAATTATTAAATCCTAATCCTTGCGCTCAATCTTTTGATTCTAAAAGCGGCGAGCAATGGGTCACTGCCATTAAGTAAGGCCGCTTCAAGTGCGACGCACGGCGTACAGCTCGACCACAAGTTCGACCGCAGTAGACGCCGTGCAACGCACTTTCCGTTATCTTAATCGCAGCGAAGCAATGGGTTGGGTGATAGGTGAAAACGTAACCACTCTGCCATCTGCCCTCTATATACCCACTATATAAAACTGCCAAGTCAAATAACAGCTTTGCATGTCTTCTGGCCTGCGGTAAAATACGCCTAACCATTCCCGTTGACCACTACACAAGGAGACATCTATGCGCGCCGATTTGGTGCTTTACAACGGCAATATCCACACAATGGACAAGCGGGCGCCGCGCGTCGAAGCCGTGGCGATTGCTGGCGAAACCATTCTCAACATTGGCAGTAACGAGGCCATGCGTGAATTGCTCAAAGAAGGGGGGCGCGCCATTGATCTGCACGGGCGCACCGTTGTGCCTGGGTTGATCGATGCCCATTTGCACTTTCTTTCCTATGGCTTGAGCCTGCGCGAAGTTGATTTGATGAATGTGCCTTCGCTGGACGCCGCGCTCGATAAGGTGCGCGTTCATGCTGCATCCACACCGGCTGGGCAATGGATCAGCGGGCGCGGCTGGGACCAGATGCTCTGGCCTGACCGCGCTTTTCCCACACACCAAGATTTGGACCGCATTACCGCTGAACATCCAGTTTTCCTGCGCCGTAAATGTGGACATGCCGGATGGGCCAATGGCCGCGCATTGGAGATGGCCGGTATCACCGCCGAGACGCCCAATCCGCCCGGCGGTGAAATCGAACGGGACCCCCAGACTGGCCAACCCAATGGTATTCTTAAAGAGCTGGCCATGGGGCTGATCTTCCGGTTGCAGCAAGAGCCAACTCACGAACAGGCGGTGGAGGCAGTCAAAACCGCCATGCAAAAAGTTCACTCCATGGGCATTGTGGGCGTTCACAACATGGAGGGTGCGCCCGCCCTGCGCGCCTTTCAGCATTTGCGCGCCGCAGGACAGCTCAAGCTGCGCGTGCTTCAGCAAATTCCAGAAGCCGATATGGATGCCGCCATTCAACTGGGGATTTGCAGCGGCCTGGGCGATGATTGGATTCGGTTAGGGGCAGTCAAAATTTTTGCCGATGGTTCGTTGGGCGCCCGTTCGGCCTTGATGGTAGACGCGTATGAGGACGAACCGGACAACTTTGGGATTGCCGTGGCTACAGCTGAACATCTCAAGCAGCAGGTGGAACGCGCCGCCCGCGCCGGCCTGGCCGTGCATATCCACGCCATTGGCGATCAGGCTAATCGCAACGTGCTGGATGCGATTGAAGCCACGCGCCAAGCTGGCATTGGATTGCATCTGCGCCACCGTATTGAGCATGCCCAAATTCTGCACCCAGACGACATGCAGCGCTTTGCCGCCCTGGGCGTCATCCCCTCCATGCAGCCCATCCACTGCACGCAGGACATTACGGCCGCCGACGCCAATTGGGGTGAGCGCTGCCGCACCGCTTACGCGTGGAGCAGCTTGCTTTCGACTGGCGCCGTACTGGCCTTTGGCTCTGACGCCCCCGTAGAAACGCCCGACGTGATGCAGGGGCTCTATGCCGCCGTCACTCGCCGCCGGGCCGATGGCTATCCCGGCCCCGACGGCTGGTATCCCGAAGAATGCCTCAGCGTACAGGAAGCGGTGTATGCATACACAATGGGGGCGGCCTATGCTGCCGGTGAAGAAATGCACAAAGGCAGCCTCACGCCTGGCAAAGTTGCCGATGTCACCGTACTTTCCCAAGATATTTTTGAACGGCCTGCCGACGCCATTCTGGAAACCGTAGCCAACGTCACCATTGTGGGTGGCGAGATTGTTTATAACACCTTATGAGTCAGCTACCGCGGTTCTGCCTTTCTACGCCACGCTTGCATTTGCGCTCTTTTGCCGAGACGGATTTGGAGGCCCTTGTGGCCTACCGGTCCGATCCGGAGGTAGCGCGCTATCAGGGATGGCCGCGGCCCTACACGGCCGAGATGGGCCAGGCGCTGATTGATGAAATGATGAATAAACCATTAGACGTGCAGGGCGCATGGTTGCAGATTGCCATTGAACAGCAGGAGAGCGGCGTTCTGATGGGTGATTGCGCCTTTGCCGTACGCGATTCCCGGGGCCAACAGGCCGAAATCGGCTACACGTTGGCGCGCCCCTTTCACGGCCAAGGCTATGCCACCGAGGCCATTACGCGTTTGCTGCAATACTTGTTTGATGAACGCGGGCTGCACCGCGTTCACGCCTCGTGCGATACGCAAAACGCGGCTTCCATCCGGCTGCTGGAGCGGCTGGGCATGCGGCGCGAGGCCCATTTTGTGGAGAATTATTGGGATGATGGCCAGTGGACCAGCGAGTATCTTTACGCCATGCTGGCCAGAGAATGGAAGGCAAAAGCCGCGTGACGCGACCGAATATTATCTTTATTTTGATCGACGACTTGGGCTGGCGCGATTTGAGCTGCTATGGCAGCCAATTTTATGAGACGCCCAATCTGGACCGGCTGGCCGCCAGCGGCATGCGCTTTACCGATGCATATGCCGCCTGCCCAGTCTGTTCGCCCACCCGCGCCAGCATCATGACCGGCAAGTATCCTGCCACCGTGGGCATTACCGATTGGATCGACTGGGCCAATGACATTCACCCGGCGCGCGGGCGGCTAGTCGATGTGCCCTACCTCAAGAATTTGCCTCGCACTGAACATACGTTAGCGGCCGCCTTGGGCGCCGGTGGCTACCGCACCTGGCACGTGGGCAAATGGCACCTGGGCGGGCCGCAACATTTGCCCGCAGACTTTGGCTTTGACGTCAACGTGGGCGGCTGCCACTGGGGCTCGCCGGGGCGACAAGGCTACTTTAGCCCTTGGGGCATCCCGGCCCTGCAAGATGCTGACGTACCGGCAGGAACCTATCTGACCGACTATTTGACCAGCCGCGCCATTGAGCTTGTGCAGCAGGTAGATACACGGCCGTTCTTTTTGAATTTGTGGTACTACACGGTGCATACCCCCATCCAGGCCAAGGCCGAGAAGATTGCCAAGTATGAAGCCAAGGCCAAAGCGCTGGGGCTGGATAACGTGCAGACCTTTGCTGAAGGCGACTTCTTCCCTACCGAGCACAAAAAAGACAAGCGCATTCTGCGCCGGCTGGTGCAGTCCGATGCGGTCTATGCCGCCATGATCGAAAGCTTGGATGAAAATGTGGGTCGGCTGCTGGGTGCGTTAGAAAAAAGTGGGCAAGCTCAAAACACAGTCATCTTTTTTACCTCGGACAATGGCGGTCTGGCTACGGCGGAAGGTTCTCCCACGTGCAATGCGCCCCTGGCCGAAGGCAAAGGCTGGATGTATGAAGGCGGCACGCGTGAGCCGCTGCTGGTCTGCTGGCCGGGGATGATCGAAGCCGGGAGCGCGTGTACGCAGCCCGTCACCAGCCCCGATTTCTACCCTACTATTTTGGAAATAGCGGATTTGGCTCCCATACCAGAACAGCATTGTGACGGCGTCAGTTTTCTGCCGCTGCTGCGCCAGGAAGCGTTTGAACGCGGGGCCATTTTCTGGCATTATCCGCACTATGGCAACCAGGGCGGCACGCCGGGTTCATCTGTACGCAGCGGCGACTATAAGCTGATCGAGTTTTTTGAAGATGGGCGGTTGGAGCTTTATAACTTGCGGCAGGATGTGAGCGAAGAAGTTAATTTGGTAGATAGGGAGCCGGAGATAGCGGCTCAGCTGCACACCCTATTGCGAGAATGGCGAACGGCCGTAGAGGCTAAAATTCCTCAATTCAACGGCAGTTGGGTGTCGCATCAGTAAAAAGTAAGCGTCAACGGGCTCGCGCGTGGTCACCTTTTTCGAAGAGGCAGCCGCCATTTTCGCGCGATCCAAAGCCATCTCGGCCTCTTCCAGGGTGGGAATGCGGCCAGCGTGTCAACCCCTTGAAATCCAAAAGTAATAGGACAGACGCAGCCTGGAAATTGGCGTGCCTGCCCTTATTGATACAGTTGAGATTCAGCGCGTATATAATTACACATCTTCAGGATCAACACCCAACGCGCGCAATTTTTCCGCTAGATGTTCGGCGCGTTGCCGTTCTTGTTCGGCGCGTTGCCGTTCTTGTTCGGCGCGTTGCTGCTGTTGATCGGCGCGTTGCTGTTCTTGTTCGGCGCGTTGCTGTTCTTGATCGGCGCGTTGTCGCTCCTGTGCCGACTGTTCAATGCCTGTTAACAGCAGATTGTCTTCCATGTCGCACCAGCGCAGCCACGCACCTTGCGCCTCTTCAAATTGTCCTTCCCAGATAGTAAGCGTTAAGTTGACTCTAGGCAGCAACTCATCGGGGCGCGCCATGTACTGGCCAGCGTGCAGCTCATAAACCTGTAAATCGGCGGTTTGGAGCAAGTGTTGCGGATCAAACACAACGTAATAGCTAACACCCATCCGCGCGTAATCCTGCAGCTTTCTAGATAGTTCGCGCCCTTCTTTATTAGAGACGACTTCCACCACCACATCGGGCGGCTTGCCATATTCCCAAATGAAATAAGAGCGATGCTTCTTGGCCCACCATTCGGCGGGTGACTCCACATCGAGGCTTAAGAACATGTCTGGCACAATGGCGTTGACGCCAACTTTAGCAAAAATGCCCACGTTGGCATCGGCTAGAAATGGACGCGGTAAGTAGTCAGTGCTGTAGAGTGGTTCAACGAGCAGCCGCTGCTGTTTGGCGGAAAATAGGTTGTCCACTGGCTCATCGTCCTCAGTGATGATCGGGCTATAGTCAATTTCTATGCCCATTTCTTCAGGCGTTTTATAAGTGACGGATGCAATCAGAGACTCGTCCATAGGATTTTCCTTTCACAAAGCGCCCACAGAACAGATGAGCCAATTGTAGGCGCAACGGAGTCATTTGTCAATTGTAATCGGCACTGTTTGAAAACGCGAAATTATGTTGCCATGGGCATTAGTTGCATGGAGAAAGCAATGGATAAATCTGGCAACAGACAGCGCAAAGCCGCCGCGGGGTATAGCCCTACTTTCCTCAAGTGAGCGGTTGCCCTGGTCTAACCGCCACGCGGATTGACCAACGCAAAAACCGAATGTATACTCTTGTCACTGGAAATGACTACTATCAGTGCGACTACAATCAGTACATCGCAACGGTGTTGACGATCGAGGCATCGGCCTGGTTTGCCGTTGCGAGCTACTGACAATTTATTGTACAGGAGCGCCGCCATGCAAAACTTTGGCTGTCAATCTATGGTCGATGAACTGAAATTTGTCGTGCTAAAACATCCGCACACTTCACATGTGGATCAGGCCGCGGTAGATGCGCAATGGCGCGATCTTTTCTATTTAGGACGTCCTGATTTTGACCAGGTTGTGCATGAATACGCCACGTTTACAGATTTGTTGGCGCAGTTCGATGTGGAGATTGGCTACCTGCCCAGCCATGCACAGACCGGCCTCGATTCTGTCTATACACACGACCCGTTGGTGATTTCCAACAAGGGCGCGATTTTGTGCAACATGGGTAAGGCGGCGCGGCGCGCAGAAGCGGATGCTTGGGCCGCCTATTTGCCGCAGATTGGCGTGCCGATTGTGGGGCGCATTGCGTCGCCGGGGACGCTGGAAGGTGGTGACGTGCTGTGGGTGGATGAACGGACGGTGGCCGTTGGTGAAGGGTATCGCACCAATGCCGAGGGCATTCGGCAGCTGCAAGCGCTCTTGGGGGACGCGGTGGACCAGGTGATCCCCGTACCGCTGCCCCACTGGACCGGCCCCGATGACTGCCTGCATCTGCTCTCGTTCATCAGTCCGGTGGATCACAAAAAAGCCGTGGTCTATTCCCGGCTCATGCCCGTGCCGTTTCGCCAGTGGCTCTTGGGGCGCGGTTGGCAGCTCATTGAAGTGCCGGATGCTGAGTATGATTCAATGGCCACCAATGTGCTGGCTGTGGCGCCTGGGCAATGTATCATGCTGGCCGGGAATTCCATTACGCAGAAGAGGCTGGAGCAAGCGGGTGTGCAGGTCTGGACCTATCCCGGCAGTGACTTGTGCATTAAGGGCGGTGGTGGTCCCACTTGTCTCACGCGTCCAATCTGGCGCGGTTCACCATAAATGACGGGCCCAATGGAGATCAAAATTATCCGCAGTCGCAACCGGTCTAAAACGATTCAGGCGCGCATGGTGCAGGGCGTCATGGAAGTGCGCGCGCCGGCGGGCATGAGCGACAAAGAATTGCAGCCACACATTGAGCGCTTGCGCCGGCGGTTGGAGCGTAAGCAGGCGCGCAAAACGCTGGATGATGTGGGGCTGGAACAGCGGGCGCAAGCGTTGAATCAACAATATTTTGGTGGCAAGCTAGAGTGGAATTCGATTCGCTGGGTCACCAATCAGAATAAACGCTACGGAAGCTGTACGCCTGCCGATAAAACCATCCGCATCTCGCACCGCATTGCGTCCATGCCCGCGTTCGTGCGCGATTATGTGATTGTGCATGAACTGGCGCATCTACTCGAGGCTAATCATGGGCCCGATTTTTGGAAGCTAGTCTATCAGTATGAACGTACCGAGCGAGCATGTGGCTATTTGATGGCCGTGGGCATTGAAGATTTGGAATTGTAGTCATCGAGCGGCGGCTGAGCTTATCGAAGCCGCCGCTTTGGCAGCCTTGGGCTATGTCTGACATCCTGCACAATAGTAAATGCGCCGCCCACCAATCTCATCCTTTACAATCACCCCTCCGCAACGGTGACACACATCGCCATCCCGATTAAAAACCCACCAGCGATATTTGCGCCACGGCCAACCGTCTGCTTTGAGGCGGGCGGCCAGTTCTAAATCATTTGTGATGCCGCGCGTCTGATAGGATTGGCGCGTCAACTCGACGGTGGCCCGCGCCAGCGCCTGTATCTGGGACGGCGTACAATCTTTGGGGCGCAGCGTGGGATGAACACCCGCCGCAAAGAGGATTTCGCTGCGCAGATAGTTACCGGTGCCGGCCACAAAGCGCTGATCCAGCAATAGCGTGGTCAGCTTTTTGTTGTGAAAAGCCGGGTCCATAAAGCGCTGCGCCACCACGTCCACGGTTATCGTCTGGTCTAGCAGATCGGGACCGATCTGGCTCAGAAATGGATGCGTTAGCACCTCATCATCATTGAGCACTTCTATGTCGGAAGCGCTGTAGAGCAGCGCCCACATCTCTGCATTGTGAATGGCCAAACGGAGCTGCCGGTTTGTCTCTGGCGCTTTGTTGGCTGGGCAGACCATCCAAATGCCATAGAGTTGGTTGTGGCTGTAAATGTTGAGCCCATTTTCAAAGCGCGTCAACATCGCTTTGCCATAGGTTTCAACGGCCAGCACGCACTGGCCAGTTAAGCTTGCTTCATAGGGCTTCAGATGTTCAAATGCGAAAAACATTGCAGTAGTTTTGCGCCCAACAATAGCAGCCGCGACTTCATCTGCTGCTAATCTGATTTCTGGTCCTTCTGGCATGCAATGGGGTCCGATCTATGTAGACAACTCCGTAGAGCTGGTTACGTACGTTGTAAAATTGCGCAAGAAAATAATTTGTTGACAATAATAGGGTTTATGTGAATTGTGATTTGCGATAATCGTGCTATAATCATGGTGCAGTTCATTTGTTGTAGCTTATTAGTTGTAGTTCGTTTGAGGTTTTCGTAGATACCCAACCTATATCTTAAAGGAGAAAAGATGATTAAGGAATTCCGCGAGTTCATCGCAAAAGGCAACGTGTTGGATCTGGCGGTAGCGGTCATTATGGGTGCCGCCTTTGGCGCCATTGTGACGTCACTGATTGAAGACCTGATCACGCCGATCCTCCTCAACCCCGTCATGCAGGCGGCCAATGTGGATCAGCTGACTAATCTGACGTTTAATGGCATTAAATATGGTAATTTTCTCGCTGCTGTGCTCAACTTTGTGGTGATCGCCTTCGTCATGTTTTTGTTGGTGCGCTCCGCCAATCGCATGTTTGAGAAGCAGGCCGAAGCGCCTGCCGAAGCACCGGAGCCATCCCTCGAAGTACAACTGCTCACAGAGATCCGTGATTTGCTCAAAGCCCGTTAAGCCATTTGTCTTTGGAATTTAACGCATTCACCTTGTTCACAAAAGACCCCCAGTCGTAATTGGCTGGGGGTCTTTTTCGTACTCTGTGGTTGCTGTTGTCACAGCAATTTAATGTTCTGACGAGCTATTCGCCGCGGATGGGGAACAGGTAACGATCGCCGGCGGCAACCTCCAATTCGCCGTTAGATGAACCCCACGGCGGCGGCGCATCTAGCGTATATGTGTACTTGCCCGGGTCAAAACATTCCTGCTGCTCGACGCCTTTGCCCACTTTAAAGGTGCGGTTCCAGCCATCGCTGCTGCGGGTTAAGGTAATGGTGATTTCGGAACCAAGCTGGTTTTGGAACAGATAGCAGCCTTGGCGGGCGTTGCCGGTTACGCTGCCGCTTGTGCCACTGGACGTGGATGCCGCGGGCGGCGACGGCGCCGCCACACGTGGTACATCGCTACAGCTGCCGCCTGCCAAGGCGGTAAAGCGAGCATTGCCCGATACCCAACCTTCGGCGCCATCATCGGTGACAATTTGGAGCCAGCCACAATTATCTACCTGGCCCGTGACGCGTAATTCGTTGCCTTGGCTCACTTGCGTGACGATGCTGTAATTTGTGCCCGGGCCGCTGCGTACGTTGAGCGTATCCACCTGCACCACAGCTGTGACAATTGAAATCGGCTCACTCCCACCGCCTCCTGCCGACAAGTCGCCAACGACCATGGTTTCCAGCAAATGCTCAAAAGCATCCACATACGAATCATCGGGGATCTGCACGGTGATCAGTGAAAGCAAATCGGTATTCACCGTGGGATTGATGGCCAAGACAACATAAATAGCGTCTATGTTGCCACATTTGGACCAGATGTCGTATTTGCCTACGAATTGTTCATCTTCGTAATCAAACCGCTCTTTTTCCGCGCACGATTCCGTATAATCGAATGCATCCAGCACATCGGCCGGTGCGGTGCCCGCATATTGGTCAGTCAGTCCAATAAACATGCCCGGCACCTCCCACGATGAGTCGTAGCCTTCCAAATCGGTGGCCGCGCTCAACTGAATGCCAATGGGACCATCGTCCAACAGCCATTCACCACTATACACATCGTCCCACGTCTCTGGAACTTCAGCGGTTAGCAGGCCGGCATCATCGCTAATCAGCACATAATCCGTCGCCGCGGTTGCGGATGTAACGTCTTTAGATGAAACGCCTTCGCCCTCTACGTAGACGCTTTGCGCCACCACATCAAAGGCTTCCACATCGCCTTCGGTGGCGGCCTGCAATTCTACCAGCACCACCTGGCCGGGGGCCCCGGTTGTGGCGGCCATAAAGAAGATGGCGTTCCCTGTTTCTTGGCAGTCGGTCCACACATCATATTTGCCGGTATAAGTCACGCCGTAAACCGTATGTTCGTGATCTTGGCGGCCTTCGTGGGTGCAAGATTCAGAAAGATCGTAGGAATCGAGCACGTTGTCAATATTCACATCATCAGTTATATCAGCATATTGGATGAGCACACCGGGGCCGGTCCACGTCTCGCGAAAATCGCTGACGTTGACGGCATAGGTCACCTCTTTGCCAAACGGCTCATCGTCAATGAGCCAGTCATCACTTTCCACGTCGCTCCAGTCGCTGGGCATCAGCGCCGTCACGGCCCCGTCCTGTACCGACGTGTATTCATACATGAGGCCGCTCGTATCCACCACGGACGTCAGGTCGCCGTCTTGCGCCGCGCTGCTGCGCAAACCATCCACCACAAAGCTGTCGAGGATGTGATCCACGGCTTCCAAATCGGCGTCGCTGACCACCTGCATTTCGATCAGCACCACAAAGGTGCGCTCTTGCGGCGCCACGGCCACAATCAGCGCGCTGCTCTCGGCATCGCCACACTTTTCCCAGCGATCATAAAGGCCGGTAAAGTGACCGTCGGGTAGTTCCTTGCGCTCACCAAAGGTGCAGGAATCTGAGTAGTCAACTGAATCGAGCAGTCCGGCTTCATCGGTCGTTTTGAGCAGATCGGCCGAGGCGCTAAAGATAACGCCCGGCATGCTCCACGATTCAAAAAAGGCATCCAGATCGGGCGCGGCCGCCAAACGCAGGCCCACGACTTGATCATCCACGGTCCAATTGCCGTCGCGCACGTCGGTCCACTCGACCGGCACCTCTACGCTCAGCACGCCCGTGGCATCCGCAACAGAGGTGTAGTCACTGTAGGAAGTCACCGCCGTCTCGCTATTGCCACCATCATTGTTCTGGCTACCGCTGTTATCTTCTTCCAGCGTATCGGCAAACGAGAAGCTCTGCTCCAGCACGCGGCCATTGATCTGACCCTTCAGCATCTCTTTGGTATCAAAGCGCAGTACCTGCACGGTCAGCACATCTTCGGCATCGTGGCTGCGCAAGATGTTGCAATAGTCGGCCATGGTGCCATCTGTGGCCAGCTGCACGCCTTCCATGGTCACAATAATATCGCCACTTGTGATGCCGATCTGATCGGCGGGCGAACCGGATTTGACCGACGCCACCCAGATGCCCGAAAGCTGTTCGCCATCGCTCACGGCCTGACCGTTAATGCCCAGTGCGTTTACATCGGAACCGGTCATCAAATTTTCCACAATAGGGATGGCATCCACGCTGGAAATGGCAAAATATTGGTTGGTGGAGGCATTGCCGGCATAGTTGACCGCCACCACCGCGCCGTCGGCATCGATGAGCGGGCCACCGGAGTTGCCGCGGTTAATGGTGGCATCGTGCTGCAATACGCTGTCTACCGAGGCCCAACTGGTATCACCGTTGGCCTGCGCTTTGGAAACAATGCCGCGCGTCAATGTATATTCCGGATCGCCCAATGGGAAACCGGCGGCGTACACATCCAGCCCCACCTTGATCGTTCCTTTATACCACGTCAGATAGGGGAAGCCGTCACCTTGGATGTCGATGACCGCCAGGTCCGAGCATTCAGAAACGCCCAGCACGCGGGCGTTGCGTGGCTCATCTTCCCCGGCAACAAATACTTTGAGGAAGGCGGCGCCGGTGACCACATGGTTGTTGGTTACGGCAATACCCGACGGATCAATGATAAAGCCGGAGCCGCGCCCAGCGGCGTTGGGAATCAAGCCCTCTTCGGGATCTTCAAAGGTGCCCACGGCCTCGATCTGGATGACGGCGCTCTGCGCATCCTCCAAATTATCGATCGGCCCGAGGGCTGCTGGTTCTTCGGTGGGCATTGGGGTTGGGGTTGGCGCGGCTTCATCGGCGGGGGCGGCCGGCTCGCGGCCAAGGCCTGGCAGCTTGACGCCGGACTCTTTGGTTTCGGTGGTGGCGCCGGTTTCGGTAATTGAGGTTTGCGCCGAGATGCTGGGCAGTTGCTCGCGCCCCACCTCATTGGCATACGCAGTTGGCATGGCGCCAATGCTCAAAAGGAATACAATTGCGAGCTGAATGCTCAGGTAACGAAAGCGTGCAAATGAAAATGTCATGGAGCCATCCTTTGCTGTTTTACTTTGCTCTTAAAACTTATGCAAGCCCGGAGAAAAAAAATGTCTGTTCAGCCATGCTGCTCCGCATAAATGAAAAACGAAAAGGCCATCGGTTTCAGGCCAACGGGATTCATCTATGACAGAGCCATTTTGACAGAGGGAATGATAGCGGAAGAGACAGGATATAGGGGTGGGCTTATCCTAGCAACCGGCATAGAGCAGCATAGATGAAGCCAAGCATGTCTGCTTCATGGTTACCGACATGACAAATCGTCGTCTATGATAGCGCTAGGTATAAATGCAGATGCAACTGCCGCCATCGCACGTTTTTAAAACTGCACTCTTTCAATCTTACCTGATTTTTCAGATTTGTAAAGCCCCCAAACGTTAAAAATAACCCACAAATTTGAAAATTTTGCGTTGTATTTATGGCCTGGTGTATTTATGGCCTGATGATAACCAGGGGCGGATGTGATTGGTGAGTGACGGAAGATTCACCCTCCGTCACCCATTCTGCATTGCTTCTATATTTGGTAGATCGCAGCGGCAAGACATAGGGCCGAAGGCCTGAATCGACAACGACGCCTGAATCGCCCACACCGCTGCGGTCTACTGTTATTGGCTTAGGCCTTTCCCAATACCGACGCCAGCAGCGCCATGCGCACATACATGCCGTTGCGCATCTGGCGGAAGTAGGCCGCGCGCGGATCATTGTCCACCGTATAGCTAATCTCGTTGACGCGCGGCAGCGGGTGCATGACAATCATGCGTTCTTTGGCTCGCTGCATGAGCGCATCGTCCACTACATACTGGTCTTTGACGCGGTCATATTCAGCCAAATCGGTAAAGCGTTCTTTTTGCACCCGCGTCACGTAAAGCACATCCACATGGCCAATTACTTCGTGCACATCTTCGAGAATGGAGTAATCGTGCCCCTCTGGCCGGCGCTGATTGCTGCGCACAACGTCCAGCACATCGCTTGGCATTTGCAGCATCTCCGGGCTGACAAATGCAAACTCTACATCATAATTGACCAGCAGCTTGGTCAGGCTGTGAACCGTACGCCCATATTTTAGATCGCCCACCATGGCCACTTTTAGTCCATCCACTTTGCCCAGCGCCTCTAAAATGGTAAAGAGATCGAGCAGGGCTTGTGTGGGATGCTCGCCCACCCCATCGCCGGCGTTGATCACCGGCTTTTGCGCGTAGTGAGCGGCCGTCGCCGCGGCCCCCATTTCGGGATGCCGAATCACGATCACGTCTGAATAGCTTTCCAGCGTACGCACGGTGTCGGGCAGGCTTTCGCCCTTGGTCACCGAACTATATTGTACGTTGTTGATCGGGATCACCTGGCCGCCCAGCCGCATCATGGCCGCCATAAAGCTGGAGCTGGTGCGCGTGCTGGGCTCGTAAAACAGATTGGCCAGTATCTTGCCCTGGAGCAGGTCGGCGCTGCCAAAGCGCTCTACCATGACGCGCATTTCATCGGCTACGTGAAAAATATAGTCGAGCTTGGCCCGATCAAACTGGTTGACGCTAATAATGTCTTGGCCATAAAAACCATTGCCGGCATGATTGGCCGGTACATGTTTTGTCTCTTTGCGCTGCATCATTTTCCCCTTTCAATCTTTAAACAGAGTGCGTGTGAACTATCCAGGCCTCTTCCCCATCCGCTTTCCACATGGCTTACCATAACCCACATCTTTCTTGACCCGAATGAAGGCCAGATGCGTCGCCCGGTCCGCGGTCGCTGTAACTGCACAGACAACGTCTGGACCGTGCGTCGCACACGGGTAGACGAGAACGATGCTCGAGGACAGGGTGCGACGCACCGGTCACAAACCGATCTGTTTCGCCTTATGTACTGCGACCGGTGCGTCGCACATCTCCATTCGCCCCACTTGTGGGTAAAGCTAAGTCCACGTGCGGGAGGATTTAGGAGGGGTTGGATAGTTACGAGCGCGTTCGCCCGAATTGCTACAAAATGTACTTCGATCTATTATCCATATTTCCACAAAAAAAGGGCTGATGAAACGATTGTCTCATCAGCCCCTGTTCGCTCCGATTTTCTGTTGAAAAAGTACCTGCCCGCTCCCTGGTTCAGCCAGCACCTTTCCCGCCTCATATACCAACCTGCCTCGCAATGTTACTCGCTCGACCCGACCCACCACGCGCCGCCCGGCAAAAGGTGTCCATCCCGGTTTACATAGCTGCGCCGCATCTGCCAATGTGTATGGCTTTTCTATATCGACTTGCACCGTCGTATCGGCCTGCTGCGGCAAACCGTAAATGCGTCGCGGCGCCGTCACGCAGCGTTCAATCACTTGCTCCAGCGTCAGTTTGCCTTCATCCACGGCAGTCAACAGCAGTGGCAACATGGTTTCCACGCCAGGCACTCCTGGCGGCGGCGCGTCCGACTGCTTCTCGGTCAGCGTGTGCGGCGCGTGATCGGTGGCAAAAATGTCGAGCACGTGCAGGTTCTCCCACAGCGCCGCCACATCATCTGGCGTGGCCAGCTTGGGGCGCATGTCGCCGCGCGTTCCTAGATGTGAGACATCTTCCGTACTGAGAAACAGATGATGCGGCGTTGCCTCGCACGTTACCGGCAGCCCCCGTTCCTTGGCCCGACGGATCAGCTCAATTTCGCTGCGCCGCGACACATGGACAATGTGCAGCGGCACGTCATACAGGTGCGACAAATTGAGGCAAACCGCCAGCATCATATCTTCGGCGTGCACCGCAATCGGCCCAATGCCGCTGGGATTCTCTGGCGTGCGGTAGCCTGTTTCCGCCGCTTTTTCCGCCCATGTGCGGAAGAGGGCATGCATGGGGCCCAACTCTTCAATGCGCAAGCTGCCAAAGGTCTCGCTCACGTAAATCTTTAGCCCACAGGCCTGCTGCGCCACCGGCAAATACCCATCCGTCACATGCTGGATGGGCATGGTATTGACCGCACCCACAAAGAGCCCCACATCACAGACGGCTTTGGCCGCGGCCAGCGCCGCTTTGGCCGCTAGTGCATCTGGCGTGGCTGTGGGCGGCTGCGTGTTGGGCATGTCCAATACGGTGGTCACGCCGCCGGCCAAGGCGGCCGCCGTGCCGCTGTAGAAATCTTCTTTGTACGTATAGCCTGGCTCGCGCAAATGCACATGGGCGTCGATCAAGCCGGGTAATTGTAATGTGGTCATCTGTCTCTTTACTTTCAACCGCTTTCAACCGCAGATTGTTTCGCCACTTTTTGTAGGCAAACTGCCCTATTCTAGCGAACTTGTGGCAAAGGACAAAATTGGCATTTGGGCAAATTGCATTATGTTTGCGCCTGCCTTGCCATCAACAGATTCCTGTTGTAAAGTCGATGGCATAATTTGCCCACAAAATCTAGAAAGAAGTAATTATCCGGGCGCTCGGGGGCTGAGACTTTGGCCGGATAGTTACAAAAGGAATTGAAATGTCGCAAAATCCAATTCAACCCCAATTCTCTTCGAGGCGCCCCATTGGCGGCGTGCTGCCCGTCTTCCAAACCCCGTTTCACGCAGATTACGCGATTGATTATGATACGCTGGCGCGCGAAATCAACTGGCTCTATGATCAGGGCAGCGACGGTATTGTCATGGGCATGGTGTCGGAGACGCTGCGCCTCTCTGGCCAGGAGCGGCGCGAATTGGCCGCGGCCGCTTGTCGCATAGGGGGCGCTCGTGGCGTGGTGATCATCAGCACCGGCGCTGAATCGACGCATACCGCCATGGACTTTGCCCGCCATGCCGAAGCGGTGGGGGCAGACGCCGTTATGGTAATACCGCCGGTTTCGGTGGCGGTGGATGCCGATGAGCTGCGCGCTTACTATGCTCAGATCATCGAGGCGATCTCGATTCCAGTGGTGGTGCAGGACGCCAGCGGCTATGTGGGCCGACCCATGTCGATTGAGATGCAGGCCGGTCTCTTTAACGAATATGGCGCGCGCGTGCTCTTTAAGCCGGAAGCCGTGCCCATTGGACCGCGCCTTTCGGCGCTGCGCGATGCTACTGGTGGTCGGGCGCCCGTGCTGGAAGGCACAGGGGGTATTGCGCTGGTGGACAGTTATCGCCGTGGCATCGTCGGCACCATGCCCGGTGCGGACCTGATTGATGCGTTGGTGGCGCTGTGGCGGGCGCTACAAGCGGGCGATGAGGCGCGCGTCTATCAAATTTCGCCCCGGCTCTCCGCGCTCATCGCTATTCAAAATAGTTTGGATTCATTCCTGGCTGTAGAAAAATATCTGTTGGTTAAGCGCGGTATTTTTAAAAATGCGCTGGTGCGCGGCCCCGTTGGGTATAAGCTGGATGAAGAGACGCGGCGCGAGGTGGACCGGCTCTTTGCACAATTGCTGGAGGTGATTGGTTGATGGGGCGCACGCTCTATTAATCAATCAACCAATCAACCATTTGACAAAACTCTTGCCATTTCCGATACTTTCCGCATGGCTATTCAAACCTTCGATTCACTCTACGATCTGTCGGAACATTTCGACAGCCCCGTTTTTGAAGATATTGCCGACGATTCGCTGTTGGTACACGAGCAGATGCACAGCATATGGCATCGCTATCGCTGGACCCACGGCAAGCGCGAAATCCGCTATCAAGAGACGCTCTCGGGTGAACTGCCCATTATGGTGCAGATCTATCCCAAGCTTTGAATTTGGATTAGCAATTTTTCAACAGGTTTTGGCAAGACCCAGTTGGCAGGCCGCTAAAAATAAACGGTCGCGGCACCAGAATATGCCCCTTACGAATTTTTTATTTACATTGTTAACGATTTTGTTAGGTGCTTGTCAAATCTAACAAAATAATTTATAATTTACTTCCTTCTCTTACAACAGCGCCAAGGGTAACCTCTTTACCCTCATCATCAGGAGTTAAACAAAATGTTAACAAATGTAAAGGACTTTTTTGCGCGTCCCATCTATTGGGCTGCCTTCTTTTTGCTGCTCTTGCCTTTTTTATCTAGTTGTGCCCCCCTTGTAGATTCAGCTGCGGCGGCCGGCGGCCGTGTGCGTACTTATTACATTGCCGCCGACGAAGTTGCTTGGAACTACGCCCCAAGCTATCCCGATCTACCTATGATGGAAATGCCGCTGGCGGCAATGCCTCATCATGAAGATCACGAAGAGCATGAAGAGCATGAAGGAGGCGTAGCATATGAAGCGCATGATGCCGATGTTTTTTTGGCCAATGGCCCAGATCGCATCGGGGCTGTCTATATCAAGGCCCTTTATCGTGAATATACCGACGACACATTCACGACGCTGAAGGAGCGCGAACCGGCCTGGGAACATCTAGGTGTGTTGGGTCCAGTGCTGCACGCCGAGGTCGGCGATACCATTGAGGTCGTCTTTAAAAACAATGCATCTTTCCCCTTTAGTGTGCACCCCCACGGTGTTTTCTATGAGAAAGATTCTGAGGGCGCGCCATACGGCGATGGCACCAGTGATGCAGATAAGGCCGATGATGCTGTTCCCCCTGGCGGCACCCATACCTATATCTGGGAAGTGCCCGAACGCGCCGGCCCGGGTCCGAATGATCCAAGCTCAATCGCCTGGCTCTACCATTCACATACCCATGAAGTTTCCGATACCTATAGTGGCCTGATTGGGCCCATCATCATCACGGCCAAGGGGCATGCCAACCCCGACGGTTCACCCAATGACGTAGATCGTGAGTTTGTCACGCTATTTCACGTTTATGATGAAAATGCCAGTCTTTATCTGGAGCAGAATATTGAGACCTATGTGCAGAAACCTCATCGACCACATTTTGACGATGAAGAATTTGCGGAGAGTAACTTAATGCACGCGATGAACGGGTATGTCTTTGGCAACCTGCCGGGATTAACCATGGCTAAAGGAGAACAGGCGCGTTGGTATGTTATGGCTATGGGCACAGAAGTTGATATTCACACGCCGCATTGGCATGGAAATACCGGCCTCATCAACGGACACCGCACTGATGTGCTAGAAGTCTTTCCCGCCAGCATGAAGGTTTTTGATATGGTGGCCGATAATCCTGGCACGTGGATGTATCATTGCCACGTCAACGATCATATTGCGGCGGGGATGATGGCAGTCTATACCGTAACTGAATAGAAAATTGTGGCCGCCCCATCATGTGAATAGACCGGCATCTCAACGATGCCGGTCTATTCAGTATCAGTAGATCGCAATCGCCGGAGATAGAGTCGGATTCAACGAACTAGTCCGCCACCTATCTCGCCAACCCCGTTGCGGTGTACTAAATACGGACGACTTTTTCCATCTGCTCCACTTGAAACCAGCCGCCACCCCATTCGTCCGCGCGCCAGCGTCCGCTGAGGCGTAGTGGTTCCCAGGCTCGCGGGCGCGGCAGCTGCGCATGGCTTTGGGCAATGGCAAAGGTGTGGCCATCGCTGATAAAGAAGCCTTTGCCACCAGTCCAACCGGGCAAACGGGTAGCCGCCAGGCGGTACTGATGGCCGGCCCCATTTTGCACATCACGCAACGAGGCCAGCTCGTCTGCAGCGAGATTTAGCAAGGCTAGTGGATGCACGCTGACCGGCTGACCCAGAATACGTTGCTCCCAGGCCAGCCGCTGGGCCGGCGTTTCGTCGGGTGCGCTATATTCCATAAAGGCAAAGGTCATCTGTTGCGCCCCATGGCCCCCGCGGCCCTGTACATCGTTGGCTTCCGCTAGCAGCGTGGCGCGGTTGGCGGCCAATCCATCCAGCGCCCCGCACTGGATCAAATGGACAATCTCCTTTTGCTGTAGCTCAACCCGCCCCAATAGATCACGCAGCGTCGCAAAAGGCTCTCTGTTCCGCGCGGTCATGATGGCGCGGACGGCACTGCGGCGCAAACTTTTGACCTGCCCCAACCCCATCCACAAAACCGGTTGGACCTGACCCGATGCACTGTCTGTAAAACGGAGTGTAAAGTGGCGATCGCTCTGGTTAATGTGGGGCGGGTGCACGGCAATGCCCAGCCGCACTGCTTCGGCCATATAGATGGCCGGGTGATGAAAGCCGCCATGATTGGCTAAGCGCGCCGCCAAGAAGGCCGCCGGCCAATGCGTCTTGATGTAGGCCGAGCGGTAGCTCACGTCGGCGTAGGCCGTGGCGTGGCCCTGATTAAAGCCGTACCCCGCAAAAGCCTTGATCTGCTCCCACAGCGTTTCCGCCTGGCGCTGGTCGAAGTCGGCTCCTTGGGGCGCGGGCCGCATGCAGCCTGCCACAAAACGGGCGCGCATGGTCTCCATTTCATGGGCGCGAAACTTGCTCATGCCGCGGCGCAAGTGATCAGCTTCCGCCCAAGAGAGCCCGGCTATTTCACGCGCCACGCGCAAAATTTGCTCTTGATAGAGCAGCACGCCCTGGGTCGATTGCAAAATAGGCGCCAACGCCGGATGCAAATAGGCCGCTGGTTCTTCTCCCCGATAGCGACGAATAAAGGCCGCGGCCATACCGCCGGTGGCTGGACCCGGCTTGAAGAACGCATTGGCCGCCGCCAGATCGGCCACGCTGTGCGCTTGGAGTTGGCGCAATGTGCGTTGCGCCCCGCTCGATTCGCACTGAAAAACGCCGCACGTATCGCCCACGGCAATGGCCGCGCCAGTTTCCGCATCGTCCAGCGGGATGGCATCCACGCGAAAATCAGCGTCAAAGTGCTGTTGCACCAGCACGCTAGCCCGGTCTAGCACGGTCAACGCGCGGATGCCCAGCAGATCAATTTTGAGCAGCCCAATGGCTTCGGCGCTGGTGTAGTCATATTGGGTCACCAAGAAACCTTTGGGCGTCCACTGTACCGGCGCATAGTCGGTGAGCGGGCCGGGCGTAATGACCAGCCCACCCGGATGAATGCTGAGGTGATGTGGCTGGCCCAGAATGGCATAGGCGTCACTCACCACGGCGCGCAGGGGCGCTTCGGCAATTTTGGCCAAAATCTCGTCCAAATTGCTGCGCACGCGCCGCCGCGGATCTGGGTGCCACGTGTCTGGCAGCAGGTCCACCAACCGCTTGATCTCCTCTTCGCTGAGCCCGTGCGCCTTGCCCGTTTCACGGATGGCAGACTTGGGCCGCATGGTGCTGATGGTGGCCACCAGCGCGACATGCTCTTCACCATAGCGACTGCGCACATAGGCCAACACTTCGTCGCGGCGGATGCTGCAAAAGTCCAGGTCAATGTCAGGCGGATCGGTGCGCTCCGGGTTGAGAAAGCGCTCAAAGAGCAAGTCGTGCGTAATGGGATCGACAGTGGTGATGCCGATGCAATAGGCCACCAGTGAATTGGCCACGCTGCCGCGCGTACTCACGGGGATCTGCTGGCGGCGGGCAAACGCCACCAGATCGGCCACAATCAGAAAAAGTGGCGCATAGCCGTGTTGGGCGATAAGCGAGAGTTCGTGGCGCAGGCGTGACTCCGCCGCGGCCTTTCCCGCGGTGGAGAGGGAGTTGCGATCTCGTTGACGAGGGTTCTGTTCGTGCCCCTTGAGGGGGAGGTTAGGAGGGGGGGGCACAGGTGCGCTAGCGGTTGACCCCTCCCCAGTCCTCCCCCGGACGCTGCGCTGGGGGAGGGGGCTGCGATCTCGTTGACGTGCGTTCTGTGCTTTCGTCTCCACGCGGACGTTCGGTGTGGGGGATTCCTTCCCCTCATGGGGGAGGCCAGGAGGGGATGATCCATACTGCTCCCGCAACCCATCTTCCGCCAGCTCGCACAGCGCCTGATCGGGCGTTGTGTTCGGCGGCAGCTTGAGGATGGGCCAAATGGGGCGCCCATCGGGCAGGGCCGGTTGACATTGCGCGGCGATCTGTGCACTGGCTGCCAGGGCGGCGGGGAATGCAGCAAAACGTTGCTGCATTTCAGCAGGCGACAGCCAATGGACGGTGCGCGCCGCGTGGCCCTGATCCGGCAACAGATGCGTTGGCACATGGGCCAGCCGACAGTTTTCATTGATGGCGGCCAGCAGGCGCAACGTAGGGCGATCTTGGGGCGATAGGCAATAGACGGGCTGCGTGGCCACCGCAGGAACGCCAAAGCGCTGCCCCAGCGCAATGAGTTCCGTGGCCAGTTTGCCGTCCGCCGGTGTGTGCAGTTCCAGCCCCAGCCAGCAGCGCTCATCAAAGAGCCCACTCAAGCGGCTGACCCAGCGTGCGGCCGCGGCGCGGGCATCCAGCTGCCAAAAGCGCGCCGCCCAATCGCGCAATCCGCCGGAGATGCAGATGAGCCCCTGGTGATGTGCGGCCAAGACGTCCCACGACAGCCCGTGCTGCCCAATCTCCGCGCGGTCGATGCGACCTTGAATGTGGGATGAGAGGCGGCAGAGCGAACGGTAGCCGGTGGCTCCGGTGGCCAACAGCACCAATTGACCCGGCCCGTCGCGGCCAGATTGCACGGTGGTTTCAGGCGCCGCCACATTGAGCGTCATGCCAATGATGGGCTGAATGTCGTGAGTGCGGCAGCTTTGTGCAAATTCGACGGCTCCATAAAGCGCATTGGTATCGGTCAACGCCAAATGGGTGAATTGGTCGGTGACGGCGCGTTCAACCAGCGCATCCAGCGGCGCCGTGCCGGATAGGAAAGAAAAGTGCGAATGGACGTGGAGGTGAGTAAAAGATGACACAAATTTAGTTGACGTTACCTGGTTGACTGATAAATCTTATCATAGCCACAAAACACAAAAAACACAGAATGGTTTACACAAAAAGATAGCAGCGGATAAATGCGGCCACTGACAGCGCGAAGCCGCCTCCAACTGGATGCCAAGCGGTCGAAACCGCTTTTCTGTGTTAGCCCAGGGTTTTAACCCTACTTTTTTAAGTTACGCGATTGCGCTAAAGGCATACCAATGAAGATCCCCAAAGTGATTCGCCTATGGCAGCAATGGCACGGTACAACCCCGCTGCGCGCTCAGGATGGCTGTATCCACAATTTGTTGACCAATGCGGCAAATGACGGGTGAGAGCGGGGGATGGACGGGTGCGCCGGTCTGTAAATGGTGGATCAGATTTTGCACCGGGTTTTGGAAAGGCGGCTGCAATAGGTCTACCGGAACGACTTCGCCGGCGGGGTTCGCGCGCGTCTGCACGCAGATGGTGGGTTCATAATCATACGAGCTGATGGTGCCTTGGTCGCCCACCACTACAAAGCCGCATTTCGGTTGCGGCTGATGGGTCCACGGGTCGGTAAAGGCGCCCCAACGCGTTTCGTATTTAGAGAGCCCCTTGGCGTAGCGCGCAATGGTAATGCTATGTTCATCCACTTCCAGGCCCGCCGGTTGATCCACCACGGTGGTCACATCCAGCGGCTTGTCGCCATCATGAAACCAGGCGCCCAACGTCACGCCGTAGCCCAGATAGTCGAGCAGTGAACCGCCCCCCTTATCACGTTGATAGAACCAGCTTTGGCGTTTTTGGGCCGCGGCCTCCGCGGGCGTCACTTCGACCTTGTCGGCCAGATGACGCAGCGGACCGCGGTTGCCGTCGTAGTAATGCACTTCAAGCACGTTGCCAATAACACCTTCATCGATCAGACGCTTGGTGGTCACATGCGGCGGATACCACGCCAGCGGCCAGTTGATGACTAGCGTTTTGCCGGTGGCGGCCACAGCCGCCATCATGGCGTCGGCTTCGGCTAGCGAGGCCGCAAAGGGCTTTTCCACCAACAGGTGAACGCCAAAGGGCGCCACCCGTTCCACCCACAAGCCATGCGTGGCCGTGGCCGGACAGAGGATAGCAATGTCCGGCTGTGTGGATTCTAGACAGCGCTGGTAGTCGGTGAAAATTTGGGCGTCGGGAATTGCCAGGGCGCGCGCGGTTGTTTCCATGCGCGTCGGCTCTTCGTGACAAATGCCCACAATCTCGGTGTCCGGATGGGCCTGAACCTGACGCAACAGATCGCCCATGTGCATGTGATCAAAGTTGATGCCTACTACTTTAAACTTGCCCATTATGTCTCCTAAAAGAGCGGCCTACGACAGAATTGGATTTTGGAGCAACTGCGCCACTTGGTCCAGCGGTAAGGCGTGGCGCACGTGACCGGTGCGCCCGCGCATGGTGTGGGCGGCGCAGAGCGAATTGAGCACCGCTTCCTCGACGCATTCGACCACCGCGGGCAGCAGCCACTGCATGGCGCGCGGCTCGTCGGCCAGGGCAGTCTGGGTGGTGAGCAGGCTATCTGGCCAGTGGTGGACGCGCTGCGCCGTGCTAAAGGCAATTACAAAATCCCCCGAGCCGTGGCCGATGTGGCTGCCGGTGCGCGCCAAACCGGCGGCGGCGCGCACGGCCAGCCGCTGCAGCTGGCGCGCATCCAGCGGGGCATCGGTGGCCAAAACCATCATGATCGAGCCTTTTTCGCCGCTATCGTTTTCTAGCGCGGATTTCGATTCGGGCGGTGGTTGCAAATGGCGCCCTACGTGCACGCCCCCAAAGAGTAACTCTTCCGGTCGGCCAAAATTAGACTGCACCAGACAGCCCACGGTGAATGCCTGCGTGGGCGCAGGGGCGTCCGGCTGTTGCGGAATAGCCAGCGCGCGGCTGGATGTGCCGATGCCGCCTTTCCAGCCAAAGCAGGATGTGCCGGTCCCGGCGCCCACGCAGCCTTGGGCCACCGGACCAGCGCTGGCCGCTTCCAGCGCGGCCCACACATGTTCGGCATGTACGTGGCGACCCTGGATGTCGTTGAGATAGCCGTCGTTGCACTCGCCCACCAGCGCGTTAAAGCTGGATGTGCTGACGCCGATCTCCGGATTGTGGTGCAGCGTATAGTCGGCCAGCGCATCGGCCACGCGCCAGACGTTGAGCGTATTGGTCAGCGCAATGGGCGATTCGATGACGCCCAGCTCGCGTACTTCCTCAAAACCGCACGCCTTGCCAAAACCGTTGATGGTGTAGACGGCAGCGCGTACTTTTTCCCGAAATAGATTTCCGGCGTGCGGCAGCACCACGGTGACGCCCGTGCGCACTGGCCCCCGCCCGCGCACCAGCGGCCCCTCGCCTTTAATGAGCGTCGTATGGCCCACGCACACGCCCGCCACATCCGTAATGGCGTTGAGCGGACCGGGCGGCAGCCTCCAGTGGGTTAGACCCAGGTCGCGGGCGCGACGGTTTGCAGTAAAAACAGACTTATCCATCGTTGACTATTGACTCTATTGAAAGTGTTTTAGTTGCGGCCAGATTTCTTGAAGCGTCACGTTTGGCCGCTGGCAAAGGTAAATCGGACGACCGGCTTCCTCATTGTCAATGCTAAATCGATTTGATACCACTGCCGCCTCTTGTACCTCTGCACAATTTCCTTCCAAATCTGTGCGCTGGAATCCCACGGCAATTATTGCCTCGACCGGCGCGTCACCCGGCCCCCAGAAGTAATAGGTATTGTGGCCGCTGTGTGCATTGGGTAGCCCACGCGATGCACCCAACAGGTCGATGGCCGCCGCGCTGCCATAGTTTGAGGTCAGGATCGTACTTTTGTCCTGCTCGTCGGGCGGCAATTGTGCATAAACGCCCTGCACGGCCTCAACCAGCTCTTCCCACCCAAACATTTCGGCAAAATCATTTTGCGGATAATATGCTTGATATGCTGCAAATGTGGGCGGTGGCAACACAGGCAAGACAAGCGGCACAAAAGGGAGCGTGATTGCAAGCAGTGCCCCAATCAGTACCGGTCGCAATCTGTTCCACTTTCGTTGCCGCAACTGCTCTGTGACCACAATGGCGCCGCTGGCGTAGAGAATGGGATACAGCGGCGCCGGATAGTACGGCTTGCCACCCACAACCAAAAGGAGCAACATGATGCTCAAGTAGAGCCAACCCAGCAGGCGCATCGCTTCACTGCGGCTTCTAAAGAGACGGAGGAGACCGGCAACGGCAATCGGGAATGCTGGGATACCCAAAAAGATGATCTGCAGCGCCAAGAACTCGATCCGTGACGAGGCTGATTGTACATTGGCATTGTTATTGAGGATAAATTCCAGCGTTGGCCAATCGTTGACGCTTTGCCAAATCAGGTTGGGTAAAAAGATAAGCAGCGCCACGAGGCCGCCGAGCCAGGGCCAAGTTGACGCAAATTGCTTGCGTTGAGCAGTCAACAGCAGCGCAATGACCAGACCGAACCCAAAGAGCAGCGCCGTGTGCTTGATCTGCAACCCAATACCGAGCACAAAGCCAATGGCGAGCCAGGTGTTATGGTTGCCCGTCTTGACCAGGTGCATGACCAGAACGGTGGACAGAACCCAAACTAGCTGATCAAATGTGACTGTCTGAAAGAGCGTGTTTGTTAACAAATAGAGCGGTGACAAAATGACGCAGAGCGCAGCCAAACCTTGCGCAAAACGGTCGCCGCCAAGCTGGCGCGTCAGTATGCCTGTGAGTAATACAATAGACGCCCCAACCAGCGCCGGAAAGAGGCGCAGCCCAGCCACCGACGGGCCAAATAGTTCAACTGCCAGCCTGGCCAGCAGCGGCGTAAGCGGCGGGTGGTCCACATAGCCAAAGTCCGGATGAAAGCCACCCACAATGTAGTAGAGTTCGTCACGATGAAAACCGTACTGGCCATTTGTGAGTAGGTGAATCATCAGCTTGACGCCGGCCAATATTAGCAACAAGGCAAGTGGGTTTTTGGGAATTGATCGCATGGGTAATTGTTTTCCCTACTCTCCCACTCCCAAAAATCGCAGCGCCGCCAGCACATAGAGCCGCGCTGCCGTCTTGATTTCCGCAATGCTGACCCATTCATCCACGTGGTGCGGAATGTGGATGTCGCCGGGACCACAGGTGACAATGGGAATGCCCTTTTGGGCGTTGAGAATGGTGCCGTCGGTGGAACCCGGTACGCCACCATAAATGGGCTCGCTACCAGTTAGGTCGCGATAGGCGTTGGCCAGCTCCATGACGAGTGGCTCCGTACGACCCGTGTGTGTGGGATGGCGCACTTCCAGCACTTCCGCCTGAAAGCAGAGACGCTCATCGGCGGCGCAGGCCGCGGCGGCCATAGTCTGCACCTGTTGGGCCAGCCATGCGGCATCCTGACCCGGAATCAGGCGAAAGTCTAGAATGGTTTCGGTGGCGCCGGGCATGACGTTATTTTGCGGTTCACCCACATGGGGCGAACGCAAAATCGTGGGCGTAATGCTAGGTTGCCCCAAGAATTCGTGGCAACCAAAGCGGGCGATTTCGCGCTCCTCCAAGCTGTGCACCAACGTCAGCAGACGCGCCATGGGGTAGGCGCTGTTGACGCCGGTGAGCGGCATAGCGCCGTGGGCCATGACGCCCTCAATGCGCACGCGCATCCACATGACGCCCTTTTGGGCAATGCAGAGATGGTTCTCCTCGGGCTCGCAGATAATAGCGGCGTCGACGCGGTCGGCCCAGCCCCGGCGCACAAAATCTTTGATGCCGATCATCTGCCCCTCTTCATCGCAGACCGCGCCGATGAGAATGTTGCCGTTGAGCCGCACGTTGCTTTCCACAATGGCTTTGGTGGCGATTAGCGCGCAGACCAGACCGGCCTTCATGTCGTTGGCCCCGCGGCCATAGATGCACCCGTTGCGGATTACGGCGGCAAAGGGCGGGTCGGTCCACTGGGCGGGATCGCCCTCGGTCACGACATCGGTGTGGCCCTCGAACATAAGGGTGGGGCCATTGTTGCGGCCATGATGAAGCGCAATCACGTTGGGGCGCCCGGGCTGCACCTCTTCAAAATGGGTCTCCAATCCCATCTCGCCACAGCGCGCGGCCACCCAACGCGCCGCTGCCTCTTCCCCCGCGCCCGTCTGTGGCCGCCACACGCTGGGAATGCGCGTCAACTCCTGCACCCACTGGATCAGCTGGGCGTCATCAATGCGGGCGAGGATATGGCGTTCTAGGGTAGAGATGGTCATGGTTTGTTTCGGGTTGCAAAGTGGCAATGTTGCAAAGTGGCAATGTTTCAAAGTGGCAATGTTGCAAAGTGGCAATGTTGCAAAGTGGCAATGTTGCAGAGCTGGAATTTATTGTTGAATTCGTTTTTGATTTTCAGTCGTTCGCAACGACAAGAGATGAGGCCCGATTTATCCATCGAAAACGATGCCTGAACCGCCAACCCCGTTGCGGTGTACTGATTTTGAACGCAGTGTATCACATGGGTGGCAGAACGTTTATTTTGCGGATGGTGTGGTGATGACGTGCCCTGTTGATTGGCTCAATATGCCCGCGCCGCCGTTGTATTCTGGCCGGCCGCGATTTGCGGGAAGTATGGTACAATGCGGCCATTCTTTTTCCGGTGCTGGACGCAGCGGATCGGTTGATAAGGGAGTAGTTCAGGGATTATGCAGATTTTCATACGCAAAGAGTGGGCGTAATCCCTAACCCAAATTTTCATCACAAAGGAGATTGTATGTCCAAGCCGCCATTTATTCGGGTGATTGCCATTTGTGTCTTTCGCGTGGCAGATCGCATTTTAGTTTTTGAAGCGTTCGATTCGGTCAAGGAGACGCCGTTTTATCGGCCGCTGGGCGGCGGCGTGGAGCCGGGCGAGACGACGCGGGAGGCTATTGCCCGTGAGATTGGCGAGGAACTGGGCCAGGAGATCACTGATTTGGTGCTGCTGGGCGTCATCGAAAACCTGTTTACGGTAGAGCAGCGGTCTGGTCACGAGATTGTCTTTGTGTATGATGGCCGCTTTGTAGATGAGACGGTCTATGCGCAGGAATACTTGACCGTAATTGAAGACAACGGCGAGGTGCTGCGCGCCCGCTGGCGCGAGATTGGCTTTTTTGACGCATATCATCGACTGGTGCCGCCCGAGCTGTTTGAAGTGTTAGGTAATTAGGTGATTAAAACCCAATCAATCTAATCACCATTACCCCTGCTCCGCCAACTCATCGATCCGCAACGCCAGATCGTACCCGTCCTGACGCACGCGTAAATCGTAGTAGTAGAGCATGTTGGCCAGCAGCCCAACTGGCAGCCACAGCGCGTTGATGACGGTGGTGGTGGCGACGGAGAGGCTGGCGCCCACCACCGAAGGCATGGTCAGTTCAAAGACGGCGCCGATTACAGCGCCAATGCCCGAATTGATAACGGCGCTGAGGATACCGATGAGCAGGCCAAAACCCAGACTGCGCCACACATAGCCTTCAGTCAGCCGCCAACTGGTGCGGATCGAATCCAGGGGGCCCTCGCCGGCGGCGTAGAAAGCGCCGGTTACCGCGGTCATGCGGCCGCCCACATAGATGCCCAGTGGGACGAAAAGAATCACCCCGCAGCCCATCAATGCGGGATTCACCGCCGCCAACATACCCAGGACTAAGAGTAGTGGGATGAAGGCCAGCAAAAAGATTACGCCTAATCTGAGAATGCCGCTAACGCGCCTGAGCCCCAATCGCAACGCCGGCAGGGCGGCCAGCGCTTCTCCACGCACGGCATGCGCGGCCTGGAGAGAGCTGGCATTGGTCAACGTCAGGGCAACCACAACGACAATCAGCCCCACAACAAGCCCCATGACCACGAGAAAAATGGCTGTTGCATCATCACCTCCTCTGGACAGCACTCTGGTTGTCTCTAGGATCTGGCGTTCGGCATTCGTGGTGCTGCCACCGATCATGACGACCGCAATCTGCATTAAGCCAAGGGGGATGTACGTCAACAGCGGCAAAATAATCAAGGTGCGAAAATAGTGCTGATAAAGCCGAAACGCCCGATCAATAATTTCCGACATGCGCAAAGGGCCGCTAATGGCTGGTAGTGACTGCATGAAAACTCCTTGGAAAAACTGTAGCGCAAGTTTCCAGACTTGCGCATTTCTGGCTGTGTGTGGCGGCGCTGCCGCCCATCATGCCGCGACGGTTGCCCTACTCTGCGCACGCAGCAGATCCTGATCCACCTCTACGGCCAGCAGATCACTGAGGGCCACGTAGCCATCCACAATGGGGATGGGGCGATTGATAATGTCCTCTTTGAGCTTGAGGAAAAAGCTCAGCTCGGATGGATGCGCAATACCCGGCAAGGCGGCAAAGAGACCGGCGCGCGCCGTGCCTAACCCGGCGCTGGCCTGTGAGCCAATCATCACGCCTTTGCTGCCGCCCGCCCGCGTGGCCATCTCCAGCATCTGTTGCGAGGCCGTATAGCCGGTGCGGGCGGTTTTGATGTTCAAAATATCAAAAGTGTCAAAGCACAGTTCGCGCGTCAAATCGCGCGTGGTCAAGGTGCTGTCGTCGGCAATCAGCGGCAGATGTTGACCGGCCCGCAGCGTCGCCCGCGCCTGGATCTGCTCCACGGGCAGCGGCTCTTCGCAATAGAGCAATCCCATCTCGGCCAGCTGTTCCAGCTTGGCGGGCGCTTCGGCGGGGGTCATGCATTCGTTGGCATCGGCATAAAGAGCCAGCGCCAGCCCATAGATCTGCTGCAATTCGGCAATGCGCGCCAGATCATCCGCCCAGTTGCGCCCCACTTTGACTTTGAAAACGCGCACGCCTTGTTGAAAGACGTTCTCGGCCTCGGCCAACATTTCATCGCGATTGTTAATGCCCAAAATGTAGCTTACCTTAATGCGCTCCTGCGTGGCGCCCAAATGCGCGGCCAGCGACGTGCCTTTGCTTTGGGCCAACGCCGCGTGCAGCGCCATGTCAACACCGCCTTTGGCCGCGTGATTATTCTTGATCTGCTCCATGCGCGCATAAATAGCGCGTACATCGGCAGCGGGCTGGCCAAGAAGCCGCGGGCTCAGCTCAGTGTCGATAATGCTGACAATGCTCTGCACGGTCTCGCCGTAAATGGTGGGGCGGGGCGGCGCTTCGGCCATGCCGCTGCTGCCGTCGCTCAGGTGCACGCGCACCAGCACGTGGCGCACTTCGCTCAAGGAGCTGTGCTGTCCCCAGTGCAGCGCGCCATACATGGGCAGACGAAAAACGGTGGTTTCAATGGCCGAAATAGTGGTGGTCATAATTTCCTATGGGAGTGTTGATCCCGCCGCACGCTCAACTCATAAAGCGCAAGATGTCCCACGCCGCTTGGGCGGGCGTATGGCGCGTCGTATCGATGAATAAGCTGCGCAAGGTGGCAACATTGCGCAGCATCTCTAGCGTATCGCTGGGGTCGTAGTTGCGCCGCTCCGCACAAACAATTTGCAGCTTGGCGCGTAGCTCATCTACGGTCACCTGGCCGCTCTCGACAAGGTGAAGCAGCAGCTCAATTTCAGCTGCGGAGAAGAGTTCATCGGCGCCGTCGGCGGGCAGCGTACGGCCAGCGTGCGCGTGCACGGGTGGGCTGCTGGGCTGAATTTGATCAAAGGCATCGTCGCGGCCCAGCAAGCGCTGCACGCGCACAATATCCGGTGCATCCAGCGCCACAAAGCGCGCCAGCGGCAGCAGTTGCGCGGCGTGCTCGACCTCGTTGCTCCCGCGCAGCCCATCAAAAATAAGCTGTCCCGCGGCTGTGGATTCGATAATCTGCAATTGGGCCAGCGCATGGGCCATGCCGCCGGGAAATTGGGCGCGGAAGCGGCGCGTATAGTCAAAGCGCCGCGCTCGATCTTGTTCCCGCTTAACCGGAACGCCATCTGCCTGTTGCAGCCGCGCAATAATCAGATCATCGGTGAGGACGCGGCGATCCGGCAGCATGGTGAAGGGGATTTCGCGCTCGTTCAGCGCGGCAATGGTTGTGCTCTTGCCCACGCCCGTTACCCCCACCACGATCAGCAGCGGACAGTCGGCAATGGGAATCCAGCTGGCGGTCGGCGGCGCGCCATAGCCGATGCCAGGCGCGATTTCTACAAAATCCGGCAGATGTGGAATCTCATTTTCAGTGCGTGTGTGCATAAAATGAACCAATCCAATTTCTATTCGTCCGGCGGCAGCAGCACCGCATCGATTACGTGAATCACGCCATTGCGCGCGGCCAATTCCTGGCCCACAAGGGCGGCCGCGCCGGCTTGCCCATTGTTGATCAAGAGCTGGAGTTTGTCGCCATCCGGTTGCGCGGCAAAGGTGAGCGGCGCACCGGCCAGCGTCTTTAACGTCAGGCCATCTTGAATCGATGTGGCGGCCAAATAGCCGTCCAGTAGATGATATTTGAACAGCGGCGCTGGGTCTTCATCCAGCTTTTTGAGCAGCTCTCCCGATGTGTTTTCAACAAGCTGCTCGAACGCGCGGTCGGTGGGCGCAAAGAGCGTGTGGGGCGTGTCGGCGCTCAGAATGTCAAAAAGGCCGGCGGCCTGCATCCCATCTAAAAAGGTGGTGAGATCGCCGGCTTCTTCGGCAATCTGCAAGAGATTCGGCAGCACCGCATTGGCCACTGGTACATTACTTTGGAGCGCCAAGATCGAAATAGTGGGGGGCACCAGCACCTTATCAATGGGATAAATAAGCCCGTTTTGCGCCGCAATAGGCGGGCCGGTGATCTGCGCCTCGTTTATTTCAATGACCCCATTGGCATTGGTGACGGTCAATGGCGCCGCGTCGCCCAAGAGCGGGGTCAGCGTGCTGGTTTGCGTCAATGCCTCGGGCGCCAGCGCGCCATCCACAATGATCTGTAGCATCAGATCGAAGGGCGCGTCGGCATCGTTTTTGATGGCATCGGGCAGTTCGGCAAAGGCCGCGTTGGTCGGTGCGAAAATTGTAAACGGCCCTTCTTGATGCAATTGATCCGCCAACCCCACCTCATTCAGCGTCATGCTCAATATGGTAAAATCGTCCATCTGCATGAGCGTATCAATCAGATCAAGCGGCGGGGGCGTGGCCGTGGCCGGTAGGGGTGTCGACGTGCTGGTGGATGCGGGTATAGCGGTGGGTGACGGGGTGGGCTCGTCGGACCCGCAGGCGGCCAAAAGCAAAGCCAGACCAACGGCAAAAAAAATAAATAAACGATAGATCATGTATGTTAAATCCTGCGGACTCAAATTTATGCGAAAAGGGTCAGACAATGGCGAATTATACCTTGATTTGATTTAGTGCGCTACACTGGAATGGTTTGGGGTTAGGGCAATCGCGAACTTCGTAATCGCAACGGATAAATCCAGCAGCTCACAATGAAAAGCCGCCGCAGCGGCTAAAAAGCAAGCGGTTGAGACCGCTTTGCCGTGTCAGCCGCGAGTTTTAACCTTGCTTTTTTAAGGTACGCGATTGCCCTGTGTTTGGGGTGGGGAGCGCGCCAATTCCCAATCACCCAACTACCCAATCCTTACTTCCCCCAGCCTTTATGGTAAAATTGCGCCAATAAACATACGCATCCGAAAGAGCATTATGGACCAACTGCGCAGCGCCATTCAAGAATTTTTCTCCCAGTGGGGGGGCGATCAATTCCCTTCGTTTGCGCGCATTCTGGAATCGATGGATTGGGTGAGCTGGACGCTGGTTGTGCTCTTCGGGGTGGCGGTGGTCATTGGCGTGTTCTTTAGTTTGAGCAGTCGCCGCACCTTTCTGGCCGAGGAGGATGTGGAAGCCACCACCGATATGTTGCTGGCGCGGCTCAAGCAGGATCCATCGGTGTTGCCGCCCACGGCCATTTTGAGCCGACTGGGCGCCGAAGCCACATTGGGGCTGCTGGAATATGGGGATCGCGTCGACGATCTGGATTTTCGCTATCGCTGGGGCAGCGTGCGTAACGAACTGCTCTATCTGTTGAGCAAGCAGAACGCCTTTGGGCCGATCTATGCGTTGGCCCGTTACTATCGCAGCGCCGAAAAGGAAGAGCCGGATACGCTGCGTATTCGACGCACGGCGTTGATCCACAAATTGGGCATTACGCGTCATCTGGAGCCCAATGCCGATGGCTCGCCCGCCCAGCTGCGCATTCGCTGCCACCCGGCTGAAGTTGTGGGTGATTTGGGCTTTGACGGCTCCACGCTGTGGCTCGTGCCCGCAGAGCCGGCGCCGCCGCCGCAGGGTCCGTTGATCGAAATGGATCCCGTGGAGTTTGACACGCTGGAACGCGCTGCGCTAAATTTGAATATTCGGCGAACGCCCATGGCGGGCGGTGGTTTCCGCATCAAATTGGAAAAACGTCGCGGCTTGTGGGTTGTGGTGGGCGAAGATATTGAATGGGCATCATAGACTATGTTCTTTGGCATACCGGTCAGCATTAGCGATCTGGCCAGTTTTATTAACCTAATTATTTCGTCGGCGGTAATCATTGTGGCCTTTTCGCTGCTGGCGTTTACATTAACCTATAATTTTCGCAATGCGGCGGCGCGGCGCTTTGCGCTGCTGCTGGCCTGCGTGGTGGTGGCCTATACGGGCGATGTGGCGCTCAATCGGCTGGAGTGGGCCAGTGGCGATTCTGCCGATAAGTGGTTGCGTTTGCAGTGGCTGGGCATTGCCATGTTGCCCTTTGCCTACTATATTTTCTCGACAGCCGTGTTGCGCACTACCAATTACCGCGTCTCATATGGACGCTGGCTGGGTTGGATCATGCTGGCGCTGTCGCTGCTCAGCGCGGCCAGCGCAATTTGGGGCGATCAGTTGGTGGGCGCCATTCACTTTCGTCCGCCGCTCAGCTATTTGGAAGCGGGTCCCTATTTCTGGCTTTTTGCCGCCTATTTTGGGCTGGCCATGCTGCTCTCGCTCTATCACATTTGGCTGGCGCGCACCCGCTGTTTGACTTCCAGCAGCCGCGGCCGCATGACCTATCTTTTGTGGGGCTTTGTGGCGCCCGGCATTGGCATCTTCCCCTATTTGATTGCGCTGGGGCGGCTGGAGGGGGGCGGGCAGGCCAACGCCATCATCTTTGTATTGGCCATGGTGGGCAATATGATGGTGGCCATTTTCCTGGTGATCATGAGTTACGTGGTGGCCTATTTTGGTGTGCTGACGCCAGACCGGGTGGTGCGCTATCGGCTCATCCGCTTTTTTACGCGCGGGCCGGTGGTGGCCATTCTGGTGATTGTGGCCATGCAGACCATCCCGCGCGTCGAGCGCATTTTGGGTTTGCCGCGCGATATGATTTTGTTTAGCACCATTACGGCCGTCATTGTCTTTAGCCAGCTTATTCTCAGCGTGACCAAGTCGTTGGTGGACCGCATGGTCTATCGCGAAGATCGCAATGAGGTTTCCTGGATGCGTGAGCTGGATCGGCGGCTGCTTACCACCAGTGATTTGCGTCAGTTTTTAGAAAACAATTTGACCGCGCTCTGCGAACTGTTGGCTACGCCAGCCGGTTTTGTGGCCGGGATTGTGGGGCCCAATCTGCTGGTAGAGGCCACGGTGGGCGCGCCTCATTTGCGACAACGGCTCAACAACATTAGCGAATGGCAGGATGTCGTCAACCGCGCCGCCGAGCGCACGCGCAACGGCCAGGCCGTGCTCCAGCCCATTGCCCACGCCGGCTACTGGATCTGGCCACTGGTGGAGCCCACGGTCACCAATGGCAAGCCAACCGTGGTGGGCATTCTGGGCGTTTGGCCGGCTGAAAATTCGCTTATTGAGCCGCTCAACGGGCACGCATCGTCAAATGGCGCCGGCGTGAATGGCGCGGGCGCCAACGGCCGATCGTCAAATGGTGCGGGGGGGAAGAGCGCAGAATCAAACGGCGCAGAACCGAATAGCGCCGGGCCGCTGCCTCATTTGACTGAAGAAGACGCGCGCGCGTTGGCGCACATGATTGAGCGCACCGGGCGGGCGTTGGTGGATCGGCGCGTGCAGCAGGAGGTGTTTGTATCGCTGCGGCGCATTATCCCCGACATTGAACGCATTCAGCAGATGCGCGGCACGGTGCCTTATATGTCGCGCGGTAATCAGGCCGTGGCGCACACCATGCTGCTGGATCCCAGCCCCATTCACGATCCTGAATTTGCCAACTGGGTCAAGGATGCGCTGAGCCACTATTGGGGTGGGCCCAAGTTAACGCATAGCCCGCTGACCAAACTGCGCATAGTGATGCAGGGTTTGGATCAAGCAGAAGGCGATGTGACCAAAGCGCTGCGCCAGGTGCTGGAAATGGCCATTGCGCGCTTGCGGCCAGAGGGCAAGCAGGAGTTTGTCACCCAGGAATGGTTGCTCTACAATATTTTGGACATGCGCTTTCTACAGGGACGCAAAGTGCGCGAGATTGCGCACAAGCTGGCGGTCAGTGAAAGCGATCTCTATCGCAAGCAGCGCATTGCCATCGAGCAAGTGGCGCGTGTGCTGACCGAAATGGAATTAGAAGACGGAAGTTTATAACTCACGTTACGCGGCGACAGCCAGTCTGCTAGAGAGAAACGGGAACGTCGGCGAGCCGACGTTTCCCAGGCTTGCTTAACATAAGTGTATCAGAGACCTCCGCCTTGAATAGAGATGGGAGAAGGGGATAAATGGCCCTTTTTCCTATCCAGTGCCGGGGCGGGAGAGGAAACAATGAGCCGTTCAAAACCGACTGCATCCGACGCGCTCAGCAATATGGTGCGCGAACTTTTTGATAATTTACCTCTCGACTTTTTAGGGTTGCTCTTGATTGCCCTGGGTGGCTATTTTCTGTCCACCATGATGTACAGCGAGGATCTGCCTTGGCTGATTGAGATGACCGGCTGGCTGGCGCCGTGGACGGTGCTTTCCATTCTGGTGCTGGGGACGGTGCTCTTGCTGGGGCCGCGGGCAGGCTATTGGAGCGTGGAAGCCGTGGTGGGCGTGCAGCTTCTGCTGCTGGCGCTAATGGCGGCCACCTTTGCCAATAATCACGATACCGTGGATTGGATGGCCATTCGCGATGGCAGCGACGGCGGATTGACCGGCTGGGCATTGGGCAGCATGTTGGTGGCGGCCTTTGGGCAGTGGTCGGCGCTCCTTATTTGCGGGCTGGTGGGGCTGGTGGGCGTGTGGCTGCTGCTTAATTACACGCCGCTGGTCTACTTTTGGGCCGGGGTGCGCGGCGCCTTCAGGCTGATCTGGCTGGCGTGGCCGCAGATTGCCGCGCCGTTGACCACCGCAGACGATGCCACAGCGCCGCCCTCTACACCTGCGTCAGGCCAGATCGTGGCGCCAACACCACGTAACGCGGCTCAATATCCCGAGTCGACCGTGGCCGCGCCCACAGAAGCGGTGTCACGCCAGGTGCCATTAACGCCCCCCAGCGCGCCGCTGGACGAGCTTCCCTCAACCTACGTGTCGCCCAAACGATCTTCGCAAAGTGCGACCCAGTCAACGGTCGCCGCCGCGGCCGACGGGCGTTCGACCACCAAGCGCCCAGAGCGTTCCAGTGCGTCTGCCGAGCGTTCTACCCATAAGCTTTTGCGCAACGCCGACCAATTGCCGCCCATCGAATTTCTGCATGCGGATGTGGGTGTCTATGGTACAAGCGACGATCGGGAATTGGGGCAGCGCATTGAGCAGACGCTGGAAGATTTTGATGTGCCGGTCAAGGTGGTGCATGTAGAGAGCGGGCCAACCGTGACCCAATTTGGCGTGGAGCCCCAATATGTGGAGCGGGCCGGCAACCGGCGCAAAATTCGCGTCAGCCGCATTGTGAGCCTGGCTGATGATTTGGCGCTGGCCTTGGAGGCGCCCGCCGTGCGCATTGAAGCGCCGGTGCCGGGGCGGCCCTATGTGGGTATCGAAGTGCCCAATCGTGATAAAATTGTGGTGGGCTTGCGCGGCATTTTGGAAAGCAAAGAACTGCGCAAAGATGGCGGCGCGCTGGCCATTGGGCTGGGGCGCAATACGGCGGGCGCGCCGGTGGCCATGGACTTGACGCGTGCACCCCACATGCTCATTGCCGGGGCCACGGGCGCGGGCAAGTCGGTCTGCATCAACACGATTATTGCCAGCCTGCTCATGCAGCACGGCCCGGAAAGCCTGAAATTTGTTATGGTTGACCCCAAAATGGTGGAGCTGCCCGGCTATAACGGCATTCCCCATTTGATTGGTAAAGTGGTCACCGAGATGGATCAGGTTATGGGCGTGCTTACCTGGCTGCTGCTGCAAATGGACGATCGCTATCGCACCTTTAAAGAAGCGGGCGTGCGCAATGTGGAAGTTTATAACGCCAAGGTGCGCAAAATGCGCGGCAAGGATGCACCGCAGCCGCTGCCCTATATTGTGTTGGTGGTGGATGAGCTGGCCGATTTGATGATGACTGCGGCCGACGATGTGGAAACCCAGCTTTGTCGGTTGGCGCAGATGGCGCGCGCCACCGGCATTCATCTGATTTTGGCCACCCAGCGCCCCAGTACGGACGTGGTTACCGGGCTGATCAAAGCCAACTTTCCCACGCGCATTGCCTTTGCCGTGACCAGCCAAATTGACAGCCGCGTCATTCTGGATACGCCGGGCGCCGAGCGGCTGCTGGGTCGCGGCGACATGCTGGTCATGCGCTCCGACCAAGCCAAATTGACGCGCGTGCAGGGCTGCTGGGTCTCGGATGATGAGATCAACGCCATTGCCAGCTACTGGAAACAGCAGGCCATTGATGCGGCGTTGGCTGCCGGCGGCGCTCAGCGGCCGGTAGTGCCGCCTTGGTTTAGCCTGATGGACCGACTGGATGATGAGGAAGAGCTGATTCTGGATGCCATTGACGCCGTGCGCGATCTGGAATCATGCAGCACCAGCATGTTGCAGCGCCGTCTCAACATTGGCTACCCCAAAGCCGCCCGCCTCATGGAGGAGCTGGAATCGCGCAAAGTCGTGGGGCCGGATCAGGGCGGCGGGCGTGGGCGCAAAGTGCTGATTTCCGGCGAGGAGGATGACGAAGGAAATGGGGAAGAAGATGAATTTTTATAAACAGAGCGGCGTCTCGACAGATGCCGCTCTGTTTATAAACTCTACTATTTGACTATATCATTTTTAGGTGTGGGAGCAACTGCTCCTCGGTGGGCTCTGCTCAGCAGTACCAGTTTTCCAGCAGGCGCGGCGCCGGCTTGCTGTGCAGCGAAATGGGCGGGAGCTTGGCGTAGCGATGCTTGGCGTTCGAGCCGTGTATAGGCCCAAACTGTGCTGCTAATTGCCACACCTGAGTAAATATTTCCGTCCGCGCAAGTCCGCGCTCATCCCCATTCTGCACAACTTTTAGCACTGCTTCCTGTAACGCATCCATGCTGGGGTCGGGGTGCCGCCACGGATAGACCAATGCCGCCTCATCAAATTCACCCACCAGCGCCTGCACCTCGGTCAACTCCAGCAGCCGCGAGCCGGCCGGAATGAGCAGGCGGATAGCGTACTGAATGGGCGCTACCTGCTCAATCAGATCGAGCTGTGCAATGGTGCGCAGAAACTCCATATAGCCCGCGGGCGTGATCCACGGTGTAAAGGCCACAAAGGTGGGGCTCATGTGCAGTTTGGCTGCCCGCAGCAAATGGACGGCTTCAGTAAAATCGGCCGTGGTGTGCCCCTTATCCAGCCGCGCCAAAATGGCATCATCCACCGCCTCTACGGCTGAAGTGACAAAGAGGCAGCCGGTTTTGGCCAGCGTGGGCAGGTGGCGACGCTGCTGTAAAAGATGCTCCACTTTGATGGTCACGTCATAAGTTATATCTGGGAATTCGGCGTGCAGCGCCTGTACAATGGCCAATGCATGGCCCGGCCCATTGAAAAAGTCGGGGTCGCCAAAGGTAATATGGCCAGCGCCCGCCGCCACCTGGTTGCGAATATCGGCCAGCACCACCTCTTTTTGCACCACGCGAAACGCGCCTTTGTATACCGGCGTAATCGGGCAGTGACGACACAGATGTTTGCAGCCGCGGCTGGCTTCGGTATAACCGGCCGTGAGCCGCGTTTTGTCGCTCAATTCTACGGCGGCATATTGGGGCAAGGGCGGCAATCCGCTACGGTCCGGCGTCAAAAATTGTTGGCGGTTGAGCGAAATGGTTGGCTCTGTTTGGAAGCGAGCGAACTCATCCAGCCGCTGTGGAGAGCCGTCTAAGCGGCGGCAGAGCGCCAAAAGCCCTTCTTCAAATTCCCCACCTAGAATCGTCTGTACCCCCAACCCGCCTAAATATTCCGCATTGATCGGCGCATAGAGCCCGAAACAGCAGAAATGCGCCGTTTGGTTTAGCTGGCGCAGGCGCGGCAAAACAGCCGCCGCAATGCGCGTGGCTGTATGCATGGGCAGATGCAGCGCTATCAGATCTGCCGTCTTTATCTGGGCTTCATTGAGCGCTTGCACCGCTAAATCCTGGTAGGAAACGCATGCCCCTGCCTGACGCAACCAAGCGCCAACCGAAGCCGCCCCAAAGGATTGGTGGCCGGTTTCATAGAGTGTGATAATCGCTACGTTGAGCATAGAGTTGGTTTTAGAAACTGAATATTCTCGAATGCTGTATTTCTATGATGGCTCTGTGCTGTGCACAACCGCCGGCTTATTTCTGCGATGGCTCTGTGCTGTGCACAACCGCCGGCTTATTTCTGTGATGGCTCTGTGCTGTGCACAACCGCCGGCTTATTTCTGTGATGGCTCTGTGCTGTGCACAACCGCCGTTATATAAGCTTTTTGAATCATACCATATCTCGGCTATGTTGCCAGATCCTCATATAATTCTCCGCGCCAAAATAGGCAATTTGGCTTAGTTTTTTGGGATAAAACCACGGTATGCTAGATTCAGCCCCACAATCTATATTCAGTACACCGCAACGGTGTTGGCGAAAGAGGCGTTGGTCGCGAATGGTGAATCCGACTCTATCTTTCGCGATTGCGATCTACTGATACTCAGTTCTACATGAAAATCGGCGTTTTTCTGCTGACTGAGACTTTGATGGCAAGCTCCGGTTTCATCACAACCGCAGTATATCTGACGCAACAACCAAAATTCTAATCAATATGCCAAGAACTGCCTCTCTGCTATGGAGCACAATAGCAAGTCTTTTCCTGTTTATGATGCTCATTCAGATCGTTTCAATTGCGCCAGTAGTGGCTGCCCCGCACCATCAGACATATGCTTGGGGCAGCGCCTATATTGGTGATGAGATTTATGGGCTAGCCGGTCCGACCGCTGTGGACTGTCAGAATGAGGTTTATCTTGGTGCGCCAGCACGCTTAAATGCCCAACGCGCCGCATGGATCAGCAGCGCTACCACAACTATTCCCAATAGTGTGGCTATCCGTTCTAACATTCCTGGCCCCACGGGGACGCCTGTGAATGCCCCGCTTGTCTTGCAACAGCCGGATGGGTTCGCCATCACGGTGGCGCCCGTCGATTTGCCGGCCTATTTGGGCTTCAATAGCGGTTCTAGCGCCATTGGCGCGCCGGCCTATGCCAATGTGCAGATCAACGGCGGCGCCAGTAGTTGCACCATGCAGGATCGGGCGCCCAAACCCAATGCGGCTGCGGCGGGCGACTACTATTTTAATCAACTAAGCAACTTGTATGGGCTCAATGCCATTCACATAGCGTTTTCAGAGCCGGTGTTGGCTTTTGGCGCTTTTTGGGGGGATCTAGAGACGAGCATGCGCGGGACCACGGCTTTCATGCGTCTGCTGGATGCATCGGGGGCGCTCATTGGCGACGTGCCCATTGCTTCAACGGTGAGCCAACAAGGCGGTATTGCAGCGGAAGACGCGCAATGTGACCAGGGCGCGCCAGATGCACACACGGCGGCGCAAGGTCAGTCCCCAGGCTGTGGCAATGGATCGGCGCGCTGGATTGGCTTTCGCTCGGATATACCGGTTGCCCAAATGTTGATTGCCGTGGGGGATAATGATCCGCTACCCAATGGTCGCGGCCTGACCGAGAAACTGAGCATGATGGGCCCGACAGTGGTGCGGGCATTGCCCCAAGCCGAGGTGATGGTCGTGAAAGACGCGCCGGATGTGGTCACGGTGGGCGCGTTATACAATTATGCCATTGGGATCAGCAACACCAGTGATAGCATAGCCGCCGGCTTGATAGTCACCGATGTGGCGCCACCGGGCGTACGTTTTGCTGCTGTATCCGACCCCCGCTGTACGTTGACGGCAAGCCTGCTCACCTGCCAGCTGGAAACGCTGGCCGCTCACAGCGCCGAGACTATCCTGCTGCAAGCCACGGCCAATCGTACAGATGCGCTCGTGAACACGGTGACCGTAACTGCCGCCAATGATGGCGAACTGTCCAATAACTTTGCCAGTGCCGATGTGACGCCCAACCCCGCACCTGCCACAGATCTCTGTGCGCCTGCTGCGGGCGGCAGCGGCGGCCCGGCGCTTATTATCAACGAGGTGCTGTATAATGAGTTAGGCGCCAATAACGATGAGTGGGTCGAGCTGTATGCCACAGTCGATATTCCGGCAGGCGCCCAATATTACATATCGGACAATGAACAGAATGCCGGTGAATTTTTTCGGCTCATTGAAGCACCGTCCGGGGGAATCCCGGCTGGCACATATATTGTGATCCATGACGACAATGGCGTAAATGATGCCGATCCCAGTGATGGCGTAATGCAGCTGTGGGGGGCCGGGGGAACCGGGGCGGCTTCATCTAGTTTACGCAATAGCAGCGACAACATTACGCTGTACCGGGGGAATAGCGCCATCGCGGCCAACGCGATTGACTATATGCGCTGGGGGAGTGACGTAGGCGACAATACCAATGACGATCCGCCGGCTGGGATTCTGTGGGGCGGTTTTGCGCCGGGAACGGCGGGTAATGCCCAAAGCGTGGTGCGGCTTGTGAATGGCGTGGATGGCAGCAGCGGGGCCGATTGGGTTTTGGCCGGTGAGCAAGGCACGGTGGCGCCTTCTACACTTGGGGCGCACAACAGTGGGCTCAGCGTGTGCAATGTGCGTGTACGCAAAACCGGCTCCGCATCAGTTGCAACTGGCGCTCCGTTTGAATACTTGCTGACCGTCCACAACACGTCGAACATTACGATGAGCGCCGTTACCCTAACCGATACGCAGCCTCTGGGTCTTGTTTTTCAGGCTGTAAACGGCGCTGGCTGTCATCTTGATGGTGATGGGTTGACCTGCGCCATTGGGGCGCTTGCGCCGCAGGCCAGCCGGCCCATTACCTTAACCGCGGTGGCGACCGTCGCCCAGAGCATTGCCAATAGCGTCTCTGTCTCGGCCAAGGGGGATTCAGTGAGTGCGGATAACCAGGCGAGCCACACGCTGACTGCCCAGTCTGCTGGCGCCATTGGCGATTATGTGTTTTTAGATACCAATGGAAATGGCGTATTAGACGCCGGGGAGAACACACCGGTCAATGGTGTCCTGATGACGCTGACCGCAGCAGACGGCAGCATAACCACCCAGGAAACAATTGATGGCATCTATCAATTCGCCCATCTGCCGGCGGGCACTTACACGGTGACCGTGGGCGCGGCTGCGGGCTATGGTTTGACCAGCATCGGCGCCTATACGGTCGCGCTGGCCCAGGGCCAAACGATTACCGATGCGGACTTTGGCTTTGTATATGACAATGTAGACCTCGCCATTACCAAGCAGGCGCCCGCAACGGCAACGCTCTCTAGTTTGCTCGTGTACACGTTGGAAATTACCAATCCCAGCCTCACTACCACCGCGTTAGATGTGCTACTGGTCGATACGCCGCCGATGGGTATCGAACTGGTCAGCGTTGTGGATCACCGTTGCGCCCTGGTACAAAATGAGTTGAATTGCAACTTGGGTGCTGTGGCGCCCCATACAAGCCAGGTCATATCGGTCACGGCCCGCGCTCTTGAAAGCGGCAATTGGACCAATACGGCGCAAATCGGTGGCGCCAATGAAACGGGCAGCGCCAACAATGCGGCCTCGGCCAGCACCACAGTGGCCTCAGGTGCGCCGCCACAGCTTGGGCTGCATAAGGTGTTGCTAACGCCGGCCGCAGGCGTGGCCCGCTCTGGTGATAGGGTGCAGTACGCCTTGCGGGTTGAAAATCGAGGCCAAATAACGGTCAGCCAAGTAACGCTGGTAGACCGCTATGATCCGGCCTATCTGCAATATAATGCCGCTTCTATTTCGCCTGCGCTCCAGGCATCCGGCGTACTTACGTGGACCCTGTCTGGCGCACCGCTGCCGCTTGCCCCCGCCGCGGCTTTGACGATTACCGTCGATTTCACGGCAACCCATCCATAATCAGTAGATCGCAATGGCAAGTGATAGTGTCGGGTTCAATAGACCAGACCAACGCCTATTCCGCCAACACCGTTGCAGTGTACTGATAATTACTCTATGCTCTACATAATGCGTTGCCTTGCTTACAAGGTTTAAATCTACAAGTTATCTTTGAACACTGGCTTGCGACCCCACATGGTAAGCCTAATACTTATCCCCTTCAGGCTCCGGTAAGCTGCAGCAAATCCCAGTTGTAAATAATATAGCCATTGCTTATACGCAATATGGCGTATGGAGTCGCACTTTTGGTTGTGATATTCTTGGGCTGATTGTATTACTTCTGGAGAAAATGAGGGTGAGACAGCTTGCTGCGAACAAGCTGTCTCACTGTGTAGGAAAATATAGAGCGGAAAGTCTATCAAATTCCTATTCCTCACACTATACCTCAAATTCCTCTAGAATTCTCGTTGTTAACATTACAAAATGATTACATTTTATGACTTACACAGCGCCTGTGGTTCGCCAGGACGAAACAGTATCTCTACCTAGGCGATTCCTGCTCCAGGCTTGCGTAAATCCTAATTTTAAAGAGTGTAGATGCTGTAAAGTGAAGGCGCCTAGCATCCACGATGAGCGCGCCCAAACATCACTGGTTGTCTGGTCGCTTAATTTTTAGAAATCACAACTCGAGCAAGTCGAATTAATAGCGCTCACTAAATTGAATGGCATTGAACAAGCTCAATTAATCAACTACCCGAAGATTACCGATACACCAAATGGTCTTCTCTCAAATTTGGGAACCACATCACTTGCATACCGACGACTCAAAAACAAACTCGAAAAATCTGCGTAATCTGCGTAATTTTTGATAAAAATCAAGAATTACGCAGATTGTAGAGTATTTGATGCAAATCTTTGATTCAACCATCCATCGATCTTACCATCGCGCTCATCAACATCCATGCAGTTAGGAGCTGCTCTATGAAGCATAGAAATCGTAAACGAATCAATCATTCTCTACGCACGGCTGGGCTTGTCCTACTGTACGTATCGTTACTAAGTGGATTAATCCCACCGCCGGTGGCCAACAGTGTTTTGCCCAGGCCAGCGGCTCAATTGGCTGCAACATGGTTGCCCCAACCGCTAATTGCGTGGGCGCAAACGGTTGACTTTGGTGATCTGCCCACGGCGGCTCAATCAGGTTTTGCCAGCGATTATGCAACCACATCAGCCACCGGAGGGGCAAGCCACAATGTGGCAGCCATCCTGCGTATTGGTGCTCAGATTGATGGCGAATCAGATGGTCAGCCAAGCGCTGGAGCCGATGGGGATGACGCAAATGGTGTGCCCGATGATGAAGATGGCGTGCAATTAAAAACACCTCTTCGACCCAGCTTCAAGAGTATCATTTCCATTGGTTTACAACAACCTTTAAATAGCAGCGCGTATGTAAATGGCTGGATCGACTTCAACCAAGATGGTGATTTCACAGACCCTGGAGAGCAAATTGCCTCGGATAATCTAGTTAACAATAATGCTGTACGTACGGACGCTTCCAATGAAACCATTGATTTTGACATCCCACCTAATGCGATGATTGGCTTTACCTATGCCCGCTTTCGCTACTGCAGCACACCAGGAGGGTGTAATACGCCATCCGGGGCGGCGGCAGATGGAGAAGTTGAAGATTACCGCGTTGAAATTCTTGCGGTGTCCCAACTGGGAGACTACGTTTGGCTTGACAGCAATGGAGACGGTATCCAGCAAAGTGGGGAACCGGGGATAGAAGGGGTATTTGTCAAACTCTATCGGGCCAGCGATAACGCGCTGTTGGGGGTGACGGCGACCGATGCCGCTGGATTTTACACATTCAATGGATTGCTACCGGATACTTACTACGTGGAATTTGTTGCGCCACCAGGATATAGCTTCACGACAGCGCTCCAAGGTGGAAATGTGGCCAATGATAGCGATGCCGATTCGAGCACAGGCCGGACCGGCAACATTGTGTTAACCGGTGGCGCCAACAATCAAGATGTGGATGCAGGACTGGTGTCGCCAACAGACCACCTTACGTTCTGTGAAGCAATCCCGCTGCAGGTGACCGAGCTCAATCATACGTTTAGCCTTCCAAAATTTGACCCAGCGTTTGGTACGCTCACCGCGATAACGATTAATAGCTATATTGGGTTACAGCAATGGATTGGTATTGAAAATAGAGCTGTCAATTCACAAAATGCGCGTATCGTCACTAGTTCAGATGGCTTCTTAACATTACCGGATAACAACTTCTTGAATTCGTCCGTGGGTTTGGACACAGGTATCAAAACATATGCGCTCTATGATGGCATCACAGATCTGAGTGGGGCGTCTAGCTTTTCGTATAGCGATTGGCAATACAAGTTAGGTACAATTAGTACTAATTATGCTACTTTGGCTGATTTTATTGCCGCTAGCTCTGGTGAGACGGTCGACCTGCCATTTGCAACCCTCAGCGGAGTAAGTACAACCGGAGGGGGTGGCAATTTAGCCGCGGTACAAAAAACCTATGCATCGGCCGGTGTTTGTGTGGATTATAGCTATGAGCCTGTAATTACTGGCACCATTACCATTGTCAAAAATACAGTGGGTGGCGATGCTACTTTCACTTTCTCCAGTTCGGATGCTGACCTAAATGCAGTGAGCCTGACGACCTCTGCCGGTACAGCTACGAGCTCATCCATAACCAAGGACGCAGGCTCCTATATAATCACAGAAGATGCGCTCACCGATTGGAAGTTGGATAGCATCACCATTAATGGGGATACCGACATTGGTTCGGTGATTGATGAAGCCAATCGGCAGGCGACCATTGACCTGGATGCCAGTGAGAATATTACGGTTACCTTTACCAATGTTGAGCGAACGGTTAGTATTGGCTCCTTTGTATGGGAAGATAGCAACGCCAACGGCGCCCAAGACACTGGTGAGCCAGCCATTGAAGGGGCAACAGTTACGCTGTTGGTCGATGACGGTGCGGGCAACTTTATCCCGGCCATTGATGCCAATGGTGCTCCTGTTTCCAGCCAGACGACGTTGGCGGATGGGCTCTACTTCTTCGATAACCTGCCCGAGGGTGACTATAAGGTGCAGGTGACGCCCCCCGCCGGTATGGGCTATTTGCCTTCACCGGTGCAGAATACAGCCAATGATGACAATGCCGAGAACGATTCGAACATTGCCAGCGAGCCCACACCTGGTACTTTCGAGTCCGGCGTCTTTACGTTGCGCATCGACGGTGAACCGACCGAAGCGGGTACAGCCGCTGGCGACACGCAGGATGATGCCAGTGATGCAAACGGCAACATGACCGTCGACTTTGGCTTCTACCGACCGGTGAGCATCGGTTCCTATGTGTGGCAGGATTCCAATGCCGACGGCATTCAAGATGGGGGCGAGCTAGCCATTCAGGGCGCCACGGTCAGCCTGCTTGTGGATAACGGTAGTGGCAACTTCAGCGCGGCCACCGATGTAACCGGGGCCGCGGTCACTGCCCAAACCACGGGACCAGGTGGACTCTATTTCTTCGACAATCTGCCCGCAGGCACTTATAAGGTGCAGGTGACGCCGCCGGCCGGCTATTTGGCCTCGCCCGTGCAGAATCCAGCCGACGATGACGACACGGAAGATGACTCTAACATTGCGGCTGAGTCCACGCCCGGTACTTATGAGTCGGGCGCCTTCACGCTACTTGGCGGCAATGAACCGGCTGAAAGCGATACCCAAGCCGGCGATGCGCAGGACGCGGCCGCCATTGCGCCCGATGCCAGCGGCAATATGACCGTGGACTTCGGCTTTGTGCCGCCCATGTCAATTGGCAACCGCATATGGCTGGATGCCGATGTAGATGGCACAGATAACGGCGGGACCGAGCCCGGCGTGGGCGGCGTAACGGTGACGCTCTATGCGGCGGATGACCTGAGCACGCCGCTGGATACACAGGTTACCAATCCAGAAGGCTTCTACCGCTTTGACAATCTGACCGCCGGCGACTACGTGGTGGCCATCCTGGCTGACCAGTTTGATGATGCAGCCGATCCATTGTATGGCTTGGTGAGCACAGTCGATAGCGGCGCCGGGCCAGACCAGAACGACAATGGGGCTGGCACAGACCCCAGCGCGGGCCTCTTTAGCGCGCCGGTTTCGCTGGTTGTAGACAGCGCGCCCAGCGCCGAGCCCAGCGCGCCTGGTGGCGCCAATGCGGAAACGCTGGCGGCTGGCGACGTGGCCACCGACGTCAATTATGACGCCACGGTTGACTTTGGCTTTACGTCGCTCTCGTTGGGCAATCGCGTCTGGCTGGATCTCAATGGCGATGGCATCGATAACGATGCTAACAACGCGCCTCCTGGCCCGGTGACGGTAAACCTGTACGACGCGGCCGATCCCAATACGATTATTTCAACCACCACAACCACGGCCGCAGGCTACTATCGCTTTGACCATCTGCGGCCGGGCAACTACATTGTCGAAATTCCGGCCGCTGAATTCCAGAGTGGCGGCGACCTGGAAAGCTGGTGGAGCACCATCACCGGCGGTACTGAAAATGTCGACCTGAACGACAATGGCATCAATCCGGCGCCGGCGGCCCATACGCGGGTCGCCGGCATCCGCAGCGGTTCGGTGGCGCTGGGCGTGGCGAGTGAGCCCGTCGATGATGGCAGCGCCGCTACGGAGGATGTGGACGCGGCCCGGGACGGCGACCGTGCGCCCGATATCAACTATGACGCCACCGTCGACCTGGGTTTTGTGCAGATGAGCCTGGGCAATCGGCTGTGGGAAGACACCAACTTTGTGGGCACAGATGATGGCGCCGAGCCGGGCTTTGCCGGCGTTGTCATCAACCTGCTGGCGGCGGATGGCGTCACGCCGGTGACTGACGCCAGCGGCGCGCCCATTACCACGGTCAGCAATGGGGCAGGCTACTACCGCTTTGACGGCCTGCCGCCGGGCGACTACGTGGTGCAGATCCCGGCCAGCGAGTTTGGCGCCGGTGAACCGCTGGACGGCTGGCGCAGCACGACCGATGGCGGCGCCGCTGAAAATGTAGACCAGGATGATAACGGTGTCGACCCATCCAACCCCAATGATGTGCTTAGCAACGGCTTGCTGAGCGCCGTGGTGACGCTGGCCGTGGGCCAAGAGCCAACGGGCGAAGCCAGCCTGGCTGGCGACACGTTGACCCCGCCGGTCACCGGTGACGAAAACTATGACGCCACCGTGGACTTTGGCTTTGTGCGTATGTCGCTGGGGAACCGCGTCTGGGCAGACGTGGATGGCGACGGCACAGACAATGGCGGAACCGAGCCTGGCTTTGCGAATGTAGTTGTCAACCTCTACAGTGCAGGGGATGCCACCACCGTCATTTCGACTACGCAGACCAATGCCGAGGGCTTCTACCGCTTTGACAACCTGGCGCCGGGCGAGTACATAGTCGAAATTGCGCCGGAGAACTTTGCCGCCGGCGCGGTGCTGGCGGACTGGTGGAGCACCACCACCAGCGGTACGCCGGAGAACAGCGACCAGGACGACAACGGGATTGACGAGCCGACCGTGGCCGGCATTCAGGCCAACGGCATTCGCAGCGCAACCGTCAGCTTGACGCTGGGGGCCGAAGACGTAAATGATGCGTCCAACAGCGGGCAGCCCAATGGTGAAACGCTGGCGCAGACCACCGTGGCCGCCGACGCCAACTACGATGCCACGGTAGACTTTGGCTTTGTGCGCATGAGCCTGGGCAACCGTGTGTGGCTGGATGCCGATGGCGACGGCGCGGACAATACCGGCACCGAG
>JACKBC010000036.1 GCA_020634755.1 Caldilineaceae bacterium | reverse complement strand
GTGCTCTTGCCAGCGCCGCTGGGACCGACCAATGCCAGAATCTCGCCCGGTTGAATCTCCAGCTCAATATTCTGCAAGACAGCCATTTCTCTATCGTAGCTAAAGCTCACATCCTCAAAGGTGATGCGCCCGCGTGAGGGGGGCAGCACAAGGGCGTCCGCCTGATCGCGGATGGTTGGCTGCATGTCCAGCAGTTCAAAGACGCGCTGCACGCCGCCCAAAGCCACGCTAACCTGGCCGTAAAGCGCGCCCAACCCACCGAGGCTGGTGGCAATGGAGATGCCGTAAATCAAAAAGCCGGTGATCATCGGCACGGTCAGTCGGCCGACCAACACTTCCATGCCGCCATACCACAAGATAGCCGCAATAGAGGTAAAGCCCAGAAACATCATGACCGCGCCAAAGAGCGAGTTGGCCATGGCCATGCGCAGGGTGGCGGCCAGCGTCTGCTGCATGCTGCCGCGATAGCGTTCGGACTCATAGCTTTCCCGCCCAAAGCTCTTGACGACTCGAATAGCCTGCAAGCCTTCTTCGGCCACAACCGTGGACGCGGCAAGCTGATCCTGCACTTGGGTGCTGCCACGATGGATGCGCCGCCCGAAGAAGAAGGCAATGCCAATAATGGGAGGCAGCAGCGCCAGAATAAAGAGGGTAAAGCGCGCATTCATGCTCAGGACAATGATGACCGAGCCGACCAGCGTTAAGACGCGGCTGAGCAGATCGGTGACGTTGTTGGTCAACATGGTGCGCATTTGCGTCACGTCGCTGGAAAGGCGCGAAACCAGGTCGCCCACGCGCCGCGTGGCGTAAAAGTCGAGTGATAATTGTTGCAAATGGCTGTAGAGGGCGTTGCGCAGATCCACCACCATGCGCTCGCCCACAGAGGCCAGCAGATACGATTGCACAAACTGAAAGCCGGACTGGACCAGAAAAATGCCGATCAGCGCGGCCGTTAACCAATTGAGCGCCGCCATCTGCCGCGTTTGGGTGACGCTATCGAGCATGCGCACGATCATGGCCGGGAAGGCCAGCCCCGCCGCCGTCGAGAGCAACAGGGCCCCAATTGCAATGGTCATCTGCCGCCAGTAGGGTTTTAGATAGGCCAGCAGCCGGCCCCATTTGATGGCCGTAAAGGAGACCGGCGGTTCGTTGCTGGCGTGCGTCTGCGCTTCCGTTGTTCGAGAATCCATTATACATTCCTTTCTTCGCTCATCAGCCGAAAGTGTGAAAACACAATAATTTTTCTGCGCGAAAATCATCGGTTTTCCCACTTTTCACAGATGAGCCCCCTTTCTTATGCCGTTGTTTTAAATGTAGCAACAGCATAAGTGTGCAATGTAAACTGGATATAAACTCAAGCGCCGCCGTCAAGCGCGATCTAGCGCCGCGCGTAGCCGGTTGAACCCTTCAATTCGCCAGTGGTCTCGGTCAGGGAACTGGTCCGATTGGCGCCAGCGCATTGTGGTAAAGCCAGCCCACATGAGGATGCGAAACTGGTGAACTAGAGGTTGATTCACGCCCGGATAGTGCACGGCAACTTCTGTGGGGACAAAGGCAATGTCGTACTCGATGGGGCCGCGTTGACAAGTCTGGAGGTCGATGAAGAGCGGCCCCCTGCTTGTGCTGAGCAGATTTCCGGGATGCGGTTCGCCGTGCAGCAGCTGTTCGCCGGTATCCCACTGGTTCATGGCGTTTCGTACGCGCTTAAATGTGTTGCTGAGGAGTTCGCGTTCGGGAATCGGCAGCTCTGGTGTCTGCGCGCGGTCGTCAACTTCTGCTGCCCAACCGGCAATACGAACGGTGATATGGGGCGCCGCCAGATCGATCTGGCGCAGGCCGGCGTGGATCCGCATGAGCGCATCCGCATAGTCCGCCGGCGCAATATCCCCCACCGGCGCGTAGTAGGTCCAAAGCGTGAGCACGAAGGCGTCCCGCACGTAGACGCGCGGCCCGGCACATGGCGCAAGCTCACCGACGGGGCTGTCGGTTGCAGCGAGGCGGTGCGCGGCCTCTGCCTCGAATTGAAAGTCGTCTTTCCACGCTTGTGGCGCGATCCGCGCGAGCACATCACAAGGGGTGAGGCGCACGGCAATGCGGTCGGAGTTGTGAATGACGACCGCGTCGTTGACTTGGAGCCCAAGCTCGCCGGCAGTCGATATTGCGGCCGCCACCGCGCGTTGGACTTGGGATGGTTCCATGCTCGTTTACTCCTTATTGGAAGTCCACAAAAATGCAGATGGATAGGTGCTCATGAGATGGCGTTCCCTAGAGCCGGCAGTTGATCCACGACAACATTATACTATACGGACTGAGCCTATCCCGTTCTCCGCAGACTTAGGCTGCGACTGGATAATTGAAAAGGAGTTCTCATTATTCATGAGAAAAGGCTACAGCGGGCAGAGATTGGGCTAAGATTTTTGGATGGATAGGTTATACAATTCTTTTGTACTTTGCGCTGAATGAAAACCGCAGTTTTCATTCAGCGCAAAGTACCGCAACATTTTAGGACTACGCCTAATTTTTTCAAGCGAAAGGAACGATTTATGAAGATTGTCGTCACCGGATCTTTGGGAAACATCAGCAAACCATTGACGGAAACGTTAGTTGCCCAAGGTCACACCGTGACCGTCATCAGCCACACCCCAGCACGAGCCAAAGAGATCGAAGGATTGGGCGCCACGGCGGCAATTGGGACCATGGAGGATGCCGATTTTCTGGCCGCCACCTTTACTGGCGCCGACGCCGTCTATTGTATGATCTCTGCTGGGGGCGGCTATTTTGACGCGAACTTTGACCTGGTGGACTATGCAACCCAGCTTGCTATTAATTACAAGGTGGCGATTGAACGCGCGGGTGTGCAGCGGGTGGTCTTTCTGAGCAGCGTGGGCGCGCATATGGCGCACGGCAATGGCATTTTGGCCTTTTATTATCATGTGGAAAAGATGATCAATGAACTGCCGCCTGCTGTGGCCATTACCTTTATGCGGCCGGTGGCGTTCTACAACAACCTGTTGGGCTACATCAATCCGATCAAAACACAGGGCGTCATTGCTGCCAACTATGGTGGCGATGAAAAGCGGCCCTGGGTTTCGCCGCTTGACATTGCCGCCGCGGTTGCAGAGGAGCTGACCACGCCGGCTGTGGGCCGAAACGTGCGCTATGTGGCCAGCGATGAGATTAGCTGCAATGAGATTGCCACAATCTTGGGCGAAGCCATTGGCAAACCCGATCTGCAATGGATCGTGATTCCCGATGAGCAACTGCGCAGTGGGCTGGTGGCCGCGGGCATGAACCCACAAATCGCCGCCGGCATGGTGGCCATGTATGCCGCCGCGCGCACTGGTAAGCTCTCTGAGGATTACGAGCGCCACCGTCCGGTGTTGGGCAACGTGAAGATGCAGGATTATGCCAAGGAATTTGCCCGGGTCTATAATCAGGCCTAAGAACCTGTCCGTAAATTCGGTTGTGATGCCCGTGGCTTTGTCGAGCGGCGGACTGTGGCACAGAGAATTTACGGGTAGATTGTAAGGACAAATATAACATGGCAAACACACAACCATATCGCGTTAGAACCATCAGCGAGTTTCATCAGCTGCGCGGGCTGCCCAAACCAGCGCATCCGCTGGTCAGCGTGGTCAATCTGGCCGAGTTAGAGCACGCATGCGTGACCGAATCGACCGCGACCATCCTGGATTTCTACTCCATTTCCATCAAACGGTGTTTGGGCGGCAAATTCAAATATGGGCAGCAGGAATACGATTTTGACGAAGGCGTGATGTTCTTTATTGCGCCGGGCCAGGTCTTTGCCGTTGAGGCGGAGCTGCAAGCGGCCGCCAGCTTTTCGGGGTGGGTTTTGGCCATTCACCCCGATTTCTTGTGGAATACACCTCTGGCCAAAACCATTAAGCGCTACGAATATTTCGATTACTCTGTCAACGAGGCGCTCTTTCTTTCGGAAAAAGAAGAAACAACGATCATCAACCTCTTCCAAACGATCCAGCAGGAGTATCAGAGCAATATCGACGCCTTTAGCCAGTCGATCATCATTGCCCAAATTGAACTGTTGCTCACCTACTGCGAACGCTTCTATCAGCGCCAATTTATCACGCGAAAGATTGCCAACCATCAAATTCTGGATCGCCTGGAAGCGCTGCTGGACGACTATTTCGACAGTGTGGATCTGCTGGACAAAGGGTTACCCACTGTGCACGCCGTGGCCGAAGCGCTGGCGGTGTCCCCCAATTACCTGAGCGGATTACTCAAAGTGTTGACCGGCCAAAGCACCCAGCAGCATATTCACGACAAGGTGATTGCCAAGGCCAAAGAGCGCCTCTCCACCACCGATCTATCGGTCAGCGAAATCGCCTATGAGTTGGGCTTTCAACATGCGCAATCGTTTAGCAAGCTGTTCAAGAGCAAAACCGATCTTTCGCCCCTGGAATTCCGCCGTTCCTTCAATTGAGCGAAATCGTAAGTACAAAGCCGCCCCCTGCGCTTGCCGAAGGGGCGGCTTCGTACTTGCTGGCTGAGTTGCTCTTGCGGGAAGTATGATATGGCCGGTTGACTGCTGCCAACCGACATGGTGAAATGAGCTTGCTTCGTGTTATACTGTGGTCGCAATCAGAAGCGAGTCTAGCTTGTTTGAATTTTGCAAATAGGGGATTATGCTAAAACATCTTCAAGTCACCTCATTGGATGAGTTTTATCAGCAAGCGGCCAACTTTACGGGTGTCGATCTGCCTGCCCTGTTACCACCGGATATTCATAAAGAAATCGGTCACTTTAATGTGTTTGGGGTTTCCGAAACCATAAAGGAGGTAAAGCGGACGCAGGTAATGCCCTATAATCGCCGCGCTTATTACAAGATCAGCCTTATTCTGGGCAAACATAGGGTCGAATATGCCGATAAGGTCATCAACGCCCACGCAAACACCTTGCTCTTTGCCACGCCCAAAGTGCCCTATCACTGGATCCCAGAGGATGAAAATGCCGCGGGTTCATTTTGCATCTTTACCGATGCCTTCCTCACCAAAACCAAGAGCGGCGTTGCCCTGGACGAATTGCCGATTTTTAAGGCCGGTGGCTTCCCCGTCTTTGAAATTTCGGATGAGGAGGCAACAGAAATCGGGCTGATCTTCCGCAAGATGCAAAAAGAGATCACCTCTGCATATGAGTACAAATATGATTTGTTGCGCAATTATGTTTTGGAACTGATCCACTACGGCCAAAAGCTGCAACCTGCTTCTGCCACGCCCACCCACCAAAATGCCGCGGCCCGCATCACTTCGCTCTTTATCGAATTGCTGGAGCGGCAGTTTCCCATCGAATCCCCCACGCAGAAGATCGAGCTGCGCTCGGCCAAGGAATATGCGGCAAGGCTGGCAATCCACGTCAATTATCTCAACAAGGCATTAAAGGAGACCACCGGGCAAACCACAACCGAGTTGATCAGCCGTCGCATTATTTTGGAAGCCAAGCTCCTGCTAAAGCAGACGGATTGGAATGTCTCGGATATTGCCTATACGTTAGGCTTTGAAGAAGTGGCGCACTTTTCCAACTTTTTCAAAAAGCAGACCACTTTGGCCCCTCTCGCATTCCGCATGTAACCTCTCATGTTTGAATTTTGCAAATAACGGCTTGGCATTTGCTACCCCCCAACCGGCATTGGGGTGTACGATAATGATGCATTCGGACACATTTTTAGAAAAAGGTGGTACGGAATGGCCATCGTTATACTTAGCGTTGAATGAGAATCGGAGTTTGCTAATGTCGCAACAGGCGTAATGAACCCCCGGTTCTCACCTCAACCACAGTATAAAATAGCAAATTTCTATACCAATTCATGGAGAGGTTATTATGACAACCAACAGTAAAATCGCCTTGGTCACAGGTGGCAGCCGTGGTTTGGGGCGCGATATGGCAATCAACCTTGCCCAAAAAGGCATTGATGTCATCCTCACCTATCACAGCAATCGGCAAAAAGCAGATGAAGTTGCAGCTGAAATTCAGGCGTTGGGGCAAAAGGCGTTTGTGCTTGAGCTGGATAGTGGCAATGTAAAGAGCTTTGACGCTTTCTTTACCCAAGTAGCCGCATGGTTAGAAGAGCAAACCGGCGCGCCTACATTTGATTTTCTCATCAACAATGCTGGGACCGCGCTGTACGCACCCTTTGCGCAAACAACCGAAGAGCAGTTTGACCAGGCGCTGAACGTTCATTACAAGGGGGTCTTTTTCTTAACCCAGAAAGCTTTGCCTTTGCTCAAAGATGGCGGACGCATCATCAACATCTCTTCTGGGCTGGCTCGTTTTGCCTTTCCTGGTTCGGCGGCATATGGCTCTATGAAAGGTGCAGTTGAAGTCTTGACGCGCTATCTTGCCAAGGAATTAGGCCCACGCGGCATTGCTGCGAATGTGGTTGCGCCGGGCGCCATCGCCACCGATTTTGGCGGTGGCCGCGTGCGCGACAACAAGGAGCTTAACCAGCAAGTTGCCAGCGTAACCGCATTGGGACGCGTCGGTTTGCCAGAGGACATTGGGGGCGTGGTTGCATTTTTATGCACGGAAGAGGCGCGCTGGATCACTGGGCAGCGCATCGAAGTTTCCGGCGGCATGATGCTGTGAGATGGCGTCCACTGTGATCCAACGCCTTTCATCACAAACATGCATCGTAACACGCATCACGCATCACATGTAACATTCTGAATACTTATTTCCTTGAAACGGCCCTAATTGCCCACGATTGGAAGGATGACTGTAAAGGTTGTACCCATATTGCATTGACTCACCACGTCGATGGCGCCTTGGTGCAGCTCCACAATCTTTTTGACAATCGCCAATCCCAAACCGCTGCCGCCCGCGGCCTGATTGCGGGCGCGATCGGCTTTGAAGAAGCGTTCAAAGAGGCGGGGCAGATCGGCTTCGGCAATGCCAATGCCGGAATCTTGGATGCAAAAATGGACTTGCTTGTCCTGCGCTTTGAGGCCAACCCGAATTTGTCCACCCGGCGGCGTAAATTTGATGGCGTTGTTGAGCAGGTTGACCCAAACCTGGCTCAACAGGTCTTCATCGGCGCTGATGGTCACTTCGTCCATCTCCAGCTCAATGTCAATGGCTTTGCTGGCCCACTGTGGTTCGCAGGCCAGCACCAGGTGGCGAATCTGTTTGTCCAGCCGAAAGGGCATGGGCGCGATCTGCATGGTGGCGGCGTCCAGCGTGGTGAGGGCCAGCAGATTGTCGCTGAGTTTGGAGAGTCGCGTGCTTTCCGATTCGATGACCTGCAGATAGTGTTCATGCTCCTGGCGCGTGATCTGTTCATTGCGCAGCGCCTGGGCAAAGCCGCGAATCGATGTCAGCGGCGACTGGATTTCGTGGGAGACATCGGAGATAAATTCTTGACGCATGGCTTCCACTTCTTTGAGCTTTTGCGCCATGCTGTTGACACCCGTGGCCAGCTCGCCAAAAAGCTCCATTTCGCGACCACGATACTGTGGCTCCACCTGCACGTCAAAATCTCCCCTGGCGATTCTGCGGAACGCATCCAGAAGCGGTGCAATCAGCTGCATCTGTTGGGCGAGCCGCGATCTGCGAAAAATACGCAGAACAATGTAGAGCGTCCCCACCGCCAAAATAATGCCCAGCATTGAGGCAAAAACCTGCACCAGCCATGCCGCTGGCGTCCAACCGGTGCGTTGCAAAAGCAACTGAGTGATAAAGTGGGCTGCGCTAAACATGAGTGCCAGGAAGCTTAGGAAGCTAAGGAAGCCGCCGATGTCCCTTAGTTTTTTTCTAAACGCTTTGCTCATCTGTTCAGCTCCAGCCGATAGCCCAAGCCGCGCAACGTAGTGATTTTAAAGCGGTGTTGGGCTTCGGGAAAGCGCTCGCGCAGCCGGTTGATGTGTACATCCAGCGTGCGCTCGTTGCCCTCAAAATCATAGCCCCAAATATCTTCAATAAGCTGATCGCGCGAAAGCGCCTGCCCTGGGTGGCTGGCCAGCTTGAAGAGCAGTTCAAACTCTTTTAGCGGCAACGTCAGCGCTTCCCCATTGCTGATGACCTGAAAGCTCTTGTGATCCATAAACAAGCCGTCGAGCTGAATGGTTTGCGAGGCGGCAATGCGATAGCGCCGCAGCAGCGCTTTGACGCGCGCAACCAACTCCGGCGGGTCAAAGGGCTTGACCAGATAATCATCGGCGCCCAGTTCAAAGCCTTTGACCTTTTGGCTGGTCTCTCCTTTGGCCGTCAACATCAGTACGGGAATATCCCAATCGCGGCGCAATTGTTCACAAAGCTGCCAGCCATCGATCCTGGGCATCATCACATCGACAATGGCGAGCTCGGCTTTGAAGGTGGCCAGCTTTTCAAACGCGTCCGCGCCATCTACGGCCTCGCACAGGGTGAACCCTTCCTGACGCAGAAAGAGCGCCACCACCTCACGAATATTGGGATCATCGTCCACGATCAGGATTTTGTTCATAGGGCGCTAAGCTGTCGGTTCCTCATTGGCCACTGCCGGTGTGCTCTCCTCTGGCTCGTGCCAATCTCTTTCAAAAATCAAATTGACCAGTGAAAAAGCCGCCGGCAGGATGATAAAAAAGATCAACGAGAGGCGTGGATAAGCGTAGGAGAAGATTACAATGGCAATAATGCTAATAGCAAGCAGCACGCCACCAATCCAGCCTGGTCGCCGCACGTTTTTGATCCTTGCCAGGCGCTCGGCAGTTGCCGCATTGGTTTGGAGCTTGGGCGCGCTGTCCCACATGGAGCTCAAAGAGAAGTTGACGAGCAAATAGACAATGTCATACCCAAGGGCCGGCGCCACATTGTCCGGGTGCAGAATGATCCACTTTGTGAAAATCGGCACGAGCGAAAGAAAAAACAAGAATAGGAGATTGCGCCAAAGGAAGGTGTTGGATACCCTGTCGATGGTTTGAAAGAGCATGTTGTGGTTGCTCCACTGTGCGCCCACAATCAAAAAGCTGGCCAGAAAGATCAGAATGGAGCGCAAAAGCCCGGTGATTTCAGCCAACCCAAATGTGCTGGGCAAGGGGATATCCAAAACCATAATCGTGATAATGATGGCAATCACGCCATCGCTAAAGGCTTCCAACCGACTCTTTGAAAAGCTAAACATCTGTTTTCCCTTATTCATTGTCAGTACACCGCAACGGTGTTAGCGATATAGGCATTGGTCTCGATTGGCGAATCCAGCTCCATCTCCTGCCGTTGCGATCTACTGATTGTGTAACTCCTTTGGCTCGAATATACACCGGCGCCAAGAAACAAGGCAAATTCACGCGAACCACTTGGGCCGGGTGCATCCCAAATGTGCGGCAATATGATGACACACTGCACCGCCTCTCCCTAATTTTGCGCTTGAGCGCAAAATCTGTCCTCTCCACATGTGGAGAGGGACGCGGCGCACTCGCAGAGTGCAAAGCCGGGAGCGGCCCATCAGGCTCAGCCGTCGCAAGACAGGGAAATTGTCGCGCCGCAATGTAAACTGAATATGATCTGGTGAAATGACCAAAATGTGGTACACACCCCTGATATGTGGCCCAAACCGAATGGCTCCCTCGATATGCAGAATGCTTGATCAAACTTTCTGTTTCTGCTAAACTTTTCGTTATCCGGCAGCAATGTTACAGCCGAAAACAGAAGATTTATCCCCTGCGTAGTTCTGTGCGAATACTGGCCGCCCACGCTTTCACTCGATCCGCAGCAGCCGCGGGCTGGTCGGGCAGATAGACATCGGCGATGCTCATCGGCCAGTGGTGCAACACAGGGTGGCGATCGGCCGCAGGAATCAGAACTTTGGTGTTGCCTTCGGCCAGGGATGAAACACGCCGCCGGATCTCTTGGATCGGTACGCCATTGTCCAGGTGGTCGATGAACTGTTCGCGCAGACCGGCCAATGCTTCGGCGGTAAACTGGGCCGGATGTTGCAGGTTATACGACGCAATGGTCAGGAAGTGTTGTGCCATCAGTTCCGGATCCTGCCACTCCCAGGCAATCATCGCCCCCAACTGGCCCCAGCAATCTAGCGCGTGGACCAAAGGCGCCCCACATTCTGGGCAAGTCTCGGCTACTATTTCGATTGCGTTCATGATATAGAAACTCCAGCTCTGATTGTAACCACAGTAAAGTAAATTCTGTTTTTCAAAAATCTCTGAATGAAGTATACTTTTATCATGACAACGATTACGCTTGATGTACCCGATCAGCTTGCAAAACAGATCAACGCAAACAGCCAGCGAATGCCACACGCACTTTCGCTGGCGTTAAATTTGCTTGGCGAATCCTCAGCCACACATTCACTGCCAGCACCCACATCACCGCTTGTCTCAGAAGTGATTGACTTTCTGGCCAGTGGTCCAACGCCTACAGATATTTTACGCTTTAAAGTTTCAGACGAAGCGCAGGATCGGCTAGAGACTTTGCTTTCTATCAATCGTGAAAGTAATTTATCACCCAACGAGCGAACAGAACTGGAGACATATCAGCAAATCCACCACCTCTTTGTGCTCCTAAAAGCTCGTGCACGCACTACCCTTTCCTCTGCAATATGAGTCGTGAACATATTCCTGTCGCCGTGCGGCGTCTCGTCGCTGAGCGGGCACAGGGGCGCTGTGAGTATTGTCTACTCCACCAGGATGACACGCCTTTCACTCATCCGCTTGACCACATTATTGCCATTCGCCATGGAGGTGCAACAACCACAGAAAATCTGGCCTTGGCGTGTATCGATTGCAATCAAAATAAGGGTGCTGATCTCACAACACTTGATCCGCTTACAGGCGAAATAACGCCGCTTTTTCATCCGCGTCATCATGACTGGAATGAGCATTTTCAACTTGAAGGCGCGCTAATTCGAGGGCGTACTGCAACTGGTAGAGCGACCGTTGCCTTATTGAGAATCAATGAGCTATCACGTGTGGAGGAGCGACAACTCTTACTTTCAATTGACCGTTATCCATCATAATTCACGCAAGCACCCGATCCTCGATTTCCCAGATATGCTCCATAATACGCCAGGCTGCCCGTCGGACAAACGTACGTGGGTTTCTTCATCAAACCCACAGTCATACCAACCATACCACGCAACCGCGCCAGCATAGGTCCGTTTCTTCCCAATTTCGTAGAAGAGGTTGACAGATTCCATCATGGCTCTCCTTCCGGCTCTACTTTTTGATGCACTACGCCTCTTTGATGCACAACCCCAAAGGTCGCGGCTAATGCGTAGTACTGTTCCGCCGCGGCTTGGTCCCCTAACGTTTCGTACGAATGACCCATGTTGACATAAAGCGAACCGTAGAAAGGCTGCACCCGTGCATCGGCCACGGCGTCGGCCCGGTCGAGCGCAATCTGGTTCCAGCGGAACGCTTCTTCTGGTGGTTGATGGCGCGCCATGTAATGGGCCGCGATACAGGCTTCGTAGTCGTCGGTGGCCGCATTCCACGCCTGATGATAGAGCGTTTTTGCCTGGTCAATATTGCCAGCAAACTCCGCCTGTGCCCCCGCCGCGCAAAGTTGAATCACCGGATTATGCGGGTCCATAGATGTTTGCCTTTTATCCCAAAAAGAACGCTGCCAACGCCGGGCCCAGCACTTCTGGCGCAATGCCATGATCCTGGCCGGCCATGCTGCGGTATGTGGCGTTGGGTAGGATTTGGGCTAAGGTTGCCACGGCGTTCTGTTGATAGGGCGGACTCTCGCTGCCGACCATGACCAGCGTCGGCGTAGTGACGGCGGCGAACTGCGCCAGCGCGGCGGGATCGCCGAACATGGTCTCGCCCATGATCTCACCGTCGTAGCTGATTGTATGGGCCACCGCAACGGACGATGCCCAAAAGGGCGCTTGTTTCATGCCGTCAATATATTCAGGCGGAATCCCCACCGCCACAGTCATGAAGTACATGAGCGCGCCTTCGGGATCGCCATCGGCAATCAGTTGGCGCAGGTGGGGCACGTAATCATTGGGGATGGGCAAACGGCTGTCGTCGATGACAAAGGGTGGTTCATAGAGCGCCAGCTTGGTGATTTTGTTGCCCAATCTAGCCGCGGTCCGCAGCGCCAAGACCGCGCCGGATGAGTGGCCAAAGACAAAGGCCGCACCGCCCGCGGCATCGATCACGGCTTCGAGATCGTCAATCTCCCGGTCAATAGCATGACCTGTCGTGTCGGCACTGTCGCCACTATCGCCGCGGCCACGGCGGTCATAGATATAGCTGGTGAACTGGGTCTCTTCACCGGCATCGCCCCGGTCGGCAGAGAGACCACGCGTGGCCGTGGCGCCCAAGACGTGGATAAGCGCTGGACCGCTCCCAATGCGATCATAAGCGATGGGTGTGCCGTCTTTTGATATGACTGTTTGCATTCCCTGATCCTATGATTTTACGACTTGATAGTGAAGTCCCAGTGCACCGGAGGCAAAAACCTTTCTGGAGAGCAATTGCAGCGACTGTTTTTCGGCTAACGGCGCAAAAAACTGGATCCCTTGGCCCAGCAGCACCGGGCTCACCGTGAGTTGATACTCGTCGACCAGATTGAGTTGTGCCAACGCCTGTGTCAGGCTAGGACTGCCAAAGATCACAATGTCTTTGCCGGGCTGCTCTTTGAGCGCATTGATCGCTGTGACTAGATCTTCATGGATGATGCTCGTGTTGTTCCAATCGCTGCTGGCTAGCGTGGTGGAAACGACCACCTTGGGGATCGCTTCGATCCAGGCGGCGTGGGCCCGCTCGTGCTCGCTGCTATCAGGATTATCGGGCACGGTGCGAAAGAATTCCATCATGTGGTAGGTCACGCGGCCATAGAGCGCGGCGCCAACGGTGTTCACAATGGTCTCAGCGTATTTTTCTAACTCTTCGTCGTAGGCGATCCAATCCAATTCACCGTTGGGGCCACCCGCAAAGCCGTCGAGCGACATATGCATAAAGGCAACAAGATTTCTCATAGAGGGTTCCTTTCCACGTTTTAGGCGGAATCATAGGCGCGTTGCAGCGCGGCAATATCGAACTTCTTCATAGGCAGAAACGCTTGCGTCACGCGCGCGATCTGTTCGGGGCTGCCCTTGGCCATCATCTCATCCATGGCCGTGGGCGTAATCTGCCACGATACGCCAAACTTGTCTTTGCACCAGCCACACTGCTCGGCCTCTGGCACTGCCGAAAGCTTCTCCCAGTAGTAATCGATCTCGGCCTGCGTGTCGCACTTGACGATCAGCGAGATGGCTTCGTTAAAAGCAAAGTTGTGTTCCCGCGCGCTGTCCATGGCCACAAACCATTGGTCGAGCAATTGGAAGTCGCTGAACATAATGGCGCCCTCTTTATCTGGCTCCATACCGGCTGGATAGCGGGCAATGGTCCCACGCTGCGCATCCTTGAAGACGGAAATGTAGTAATCCGCTGCTGCTTCCGCCTTGCCGCAAACATCACCCACAAAGAGCAGCGCAGGAATGATCACTGGTCGTTTTTCGCCTGCTGGGTTGGTCAGAATGAGCTGCCATGTCAACCCATACTTGTCTTGCACCCAGCCGTAGCGTTCGCTAAACGGATATTTATCCAGCGGCATCAAGGCTGTCCCGCCCTCTATTAGTTTGGCCCAAACGGTATCAATGCGGGTGCTGGCTTCTGGATCCTGGGCCGGATCGAAATTGACCATGAAGGAAATGGACGGGTTAAATTTGAAAAGGGGCCCGGCGCTGATGCCCATGAACGGCTGGCCGGCCAGCGTAAATGACACGATGTCGCAATCGCCGGACGGCGTGTCCTTAATGGTGGAGATGTTTGTCACCTGCGAATCGGGCAGCAGCGAGGTATAAAATTGGGCCGCCTCTACGGCCTCTTTGTCAAACCAGAGGTGCGGGGTAATATTTGGTTGGGTTGTCATTTGATCGCTCCTAGAAAGCCTGGGGGTTCAGCCCCAGGCTGATACATAAAGTACGCTAAAGCGCACTCTGCTGATAGCCTGCTTCAGCCTGTGGCCTCGTCTGCCAGCTTGATCGCCAGCTCGATTTCCCACTTTGTCTTACGTGATTCAATGCGATAGTCTGTCAGGTACGCCTCATAGCGACAGGCAAACGCATCGCCTGCTGGCTCTGTCCAGCGATCCCAGGGTAGGCCCTTTTCCTTGCCCCAGTTGAGCAGTGCTTTGTTCGCAGCCATGCCGCTGTTGGTGTAAATCAGGCTGGCATAGCGGCCACCGGGCAGGATCCCCGGTTTGACTCGTTCATCGCCCGGCAGCGCTTCCGGCACCATAAAGCCCACCTCAATATCCATGGGCCCATCCATATCGATCACATGGAGACGGAGAAAAAAAGGACCTTCCTCGGCAATGTCCTGGGCGTTTACCCACTTGCGCAGCTCTTTCAGCAGCTTGTTGACTTCAGCAAACATGGTGCGAAAGGGGGCAATGGTGCGAATGCCCATGTATGGTCGTTCCGGTCGTTCATCAATTTGGGGTTCGCTGATCATGGGGTTTCCTTCTCCTTGGGACTTACGCAAGCCCAGAGAGAAAATTGCCCGGTCAGCTAAGTTGCGCCCACCTGGCAGTCCACTGGCGCTGCGTAAGTCGTGTTCTTATGCATTCTCGCCGCGGTCCGGCACGTAGCGCATGTGCACAACGCCAGACGGAAACGGTTTTGTCTCGACGAGTTTTAGGTTGACGCGCAGGCCGTCGGGAAAGAGTCGCTTGCCGCTGCCCAACACCAGTGGATAGACCAGCAGGCTATACTCGTCGACGAGATCGTGTTCTGCCAGCGTGTGCACCAACACGCTGCTGCCGTCCACATAGATATTCTGGCCCGGCGCCGCCTTGAGCTTGCGAATCTCTGCGACCACATTTGCCACGGTATCGCCGCGAATGATGGTCGAGTTGCGCCAAAGAACGGCTGATTCCAGCGTGGTCGAGACCACATATTTTTGCTTGCTTTTCATCAGGTCGCCAAATGGGTCGCCTTCCGCCATGGGCTCAAAAGCTTCGCCGTGCGTCTGCCACGTTTTGCGCCCCAGCAGAAACGTATCCGTATCGGCCATGGCCTGCATGAAATGGGCGCCAATATCATCGTGCCAATAGGGCAAGGTCCAGCTACCGTGTGTAAAGCCGCCGTCGGTGTCTTCATCGACGCCACCGGGCGCCTGTATCACGCCGTCCAAAGAAACAAATTCACCTACGATTAGTTTTCTCATGTTGAGTTTCCTTATTGGAGCTTATGCACCTCAAAATATGCCCAGCCACTCAAATCAGGCGGCTCAATACCCAACTGCGTCAGGATCGCCATGATCTGTGCGCGGTGCTCGGTGGCGTGATTGATGACCTGCGTCAGGATCACCGCTTTGGGCACGTGCACTGGAGCCTGGATGCCGTTGTTGTCCCATTGTACTTCCACGGCCTCGTCTGCCCCTACCTTGGGCGCCCATTCGATTAGACCTTCACCGCTCTGGCGCAGCGAGGCGGCCATTTGCTCAAAGGTCAGGGGCGGCTCGTTTTCTGGCGTGGGATAGGGCTGACCGGTGCTGATGCGGGCAAAGTAGGAGCGCTCGGCCCGCACAATGTGCTGCCACGTGTCGCCAATCGAGCCGTAAACACCAGTGATGGTCGATTGCAATTGCTCTTCGTTCAACGATTTGCACGTTTCTAAAAGCTGCAAGTTGGCCCACACGTTGTGACGAAAAAGCGTTTCTAAAAATGGATATGGTTGCATTTTGTTCTCCCAGAATTATATGCATCAGGTTTTTAACACGCTTGAAAAAAGTAAGCGTTTATGCTAGATTGATTCTCATAGAAACAGCACTCGTGTGCTTTGATATCATACAAATAATAGATTGAAATGGAGACCGCGAGTGGCAGAGGTTTTGAGAATTGGAAGTATTGTCATCTTTTTCTACTCTGCCGATTTGCATGAACGAATGCATGTCCATGTGCGTCAACGCCGCAATGAAGTGAAATATTGGATTGAGCCCGAAATCGAATATGCGAACCATGTGCGCGGCTCCTTTGCTGATCATGAACTGACCAAAATCGAACATCTTCTCAAGCAGAATATGGCGACCATTGTCCAAAAGTGGTATGAGGAGGCTCAGAAATTATGAAATTTGCGACTATCACCATTCCGCCAACAGAATATGAAGATTTAACCATTTGTGTTGCAATCCCAGACCTAACACAAGTGCGCGCATTTTCAGATCAGCTCCATGCTGTCGGCAAACCTTGGAGCGGTTTATTTCAGGGATGGGATGGCGAATATATTCCGTCCAGCGAAGTGTCTCCACCTGGTTCAAAGATGACGTTCACCCCGGCTGAGTTTGTGTTGGGCGATAGCCGCGTCTGGTTTTTCGGCCGTATGTGGGAATATGGCAATGACCAACCACCCAGTGAAACCTGCAATGGGCCAGCTGCCCAGAGCATAAGTCGCGGCGATGTACTGATCCCTGCATAAGATCGTCCCAGCTTTGTCTAAGAAGCGGTCTGAAAAGGTGGTTGAGATGTGTCACATTCCGGGAAAGGGCCACGAAATCCTGGTCACATCATGCGCAATTGGCCCTTTCCCGGAATATTATTGGACCCAATTGTGACTTTTCAGACTGCTTCTAACGCCCTGGCGTGACGAGCTTGCGACATGGCTACAAGTTTATACTGACCCCCAACTGCAAAAATTTTCGTCTGTGTCGCAACCGAGAACGGTTGCGACAACGTGATCAAATCGACTCGTTCAGGCCAACCTTTGTTTACCGCTATCGCTGAACAGGGATCAGGTCGCGCAACTGGCGATTGCGCAGATAAAGCGCCAGCCAGGCTAGCCCCCCAAAAATTACGGGAAAGACCATGGGAAAGAGACCAGCTGCGGCAAGTGTATTGGTGGCAACGGCTCCTCCCAAATAACCGGTCAACAAAATCGCGCCTAATATCGCGGTTTGTGGGATCAGATAGAGTACGGTGCAAATGAGCAGCACAATGCCAATCCCCACCAGCTGGCTTTCGTTTACGCCAAGTTGCGCTGACGCTTCAACCACTGCGGAAACCTTCATAATTTTGGTGATGCTATCGAAGAGCAAAAAGAGGACCACCAGCGCCATGAGAATCCGACTCGTCCATAGGGTGGGTTTTGAAGTAGAATTTGTTGATGTTCCAGTTTGCATAAATATCTCCACATTTTTTTTGGACTCACGCAAGCCCTGAGTAAAAATCACTTGGCCAGCAATATACGCTTCTGCCGGCGATCTACAGGCGCTGCATAAGTCATTTGTTTGATATTTTGAGGACGTATAGACTCTGGCTTCGCACCCAATGGCGCCCACCCAGCCGCCAGCACCAGCGTGAATATTGTCACTGTTGGCTCTGTGCCAAGTGCGCAGCCAGCTTATCCCACGATTGGGTGACGCCTTCTTCCATGCCCATCTTGATGACGGTCTCCAAATCGGCGCCGCTGGCAAATTCGGTGAGGCTGGTTACCTGCGTCTGGTCATCGAGCGCCGTGAAGGTCACCGTATTTAGCATTTTGGGCATCTCCGCTGATACATTGCCCGCGGCATCGGCAAATTGATCCAGCGCCACAAAGCGCTCTGGCGCCACAATTTCCTGATAGACGGTCAGGCCCCAACTCTCCATTTCCGTGCCGTCTGGCATGAGGCCTTTCATGCAATAGTGCCAAGTGCCGCCCACGCGAAAATCCATTTTGCAAATCGGCATAGACCAATCGGTAGGGGCCCACCAATGTTGCAAATGTTCACATTCGCTCCACGCCTGCCAGACCAGGGGGCGAGCGGCGGCGAAGGTGCGTTTGATGACAAATTCACGGTCAGATAGACGTTCCATCTGCTGGCTTGCGTTGCTCATGGGTAGTTTCTCCTGTTTGTAGTGACTGCAAATAGGCATCGAGTTGATCAAAGCGAGTATTCCAAAGCGCCTCAAATTGGCCTACCCAGTCGTGAATTGGTTTGAGCGATTCGCTTTGCAATTGATAAATCCGCTGCCGACCTTCCTGACGCACCTCAACCAACTCGACTTCGTGGAGCACGCGCAGATGTTTTGACGCCTGCGGCTGATTGAGGTCAAGAGATGCTGCAATCTCGTTGACGGATAATTCACCCTCTGTCAACAGTTCTAGGATTGCGCGCCGCTGTGGTTCTGCAATTGCGTTGAAAACATCTGTTGTCGTTGATAAGCGCGCCATGAAAATATTGTATATTCCTATATGGGAATATGTCAAATCGAAAAGCACATGCGTTCTGTTTTGTGATTGGGTGATCGCCCTGTGGGTGATTTGCGCCATTGGCTCATTTGGGCAAAAATCCCAATCACCCAAACCGGTTAGCCGACCGTGCCTTTGCCTTTGCCGCCTCTTCTTCGCGATTCTTGGGTTCAGCAGTTGTCTCCAGCGCGGCGAAAAGTTTATGGGTTGCCACGGTGATCTCATCGATGGCCACGTCAAACGCCGCCGCGTTGGCCTGCGACGGTTTGCTCATACCACTGACCTTGCGCACAAATTGCAGGGCGGCAGCACGAATCTCGTCATCGGTAGCCGGGGGCGCAAAGTTATAAAGCGGTTTGATATTGCGACACATGTAAAATACTCCTATTCTGTATAGTATATCCTTTGCTTAGGCGCCAGAATGTATTCGTCTCGCTTACGGCCAACCGGCATGGGGCACATTCACCTCAACCATTAGAACCTGACCCGATCCTCCGTCATTGCCCATGCTCTCTGGCCCACCCCACCGATTGGCCAGTATAAAAAGCGTCTGGCCTTTATCACCACCCAACATGCAGGCAAAGCAGCCTCGGTCCATGTTGATTGTTTGGAGGACCTCTCCCCCTTCACAGACCCGGACACAATGGCTATTGCCCACATCTGCATACCAAATGGCCCCTTCAGCATCCAGACAAATACCATCGGGATGGTCTCCTTCACAATGGGCCCATACGCGCCGGTTGGAAAGCGTACCGTCATCGGCAATATCAAATGCAGTGAGACAGTTGCCATAAGATTCAGCCAGAATTAATGTTGAGTTATCGGGCGTGACAACCATCCCATTGGGAAAGGCCACCCCATCGGCCACCCGCTCCACCGAGCCATCGGGGCGGACTAACACAATAAAGCCCGGTGCAAATTCTGCCTGTGGAAAATTAAAGCCAGTGTTGTTAATATATGTGTTACCGCGCCCATCGACCACGATCTCATTCCAGGGATGGGTAGAAAGTCCACTTAAGTCGATATGGGGGGCCAACGTTCCATCCGTCTTCATGCGCAGCAACTTGGCTTCGCGCCCGGAAACCACGAGCAATTGCCCATCCGGCAACCAGTCGAAACAAAAGGGGAAGGATGGGATATGGGCGATAACTTCACTCTTGCCAGCGCCATCGACAGTGCGCAGTTCATTCGCCGGCCAATCCGAGAACCAGAGCTGTCCATCACGCCAGCGGGGGGACTCAGCCAGTTGTAGATTCGTTAAAAGTGGGGTGATCTGTGACAAGGATAGTTGGGTTGACATATTACTTCTTCCAATCTGTATGAATCAATAGAGATTATGCCGATTTGCTCCCACAGGGTTGTCAAACCTTGTGGTGGTCTGCGGATTTGACAATCCGCAGGGAGCGATTTCTCACTGGTAAAGTTAAATCGGAATAATGTTCAATGAAAATACAGTATTTACATAATTTGTGTAATCTTATTCAATCCAATAAAACGCTTTCGATTAACCCTCGGCGTGTATAAATTCACAACGTAACTTCCCGGCAAGGAGCGCAGCCCACCCAAAGGCAACAATTCCCACAAAGAAGAAAAAGAGACTTGTACCGCCTGTAAAGACCATGCCCATTGCGACCGTTAGAGGTGTCACAATGCCTGTGACCAGGGAATAGACGCCCCAACCCCGCTCACCTCTGCGAAAAAAGCGCCAAGCAAAGACAAAGCAGGCAATTGTCAACGCCGTAAAGGCCACAAAGAAACCCATGCCATGCATGGCCGCGTGTTGGCTCATCTCCGGCAAGATGCCATCCGGTGTGCCCGGTGGGAAACCGAATGCTGGGTCCGCTGGAAAAAGCCCCGCCATGATCATGCCAATGGCATAGAGGGCGATAAAGATTGGCCCGATAAGTGCGCCACGACTGCTCCGCAAAGCGCGCCAGATACCCAAGGCGAATAACAACGCAAGAATCCCGGTGACGTAGAAGTTCGCCGTCTGCACCCAGCCACCTTCGCCAAGACTGAGCAGGCTGAGTGGATGACGCCGGATATCAAAGCCAGGACGTGTGAACAACTGGCTGATGACAATAATGTAAAATAGTGGCCCAAAGAGCAGACCACAGACAAGCAACCCTGCCGTTTGTTGCTCAGTGGCAGAGCGATTTTTTTCAGTAATTTGCACGATCAATCCCTTTCTGATGACAGCCCTACGGTCCCGAAAACCCAATCAGCACCCCACCCGGCGCACGCACAATCGCTGTGGTTACGCCCTCCATCACCTTTTCTGGTGCGGCGACTACCTCTGCACCTTCCCGGAGCGCGGCGTCAAAGGCATCTTGCGTGTTCTCCACATGCACAAAGGACAAGCTACCCGGTGTTTCGCCTGGGTTGGTCTGGCGAATGCCGCCACCCCCCTCTTTGGCATAAGCAAATAGATGGTAATCCCCGTTGGGGGTGGGAAAACTTGGCATGAATTGCCAGCCGAGCACCTTCTCACACCAAGTGCGCAACGCATCGGGATCGGTCACCGCGAACTCAGTGTGGGTAATCCAACCATAGAGCCCTTTTGTTGGTTCGTGTTCCATTGACTTTGCCTTTCATTTACTATCTATAGCAGCTTGTCGGAGAGAACACGAAAAGCGTTTTTTGGACGCTGATAAATGCTGAAACACGCGGATTTTTTGCTCTGTAGACTAATGCAGTGTCAACCAAGTCCTGCTAGATTAGCGAACGGCGGTTGAGTAGTGCGGGGCAGTATCCGCACGTATCGAAACTAGAGTGAGTGACCCGCTTTGGTCTCGATACGGCTGCAAAAAGCAGCAGCCTACTCGACCGGCGCTAAACCTTCACAATTTACCTGACACTGTACTATAAATCCGCGTAAATCCGCGTGTTTCAGCGTCCCATTTTTCTCCGACAGCCCGCTAGCTACAATCGCACGTTGTCATGTAGCGCAGGTTTCCGTCTCCGACAAGAATTACGCCTCGTTGTAAGCTCTCTCCAGCTCAGCCACGTCGAGCTTCACCATCGTCATCATGGCGTCCATCACAGCCTTCACTTTCTTGGGGTCGCTATCACTGATCAGCTCGTTGAATCGTCGCGGGACAATTTGCCAGGAGAGACCGAAGGGGTTTTTGATCCAACCGCACGCTGTGGGCTCTGCTCCTGCCTTCACGAGCTTCTCCCAGTATTCATCCACTTCATCCTGATCGGCACAGTCTACGTAGAGCGAGAACCCCTCAGAAAAGCTGAAATACGAACCGCCGTTGTAGCCCATGAAGCGCTGACCACCGACCACGAACTCGGCGGAGCTGATAGGGCCATCCTCGCCGGCACGGGCGACGTTGCGAATTTCGGAATCCGGAAATGTCGCCGTGTAGAACTCGATCGCCGCTTCGAGCTGATCGTTGAACATGAGAAAAGGTGTCACTTTGTTCACTATATCTCTCCTGTATGGGGGCTGAGTTGGTGCGTCCCATGATTGGAATTACAGTAAAGGAGCACCTAAATCGTCCTGGGTAATTCCAATCATGGGGGACGCACCCGAGCTACTTAACCGTATGTCGGGAATTGGGGCCAGCCTTCCGGTGAATCTTCCCAATCCTGTTGGCGACCGTAAGGGGTGATATCAAAAAGCGTGGAGCTGTGGGTCAAGTACTCGCCACCGCGTGCATAGGTCGAATAGGTATGATAGATCTCGTCACCAATGCGGAAGAAGACGCTGGTGCCAGGCACTTCACCGCCATCGCCAGAACCGGGGCGGTAATTATAAACAGGGGGTGCGACTGCTTCATCCAGTGTCACATGATAATCGTAGTTAAAGTCGTTGCCAAACGAGGAGTACCAGGGCAAATCCCAGCCTTTTTTGGCTTTATATTCTTCTAATTTGGCCAGCGGCGCACGCGAAACGATGACAAAGCGAACCCCGCGTTTCTCCAGATCCGAAAGGTCGCCAATGGCGTCGATGTAGCTGGTGCAGCCCACGCAGCCATTCTCCCATGCGGGGTCAAACATAAAGTGATAGACGATCAGCTGGCGATGTCCTTGGAAGAGATCCAGTAATGTCACCTTGCCTTCAGGGCCGTCGAAGGTGTAATTCTTGTCGACCTTGACCATGGGCAACCGGCGCCGTTCGGCATTGAGGCGATCCTGGGCGCGCGTCAGCTCTTTTTCTTTTTCTAGCAGGGCCACGCGCGCTTCCAGCCACTCGTCCTGCGATACGACTGCGGGATGTGGAATCTGTTCAGTTGTCATGGTTTGTTCTCCTATGATTATCTAATCGTCGATTGCTACCGTCTTGAGTTCACCATCGCGTTCATACGTTACGACGATAATGCCACTTGGGGAGACGACACTTTCTGTCGCCTTGAACGCGGCCGGGATGGTGCCATCGGCAAAGAGCCGTTTGCCACTACCCAACGTAACTGGATAGATTAGGAGCCAGAAGACATCAACCAGGTCATGCTTCATCAGCGTCTGGAGGAGAACACTGCTCCCCCACACATGCAGATCCGGCCCATCTGCCTGCTTAATCTTGGCGATCTGTTCGGCAATATTTCCGTTCAAAAAGACCGATGGTTGCCACTCACTCGACGTTCTGCTATTGGAGGCCACATACTTGGTCGCCTGGTTCACATTCGGCCAAATGTCCCCATGCTGCGGCCAGTACGGTTCCCAAATCTCAAAGGTTTTGCGCCCAAGCAACAGATCAAATGACGAATTCATCTGTTTGCGCACTGCCGTTCCCGAAACCTCGTCGCCATAGGGACCGACCCAACCACCGTGTGTAAAGCCGCCACTCGTATCTTCCTCCGGCCCGCCGGGGCCTTGAATGACCCCATCGAGGGAGAGATGTTCAAGCACAATCAATTTTCGCATTACGCTTTCCTTGTTGATATAGATTGGCGATTTGTAACTGTTCAAAAACAGCTTTTTGTGCGATTGGCCAAAGTGCGTTATGATCGACCGCCTTTGCACGGCTTACCCACTTTGTGTCACATAAAGTATCACGTAAATATCACATCCATATATCACAGCCATATATCACACGTTATCTACTACGAAACGAGAGTAGCTATGAGCTTTGAACGATCAGAATTACTCGTCCATCTTCAGCAATGCTTTGGTGCGCAGTGCCAGCTTGTAGACGCCACCCAATTCAAGGGCGGTGCGCGCAAGCAGGTCTATTTTTTGACGCTGCACAACCCAGATGGTTCCTGCGTGCTCTATCTTTGGCACGATGCCAACAACTACTTTGCCGAGCGCGTGGCGGCTGGGTTTGAAGAAACGCAAAGTGATGACAAAGCGCCAGCCTTGTTTCTGGCCCATACCCAATTGTTGCAAAGTCACGGCGTCAATACGCCCGCCGTGCTGCGGGCCGGTAAATTAGCCAGCGGTCATCACTTTGCCTTGGTTGAACGCATCGAGGGCGGCAATTTTGACGATTTTATCACCTCAGCCACGCCGGCCGCGCGCCAAGCCGTCTGTAAGCGAATCCACGACCAATTGCTGCGCATGCACGGCTTAACCCGTTCGCATCCCGGTTTACCGCACGAACCCTTTACCGAGCACGCTGAGCCACCAGAGGAGCGAGCGCTCCAGCGCGCCTTATTTGAAGTCCAGGCCACGGCCGAGGCCGAAGCGGTGGTGTCAGCGCATAAAGCCGAGATTGACGCACGATTGCAGGCATTGCGCATACAAGTCGCCCCGCGCACGAACTATAACCTGCTGCATGGTGAGCTGCCCGGTGGTCACGTTCTCATACGTTCACGCGATCAGGCCGTCTATTTTGTCGATATCGAGGGCATCCACTATGGCGACCTGGAATCGGAACACACCTTTCTCAAATGGGTTTATGCACCGGAAGATTACCAATATTTTGCCCGCCCCGATTTGGAGCCGGCGCGCATGGCCTTTTACAAATTCGCCATGCATGTCTCGCTCACCTATGCCGGCTCCTGCTTTATCCGCCGCGGTTTTCACAACCAGGCGTGGGCAAAACGGCTCTTCGAGCGCAACCTCGACGAAGTGTTGCAGCAGCTATCCTAACCTACACAGATTATATATCGAGTCGAACATCTGTGCTGCCTCAGTATAGCTCAGTTACTTCATAAAGTCAAGTGTGAAATTCATTTTTGATTGTATGTGGCTGAAAATTTGAATTTCCACTCGAATGTATTATACTTAGCCCATGTCAATCCGTAGTTATAATCAACTTTGTGGTCTGGCCTTTGCCCTTGATGTGGTGGGCGAACGCTGGACGCTGCTCATTCTCCGTGAGTTGGTGGCCGGTCCGCTGCGCTTTACCGACCTGCTGGTGGGGCTGCCGGGGATCAGTACGAATTTGCTGACAGAGCGGCTCAAGGGGCTTGAACAGCGCGGTCTGCTTGCGCGGCGCACGCTGCCGCCGCCGGCCGCCTCCACCGTCTATGAATTGACCGCACTGGGCGCGGGATTAAAGACCGCCCTTTTGGAATTGGGCCATTGGGGCAGCCAATTTGTGGCCGAAGCCGATGCTGAATGCCAATTATTGCATCTCGGCTCCTATGCGCTGACGCCGCAAACCTTTTTTCGCCCGGATCTGGCCCAGGGGCTAGACAAAACCTATGCGCTGCATATCGGCGGTGAAAATCAGACCGTACGCATTGTGGATGGCGCCATTGATGTACGCCAGGGTGAACCGACCACATGGGATATGGCAATCTACGCCGATGTGGCAACCTATTTGGGCCTGTTGACGCGTGAACTGGATCCGCAGCGGGCGCTGGCCGACGGCCTGGCGCGTGTGGAAGGGGATAAAGCCGAGTTCTTCCGCTTTGTGGACCTTTGCGGGATGCCGACCGATGGATAAGCCAAAGGCAACCGTGTAGTGCGGACGAATTTCTGGACAGTCTCTATATTTTTGAATTTTCAAGCTTTTGGCTAGGGTTTCAAGAACCATAAAAATCAGCTCCTCTACACCAGATTCACCATGTATTGTATAGACACAGAATAAGCTTATGACAATAACGCCCGGTGCCCAAAAGCAGATGCTCAATTTACTCGGCCAAATCTCTTTTTTGCACGATGTCCCCCAACAAGTGCTCCAAGATCTATCTTCTGTGGCATCGCAACATCAGTACGAGGCTGGCACAATGATTTTTGGTGAGGGCGATCCCACCGCCGGACTATATGTCATTGAGCACGGTCGAGTGAAAATCAGCCGCTTCACGGTGGAGGGGCGTGAACATATTTTGCATATTTATAGTGGAGGCCACACATTCAACGATGTTAGTACACTTGATGGTGGTACTAATCCCGCAACCGCAACCGCGTTTACAGACGCAACGGTCTGGCGCATTATGCGTGAGGATATTCGACAAGTCGCCCGGCGTCATCCCGACCTTGCTTGGGCGTTGATTGAAGGAATTGCTGTGCGTACGCGCAATCTGGTGAACTTAATCGAAAGTCTCTCCATGCGCACAGTCAAGGGGCGTTTGGCAAATCTCTTGCTAGAGCAGGCCAAGAGCAATCAAATCAATGAAATTCCACGCTTTCTGACCCATGAGGAGATGGCCAGCTACCTGGGAACGGTACGTGAAATGATTGGGCGTGCGCTGAACAGTCTTGCGGCGGCAGAAATCATTCAGATTGAACGTCACCAGATCGTTATTCTAGATGTGGATCGTCTTGCTTCTGAGGCAGAGGTCAAATAAATTGACCCGACTGAAAAACGAGATGATGATGTGACATAAGTCGCAGTTATGGCGATATTTTGGTTATATGATCGTCCTAGGTTCTGATTAATTGGTTCCTGTGCCAGAAGTGTAAGTTATGTGATCTTGCTCGCTGAGGGCTTTGCCTCAACTCACACATTTCGGACATGAACGTATTAATTTATTCGAGGTATAAAGGTATGCAGCCGTTCCCAATGATTCACCAAGAACTCTGCACTGGATGCCACCGCTGCATTGACACTTGCCCTACACACGCACTGGCGCAGATCGAAGGTAAAGCACAGCTCTACCAACCTGATAAATGCACTTACTGTACCGCGTGTGAAGATATTTGCCCCGAACAGGCCATTGAGCTGCCTTTCCTCATCGTCTTTGCGGCAAATCAGTCTGCCACATAGGAGGCTTCTGCATCGTGTTCATAAGGATTTCCACACAAAATTCAAAGCGTATACTCCTTATGGCTGCTGCCTTGCTTTCTCTCCTGGTTGCCATGTGGGCGGGACTCATTCGCCTGGGTTGGGGCTGGCCTGCCATCCAGCCAACGCTTCCGATGGCTCACGGGCCGCTAATGGTCAGCGGTTTTCTAGGCACACTCATTAGCCTAGAACGCGCGGTGGCTCTGGACAAGAAGTGGTCTTATTTCGCACCGTTACTCTCTGGCGCCGGGGCTGCGCTGCTCATTGTGGGTATGTCGGGTTGGATTGGCCCATTGCTGATCACGATGGGCAGCGTACTATTGGTTCTGATCATGGTACAGATTCTGCGCATCCACATCACGCTCTACACGGGGGTGATTATCGCGGGCACGCTCTGCTGGTTGGTGGGCAACCTGCTCTGGCTGCTTGGTTGGCCTGTTTATCAGATCGTGATATGGTGGATTGGTTTTCCACTGCTCACTGTGGCGGGTGAGCGTCTGGAACTGGGGCGTTTTCTGCAGCTATCGGTACGGGTGATTGTGATATTTATTGCCTGCGTTGGAGTTTTTATTGCAGGCGCGGCTATAGCGATGGTTCTTTATGCGTTCGGTGTACGCCTCGCAGGGGTTGGAATGGTGCTATTGGCCCTCTGGCTGTTGCATTACGATATAGCCAGCCGCCGCATCAAGGCAGGTGGACAGGCGCGTTTCATTGCAATTAGTCTGCTCTCTGGCTATGTGTGGTTGGCTTTTGGCGGTGGGGTTGCCATACTTTACGGTGGCCTCTCTGCCGGGCCACTCTATGATCTCATGCTACACACCATTTTCTTGGGCTTTGTTTTTACAATGATCTTTGCCCATGCACCAATTATTTTTCCAGCAGTACTACAGCGTAAGTTTGTCTATTCGCCGCGCCTATACAGTCATCTCATTTTGCTACATGGGACGTTAATGCTGCGTGTGGCTGGTGATCTGCTCTTCTGGGAGCCTGGTCGGCTGTGGGGGGGCGTGCTCAACGCACTGGTAATACTCTTGTTTTTGGGCAATACATTGATATCAATCCGAAAGTAGTCTAATGCCGTTCGTTACGCGCTATTTCATTAAGACCTCGCTGATGTTTTTCGTGGCTGCACTGCTCTGTGCTCTGCTTCTTGTGTTGCGTCCATTTATAGTGTTGCCAGCGTTCGTCGTGGGGTTAACGCCAGTCTATTTTCATCTTTTCATGGTTGGTTGGGTGACCCAAATTATCATTGGTGTGGCCTTCTGGATGTTCCCTAAATTTACAAAAGAGCAGCCGCGCGGTTCAGAGATGTTAGCGTGGAGTACTTATATATTGCTCAACACAGGATTGTTACTACGCGCGGTTGCTGAACCAGCGAACGCGGTGCAGATGTGGATGGGCTGGGGGTGGCTGCTGGCATTGGCTGCTCTATTGCAGTGGTTAGGTGGCTTTGCTTTTGTGATCAATACCTGGCCGCGGATTAAGGAACGTTGAGATGCCTCGATTAAGCATCTGGCTGATCCGTGCCGCCTTGATCTACCTACTCTTGGGATTCACCGTGGGCGGACTATTGCTCTGGCATAAGGGCTTGCCCCTGAATCCGGCGCTATGGCGACTGTTGCCCGCGCACATGGAATTTCTGCTCATGGGGTGGATTGTGCATTTGGTGATGGGCGTGGCTTACTGGATTCTGCCACGTTTTCAGACCAAACGCCCCTTGTCTGCGCTGGTTTGGCTCAGCTTTTGTCTATTGAATGGCGGGATTTGGCTCATATCAATAAGCACGTTTGTGGCATTTGCGCCAACCATACAGCTAGTCGGACGGATAGCAGAGGTAGGCGCGATCATGGCGTTTGCGGTTCATGCCTGGCCGCGTATCAAGCCGACGAGTCTTTAATGCATCACGAATCAGTAATACCATCTTATACTGCAAGAAGTGGCAAGAGGCGGTCCGCTTCTATACTGAGCTGCGCCATAAAGTATCATTTCTACTCGTGTACAAACTGTTCCTTTATGGCGCAGCTCAGTATAACATCATTCACTTGAACAAAAAACGCTCAGGTCCATACCATTAGCATAGCACCTGAGCGGGAGAAGTTCTTCGACTTTTGTCGGATATTCGATTTATTTCTACATCCTTGTATCACTCTCAATGGCTTGGCGCAAACCTGTCTTTTCTTTCTTGGGCAGGAATGTGCGCGCGGCGATACGTATATTACGCGGGAGGTTGAGCCAGAAATCATCGGTCTTCAAGCGGCGCAGAATCGGTGACGGACGTAGGTAGAACTGACGGTATGCCTTGCGATACATTTCTTCTACCAATTCGGCGGTCATCTCTCCCATTTCATAGCGCGCCTGTTGCTCGAAAAAGACATAATCCTCCCAGTCGTTGATCAGGAGTCGCCCCTGGCGCTTAACGATTTCGTATACTTTGGTGCCTGGATAAGGAGTCATCATCGAGAAGTTGGCGATCAACGGATCGAGTTCGATGGCAAAGTCGATGGTACGCTGCATGGTTTTGCGTGTCTCGCCGGGCAAACCTAAAATCATAAAGGCAATCGTCTCCAACCCGACCTCTTTGGCATTGCGGAAAGCCTGCCGAATCGTGTTGTGATCGACCTTCTTATCAATGCTCTTGAGGATCTCTGGATCACCGGTTTCCACACCAAAGGCCAGCCGCTTGAGGCCCGCCTGCTTGAGTAGCCCCAGCAGTTCTTTAGAAGCCAGATTGGCGCGGATACCATTGACAAAGATCCACGGCACATGATGTAGTTCATTCTCGATGAGCGCGTGTCCCAATTCCTCTAGACGCTTAACCCGAATGTTCGCACTGTCATCCAGCACACCGATTTCTTGTGCATCAAGATCGTGGACCAGATGCTGCCACTCGGCGATCACGTTTTCCACACTACGACTGCGCCACTTGATAGGCATGATGCTCTGACTGCAGAAGGTGCAGCGATAGGGGCAGCCGCGGCTAGTCATGATGCTAAAGCTACGCGCGCCATCTATCCGGTCCGTGGCCGGTTGCAAATTAGTATAGCGTTCCATCTTGAAGAGATGGTAAGCAGGCCAGGGCAAGGTATCCAGATCTGCAATTGGTACACGATCTGGATTGTGGTGGATTACACCGTCGTTGCTCTTATACGTTAGCCCCAGGCAGTCATCGAAAATTTCGTGCTTGGAGTCCATGAAGTCCGTTGTTGAAAAGTGAGTTTGATCGAGCAGAAATCTCTCCAGCCGATCGCAGACATCGATCCAGGCCTCTTCGCCCTCGCCACGCACAATAATATCTACGTGGGGCTTGGCACAACTCTCCTCTGGTAGCACACTGACGTGGGGTCCACCCAGCACAATCGGCGCGTCATGCACCTGCTTGATGGCAGCCGCGGTGCGCCAGGCCTGCTTGACCTGCGGCGTATTGGCGGTGATGCCGACGATGTGTGGGCGGTATTCCTGTACAAAATCACTTACGGATTGCTCTTCCACATCAGCATCAAAAACCACAACCTCATCGCCGCGCCGTTCGCTCACCGCGCCGAGATAGGCCAGGCCCAGATGTGCCGTTGTCCGTGTGTCGATGGGCAGGCGAAATTTTGGATTAATCAGTAAAACACGCAAGTCAGTTTCTCCTTTGGATACTATCGACGAATAGTGCGTACATTATGCTCCCGCACACTTACCGATCCGTACCTGCCAGGTTTCAGGTCCCTCTTCCAGATATTCCCAGGAAAACTGATTCTCGCGCTCGTGGAGAAATTGATAATAGAGCGGCTTTGGTTCGTGATCGTTGACCAACATGAACGCCTGGCCCTCATCCAGGTTGTCAAAAGTCTGAAAGATCAGTGGATGACGCTCACGCGGTATAATGGTGCGTACATCGATCACAGGTATGGTGGATTCGTTGGTGATTGGATGGCTCATAAAATTGCTCCTCTTGTTTCTATATCTCAGTATCGATTTAAGACTATCCATACTGAGTGACATCGAAAGGAATGGCTTTCACGTACAGGGGCATTTTACCAACCCGATTTGCATGGTGCTGTGACATAAGTCTCACATGTGCACGCCATACAATGCATCTGCCAAAACAACAGTAAACGCAGAAAAGATCGATTGATGGCAGGATTATCAACCGATCTTTCCTGTACCTGCCATTGTAGGATTATGCTCAATTCGAGGTGCGTTTGTTTTCTATCTGTTCAACAATCGCTGCAACAGTTAGCGCACGCATGGCATCTACCGAGCATTCCCATCTACCCTCGTGGCAGAGACCATTCATTCCTGCATCCTCATAAGCAGCCAAGGCCGCCGCAATGCACGCCTGGCGCACGGCTTCCGCGATTTCGTGCGGTTCAATCTCATTCGGTTCGCGTTTCATTCTATTCCGTCCGTATGATCATTTCGTCTCGATTATGACTTACGCACCGAAAGCGAATCGTAGGTGTGATTGATTGATACTTTCTATTTCGCTCTCGACAAGTTGCGTAAGTCCCATCGTTAAGTCAGAGAAACTAATCATTTGATTTTTGCAATGATTTTTTGAGCAGAAATTGTTGCAGCGCCACGGCGTTATTATGTTCCTCGTCTTTAGCCGCATATACCAGTGTCACCGTGCTTGTTTCGGCTGCTTCCAGAATGGGCTTCCAGATCAGCGAATTCGCATTCAGTTCGGCAGCGTAACGTTCCTGAAATTCCGCCCACTTATCCGGAATATGGCTAAACCACTTGCGCAATTTTGTGCTGGGCGCAACCTCTTTGACCCATCGATCGATTTGCAGATCTTTCTTCTTGACACCACGCGGCCAGATGCGATCCACAAGAAAACGAATTCCATCATCCGAATTGGCTGGCGCGTAAGCACGTTTGATTTGAATCATTCTGCTCTCACTAGATTAGCTTATCTCAACCATCGGTTCAATTTTATCAAACAGCTCGGCAGCCATCGAATGGTGTTGTGGATCAGGCATCATTGTCAAGAGCATGATTGTGTCACTCTCCGCATAGACACTATGCGGCACACTGGCTTCAAGCATAACCAATTGACTAGGTGTCAATGTTTGACCTTTTCCTTCCGCTTCAAAAGTTAACTTTCCTGAGATAACCTGTACGGCAATTTGGCTACTGGTCGTATGTTCGCGCAAGCCCTGCCCGGCGCGCAACGAAAAAAGAACCTGCCGCGCGTATCCGGAACGGGCAAGCAATTGAACATTTGGTTTACCGTCGTTGAACTGAGAGAGTTCGAGCAAATTAAACAGGTGCATTATTTTTCCTTTGAACTTATATCAATTGCCTCTGCAAACGCCACGAATGCGCAACTTCTTTCCAGTGGTGGATTGGCTTTCATTCATGGCGTCACAACCGGCAATGGGTATTACTATCACCGAGTTTGCATCGATTCAGCATATCAAGTGTGTCCGTTTAGCACTGCGACAAAAGTCTCAAATACATGTGCTTAATTTCGTTGTTCTACATCGCGGAATCAACCAAGAGTATGTTTTTTTTGCTCATATTCAATTATCGATTGGCGCTTTCCAGAATCGCAACCATTTTGACATGATAATTTAACCTTGAATGTTGTACCGCAATCGGCTGAACTGCTAACTGAGAGGCTCCCTTTTTGAGATTTCACTAGCGTCTTGGCAATGGCTAACCCCAGACCGGTGCTGTTTTGTGTACGTGCAGTATCAACCACGTAAAATCGGTCGAAGATTTTAGGCGGTTCATCAGCTGGAATGCCCGGCCCGGCATCACGTACACAAATCTCTACCTGATCACCAACGATCGCAGTATCGACCGAAATCTGAGCTGGGGTTGGTGTGTGTTTCATCGCATTATCAAGCAGAATGAGCAGGAGTTGTTTCAGTGAATCTTCATTGCATCTTCATTGCCACGTACAACGACCAATTCTGGTATCACCGGCTTGAAACAGACTGTACGGTTGGGGGCCAATTGCTTGACCTGTCGTTGTACGTGATCGAGCACAGGTTTCAGTGAAACTGGCTCTTGCCACTCTGGCGGCTGTACATCAGCACATGCCAGCACAAGCAGATCGTTAACCATCCGGATCAAACGGTCGCTCTCTTCAATTAAGTCGGCGAGGCCCGCCATGCGATCGGGGTCGCTGATTGGCGGCTCGCGACGTAGCAGGTCTAGATTGCCACGTATGGTGGTCAGCGGTGGACGCAATTCGTGTGAGGCATCGGCCACGAAACGCCGCTGCGCTTGTAGGGCTTGCTCTGTTTGTCGGTGGGCATCTTCCAACTCGGCCAACATCTGGTCAAAGGTAGCGGCAAGCTGATGAAACCTGTGCACAAGCTGGCATCAACAGTATGCTAGCGGAACTGGGAATCAAGGCCGAAGAAGAATAGGATATAACGGCGGTAAATAAGCCCATCGTAATTTCGCCATCTTCACACGAGTAACTTGGGCTTATTTACCGCCGTGGTATTTACGCTGCATTGTACTAGGCTTAAGTTCGTCACCCACTCAATCACCAGCGGCGGCTAAGGTTCTCTGTTCCATCTCGTTGAACCAGCCGTGCATGATCTGCCCTAGCTGGATAACAACGGGGATCATGGAGACCACGTAAAAGACATAGGCGGTTCCATGCAAGATATTCTGCCATGCCAAGATGAAGATGCTGGCCCAGACCAGCGCACTGCCGATATTGACTGTCACCAAACTCAGCCAGTTACCGCCCAGCTGGGGCTTGGCTTCGTCTGCAATGTAGCGGCTGGCAAGGTACGGAATTAACGCGTATCCGATCTGCAAGACCCAGCCATAGATCAGCGCCTGGGGTGCCGTTGCCTCAATACCCATACCAGGGAAGCCCGGCACACCCAAGATGATTAGCGGCGCAACCAACACCGGCAGCAGAATCCAGGTATAGGCCATGATCAGGTGCCAACCACCGGCAACACGAAATTGCCGGGCATGGGCCAGAGCCCGCGCCGTAATTATGAGTAGCGCAATGGTAGCGCTCAGATGCAATACCAATCCCGGCACAGTAAACCAGAGAGAACCGCCAAGCCACGGCCCAATGACTAACCCCAGCGCACCCAGCGTCATACTCCAGAAAATCATGCGAATGGTGCGCGATTCCATCAATGGTCTGCCGCTCAGGCGCGGAATCACATCGATGAGCAAACCGGAAAAGACAAGCGATAGAAAGCCCCAGTTGTTGGCGTGGATATGTACTTCCAGGGGAACCTGAATGCGCAACGGCCCACTCCAACCCAGCCAAAGCCCCGTGCCTACAGTGATGCCCAACAACAAATAGGCCAATCCACTGACATAGAACTTTGCACTTTGACTACTATGCACCTCGTCTGCCTGCATCTCATGTGACCGCATCTGCCAGAGTTGAACAGCAAGTAGCGTTGCCGCAATAAAGATCAGCGTACCACCGGTTAGAATCAACGTGCCGTTAACGCTGGGGATACCCGCCAACAGCACCACCAGACCGACGTTGAGCGTCACCCAGATATCCCAGCGGATCTTCGGACGCTCTCTTCCCAGGCGATTTGCGACCAATATGGGTAGCACGCCAAAGAGTGTTTCTGTTACCATGCCCAGGGTAATAAAATGAATACGCAACCAGCGAATGCCATTAAACCACGGTGCAATGCTAAAGCTGGCAAATGACGCGTCAAGTGCCGCCAGTATAGCGACGAATAGATAGAGCAATACCATCAACAAATAGGGGTTTAACATAGAGTCTCTCCTTGAAGTTTTACATTCCCAGGTTAACGTTGGTTGGCAAATGGATTTTCTGAAATTCAACCAGCCTTAGCCGCCAGAAAGACCAGGCGTGAATCAGCTTTTATGCCGCGCTTGGCACCCGCCAATGCAATGACAACAGCACCTGGCTCCACGGCGAATTCCTGCGCATCTACCGTCATCGTGCCGTTGCCCTCTAAAAAATGATACATGGCGGTCGATTCAGGATGAATGGGGATTTGTTGTCCTGCTTCTAACCCGACCACAAGTACCTTGAACGAATCACTATCAAGAAAAAAACGTGGCTGTGGACCCGTCTCCCCGAAGGTGGCTTGTGTTTTTGCATCCTTACAGAAAAGTGTGGGCAGTGTCATTGGTTGTGACATTCAATTGCTCCTTTACTCACTGATTTTGTCACTTAGTTGTCTGGCTGCTTAATTTTTAGAAATCGAGTAACATATTGCAGGCTGGAAAATGACCGCAATGATTTCTAAAAATTAAATGTTCGCAGCACTAGTCCATGCTGCCTTTGCTGGCTACTTTGTGCGTCGGTAAGCTTGGGATCTAGTGATAATAAAAAGGCTCAAGTTGTACGCATCTAGCGTATCACTTGAGCCTGTAAAAGTATTCGACTTTAGTCGGATTGGCCGAGCTAACTATCGATCATTGCCATCCTTTCCAACGCCTGCCGATCGAGAATACGGATTTCGTACCGGTTCATCTCAATCACTTTGGCATCGACCATACTACGTAGCGCGCGGCTTAGTACATCTGGGACTGTTCCCAATCGCGCGGCCAGTTCGGTCTGTGTAGCCCAACGGTGCCGCTTCATGATCGCTTCATCAGCTTCATCCAGCAACATACGTGCGACACGCGCCTCGACAGAATGCAACGACAGATCGGCCACCAGCGAGACAAGATGGATTACACGGTCGGCGATATTTTCGATCACATGTGCCGCAACGTGAGGGTGAGCGACAAGCAATTGCTGCACTGCTGCCTTCGGAATCAACCAAGTACCAACTGCTTCTAGTGCAATGGCCGTTGCCGGATTGTTTTTATTGGCAAAGACGCTTAATTCGTTAAAGGTTTCCCCAGGTCCTAAAAACCGTAGGATTTGCTCGCGTCCATCAGGTGAACTCTTGCTGACTTTGATCCAACCGAAGTCCATGTAGTAGATGGCGGACGCGGTCTCACCTTCCAAAAAGATGAACGCGCCGGGTGCATATTCACGCCAGATTGCGCTTTGTGCAAGTTCGACTAATTGGGGATCGTCAAGCCCTTGCAAGTACGCGATAGTGCGTAGATGATCAAGCGCAATTTTCATAAGAGTGATCCTGGCTGAGAACCATCCTTTTCAACGTGATATACCGAACCTGCTCGTATTAACAGGTTACTTCCCACCCACAGGCTAACCAAAGCCAGCGTGACGCTACTCCACGCGGCAATCCAAAACAGTGTCACAGCGTTCATGGGAATCAACTGAATGAATCCAACCCATAGCAGAGCCAACAACATTACAGATACACTGCTGCTCCATATGACAGAAACTATACTTTGCATCCGATGTGTCCATCCGATGCAAAGTGCCGCCACGATGCCTAGTAATGCGCTGCTTATCCAACCGAGCAAAAAGTTATGCAAAAAGAAAATGCGCAGCTGCGTACTTGCGCTCCACCGCCAAAAGCCTGGCCACATGATGAAGATTGCGCTGATGATGTGGACTGCGAAGATAATCAAGCCAAACTGCACCGGAGGCGGCAGATGTACCCGCTGTCGCCATAATGCGCCAAGGTGCCAGGCTAACAGCGCAGCTGCACCCAAGTTCGCGGTTGCAGCAACCCAAAACAGCGCGTCTGCAAGCAAAATCGGTGACACACCGAGCAGAAAGGTTGGCGTGATACAAAGCGCCAGACTCTGGCTCGGCAACCAGCGAGGTAGCTGAGCATATTTACCGAGCCAGGCCCAGAGGACACCGAGGAGGGCTAGGTTGAACCAGCCCACAGCAAAGATGTCGAGAAAGAGATGAAGAAAGATCTGCTGCAGCGCAACGCTTTCACCATCCATTACCACGAAACCCACCAACCCCAGCGCACCACCAAACGAAATCAGCAGTAAGAATATTGCCCAGTCCCAAATCTGAATCGGCAAGGGTCGTTGGGACAGTGCCCACGTTGCGCGAAAGTAAAGAAAGGCAAAGATCAGCCAGAGGATACCGTTCAAGCCGGCGACCATCGCTCCCAGCGGCAGCTCTGCCATACCGATTTGGGTCAATCCATAACCATTGCTCCAAAATGCAGGAAAGCTGAGTAGAGCCAGGAGAGCGCTGGCCGCCATCTGTGCCCCGACACCCTTGGGCAGCGAGCGACTAGTCAATTCCGGCAAATAGTACCAGATTAACGCCATAAACCCCAGCGTTGCCCAGCCAAAGTACATGAGGTGGCTGTGAGCATGGCGGATCGCGCCAAAATTGTTGGCCCAAGCAGGCATCCCCAACACCATCCCAAAACGAAGAAGAGCACCTGTACTGGCTGCCAGCACGAGAGAGAATATCGCAACCGTAAACCAGCGTTTCATCACTCCAGCGTGCGTATGTAGGCAACAACGTTGTACATCTCTTCTTCCGTCATCGCGGGGTTGCCTCCTTTGGGCGGCATGTCGATCCCGGTGGTATTGAGCGGGTCATCAATGCGGCGGCCAACTTTAATATATTCAACCAACTGTTCATCTGTACGTTCACTGATAAATTCACTATCGCTGGGATGTAGGCTCTTGCCCAATGCCTGAATACCTCTTGCATCCGGCCCGTGGCACGCGATACAAGTTGTTTGGTAGACCTTCTCACCTGCCGCTGGGTCTCCGGCCACCGGTGCGTCTTGGGCCTGGGCTGGTTCTTCGACTGCCGGTGCTTCGGACTCGGCAGAAGCTGGTTCTTCATCGTTTCCACCACCACAGGCACTTAGAACTAAAACAAAAGCCATTAACAGCGACATGAGAATTTTTGTTCGAAAGTACGTCTTATACATTCTGTGTTCCTTTTCTAGAAATAAATGATGAAACGACTATGGCTAAATGTTAATTTTGCTGATGTACATGCTCGGTTACATCTTGACCAGCCATAGTTCGCTCGTGTAACTCAGCAAAACTTAGCACCGATCCGTTCCACTCCTCCGCTAACGCCTCCGCCTCCAATCGCTGTGCAGCTGCGGCCAGACCAAACCCCATTGGTGTGAATAACTCTTCGCTCTGGATGTAGTACGCCGACTTACCGTCAATCCACTCCTTGCTGTTGTAGTCATGCACATAGTAAGCGGCAATGGTGAACTCCTCGCCATGTGCCTTTTCGTACGCAAGCAGATCGCCGATATCGTCAAAGATGCGGTGCTCAAATTTACCCGGCGCTAGCTCCACGACCAAGCCAGCGGCAAAGCGTTCGTCGCTGATAATCATGTTGCACTGATCACAGACATCCTCGCCATAGAGAATCTCCGGTGGCAGATCTGGCGTCACTGTTGTGCCGCCACAGGCGACCAGCACAATGAGCAAAATCCCCACTATCCAAATAGTACCTAGCTTTTTCATCTCGTCCCCGTCTATTTCAGGACTTACGCAACTCGGCGAGAACGAGCACCTGTCATCGAAGAGACCTTCTCCGGCAACCCGTTCTCGGTGCGTAAGTCATTTAGGCCATTGTCATAAAATAATTCCACCAGCTGCTACGTGATGCGTGTTATATGAACTCGTAATAAACCTTTTTCTTCTGGCGGAATTATTTGTTTTAGATGGCCTTAAAAGTCCGCTTCTACCCGAAAGCGTAAATATGCCGCTCCCAGCGCCACTAATACCCAGACCAGCAGTACGCTCACCAGCAGAGTGATCAGCGCATCACCGTAGGTACGGGTGGCATAGATGCCCGCTGGCCCCAATATCTCTAAGCTAGCACGCAGGCTGTTGACGGCCGCAATCTTAAAGACCTGTAGTGGGTTGATCAGCGCCAGCCCAAAGAGGGTCTGGATCTTGACTTTCATGGCAACGGCGGTGCTCATCAGACCTAAATCACCAATGAAGACCAGCGCCAGCCAGGCAAAGAGCGCCAATCCCACGGCTAGTGCGCTACTGCGGCTCCATGCGGATAAAAAGATGCCCAGACTCAGTGTGACTAGCGCCAGCAGCAGCGAAAAGCCGACCAGCGAAATATATTGCTGCGCCTCGACCACGCCACCCTGCCACGCAATCACCGCGGCAGAGAGGCCAAAGCCCAACAGCAGCGCGGCCAATAACGCCGTGCCCAAGCCCACAAACTTGCCCCATAACACCTCGGCCCGGCTCACCGGCTGTGCGAGCAGATAGGCCAGTGTACCTTTTTCGCGCTCGCTGGCTAAACTCTGCGCACCAATCGTCAAACCCATCAGCGGTACAATGAGTAGAACCAAGTTGATCAGGCTGGCCGCGGTGCGCCCAAAACCGGCAAAACCAAACATTCCCGCACCGGTCAGAGATAAGCTACTCAGGGCAACGGCTAACACAGCAAAGGCCAGCGCATAGAGCAAAAACCAGCGGTTGCGCAGCGACGAACGTAACTCGTAACCGGCTAAGGTCGAAATCGTTTTGAGTCTCATGAGAATACGCTCCCATTCTGTCGGACCTGTGTGGGGGTAATTACCCCATTGTGGACAGGAACAGTCATCAAATACGCCGCGTCCGATGGTGCTTCAACTGCACGTAAATGGGTACGTTGGCCTTCGCGCTTTGGATTAAGTAGGTGCATCATTTCCGCGGGAGCTCCCTTGGCAAACAGCTTGCCATCACGCAGAATCAGTACTTGCTCCGCCAACTGTTCGACCTCTTCCAAATGGTGGCTTGTAAACAGTAAAGTCTTACCCGCTCGGTGAAGTTGTGAGAGGAGATCCAAGAACTCGTCGCGTGTTTCAGCATCTAAATTACTGGTTGGTTCGTCTAGCAGTAGCACAGGTGGATCGCCGAGCAATGCTAGCGCCAGTGCCAGCCGCTGCTTCATACCGCCGGAGAGCGCGCCCACAGCCTTGCGCTCCTGACTCATCAATCCCACTTGGTCTAGCACGATGGGAATACGCGCGAGATCAACATCTTTTAGTCGAGCGTAAAAACGGCAACTCTCCGCCACACTTAGGTCGTTATGAAAGGCTAACTCTTGCGGCACGTAACCGAAATGCCGGCGCGCGTTACGCCCATCTTTGCGCAAATCAGTGCCATCCAATTGCAATTCACCGTCACAATCGAGCAGACCAAGCAGACATTTGAGCACAGTGGTTTTGCCCGCGCCATTGACACCCCATAGCGCCACTGCTTGTCCCTCTTTTAGCTCAAATGAAAGGTCATCAACCGCCGTAATTGTAGCGTCGCTCCACCACGCGCGACCTGGCTGTGCGTAACGCTTGGTCAAATTTTGCACACTGATCATAGGTTCGTTGACAGCAGCTTGTGTATCCATGGCTGTTTCTTTCTGAATACTCCGAGAAGGTACTTGCGCTTGGTTTGCCGAGGTTCTCTTGTCATTGGCTCGGTGCGGTGCAAGCGATGCAGGCAGATCTGGCACAAACTTGGGGCGCTGACTCCAGTAGAGAAGTCCGGCACCGGCAAGAAGAAGTGCAGCAAGCCAGCCCATTGCGCTCGACGGTTGGGCCACCACTGGCATTGTTTGCGGCAACAGTGGTGTCATGCGCGGAACGTTGTCCGACAGTTTGGGTTTGGGCTTGATGATGGGAAAAGCCTGCGCCGCCAGATCGATGGCCTGTTCAACTGGGCTGAAATGCAGCAGTCCTAATGCGGGATGTTGGTCAGCCAGATTTTCAAAGAGGCTTGCTGAATGATAGGCAATGTCGCCCGTACCTTCACCACCAGCGTCGTAGCCAACATAATCGCTCCAGTAATTGCCATCCCAACCGTTGGCCCCCAGAGATTCGCCTGGGTTGCTTCCCCCGCCCTTCAGACCCACCTGTTCCAGATTATCCAAAAAGGTGTTATTGCGCAGTATATTGTTTTGTACAGCGGGCATCATCAGCGCGCCGATATCGTTAAAGGCCAACACGTTGCGCTCGATTGATTGGGTAATATCGATGCGGCTGGGTGCGTTGTCGAAAAAGATCCCCACGCGGTTGTCGATGTAGTAATTATCACGCACAGTCACGCCGTCCATGTCTTTGAGCGCCAGTCCATAACCACTAGGACCCCGGTTTTCGCGGAAGGTATTGCCCGCAATCATCACGTTCTTGCTGTACATGAGATAAGCACCAACCGAATTACCGTTCAACTCGTTGCCTTCAATAGTCATGCCGTCGGTATACATCATGTGGATGCCATAGCGGCTGTTGAGGAAGTGATTGTTGCGTACGGTTGTGCCGTCGCTAAACCAGAAAATGGCGTCGCGTGCCTTCTCAATTGTGTTGCCCTCAACTAAGCAATCCTCACTCTGCCAGATACGAATACTATCGCCGCGTCGGGCAATGTGTAGATCTTTACCGTGGATAGTATTACCAATCACCTTTAAACCGTACGCTTCAACCCCACGAATGCCGTAGAGCACGTCCGTGAGCCGATTGTTCGTCAGGTGCACGTTTTTGGCTTGCTCTACCACAATGCCACCATCTTCATGGTCAATGACGTTGCCGCTGGCACGAATTTCAAACCCTTCAACAGTGGTCTCAGCAGCAGTAATTGTTAGTACTGTTCCATTACCCTTACCATCAATAATCGGCAGTTGGCCATTTTCACCCGGTACCCCTGTTAGATGGAGAGGCTTATTGATGGTTACCGTCCCTTCATAGAGACCGTAAGGTACCTCCACCAACGCACCAGCAGCAGCGGCATCGATCAGCGACTGCAAACTATCAGTTGCCCCTTTCTGCGCGACTGAACCTTTCGGCAGCATCAGGGCAATGATGATAAAAGGTATGGTGACAGCGAAGTGGGCTCTGTTCATAACCCCATATCTCTTTCAACCCGCTCCGCTTGCTCAACCAAAAGTCGGGCCTTTCGACGATAATGCAGCCCAATGCCTGTGAGAATCGCTGCCAGCAGCGCCAGATACCAACCAAGCTGTAAGGTAGCAGTGGTACTAAACTGACCAACGACGCCCGTTCCTAAGATAGCAGGCGTAAACGGCTTGATCGACGACGAAAGCGCGGCGGTTGGATCAAGGTGATTGCCATAGTACCAGAGCCAAACCCACATATCAGCCAAAAAGATAAAGGGAAAAAGCATGGCTGGAAGTGCTAGAATCGCGAACCACTTACTATGAATAAACGCAACGCTGATAATCATGAAGGCAATGACCACCATCGCAATGGGCGCTAAACTCCGTTCAATGTTGGCTGCTTCTTCTAACGGGGCCATGCCGATATAGTGATTCAAGCCATCGACTTCGCGCACATCCCCTTCCATGTGATTGACGTAGACGATGATAAAGAGTCCGTTTGGATATTGTGGCGCGTTGAGGCGGATGCGCCAGTAGGGCAAAAACGTAGAGATGGCCAGGATCGCTGCTGCCGCAATCAAGAGAGCTGTGCTGAGGCGAAAGCTTGGCTGACGTGAGATCTTTGCGATCGTACTTAGTCCCTGTGTGCTATCCATTTCACGCTCTTTTTTGTTCATTTGTGTGGCCGTAGCCATGATTCGTTCCTTCGCTTTGGTCCGGTGATACCAACGTACTATTTGCCCACAGATTATGCAGATCTCACAGGTTTCTCTTTTGATTTCCGCATAATCTGCGGTTATTACGACAACGTTAAATTAGGTGCCGAGCCACACGAGAGCGATTGATAATTTAACGTTGTCGTATTATTTAGTTTTCTGGCTTAGCCTTACTTTATTTCCCCGTATCCACATTCGGCTTAATGAGCAGATAGCCTGTCATCTCCAAGTGAAGGGCCGAGCAGAATTCGGTGCAGTAAAAGCTAAAGACACCATCCTTATTAGCATCAAACTCCACAGTGGCTGTCTCACCTGGCTCGATACTCAAGTTAATGTTGTAGGCCGGCATCGCAAAGCCATGGACCGCGTCAACCGCCTGCTCGATATTCGTGATATGCCAGGTCACATGATCACCCTGATTGATCTCCACATGTTCGGGCGTAAAGTGGCTACGTATCGACGTCATCCAAACTTCCACATTCTTGCCGTCACGTTCGATCCGCTCTTGACCGGCAAGGGTCGCGTTTTCATCCACCGCCCACTCGTGAGGATTCCAACCGACTTCAGGATAGACCTGAACTGGATGGAGTCGTTCCGCTTTGATGATCTGTGCATAGTGTGGCTCACCGATTCCCATTGGCATATCATAGAGCAGTTGCAGACTTTCGCCCTCACCGCTAATGTCGATTAATTGGAGATTTTGTGGCAACAACGGACCGACATTGTTAAAGCGATCCACCGACCACTTGTTGAGTGCCACCAAGAAGTTACCCGCAGGTTCGACAGTATCACCTTCGACAGCGGCAATGTGGCCAACATTGTAGTGGATAGACTCTTTATCAATTAGCGTCCATGCTTCGTCGGCATGATCGTAGTCGCCGCCCAATGTCCAACGTGCGACGGCACTATCCAAGTAGAGGCTCGTGTAGGCATATCCCTTATTATCGAACTGCGTGTGCAGTGGCCCAAGCCCCAACTCTACCTGTGCTTCCATAACGGAATCGAAGTTGAGGACAGGAATACCGTATTCATCTGGTGTCCAATCTTGATCTTTGATCGCAGTCATAATCTTGTCGAAGCTGTAGATGGTCACATGAGGGTCGAGCTTACCACTGACGACCATGAAGTCACCCTTTGGCGCAACGTCAATGCCGTGCGGACTCTTTGGCTCGGGGATGAAATAGAAAAGGTTCTCATCAACCGCAGTCTCCAATGAAATGTAATTGAAATCGTTGACCTTGTTCTCATTATTTGCGGCCACATCAATAACTTTGTTCAGATCGATGACATGGAGGTAATCCATATCATTTTGACTTGCGCCAGATTCAAAGGGCACGGCATCTTCGCCACTGCCAGCGCCACCCGTAGCGCGTTCCGTATTGAAGCTATTGCAGAAGATCCAACCCTCGCTGACTAACTTACCGCTGTCACAAAGATCCTGCCAGTAGGGCGGCAGCTCCATGGCAAAGGACTCATCCATTAGGATACGTCCTTGCTCACGATCAAACTTCCAAAAGGTGATCATGCCACGGTATTCATCGTTGTAATCCGAAATCGGTGCGTACGCGCCACCGGGAGGTGCAGCATATTGACCACCCTCGATCACCCATTCCGTATCGGGTGTGACAAAGGTGCCACCATGGTCATTCATGGCGATGGGATTTTTGACAAGTTGCTTGGTCTCAAAATCGCGCAGATCAACAACGCCAACGCGAGCTTGCGCTTTGTCGTTGATAAAGATGAAATCTCCATCATACCTGCCACCCGTTTCACTGAGCGCGGGATGGTGGGTATCGCCCCAACGCACGCCTGCACCTAGTACATCACCCTCCTCGAACATAGCCTCCTGTGACTTTTCGCCATATCCATAGCCCTGCCACGGTTCAGGTGCAAAGACGGCAATCGTACGCAGAATCCGCATAGAAGGCACGCCGATCACATGGAGTTGCCCACTGTGACCACCCGATGCAAACATCACGTAAGGGTCGTGCTGACCGCTGGGCATATAGGTTTTGAGTGCAGCATAAACGTTTTCAGACGTGAGCCCACGCTCCGCGACGAGCGCGGCGGCTGCATCACCAAGCCCTTCGACATCGGCAGCAGGAGCTGTGCTCTGGTTATCACCACCTCCCGTAAATTGCATCACAGCCAAAGCGATGACGGCTATAGCGAGTATACCAATGATGGTATACAAGAGTGATCGTTTCATGATCTAGCTCTCCTTTTACTTGGAACGCTGTTATTGATAGTTATGCAGAAAATTCATTCATGCCACTATCGTAACTGGCTTGCTAAATCATGTATGCGACTTTTGTCTCGTCAGCAGGTAGTTGAGGAGGGTAGTTTAGTGCGAGGTTCAAGTTTCAAGTAGCGTTAGAAGTGCTGAAAGAGCAGAAAACCATCAGCGAGATAGCCAGTCAATATGAAGCGCATCTAACCCAAGTTAACAGATAAAATCCTTAAAAGTCATACAGCAACTCCCGTGTAAAGGCCCTTTACATCAGTATGACTTTTAATTGATTAGTCTATAAGCAGTAAAAAACAACTGCAAGAAGTGGGGTATCTTTAGTGAAGGTAGCCGGAAAGCAGCAGAAGCGCAAGCCGATGTTGAAATAAAACGATATACGTTTCATGGGTCTCAGTAGTTCACAATTTGAAATGAAAGGGAAGTAAAAACTCGGAAAAAGTCCTTTTTGCTTGGTTGAATAGAGTTAGGCAAACAAAATTCAGCAAACAAAAAGGACGGACATATGATACCGCAAAAGCAACTGAAAGCCCATGATATATGGGAGATGATGCAAGAAACGGCGCAGGAACACTTACCGGTGGCGGTGTCGGGCTACAAAAGCAGCACGGCCATGCTATTCGATGTGTTAATGAAAGCGGCCAGCGAAAGGATCAGCATAGATGCGGCCTGCCGGGATCTGGAAGAGACAGTGAGCGCCAACAGTGTGCGCACGTTGCTGAACGAGCAGTTGCCCAAAGCGGAACTGGCGGCACAAGAAAAGGCGATGAATGAGGCGCTAGCCGCCCGCCTGCCAGCCCAGCTGACCCGGTACGGTCTGGAAGCGGCCATCGATGAACATGACGAGCCCTTCTATGGCAAGGACGCAGAGTTGCTCGAGTACACCTGTCGGAGCCGAGCCAAAGTGGGCACCACCCGTTTTTTCCGCATCATCACGCTCTATGTCATGTATCGACAGATGCGCTTGACGGTGGCGGTGGCCTTCGTGCTGCCCACCGATGATACGGTGGCCATTGTGCAAAAACTGCTGGCCCGCAGTCAGGAACTCAAGCTGCGCCTGGACGTTCTCTACCTGGACCGCGGCTTCTGCAACACGGCGGTGATTGCCCATCTCAAATACGTCAAACAGCCGGCCGTGCTGGCCTGCACCATCCGCGGCAAAGAGGGCGGCACCCGCCAACTCTGCTGCGGGCGCAAGAGCTATCGCACCCAGTACACCTTTACTTCGGGGCTCACCGTCGAGATGGCCGTGGTGGCCACGCTGGTCCCAGGCAAAGACAAGAAACGTCGACGCAAATGGCTCCTTTTCGTGTTGGTGGGTCTCGATTGGCAACCCGCCACCGTCTATCGCCGCTATCGCGCTCGCTTCGGCATCGAGTCGTCTTACCGCATCCTGCGCCGCGTACGCGTTAAGACGACTTCACGCAACCCAGCCTTGCGTTTCTTTCTGCTCGGCTTTGCCTTGCTCCTGGTCAATCTTTGGGCCGTCCTCCGTTGGTCCGTGGCTCGCCTTCCTGGCCCCGGCCCTCAGCGCGTCGACCCTTTGCTTTTCCAGTTTCAGGCTTTTGTCTGCTTGCTTCGCCGCGCTGTTGAGCAGATTTATGGTGTGGTCATGTCCGTCCCTTTACCCGTCTCACCCAAATTGTGAACTACTGGGTCTGGTTCAAAGTCGGCTGATTTGATAGTTTGCTACCAGTAGCAGAGATGATGATCGAATTGGAAGATTGGTTGAGGGAATAAGTGCGCATCACCGAGGAGACGGAGAGTGTTAAAGCCAAGATAGAGGTTAGTGAAGTCAATGTCTGTGAGCGAGACAGATAAAGGATGTGGACCGTAGAAGGTATAGGAATGGGTTGGGAATTGGGCTGAGAGGAATTTTCGTTTCAATCAAATCGACTTTATACGTTTCCAAGAAGTCTCACTATACTTGTGAGACCATTGGGTATCAAATATTCAAACAGGGGCAGTTTTGACTATTGCCTGAATATTCTAACCCATGCCCACCAAATGACTGATTCCCTTTGCCGCCAATGGTGCACTTAATGTGGCAACGAGTCCCCCTTCCCTGGTCGCTGCGCTAGGGAAGGGGGACAGGGGATTGGAGCAAACTACCACCAATCCTATTGTTCGCTTACCGCGTCACCACCGGCAAGAAAATCTCGACTGCATTCTCCTCGCCAACATCACCACCGGCCAACAGGTCAGCTTCATCGTCCACCAACGTTACGTTGCTGGCGGCGCTTGTTGCAGTGGCACCAACTTTGCGTAACACCACATTGTCAATCGTATACGAATCACCCGCCCGTGCATAGGGCGCAAACCAGAAGCGCAGACGGCCATCGTCCACCGGCGTATCGAAACGACCAGTGGTGAATTCCCAGACAAAGCTTTGGTAGGCGGAGGTGAGGTCGACGACGGCGCCACGCACGCCATAGTTGGTGTAGGGCGCGCCATGTTTGTGGACGTAGAGACGCATATCCTGGCCGCGGCTCGATTTGGCGTCGAAGCGCAATTGATAGTGGGTGTGCGGTTCAAGCGTCAGCCCGGATTGGTAAAGCTGCACGTTGCCGCCTACCGCGTCCATTTCCACCAGCGCGGCAGCAGCGCCGTCAACGGCATCAGCGGTGACCAGAAAGGTGCCCCTGCCGTTTGAGTAAAAACGCCAGGGTGAACCGACCACATGGGATATGGCAATCTACGCCGATGTGGCAACCTATTTGGGCCTGTTGACGCGTGAACTGGATCCGCAGCGGGCGCTGGCCGACGGCCTGGCGCGTGTGGAAGGGGATAAAGCCGAGTTCTTCCGCTTTGTGGACCTTTGCGGGATGCCAAAGCTCACAGATTTGTGAGAAGCAGTCTGAAAAGGTGGATGAGGTGTGTTGCATTCCGGGAAAGGGCCACGAAATCCTGGTCACATCATGCGCAATAGGCCCTTTCCCGGAATGTATTTGGACCCAATGTCGGGTTCAATAAACCAGACCAACGTCTATTGCGCCAACAACGTTGCGGTGTACTGAAAATGGGCTCGTCCAAGATAGGCGAGCCCATTTTTTTAAGCAAGCACCATGATAATGATACGGCAAAAGCATGCTAATCACAACCGAGTTTACAGATAAGCACTCAGCGCTGAATGACGGGCAAGTAGATCATCGCGCCACTGCCCGAGCCATTAACGGTAACGGTGACCGTGCCTCTGGCCGTGTTGCCATGGCCATCGCTCACGATATAGGTAAAGCTGTCGGCGCCGCTAAAGTCAGCATTCGGCGTGTAAAGAATCTGGCCATTCTGCACCACGGCCGCGCCATGTTGCGGCGGCGCGTCAATGGAAATGCTGAGGCTGTCCCCGTTGGGGTCGCTGTCGTTGGCCAGCACGTCGATCAGAATCGCCGCACCAATCGCCGTGGACGCACTGTCATTGGCCGCCGTCGGCGCTTGGTTGGCGCCGCCCGGACCATTGACGGTAACCGTGACCGAACCGGCGGTTGTATTGCCCTGGCCGTCGCTGACAAAATAGCTGAAGCTGTCTGTGCCGGCAAAGCCCGCGTTGGGCGTGTAGGTTACATTTTGGCCATTGGTGGTGGCCGTACCAAACTGCGGCTTGCTCACCGAGGTAATGGTCAGTGCATCGCCATTTACGTCGCTATCGTTGGCCAGCACGTTGATGGTGACCGCCGCGCCTTGCGTGGTGGTGGCGCTATCCGCCCCGGTGTCCGGCGCTTTGTTGCTTGCCGCCGGCGCACTCGTGGCAAAGACCGGTCGTTGCAGCGTAAAGGCGCCGAGTATCGTCACCGGTTGACGGGCGGCGCCCCACAGCGTTTCGCGATATTCACCGCTGATCTGGCTGCCATCACTGGTGCTGATCGCTCCGGTCAGCCGAAATTGGCGCTGAATGGGCTGACCGCCCAGCGTGGCCGCCACCCGCTCGGAGACCAGGGTCAGCTTGGCGCCGTCAAAGCTGCCGTTGACATACGGCCCAATTTTGACGGCAGCGCCGTTGCTCTGGATCGTATGTTCCGTCGAAAAGACCAGCGTCTTATCAAGGCTCACATGGCCGCTGAGCGCATTGCCGCTTTGGCTAAGATTGAGCGCCAGATCGATGGCGCCCAGGTCGGGCGGCGCGGGCGTGCCGGCGGCAGGCGGCGCGGGCGTCGCCAAGGTGTCGCTGTAAACGCCGGCCACGGTAAACTGCAATTTTACGGCGCCACTGTAATCACCCGCCACTTGCGCCGCATTTGCCTCTGCCGCCGCGGCCTGGCGCGTTTGGGGCTGCCCCGCCAGCGCGGTTGTGGGCTGCGCCAGCCCCCGCAAGTCGAACATCAGCGTGAACAGCACGCCAAGGCCGCTCAGCAACACGCCGGCGATTGTGATGGTAAGCCATCTGCGATTGATCATAATTTCCCCTTTACTATTCAGACATTCGAGGGCTGAGCTTGTCGAAGCCCGCCAGCGCCTTGTCGCTTTGCAGCTCGTGAAACGGTTGCAAAGCAGCAATGCGCTGGCTACGGCTGAATAGATACGTTTTCCCTAATAATCGATGCGCACACATTGCGACGGCTGCGGCTGGCTGTTGGATGCCCGCGTGCCATAGGTCGTGCTGATCTTGAGTTCGATATCGGTCAACTGTTGCAAATCCAGATCGGGCAGAATGCCGTCGGGCGAACCGGCGCTGATTACCACCTGCCATTCATTGGCCGCCAGCGGGCGCCCCAAGAAGGCGGGCGTGCTGTAGCCGGGCATGGTGTTGCCGTGTTTGCCGTTGATGTCGCCGCTGAACGCACCCGAGACCACGTCAGTCGGCTGGTTGTTGGGATATTCAAGCCCCAACAGCGCCGCCGGCGGAATCAGCCGGTAGTCAAAGCTACAGCCGGCATAGGAAATCAAGCCCACCTGGCCGCTTTGGCTGACGCGCACCTGGCGGTAGCCCAATTCGCCCGCTTGCTCTGTGACCATGTTGAGCCCAAGGCCGTTGCTGGTCAGCTTGGGCTGGCCAATGCCGGCCACTTTGTGCAGCCAATAGAAGTCATAGCCCTGTGGCGCCACCTGCCCAATCAAGCCGTTTGGCGCCGCCGCCGCCGCAAATTTAAAGACCAACTGTGCTTTGCCGTCACCGCCCATCTGCGTATTCTGCGCCACCCACTGGCGGAAGCGTTTGCTGCGCTCGGCTTGCAGATTGGCGTCGGCAACACCCTGTCCCTTGAGGAAGGCGTCGGTAAGGCCCAGGATGTGTTGGGCCGCGGAGATGGTCAGATCGCGCTGGTTGCTGTCGGCATCTTTGACGGCGCCGGGTAGATTGGCAATGGCGGCATCCAAATTTTGCAGAAAGAGCAGGATGTCGTTGGCCGTGCGCGCCTTGTAGATGTCGGAGATGCGGAAGTTGCTGGCGCTGAGCCGGGCCGTGTACTCGTATTCGGCGCGGCGGGCGGCCAGATAAGCTTGGCGAGCGGCCGTTTCCAATGCCTGCGCCAGCTCGATCCGCCGCGAATCGCGCACCATGCGATAGGCGGGGTCATTGGCAGGCAGCGCCGTGGTGTAGGCATGTTGGCGCTTAGACTCGAAGACATCGTGGCCCGTCTGGCCCACGACGCCGTTAAACTGGGTCAGCATGGATTGATATTGTTGGACGGCAATATCGAGTTCGCCTTGCGCCTCAGCCATGTCATAGAAGAGATTACGCACAAATGCGGCAGAGTTGGCGTCTTCGATCTCCATATCCTGGGTGGCCTGCATTAAGATTTGTACGGGGCGTAGTGCAGCTTCGACGATCACGCCGGGATGAATCGTCATCACCCCATCCGTACCCACATCAAGACCGCTCCCAGCCACGATGATTGCCTCAAGCGCCGAATTGCTCTGGGCGCCGGTGAAAATTGCACTTTTGACTCGCGTGTTGCGCATGATCTCCGTATCGGCGCGCTTGAGAATATTGTCTCGCTTTGTAAGCGCGGCCTCAACGCCCAGCCAGGCCGTGCGCAAATCCTGGCGCGCCGTGCGCATATCGCTCACCAGAATCAGCCAGTTGCTGCCGTCCTGCCGGGGTGGTTGACCGTCGGTGGTGCGACTCATGCAGGCGTCAAAGCTGCTGGCGGTGGGGTCGCACTCCTGGGTGTGTTTGATCATGTCGTCAATACAGGCGTACCAGGCCGCGTCCGGGTCCGGCTCGTTGAGGAAGCCTTGCAGATCGCAACCCGCCTCGATCTGGATATCGTTGTCGACTTTATTGTTGATGGCCAACACGGCTTTGGACAGCTCTTGCTGATTCAGATCAAAGATGCGCTCGGCGTTTTCCGTCTGCTGCTGAATTTGCAGCGCCAGGTTGGCGGCCTCTTGCGCCTGTTCCCACAGCCCCTTGTCGGTGCTGCCAAAGGCGGTGTGATAGGGCCGCGCCGGCGTAAAGCGCACATCCATGCCAAAGATATTGCGCCCGTCGCGTATCTCGCGGGCCGCGGCGCGTGTATCCAACAGGTTGAGCGCCATCTCTGCCACCAGCGCGCCATCGGGGTTCGCGCCCATGGCTGCGCAGCTGCTGCTCGATGCGCCAAGGGCCGTCGTCCCCGCCAGGCTGACCATTTTCAGATAGCCCTCGGTGGACGCCGTGCGAAAGGCCTCCTGGGCGTTGGCCTGGGCGCGCGGAATGTCGCTATCGCTCTTGATGTCCAAATAGCTCAAACGGGTGGCAATGTGATGTTGGGCCACCTCTTTGCCCTGGGTGGAGCGCGAGAGCAGCGCCCATTCGGATTGGGTGTAAAAGTCCGAGACTAGACAGCCGCTGCCCAGCGCATGGCCCAATGCCTCGCGCATGCCTTGTTCGGTCAGCTCATACTGATATTTGGCGGCTTCCAGCTTGGCCACTTCCTGGCGCACAAAGGCATCGCCCCCCAGCAGCGCACCGGCGCTAAAGTGCAGCCCCAACGCATCGACCATAAATTGTTGGGCAAAGATCATGCGCAAATAGGCCGCCTCGCGCACGCTTTGGCGCAGCCGGTCCGGGAAATTGCACCAGTCGATGACGGGGCTCAACACCTGACCGGTATGGGTCGGGTCGGGCGGATTGGGGTCTTCGGCCTGGGCGCAGAGCTGCTCCTTGTAATTGGGACCGGGGTTGTTGGCATCCTGGCCCGTATCGGTGCGCATGCGAGCCACCGGTGCATAGACCGCCAAAAACGCATAGAGATCGCGCGCCTGGCGCAGGTCGGCGTCGGCCAGGTCGATGCGCTGTTGCAAAGTCATGGCGGGAATCGCCGGGTCCGGGTCATCATAGGGCGCCGAGAAGCCGCTGTTGATGTCAAACTGGCGCACCAGCTTGTTAAAGTTGTTGTTGGGTTGATAGGGTGAAATATCGGCGCGGAAATTCATGTTGCGCGCCAGCAGGTCGCGCGCCTGCGTTTCCAGCGCTTTGTAATCGGCATAGAAGAGCGCACCGGCCATGGGCAGGCGGCTGTTGTCGACCGTGGGCAAGCTGCTGCCGGTGGGGCTGCCCACCGCGGTGAGATCGCCACTCAGCCCAAAGTTGCTCGAACAAAAGTCGCTGAGGGCGCCCGGTCCACACGCCGCCAGCGCAATGCGATAGAGCAGGAGCACCGCCAGCGCCACCGCCAGCAGACTACCCCAGAGCCAGTGTTTTGATCGAGAACGATAAAATTGCCTCATAGAATGATTCTCCTTTTGCGTATGGCAATTCAGTCTTCGATAATCAGAACACAGGTCATGTTGCCATCCCAAGCCCCATACCAGTTGAGCAGACCCAAACCCGGTTTGCTATCGCTGCTGGCGGCGTTCACATATTCACCATCGGTGAGGAAACAGGCGTTATAGACATTCATGAGATGACTGACCACACCGTCATTATCGACGCCGACGGAAAAATTTGAGGCGCTATCGCGTATATCCCAATACTGTTTATTATTGTTAACGGGGCCAAGGCTCAGGTGGAACCCCGTGACACCGGCCATCACGTCCTGCCCGTCAAAATTGCGCATGTATAAACTCAGCCAACAGCCATCTTCATCCCGGCAGAAATCGTTGAGGATAACCGGATCCACTGAAACCGTGTCTGGCGAAGAACCGTTGTCGGGCGCTTTCACCACATAGCGCCGAAGATCCACCGGATAGGACGAGCGTGTGTTTGGCCCACCATTGGAATCGCCGACATCTAAGATGGCGCCGGCGTTCCAGGAGCCCTTGACGACCAGATCGCTGTCCACCGTCACAGTTTGATGGGGACTCGCCGTCAAGCTGAGTCCAGTGGCATCGCTCGTCACCTTGCCGCCGGCGCCAAACGCAATCTCGCTCGCGCCGTTGGCGCCCAAGGTGACCAGATTGGGAACGCCGCCGCCTTGCGCCAGATTGTTGGCGGTTACGGCGGTCTGGGCGCTGGAAGCCTGCATGGCATAAGGCACGGGGTGCAGCCGCTGGCGGGGCAGCAGCTCGGCATCGTTGTTGACCTTGATGCCCAGATAGAGCGGAAAAGTGTTAAAGACGCTGGCCGGCAGCACTTTGGCGTCGCCCACGATAACGGTGAAAAGACCTGAGCGCACGTTGACATTGGCAAAGTCTTCCGTATAGAGCGCCGTGCCGCCGGTCACCGCGCCGTAAAGACGCAGGCTCAGATTGACCGTGCCGTCAATCAAGTTGCCGCTGGCGTCGCGCAGCGTGCCCTGATAGCTAAAGGCGGTGGGGATGGCCGTCACGGCCGCCGCTTCCACATCCTGATTGGAGCGACTGGCAAAAGCGACGCCAAAGGCATTGCCAGAGAGCAGCCAGGTGCTGACAAAAATATTAAGCACAAGCATGATGCCAAAGACGAAAATCAACTGAACCCGACGAATGTACATACATTTTCTCCTTGCGGTGCTACATCTTCAATTTTTCACGGTGTGATATAATTTTGATACTTTAGCGAACCACCATTAATTCACCATTAGCTGGGGAGAACTGGGCCGATTAACGATCCAGCTCACCATTCAATCGCGCCGCAACTGCAATGGACGAAAACTTTCTACAGCGTAAACATATGCATGAAGCGCAACCTACGGTCATTTGCATTCACGGCGCCGGAGGAGGGGGCTGGGAATTCGCGCGCTGGCAGCCGATTTGGGCGGACGCGGGGTATCGCGTCGTTGCCCACGATCTGGCGCCCGCCGCAGATGGCTTGGCAGAAACCAGATTTGACGACTACCTTCAGCAGGTGCTCGATTGGGTTCCCGCGCCGGGACCGGTTATTCTGGTGGGCGCCAGCCTGGGCGGCATGTTGGCGCTGAAAGCCACAGAGATCATTACCCCGGCTGCACTGGTGCTCGTCAACAGCGCGCCGCCGGCTGGGGTTGGCGCTCCCCGACCCGCCCAAACCTATCCCGCCACTATCCCGTGGGCCAACGGACCGCTTCACGAGACGCGTGACGCGCTGTTCGATAGCGATGAAGCCACCATTCAGTGGGCCTGGCCGCGCTGGCGCGACGAATCCGGCGCCGTGCTCAGCGCGCTGGCTGCCGGCATTGCCGTGAACCGGCCCACCTGTCCCACCCTGGTTGTGCTGGGTCAACGGGATACCGATATTGCCCCGCCAACGGGGTTGGCGCTGGCGGCGTGGGCCGGCGCGGACGTTCATCTCTATGCCGGCATGAGCCACGTGGGGCCGCTGTTGAGCCGACGCGCGGGCGAAGTGGCGCGCATGGTGCTGGCGTGGTGTGATGCGCGCCTCTACGAAATGCTGCTTTGACTTTGACGTTGTGGGACTGGAATTCGGAATAGTCCAAAAAGAGGGGAACACATGCCAACCATCAAAACACCAGTGAGAGCCGTGGCCGAAATTGTGATTAACGTGGCAGATATCGCGCGGGCGCGCGCCTTTTATGAGGAAGTGCTGGGCTTTCCGCTGCACAGCCAATATCCGGCCGAGAACCCGACCATTGTCTTTCTCACCATGCAAGCGCTGGATTCGCCGCTGGGGCGCGGCGGCCATCCGCAGCTCTTTGCGCTGATTGACCCGCACCGCCATCCACCGGCGCGCAAACGCTTCCGCGGGCTGGACGTAGATGTCTCCAGCCTGAATCATCTGGCCTTTGAGATTGAGCCGGCCATGTACGAATCTGAAAAGGCGCGGCTAGAAGAGCTGGGGCTCACCGTTTACGAGGAAACCTTTCCCCACATGAACGCCAAAGCGCTCTTCTTCCGCGACCCCGAGGGCAATACGCTGGAGTTTATTTGTCACGATGGGGCGGGTTAATATGGGGAAAGGACCTCAAGCAGTTGGCGGTCAAAAAAAAACGCGCGCGTTCGCACGCTGGGGGCCAGCCCCCAGACCCCCGGGCGGGGTCGCCTGCGGCGACATTTAACAACTGCCCAAGGCCAGCAGCCTCTCTTCGTTTTGCCTCTTACAGCAGAGAGGGCAGATGACCAGATATTCCAGAGGCCAGAGGCCCCAGCGCGTCAGCGGCCAACAGCGCCGGGGGACAAAATACGAAACCCACACCCGTAGTACCTGCTGTCGGGATACCAGTCGAGGCGGAAGGCGCAGCGCACGCCGTTATCATCGTAGTCGAACGAGCCCCCGCGCCACGTGCGGCGGCCATCCGCCTCCGGGTCTTCGCGACCGTCGTTGGCCTCATATGGATACGGCTTATAGAGGCTAGAGGTCCACTCCCACACGTTGCCCGCCATGTCCAAACAGCCATATGGGCTGGCGCCGGCCGAGTAGCGGTCAACAGGCGTTGTGTCTTTGACGTTGTTATTGAAATTGCATAGCTTGTCTGTGGGCGGCTGGTTGCCCCACGGATAGATTCTGCCATCGGTGCCGCGCGCCGCCTTTTCCCACTGGGCCTCGCTGGGCAGCTGCACATTGGCCCAGGCGCAAAAGGCCCTAGCGTCATGCCAAGAGACGTTGACTACGGGATGGTTCTCTTTCCCTTTAGGAATTTGTCCATTCTGCCAATGGTCGGGTACACGATGATTCGTGGCCTCCACAAAGTGCTTGTACTGGGCGTTGGTTACCGGCGTTTTGGAGATGTAGAAATCGGGCAGGTTGACTGTGTGTTGTGGCTTTTCATCGTCATGATGATCATCAGAGCCCATGACGAATTCGCCAGCGGGTACGTAACACCATTCAAACGCAATGGGTGTTATGGGCAGCGGCGGGCGCGCTGGCTCTGGCGGCGTTGTCTCTGTCGCGGAATCTGTTTCTGTTTCAACCATAGGCGGGGCGACCGCCTCTCCCAGCAGCTCCCGCGCCACCTGTCGCAATTGCGCATTGCCTGGGTTGAAGGCCTGGGCTTTGCCAATCAGCTCGGGGAGCCGGCCCGTGCGCTCGGCCCAGTCGATGAGTTGATAGACCCAGTCGCCAAAGTTCTCGCCGCCCGCAATCTGGTCCAGCCGCTCGTTCAGCTGAAAACGCACCATGCGCGGCAGCGTAATGGGCGTATACGCATCCAGCAGCGCCTGCCACAGCCTCTGCATCTGCTCGCCGGTCAACTGGCTCGTTTCCTGTTCCATCTCTCTAGTCGCCGTCTCGACACCCGCAGATGCATCCTCCCTACTCCCTACCCCCGTCTTCCTACTCCCTACCCCCGTCTCCCCAAACTCAAAGACCACGCCATCCGGCGCCTGCATAAAGAGCACCGGGATGCCCCATTCCAGCGTGTTGTTGATGGCCAGCGACACGGCGCGGCGGGCGTCGGTCACCGCGCCGTCCACGGGCAGACCGACGGTCAGAGCGTCGTAAAACTGCTCGGCAAACTCAATGGCGGCGCGGTCGGTGATCTGATACTGCATGGCGATCACGGCGGGCAAACCGCGCCGCACCAGCGTGGCCGCCGTGGAAGCAAAGATGTCGGTGCGGCTGGCGGTGGCGCCTTCACAGGCGTTGAGCAGCGCCAGCCGCAGCGTGGGCTGGCCCGAAAGCAGGCGGCCCACTTCGGTGGCGGTGCGCGGGTCGCTTTGGCCGGTGCGGTCGGCAAAGAGCAGCACCCCTTCCTCACGCAGGTCGTGAAAACCGCCGTGGCCCACAAAGTGGAAAACGTGCCACGGTCCCTGATTGGGCCGCATGGCGCGGTGCAGGTCGCGCCAGCTTTGGCCCGGCAGCCACTCCAGCTCTACCAACCCATCGGCAATCAGGGCGGCCAGCGCCCGCGCCAGGCGCTCTTTCTCCACATCCACTTTGAGCGGCTCCAAATCGCTGGGGCTGGCCACCATGCCCAACACGCGCAGCGGCGGCTCAATGCGCAGCGGCTGGTGCGGCTGGGCCACCTCCAAATAGCGGATCAGCGGCGTGTTGTGGGTTAGGCACAGATATTCATTTTGGCGGGCGTCAAAGAGATATTCCCAGGGCAGCGCCGCCATCTGCGCATCCAGAATGCGCAGCTTGACGCGTAGAAATTTGCCCTGGCTGGCGGCCATGCGCTTGCTCTCGTGGAAGAGAGAACGGATCTCATTTTGGAAGAGCGTGTTAAAGAGGTTCTGACCAAAATCGCGCACGGTCCGCTCCTCGCGCGAGAGGACGGTGCGCCGTTCGCCGCCCGAGCGCAACAGCGCGTTTTGCAGCGTCAGCAGTCGGTTCTCCACCTCAAGCTGGCTCAAGCCAAAGTCAAAGTGCGCCCGCGCGTGGCCGGCCGGTGAGTGGAGCACGGCCAGGGGATAGGTGCGTCCGTCGCCAGTGCCGATTTCAAGTTCAAAATCAAGATACTCAATGGACATGATCAGAAATAAGATACAGCAGGAATGGTACGCGGATACACGCGGATTTGCGCGGATGCTATCGCCCAAAATCCGCGTTTATCCGCGCGCATCCGCGTACCCATTTTATCTTTTTGCTAAACGCTAATCGCTGTTATACAGAAACAATCTGCGCCAGGGCTCGTTGATTCTCATCCTCATCAAAGATGGCCCGGATGGGAATTTCAAAGCCTGCAACGGCAAAGCTGTGCAGCAGACCGGTTTGCGCCTTCATGGTCAATTCGTATTGGCCATCTACGAGCCGAAACTGCTCCACGGCCTGGCTGACCGGATCGATGATCCAGTGTAGTCTAAACTATGAATGGGATGATTCGATGATGGACTATGATGAGGTGTAGCGCAACACCGTCTGCGTTGCGATGGTGTATCTCCAAGAGAAATCATAGTACATCATACAATCAAATAAATCATAGTCCAGACAGATTATTTTGTCATCACTGCGCTCTGCGCTAGCGCGCCGTGGCGCGGCGCAATATATCCACGTACTGCTGGGTGCGCTCGGCCTCGGTCAGCGCCGGCGTGGCGGCCTCATCTTCGGCATCTGTGCCTTCCATGCCGCGCGTGCTGGCCATAGAGGGCAACTGGGTGGGGCCCATGCCCGGTACGTCTAGCATCATTTTGTTTTCAGATTCGGCCAGACGCAGCACGCCTTGCGCCAGCGCCGCGCCCGCGCTTTCGCGCTGATTGATGGCGGCATAGCTAAAGAAATTTTTGATGTGCGTCAACACGCCCAGGATTTCGTGGGCCGGTTTGGCGCCAGAGCCAATAATAATCCCGGTGATAATCACATCCCACAGCGGTGGCACCGTCTCTAAAAAGCGGGGAGTCAGTGGTTTTAAATAATCGAAGAGGTGCATGCCGGTGTAGTTGGAGACCAATACGCCCAGTACGACGCCCAGCACCAAGCTGGTGCCGCTCTTAAATTGAATATATTGCGGCGTCTTTAATTCGGCCGGATCGGTGTGACGGAAATTGAGCAGCGCCCACTCCACATAGTTCCATACAATTTCAATGGTCCGCTCCACGCCAATGGCGGCGGTGGAGAGCGGCAAAAGCACCGGCCAAATGCCCTCACTGGCGCCGGTGGCCACGTCTTGCAGCATGGGCGCCGCCAGCAGCCTTGATGGCAGCAAGGCCAACAGACCAGCGCTCAACGCACCCAGCCACACCCACAGACGGGTGGGCATTGGTTGGCCGCTCTCTATTTTTTGAATTTTCATCCATTGCAAGTCAATACGCATTCGCCGCGTCTTCTCCTTGTCAAATAGGGGTAACCAGGTCACCCCTGTCACCTTATCACCTTGTCATTCCCTTACCACTGCTCGGCCAGCTCTACCAGCAGACGCACGCCATAGCCCACTGCCCCCTTGGGCGCCAGCGGATTCTTGCCGTTGCTGTCCCACACCATAGATGCAATGTCGAGATGCGCCCACGGGTAGCCTTCGGTAAAGTGCTCGATAAATTTGGCGCTGGTGCCGACGCCCCCCATGCGACCGCCGCTGTTCTGGACTTCGGCCATGTCGCTTTTGATGGTGTCCAAGTATTCGTCATACAGCGGCAGGTGCCACAGCCGTTCGCCGCTTTGGTCCGCCGCCGCCAGCAGCGCATCCTTAAGCGCATCGTCATTGGCAAAGAGACCGGCCGCGTGTGGACCCAGCGCCACACCGACGGCGCCGGTCAGCGTAGCCAGATCCACCACGGCAGCGGGATTGTAGCGCGCCACGTAGGCCAACGCATCGGCCAACACCAGCCGGCCTTCCGCATCTGTGCTGATGATTTCGGCGGTTTTGCCCGTCATGCCGGTGACAATATCGCCGGGGCGAAAGGCGCCGCCGTCGGGCATATTTTCCACGCAGGCCGCTACGCCGATGACGCGCTTGGGCACGCCCAGGCGCGCCAACGACTCCATGGCGCCAATCACGGCGGCGGCGCCACCCATGTCGTCTTTCATCAGCCACATATTGGCGCTGGGCTTAATGCTAATGCCACCCGTATCAAAGGTGATGCCTTTGCCCACCAGCACCAGCGGCGCGTCGTTTTCCGTGCCGGCTGGCGCATGTTCCAAAATAATGAGCTGCGCCTCGCGCACGGAGCCCAGGCTGACGGCCAACAGGATGCCCATTTTGAGTTCGCGCATTTCGGCTTCGCCCAACACGGTACAGGCCAAACCGGTCTCGGCGGCCATGGCGCGGGCGCGGCTGGCAAATTCAACCGGATAGAGCACATTGGGCGGCTCGCTCACATAGTTGCGGGCACTATAGACGCCGGCGGCAATACCCACGCCGCGGTCAACGCCTGCCTGTACGGCGTCTACTTTAGTAGCATCAAATTCGACCACGGTGCAGCTTGCCAGCGCGGCGCTTTGCGGTTCGCGCTTATATTGGGGTGAAACATAGGCGGCCAATAGCGTGCCTTCGGCCAGCGTCTGGGCCGCGGCGGCTGTATCCAGCCCGGCAATGCCGGCGCCATGCACAATTGTGGCAACGTTTTTAACGCCTTTTAGCTTGGCCAGCGCGTTGACGGTGGCGGCGGCGGCTTTGCGCACGCCGTGCAGATCAAATTTTTCGCTTTGGCCCAGGCCCACCACCAAAACGCGCGGCGCCGCAATCTTGCCGTCCGTATACAGGAGCGCCGTGGTGTTGGCTTCGCCGCTGAAATCGCCTGAAGCGATCAGCCGTGAGATGGCGCCGGATAGGGCGTTGTCCACGGCCCCTGTGGCGCCGCCGGGGTGGGCAACGCCTTCAAACAGGTTGACCACAATGCAGTCGGTGGCTTGCTGGGCAATGTTGCCCGATGTGACATGAATTTGCATATGTTATCCCTTTACCAACCGTTGCAGCCGTTCCGCTGCCGCTTCTAACATTTCGTCGGTTTTGCAAAAGCAGAGGCGGATTAAGTTGTTTGTTAGATGTTGATGGGCCGGGCTGTAAAAATGGCTGGGCGGAATGGCCGCCACGCCCACTTCCCGAGTCAGCCAGCGCGCCGCGCTTACATCCCGCAGCACGCCGGGCTCAGCCGGCACGTCTAACGTGCTCGAGTCGGCCAGGATAAAATAGGAGCCATCGGGAATGACCGGCGTCAGCCCCACCTGGTTGAGCACGTCGAGCAGCATGTCGCGCTTTTTCTGGTACATTTGGCCCAGCCATGCAAAGTAGCCCTCTTGAGGCGCCACTTCCATACCCACGGCCACGGCCTCTTGCAGCGGCGTGGCCACCGTAAATGGGATCCACTGGTGACCCATGAGAATGGCGTGGGCTATGGGCGCCGGCGCAATGGCCCAGCCCACTTTCCAGCCGGTGACCGAAAAGGTCTTGCCGGCGCTGCCCAGCGTAATGGTGCGCTCCCACATGCCGGGCAGCGTGGCCAACCGCACATGCTCAATGGCTGCGGCGCGGCCGGCATCCGGATAGACCATCCATTCGTACACTTCGTCCGCCAGCACCAGTACATCATATTTTTGGGCCAACTGCGCTATGCGTTCCAACTCGGTGCGGCTATACACTTTGCCCAGTGCGTTTTGCGGCGTGTTTAAAATGAGCAGCCGCGTGCGCTCGCTAAACGCGGCTTCCAGCGCCGCAAAATCGATGGCCCAATCGGCCGCGCTGATCTGTTTGCCCGCCTCTGGCGCAACGGGTGGGATTGACACGTAGACCGGCGTTCCGCCCGCCATGATCACCGAGGCCGGGTAGCTATCGTAGAATGGCTCCAGCATAATCACTTCGTCGCCCGGTTCGATCAGCGCCTGAATGGTGGCGTAGATGGCTTCGGTGGCGCCGTCGGTGACCACGATTTCGGTGAGCGGGTTGAGGTCGCGATTGAAGAGCGGGCTGTATACCTTGGCCAGGGCGTTGACCAGCCGCAGATGGCCTGCGCTGCGCGTGTACTGATTCAGATCGGCGCCAATGGCATCTTGAGCCGCCTTTTTGACAAAGTCGGGCGCTGGAAAATTGGGGAAGCCCTGCCCCAAATTGACGGCATTGTGCTCGATGGCTAGGGCGGTATATTCGGCAAAGACGGTGGGGGTAAATGTGCTGACGCGGTTTGCAGGACGAAAGGGGGCGGAGACGCCTGCTTCAGTCATGGCTTGATTGGCTTGCATGGGTTACATTCTCACAACTTACACAGCGCTCGTTGAGCGCCAGCGCCTATAATTTGGCTTGCGTAAGTTCTTTTCTAGGTGTGCTGTGGATTGGTTATGTTGTGCATATGATATTTCACAGCATTATAGCCCATTGGCGCGTTGGAAGCCAGCACGGCGAGGATAAATTAGAACCTATCGGTAAATTCGCTGGTGAAGCTGAGCGGTCTCTGACAGAACGGTTTGGCGCCGAAATTAGCGGGCAGACGCTAAGGGGATTGAGGGGAGTGCAGAAATGGAGATGGCGCTAAAGGGCAGTGAATTGAGCTTGCGACGCAAGGATTCAATCCACCGCCTATAGGCTATACCATTTGCCAAGGTAAACGCTATAATGGAATCAGACCTGTCAGGTTTTCAAAACCTAACAGGTCTCATCACAAACATGGCGCTTCGCTGGGCAATTCGTATTACTCTGCGGCCACAATGACGGAGTGCGTATGCTTCATGTTTTGGGCGCGCTCTAAGGCATGGAAAAGCGCATCCTTGGTGACGGCTGTTCCATTGCTGGCTTGATGATTGCTTGCTTTATCACTATCAGTGTTATCACCGCTGGTTTTATGGCGCAGGAGCTGGGCATCGACCGCTGCATCCTGTTTGTGCGCCGGCGAATGGCTGCTGAAGAGCGTTACAATGGGAATGTGGCGCAGATGATTCACCGTCAGAATCTGGTTGAGCGCCTTCCAGCCGCGGCCTTTATCGGCTGTGAGGTCGATGAGAATCACGTCGGGGTAAAAGTTGAGAATATTGGCCACAACATCATGAGTATGGGGTTGCAAATGGGGCTGAATACCCCAATCCACCAGCCAGGCAATGAGCGACTCAATGGATTCGGCGTGGCTATCTATGACAAAGGCGCGCTGAAAATGGAAGGGCAGCGTTTGGCGCTCGGCTCGTTCCGCCTCTGGAATAGATGCCTTGACGGGCAACGCCAGCGTAAACCGTGTGCCCTGCCCAGGCGTGCTGCTGACCGAGATCTGCCCGCCGTGCAGCTCTGCCAGACGCGCCACCATGGCCAGCCCCAAACCGCTGCCTTCATAAAAACGGGTAAGCGAACTATCGAATTGGAAAAATGGCTCAAAAATGTGCGATTGCGCATTGGGCACTATGCCAATACCGGTATCCCACACGTGGAAGTGAACCATCTGTGCCTTGGCATCATATGTCTCTTCGAGCCCAATGGCGCCACCGTGGGGTGTAAACTTGATGGCATTCTGAAGTAAATTTGTGAGCATTTGGGTCAAGCGATAGCCATCCGCCACAATGTTGCGCGTCTGTGGGTGCAGTTTGAGCTTTACCTGTAATTGGTGGCTGCCCGCTTCTTCTTGAATGTCGCTAATAATTTTGCGGCAGATGGCGGCTGTGTTGATCGGCTCTAGATTGAGGATAATATGGCCACTGTCTGCGCTAACCAAATCCAGCATATTATTGATGGTCGTCAGCAACTGCTTGGCATGTTTGTCTATGTTGAGCAGGGAGTCGTGTTGGCGTTGAGACAGGTGCTCCGCTGCGTTGCTCAGCATCAGCTCGCCGCGGGTCATAATCACGGTGAGCGGCGTGCGCAGCTCATGACTCATGACGGCCAGGAAGTCATCTTTGATGCGTTGCGCCATGGCCAGCTCTGTTTTTAGGCTGGTAATCTGCGCCGTGAAATCTACAATGCGCCGGCCCAGCAGCGCACGGTCATGGGCGGCAGCGAGATGGGCCTGCTGAGCTTGGTTAGCCTGCTGGGCTTCGTGCAGGTAGCTGCCGATAAGAGGCGTCAACGACGAAAGAAGGTGGAAATGGGTGGCGGTGAAGCCATTGGTTTGGTGGGTCTGTAAATGAAGAAGCCCGATGACCTGGCTGTGATATTTGATGGGCAACAGCAGCAGCGCGCCCAAAAAGGGCGGTGATTCATCCTCTTCTACGTTGCGAGCATGGTCAAAGCGCTGGGGGGCAAGATGGGTCTCTGCGCCGCTTACCTTTGATTTGGGCGGCAGCGCCGGAATGTATAGAGGGCGGCTTTCTGAAAATCCGGTGCGCCACCGCGCAAGGTGGGCCGCCATTTGGTCATATCCCCACAGGGTTAAAAGCTTTTGCCGCTCAATGGGCATGGCTTGATAGGAGGCGTGATAAAGCGCGCCAATAAACTGCTTGGTCAAATTGGCGGCGGTGTTGCGGTGTTGGCCACTCGTTGCAGCCGGCGGGTCAATCTGTTCGGCAAAGCTGTCTATCCCCGCCTGCGTGAGAATCAAGCACAGGTCTACAGGCAAAATAGCCTGAATGTGCTGGACAACCAAATCAAAATAGTGCGTTGCGCGCAAAAAATGATCGGCGAAGGCATCGGCGGTTGGCGCTTTATCGCTCAGCAACTGGACGCTGCCGACATCGTCAGCCTCTAGCGTCTGCCAAATGTCGTGTGAATCTTGCGGCGCATTGGTGGACCCGTGCAAAACCGCGGAAGGTGCAGCAGAAGCATGGGAGAAATTGGACTGCGAAGCCAATTGCGGCCTTCGAAGGTTGGTAGTATCCATGGCGTCTGATTCCGTAGTGAGTTTCAGCAAGAATTGCCGATATGTATGAACAGTATATTGCAGCGGCGCCGATGGTGGTATTGATGTTTCGGAAACCTCTCGCGCTTGGAGAATTTAGCCTTGTTTTCCGTCGCTGCAAATTTCTGATGATTTGATGGCCAGGCGCTTATCGCATTCACCGAAAATAATCGCCAGCTCAGAAAGGTATCGCTTTAAATCATAGCCCATGAAAGTAAAGTTGTAAATGACCCAAAAGTACCGATTTAGCCTTTATTTTTGACTGCTTTTGGGTATTTACTATGTTGGAGACAGCGGGGGAAGCCTATACATGCTGGCGTTTGAAGTAAATTGTATAGGTGCGCAGGGCGTCCTCGGCGTTGAGATCATGCATCTTGGCCAGCGCTACAATCCCCCACAAGAGCTTGCCCAGCTCTTGGGCGGTGGGGGTGGCCGCGGTTTTCTGCATTTGCTCGATGGCGCCGTTGGCCTCATGCTCCCGGTCCAATAAACCGGCCTTGGCGGCTTTGGATTGCAGCTGCCGCGCCTTTTCTAACGCAGGCAGCGCCGCGGGAACGCCATCTAGCGGCCCCGGCTGCGGAAGCCCTTTGGCGGCTTTTTCCGCCGCTTTGATGGCATCCCAATTGGTAAGCACCTCAGAAACGCCATCTACGGTTGTGTTCTCAAATACGTGTGGGTGGCGTCGGATCAATTTTTGGACAATGCCGCGCGTGACGTCCGCCATTTGAAAACGCCCTTCCTCACTGGCAATCTGCACCAGCATGGCGGGCAGCAATAACAGATCGCCAAGCTCTTCCACAATATTGGCCGTCAGATGCGCACCGCTGTCATCCAACGCTTCTGCATCACCCGTTTCGGCGTAGGCTACATCGGCATCAATGGCTTCCAGCACCTCGGCACACTCGCCCAGCAGATCGCTGCGCAACGTGGCCATTGTCTGCTCCCGATCCCAGGGGCAGCCCTCTGGCGCGCGCAGATGAGCCACGACCTCTTGCAAAGCGGTAAAGCTGCCGCCATCCATGAGCGGCGGTGCATAGATGGTAGTCAAATGATCAAAGTCGTCACTGTGATCCAGTTCGTGCAGGGGCACTGTTTTCGTCTGCTGCTGAATACCACCCGCCGCCTGCACCACCGTGATTGGATGATTGGCCGGATAGGCCTGGAGCAGCGTCAACTTAATGTCTGAAGCCAGCCAGCGGGCAAAAACCTGCCCCACCAGCAGCGGCAGTTCGGTTTCCACGCGCGGATAATGTTGCCGGGCCAGCAGCATGGCGTCTACAAGCTGACAACCATTCATAGGGTCCAGGCTCAGTGCCGTGCAGACCGGTTCTATAAAGCTGGCCGCCCCCACAATTTCCACCTCTACTCCGGCCTCACGCGCTCGGTTTTGAATCAATGCCGTGGTTGTCTCGCCCACCAGCGGATGACCGGGCACGGCATAAACGACGCCACCTGGTTGTTGGGCCAGCGCCAGCACACGGTCAGCAATGTGCGCATAGACATCGGCAAAGTGCGCGTGCGTTTCATATAACTGGTCAAACGTTTCAAAGAAGATATGTGTGGCCAGTTCGGCCACGCAGGGATGGTGAGCCGTGCGCAAGGCGACGCGGCGCCCAGAAGTGAGCGCCCGCCAACCTGCTAGCGTAATCTCTTCCAGGGCGCCGGGGCCCATGCCCACAATGGTAATGGCGGCTGGTGTGGCTATTTGATTAATGGCGGGCAGAGCATGTTCTGGTTTCATAGTGCTATCATTTTAGGCTACTTGGCCTGTGATGGAAGAATTTTAGGCTACCCAGCATGAATTTATGTTAAGCTGGAAACTGCCGTTTATGTGCGGTTGGCTAATCGTGGAAGCGGCTTTGCAAAAACGTCTCAAAGAGAACAATGAGCAAAATGACGACGACAACAAAGGCCAGGTCTGCCAATTGAAAAAAAGCCAGCAGCGCAATGGTGACCACGGCCAAAGCAAAGAGCCCACCCTGGCGAATGGCGATGATGGGGTCCGGTTTGTAGAAGGGCCGGCCAGTGAGCGCGGGCCATCGTTTGTGCATTTGCAGCGCAATTAGGATGCCGAGGCTGGCCGCGAGACCGAATAGCACCACAAAAAAGAGCAATAGGGCAGCCATATTAAGCTGGCCATCAGCCAGATAGGGCGGCGTTGTAAGCAGCAAATAGCCCATGATTGCACTGCAAATGACCCCTATAAATATTGCCCAACCTGCTGTTTGCCTTCGAGTCATACAGTTCCAGACACTTTGTCAAGCCCTAATCCAACAACTTTGATGAGTATCATTCAACTACAAAAATCACATTGGGGCAAAACAGGCGGCAAGCTCATTGCCAAATGCAAGCTGTGCCGCTGTGCGCGTCCTCACGGCACAGCGGTGGTAAAGATGACTTATCGCACATCTGTGGATCGTCAGGAGAGAAGCGCCCGGCTGGCTTGGCAACTTTTGCGCCAGATTTGCGTAAGTCTTAGTAGATTGTCGGCTGGACGGAATTCAGATGTCAGGGTAATATTTACCGCGTCTGATACGATTGTCTTGAACTTGAAAAAGTTGCGCAGGAAGACACAGAAAATTTGTGGCTAAATCCTAAACGGTTGGCAGTGGGGCGGAGGAGTTCACTTGTTACGTAGGCAGAAGACGCTGTTCTTTATAATTATTGGCATTGCCGTGGTGGCGGTTGTTTTTATGGTGGCGGGCGAGCAAATGCAGCTTTTCTCGTTGCCGTCGCGGGCCGTGGTCAAGACGGACGTTCGTGTAGCCATGCCGGCGCAGTTGGCGCCGTGGGCGCGTCAGGCCGCGCTCGATTTCAATCAGCGGCATGCCGATGCGGCTGTATCCATTATTGAAATCTCGGGGATGAGCGCGGCGCAAACGTATGGACAGCAGCCTGCCGAGCAACTGCCTGAGGTGTGGTCGCCTGAAGCCGCTTTTGTGCTGGCGATTGGACGCGACGAAGGCGCGCCGTATGCCGTGCCGTCGGATTTTGAGCAGGGCGGCTCTCTGGTGCATACGGACCTGGCCTGGGGCGCCTTTGACAGCCGCGCCCAAAGCCTGGGCAGCGTAGATTGGCCTACTGTGGGGCGCGCCGCGGAGATGGAAAATTGGTCCCAACTGGGGGGAGAACAAAATTGGGGCTTTTTCAAGTTGACGATTGCATCGCCCACACACAGCGCCGAAGGATTGGCGGCCCTGCTTTCTGCCGCCGCTTCGTATCATCAACATGCAGAGGTGACGCGGGCCGATGTGGTGGATAGCGCGTTTGTGCAGTGGCTCACCCCCATTGTGGATAGCGTGCCCAATTTTGCCACGCTGGGCGCCGACCCCGCCAAGGCGCTGGCCACACGTGGCCCCTCTGTGGGTGATGTGGGGCTGCTGAGTGGCGCGTCCTGGCAACGCTCGTTGGACGGCTTGCAAAAGTGGGAAGCCTTTGATATTAATGCGCCGACCTATACGGTGCGTCTGGATTATCCCTATGCGTTGCGCACAGATTTGACCGCGGCCGAAGGTGATATTGCGCAACGCTTTTTTAACTTTTTGTTGGACCGTACGGATGAGCTGGCGTCTGCGGGATTTACCGCCGAGGTTAGCAGTGGCGCGCCGCCAGCGTCCACCCTGGTGGTGGTTGACGATCAAGCCGTATTGGCTTTTCTGCGCTGGGCCGAACGCGAGCGCATCGGCCAATGAAAGTCACAATTTAGTCCTAAAGGAACTATGCAGGTCCTGGGGGGCGAAATCGTTACGTTCTAACTATGATTACTAACTATGATTAGCGTGAGAGTATTGGAGCATATGAAACTATGAAGCGAGCATACGGGATTGTTGGCGTTCTGTTTTTGGCGCTGATGGCGATATTTGTGGTCGTCGCCGTGGTTGCAGTGCGCACCTTTTTGAATTCGAGCCCGGCTGTTGATCAGGCTGGTGGTGGCGTGGCAGCGCCGGACAACGCCATCGAGGTATCGCTCGTCTATGCGCCAGAGGAGGAACTTTATATCCTCGACGCCATTCGCGAGTTCAACCAGGCCTTTGCCGAGGGCCGCAACCCCGTAACCGGAGAACGACTGGCCAGTGGTGAACAACCTATCTATGTGACCGGACGCTCAGGCTCATCGGGCACGGTGCATCAAGGCATCATTAACGCGGTCATTGCCCCCAACAATACCAATGTGGAAAAGCCCACCATCTTTTCGCCCTCGGTGAGCCATTGGTTGGCCCTGGTCAATTACCAAACCGGGCGCGAAGTGTTCGACTTGGCCGACAGCCCACCAACGGCCTTGGCGCCGGTGGTCATGGCCATTTGGGAAAGCCGGCTGGAGGCCATTCAGCAACACAATGGTGGGCAGCCCGTGGGTTGGGAAGAGCTGCTGCAAGTGCTCCACAATCCAGATGGCTGGGGGGCGTATGGCATTCCTGGCCGCAAAACCATCTACTATGGACACACCGACCCATATGTTAGTTCAACGGCGCTTTCGACGTTGATTGCTGAATTTTATGCCAGCGCGCGCTACAATTCTGACCAGGCCGATTTTCGACGGCTGACGCTGGACATTGTAGATGATGGTAAGGTGCAAGAGGGCGTGCGCGACATTGAAGGCATGATCAAGCACTATTCGTCGCGCACGACGGAGTTTAAAGAGTATATTGCGCAAGGCCCCGATTATTTAGACTTTGTGGCGCTAGAGGAGAATGACCTAATCTACATCAATCAGGGCAAAACCACCTATAAACCGCCAGAAAAGCTGGTGGCGCTCTATCCCAAGGAAGGCACCTTCTGGCATGAGCATCCCTTTGCCATTCCCAATGCAGAATGGGTTTCGCCCGCGCAGCGTGAAGGCGCTAAACTTTTTACCGATTATATTTTGAGCGAGGCGGTGCAGCGCAAAGTGATGGAGGCTGGCTTTCGTCCGGTCAATCCGGCGGTGACGCTCGACTATCCCTTTGTGGCCGAGCTGGGCGTGGATCCGCAGCAGCCGGCCACCGTGCTGGATGCACCGAGCCCGGACGTGATTGCGGCGGTACAAGCGAGCTGGCAATTTGTGAAGAAGCAGGCCGATATTCTGCTGGTCATTGATACGTCTGGCTCCATGGAGGGCGATAAGCTGGAGCAGGCCAAACAGGCGGCCCAGGAATTTCTCAATCGCCTGCCGCCGCAAAATCAGGTGGCCCTGGTCGAGTTTAACGATATCTCAACCACGCTGGTCCCCATGAATTCATACGAATCCATTCAGGGGCAGTTGCGTCAGTCGATTGACGGGCTTTATGCCGATGGCGGCACTGCGCTTTATGATGCGATTATTGAAGCCGCCAACTCAATCCAAAACGAAGATGGCGATCGCATCCGCGCCATTATTGTGTTGAGCGATGGCCAGGATACGGCCAGCGTCCATAGCCTGCGCGATGTAACCTCGTTGGCGCGCGGTGAGCGTAACCCGCTGCTCATTTTCCCCGTGGCCTATGGTCGCGATGCCGACATTAGCGCGCTCAACAATATTGCTCGCTTTTCCTCGACCAAAGTACTCTCTGGCGATCCTGAAGGCATTAAGGAACTGTTTGAATTGATCAGCAGCTATTTTTAGCCGAGATAGTGGGCTTATACTCGATTCGTTTGAAAATGCCAAAGTGTTTGACGCTGGACCACATGAGATCCCGTTGAGCCGGATTTGGTATGCACATAAGCGCAGATGCAGGCGGATTTTCTCTGAATAGTCTGTGTGCATCTGCGTACAAATATTTGAATAATCCCATTTGCCGAGTCAAGCGCCATGAATACGCTCAGAGCTGACAGGTTTTCAAAACCTGTCAGCTCTTGTGCCAAACATAAAACTTGACATAGCAGTTGGGATAATATGGCTCTGTCGATTTGTTTAAAAAGATTTGTTTTTATGACCGGCTAATAGTACTATTGACCTATTGAAGATTCTCCACTGCTGCTGTACCGTATGCATATCGCCAATGTTTGGTATGGTGGATACGCAGCGCCGCTCTCTGCGTATGTGGTATGATGGATACGCAGCGCCGCTCTCTGCGTATGTGGGCGGAACATATTGATGTATGGCTGCGTTTGAGATGCAACCCCCTTATAGTCGTGTAGCGTGTACTGAATGTATGCCGTTCCTCGCCCGTCATTTGTCGCCACGCACTGGCGCACATCGACAAACGTTGTCGATAAAGAAACCAAGCTTCATGGATAGAGCCGCAAGTTATTATTTGCCGCAAGCCCTATTTGCACCGCCGGCCTGAGTCCCAACAAAGATTGTGTGTTGACTCTGTGCTGCGCACAACTGTCAACATACCAGATTGTCTGTTGAATTTGTGTTCGGGTAATTGCCAGTATCAGTAGACCGCAAAGGCAAAAGATGGGGTCGGATTCACCAATCGAGACCGACGCCTATATCGCCAATACCGTTGCGGTGTGCTGAATGTGGCATACCAAGACAAAGGAGATAACATTATGGCATTACGTGCGTCTGTAGGCAGCTCAAATCGTTCCAAAGCCCAAACCATGAAATTCACCGTAGGTCAGATTGCGCGTGCATTGCGCTGTCATGAGAGATCGGCGCGCTTGTATTTGCGTGAAGTAAATGACAATATTGACTGCTATACCCAAAACCTCTCGGAGCTGGTTGATGGCCCCACCCTCGTCGCGCTGTGCCGGCGTTATGAAGATCACATCCTGGGCCGTCGTTTGATCGCCCTGCTGCAAAACGCTTGATCTGAACTACTTATCTCTGAAGAACATTCATAAATTATTTTCGGTACTTGATGCCACAGGCTGAAGCCGGCGTCTGCTAGCGGAAGCCCGCTCAAGCAGGCTGTTTCTAGAGTGCGCTTTAGCGTACTTTGGCTGCCAGTGCCATCTTTTACCGATTTAATGGGTTAACTTCCATAAAAGAAAATGGCTTCATTTTGTAAATATCCTTTGCAAAATGAAGCCATTTTCTTTTGGCTGCCCAATAGCGTATCCTAACCGACATTCAATCGCACAGTAACAATTGCGTAAATCATCTAAAATGGGAAGGATTGTAACCACGCGGTTTGCATTGCACCATTGGATATCATTAAATCGATATGCCACCGCATTGGCGTTTTTTTGCGCAAGTGCTCCTTGCACAGTTCGATGCTGCGTAAATCTTGAATCAAAAAGAGGTTTTGTTTAGAACAAATTGATATGATCCAAACCGCCCCCGCTTACCGTCCGTCCAAAAATCTGGCTTTTGCCCATGCTACAGTGCCTGGCAATGTAGAGGCCGGAAACGCGAATGCTTACCTCATATTTCCATCGAACAGCACCTACGAACGTACGAGCACACGGAAGAATCCAATTTGGTATGCACTGTTGGCTGATGGCATTGGTCACGGTGCAAAAGAGCGCGTGGCCAGCAAATTGGCCGTTGAGAGCGTTTATAAAGAGCTGATCAACGCTGATATTATTGACGAAGATGAGATTCTTTATTATCTGGAAGCTGCGTTTCAACAAGCAAATGCTGAATTGAGGCGCAATGCGGCTGAAGATCCTTCTCTCAGCGATATGGCGGCCTCCATGTTGGCTGGCGCCATTGCCCAAAATCGGCTCTATTTGGCCTATGTGGGCGATTGCTGCGCATATCTGGTGCGCAATGGTGTAGCCACGCTGCTCACGCTGGATTCTATATCTAACTCTGTGGATGCGCTCCAAGCGGCTGAAGAAAATGGTGGATTGGGGCAGGAGCAGACCAATTTGCAGCCCTTGCTCGGCGCCCACGAATTGATTGAGATCAATTCATACTTGCGTGATGTCGAACAGCTTTCTGCGCAAGCGGCGGGTCAGCGTCTATCGCTGATTGATTACCTGAATTTGCAGGAAGATGATGTTGTTCTCTTCTGTTCCCGCGCCCTTGCGATGGCGCTTTCTGCGGAAGAGATAGCATATGCCGTCACCAATCATGCCGCCGATGAGGTGGCGGAGCAGCTGCTTTCGCAAATGGAGCGCCGCAACGCGGATGCAAAGGCCGCGGCGTTGCTAATCGAATGGAAGGGATTGGCGCCTGTTGTGCGTCGGGCGCCGCCTCGTCAAATGTCGAGGACTCCCCTCTATGTTACGACCGCAATCCTGTTTGTCGGCCTCATTTTTGTCTATTTGACCTTTACCTTTTTACGGTCAAATGCGGAAATTTCTACGTTTTCAGGGATTCAGGCGCTGCAAGAACCAACGGCTGCGCCTTCTGTTGCGCAAAAGGGCGAAATGCCGGCGTCTGTTGCTCAATCCGTGGCGCCGGCGGTGACAAACGCCGACCCTACGACTACAGAGCTGCACGATGATGACGCCGTTGCCACAAGCACTGCTACGGCGTCGAACGTAGATAATCCATCAACAATCGGGGCCAGTGATGGATTTACGGCCACGGCCACTGTAGAAGTGGCGCCTACTCTGGCGGCAACGGCCACAGTAGCGCCGCCCACGCGTCCGCCACCGACCGCCGAGGCGACGCCTACCGCGACGGATACGGCCACTTTGACCCCCATGCCAACACCGACGCTCGCCAATACGCCCACAACCGTGGCGGCCGCGCTTCCCTCATCGACAGCGACTGCGCCATCTACTGCCGCGGCTACGTCCCCTGCTGCGACGCCCACTGCCACACCAATAGCCACATCAAGCGTCACATCAAGCGCCACATGGACTGCCACGTCAACCGCTACTTTGAGACCGGCCGCCACGCCTACACATACGGCTTCCGCCACGTCGACCGATGCACCTACCTGGACGCCATTGCCAACCAGTACGCTACGGCCCACCAACACGCCGCGGCCCACCAGCACGCCGATTCGGGGGTTGGCGCCTACAGCAACTGTGCCCTCGCCGCCTACGGTGCAACCGACCGCAACGGAATCAACGGCCGCACTGGGTGACAATGTGCAGGAGATTTATATTCTTAAAAAGGATGATAATTTGTGGACAATTTCATTTGAGCGCGGTCTAACGGTCGAAGATCTGCTGGCGGCCAACCCACAAATTCAGGATAGAAACCAGGTGCTTCAGCCCGGCATGGAGATTATTATCCCCAAAGTGACGCCTTCACCATAGCGCCAATATAATCAGTGGATCGCAACGGCAAGAGATAGAACCAGCTTCAACCCTCGAAACCGATGTCTGAATCGCCAACACCGTTGCGGTGTATTGATAACTCACGTTACGCAGCGACTGCCAGTCTGCGAGAGAGAAACAGCAACGTCGGCGAGCCGACTTTCCGCCAGGCTTGCGTAACATAAGCTGATAATAAGCTGTTTGAAAATTGAGCGAATGTCTAAAATCAAAAGCCAGCGGCATCAAGAAAATTCGATGCCGCTGGCTTTTTGTGTTGCCGGCGTCAGCAAAGGAGGGAGTACGCGAAAACGAATCGCCGCTGTTACTCCACCAGTGCCGACGCTTTGGGAGCTAGCGATTGTAAATAGGCCCAAAGTGCGCCTAGCTCGGTGTCGGTCATTTGGGCATAGCCGCGCCAGGGCATTTCGGCACTGAGTTCACGCCCATCTGGCGTTTGGCCCGTGCGCAGGGCGGTGAAAAAGTCTGCTTCTGTCCATGTGGCCAGTTCGCCACCGGGCGTCAAATTAGGCCCCTTGGGCGAATCATTGCCCGGGTTGCCGGCTAAGTCTTCACCGTGGCACGAGCCACAGGACGCCGTGGCCACCAAATACTCACCATATTGAGGGGATGGCGCCGCTGCCGGGCCTTCGCCACCAACTGCCGCATGGTCGATCTGCGACACGGCCCAATCACCATACGCCAACACGCCAAAGATAATCGCGCCGGTAAACGAGAGTTTGCGCGGTCCCAGATCATTATCTACCGGCGGAACCGACTTGAGATACGCAATCAGCGCACCCAGATCGCTGTCGCTGTAATTAGCGTAGTGATACGAAGGCATAATGACCAGCGTGCGTCCGTCTGCGGCCACGCCGTGGCGAATGGCGCCGGCCCAATTGGCATTGCTATATGCGCCGCCAATGCCGCCTTGGCCACTGGTCAAATTGGGTGCTGGTATATAGCCAATGGCGCCTTCATCTAGAAAGACGGTGCCGCTCAAGTCGGCGCCGTGGCATTCAATGCACGCGCTAATGGCTGCCAGCCGCTGCCCTTGGGCAATCGCCGCTGCATCGGTTGGCACTTCGACCATTTTGATGGACACAACGGGCGCCGCGGCTAAACGCGAGTTTCCCCACCGATTAAGCACCACGGCGGTCAATGCCACCAAGATAATGAGCACGCCCAGCGTGATGGCAATCCACTTTAAGATACGATTCATCAAAAATTCCTTTCCGTTACGAATAATATGAAGAGTGTGCATAAATATTTTAGGCCATTGCCCAAAAATAAATCCGCCAGATAGTATCGCTTGGGGCAATGGCTTCAGCGATTGCATCCTAAAATATGGCGCATTTTAAATTTTGCAATCGCCTTAGTGGCGTAGGTGCGGGCAGGTGTGCGTCACCCTGCCCAGAGGAACAACCGTAATACAGCCACCTTAGCGGGTAGTGCGTCGCACGTGGGTCTACGAGTCATTGCCACTCGAACAGCGAATTATGTACACCCCTCAGTTATATAATTGCGGTTGTGCCGTGCACAGAGCCATCAAAGAATTGCGGTTGTGCCGTGCACAGAGCCATCCAAAGAACTTAAAAATATAGGCAAACCCAGCGTAAGAGCCGCCCGGTTCGCAACTGGCGCTGTATAAGTCAGGACAGAATGTTGCTATTGACTGTTGGGGTGCTATCGTGGTGATGTAGGGTGGGACGTGCAGTGAATGCGAGGTGGAAACCGACCAGTCATTTATCCGGATTTACGCAAGTCTAGCGCCAAGGGTGCATTATGCGAACTCTGCCTTCCCAAGGTTACACTGGTGCTGCGTAAGTTGTATCATATAGCTTGTTGGCTATTGTACCTTAATCTATGGGATATTTCAAGCACTTTGTGAAAATATGAAACGGACAATCGCCAACGACTGCTCCATGGACCAGACATAATGAGCCTCAAAGGTTGATGAAAGTATTTGCCTCTCCGCATAGATTTCTGTATACTATGATCGTTAACGCAATGTTAACTTCCCGGGCAAAAAGTTTTAAATTCCCCACGGTATCATAAATCGACTGTGATGATATCATCACAGAACCATTTTTCACCTAAATTCACGAAGCGTCTGTCCGTAAATTTTCTGTGACCAAGTTGGCCACTCGTCAAGGTCGTGGCGGCGGCAAGCAAATTTTCGGATATGATCTAAAGGAGAAGCCAGCGTGGGCTTTCTGCGGAATTCAACTACAGCCGAGCGTCGAGAATGGCTGTTGTTTATCCTACTGGTGGGGCCAAATCTGGTTCTATTTTCGATTTTTACCTATTGGCCGCTTGTTTACAATGGATATCTTAGCTTTGTGCGCTGGGACATGCTTTCACCGGTTAAGATATGGGTGGGGCTCGATAATTACACCTTCCTTTTCTCTTCCGCCAATTTTGGGACGATCTTACTAAATACCTTGGTCTTTACATTTGCCTCGGTGGCGTTAATCTGCGCCCTTGGGCTGTTGATCGCGCTGCTGCTCAACCAGCCGCTGCGCGGTCGCGACGCCGCGCGCGGCATTATCTTTAGCCCGGTCATGCTGAGCGGCGCCGCCATTGGGATTGTCTGGATCTATATTTTTGACCCGCGCTATGGGCTGCTGGACATTTTTATCAGCGCCATTGGGTTGGAATCACCCAACTGGCTGCTGGATACACATTGGGCCATGTCCGCAGTGATTATTGTGCATGTGTGGAAAAATGTAGGCTATGCGGTGGTCATTTTCCTGGCCGGTTTGCAGGCCATCCCGCGCGAATTGTATGAAGCCGCCACGGTGGATGGCGCCACGGCCTGGGCTCGCTTTCGCCACATTACCATACCGGGGCTTTCGCCCGTGCTCTTTTTCTTGATTTTGACGACGATTTTGGCCGGTTTTCAATCCTTTGACATTATTAAAGTGATGACCAATGGCGGACCGGTTGATGCCACCACGACCTTGATCTACTTCCTCTATCAGGAAGGGTTTGTGGGGTTTAATGCCGGCCGCGCCGGTGTGGCCGCCGTGGTGCTCTTTGTGGCCATGTTAGTTTTTACCATTGTCCAAATGCGCTATAGTGAAGAATCTGTACATTACGCATAATGCACGCATAATGCTCATTAGCTGAAAATGTGAAAACGCAATACTGTTTCAGCACCAAAATCATCAGCAGTCACACGTTTTTGTACTGGTCAAAATGATGATAAATAGTGCGCCTCAGCGTACTTCCTTTAGCTGACGGC
>JACKBC010000035.1 GCA_020634755.1 Caldilineaceae bacterium | reverse complement strand
TCGTACATAAGCATTGGGAATGCCAATAATAAACTCACCATCCTCATATGCCACCACTTTGGTGTCGCGCATCCAGGTGTCATATGTGGCCGCAGGCATCTGCATAGCCAGCTGACTACGCGCAGCTTGCCAAATAGCCTCGGCATCCACGCCGCTGATCGCGCCATTTTGAGCGGTCAACGCGTTCGATTCGTTCTGTTGAGGCGGCACGGTATTGGAAGACACTTGTCGCGTCAACCGTGGCTGAAACACGTCCTCTTTACTACACGAATCAGTGTTGGCTCGAGGGCTACTATCCACCGTGCTGCTTGCTTCACGCGCTTGGTTGCTTCTCGAGGCCTGGCTCTCAACAACACTTTTCGCGCCCTGAGCGCCAGCTTGGGATACGTCTGTTGAATTTTCAACATGAGATAAATTTGATGAAAACAGTGCGCCATACATGTTATAAATAAGCCCTCCTTAACCGCTCATTTTTGCGCCTGCCAACTACAGCTTTATTCACTCACTCATACTCAGTACACCGCAACGGTGTTGGCGAGATAAGCGTCGGTATAACTTGTTGAATCCGGCGCTATCTCGTGTCGTTGCGATCTACTCATACTCAGTACACCGCAACGGTGTTAACGAGATAAGCGTCGGTCTCGCTTGTTGAATCCGATACTCTCTTCGCGATGCGATCTACTGATACCATAAACAGAGCCTGCGCACATCCAAATGATTGAAATAAAAACATTCATTCTCTACTGCGAGAAAACGACAGTTTCGTTTAAACGAAACTGTCGTTTTCTGATAGCCATCTATTCAAAATTGGGGTACAATGAAGTTCTGTTGTGTATAATTATCATTTTAGCCGGACTTAGGTAACGTTGCCGTAGCCAAGAAACTATGCCATGCGTCACCTGCCCGCGTTAAATCGAGTCTAGTTAAAGCGCTTACCGCTTCCAGGGCGGCTGCTTTGAAAACGCGCGTCAATTCTTTTCTATATGGTCGGCCTGAAATTGTGCGTTTTCAAACAGGGCTATGTATTCATAGCGCGCGAAACTATCACTAAGGTTTTTCCGAAAATGACCACATCCATTTACTGGATATCGTTTTCAGAATAACCCCAATACAGCGTAATCAGTCTGTGTTGTGCCGATATTGAATTATCAACTTTGATGCAAATGGCCGCTCTGGGACAATTACCACCTGGGCGGCTTACCAGTCCCATATCGAGCTTGTAGAAGTGGCCATGAGGTAATGAAAATGCGTTTGCAGTCAGAATTAGGGTGCCAATTCGATTGGGTGCGAGGATGACAAGTACGCATTTTTCAAATGTTAGTCAGGTAATAGTTCTGTTTGGGTGTACTACAAGTGTTTGGGCATCACCAGTCTGGTAACATCAACCTCGTGTTGCTAACCGCAATGTGTTGCCGACCACAAGGCGTTAACCAAACTATGTGTTGACCAAACTATGTTTCATAGTCTATCAGATATTGGGCCGCTTGCCAAGCTCAACCAAAGCCAATTGTGGGGCAAAATTGGCCAATTTTCGTCGCTAAAGCCGACAAAACATTTGTGCTACGCAATATATAGCCATATATAAAAATGAAGACGCAACATAGCACTTTGGGCTTTATGTAAGGGTACTCAAAAATTTAAGCTTGAATTTTTAGGAGCTTTGGTCGCTTTAAATCCCTAAAAAATTGTCCACAAGTTATCCTAAATCCGCCTCTCTTTTCCCCAGAGTTATCCCCAGTTGTGGGGAAAAGTGGCATTATGGACCCAATTTCACCTGTTCCCAATATTATGGCAGCCCACTATTTTAACTATCAACAGCATGTGGCAGATTCATTTTGGGATCGCCGCCATTTTATACAGGGCTGGTATAACCATCAGCGCCAGGATAAGCGCTGGACGCCGCCACACAGCGCTGCGCGGCAACCACTACTGCATCCCCAGCGCACGCCTCATCTGGCGCGCATGGCTCCTCTCTTTCTATATATGGATGGGCTGGCGCGACGCAGTTCTTCTCTGGCCGGTGGTGCAGGATTTGAAAGCACGCTGGCCACTGCGCTCCTGCTCACGCACGCACATGAGGCGGAACGCATCACCTATTTGTCCCATTTCAGCAGCGTCAATGATCAGGATAGCCTGGAGACATTTTTCTACTTCCTCTCTGAAAAATTGTGGGAGAAAGGCAGCCACAAAGCGATTGGTCCTTGCATTGTATCGCCGCATCTGCAATGTGGCGTGCTTGTAGATTCGTTTAATCTGGCGCCGCCCTTGCATACGCCCTATAATGCGCCGTACCTGCCCGAGTTGCTGCAAGGCGTTATGCACCCTTTGGAAGAACGGCGTCTTTACTATATTGACATTGATACTAGCAAAGAAAGCGCAGACGAATCTATCCTCGCCACGGCAAGCGGCCCGGCCCAACTCTCGCCACTAGATCCAATGCGTCTGGCGCGCAGTCTGTTGCCGCTCTTCCAAACGGCCTGCACCATATCAGAACATTTCCCGGCGCCAGATAGACGCGAATCGAAATTTTTGATCAGCCAACTTCTGCTCACGCCCACATTGGCTTGGGTAGCGCGCATACAGCGTACCCCAGTTGGCTTTGTCCTGGTGCAACCCGACTTGGGATTTGCTTTGCGGCGAGCCAATGGTGGCCGCCATTGGCCGTGGCGCCGTTGGCTCCAATGGCGCAGCGGTCGGCCAGTGACAACGGGGCGTCTATTATATTTAGGGGTTTTACCAGCATGGCGGCGGCAAGGCATTGGCACACAGTTGCTGACTCATGCCGTAAACCAAGCGGCGCACCGTGGCTGGCGCACAGTCACGGCGGGACCGCTCCCAAAGGATAATGCGGGAGTCATGCTATTGCGAAGTCTAGGCGGAACAGCCGCGCAAACGTATCAAATATTAGCGGCGGACTTTTGAATGAGATCAATATGGCTTGCATAGCGCCAGGGTTCTGCCCAAAAAGGGACAACCGCCATCAGACAAGCCTAAATCTACACGTAATCCTCGTTTAACACTACCCCAAAGCCGGGTGTATCAGGAACAATAATTACGCCGTCGACCACCGGCGGCTCATTTAGCCAAAGTGGATCGGGCTGAGCAGCGCGCGTGCCGGGCAGCACTTCAGCCAGATCCACGCACTCGGTGGCCGCAATTAAATGCAGCCCCCAAACTTCGCCGCCGCGATGCGGAATTACCTGCGCACCCACCTGCTGGGCCAGATCCACTATGCGCAATCCTGCCGTAATTCCCCCACACCATGTAATATCGGGCTGCCAAATGTCGAGCGCATTGGCCTGGGCGATCTCGCGAAAACCGTAGTGGGTAAACTCATGTTCTCCCCCGGCCAGGAGTACCGGTCCAATGTCTGCGCGTAGTGCGGCCTGCGCGGCCAGCTGATCCGGCGTGACCACATCTTCAAACCAGTACAAATTGTAGGACGCCAAATGAGCCGCCATCCGCCGCGTCACGTCCGCATCCCAGCTCATATAGCAATCGAGCATGAGCTGGGCATCCGGTCCCAAGGCCGCTCGCGCCTGCGCCACCAGCTGCGCTGTGGCGTCGTAGTCGCGCTCATCTTGCCAGCGCACCGGCAGCTTATGCGCGGTAAATCCCAACTCGGCATACCACTGGCTATCTGTGCCCGTGGCGTACGCGCGAATCTGTTCACGGTCGCGCCCGCCTAGCAAGGTGCTCACCGGCATGCCTTCGGCGCGCCCCAGCAGATCCCACAGCGCCAGATCCACGCCACTCAACGCCATAATGGCTACGCCTTTGCGCCCATACGGCAGCGAGGCCTGGTACAGCACATCCCACACGGCGGCAATATCGCCAATGGCGTTTAGCTCTTGGCCGATCAACAAGTCACGCCAGTGGCCGTTAATAATCGGCAGCGCGGCTTCGCCACCACCCCCGTAGCCATAGCCCACCACGCCACTATCGGATTCCACACGCACTACGATTTGCCACAGGTGGGGCCGCCAACCGGCCAGCGGCTGTTTATATTTGGGATAGATTGCTTTGATGTCGGTAATTTTCATGATGCTTTTTTGGTGCGCTCTCTATAAATTGGCCGCAGCAGAACCTAGTTTACGCGAAAGCCGCCGTTTGCAACGGCATGGGCAAAACGCTCTGCGTCTAGGGCAAGACCAAAGCCGGGACTATCCGGCACCATAACGTGCCCGTCGACAATGGCATACCCAGGCGCGGCAATGCCCGGCGTGGTCGCTTCATCCCATTCTACAAAGAGAAATTGGTCGGCGGCGGTGGCCAAATGGCCTGAAATGTAATTGCCCAAATGGCGACCATAATGATGGGGCGCGGTGTGAATGCCCAGCGCATCCAGCTTGGCCGCGGTGTGCAGCCAGTTCGTTAGCCCGTAGCCGAAAATATCATACTGCACCACATCAATAACGCCCTGTTCAGCCCAATCTAGCAGCGTAGGTGCGGCCAACCCTTCGCCATCGGCCACCAACACATAAAGATCCTCATTGTTCATCCATTCGCATAAATCACCATAGAGGACAGCGTCTTCATGAAAGGCTTCTTCCAGCCAGAAGAGGTGACAATCGGCCGTGGCGGCCAGCACCTGCTTGGTCAAATTCAGATTATAGCCATTATTGGCATCGATCATAATGGCGGCATCAGGCCCCACGGCCTCTCGCACAGCGTGGATCACGGCAATGTCGCGGTCTGTACCTTCCTGAATGGGCATGTGTCGCGCCCCACGTCCCACTTTAATTTTAAAGGCGGTGTGGTTACGCGCCAGGCCTTGCCGGGCCTCATCGGCAATGAGTTGCGCTGCCTCTTGTTCCGAACTCAGATGCAGATCATCAATGTAGAGCGAGGTATCGTAACAAGGGACGCGCAGCGGTTCCGCCACGGTATGCTTGCGGGTGGCCGCCGCCAGCTGATAGACCGGCTGTCCACTTTGCTGACCCAGCAGATCCCACAAAGGAAACTCGAGCGCGCGGGCGGCGTCCTCTAAAACAGGGAGTCGGCCAGCTTCATGGGAAAGCAGATCGTGGGCGCTGCGCCCGATCAGCTCTTGGGCGGCAGCGGGTGTCGTGCGGCACGGGCCAAAGCCGCGGCTGCCATCGGCACAGGTAATGCGCGCCAGCGGCACCTGCACGGTGACGCCATGTTCACCCAGCCGGGCATTGCAACCAGCACTGCGCGGACGGCGGCCTTCAAAATTGGCCCATTCAATGGAGACAATGGAAGAGTTCGACACGTTGATTTTCCTCAATATGAGGACTTACGCAAGCCTGGAGGAAAATTGCCCGGTCAGCTCAGTGGTGCTCTCCTGGCGGTCCACCCGCGCTGCGTAAGTCGTGAATATAAAAGTTGTATGATGGCAGTTGTGACTATCTGCCCATATATTCTTCGGGTTAGCCTTTGCCTCACGATAAGGTGCTGTGTAACACAAATAGCATGAAGTTTTTACGCAACAACAGATTTAGATTATTTGTATTACACAGCATAAAGTCTCGCCAATCACGCGCGAATTTATGGACAGGTTCTTGGTGATGAGTGAAGCGTTGTGGGTAAAGTTTGTAATGTTCATCCCCAAATAAGACCAGATGATGCTTGACACGACATTCAGCTCACTCGTTATAATCAATGATGCACTACAATCAATGATGCGCCGCCATAGATATTTAGCATTGAGCGCCACATACACCCGTTTACCACATCCGATAGAGTGAGGGCTTACACAAGCGAAGCGCAACAATCATTTGGTCAGCCATAGTCACTGTTCAGAAATAACTTGACGATGACATAGATGTTTCAGCTAACCGTCCATGAGCGCTGTGTAAGTCCTATAGGCATAAGCTAATTGGAATTTAATGTGACCCGATTAGATATGCGCGAAAGGAACTTCCCCTTATGATACGCAACACCTTTGCCGTTATTGTCGGTTTTGTTGTTTGGACGTTGCTTTTTATTAGCAGCAAAGCGCTATTAATCGGCGGCGCCGCCAATTCCTGGAGTAGCGGCAGTTCTCTGCTTGAGCCCGGCATGTTGGTATTTTTCATCCTGTTGAGCGTAATCTTTTCGGTGATTGCCGGGCTGATCACCGCCCGCTTGGCGCATATGCAACCGATCATTCCGACGCTGATACTGGGATTGACCTTGTTAACCGCCTCTTTCGTAAAGCAAATGCAGTTTTGGGACCTGCTGCCCATCTGGTATCACCTTAGTTCACTGCTCCTGCTCATTCCGAGCGTCTTTATGGGCGCCAGATTGCAAACAACATAGAAATGTACGATTTGGGATTTACGATTTACGAACTGATCCCGTCGACGAGGTCGTCTCGTAAATCTGAGTTCGTAAATCACAGCAAGCTTTTCTTCACTTTACAGACCATGGTATAGGCGGGATCAAAAATATTGCCCAGGTCATATTCGACGCATTGCCCCAAGAAAGTGTGGGCGCCAATTTTATCAAAGCCATAGTCGGTCATGAGCCAGCGCAACATTTCAGTGGTGGCATGCTGCACGCATTGATCCAGCGGACGGGCGTTGCCCACGGTGAAAATGTAGTCCGCATTCTCGCCGCGCGGCCAAAAGCTTTGTTTGCCCTTGAGCAGCCGCACCGTAAACTGCACGTCCATAGAAATTTCAATACCGGTCCCCACAATCTCGCCATCGCCTTGCAGGGCATGGCCATCGCCCAGATGAAAGCGCGCGCCCGGTGCAAAGACCGGAAAGTAGGCCGTGGTGCCCGTCACATAGCCATTGTAATCCATATTGCCACCATGCTCGGCCGAGGTGGCGCAAGAGATGGCTTGCCCGCCTTTGGGTCCCACCCCAAAGCAGCCCAGCATGGGGTTGAGCGGTAATGTAAAGCCATTGAGCGATGTGTCCGCTGCTTCCAATGTGGCGGTGCCGGCGTCGTTATCAATACGCCATTGCGCCAGTCCATTATTCTCCGTATTCCAGGGCAGTTCTGGCGTGTAATCCGGATCTACGACGTTTGCCGCCACCATTTTACGCGTCCAGCCATAGCGACGGTTGGGCACAATTTTGTCAAAATGAATGGCCAGCGTATCGCCCGGTTCGGCGCCGTCAATGTAAAAGGGACCGGTCTGGGGATTGCCGCGCGGCGTAATTGGTTTATCGGTAGCGTCGGCGCCGCGGGCATCCACCGTAGTGGTGATCACCGTATCGCCATCGCCAATGTGCAGCACCGGTTCATGCCAGCCAATGGTGGTATGGTAGTGCGCAGGTGAAAAATGATGGGTGGTCATATCTCTTTCGGTTCCTTTGTGCTTTTACTCAAATCAATCCCGCTCCACTGACGCGACACGTTGCGCGTCATTTTGCGTACATAGGCCGCTTCCAGGTCCACATCGGCGTAATTGGCCAACTTGACCACATAGGCCAGACAGTCCGCCAGCTCTTCAGCCAGATGTTCGTGGGCATGGTCGACATCCTCATTTATGGGCGTGCTATCCATAGTAGGGGCGCCATCAGCATCAATATGAAGTCCATTTGGATGCGAGCCAGTGATATGCGCACCATTGGCTTGAGCACGATGAATGATCTTGATATATTGGCGGTAGGCGTTGATCATCTCGCCCACCTCGGCGGTAAAATAGGCTGTATTCTTGATGAAGTCGGTGTCAAAGCCCTTTGCCGCATCCAGTTTTGTGTGAAACGTCTGCATATCGTGCAGCCTCAACGGTTCTTTTTGCAGCAGGTCGAGCATGTGTGGGTTTCTCCTTGTCATGCGGAATTAGGAAATAGGGAGTAGGGGACGCGCGACGCCCCCTGCTTAATCCTTAGTCATCGTCAAGAAATCAGTTGGCGGCCAAACCTGTCAGGTCTTCGAGACCTGACAGGTTTAAATCGACAAGTTATTTCTGAACAGTGACTTACTCCTCTTTCCGTGTATGAGGCATTAGAGAGTAGAAAGTAGGGATTAGGAGACGCGTAATGCTCCTGCCTACTCCTTACTTCCTACTTCCTATTCTTCTTTACGGACTTTGGCAAAAACCAGCGTATCACGCAGATTGCCAAAATGGTCACGAGTGTCGCAGTGCAGCGTGCCTTCCAGCGGAAAACCAAGGCGGCGGGCGACGGCGGCGCTGCGCTCGTTTTTGGCGTCGCACTTGATGAAGACGCGCCGCGCGCCCAGCACGTCAAAGGCGAAGTCGGTAATCACGGCTACGGCTTCGGTAATATAGCCCTGGCCCGCATATGAAGTACGCACCCAATAGCCAATCTCAAAGCTAGGCACATCCCAGTTTATGCGGTGCAAACCGCTGCCGCCCACCAATGTACTGGACCCCGATTCCTTCAGAAAGAGCAATAGCCATAGGTCTTCGCGCGTGAAAAAGCGGGTGTAGCCGCGGCGAGCATTCTCTTCGCTCTCTGCCAATGTGGGTGGTTTTTGCGCCCACGGCATCCACGGCTTTAGCTCCGCCAGCGATTCGGTGACGGCCGCATTCAATTCGGCGCCATCGCCGGGACGCGGGCCACGGATGAGCAATCGCTCGCTTTCAAAGTGGTCGGGGAAATCACGCAGGATCGGTTTCATGCTTAGGTTCCTTTTAACGCAAGGGGCGCAAATGCAAAGTTCTTTGTAACTATCCAGCCGTAGCCTGAATATCGCCACTTCCCGCCATTGCATCAATCTCGCCATCCGCATAGCCAATTTCGCGCAGCACCTCCCGCGTGTGTTGGCCCATGATGGGTGCGCCATGCTGCACTCCGCCCGGCGTGTCGGAAAATTTGACCGGCAGCCCCAGGGTCTTAACTGGCCCCAGGCGACTGTGTTCCACTTCCACCACCATGTCGCGAGCCTGCGTTTGCGGGTCAGCATGCATCTCGGCAATCGAAAGCACCGGTCCAGCAGGCAGGCCGATGGCGTCAAATGTGGCCATCCATTGGGCCGTGGTTTTGTGATGAAAATAGGGCGTCAACAGCGCCACCAGCAGCGGCAGATTCGTCAGCCGTCCCGCGTTGTCCACAAAGCGCGGGTCAGCCCCCAGCTCTTGCGCACCCAGCGCGGTAATCAGCTTTTCCCAGTTGGCCTGATTGGCGGCGCCAATGTTGATCCAGCCATCCTGCGTTTGAAATGCCTGATAGGGCGCCATAAGCGGGTGCGCAGACCCCAGCGGCCCGGGCGACACCCCCGTAGCCAGACAGATGGCCGATTGCCAGTAAGTGTGCGTAATGCCCGCCTCAAAGAGTGACGTATCTACCATTTGCCCTTCACCGGTTTTCAGGCGATGGACATAGGCGGCCAGTATGCCCATGGCGGCCAATATGCCCGCCGTAATATCGGTCATGGGCGCCCCCACTTTGACCGGCGGCGGCTCCTGAGCATCGTCGGTGGGCATGTCGCCCGTAATGCTCATCAACCCGCTCATGCCCTGGGCAATCAGGTCAAAACCACCGCGCTCGGCATAGGGGCCCGTGCGCCCAAACCCAGAAAGCGAGCAGTAGATCAACTCTGGTTTCTCTTGCCGCAGCACTTCATATCCCAAGCCATAATGCTCCATGGCGCCCACGCGGAAATTTTCCACCAACACATCGGCGCTCAAAATCAACTTGCGTAAAGCAGCCAAGCCGGCCTGGCTGCGAAAGTTAATGGCCACGCCGCGCTTGTTGCGGTTCATCATCATGAACGCCGCCGATTCACCATCAATGGTGGGCGGAATGGTGCGGCGCGTATCGTCCCCTCTGGGCAGCCGTTCCACCTTGATCACGTCTGCACCCATGTCGGCCAACATGAGACCACAGGTGGGCCCCGCCATAATGTGCGTAATTTCGACAACTTTGAGCCCAACCAGCGGGCCGGAACGGTCTGTTTGCGCCATGTGCTTACTCCCTCGTTTTGCAACAAGGCAACACGGTAACTTCAACAGGCGCCGTCGCCGTGTCATCACCGTATTATCTTGTCATTTCACTTATGTTACGCAAGCCTGGCGGAAAGTCGGCTCGCCGATGTTCCTGTTTCTCTCTAGCCGACTGGCTGTCGCGGCGTAACGTGAGATTTCATTCAGCCAAATACCCCTTGGCCACAGCGTCATCAATAAGCGATTGCACAAAGGCCCATAATTCGTTGGACCCGTGGTCAATTACGCTGTTCACCTGGCGCACCTGATGCGCACGCACTTTGTGAATCAGCCAGCCTTCGCCCTGGCGGTGGTAATTATGCAGAATGGGCATGAGGCGATCCGCCACTTTGGCAAAGCGCGCTTCGGGCGTGCTTTGCGCTTCATATTCTAGCCACAGCGCTTTAAACTCGGCGCCCTGTGCCGCGGGCAGCAGACCAAATAGACGCTCGGCGGCGCGCGATTCGCGTTCCCATTTGTCGGCATTGGCCGCTACATCATAGATCATGGTGTCGTCAGCATCGATCTCCACAATGTCATGCACCAACAGCATCTTGACCACGTGGCTCATATCAACGGGCTCATTGGCATATTCGGCCATGACCAGCGCCAACGTGGCAATATGCCAACTGTGTTCGGCCGTATTTTCCTGCCGCTCCAGCCCGGTGGGCTTGGTGCGGCGCAACACAGCTTTGAGCTTGTCCAATTCTAAAATAAACGCAATCTGCTGCTGCAATCTTTCCATCTGCTATCTTTCCATGTGATGCCCCAGCTGCTCTGGCCCCGGTTGCGCTGGCGCTAGACCAAAGACAAATGCTTGATATGCTCGACGATCTTATTGGCGCATTGTGTGGCTGTATAATGCGTGGTGTCCACCATCAAGTCGTAATTGACGCCTGTATGAACGCGATAAAACTGCTCTGCCGCAGAACCCGTTTTCCGGTCACCGCGGGTCGCCTCACGTTTGATGAGTTCGTCTAGGGCGCAGACCACGCCAACCGTGCATATAGCATAGTGCCGGAGTTCATCCAGCCAGATTTGCACTTCCGAGATGCCATTGGCCACATCGTCAATAATGAGCCGATGACCCGTGCTCAGTAATGTGGCAACCACGGCGTGGAAAGCGCCGGCGATTTGACTGCCATATGGTCCAGCCCGCACGCGCATGCCCAGGTCGCCAGTGGGCAGCCGAACTGCTTGCCATGTGAAGCCATCACAGGGTTCCGGAGCGCTCCATCGGTTTGCCTTTTCAGGCATCATTTCAATGAGCATATCAATGCCGATGTGCAAATAATAGCCCGGCAACAAGCTCTGTAATGCGCGAGCCAGGCTTGTTTTGCCGGCGGAACTTGGTCCATTCAGATAAATCACGTCCATGGCGAATTTTCACGACTTACGCAGCGCACGTGCACTTCAGCGGCCTTTAAAATCCGGTTTGCGCTTTTCCACAAAGGCCCGATAGCCTTCTTGATAATCCTCAAAATTGGCGCTGGCAAAGCCCTCGCTAAACTCCTCGGCAGAGAGCGGCGTGGGATCGAGCAAGCGGCGGGCAAACTTTTTATGTAGCCGGTTGGAGTGGGGTGCGCCATCGGCAATGCGGCGGGCGCTGGCATACACGTCCTCCTCCACCTGTGCATCCGGCACGACGCGCGTGACCAGCCCCTTCTCTTTGGCTTCGGCGGCGCCAAAGACGCGCCCTTCCAGCAAGATTTCCAGCGCCGTGGCTCGCCCCACCAGATCAATAAGCGCTTCAATTTCCGGGTAAGCCATGATGACGCCAATGCGGTTAATGGGTACGCCAAAGCGGCTCGATTCGCCGCAGATGCGCAGATCGCACATGCAGGCCAACTCTAGCCCACCGCCCACGCAGACCCCCTTGATCATGGCAATGGTGGGGTGGCGGCAGTCGCGAATGGCGCCCATGGTGCGATGCATAATACCGCCATAGACGCGCGCTTGCTCAAAATTGGCGCGCTCGCTCTCGAATTCGGTAATGTCGGCGCCGGGGGAAAAGGCGCGGTCGCCGGCCCCGCGCAGCACCACGCAACGCACGTCCTCATCATCCGAAAGCGCCTGCATGGCGTCGCCCACGGCGGCCCAAAGCGCCTTGCTGAGCGCGTTCATCTTTTGCGGTCGGTTCAGAGTCACGGTAGCAATGTCATCCGCTTTGTCGATCAAAAGAAGGTCGGTCATGGATTATTCCTTTGGGGAGCTTGTCAGCCATCAGCTTCTCAGTCGGTCAGCTAATGGCTGAAAGGCTGACCATTCATGTTTTTGACACGGGTTTTCATTGTAAAACGCAACGGCGGCAGCGGCAAGGTGGAGGGGGTGAGGTATTGAGTATCGAGTGTCGAGTATTGCGTATTGTTGGGCGGCGTTTATTGACAAAGTGGGGGGAAAGGGTATGATCGGGGGAGGAGTTTAGAGGTATCTTGCGCAAACGCTTGGGCTGTTGTTTTTTTCGTAGTGCGTGGTGCATGAACCAGTCAAGAAACTGGTAACGTCGCAAGCTACTAAACCGGTACACGCACAACGCAATGCACATCTTGCCAGCCCACTTCATCATTTACACAACCAACAATATTAAAACAAAGGAAATATCATGGAATACGGTTCACTCCCCGGTATTGACAAACCAATCTCCCGCCTGGTGCAGGGCTCAGTCATGATTGGCGAGGATAAGCTGGAGGAAAGTTTTGCGCTGCTCGATTCGATTTTTGAGCTGGGCTGCACCACCTTTGACACGGGCCATGTATATGGCAACGGCTCGGTGGAACGCGCTTTTGGCGCTTGGGTCAACGACCGCGGCATTCGCGATAAGGTGGTGGTGCTCAGCAAGGGGGCGCATCACAATCGCGACCGCCAACGCGTCAACCCTTTTGATATTGAGGCCGACCTGCATGATTCACTGGCCCGCTTTAAGTTTGACTACGCCGACCTCTACCTCCTGCACCGCGACGATCCCAGCCAGCCGGTGGGCCCCATTGTGGAAACGCTGCATAAATATAAGGAAAAGGGCTGGATCAACGCTTATGGCGGCTCCAATTGGAGCACGGCGCGCATTGAAGAAGCCAATGCATATGCCGCCGCCAATGGGCTGCATCCATTTGTGGCCAGCAGCCCCAACTTCAGCCTGGCCGTACAGATTAAACCACCATGGGAAAATTGCATTAGCGTCAGCGGTCCAGCGGGTGAAAGCGAACGTGCCTGGTATCTGAAACACAATATGCCGCTCTTTACCTGGTCCAGCCTGGCCGGCGGTTTCTTTAGCGGACGGCTGAATAAATCCAACCTGGATTCAGCTGAAACCTATTTAGATAAACTTTGTGTCGAATGTTATGCCTCTGAGGAAAATCTCAAACGGCTGGAGAGGGTGCAAACGCTGGCTGAAGAAAAAGGGCTGAGCATTCCGCAGATTGCCACGGCGTACGTCATGAGCCAGCCCATTACCATCTTTGCGCTGGTGGGCTGCCGCAGCGCCGATGAATTCCGCGCCAACATGGACGCCATGACGCTCAAATTATCGCCACAGGAAATTGCGTGGCTGGAGCTAAAGAGCGATGAGCGCGAATAGAGCCGAACAATCGGATTCAGATCTGAATGAAGGCCGCAGCATTGCTGCGCACACGAATGCTGTAGAAAATCGCACCTTGCCGGTCATCGGTTTTATTGGGCTGGGCGCTATGGGGAAACCCATGGCGCTCAACCTCCTGGCCGCCGGCTATCCGCTGGTTGTGTTTGATCTGAGCGCCACTCGGCTCGATGCCCTGGTCAATGCCGGCGCCGAGGCCGCGCTGAGTGTGGAAAACCTGGTGGGCCGCGTCAATATTATTGTCACGAGCCTGCCCAGTTCGAGTGCCTTTGTGGAAGTGGCCGAACAGCGCATTTTGCCCAATGTACAGCCTGGCCAAATCCTCATCGACTTTGGCACTGTGACACCGCCAGAGACGCGTCGGCTGGCCACCTGTTTTGCCCAGCAAGAAGCTGTGCTCATTGATGCGCCGGTGAGCGGCGGACCCAGCGGCGCCCAGAAGGCGGATCTCTACCTGTTTGTGGGTGGCGAGCCAGATGCAGTGGCCCAAGTACGCCCAATGCTGGAAGCGGTGGGCGGCGCGGCCAAACTGACCCACTGTGGGCCTTCCGGCTGTGGGCAGGTAGTCAAAGGCGTCAATCAGCTCATGATGGGGCTGGTGGATGCGGCCTACCTGGAAGCAATTTCGTTTGGCGTTAACGCCGGCGTGGAAATCGACGTGATCGCCCAGGCCATTGGCAAGGAAGGGCGCTGGCGCCAGGATTTTAGCGCCGTTGCTCAGCGCATTGCCCAGGGCAATGGCCCCAACGTGGGCGTCAAGTTTCGCGAATTGCCTTACTTTTTGCTGGAAGCTGATGAGTCAGATTTTCCGCTGCCGCTGACCAAAATCCTCTATGAGTTTTGCGACAAAGGCGAGCGCATTGTGACCGACGACAACCGTCCCGCGCCCTCCTTCTGGCATGAACTGACCCACTCATTTTAGGACAAGTTTTTAGCCCGTTCAAAGCGGCACGCTTTATGGGAGTTACCCAATTAAATCGGTCATACGGCGGGACCGGTTGATGAGAGTTAACAAAACAGTTTATAAACCTTTATTCAGCTAGCCCTACATAGATTCTCCTCGGAGCCGCCTTGAAAATCATCCGCCCCCTTTTCATTTTCGTCGTAGCCTGGCTCCTTTATTGGGCCACTGCCGTTTGGGGCGGCAACACCGCTAGCCCACAGGTCGCCTATTTTGACTACTTAGCCGATGCCTTTCGACAGGGCCAACTTTACCTGGCTCAACCACCATCCACCCATGATTTGACCCAATTTGCTGGGCGTTGGTATGTCCCTTTTCCGCCGCTGCCGGCCTTATTGCTGTTGCCGTGGGTTACGCTGCGTGGGCTGGCCGCCACCAATACCGTCCTCTTTTCCACATTGCTGGGCGCGCTCAACGTGCTGCTTGTTCATTTGCTGTTGGACGCCCTATTCAGGCGCGGCTGGAGCAAATTGAGCACTGTAGACAACTTATGGCTGACGCTGCTCTTTGGTCTCGGTTGCGTGCATTGGTATATGGCCACGCTGGGCAGCGTTTGGTTTGTGGCGCAGATCAGCACGGTCACCTTTGTGGCGCTGAGCGTCTGGCTGGCCGTGCGCTACGCATCGGCCTGGCCGGCCAGCAGCGCGCTGGCCATTGCGCTACTGGCGCGCCCCAACGTGGTCTTTACGTGGCCGCTGCTATTGGGGATCTATTGGATGCATAATCTGCCGCCCGGATTGGGCGGCTTTGCATCATGGCCTCAGCCGGCAATTGCGCGCAAACTTGCCGGTTGGACGTTGCGCTCAGCCATTCCACTGGCGATAGCTGTGGCTTTGCTATTGGGCTACAATGTGGCCCGCTTTGACCATTGGCTGGATTTTGGCTATCTAACCGAAAATGTGGCCCAAAAGCTCAAGCCAGATCTGGACCACTACGGCCAATTCAACCTGCATTATGCGTCGAAAAATTTGTGGGCCATGTGGCTGGCACTGCCTCTTTGGGACGCAAATACGCGCTCGCTAACACCCGACCCTGAAGGCATGAGTTTATTCATCACCACGCCAGCGCTCATCTATTTACTGGGCGCGCGGCGCCCTACACCGCTTGCACTCGGAGCATGGGTGTCGTTTGTTCTGCTGGCCATTCCGCTGGTGCTCTATTACAACACGGGCTGGTGGCAGTTTGGCTATCGTTTTAGTTTGGACTTTATGGTTCCAGTCATGGTGCTGCTGGCCATAGGCGCCGGGCGGCGCGTCTCATGGCTCATGCAAGGGCTGATCATCGTGGGGGTAGCAGTGAATGCTTGGGGAATTACGTGGTGGTATTGAAATTTTGCGAAGAATGTTTCTTCGATATCGCCGCTTCCTAAATATTATTCAAATGCGTCGTTGTGTCCCAGCTTTTTCAGCAACTCGCGCAGACGGGCGGCTTCCGCTTCAGCCTCCTGGGCACGCTGGGATTCTTGTTCGGCGCGTTGAGATTCTTGTTCGGCGCGTTGAGATTCTTGTTCGGCGCGTTGTGATTCTTGTTCGGCGCGTTGAGATTCTTGTTCGGCGCGTTGCATGGCTTCGGCAGCTCGGTCCGCCGCTTCATCCAAAGCAGGAATATACTCACCTGTTTCCGGATCAACCACACGCAAAAGATAGTCCTCAATGCTAAAGATGAGCCCCAATTCAACACTGTGCAAATCACCATCTGCATCCGGCTCTATGATTACATATTCACCCTCAGCGTCCATTCGATAGCCAATAAGCTGTTCATCTAAATACTCATACATGGGGTCAAAGAGAAAATATTCCTTAATACCCAACGAGGCATAGAGAGCGGGTTTTGTGACAATATCTTCCTTTTTGGTCTGCCCGGACGTTAACTCAATTACAATGCTGGGTGGTACACCCTCTTCCCAAAGTTTGTAAGAACGGCGGCGAATGGTGGCATCAATCCCCTTAATAACCATAATATCGGGAGCTTTGCGGGCGTGTGGATTCCCTTGCCGATAATACAAGAACATATCGCCAATCACATAAACATCTTGGCGATGGCGAAAATAAAAACGTAGCGCGCTAAACAAGTGCAGCAGTGCCAGGATGTGAACTTCGGTCTCAGCCATAGGTTGTCCATCCGAGGAGGGATATTCGTCTTCCGGTTGAATTTTGAATGGAACTTTGGGTGCAATGATCGTACTCACATGCGCCTCCTTGAGGCTACGCGAAAGTCGCAAAACCGTCATTTTCTACGTATAGTATACCCTAAAGCGCAACACATTGTGAATTATACGCTGAGAAAGGATTAATTATTCATTGCTTTTACAGAGCCAAATGGTATTTATTTACGTCTGCATAGCCATATATAATCCAAAACATCCGCATTGGCGCCTCCGTTGGGCCAATGCGGATGTTTTATATTTAAACATCTCCTTGCATTGAGATGATGCTTTATTCAATTGGACGTTCTACATAAGTGGGATGATGTAGAACGACTATTTGGTTTTGGGGGAGCAAGCGCCGCCATTACCATTGGCGGCTAGGATTTAGCGCAGTCCTGGCTGCATTTCGATGCGATGCTGCAACCAATCGCCTGTGCGAGTGAGCTGTTTGCCCACAGCCAGCAGCGCCCGGTCCGCCAAGCTGGGGCCAAAGCGACCCTGCTTGCGCAGCTTCCGAATCTTGCGCTGTTGTTCAGCTTCGAGCAGCATTTCGTCGTATCGCGTACGCGAAATTTCGTGCATAGACATATCTAACATATAAACCTCCATAATGCTGACGAATCAGCAACAATTTTCAGTAAACCGCAATGGGATTAGCGCTATGAGCGTCAATTCACCAAAACCTACGCATCTAGAGTAGAAATTGCCGGGTCGGCCATGCCGGTTTCCCCGGTGATCCACTGGCGCTGCGTAAATCGCAGACAACTTGTCGCAGACAACTTGATGAATCTTCCCCATTCTCACGCTGTTGCGATCTACCGATTTTACATCGGTCAAAGTGTTTTTGATACACTAACCTTGACCCATCTTTATTTTACTCATCGCAATTACGAGTCAGTTACAGAATCGAAAGATTTTGACGCTTCTATATTGAAATTACGCAAAAATAGGACAAAGGTCTAAAATGTATAGACCAAATTACACATCTCCCTCCCCAATAGAAACGGAGACGTCCATGGGCCATCCTTTGACCAACAAAGTCGTGATCATCACGGGCGCTAGCTCGGGCATTGGCGCTGCTACCGCGCGGGCACTGGCCGCGCTAGGCTGCAAGCTGGTGCTGGCCGCACGCTCGGTAGATAAGCTGGATGCGCTGGCCGTCGAGCTGGGTGAACATGCATTGGCCATCCCCGCCGATGTGACCAAAAGCAGCGACATCGTCCATTTGGTCGAGCGCACGGTGCAGCACTTTGGCCGCGTGGATGTGCTCTTTGCCAATGCCGGCATCTATATCCCCGGGCAAGTGACCGAGGGTGACCCGGACGAATGGGCCAACCTAATGGACGTGAATGTAGACGGCGTTCTGCGTTGCGTCCACGCCGTGCTGCCGCATATGATCCGCCAAAAGTCGGGCGACATTTTGGTCACCAGCTCTATCTCGGGCTTTATTGACATCCATTGGGAGCCAATTTACAGCGCCTCCAAACACGCTATTCAGGGCTTTGTGCATACGTTGCGGCGGCAGGTAGCCGAGCACAATATCCGCGTCGGTGCGCTGGCGCCAGGCATGGTGGCCAACGAGCTGTGGGGCTTTACAACCCAGGCGGAGATCGATGCCAAAGTGGCCGCTCACGCCAGCCTGCGCTCGGAAGATGTGGCCAACGCCGCCATCTTTATGCTCTCTCAGCCATCCCACGTCACCATTCGCGACCTGGTTATGCTGCCCCAAAATCAAGATTTGTAGATTGGTAGCTGGTTGCTGGTTATTAGTCATTGCTGATCGTCCACCAGCAACCAGCTACCAACCACCAGCAACCAGCTACCAACCACCAGCTACCAACCACCAGCTACCAACCACCAGCTACCAACCACTAACCACCAGCTACCAACCACTAACCACCAGCTACCAACCACTAACCACCAAACTCGAAAGGCAAACTCATGAAAATCACCGATCTCAAATGCACCATCTTGGGTGGATACCCAGTGGTGCGCATTAAGACCGACGCGGGCATTGAAGGCTTTGGGCAGGCCGAACGGTCGAAACCCTATCTCAAGTCTAACGTGCTTTTTTATCGCGACGCCATCTTGGGCGAAGACCCAACCGATGTGGAGCGCGTCTTGCTCAAGATTCGGCGCTTTGGCGCGTTTAAACCCTGGGGCAGCGCCATTAGCGCCATTGAAGTGGCGCTGTGGGACATTGCCGGCAAGGCCGCGGGCGTCCCCATTTACAAGCTGCTGGGCGGCAAGATTCGCGATAAAGTGCGCGTCTATAACGGCAATATTCGCTTTCCCATGGCTGGGCAGACGCCGCAAGATTATGCCGAGAACATGGCCAAAATGAAAGAGCGCCCCGAAGGCTTTAGCATTATTAAGCAGGGCATTGCTTTTCACAGCGGCATGGTGCGCGAAGTGCCGGACTTTTTCTACAGCGAAGTGCGCACCGGCATGCGCTACCCCAACTATGGCTTGTTGACCGAACGAGGTTTAAACTTGATGGTGGAGTGTGTGGCGGCCATGAAAGATGTGCTGGGGGATGAAGTGGGGCTGGCGCTTGATTGCGGCCCGGGTCTGACGGTGCCCGACGCCATCCGCTTTGCCAAAGCGGTAGAACCGCTCAACGTCATGTGGCTGGAGGATATGATCACCGGCGACTATACGCCTCACGTTTCGGCCGAACTCTACCGCGAGGTGACCCGCGCCACGTCAACACCTATCCACACGGGTGAGCAAATTTATCTGCGCCAGAATTTCAAAGAACTCATTGAGACGCGTGCGGTCAGTATTATTGGGCCGGATCCATTGGATATTGGCGGCATTGCTGAACTCAAATGGGTGGCCGAATATGCAGATTTACATGGTATTATGATGGCGCCACACGGCACGCTGGATGGACTGCTTGGCCTGGCCGCCTTGGTACAAGTTTCGGCCGCGCTGCCGCAGAATTATATTGCCTTCGAGTATCCCACGGCTGAAGATTGGTGGTACGACATTGTGGAGGGGTTACCCGATCCCATTGTGAAAAACAGCCACATTGATGTGTGGGATGCGCCCGGCTTGGGGATTACCTTTAATGTAAAGGAAGCCAAGAAGCATTTGACGGCAGGCGATGGGGATTTCTTCGACTAACGGGAACCATTCAACTAGTGCGCGGCAGAAGTCTCACCTCCCCTTTCCGCACTGGCATACTCACTTCCCCCTCCTCCCCAAATTTGGAGAGGAGGGGGACCAAGGGGGAGGAGAGGCACTCACCTACTCCCCCTCACCCTTTTATCTGCCCAACCATGCCTCAAATCGGCGCAGCGCTTTGCCAAAACCAGCGCGGCCAAAGCCCATGCGCATGTGTCGATCGTCGCTATCTAGCGTCGTGGCCGGATGAATCAGCACGCCGGCTTCAGCGGCCAGTTGAGCAGCCACGGCGCTGACCGATGGCACATGATAGCCCACCAACGCTGTAGAACCGGCCAGCGGACGCCGCCAGGTAAAGAGCGCTGGCCAGCGCTGAAAGAACACCTCGGCCAGGGCTAAATTCTGTTCAATTTGGGCAATGTTTTTATCGCGCAACTCTCGCCACACGCGCAATGCGGCCACGGCCAGGAATTCAGTGGGGGCGGGAGGACAGATGCTGGTGTAAAACTTCCAGTTCATCAAGCGGTCGCGCGTGGCTTTGTCCTGAACGATCAGCCAACCGCTGCGCAGCCCAGGCAGGCCATACGTTTTGGATAGTCCTGAAAGTACAATGGCCCGTTTGCTCACATCCGCAGCCGACGGGATGGGCGGCGTGCCCGAGTGAACCAACCCGAAGTACATTTCATCACAAAAGAGCCACAGGTTGTGCGCCTCTACAATTTCAGCTAGGGCGCGCTGCATTTGCGGCGTGGGCAAATACCCAGTGGGGTTATGCGGAAAGTTGACCACCACCATTTTGGTGCGTGGCGAAAGCAAGCGGCGCAGATCGTCAAGCTCTAGCGTCCAAGCAGAGGGCTGGGGCTGAAAGCGCCACTTCTTCACGTTGGATGGACCCACCACATGCGCAAACATATTGATCAGCGCATCGTAGGCAGGCGACAGCACAATCACTTCATCTCCCGGCTCCAATAGCGCCCGCGCCGTCAAATAGATGCCTTCTATTGGTGTCCCCAAAACCACAACATCTTCAGGCTGCACATGTTGATACATTGCGGCAATTGATTCGCGCAGATGAGGATTGCCCTGTGACTCGGTGTAGCCCAACGCTTGCAGGCCAAACTGTTCCAACGACATATCGGCCATCTCCAACAGCGCGCCAATGGTCACCGTTTCACAATCAGAGTTGCAGAGCTGATAGGGCGTGTTGAATTCGTATTGGGCGTAAAAGTGTTCGGTTTCAAAAGGGGCAATGTTCATTATGCACTTTCACGTTTTTCCGTCCATGCCACAATCACAAAGTAGACGATCAGCGAGAGCACAAGCGCCGCCAGCACGATAGACATCATAGCGCGTGGTCCCTGCGTTTCAAAAATGTGCCCCATAAACCAGGGCAACGTCATGCCGCCAATACTGCTGCCCACGAAAAACCAGCTTGTAACGCGCCCTGTAATGGTCATGCGCCGTTCGGCAAAAGAAAGCACAGTCGGGAAAAAGGAAGCCATGGCCAGCCCAGAGCCGAGCGCCCCCACCCACACTGCCCAGGCCGCCGTCGGCCAAATGATGATCACACAGATGCTTGCAATGCATCCCAAAATGTCGCTCAACAGAATAAAGCGCGGTCGCAAACGCATGGCCAACGGAATGGAGAGCAGCCGCCCCACGGTGAGCGCGCCCCAGAAGGCGGAAGTCAGGTAGGCGGCTGTGGCGATGCTGGCCACACCCGTTTCAAACGCATAGGTGTGAATCCAGCCTGCAATGCCTACTTCTGCCCCCACAACGAGAAAGAAAATGAGCGCCAATAGAAAGACCAGCCGATTGTCCGCACGAGCCGTGGCGCTGCCTTCCGCCGCATGAGGCGCCACCGGGCTGGGCAAGCGCATTACGCTCAACGCTACCGGCGCCACCAAAATCGCCAGTGTCCAATAGGTCCAAGGAATGCCGGCGCCCGCCGTTGTGGCGCCCCCCAATTGCGCCACCAGCACCACCACCAATGGCGAGAGCAGTGCGCCCACGCCAAAGAAAAAGTGCATTCCGTTCATATACGGCCCCACCTTTTCCTGGTAGATCCAGACCAGCATTGTATTGCCACCCACATCCACCATGCCTTCGCACAGCCCAATGACCAACAATACAATGGTTAACATCCACAGCAGCGTAGAGAACGGAATCATCGCCAGCATACACGCCACGCCCAGCAACATGCCACCCATTACCAGATTCCCCGCCATGCGGTCATACATGCGACCGCCCAACAGCGAACCGAACAGATAGCCCAAAGAACGCGCCGTAAAGAGAAAACCAATCTGGCCCAACGCGGAGCCTGTGCGTTCAGCCAGCCCCAATAGCGTTGGCCCCAAGGAGGCGCTGGTCAACCCCAGCGCGACAAACACAGCAAAATAGACGGCCGTAATAGCCAGATGACGATTGGCCACCGCAGGTGCGGGTAGCGCCACCGCTGTTTCAGATGCCGCCGTTGTTTTAGATAGTGACATAGAAGTACTCAGTTTGCTCCCATTTCTGGTTATTGATCCTCCATCCCTGCACCCTTCAGGTTTGTCCAGGTAAAGAGTATCACGTTATACTCACGTATGTTACACAAGCCTAGCGGAAAGTCGGCTCGCCGCCGTTCCTGTTTCTCTCTAGCAGAGTAGCTTTCGCTGCGTAACGTGAGATACTCAGTTCAGCATTGCGAGTATACCCGTGGAAGCGCCAGAAGAAAAATTGGTTCAAGATCACGTGGGGGTTAAGGAGAAATAGTGTGCCCAAACGCGACCCGCTTTCCGCGCCAGAAATCGCGGTAGCATTGGCGGACCTGCCCAAATGGCGGGTCGTCAATGGCAAGCTGCACCGCGACTTTAAGTTCAAGAATTTTGTGCAAGCGTTCGGCTTTATCACCCAGGTGGCCATTCTGGCCGAACGTATGGATCATCATCCAGAGTGGAGCAACGTCTATGGGCAGGTCTCTATCGATCTGGTTACCCACGCTGCCGGCAATGCCATCAGCGCGTTGGATGTAGAACTTGCCCGCCAGATAGACGAAATCACCTTGTAACTGTACCTGCCATGCGCAGCTTTGGCCTCTTCATAATCAATACACCGCAACGGTGTTGGCGATACAGGCGTCGGTCTCGATTGGTGAATCCGGCCCTATCGCCTGCTCTTGCGATCTACTGATAATGTGATAAGCACGGGAAAACTATGCGATTTTCAAATACAGTTCAACGGCTCGAAGGTTCGGGCTACAAATCGTGGGACGTTCACATGCGGGCGCGGCAAATGAAGGCCGAGGGCGCCGACGTGTTGATGCTCACCATTGGCGATCCCGATTTCGAGACGCCGCCATCCATTGTCAACGCTGCCTTTGAAAGCATCCGCAGCGGACGCACGCACTACACACGCGCCGAAGGCGAGCCCGAACTGCGGGCGGCCATTGCAGCACATCATGCCCAAACCGGCGGCCAACCGATCACTGCCGCCAATGTGGCCGTGGTGCCCGGCGCCCAGTGTGGACTTTATACCGCGGCCATGACGGTCCTGCAGCCAGGGGATGAAGTCATTATTCCAGAGCCGGTCTATAGCACCTATGAACCGGTGGTCGGCGCGACCGGCGCCACCCCCGTTTTTGTCAACCTGTCGCCGGCCTCTGGCTTTCACTTGGACCCCGATGCGCTGGCGGCGGCGGTCACCCCGCGCACGCGCGCCATTCTGGTCAACACGCCGCACAACCCCACCGGCGCCATGTTGGGGCCGGATGAGGTGGAAGCGCTGGCCGACATCTGCCTGCGCCACGATCTCTGGCTGATCACCGATGAGGTTTACAGCCACTTTGCCTATGACCGCCCCCATCTCAGCCCAGCCAATCTGCCTGAGCTGGCCGACCGCGCCGTTGTGATCTCTAGCCTCTCCAAGTCCCACGCCATGACCGGCTGGCGCTTGGGTTGGGTCATTGGGCCAGAGCCGTTCATTGCCCACGTTGGTCGGTTGTTGGCCTGTATGCTCTTTGGCGCCCCACCTTTTATTCAGGATGCCGCGCTCTATGCGCTGAGCCATGAGGTTGCCGAAGCCGAAGCCATGCGTCAGCAATATGGCGCGCGGCGCGCGCTGGTTTGTCAAACGTTGACAGACGCCGGCCCCATTACCTGCCGCGCGCCCGAAGGCGGCATCTACGTGCTGCTGGATGTGCGCCAAACCGGCATGAGCGGCTACGAATTTGGTCATCTGCTGTTGGACAAGACGGGCGTGGCGTTGCTGCCGGGCCAGGCATTTGGTTCCACGCTCTCTGGCTTTTTGCGCATTAGCCTCACCGCGCCAGATGCCGATATACAGGAAGCCTGTCGCCGCATTCATGAATTTGGCAGCTCTTTGTGAGATGCAAATTTATTTTCCACCGAAAATTTGATCCAATCCCAACACTTCGGGTAAACTACTGCGGATAGACTACTCGGATTGGCTAAGAAATCAAGACCGCTAGCGCCCCCCATGCCTTGAGCACGTTCAATTGTATTGAGCTCTTGTAGCGAGCCCTGTTTGAAACCGCGCGGTATCTCATCACTTTGGGGAGATGGCGTTCGCGTTTTCAAAGCAATCTCAGTTGCAGTACCAACGCCCTGACCAAATACCTTGACCCGATTGGATAAAACAACGAGATCATGAATCGACCACATGTTGTAGGCCAACCCACCACCTCGAAACACTTTAAACATGGCATCGACCGTATTGGCGACCTGCTGGCGCCCACATTGGGACCGACCGGTGGCCACATTGCCAGTCAGCGCGATTCGGGCATGAAAGTTGAATTGCTGGATGACGCCGCCACCATTGTGCGTCGCATTCTCAGCATTGGTTCTGCCCAAGATGACATTGGCGCCATGGTTATGCGCAATCTCATCTGGCGCGTGGCGCAGCGCGCGGGGGATGGCGGCGCGACGGCGGCGGTTCTGGCACGGGCGTTCTTTAATGAAGGGCTGCGGCTGGTTGCAGCGGGCGTCAATCCCGTGCGGCTGGAGCGCGGCGTCAACCGCGCCATCAAACAGACGCTGGACCTGCTCAAGCAGCAGGCTCGCCCGGCCGAAGATGAGGACATGCTTGCCTCTGTGGCGCGCACAATTACCAAAGAAAATGACATGTCGGCCATGTTGGGCGAAATGAGCTACCTGTTGGGGCCAGACGCGTTTGTCATGGTGGAAAAATATGTGGCGCCCTATCTGGAGCGCGAATATATCAATGGCGCCCACTATAAGTCTAAGATTTCCAGCATGTATTTCTATTCTGACCCACAGCGCAAACGCGCCGTGGTGACTGCGCCCGCCGTAGCGGTTGTGGACGGCAAAGTGTCCGAAGCCGACCAGGCGCTGGCCCTGATGGAAGGCGCCATCAAAGTGGGCGCCAAGTCGCTGGTCATTGTGGCGCAGGATGTCACCGGTGCGGCGCTGGGAATGCTATTGATGAACCATCAAGCGCCCAAGGAGAAAAAGAAGCTGGATGTGCTGGCCGTCAAGCTCAGCACCATTGGTGACGAGCGGCGCTGGGCTTGGGATGATCTCTGCACCATGACCGGCGCCACTTTGTTGGGACCCAGCATGGATCGCAACACCGCCTCTGCTCGCCCGCAGGATTTGGGCCGCGCCCAGCGGGCTGAATATGCCAATGAGGGCATTGTCATTGTGGCCAATCGCGACGCCCGCGATGCCATCCAGGCCGAAGTGTCTCACGTACGCACTTATATTGAAGATACGCCGCTGGATGACGAAGATCGGTCAAAGCATGTCAAGCGCTTGGGCACGTTGACGGGCGGCATCGGTCGCTTAAAAATCGGCACCAGCAGCAAGCTAGAGCGTGAAATGATGTTCCAGCAGGCGCAGCGCTCATTCAATGTGCTCTCGGCGGCGCAGCGCGGCGGCGTGATTCCCGGCGGCGGCGCCGGTCTTTTGCACTGCATTCCGGCGCTAGAGGCCACGGCGGCCGCCAATGGCGCGGCCGAAGAAGAGATTATGGGCATGCAATTGGTGGCGCGGGTAATATCCACCCCCTTCTTTCAAATTGTTAAAAATGCCGGTATGGATCATCCACCGGTGATTATTGAACGGGTGCGCACGGCAGGTGCAGAATATACATATGATGCACTCAGTGGACGCATTGTCAATGCTTATGAAAGCGGCATTTTAGATGTAGTGGACGTTGTGTCGACCGCCTTGGCCACAGCGGCCAGCGGCGCCATGATGGCCCTGACCACCGACGCCATTGTCTATCACAAGGAACCCAAGCAAAGCATGCAGCCCTAATCAATAGATGGCAGCGACGAGCAATGGAGTCGGATTCATTAATCCAGACCGATGCCTGGATTGCCAGCAGCGTTGCGGTGTACTGATAATGGAGGACAAGTTTCCAACTTGTCCCCACCTGACGCAAGCTGTTTATTTGTTACCAGCCAAACGGCGGGTTCGGAAACCCGCCCTACAATTGAAACAGAATTCCCAATGCCAATTATCCTTTCCCTTTCCCAACTTGATACAGAACAGCAGCTGTGGGCGGCTGGCCCGGAAGGGCTTTTTGCCGTAAACCAGAGCGGACACAATGGGGATATGCTGCACCCCGTACCGCAGCCGGAGCAAGAACTTTATTGTTGCAGTGTGGCCGATGATCGCGTGCTGGTGGGCGGTTTGCCCCACGGCGTGGCTTTCAGCTTGGATGCAGGGGACAACTGGCAGGCTTCGTGGATGGATGGGGTGGATGCACCGGTGGTGTGCATGGCGCCCGATCCGCGCGTGGCGGAAACCGGCGTGATTTTGGCCGGCAGCGCCGGCGGCGGTATTTTGCGCACGCGCAACCGCGGCTCCAGTTGGTGGGTCAGCAACTTTGGTCTGCGCGACTATTCGGTGTTGACGCTGGCGTGGGCGCCGGTGGCGCCGGATGAGGTTTGGCCGCGCCGCGAAGTTGTTTTTGCCGGCAGCGAAGAGGGCATCTACCGGTCGCCCAATGCGGGGTTGGGCTGGAAGCGCAGCGAAGGTTTTGATGGCGTCTGCCAGGTCATTGCCGTATCACCCCATTTTCACAGAGATGGCTTGGTGCTGATTGGCACCGAGGAGATTGGTCTGTGGCGCTCGCAGGATGGTGGCCACACCTTTACCCAGGTGGAAGGCGCACCGCAACGCGTGGATGCCTTAACCGCTAATGCTGCCGGCTGGGTTTTGAGCAATGAAGAGCAGCTTTGGTCCTCGCCGGATGGACTGACCTGGTCGCCGTTAGAAAACACTCGCCCCACCCTCACGCTCTTTACCACAAGCAGCGGCGTCTGGAGCGGCGGCGAACACGGCTTGGAACTCATTAAATAAGCCATGTCCTCTGCACAAGAACGTCTGTCACGTCTGCATGGGTTGGGCACGCGGCGCAAACGTTCGGCATCCGATCGCACGTCGACGGCAGGTGAGGCCGAATCACCTGCCGTATCTGCAAGCTTTACGCGCAGCACAACGTCCTCACACCAAGAGCCACCTCTCCACGCCAATACAGCTATCGCCGGCCCCATTGAAGCACTGACCGCTGGCCGCGTCATCGAAAATAGCGGTGGCATCTGCTATGAGGTGATGCAAAGCTATCCGCTGGATGACGTCCGCGGCCCAGGTCCACTCTCCACGCTGCTGACACACACGCCATCGCTATTTCACCGCTTTCACCCGCAATATAATCTGCAAGACATGGCGCAATTTCACAACGCGGCCTTTATTGACACTGAAACCACCGGGCTGGGCGGCGGCGCTGGCGTATACTGTTTTATGGTGGGCGTTGGTCAATTCGAACGACATGGAGAATTGGCGGGCGCGCAAAACGAACCCACCCATTTTGTGGTGCGCCAGCTTTTTATGCGCAATCCCGGGGAGGAGAGTGCGCTGTTAGTGGCGCTGGCCGAGCGGCTACAGCTTTCAGCCATGACGGTCACATTCAACGGGCGCACCTTTGATCTGCCGCTGTTGCGCACCCGCTATTTGCAGAACCAGCGTTTCCTTCCCACCCCATACTTGAAGCCCGCCTTACTGGCAGAATCCGCGCCGCATTTGGATCTGCTGCATCCGGCGCGACGCTTATGGCGACGGCGACTGCCCAGCTGCCGCTTGAGCTATTTGGAGCAGGCCATTCTGGGCTTGGAGCGCAGCGAGCAGGATGTGCCCAGCCACTTGATTCCCAGCTACTATACCGAATACGTGCGCAGCGGTGATGCCGCCATGATGCCGGGCATTTTCTACCACAATCGAGAAGATATTGTCTCTATGGTCTCATTGGCCGAGCAGCTGTGCGCCGCCTTTGGAGACGCACAACGCCCTCGGTCCCAATCCACAAATGATCTACATGGGCTTGAATGGCTGGCCCTGGGGTGCAGCCATGAAGCGGCGGGAGCCATAGAAGAAGCGGAACGCGCCTTCCGCCAGGCGTTGGACATGCTGGGCGAACGGGGGGATGAAAAGGCCGGACGTCTTGAGGGCTTTAAGCGCTTGGGCCAATTGCTCAAGCGACAAGAACGCTGGAGCGAAGCCGCCGAGATCTGGCAGCTTTGGCTGGGTTCAGTTACCGATGTGGATCCCACGCCCTATGTAGAATTGGCCAAATATTGCGAATGGCAATGCGCCGACTTAGAGCAGGCTGAAATGTGGACGGGCTGGGCGTTACACAACCTACGCAAGGCCCCTGCTTGGGAACGTTCGCCGCGCACAATTGCCGAATTGGAGCATCGGCTGGCCCGTTTACAGCGCAAGCGAGGGGAAGCAACAATCATTCCAAATTGAGGGATCCTCGTTGCTCCACAACCCAACCGGCGTATGCGGACACATTGGTATAGACGCCATACGCGCCGCTAGCACCGCAGCCGGCGCCCCAACTGACAATGCCCACCAAGACCCATTCGGCGCGTTCGCTGTCGTAGACCACCAGCGGACCGCCGCTATCCCCAGTACAGGCATCTACGCCGCCCAAAATGTTGCCGGCGCAGAGCATGTTGTCGGTAATCGCCAACCCATACGATTTATAAATGATATTGCAAGCCCGTTGGCTCACGATGGGCAGTTCAGCCTGATGCAGCCAATCTACGGCCGAACCATCTTCGGTAACGCCCCAGCCGAAAACAGTTGCTCTCTCCGCGGCAATGTCATTCAAATCGCCCCAGTTGATCATTGGCGCATTAGCATCATACGCCAATTCCAGCAGCGCAATATCATCGTTGAGTCCATCTATATCAAAACCAGCGTGGCGTACAATGCGCGTTACCTGGATACGCTGGCCTTCTTGGCTACTCAAGCGGAGCCGGTTGACCAAAACGTGGAGATCGCTGGCTTCATATGGCTGATTTGCTTCATCGAAGGTGCAGTGGGCGGCAGTGATGACCAAATTGGGCGCCAGGAGGGCGCCGCCGCAAAACTGGGCATAATAACCGTCTGCTACATCAGCCCTGGCCACACCCACCACCCAGTTATGCGCGCTGAGGGTTGCCACTGTACCGCCGACTACGGCAGAGGCAGTTTGTGCGCTGTTCAGCAGCATCACAGATAGGACAGCTGCAACCAGCAACATGCGCAGCAACGGGTGACGGCAGGCAGATGCACAAGCACGGAGCAACCATTTCCGGTTAATATCACGTGGTTGGCTTGAAATTAGCGTATGTTCTGTCTGGGCAACGGAACGGAATGCAGGTCGGGACATGGTCTAGCGCCTTGGATTAGACATATAGTTGACAAATTCTCTGCTCTCCGCAATTCTAGGCAAGAATTTGTATGTCTAATGTAGCAGAAAAACCGGTTCAAAAGCCTTACAAACGACCAGCACGACTCTTTCAAAACGCTGATAACATCTACGTTTTATGACAGAAACAGGTAATATCTACACTGGATAAATGAAAGGTACATACAAAAGCAAGAGCCCCAGCCAGTAAATACCGGCCAGGGCTCTTGTACAGAGTTTAGAAATTTGGAATTGTGACAGACGGTTTGAATATTAGGCTGACTATTCAGGGCACAGCTGACTGAACTGTTGCACCATGTTGTGATTTGTCAGCGCGGGTTGAGCCACAGCAAGTGCTTCAACCAGGGCACAGCCTAAATTCAACATGCGCTGATCCAGCGTGAGGATTGCACTGGGTGGTGTCTTAAAGCCGCTGCGCGTTTGGATGAACGGAATAAAGATGCGGTTGTTGAGCGGTTCGCCATTGTCGTCAATAGAGGTTGGTTTGCTCAAAGGAACTTTCACCTCCTTTGGCGCCTGGCCCTGAATACCGCCACCGCCCGAAATCAGAATAACGTTATCGACCGATGTAATTTCGGTTGACAGGAACGAATCAATGAGCACCACAAAGCTCAGCTGACCAGTTGACGCGCTGCCCGCCGGTAAATCTCCAACGGCGTAGGTACATTTTGTACCGGCAGTCACTGCACCATTTTCGCAAACCCACCCCGCCGAGCTATTCTCCGGCAAAAAGACGGTATTGGCGGGCACGGTTTCATGAATCACCACGTCGGTGGCATCTGCTTGACCATTATTGCTGTAGCTAATGGCATAGACAATCACGCTGCCAGGCTGCGCCAACTGTGTATTGGGCGTTTTGTCCACAGCAAGATTGGGAATACCGTAGATGCCGGCATCCCAGCTCAAATCGTTTTCACCAGCTACCAGTTCCGTCACTATCGTACAACCTGTATCGGGATTAACATCGCTGTCATCCAGATCGTTGTCCGTGTTATCTTGTGGACTCATGGTGTATTCAGCAGCGGGCACGGCAAAACAGAGCGAGTAGCTGCCGGGCGTCAAGTCAATGAACAGATATTGACCATTGGCAGCCGTTTTCTGTGTGCCGACTACTTGACCATTATTATCATACAGGGTAACGGTAACATCCTGAATGCCCGTTTCATTGCTATCCTGCTTGCCGTCTTTATTGACATCCAGCCATACATAGTTGCCAATGGACGCGGTCGCGCGGACGGGCGTTAGACCGGCATCAATCGTATCGTTGTGCTCGCCCGACATCAATTTAACGGGCGGCGTCAAGCCGGTGGCCGGGTTCATATCGCTATCGGCGTCATCAGAGCCTTGATTGGGCGTAGTCACATCGCAGTCATCAGGCGCCACAAATTGCACAATGTAGGTCATGGATGGATCGAGGTTGTCAAACAGATAGAGACCGTTTTGGTCAGTCAACGTCTCAGCAATCTGCGTATCGGGCGTGCCGTTGTTGTCATCATCGGTCCACAGCTTGACCTGCACATCGGGAACGCCATGCTCATCGGCATCTTGAATACCATTGCGATTCAAGTCTTTCCAGATGCGGTCGCCCAATGAGGCCAACGGACTCGTCGTGTTGGTGGGCGTGGCCCCAGAAGGCGGCGTTGCGGTAAGGGTGGGCTCGGCTGGCGTTTGGGTGGCCGTAGGTATTACCGGCGTATTGGTAAGCGTTGCTGTTGGTGGCGCCGTTGTTGACGTTGGCGTATTGGTGGGCGGCGCCATTGTTGAGGTGGCTGTCGGCGTTGGCGGCACAGGCGTATTGGTGGGCGTGGGTGTTGGGGCCTGGGGAATGGTCACCACATAATCTTCCACTTCACCCACATCTGCGCCCGCAGCACCGGTGGGCTGTGTGCCCATTTCACAACTTAACCGGAAGCGTGCATAGGTCTGCCCGCTGACGGCATCGATTGGCACATAGTAGGGCAACGTTACGTTTTGCAGTTGGGCGCTATTGTTAATTTCCAGGTCGTTGATCACCTTTTCGGTGCTGTCAAAAACGCCATTGCCGTTGAAATCGATCCAGCCGGAGAGATAAACTTTGGCGCCCGTGTTCTCAAGTTGGCTATATTTGATCTGCACATTATCCACGGCAAAATATTCATTGGATGCGCCAAAGCCTTGGGTCACCTCAAATTTAATACAGGTGTTGTTAGAAATGTAGTTGCTAATGTCCGCATCAAACTGGCCATTTTCGCGACCGCTAAAGGTCCACAATGTCTTCCAACCTGTGTACGATGTCCACACGCTCACGGCGACTCGATCTTCAGTTTCCAGCGTATCGGGTGTGCTGTAATCGAAGGTGAGCGTGGCCGACCAGCTATTGGAGAGGTCTACGCAGCGCTGAATTTCGGGCGTTTGGCCGGTATCGGGGCTATCATTCAAATAGAGCTTGCCATTGTCAATGTGGATACGTCCGCCACCGGCGTTTCCATTGGGATCTTCGGACTCGCGCCAATCTCCCAGCCAAGTGTTGGTCCCGTTGTTCTTGCTGTAAGAAACCTCACCAAACTTATCACCAACGGTGTGGTTAACGCGGGTCAGCTTATTATTAAATACAGAAACTTGCAGCTGATTATTGGTGCTGCCCGGCGCGCCAACGCCATTGACAAAAACGACGCCATCTTCATCATCCGCTTCGCCATCTTGCGCATTCAGATCATCCCCATCGGCGCCTGGCGAATATTGGCTGCCGCCTTCCGCATCCACAATTTCACCAATGGTCATGTTGGAAGCAATTTCATGATATGCATCGCCGTAGGATTCCGGCGCATCGCCAAAGTCATCGCTTTTGCAATGCGAGGCGCCCACAAAGCGCGTCGAACGCGCATCCCCATTGGGATCGCTGCTGTCGTAGTTGACGCCCGACCCCCAGGGCCCCACGGGGTCCGCCTTGATCCAGCCGCCGGCAATCGTGCCATCCACTACAAAGGAGCCGCTAAATTGACGCTGATTGGCGTCGGTAAAGGCGCCCGTAGGTAAGTTGAAGGTTTGGCCATTGTCGAGGATGTATTGCACGGTTACATTGTTGTGCAACCCGGCGCTGCCGGAGCCGGTCCATGAGCGGACCACATAGTCCACCCGATAGTCGCCGGTGGCTAGACAGGTGCTCACCGCTTCAATTTCGGCATGGTGGGCAAAGACGGCCGTGGCAAAGGTGTGCATCAATAGGATTGCAAGGGGAATCGCTATTGATAGCTTAAAGCGTATAAGCTTCCCTGGTAATTTGTACATAGGAGATCTCCTGATTTGTCAAAGCAGAACCAAATAGCCGGGTCAGACGAATGGGTATGATTCATCTACCGACTTTATCAGGAAATCAAGCAGGCGACTTCAGTCAAATCTCGTAATTGTCTGGGGCAATAGCATGATTGCGGGGCGTGGTTTGAGGAATGGTGGCGACCAGGGATTGAGATTGGCGGATGACGCTAAGGGGATGAGGAATCAACTATCGCCATTCCCCTTAGCGCCAGTCTTTAAAACGTTACTTCTTCATGGCTTTCCATCTTGTCCTCATCCAACTCCATGCCCAGACCAGGCGTGGTTGGCACGGTCACCACACCGTTGATGGGCTTGAGCGGCGTTTTGAGGAAGTGCTGGTGAATCTCGTTCCACTTGAGCAGATACTCGAGCAGTGGACAGGTGGTCTCTGGCCAGGCCGCAATGACGTGGGCCGAAGCGGGCGTCGAATGGCCGTGGGGGATCACCGGCACGTCATAGGCGGAGGCCAGCGCAATGATCTTCTGCATTTCGGAGATGCCGCCGGCCCAGTAAATATCGGGCTGATAGACGTCACAGGCGCCGGCATCCATAAGCGCCTTGAGCCCCCAGCGCGTATACTCGTGCTCACCGCCGGAGATGGGAATGCGTACGTTGCGCCGGATTTCGGCGTACTGTTCGATTTTGTCCGGCAGCACCGGCTCTTCGATCCAGCGCGGGGCAAACTCTTCCATGCGCGCCGCCATTTGAATGGTGTAAGGCACGTCCCAGCTCATCCAGCAGTCGAGCATAATATCCACATCGGGACCGGCCGACTCGCGCAGGGTGCGCACCAGCCGCATGTTGCGCTCGATGCCCGCTTTGCCATCGGTGGGGCCGTCGCGGAAGAACCATTTGGTGGCGCGATAGCCCTGCTCCACAAGCTGCTGCACGCGCTCCTGCACCAGTTCCGGGTCCAGCGAATGGCCAAACATGCTGGCGTAGGCCGGTATTTCCGTACGGATGGGGCCACCCAAAAGCTGACAGACCGGCGCATTGAGCGCCTTGCCTTTTAAATCCCACAGCGCACAGTCCACCGAGCTAATGGCCTGCATGACCACACCCTTGCGCCCGTGAACCATAAAACGATACATGCGATCCCAAATGCGCTCAGTGGCCAACGCGTCGTGACCGATGAGCAGCGGCGCCAGCTGTTTGCCGATGATATACGCCTGATCTTCCGAAAATGGGCCGCCGATGCCATAGACGCCTGCATCGGTTTCAATACGCACAAACCAGGCCGTAATGTGGCTCGCATTGGAATCAGCCTTGTCGATGCGCTGCACTTCCACCTTATGTTCGGGGTAAATATCCACCGGGCGCACCAGCCGCTCCTCCCAGAACTGGCCATCATGCTGCATGGCGCCACTCATTTTCAAGATGCGAACTGCGTCAATTTGCATAGTTTCCTCCTTTGGATGTTGTTGGTAATTGGTGGCTGGCAATTGGTGACTGATCGCCAACTACCAGCCACCAATTACCAATCACTACACACTTAATCACCGGTCGGCGCCGCCGCAGGCTTCGCACCAGCCGCGCTCACGGCCACCGGTTGCGCATCTTCCATGCGGCCCAGGGCCCGCAAGCCAGGTGAAAGCCAGGCCGTGACCGCCACCACAACGAGCGTACCAATGCCGCCGCTGACCACCGACAGAACTGGGCCAAAATATTGGGCCACAACGCCCGATTCAAGGCCGCCTAATTCATTCGAAGCGCCGACAAAGACACTGGTCACGGCGGAGACGCGGCCGCGCATCTCGTCGGGCGTAAGCAACTGCTGCATGGTCTGGCGCACCACCATGCTCACATTATCAAAGGCGCCGGTGAAGAAAAGCATGGCAAAGGAGAGCCAGAAATTGGTAGAAACCCCAAAAATGATGGTCGCCACGCCAAAGCCGGCCACCGCCCACAGCAACCCCCACCCGGCCTTCTTCATGGGCGGCAGATAGACCATGAGAATGGCCATGACAAACGCACCCACGGCAGGCGCCGCCCGCAGCCAGCTAAAGCCAATTTCGCCCACTTGCAAAATGTCTTTGGCGTAAATCGGCAACAAATAGACCGCTCCGCCCAGCAGCACGCCAAAGAGATCCAGCGTGATCATGGTCAAGATCAGCTTGGCATCACGCACAAATTTGATGCCCGCCACCAGCGTCTGGAAGGATACGGTGTCGCTTTTGCGCTCGTCGGGTTGAAAGTCAAACCGCCACAGATTGAGCGCAAACCAGAGCGAAGTGGACGCCGTAATCACATAGGCCATCGGTACGCTGTAGACAATGACAATGCCGCCCAATGCCGGCCCCAACACACCGCTAATCTGCATCATGCTGGTATTCCAAGTCACAGCATTGGGGAACACCTCTTTGGGCACGAGTTGGGGCAACAGCGCCACGCGCGCCGGGCGGCCAATCATCACGGCGGAGGCATCCAGTGCCAGCAGCACGTACATCCAGAAATTCGAGCCGCCCGCATACGATAGGGCGGCCAGCCCCAAAGAAGTACAAGTCATGGCGACCAAGCTAATCATGACCAAACGCGGTCGGTCAAAGCGGTCGGCCAAATAGCCGGCAGGCAGCGCCAGCAGCATGGTAGGCAGCGCTTGCGCCAGGCCCACCAGGCCCAGTGAAAGGGCCTCGCCGGTGCGCTGATACATGTCCCAGCCAATGGCAATGCTTTGAATGCGCGTGCCCAACATGGCAATAAACCAGCCCAGGACATATAAGCGATAATTGGGAATGCGGAATGCGGCGTATGGATCGTGTTTTTGGGCAGCAGAAGATTGGGGAGACTTTTGAGCCATCGGGTTTATTTCACTTTCATGGAGATCAAGGGAATTGTGTATCCACCAATTGTAACGCGCTTTGGGTTAGGGGGATAATCTGCAAATGCTTATGAGCGCATAATAAGCGGCTATTTTGCCCCTGTGGGGCGCGCTTTAGACTCACTATTGGCATAGCGCTCACCACGTCTGCGCCAAATAGCGATTTTGCGCCAAGTAGCGGTATTGGGCTGGCGACGCGTTAGTCCATGGTCAGCCCAAAGTGCGCATCCTGTGCTCGCCGCAGTGGCCATAGCGTTGAGCCGTCCGGCTCGGCTACGTGCTGGGTCAGCAGCAGAGAACCAGCATCCACATCGCTGCGCAACAGGTTTCCATTCGCCATGTGCAAGGGCAGCGGATTGGCCTGGCCCACCGGCGCAGCCGGCTGCATCAACGCCAGCAAATCGGGGCTGTGGTCATTCCCGACCCGTTCATGCATGCGGATGTCGCGGCGCATTTCCGCCACCACATCCACGCGCGGCGCGGGCAGGGTTATGCTGCTGCCCAGGCCCAACTGCCCGGCGCGCAGAATGGTTGTGGGCGTTTCCACCCCGCATAGGTGATACGGCCGATAGATAACGGCGGCACTGCCGCGGCTGTTGGCAATCAGCCCCTTGGTGTGCAAAATGTGACGCGAATAGTCGTTGGTGCAGGCCACCACAACGAAAACACCGCCGCCTAATCCGGCCTCATGGGGCTGGCGCAAGCAAGTCACGCATTCGATGACGCCGCGCCGATGCAGAATGCCACCCATTTCCACCGGGCAAAAAACTTCGGGCAGTTCGGCAATGTGCAGCGCCGGGGTGTGGGTGGCCGCCACGTCCGGCCATAGATCGGCATAATTGGCCGCAATGGCCATTTCCACCAGGTCAAAGCCGCCCACCTGCGGGAGCGCGACCAGCGCCGCCTGCCGCCCCGCCACAAACTCAGCGGCGCTGTCCGGTGGAATCGGTTGCAGCCATCGCCAGTCGTCCGCCGTCAACGCAATCGCCTGACGCCCGCAAACAACCGTGCGCGCGTCGCCATCATACACGAACTCTGCATCGCGCGCCTTGCCGCCACACAGCACGTCTAAGCCCAATCGGCGCGCCCACTCTACCAGTTCAATCAGCAACCCGTGCTGGTCGCCAGCGGTCGGTGTATACACAACGCCTGCCGCACGCGCCCGCTGCGCCAGGATGGGCCCCACCACGGCGTCAGTCTCTTTGCTCACCATGACCACATGTTTGCCATGCGCAATGGCCGCCAAGGCATGGCGCGCCCCCGCTTCCGGCGCCCCGGTCGATTCAACCACCACATCTACGGGCAAATCCATCAACAAGTCGGCGGCGGGCAAAATGACGCGCTTCTGCTGCGCCATGGCCGCAAGCGCCGCGGCCCGACTTTCGCAGATCACCATTTCGGCCGCATCCACACCCGCACGCGCAAAGGCAAGCTGGGCGGCCTCCACATCAATATCCACCACGACCGGCACGTTCAATTGCGCAATCGATTCCGCTTGTGTCACCACGGCGGTGGCAAAATGGCCCGTGCCGATGACGGCAGTTGCCACAACATTTGACTTTGATTCCGTCATATTCGTTCCATTCAACCCTCAAGGCCATTCAACCAACGAAGATTGCGATGCCCGGCGCCAGATCCTCAGCCCTTACAACCGTGGCCTCAGCCATTTGTTGCTGGCGCAGCGACCTCTCTCCATTCCAGCACGAGCCAGGTTTCCGGCTTCTCAATCAAAAATCCATTTATCTCCGGCGGCTCCATGCTTTTGGGATAGGCCATCAAGCGCAGCCGTTCTGTCGTGGGCCGCTCGGCCATCTCCCACGCCTGCACGAGCGAGACCAGCCGCCATGCGACTGACTCATCCGTCCCCAGCTGGCGCACAATCAGCTCAACCGGCTGCGGATCAAGCGCTTCATCACGTTCGACAGCCGTTGGATGCGCTTGCAACAGGGCTGCCATGCCATGCTGTCCGCACAAAATTGAAGCCGTTACGACGCCTGCACTTTCAGCCAAGAATTGCCCGGCAAATCCCTGTATGGAGCGACTAGCCCGCTCCGTAATGCGCAGGCCAGAAATCTCTGGTTCATGCAGCATCAGCCACAGCGAAAGGCCGCGCCAAAAATCCCGCGTTGTAATTTCCACCCCGGTTGGCCAATCGAACGGCGGCCGTTGTAGCCACGTCAATATTTGCTCGGAAAGAGCGCATACGGCATCGCTATTGGTAAATAGGTCGATCCCCGGCGCCATTTCTAAGGCCGCTACGTCCGGCGCCGCATACACGCCGCGCAACCGAATAAACGCGCAATCCTGCACGGACTGGCTCTCCAGGTGTGCGCCGGCAGCATTTTCAACTTTGTCAAACGCCACCGAAAGTTGCCGCATGTAGAGTTCCAGCGGCAGCAGCAGTCGACCACCCGGCACAAGTTGCGCCACCCAGTACGGACTTATATCCGCCGCGCCCACGGTGAGAATGATGCGGTCATAGGGTGCGCCCACAGCGTATCCTAGTCCGCCGTCTGCACAAACCACATCCACATTGCGCACCCCCGCCGCGGCCAGATTGGCGCGCGCCCCATCCACCAGATCTTGGTCAATGTCTAACGTAGTAATGTGGCCCTTTTTGCCCACCAGATGCGCCATGAGCGCGGCGTTATAGCCCGAGCCGGCGCCAATTTCCAGCACTTGCATGCCGGGCTGGAGTGCAAGTTGCTCCAACATAATGGCGATCATAGACGGTTGCGAAATCGAGCTGAGCCAGGCGTTTTCAGCCTGTTTAAGCGGCAACGCCCGATTCTCGTACGCCTCGGCCAGCGCTACATTCGGGGCAAAAAAACGCCGTGGCGTCGCCAAAAAAGCCGCCGCCACGGCATCAGATTCAATGTGATTCAGTTCAATTAGTTTTTGGACCAGGTTGTGGTTTAGCTGGTCGGCCTGTGCATCGTTCATGTTGTCTATCAAGAAGTAGCGGAGTGGAGGAGGCGAGCGACTTCTCTGCTCCTCCACTCCGCTACTTTTCCACTCCCTACTCCTCTACTTTCTCCCGCACCTTCCCATTTACCCCGCTGCCGTTGAGCGCAATCGTACTCACATCGCGGAATTGGCGGGCGTGCAGCTGAGCATAGGCGCCGCCGCGGGCGACCAATTCATCATGCGTGCCGCGCTCAACAATTTTGCCTTGCTCCATAACCAGCACCTGGTCGGCGTCGCGGATGGTGCTGAGGCGGTGGGCAATCACAAAACTGGTCCGGCCAGCCAGCAGCTTCTTGAGCGCTTCTTGGATCACCAGTTCGGTGCGCGTATCCACGCTGGCGGTGGCTTCATCCAGCACCAGCACGCGCGGGTTGGCCAGAATGGCGCGGGCAAAGCTAATGAGCTGGCGCTGCCCCTGCGAAAGATTACCGCCGCGCTCCCCCAGTTCAGTCTGATAGCCTTGGGCAAGACCGCTGATAAACCCGTGCGCGCCCACCGTGCGCGCCGCAATCTCCACCTCTTCATCGGTGGCGTCCAGCCGGCCATAGCGAATGTTGTCCGCCACCGTGCCGGAGAAGAGGAAGTTGTCTTGCAGCACCACGCCGATCTGCCGGCGCAGGCTATCTTGCGTGACGTCTCGCACGTCAATACCATCAATGAGTACGCGGCCGGCAGTCACATCGTAGAAGCGGCTCAGCAAGTTGATCACCGTGGTCTTGCCGGCGCCGGTGGGCCCAACCACGGCAACGGTCTGTCCCGGTTCGGCCGTCAGGCTAATGCCCCGCAAGATCGGCTCACCTTTGTCATATTCAAACTCCACATTGTCGAAAACAATGCGGCCCTGAATTTCGGGCATGGGCTGCGCGCCCGGCGCATCCGTAAGCGAAACTTCCTCATCCAGCAAGTGGAAAATACGTTCAGCCCCGGCCAGCGACGACTGCACCAGCACCCAAAGCTGGGCAATCTGCTGCACGGGGAAGAAGAAGCGGCGCACATACTCAAGAAAGCCAACCACCACGCCCACACTGATCGCGCCGCTAATGGCCTGATAGCCACCATAACCGGCCACAATGGTGGTGGCCAGCGCATTGAGCACTTCCATGGCCGGCATAAAGGCCGAAGAGACGCCGACCGCCCCCACGTTGGCGTCGCGGTTGCGCCGGTTTAGCTCCTGGAAGTGGCGCACATTCTCTTCGCTGCGGTTAAATGCCTGCGCCACTTTGACGCCCGAAATGCCTTCCTCTAATTCGGTGGAAACGTCGCCCAGCGATTCGCGGCTTTCGCGGAAAGCTTTGCGCGCCAGGCGCGATAGATAGGTAGAGACCAGAATCATCATGGGCACCACGATCAGGGTGGCCAATGCCAGCCGCCAATCCACCAAAAACATGGCCACAGCCACAAAGATCATGCGCACAATGCCGCCGATAAATTGGACGAACCCTTGGCTCAAAAACTGATTGAGTACATCCACATCGTTGACCAATCGGCTCATCAGATCGCCGGCGTCGTGCTTATCAAAATAGCTGAGTGAGAGTTTCTGAACTTTCACAAAGATTTCGCTGCGGATGCGCGCCATCACTTCCTGGCCCATAATACCCACATAATAAAATTGGCCGCGGAAGCCCAGGTATTGCATGGCAAAAGCGCCCAATAACACGAGCAGCATGCGGATGAGCCCGTTTACATCTCCTGTCAATATATAATTGTCAATCGTATATGCCACAATAAAGGGACTCACCGCCAAGGCCACCGCGCTGAGCACCATCGATACCATTGACATGCTCAGCGCGTACCTGTGCGGCAACAAATAGCCCACCAGACGACGGAGCGTTTCGCCCACATCGCCGGCACTTTCATTGTCTAAATTCGCGGCTCGTTCAAAGCCTTCACGTCCAAAGCCCATGATTTATCCTTAAAATGTGCATATTGCAATTGCGTACTATATTGTTGAAAGCTCGCCTGCCTCTTGCTCAATCACTTGTCCCTTGGCATCTGTATCCTGCCGCAGCTGTGACTGCACAATCTCAGCATAGAGTGGCGAATCCATCATGAGTGATTCGTGCGTACCGCTGGCGGCAATACGTCCCTTGTCCAGCACCAGCACCAGACCGGCGTTGCGCACAGTGCTAATGCGCTGGGCAATTACAAAGGAGGTGCGGCCCACCATGAGCTTATCGAGCGCCTGCTGAATTTGATATTCAGTCTCGGCATCGACGGCGCTGGTCGAATCATCCAAAATCAGGATGCGGGGATCAAGCAGCAGGGCGCGGGCAATGGCCACGCGCTGCTTTTGGCCACCGCTGAGACCAACGCCGCGCTCCCCAACTTCAGTTTCATAGCCTTTGGGCTGCTCCAGAATAAAGTTGTGTGCCTGGGCGGCTTTGGCCGCCGCCAATACTTCTTCGTCGGTGGCGTCCGGGCGGCCATACGCAATGTTATCGCGAATGGTGCCAGAGAAGAGCGTGGTCTCTTGCAGCACAATGCCGATTTGTGAGCGCAGGCTATCTAACGTCACTTCACGCACATCCTGGCCATCTACCAGCACACGGCCATCGGTCACGTCGTAGAAGCGGGGCAACAGGTTGATGATTGTGCTTTTGCCCGAACCAGTCGAGCCCAAAATGGCCACGGTTTGGCCTGGCTCGGCAATAAAGCTGACCCCGGCCAGCACGTCCTGCTCCTGCCCCACATAGCGGAAGCGCACATTTTCAAATTCAACGCGGCCCACCACGGGGGGCAACGTACGTGCGTTGGGGTTGTCTACCACGGCGTTGGCTGCATCCAGCACTTCAAAGATGCGCTCGGCGCTAACGCCGGCCCGAATCACAATGCTGGAGACAAAGCCAATGGTCATCATGGGCTGGACCAGAAACATGAGATATGTGTTGAAAGCCACCAGTTCACCGACGCTGAGCCGGTTGCCAATGACCTGAAAACCACCGTAGCCCAGAATCAGAATGGTGCCAAAATTAGAAAAGAGAAAAATCAGCGGGAATGATGCCGAAGCGGCGCGCACAAAATCCAGGTTGGTCTCTTTATAATCGGTGTTGGCTTTCTCAAAGCGGTCTTCTTCAAAACCTGAACGGGCAAAGGCCTTGACCACGCGAATGCCGGCCAGATTCTCCTGTAAAATCGAGTTGAGTCCACCCAACTTTTTCTGGATAATCCCAAACATGGGCCGAATGTTGCGAGCGAATTGGGCCAGCACCAAACCAATGGCGGGTACGGTGAGCAGCGTCACCAGCCCCAGCTCCCAGTTCATCCACAGAAGCACCGATGCACTGCCAATGACCATAACCACGGCGTTGATCACTTGAAAAAGCCCCTGGCCAATAAACTGACGCACTAGATCCACATCGTTGGTGGCGCGCGTCATCAATTGTCCCGTTTGGGCCTGGTCGTGATAGCTAAAGCTCAGCCCCTGAATTTTGGCATAGAGTTCGTTGCGCATATCAAAGGCCACGCTTTGGCTCGCCTGCTCGCCCCAAAAGGTTTGGGTAAAATTGAAAATACCGCGTGCAATGGCCACCACAGCCAACGCCGCCGTCCCCCAGGTAATTACCCAGCCATCTTTGGCCGTAATGCCACCATCGACTACCCAGCGCAGCAGTTGTGGCGTCACCAAATTCATGGCCGTAACCAGAATCAGACTCAGTGTAGCCCCCACCGCCCAAAATTTGTAGGGTGACAGATAGCGAATCACCCGTCGTAATGACTTCATGAAAATGAAACCTTTCTATCTCTTTCAAAACTTACGCAAGCCTTGAGCAAATATTGTCGCTGCGCATCGGCAATATTGCCCAGCAGTTCCCGGATGCGGTCGACATTTATGGCGCTCATGCGGCTACCTCGCGCAGATATTGCATAGCTATTGGCTTGAAATCCAGATACTCATCCCAGGTGCGTTCTAAACACTGAGCATATCGGTCAGCATCGCGCGCCAACAAAAGCTGACCTTTGCTCACATGATAACGGAAAGCTGCGGAGCACAGTTGATTACGCGCACATCGACCGGAAAGTGCAGGCGATGCGTCAATTCATCCGCCCAAGCAAAAGCATAGGCAAGTTCTTCCCTGGCAGACATAGCATCAGGCTCCACCCAAATGGCCACATCGAGATCGCGATAGTGCGCCAGTTCGGTGGCGGAACCGTAGAGCACAGCAAAAACAATGTGGGGCGTCTGCTCTAAAATTCGGATGATTTCTTGCTTTTGGGCCTCAAGTTTGCTCATTTGCGCTGTCTCTTTTTAGTGCGGGCGAACTTCTCAGCCTGATAATCGCTGTAGCCGCCGATGTACTCATTTAGGGCGCCATCCTCTAATTCTACTACACGTTCGACCGTTCGGTCGAGAAAATAACGGTCATGCGAAATCACCAAGACAGTACCTTCAAATTCCCCGAGAGCATCCTCCAATACCTCGGCGGAAGCAATATCTAGATTGTTGGTCGGTTCATCAAGCAGCAGGAAATTGGCGTTGGTCAGCATCATCAGCGCCATTTGCAAACGGCTGCGCTCGCCGCCAGAAAGCTCGGAAACAGGGCCGCGCGCCTGTTCGTATGAAAAGAGGAATTTGCCCAAAAAGGCCACGGCATCGCTTTCAGATTTGCGAGCGGCCGCCCGCACCGTTTCGATCAACGTGCGGCTGTAATCAAGCGTTTCGTGCTCCTGGGCGTAATAGGCAATTTCGACGCTGGGGCCAATGCGAATTTCACCGCTGCTGGGCTGCTCCTGCGCCAAAATCAGCCGAAAGAGCAGCGACTTGCCGGCGCCATTGGGCCCAACGAGCCCCACCCGCTCGCCGCGCCAAATGAGTAGATCCAGACCGGCCAAAATAATATTTTCGCGCTCGGTGGGCTCATACGCGGGAAACGCCTTATCCAAATCGGCAATTTCCAACACTTTATTGGAACCGCGCCAACCGGCTAGCTCCAACTCCATGCGCCGCCGCTCGAGGATTGGCTTATCAATGCGGTCGATGCGCTCAATGCGCTTGAGGATATTCTGCCCGCGGCGAATGAACTTGACGTTATCATAAACGCGCCCCCACGTCAGTAAGCGTTTCGCAGATTGCTCCAATCGATCAATTTCTTTGGATTGCGCCTGGAAGAGCTGCTGTTGGCGCAGCAGCCGCGCTTGTTTTTCAAAGGCATATTCGGAATAGTCGCCCGGGAAGAGCGTCAGACGTCCATCTTCCAGCTCGGCAATCTCATCGGCCACCAGGTCCAGCAAGTAGCGGTCATGCGACACAATCACCACCGCGCCTTCAAATTTGCTGATCAGCTGCTCTAGAAAGGCTTTTCCGGTCAAATCAAGATGGTTATCCGGCTCGTCCAACAGCAGCACGTCGGGCTGCGTAATCAGCAACTTGGCCAGCCCCAGCAACTTTTTCTGACCACCGCTCAGCACCTCTACAGCCAGATTGAGTTCAGCATCTGTGGCAAAACCGAGCTGTTCCAGCGTAGTGCGCACGCGGCTTTCATAGCCCGGGCCGCCCAGCCGCGTGTATTCATCCAGCAGCCGCGCTTGTTCATCCAGCACGCGGGCCAGCGCCTTTTCATCGCCATAGACCGCCGGGTCGGCCAACCGATTTTCCGCCTTGGTCAGCGCTTGCTCCACCGCAACCAGCTCTGTGAACGCGGTCAGCGCTTCTTGCAGCACCGTATGCCCAGGCGTCAACCGCGGCTCTTGGCGTAAATAGCCAATGCGCAAATTGGGCGCGCGGACCAGATAACCGCCATCGCTGGTCAGCTCCCCGGCGATCAGCTTGAGCAGCGTGCTCTTGCCGCAGCCATTGGGGCCCACCAGCCCCACGCAGCGCCCACTGTGAATCTCCCACGACAGGTTTTGAAAGATGGGCCGGCTAATATAGGTAAACGAAATGCGGTCTAGGTTAAGTACGATCATGCGCAGAGTTTGAAAAATTCAGAAAATACATGTATCGATTTGGCGACAATACATAGTAGCATACTTAATGGGGTTGTGCAATGGGATCTGATTTTTCGGGTGCATTTGGATTTGGCGGCGAACATAGGACGGCAGGATAGAATCCTCGGCTAAAATCGCGAAGCCGCCGCCGCAGTTGGGGCCAAATCGCGGCGGCAATTTTTCAATGGTAGGCGCCCATTTCTAATGGTTGCTCATGGTTGCCTCCGCCGTTGCCTGCGACAGGCTCAGGCAACGGCGGCCTTCGACAAGCTCAGCCCTCGAGGAGCTGAGTAGTTACCAAATGGCTCGGGCAAAATATTCGCGAATCGCGAGATCAGACGTAACAATTGGGCATTCGAGCAATGTTGCTGTCGCAACCAACGCGCGGTCCGCTGGATCGCGATGCACCCAGTTTAGAGTAGCCGCTTCAACCCAAATATTTTCATCCATCGCCACGATCTCTACACGATCCACGCGCTTGACCCGACTGACAAACTCATGCAACGGACCAGGCAACAATAGCTTGCCTTTTTGCGCCTTTACCCCAATTTCCCAAAAAGCTATCGACAGGATCAGAATACGATCTGCATCGCCCATAGCGGCTGCGGCCGCGATTGAAAGCTTGGCGCGATCCAGCGTCCAGAATAACAGTGTCGATGTATCAAGCAGTATCAATTTAGACCTCTTCCCATTCGTCAATGGTGGGTGCATTGGGGTCTTCATAAAAAATCACTTGGCCCTGCCATGCGCCAAAGGCATCCTCAACGCTCACCTTTTTGTTAATGGGCTGGATGCGGATGACGGGGCGATTGTTGTCTGTCACAATAATCTCTTCGCCACTCTCTTCAATTTCACGAAATATTTTCAGCATTTGCGCTTTTAACTTGCTTTTAGAAATTGTAATCATTGTCGCCTCTTCATATAAATATGACCATAGTCATGACTGGGGGAATAGCATAGCGTAAGCGTTCCCGAAAGTCAATGTTTAGAGCGATGCGGCTATATCCACAAGTGGCGCAAATCTTCAACCCATTCGAGCGCAACGCATTCATAGTCATGCTCTGGCACCGGCTCCCTTTTCTCTTATTAAATACCAACAAGAACAAATATTCTGCAATAATTTTCGCCTATTATACAATGTTTTGCGGTGGTTCATTTAAACCAGAAGCATAGGTTTAATCTATAGTTTTTCAGAGCCAACACCGATAAAGAAGTTTCATCAGTCTTGATACAAAGTGATATGATTGCACGAAAGGCTAAAACCTGAATTCGGAAAGAATAATGTTACATAATCTCATAACGATAGATTGCAAGCCGAATTCCGAACAAAAATCAATGCACACAACCCAGCAAATGAGGCTCTAACCCATGTCACCCACGCCACGCCCAATCCAACCCGACGATCTCTTCACCCTCCGATTTCTGCAATCCGCTGCGCTCTCGCCCGATGGCCGGCGCGCCGCCTATGTGGTCTCTACCTATGACGCCGAGGCCGATGAAGACCGCGCCCACATTTGGCTCGTTGAGCTGGAAGATGGGCAGGCGCGCCAGATGACCCACGGCGCCCACAGCAACAGCAATCCGCAATGGGCGCCTGATGGTCAGACGCTGGCGTTTGTATCCACGCGTGCGGAAAAACCGCAAATCTACCTGCTGCCCGTGGATGGTGGCGAAGCGCGCGCCCTAACCCAGCTGCCCCAGGGTGTAGGCGCAGACCTGGCCTGGTCGCCCAATGGCGCCAAAATTGCGTTTACCGCCGGTCCGCCTGAAAATGCCGCGCCCAACTTAAGCAAGCCATACCGGCTGACGCGCCACGTCTATCGCTTTGACGCCACCGGCTATCTGGATACCGCGGTGCAGGATATTTACGCGATCGACGCCGCCGGTGGTGAACCCACGCGGCTGACCCACGACGCCGCCATGAACACGCAGCCCCACTGGGCGCCGGGCGGCGCGCCAGGGGGCGAACGTATTCTCTATGCGGCATCTATGCTGCCAGATAGTTTTCGGAGCATCGCGCCCGTTCTGCGCACGGTCAATTTGGCTGGCGAGCAGCAAGATTTCTCGCCTCATCTATCTGCGGATTGGGGGTACATCAGCAGTTTTGCGTGGACGCCCAATGGCGACCATGTGGTCTTTACGGGTACGCCGTCCGGCAAGCCCATTGGCAGCAAAGCCGATCTATGGGTGATAGGGGCAGATGGACGCAGCGCGCCGGAAAACCGCACGGCCACTTTGGCCATTGGTGTGGGTGGCGGGCTGCAACCAGATATGCCCACGGCGCTCTTCCGCAGCCGCGACATTTTGGTGACCGCAGATGGCGCAACGGCCTTTGTGCAAGTGCAAGACGGCGGCGCCATTCAGATTTACCGCGTGGCGCTGCACGGCCCTGAAGCGCATGAAGCCATTTTGAGCGGCGAGCGGGCCTGCGTCCCATTGGGGTTACAAAGCGCAGCGGGCAAATTACTCTATTGGGTCAGCGGGTTCAACCAGCCGCCAGATCTGTTCGTTTCTGACTTAGAGGGCGGCAACGAAGCGCAGCTTACTGGGCTCAATGGGGCTGCGGCCACAGAAATGGCCAGGCCCACCGTGGAGCAGCTGCATTTCAGCGGGGCGGATGGGGCGGCGGTCGAAGGCTGGCTAATTGCGCCACCGCACGGGGAGCCGCCCTATCCGACCATTCTCTACATTCATGGGGGTCCGCACAGCGCCTTTGGCCACATGTATCATTTTGATACGCAAATGCTGACTGGCGCTGGCTACGCCGTACTCATGGTCAACCACCGGGCGTCCACTGGCTATGGCGACGTCTTTTCCACCGCCATCAAAGGCGATTGGGGCAATCTGGACTACACAGATCTAATGGCCGGGGTGGATGCAGCCATTGACTGCGGTCTGGTCGATGCCAATCGATTGGGCGTATGTGGTCTGTCGGGGGGCGGCAATTTAAGCTGCTGGATCGTGGGGCAGACTGACCGCTTCAAAGCCGCCGTGCCGGAAAATCCGGTCACCAATTGGGTCAGCTTTTACGGCGTCAGCGATATTGGGGTCTGGTTTGCCGTTGAGGAGTTGGGCGGCCACCCCCACGAAATTCCGGATGTGTACGTTCGTTGCTCGCCCATTAGCTATGCGCACCGCTGCACCACGCCCACGCTGCTGGTGCAGTGCGAGGCCGATTACCGCTGCCCCGCCGAGCAGGCCGAACAATTTTACAATGTGCTCAAAGCCAATGGCTGTGTGGTCGAGATGCTGCGGCTGCCCGGTGGCTCGCACGCCGGCGCCATTGGGGGCAAACCGGCCATTCGGCGGGCGCAGAATGAGGCGCTGTTGGAGTGGATGCAGAGGTATGTGTAGCGTGGTGCGTGGTGCGTGAACTGGTTCAGATTCTGGAGGCGCGGCGAGTTACATTGTTGGTCGAGACAAGTTTTAATAGTGAATGGTAAATTGTGAATGAGGCTGGCTACAAGCTACGGCTCATTCACAATTAGCCATTCACCATTCGCAATTTTCTGCTGCCGCAGGCCTGACGTACGAAAAACCAGTCACGCATGGCTGCTCGGGTCCACCAATTGAAACCAGTTTCCATCCGAGTCCGCAAAGGTGTAGCAGCCATCCGGCATCGCGCAAAACGTGACGCCGTGCTTCTCTAAGTGCGCCACGGCTTGCGGCAAGTCATCCGTATAAAGCACCATGCCAATGCGTGAATGATCATAATCCTGCGGAGGCGCCTGCCGCGGTCCCGGCCGCAGCAAAATTTCCTGCGCCCCCAATTGCAACCACACAAACTGTTCCTCCTGCACGGTCGTCACCGTACACCCCAGCGCCTCTGCATAAAATTGTTTTGCGTGCAGCGGATTTTCCACAAAAAACTCCAAGTGACCAGGCTTAATCATGGGATCTCCTTTCGAAACCGGAATAGGAAAAGTTGATCAACAGATTACACGGATTCTCAAAATTTTCAGCCTGAAATCCGTGTAATCTATGTAATCTGTTGATCAACTTCCTCACGTCACCGGCGTCCACGGCTGAATGCGCCAGCCGAGACGGCGCTTGGCGCGGGCGGTGTCCACATTGGGCATATATTTTTCCACAAGCGCCACCGTTTCGGCCACCAGCATCTCCAATTCGGCCATGGCGCGCGGCATGTCGGGTTGGAAAATAGCGTCCAGCCGTGCGGCCAGGTTGGGGGGCGCAATTTCCATTTGATGGATAAAGTAGCCCATGCGCTTAAATTGAAACGTGGTGAAATAAAGGCGATTCAGCCCGGCCAACACGCCCATGAGATTGTGCGCAGCCTCCACCAATATCTGATGATACCAAATGGCGGCGTCGCGGGTGCGGAAGTGCGGCTGCAAGCCCCATACGGGGAAAAACGCCAGATGTTTCTTAACCATGGCCTCGGCCAACGCCGGTGGATATGCGCCGATCTGCGCCTGCCAGCGCTCAATATACTCGGCGCCATATAGCGCCTGGCAAGCCAGCGTGCCTTCCAGCGCCTTCTGGATGGGCGCGTCGCACGTGAGCTTCTCCAGCACTTCGGCGATTGTGTCTTCCCAAACGGCAATTGTGGTGTGGCCGATCTGAACTTCAATGCCATGCACATCATACGCTTCCGCAAATGAATTTGTGCTGCGATCCCCAATGAGCCACTTGCGCTCATTGGCGCCGTGCAGCTGCCGAATTGCCGCCAACTCGCGCTCAGACGGCAGCTCGTTGGCATAATACATGGTCATATCCAGGTCGGAATAGTAGTCCGATATACCTTTGGCCGTTGAGCCGGTTACCATGGCGGCGCGGATAGTTGGCAAGTGGCTGTATGGCTGGGCAATTTGATGGGCAAGCACAAGCAGATATTCACTGGCAGGGGTCATGGCATTTCTCCTGTGGATTGCGAGCAATCACTTTTAAGCGCAAGATGCGGCAACAGCGTCGTGTTATCAGTATATCGCGATGCTGTTGGCGATGTAGGCGTCGGTCTCGATTGCTGAATTCGATAGGGCCAGCGCTTACCATAAAAAAGTTAAAACCCGCGGCTGACACGGAAAGGCGGTCTCAACCGCTTGCCATTTAGCCGCAGCGGCGGCTTTTCATTGCGAGCGGCCGGATTTATGCGTTGCGATTACCAAGTTCGCAATGGCCCTACTGAATCCGACGCTATCTCTTGCGATCTACTGATTCGGATGGTTCAACCGGATCTCATGTGGTTGACGTCCCCGGCATTTCGTTTCGTCTACCGAGTCATCGCGTCGAAAGTGCCGGGGCTATCTGTTGTCCACCACTGCTTTGATGAGCGCAGCCGAAGCATGAAATCCCCAAAAAGCCATTATGATTTGTAAAACACAAGCGTCAGTTCAAATTGAGGTTCATCGAGATCGGCATTTTCTGCGCCCAGCGCCGTCACCTGTTGGATCAGCGCGTCGAGCTGCCCATGCAGTGCGGTGAGCTGAGCGTCGGTCAATCTAAACGCTTTCTTAGATAAAAAAGGGTGGCGAGGCGGCTCACCCTCATTGGCATCGCGTTGGGTCAGGGCGTGCAGAAAATCCTGGGCCGTTTCCGCCAGCATATTGCCAAAGAGCGCGCTGGCGGCCTCTGTTGGAAATTCAGCGCCGGCAATCAGCGGATTGACCAGCTTAAACTGACGCGCCGTCACTTGGTAGATCTTCTCGACAATGCCGGTTTCCAAGTTGTGCCCCACGACTTGAATCAAGCCATGTTTTTGCAACAGGTTAATATGATAGTAAAGTTTGGCCGCCGGAATATCAAGCTCTTCCGCCACCTGTTTCACCGTAATCGGCTCTTCCATGCGCTTGATAATTTTTAAACGCAGGGAATCGGCAAACACTTTGATGGTTTCGACATCACGCAGCCACAACTCAGATACGGGTTCCATATTTTGCATGACCAAAAGACAATATGGCTCTTTTAGATCTCAGGGGTTGACATTCTGGCCGCACTCCCTTCTAGGAAGAGGCCACTACCATTTTCGCGCGAGCCAAAGCTATCTCTGCCTCTTCCTGAAAGGCGACCACACGAGAACCCATTGAGCCGACATTATTTCACGATGTATGTAGCGAACGTATGTAGCGCTGGCGGGAGCCCCGCTACGGCATCTTTATACTTATCTAAAATCGATTTAAAAATAATAGAATAATGATATCATACAACAAGATGCTCTACTTGTCAATAGTTTTCAAATCGATTTTATTTAATTAAAATGAAGGTTGTTCACGCAATTGGCGGGCAGCCAACCAGTTAAGGATCAGGGGTGTGAGCAACGTGGTAAGAATAACGACAATGATCACCACCCCGTACACTTGAGCGGAAATAACGCCCATCTGTTCACCAATAGCCGCAAATATCAGCCCCACTTCGCCACGCGGGGCCATGCCCCAGCCCACAAGCGCTTTGTTGACCGGCCCCGCCACCAGCCCCGAAACGGCCTTGCCAGCAAAAGCCACCACGGTGATGCCCAAAGCCACCAACAGAATCTGCGGGTCAAAGAGCGTCTCTAATTGCACGTTCATGCCGGTGAGCACAAAGAAAATGGGCACCAAAAAATTGCCAATGGGTTCCAGCAAATCGGTAATGTGACGCTCGGCGTGGTGGTCGATCACTGCGACAATGGTGTCTTTAGATTCCAGCGGGGTGTGCGCCAACTGGACGCGCAATTCGTCAACAATTTCAGGATTTTCAAAGTGGCGAAAGTGGACCGGGTCCAGCACCAGACCGGCGGCAAAAGCCCCCACAATGGGCGCCAGCCCCATGATGCTGGCCAGGTAGGCGCACACAAAGCCAAAACAGAGCGCCAACGTCAGCTTCATGCCTTTGCCGGTGTTGATGGTCGACAGCGCGCGCCCCAAAAGCGGCGCCACCAGCTGGCCGATGACAATGGCCCCCACCAAAAAGCCCAGCGCCTTTACCGTGATAATGCCCACGCTGAGCAGGCTAAAGGTCCCAGCGGTCACAATGGCCGACACCACGGCCAGAATAATCAGCCCCATGACGTCGTCGATCACGGCTGCTCCCAGCACAATTTGCGCTTCGGGCGAACGCAGCATGTTCAGATCTTGGAAGACGCGCGCGGTAATGCCCACCGAGGTGGCCGTGAGGGTAGCCCCCAGAAATAGATAGGTGTTGAATGACAGCCCGGGTAGCAACAACGGCCCCACCACGTAGGTCCCCAGCACAAAGGGCGTTATGACGCCCACCATGGCTACCAGCAGTGCCCGCCCGCCCACACGGCGCATTTCGGCAAAGTTAGATTCCAGCCCCACCTGAAAGAGCAGAATCACCACGCCCAATTCGGCTAGAAAGCGCATAATTTCGCTTTGGCTAATGGGTTGGAACAGATGAATACCCACTAAGCCTAAATTGCCCAAAATGACGCCCACCACCAGTTCACCCAGCACGGGCGGCTGCCCCCACCGTTCGATGAGCAACGAAATGCGCGCAAAAAACAGGATGAGTGCGATCCACAACAAAATTAAGCCCACATTTATTTCTTCCATAGCCTTGGCCTTCGCTTTTAGGAGTTGTATGATGGCGGTTGTGCGTAGCACAGAGCCATCATGGAAACTTAAAAACGTACGCAAGCATCAAATCAAAACCGCTGGCCACCCACCACTCCTGGCGATCTCCTGATGCTCTGCAAATCGTATCTAACGTAAAATCTCTTTGAATCCATATGCCCTGTATACACCATATATAAAGCGAAGCCCCACCCAGCGTTTATGGTTGCCTGGGGTGGGGCTTCGCTTTATATAGCTAACTTATAGAGCAAGTATATACCATTCGTCTATAGTCGATAAAATTTGTCTGCCGACCTGATGGGGGTTTGGGAGAGCTGTGAGGAGGAAGAAGAAAAGGTGTCTTGGTCAATGGCCGCGTTCGATTTTTTATGCGTGTGCGTCTTTGCGCTCAAGCTACTCAGTTTGCGTATGGAGGCCACAAATTGACGCTCAGTGCACAACTTGTGGCTCAACGGTACATTGGCGCACAGCATCGATCAATTTGTGCATGTCATAAGGCTTCTGCAGAAATTCAGCCGGCTTTTCTTCACCGAACTGCGGGGAAATCTCCGCTTTCGTATATCCGGAGGAAAGTAGAATCGTTGCGTTGGCGTCAATTTGATAGAGCCGCCGAATGACTTCAATCCCATTCATGTGCGGCATCTCCATATCCACGATTACGCAGGCCAGTTCCGCCCAGTGTTGACGAAACAGCTCAATGCCATCGGGGCCATTTTCAGCCGTCATGACCTCCATATTGCACAATGCCATAATGTCGGTGGTCGTTTCTCGGATAGACGGTTCATCATCAATCACCAGCACTTTTTGCGATTTTGCCGCCAGGTTCTGGGGGCCATTTACGGCGGCTTCATTTTCAAATGCTGAATATATTGGCAGCGCGTTTGGGGGTTCTGCAGCAGCATCACGGTCTACGGGCGTATCTGGCGGCTCAATATTTAGCGTACGACACGGAAAGCGTACTTCAAAAGAGGATCCAATCCCGAGCTGGCTTTCTACACGAATACCACCCCCCAAAGCCCGCACAATGCCTAAACAGGCCGCCAGACCTAATCCGCGACCGCTCCCTTTTGTGCTAAAGAAGGGAGTAAAAATCTGGCTCACCGTGGCCGCATCCATGCCGTTGCCGTGATCACGAATTTTTAGACACACATAAGGCCCCGGCTTCCAATTCTCAACCCCCACAAAATCTTGCAATTCATCCTGGGCATTGGCGCCAATGGTACGCATAAAGGTTTCCACGACCACATTCGCCCGCTGACCATTTGCAGGATACCGACCATTCCCCCTCTGAAGCCGCTCATTTTTGGGGGCTTCAAATGCGTTTATCAAGAGATTTAATATGACTTGCTGAAGCTGGCTCGAATCTACCCAAAGAGGCCGTAGCTGGGGGGCTAACAGCAAACTCAAGGTTTGCTGTTGATGCACAGAAACATCCATTAGTTCGATTGTCTCTTTGATCACCGCATTTATATCTACTTCTTCAAATACAAAATGTCCTTTGCCGGCATACGCCAGCAGCTTTTGCGTCAAATCGGACGCGCGCAATGCAGCGGCCCGCATTTTGTGAACATGTTTCAACGCTCTGTTTTCAGGCTCCAAGCAACGCTCTACCAATGAATTTTGGCTTAGAATTCCAGTCAGCAAATTGTTAAAATCGTGGGCAATTCCCCCGGCCAGCAACCCGATCTCCTCAAGTTTTTGCTTTTGCAAGAGAGAACGCAATGCGGCCTGATGCTCGATAGCCGCGCCCAAAATATTGGCCGCTATCGAAAGCGCCTCCATTTCAACGGGCTGCCAGACGTCCTGGCCTTCCAACTGCCCTAAACAGAGACTGCCATAAAGTTTCTGATCGACAAAGATCGGCACGCCCAGTTTGCAAGACACGCCGGCCATTTCCATATACTGACGCTCAGCCGGCAAAGCTGTCGACATTTGCACAGAGATCGGCTGCCCCGCTTCATAGATCCGACGCCAGTGCGACAGGCCCATATTGTCAAAATTTATCTCGCCCGAATTCAGCTCCGGCGATTCAACATTGCGTTGCCAGGTGTAACTTTCACGGGTCCAGCGCAGGCCGTCTGCCTCGATGCGGTCTTCAAACAGACAGACGCGCATCGCCTCGGTAGCCAGCCCCAATCGGTGTAAAAGCTCGTTAACATGATCGCGCCAATCGTGTGCTTTCAGGAAGCGCTCGGCTGCGAAATGGACAACTTCTAAAATAGCCTCACGCCGCTCCAGTGCTTTCTCTGTCTGTTTTTGCAACGTGATGTCTTGGCTAACGCCTACCAATACGATTGGTCGACCTGTTGCATCTTTGAGCAGGGAAAACGAAACGCGCACAAAAATAGAATGACCACCTTTGTGTGTTTCCTCCAGCTCACCAATCCAGTGGCCATGCTGCGCAACATGCACCAAAATATGCTCACGTTCTTCCAATGTAATATGGGTATTGAATACATCTCTTGAAGTTTTACCAATCACTTCGTCCGCCGACCACCCATAAATCTCCTCAGCGGCTCGATTCCAATTGGCGATCTTAAAATCGGGCAGGGTACACGAAACGATGGCGTCCGACACGTTTTGCACAATCATGCCGTTATGCTTGAGCTGTTGATGAATGTACAGATGGTTGTTGATCTCCTTGCTGATGGCTCTATAAAGCACATACAGCATCAACGCGGCATATCCAATCCACAACCCATTGTGGACGCTATTTTGAAAATTGTTCAATTCCAAAGGAAACGAGAGTAAACCGCTCTGATTACCGATCCAAAACATGGTCAACATAACCGCATTAGCCACACAGGCAAACAGGAAGCCGGAAAGGCCAAAGGTCAACCGCACAATAAAGAGGGCAAAGGCAATGCCCGTGATCACTTCAAAGAGCGAACGCGCCGTCAGCAGGGGGTGATATGTGGTGCTGACATTGAATACAACGAGGAACATGAATAGCGCCGCAATAGGATGCTTACGATAAAGCAGCCACAACGCCAAAACACTACCCGCTATTGTCGCGCCCATAGCAACAACCCAAAGCGTCGTCAGATTCGATGCGCTGCTATACGTCCACAAATGTCCCGTTTCTACAAAAATAGCGGCTACCAGCAAAACAACAAGTGGGCGCTGATTGCGTACAAAATTCAACGCCTCTTGTGTCGGTGCACCAAACAGCTTAGACATGATTCTTTCAAGCCTTTATACTCAGTTCTAAATGAAAACCGGCGCTTCATTACGCCTGTTAAGCCCATAGAAAATGCCCGTTCTCATCTCAACCACAGTATAGAATACAGAAACTAACAGCAAACAAAATATGGTCGATGCACTAGCACTGCGTCAGTCGTTTACTAACATTATACAACCACATCCTAACTGAAAATTTAATTATTTATCGTTTCTCTTTATATGTCAAGTGCTATACAGATCAGAAACCTAACGATACCCATAGAAACCAAACAATTTCTTTAGTACCATGACAGTTGTTCCCATTAATCAGGACTTACGCAAGCCTTGACGAAAATTGTGTCGAATGCAAACGGGTTCACTCTTGGCAATCCTCAGGCGCTGCATAAGTCGTGAAATCAACACATGGCAATCGCGTTGTCTTAGTTGTCTTAGCTGCCTCATAGCTTGCTACAGCACAAATATCAAAAGCAGATCGTTCACATTTGTTTGCGTGGGTCCCGTCACCAGCAGGTCGTTTATATCCTCCAGAAAAGGATACGCATCGTGGCGCGCTAGAAAATCGGCCGCCCGCAGTCCGTTTTGCTGACCGCGCCGCACGGTATCACCATCCACCAAGCCGCCAGCACTGTCGGTGGGGCCATCGGTACCATCAGTGGCCAACGCCACCACGATCACATCTGCCATCCCTTGCATATCTAAGGCCGCCGCCAAAGCCAGTTCCTGGTTGCGTCCGCCCTGCCCCGGCGCTTCGCCCAGCCGCACCGTGGTTTCGCCCCCCAAAATGATGCAGGCCGGCGCCGCCACTGGCTGCCCGCTAGCCTGCACCTCGCGCGTCAGGCTGACGGCAACCTTGGCCACCTCTTTGGATTCGCCCTGTAAATAGGTGGTCAGCAGCAGCGTGTTGAAGCCCAATGCACGCGCTTTTTGTTGAGCCGCCTGCGCCGCAATGCGATTGTCCGCCACAATGGTGGTTTGGCTATGCGTAAAAATATCGGCGCCCGGCTTGGGCGTGTCCGCCACTTTGCCGTGCAGCCCCGCCTGAATACGGCCAAGGATGGGCAACGGCAATTGTTCCACCAGCCCATACTTTTCAATAATGGCCCACGCCTCGCGCCACGTGGTTTCATCAGGCACCGTAGGTCCGCTGGCAATCACATCCAGCGGATTGCCCACCACATCACTCAAGACCAGCGTGAGCAGCGTGGCCGGGCTGGCCGCAGCCGCCAATTGCCCGCCTTTGATGGCGCTGCAATGTTTGCGCAGACAGTTCATCTCGTTAATCGTGGCGCCACAAGCCAGCAGCGCATCGGTCATCACCTGTAAATCATCCAGCGTCAGTCCAACCGCCGGCGCCACCAGCAGCGCCGACCCCCCGCCCGAAATCAGCGTAATCACCAGATCGCGTTCACCGGCATTTTGCGCCAGCTTCAAGATTTTCCGTCCGGCCTCCACCCCCGCCTCGTCTGGCACGGGATGGCTGGCCTCCACCAGCTGCACAAAACGCGTCGGCCCACCGTGGTCGGTTTTGGTCACCACCAGACCGTCGGTAATGCGTTCCCCGAGCAATGTTTCAATTGCTTGCGTCATGGGTGCGGCGGCTTTGCCCGCGCCCAGCACAAATATGCGTTCATACTCGGCCAGCACATATTGCCCCTCACCCACATGCAAAACTCCATTGCGCACGTGCAGCGCATTGCGCACGGCCCGATATGGATCCACCGCGTCCAGTGCCGCATCCAGAATCTGGATGACCGGTTCGCGTTTCTGGGGATTTGGGGTTAAAATAGAAGAGTGAAAACGCATGTGAAGCTCCCAAAATTATTGTGACGGATGAATGGAACACAGATTTTATGGATCGGGCGGATTTTTTTGATCAACAGGTTCTTACCCATTATCAAAAAATCAGTGACGATCCGTCAAATCAGTCCAATCCGTGTTCCATTTTCCCCATCTTGATTCCGTTTTGCACAAAGGAGAACCACTTTGAAAATTGCAAAGATCGAACAATTTTTCCCGCTGCCCCGCATCCGGCTGGTAAAGATCACCACGGACAATGGCTTGGTGGGGTGGGGCGAAACCACGCTGGAAGGCAAGCCCAAAAGCACAACGCTGGCCGTGGCAGAGCTGGCCGACTACTACATCGGCAAAGACCCGCTGCTGATCGAGCACCATTGGCAACACGTGTACCGCTCGGCCTTTTTCCGCGGCGGCAACGTGCTCATGTCGGCGCTGTCGGGCATTGACCAGGCGCTATGGGACATTGCGGGCAAGCACTATGGCGTGCCCGTCTACAAGCTGCTGGGCGGACCGATGCGCGAGCGCGTGCGCGTCTACGCCCACTGGGGCATCCGCGACATGAGCGACGAAGGGCTGGCCGCGTCTAAAGAGCGGCTGGAATGGCTGCAAAAGCTGGGCGGCTACAAAGCGTTCAAGAGCGGGCCGGGCGGCAAGTGGCGCGGTCACGAACCGCCCAGCGTGATTGATGACTTTGTGCAGCGCGCCTATCTCATGCGCGAATGGGTGGGGCCCGATGTGGAGCTGGCCTTCGATTTTCACGGCAAGATGACGCCGGCGCTGGCCATTGAAATCTGCCACGAGCTCAAAGGCATGCGCCCCATGTTTGTGGAGGAGCCGGTGCCGCAAGAAAACATTGATGCGCTCAAGCAAGTAAACGATCAGGTGCCTTTTCCCATTGCCACCGGCGAGCGTTTGCTCAGTCGCTGGGAATTCCGCCACGTCTTTGAAAAGCAGGCCGCCGCCTACATTCAGCCCGATGGCTCCCACGCCGGCGGCATTACCGAGCTAAAAAAGATTGCCAACATGGCCGAGGTCTACTATATCCACGTGGCGCCGCACTGCGCCATTGGGCCGGTAGCCTTTACATCCTGCATGCATGTGGACGCCGCCATTCCCAATTTCCTGATTCAGGAACAGGTGGATAAGGGGCTGGGCGCCGGCCTCTTCAAAGAGAATTGGCAAGTGGTGGATGGCCACATTGCCCTACCCACCAAACCGGGCCTGGGCTTTGAAATCGATGAGCAGGCCGCCCAACAGAACCGCGGCATCTATGAAGAGGAGCTGGGCGGCGAGTTTTACTATGAAGACGGCAGCGTGGCCGATTGGTAAATTAACTATGGGCTACGCCGTTGAACTCTATATCGATGCGCAAATGGAAGCCGCCGTGCGCGGCTTGTGGCAGACGCTGGCGGACCGCGGCGTTACGTCGCTTATGCCTGAACTGGGCGCGCGTCCGCATATTAGCCTGACCGTTTTTGATGCGCTGTATCCACCGGATGTGCATGATGAATTGCAGAATTTCGCCACTGAAGTCGCGCCGATTCCGCTGCAATTTAGCGCCGTGGGCATCTTTCCGACGGCAGAAGGCGTGGTCTTTCTAGCGCCGGTGGTGACGCCGCGGCTGCTGGACGTTCATGCCGCCTTCCATGCACGAATGGCGGCGCTGGGTCTGCCATCGCTTTCCTATTACCGGCCCGGCAACTGGGTTCCGCACTGTACGGTGGCCATAAATCTACCCGCCGACCAGATCCCAGCCGCCGTGGCTATTTGCAAAGCCGCGCCCGTTTTCCGTGCATTCAGCCTGGTGGGGCTGGACCTGATTGAGTTTCGACCCGTGAAAACGATTTACGAATTCCCCCTTGTAGGATAAGCTTCCAGCTTGTCCGCCCAAAGGAGTAAACGCAATGAACCTCGAATTTGCTATCAATCGCTTGCAGCATAACCTGGACGTGATCCGCAGCATGGTGGCTGGCGTCGCCGACGGACAGGCGCGCTGGAAGCCCAATGCTGAATCCTGGTCCATCCTGGAAGTAATCAACCACTATTACGACGAGGAGCGCGAAGATTTCCGCCAGCGCATCGACTACATGCTGCACCGGCCAGATGAGGATTGGCCCCCCATTGACCCGGCCGGTTGGGTGACGGCGCGCAAATACAACGAACGCGATCTGGCCGAATCGCTGGCGAATTTTAGTGCAGAGCGTTTAAATTCTCTGAAATGGCTGCCGCAGTTGGCCGAGGCCGATTGGCAGATGGCGCGGCCCACGCCCTGGCGCGCTTCCCTAAGCGCCGGCGATCTGTTGGCCTCTTGGGTGGCGCACGACCATTTGCATATTCGCCAACTCAATGAGCTGCATTATGCGTATATTGTGAAGCAGATGGAGCCATATGGGGTGGGGTATGCAGGGGAGTGGTAGAAGAAGGTAGAGGAGTAGAGGAGTGGAGGAGTAGAGGAGTGGAGGAGTAGAGGAGTGGAGGAGTGGAGGAGTGGAGGAGTAGAAGAGTAGAGATGCAGCTTGAGATGCAGTGTGCAGAGTGGGTGAGCCGGTTGGTGCAGATTCCCAGCGTGACGCCGGATCAGGCGGGGCCGCGGGCCGGCGAAACGGGCGAAGCGGCCATTGGCCGGCAGATTGCCCAATGGTTTAACGAGCTGGGTGGCGAAGTGCACGTGCAGGGCGTGCGGCCGGGCCGCGCCAACGTATATGGCATTTGGCGCGGCACAAGCGAGCGCTGGCTGGCCGTAGATGTGCATATTGACACGGTGGGCGTGGAGCAGATGAGCGACCCGCCCTTTGATGGACGCATTGAAGATAATCGCGTCTATGGCCGTGGGGCTGTGGACACCAAGGCATCGCTGGGCATTATTTTGGCGCTGCTGGAGCAGATGCAGCAGACAGGGCAGCGCCCTGCTTACAACTTGCTAATCGGCGCCACGGTCGATGAGGAGATTGGCACCACCGGTGCGCCCGCTTTTGCCAGCTGGATGGCGGCGCGCCAAATTGTGGCCGAGCAGATGATCATTGCCGAGCCCACGCTCTGCACGCCGGTGCATGGCCACAAAGGGGTGGTGCGCTTGCTGATTGACGTGGCGGGCAAAGCGGCTCATTCCTCCCAGCCGCATCGAGGGCAAAACGCGGTGGTGGCGGCGGCGCGGCTGGTGCTGGCGCTGGATGCGGAAAACGCGCGGCTGCAAACGGCGCCCGCCACCCCGCTCGGTCACGCCTATTTGACGCCGACCGTCATACATGGCGGCGTGGGTATCAACGTGGTGCCGGATGCCTGCCAGCTCTTTGTGGATCGCCGCGTGGTGGAAACCGAAGATGCGCATACGGTGATGACCAATTTGGTCGCGCTGGCGCAGGCCAATTGTCCGCTGCCCATTGAGGTGAAAGTTCAGAAAGATCTGGACGCCTTTTACCAGCCGGGCGACAGTGCATGGATGCAGCAGCTGGCCGATTGGTCCGGCATTGCGCCCGAAGTAGCACCCTATGGCACCAACGCCTGGGCCTACCCAAACGTGGCGCGCGAACGGGTCGTCATGGGCCCCGGTTCCATTGACCAGGCCCACGGCGCCACCGAATGGGTAGAGATCAGCCAGCTGGCCAAAATGGCGCATATCTATCAACAGTGGTGGGGCATTGCAGAATCAGTCGATCGCAATGACGAGAGATAGGGCCGAATTCACCATTCGAGAACGAGGCCTGAATCGCCAACACCGTTGCGGTGTACTGAGAACAAGAACAGAAGGCTCAACAGATTACACAGATTAAAAATCTGCAAAATCTGCACTGGTCAAGATGATGGTAAACAGTGCGCTTCAGCGTACTTTATTTAGCAGACGGCGGTTTCAACCGCTGGCCGACGTTCTATCATCAAGTTGACCAATATATAAATCTGCAAAATCCGTATAATCTGTTAAGCCCATAAAAGGAGAAAGCCATGAGAGTTGTTCAATTCAAAGCGCTGGATGGCACGCGGCGCGTGGGGGTGGTGAGCGAGGATGGCGCGACGCTGCAGACGGTGAAAGGCGCGTTGCGGCTGCACAGTTTGGTAATAGAGGCCGAGCGCACAGGCCAGCAGCTGGAGGCGCTGATCCAAGCGCGCGCCACAGGCCCCACGGTTGACTATGCGCAGGTGATTGCGCAGGATCGGCTGCTGGCGCCGCTGGATCACCCCGACCCCGCCCACTGCATCCTCTCGGGGACGGGGCTGGATCATCTGGGCAGCGCCCAGGCGCGCGATTCCATGCACGCCAAGTTAGACGCGGCCAACGCAGAGCTGACCGATTCCATGAAGATGTTCAAAATCGGGCTGGAGGGTGGCAAACCCAAGCGCGGCAAGATTGGCTCACAGCCGGAGTGGTTCTACAAAGGCGATGGCGATTGGCTGGCGGCGCCTGGCCAAGGACTGGAATTGCCTCCCTTTGCGCTGGATGGCGGCGAAGAGCCAGAACTAGTTGGTCTCTATGTCATTGGTGAACGGGGCGATGTGCTGCGCGTGGGCTATGCCCTGGGCAATGAATATTCTGACCACGTGCTGGAAAAGCAGAACTATTTGTACTTGGCCCACTCCAAGCTGCGCAACTCATCGTTTGGGCCGGAGATTCTGCTGGGCGAAGCGCCCAAAAACATTGTGGGCAGGTCGCGCCTGCTGCGCAAGGGCAAAGAAGTTTGGTCCGGCGAATTCCTGACCGGCGAAGAGAATATGACCCACACCATTGCCAACATTGAGCACCACCATTTTAAATATTCAGCGTTCCGCCGACCGGGTGACGTACATTGCCATTTCTTTGGCACGGCCACGCTCAGCTTTGCCGCCGGCGTCACCGCCAAGCCAGGCGACGTGTTCGAGATCAGCGCGCCGCAATTTGGCCAGCCGCTGCGTAACCCGCTGGTCAAGGCGGGCTACAAAGATAAATTAGTGACAGTGAAAGCGATATAGGGATAAGGGACAAGGGAGTAAGGAGTAGGGAGTAAGGCGTTGTGACAAACCTAATTCCTACTTCCTAATCCCTGCCCGCCAATAAGAAAGGATTTCCAATGACGAACAACAGCCTCAAGGTCGGTTTTGTGGGCCTTGGCTCTATGGGCATGGGTTCAGCAGTATCGTTGGTAAAAGCTGGGTTTCCCGTGCGCGGGTTTGATGTACGCGCCGAGGCGCTGGAAAAGTTCAACGCAGCAGGTGGGATCGGCGTTTCCACGGCGGCGGCCGCGGCCCAAGGAGCTAATGTGTATATCCTCATGGTGGTGAACGCCCAGCAGGCCGATGAGGTGCTTTTTGGCGCCGGTGCAGCGGCCGCGACATTGCCGCCCGGCGCCATTGTCATGCTGTGCAGCACGGTGAGCCCTCAATATGCCAAAGAGACGGCCGCCCGCCTGGAAGAGGCCGGGCTGTTCATGCTGGATTCACCCATTAGCGGCGGGCCGATCCGAGCGGCGGCGGGTGAACTGAGCATTATGCTTTCAGGCCAGCCCGCGCTGATTGAACGCGTGCAGCCGGTGCTGGACGCTATGTCGGCCAACGTCTTTCTAATGGGTGATGCGTGCGGATTGGGCTCAACTATGAAGCTGGTCAACCAAGTGCTGGCCGGCGTCAACCTGGCCGTGTCTGCCGAGGCCATTGCGTTTGGCGCGCGCGCCGGTATCGATGCGCAGCGCATCTTCGACGTGATCAGCGTCAGCGCCGGCAATTCATGGATGTTCCAAAACCGAGTGCCGCACATCTTGGCCGATGACTACACGCCTATGAGTGCGGTCGATATTTGGGTGAAAGACCTGGGGCTGGTGCTCGAAACAGGCAAAGAGAACCGGCTGCCGTTGCCCTTGGCTGCCGCCGCCCACCAACTTTTTATGATGGCATCGGCCTCTGGCTGGGGCAAGCTTGACGACGCCGCGGCGGTAAAGGTGTATGAGAAGATTGCCAATTTTGATGTGCTCGGAGGGATAGTGGAGGAGTAGAGGAGTGGAGGAGTAAGGAGTGGAGGAGTAGAGGAGTGGAGGAGTGGAGGTGTAAGGAGTAGAGGAGTGGAGGAGTAAGGAGTGGAGGAGTAGGGAGTGGAGGAGTGGAGGGGTGGCGCGTAGGGTGCGTTGCACAGAATCCATAAATTTGGGTCTAAGACCAAGACTACATGGCCGTGCGCCGCGCTTGCAGCGGCCCCATCATCTACCAATTGCAAACAACCAATTACCAGCAGCTATTCACCATCCACCAATTACTAAACTATTCACCAACAACTACCTACCAACAACCAATTACCAGCAGCTATTCACCATCCACCAATTACCAGCAACCACCCACCAACAACCAATTACCAACAACCAGGAACCAACACCATGCGCAAATCAATACATACGGACCAGGGCGCGCCGCCCAAGGGGCCCTATTCGCAAGCCGTTGTCGCCAGCGGAACTATGGTCTATCTGGCCTCACAAGGGCCCATTGACCCGGCCACGGGTGAACGCATTCAAGGCGCATTTCGCCAAAAGGCTGAACGCGTTTTTCAAAATGTAACGACGCTGCTGGAAGCCGCCGGCACCGATTGGAGCCACGTTGTCCGCACAGTGGTCTTCCTAAACGACATGGGCAATTTTGCCGAGATGAATGACGTGTATCTGCAATTTGCCCAAGCGCCCTATCCTGCGCGCACCACGGCGCAATCTAACATTGGGACGGCGGAAATCTTTGTAGAATGCACGGCCGTACTGCCAGAGGCATAGGGATTGACCAGGTTAGATTTACAAATCTCGTTGGTACAGTTTGTTGCATTGATTGCAATCTATTCGTTATTGATAATTGTTGCTCATCTAACCAACAAGCTCGTCCATTCGTTCACCCTCTTCTCCGCAAGTGGAGAGGAGGGCGCCCGGGGCGGAGCGGCCTCAAATTCGAAACCGACGCAAATACCCACGCAGCAAGTGCCAGCGTTCCAACGCTTGCTGCAAGGCCGCGGCGCGGGTATGCTCGGCGCCATATTGAACCGTGCTCACGTCCTGGCTCATGGCTTCGACCTCGCGGGCAATCATGCGGCCCATGTCGTGCTTGTATTGCTGTTTCTGCCGCGTATAATCGGCCAGCCCTGTACCATATTCGAGCACGGTTTCACCAGCCACAATGGGGCGGCCCACGCGGCGACCCCAATTTAGCACGCCCTGCCACGGGTCTTCGCGCTGAATCCGCCACCGCTCCAGCAGATGATAGCCGCCCCAGGCCAACAGCGCCAGCGGCAGCAACCAGAAAAGCATCTGCCAGTTCCATACAAAGCGGGACGACTGAGGCACCTCTGGCGGCTCTATTGGCGCCACGGGCAATGAAGCGCTACCAGAGCTTGTACTGATCAGGCTAGTACGCGTCAGTAGCGGGCGGCCGGCAGTGGGCTCAAACGGAATCCAGCCATACGTGGGAAAGTAGACTTCCGGCCACGAATGAGCCTCGGCTTCGGTGATCACAAAGGTGTTTTCGGCGGCATTCCATAAACCTGGGGCAAAACCGGTAGCAAACCGGGCGGGCAGGCCGGACAAGCGGGCCAGCACAACAAACGCCGTGGCGTAATAGTCACAATAGCCGCGCTGCAAATCGAAAAGGAAATAGTCGGCCACGTCGGTCACCGAATCGGGCGGTTTGGCTACCGACAAATCGTACTCATATTGGCGCAGAAATGTCTCAATGGCATCCGCTTTGGCAAATGGTGAATCCAGGTCAGCGGTAATCTCCTGGGCCAAATCGCGGGTGCGCTGGGTGACACTATCGGGCAATTCAAGATAAAGTTCATAGCCAGCCGGTAACTCATCGCGTGAAAGCACGGGCTCAGCGGCAAGCATATTGCTACTCACGGCTGGGATGGCGGAAACGATCGAATAGCTATTGACGCGCCGGTTGGGGGTGTTGGCCCACAGCGCCACTGGATCGCCCGCGGCGGACTCTTCGATACGATAGGCGACGGCTGGGCGCACGGGCTCTGGCGCGGCATAAACGGCCAGACTGTTAAAGGTCAGGAAGATGTCCTGCTTGAGCAGTTTGCGCCCCAAAAGGGCCAGTTTGTCTTTGGCGTCCTGGCCAATGGGGTCTTCTGCCTGCGCTTGCAGCGTTAATGTATATATCTCGGTCGTATAAAGCGTATCATCACCGGCCCGCTCGACGCGCGACAGCCCCAGCGGATTGCGCCAGCCCAGCCCATCGTAGCTGCTCAAAATGCCGCCGCGGATATAATGGCCGGGCGGTGCGGGAATCTCGTAAAAGTCGATGGGATCATAATCAATGATCGGTTCATCGGTGCGCACGCGCATGACTTCGGTCAGGCTCAATTCCGGACCGCCGCTCAGCAAAAAGTTATTGGGCAGACCCGTGGCCAGCGCGCCGGTGCGAAAGCGGGACGTGGCCTTTAGATCGGGGAAGAGTCGTTCTCCCAGGGCCTCCACCTGGGTATTGATCGGCGCGTACAAGCGGTAATAGCGATCGGCCACTGGCCGCACCATCAGGTTGGGCATTAAGCCGGCCAAGCTAAAAATCAAGGCGCTGGCCGCCAGCACATAGATGGCCTGATCCACAAAAATGGCGGGATTGTAATCCAGCCTGGTCCGCTGCCAGCGCAAGGTGCGCGCGTGTTGATCCAGCAGCAGGTGCAGCGCCGTCGCCAAAATCAGCGTCATAATAATGGGCGTGCGCCCCACCGCGCCATACATGGAAGCCACGCCCACCAGCCACAAGGCGGGCAGCGCCGCTAAAAACCCGCGCTCATAGCGCCGCGCCAACCACGCAACGAGTCCACCGACCAGCCACACCATGATGCCGGTAAAAAACACAAAAATGGCGTCATCCTGAATTGCGCCACCCGCCCAAACCCCTTGCTGCCAGCGCGACAGCCGCACGAACAGGCTGGACAGATCGAGCTGCATTTGGTTAAAAAGACCGGCCCAATTTTCATTCCACATGGCTTGAAACAGCCGCCAAGGACCAGGCAACCATCCCGTCACAGCCTGACTGACGCTAATGGCGCCGACAGCCAAAAACAAAAGCCACAGCGCCACAGCGCGCGGCGAACGCCAGCCGACCCGCGTCGAGTTACGTCGCCAGCCCAAAATCAGCCAGACCAGCAACACGCTCAGCGGCCCCAGCGGTTCCACAGTGGGACCCCTGCGCCCAATGTCTAGCCATTCGTTCTGATGGGCGGTTTCCCCGGGCCACCAGGCCAACATGACGCAACACAGCAATACCCACCAGCCCAATGCCGGCCGCAAATAGGCGATTAGCCAGCGGCAAAAACGGAAAAACCGGTTGGATTCTTGGGTCTCAGCAGTCGAGTCGTTCCACGATTCATGCAAGGTATTGTTGTGATACATAATTGATTACCCAACTTCATCGTTCACGCGCAGCTCTCTGCGCGCCGTCTACGCATTACCCACAAGCGGGGCGAATGGATCTGTGCGTCGCACACTGCCCCCGCGAATCATTTGCGTCTACCCGTGTGCGACGCACGGTCTAGACGTTGTCTGGGCCGTCACAACGGCCGCAGACCATGCGACGCACCTGGCCTCCCCCCGGGGCAAAGAAGATGCGGGTAATGGCAAGGCGCGCCGTGGGGGAATATGCTACCCAACCTCTTCTTGGATCTCCACGGCAATGGCGCCACCGGTCGGCGTGGTGCGAATCACGCGGCGCGTACGACGATGCGTAAGCAGCGACGGCAGCGGATGAGCCGTGTGCAAAATATGTGTGGGGATCTCCAATTGCGTCAACAGCGTCTGCAACTGTTCTAGCGGCGTTCGTTGGACGGCGGACGCCGACGCTGGGCCATTGGCCTCGCCACGCGATCGCTGAGTCTCTGGCTGCCGGTCCAACGCCCGCCCCGTGGACGTACGTTGCACCGCCGCCGGCTCTGCACCATCTCCATTTTCCTCATCAGCAGCAATCAAAAAGACATTGCCGGCCACTTGATTTTCAACATGCACCAATTCGGCCACCCAGTTATCGTCTGCTGCCTGCGCATCATCTGGATCAAGCCTCACCGCTGCCGGTGGCGCAGGCGGACTTGACGACCTTTCTGCGCCCGCCGCCGCGTGCGTAAACGAAACTTGCGGTGCGCTGCGCATCTGCGCCGCGGTGAGCACATGGGGTGTAATCAACACCACTCTACGGCCGCGCCCCAGCTGTTCTCGATTGGAGCGCAAAAGCTGCGCCAGCGATAGTTGTGCGGGCTGCACCGGCGCCAGCGCCGCCAAAATGCGCCAAAGCTGCGCCTGCCCAATCTGCGGCGCCACCACCACCATTTGCACTGGCGCGCCATTGGCCAAGCTGCTATGCTCATCCACCATGGTATCTATGGAGGCCGGGAAATGTGTTTCATCCGATGCACCGGGCTGAATACGGCTGGGGTGCGAAGCCACAATCAACCCCACGGCCGTGCGATCGTGCCGCCCCAGAATCTGCGCAGCCAGGCTGGCGGCTACTACAATACTATATTCAAGGGTATCCGTTTCGCCGGCGTCACTTAACGTTACTTCCTGGGCGGTCGAATGAGCCGCCTCATTCAGGTCCAATACAATCCAAACTTCGCCTCCTGGTTCCATATCCAGCTCGGTCACCATCAAGCTGTTGCGATGGGCGGTCGAGCGCCAGTGAACATGACGCAAGCTGTCGCCGGGCCGATAATCGCGTACACTAGTGGAGCGTATGGCGCCCAATAGCGGTCGCTGGCGCTGGCGATTGCCGTTGGTGGCGCTTTGGGGCAGATGAAATTCAGGCATTTGGGCCACGCGTGGATAGATCAAAATCGTTTCCGTTTGGGGCAGCTGCTTTTCCACCGTAAAAAAGCCAAATGGGTCGCTCCAGACCAGCTGGGCCGGTCCCAGTTGATAAACACCGCGGCGACGGCATTCCAGCGACGATTGCCAGGTGTAGGAACTGTGGGCGCTGCTGGCCACCACTTGGCTAGAGGTATAACCGGGCAATTCAGACATATCGCGAAACTCAGCCCACAGCAGGGGCAAGCTGCTGTCATTGATCAATACAAAACGCTCATGCAGCAGATCGCCAGCCACCAACAGCGTTTCATCGCGCCGGCGCTCCACGCGGACCCAATCGGCCTGCGTATGCACCCAAAACCAGGCCAACGCGTACATGCTCAGCAGCGTGACCAGAATGGCCACCCAGACCGGATGGGGCGTCAAAAGCTGGTTGATCAGCACCAGCGGGATAAAGAGCAGTGGCCAACGCAGCGTAAGCGTAATGTGGGCGTCACTGGTCACGCCGCGGTTCCACAAAGCATCCAGCCTCAACGACAGGTTCTTCAACGATAAATTGGTAATCATAAGGATGGAATTAGTGCAAATGCCCAATTTGCTTCTTTGGGACAGACTATGGAAGAATGCATCTATTGTATCATAGAACGCACAACTTGCGCAGCGCCGGAGAATCGCCTGCCAAAGACGTAGCGATCACCGGCTATTTTTTTACGCTAGACTTACGTCAGCTCTGGTTCCAATTAAACGTTGATCGTATTGTTGATCGTATTGTTGATCGGGTAGACTCTCTACATTGGCTTATACTTTATGTTGACCCATTCACCAGAACTACCAACTCAACCTGCCGCCAATGCCGATAAAACGCTGACGGGGATTGTTCACACCCCTGTGCGCCACTTTCCCACTTATGGGTTACTCACGCTGCAACTGCCCGCCATGCAGATGGCCGACCTGGCCGCTGGACGTTACTTTTTGGTGCGATGCGGTGCGCAGAGTGAATTTGAACGGCTGCACCAATGGCATTTTTATACTCGCCAGCCGCTCTTTGTAGCCGGTATACAGACGCTCATAGCTCCGCCAGTGGATCACGCCGATAGCGCGCCCAGCGCACCCACCGAGCTATGGACGCTACATCTTCCCTTTGACCCTGGCCAAAGGAAGACGACAAACCCTGCTTTTCAGTGGCTACAAAGCCTGCAGCCGGGCGCAGCGCTCAACCTGATTGGTCCGTTGGGCCAGGGATTTGGGCTGCACCCCCATAGCCGCCGCCTGCTATTGGTGGCCAATGCTTGGCACATTCCTACTCTTTTTACGCTGATTGAGCCAATGCTGGATTTAGGTGGCCATGTAACGCTGTTGGTAGATGCCAGCCCGTCACCACACGTCCCCATCGATTCGGCTGACATGGTAGATGCAGCCGATGTCGTTACTGCCTTAATTCCCCAATTGCCCATTGCGGTCGAAGCACATGTATCAGTCAACCCGGCTGAGTTTGAGCAGGAACTATCCAATGCCATTCCTTGGGCCGACCAAATTTGCGCCGCTCTTTTTCCCCACCAGCATCAGTCTTTGGCCGATCAGATCCGCAAGCATCGTTTTCGTCTCGAGAGCGGTTTTGCCCAGGTGCTGATGCAGACAGATCTACTCTGTGGCGTAGGCGCTTGCCTGGCCTGCGTCGTTTCTCTGCCTTCGGGTTCCCACACACGCACCTGCATTCATGGGCCGGTTATGGATCTCACTCGGCTCGCGCAATAGATATACCCAAAATATACCTACAAAAATTGAAAGGTAAATGATATATTTTACGCGCAGGATTGAATTTGCGGATTCGATAATACATTTGTATCTTTACGATTAATGTAAACAAAAAGTTAACTGGGCCGCCGCTGCTTTATGGCCTTGCAAACGCTTTGCGAGCCATCGGGCACAGGGAACACCACTCTTCAGCTGGTCGTTCGACAAACGTCAACTATGCTCACGTTAGAGCCGCTATCCATAAAGCCGCCATTCGTGAAAAACTTTAGTTCGTAAGTGGATAGACAATGTTATTTAGTTAAGGTCATTTAGTTAAGGTCATTTAGTTAAGGTCATTTAGTTAAGGTCATTTAGTTAAGGTCATTTAGTTAAGGTCATTTAGTTAAGGTCGCTTCCAGTGCAACGCACGGTATGGCTCTCGAGTGCGAGGACCAAAATGGCGGACGCCGTGCGACGCACTTTTCGCTAACTTAATGCCATTGCGTGGATAGATTGCTAGCATATTGTTATATCTTAAGGGATTTTGTTTGTGATATGCTTGCAGCCTGTGCAAAAGTGTAAAAGTAGTATGTTCATGTTAGGAATGTGTATACCCAACCCTGCACACATTGATGAAAACGGATACACAGATATCAAGGAGATGTAATATGGTTTTAATGCTTGACCCGCAAACCCTTACCCATAGAGAACGTGCGTCGCTCTTTACCGAAAAGATGAGCGCCGCCAAAATTCCGGAACTAATGGTGCAGAACTTTCAGCACTATTACAAGCAGCTGGTGGCTGGCGAAACCGGTTATATTCGCAGCCAGGATGCGGGTCCAGTCACGTCTATCCCCGATGCCGATCAACTTGCCTCCTATTGCGCGGCGGGGAAAGCCGTACTGAATAATACCGTTATTTTGAAGCTAAACGGCGGTCTGGGCACCAGCATGGGCATGGACGGCCCCAAGTCGCTGGTGCCGGTTAAGGACGGCCTGAGCTTTCTAGACATTATTGTCCGCCAGGCACTCTATCTACGGCAACAACATGCCGCACGCCTGCCGCTGCTGTTTATGAATAGTTTTCACACGCAGGCCGCCACGCAGGCCGTACTCAACCGCTACGCTAATTTGAAACAAGATGTGCCTTTTGGTTTTTTGCAGCACAAAGAGCCCAAGGTAGACAAAGAAACGCTAACCCCCGCTTCATGGCCAATCTCGTCAGAAAAGGAGTGGTGCCCACCTGGGCATGGCGATCTGTACTCGGCACTGGTCACCAGCGGCATGCTGGAAAAGCTTATTGGCGCCGGATACGAATACATCTTTGTGAGCAATGCAGACAATCTGGGCGCCACGCTGGATTTGCAGATTTTGGGCTATATGGCGCAAAACAAGGTGCCATTCCTCATGGAAGTGACGGACCGCACCCTGGCTGACCGCAAAGGTGGACACCTGGCGCGCCGTAGCGATGGCCAGCTGCTCTTGCGGGAAGTGGCTCAATGCCCGCCGGATGAGCTAGAGTTGTTTCAGGATATTGAACGCTATCGCTACTTTAACACGAACAACTTATGGCTCCATTTGCCCACGCTCAAACGCGTATTGGCCGAACGCAATGGCATTTTGGGGCTGCCGCTTATTCGCAATGAAAAGCCGGTGGATCCCACCGACCCACACTCACCACGCGTCTACCAGCTGGAAACGGCCATGGGGTCCGCCATTGCCGTCTTTGAGGGCGCACAGGCCATGCGCGTCTCGCGCCGGCGCTTTGTACCGGTTAAGAAGAACAACGATCTACTGCTGCTGCGTTCCGATGTGTATCGGCTCAATGAACAGTATGAGCTAGAACAGATGGTTGATGAGCTTCCCCTAATCGACCTGGACATGCGCTACTATCAGCTGTTAAACGAGCTGGAAACCCGCTTCCCACACGGCGCGCCCTCGCTCAAGATGTGCCGCCGATTAGAGGTAACTGGCGATGTATACTTTGGTCGAAACGTGGCTGTAAAAGGGGATGCCAAAATCATGAATGACGACCAAGAACCGCTCTACATTGGTGATCAGACCGTTGTAAATGGGGTTATTGATTATTGAGCGATAGCGGGAGCATTCAGGCGCAAAGTGGGCAAGGGCTAGGCGCCCTTGCCCACTTTGCGTATTAGCTGCATGAGGCGGGGGGCAGCTTGTGTATATGTACGATAAAGCAGTGGGAATGGCGCATAATCCCAAGCGCCGATGTGGGTCTGCAATTCAGCGCCAAAACCCTGCTTGAACTGCCAAACCCCCTGCATGGAGTCGTCTGTGTCATCCACATGGGTAGGCGCTCCCCACCAATCATAGCGGGTGCAGCCATTGGCCCGCGCCCAGCACATGGCCTCCCATTGCAGCAGATAATTGGGCATATCGCGGCGGCGGCGTTCGCTGCTGGCGCCATAAAAATACCAAGTGGTATCTGCATAACGCATCAAAAAGAGACCGGCCAGCGGCTGCGTTTCATCGGGATGCTCGGCCAGCAGCAGCGCCCCACCGGCCGGATTCTCGGCTTCCTGCTGCGCCTGCAGAAACGTTTCCCACACAGCTTTGTAGTAGGCATAAGGACGGATCAAAAAGCCGTCGCGCTGGCCCGTTTCTGCATAGAGCTCATAAAATGCGGGCAGTGCATCCACCCCGGCGGCGCGTACAAAAACGCCTCGCTTGCCGGCCAGCCGCACATTATAGCGCCACTTGCTCTTCATGGCTGCCAGTAGTTCTTCTGCGCTATTTGTGTCCAGCGGACCCAAAGCGGTGTACCCCGTGTTTTTAAATTGAATTTGGTCCTGGCTATAAAACCAGCCGCGGCGGCGCAGGTCGGTCAGCAGCCGCCCGCCCGCTTCTGACTCTTCATCCACGTTGGGGTCAATTTTGACGAAAAGAAATTTCCGCGCGCGGGCGACCCGTTCGATTGCATCCAGCACATCTGTCACCACCGCGGCGTCATCCCAATCCAGCAGCGGCCCTTTGGGCAAATAGGCCATCTGGATGGGCGCCAGCGGGATTGGCTGCCGCCACAGCAGCTGAAATGCGGCGCGTGGCTGACCGTCTACATGTTGAAGCACGTAGCGTTCGGCGCGCCAGCCCGTTTGCGCCTTTACCTCCCCCCATTCCCAAGACTGTAAAACGTGCGGTTCGGGCAGGGCGGCCAAGATGGTGCGCCACTGCTCAACATTGGTGACCGGCTGGGGGGTGGCGGGTGACGGCGCTGGCGCCTTCTGCACCGGCTCGGCTATGGCTCCCGCGGGTGACGCGCCATTTGTCGACGTAACTACCGGGGAATTGCGCAAATGCTCTTTGACATCCGCCAGTTTTTCACGCGCAGTAAGCCCCAGGCTATAAAGCCGGTGGCCCATGCTATCCAGCGGCATATCCCATGCTCCCACATAGCGCACGACGTTACCGCCAAAGCCTTGCTTGAGCCGGTAAACGCCCCACAGTTCATTCTGCGGCGATTGCTGCAAATCGAAGGGTAGGTCACTAGCCGGCAGCCCATTGGGGCTGTGCGGAGCCAACCCCGCGACCACTTTGCCCACGTCATCGGGAATGCCCCACAGATCATAACGGGTGGCCCCGCGGCTCTTGGCCCAGCGGATGGCGGCCCATTGCAGGGCGTGGTTGGGCATCCGGTTACGCTCTTCGTTGCTGCTGGCGCCCCACAAATACCAGGCGGTCTGGCCGGTTACAAATACGGCAATGGAGGCCAAGACTTGCCCAGCATATTCGGCAAACAAAAAGGCGGCATCGTGCGGTACAAACAGGTCAAAGGCGGCGTTGAAATAGTCAGCACTGTGGACATAGAAACCGTCGCGCTGACCGGTGATCTGCATGAGCCGGTTAAATTCGGCCATGTCGTCGCGTGTTCCTTGGCGCACGGTCACTTCTTTGCGACCGGCCAAGCGGATATTGTAGCGCCATTTACTCTTCATGGCCTGCAAAATCTGATCGTCATCGCCGCTAATGTCGAGCAGAATGGTGCTGCGCGGCTGGATTGTTTGGGCGCTGGGCCGCAGACCGTGCCGCCACAAACGGGCGCGATGAGCGCTGGTATCGGGCAGATCTGGCTCGATTTTTAGCACCGAGGCGCCGTGAATGCGGCTGACGCGCGCCATTTCCGCCAGCACGCGTTGCACCTGGTCGGCGTCGTCCCAATTGACCAGCGGCCCTTTGGGGGCATAGGCCATGGTCAGCGCGGCGGCCTTTACATCCAGCAGCCGCCGCAAGAGCAGCAAGGAGCCAGCCTGAAATGCACCGGCAGTATCCCACACGGCCACCCGATCGCATTCCCAACCAAAGCGACCCTTGAACGCGCCCCAGCCGCTGGTCTGCAAAATATGGGCGGCTGCATGGCTGGCCACAAAGCTATCCCAGGCTATATCATCCGATAAGTGATCAATTTTACAAACATTTGCATCTGCTTCCCGATTTAGAATCATAAAAGATATAATAGCATAGGAGTTTGGAACGAGCTATCTGCATGAGATATTCTCGCTATATAGTACGCCTACGCGCCGCGTGCTCTAAAGGGCAACGCAATTAAATGTAGGGTGTGCATACGTATAGAAGTCGAGTAGAGATGCTTAATTCATCGTTCAAAAATAACTTGTAGATTTAAACCTATCAGGTCTGCGAGACCTGACAGGTTTGGTGGCCAACTTATTTCTGAACGCTTAATAACGTGCGTCGCACTGCCACCATAGCAGCTGTATAACAGTCACTTGCATGTGTAGTGCGTCGCACGGGAGTCCACGAATAAATGTTCTCTCGAGCAGGGAATTATGCACACTCCTCAATTAAATTGCATGATACCGGTCGGGCCAGTAGCGTGCACTTGGGCCAATAACAAGAAGAGATAGAAATGAAACAAGTGATTGTTGAAGCCGTACCCAATTTTTCGGAAGGACAACGCATGTGGGTGGTGGACGCCATAGCGGCCGCCATTCAGGTTCCCGGCGTGCGCTTGTTGAATCGGACCAGCGACGCCGATCACAATCGCAGCGTCTTGACGGTAGCCGGCCCACCCGATGCCGTGGTGGAAGGATTGTTCCAGAGCGTGCGCGTGGCCGCAAGCGAAATCAATATGTTTGAGCACAAAGGTGTACACCCAAGGCTGGGCGCCGCCGATGTGGCGCCCATTGTGCCCATCCAGCGGATTTCGCTGGAGGAATGCGCCGTGTTGGCCCGTCAGCTGGGGCGTCGCATTGGCAATGAGCTAAAGCTGCCCGTATTTCTATATGAGGCGGCGGCGGTGCTTCCGGAACGCCGCAACCTGGCCAATCTACGCAATAGCCACTTTCAGTTTGAAGAACTGGCCCAGGTCATCCAAGAGCCAGCGCACGCACCCGATTTTGGGCCGGCGCATATGGGGTCGGCTGGCGCATGCATTGTGGGCGCGCGCCCGTTTTTGATTGCGTTCAACATTTACCTAACATGCGAGGATGTTGAGATCGCCAAAACAATTGCGCGCCAGATTCGCGAAAGGGATGGCGGCTTGCCGGCCGTCAAAGCGCTGGGTCTGCTCGTAGAAGGTCAGGCCCAGGTCAGCATAAACCTGACTGATTTTCGGCGCACGTCGCTGGCGATTGTCATGGAAAGAGTGCGCGCCTTGGCTACCCAACAAGGCGTACAGATCGACCGCGGTGAGTTAATTGGTATGTTGCCGCAGGATGCGCTGGTAGATCTTGCCGCCCACTATCTGCAAACGCCCGATTTACAGGCTGCGCACATCCTTGAATATGCGCTCCATTTATAATCATGGCTTTATAATCGCGCCATAATCACAACGCACGCAGCATAATCACAACGTACGCAGCACCTGTGGCTTACCCGTAGTTTTGCATCGACAAAAACATCTGTTTTCAATGCAACCGCACTCTATGCTAAAATATTGAATCATGCAGAGTGAATCCATTGTCCAAGAGCAATTGATCGAAGCACCGGCTGAGCCGCCCGGGAGCCGTGTTAGTTTTGGTGATCAGCCCGATGTAGAGTTGCCGAATGCCGCGGCGACTCGGCTCGATATGGCGATTGTGATTGTGAGCTACAACACGCGGGAGCTTTTGCGCAGCTGTTTGCGTTCACTCTTTGCCCAAGAAGAATCATTTGCATTCCAAGTCTGTGTGGTGGACAATGCCAGTCCGGATCGCAGCGCCGAAATGGTGCGCGATGAATTTCCGCAGGTCCATCTGATTGCCAATCGCCATAATTCTGGCTACCCAACTGCCAACAACCAAGGCTTGTGTTATTTTGGTTTTCCCAATCAGGTTGGCGAAGAGCCGGCAGCGGGCAAGACGTTGCCGCGCTATGCGCTGCTGCTCAATCCCGATACGGTGGCGCCGCCAGAGGCATTGGCAAACATGATCCGCTTTATGGACGAACATCCGCACGCCGGCGTGGCGGGTCCACGGCTGCGGCGGCTGGATGGCAGCCTGGATATGGCGTGCCGCCGCTCGTTTCCATCGCCCACGGTCTCGTTTTATCGCATGAGCGGGTTGAGCCGGCTCTTTCCGCACAGCCAGCGCTTTAACGCCTACAATTTGGCCTATTTGCCGGAGGATGGCGTTTACGAAGTAGATTCGGTTGTGGGCGCCTATATGCAGCTGCGCAGCGA
>JACKBC010000034.1 GCA_020634755.1 Caldilineaceae bacterium | reverse complement strand
GGCAGTTATTTTAGTTGTTCGTAGGCGAGTCGGTATTCGCGGATGAGCGCTCTATGCTCGTGTTGGGCGTAGATGGCGGTGATTTTTTCGTCGGTGTGGCCCATCATTTCGGCCAGGCTGGAGCGGCGCACGCCGGCGTTGAGAAAGTTGGTGCCAAAGCTGTGACGGAAGGCTTTGATGTTGTGGTATTCCATGTGGGCGGCGGCAAATCTGCGCTTGAGCATTTGACGAACGCCGTCGGCAGTGATTGGGCCGCGAATACCGCCGAATCCATTATTGGAGACGAATATGATGGGCTTGCTCCATGATGGACGTGCTTTCAAGTAGGCAGACAGCGATGCTGGTAAGTCTGGTGTGCAGGGGACCATGCGATCGTGACCGCCTTTTCCATTTCTCACTGTGATGGCAAGTTGCTCATTGTCAACGTCATTGAGGCAGAGACGCACTGCTTCCCCTGCCCGTAAACCGGAAAAGAAGAGGATCAACAGCAAACATCGATCTCGTAGATCCATCCAGCTATAAGAAGGAATTGATGAAAGGAACTGGGCGAATTCTCCAGGAGTAATGTAGGTCTTTAACTTGCGGCGGATTATTGGTTTGTCTGTTAACGCAACAGGATTAGTGTCTAGATATTGACGTTTTACCAGCCAATTGAAGAAAACGGAGAGCGTGCGACGTACGGTGGCAAGCGAAGCATCCGCAAGTCCATCACGTCTCCGGTTAGCCAGATAATTTTCGACGGTGGCAACGTGTGTCCAATCAAGCAGTTGTGGCTGCTGGCCAATCCAGTTCCAATAGTGACCTGTGACGTCGGTATAGCCGCGCAGGGTTTTGGATCTAACCCAAGAAGATTTGGCATTGGCGAATTCTGCAAACAGATCGGGGAAGTCTTTCATGATGTAGCTCCTTTGCTGTGGAGAGGTGATTGGTTGAGAGGAGCATAATGGGCGCCCCCATTTAAGCATAGGATTTATTGGATGGCCAAGTTTCCATAATGGCCAACAGATACATCAGTTTGTTGTTGGCGAAATGTGAATGGCAGTTCTGGTTCCAACAGTGTACTCAAAGAGGCGGGGAGAGAGTATTTCAGAAATCTAATAGACGCGGCGGGGAACGTCGCCAGAGAAAGGAAGGGAATGATGGCGAAGGGACGGTTGATGCCGGCGGAGTTGGCATATGATGAGCGGTTGGCGCGGTTGGAGCTGTCTTCCATGACGCTCTTTTTGCTGATGCTGCCGCATCTGGATCGGGATGGGCTGATGGATGGGCGACCGCTGGCGCTGTGGGCCAAGGCGGCTCCGCTACGACTAGAACTGCGCGAGGATGCGGCGCGGGCGATCAGTGCGTGGGTGGATGTGGGGCTGGTGGTGCGCTATGTGGGTGCGCAAGGCGAGGCTCTCCTGTTTGTGCAAGATTTTCGGCAGTGGAATAGTAGCTTTAAGTATGAACGAGAGGCGCCCAGCAAGTATCCACCTCCACCGGGCTGGGTGCGCACGCGCTGGGGCTTGACGCCGACGGACGCAGATTTGGCGTTTGCGCTGGCGCAGAATTACAAGCCGGAAAGCCGCTATCGCAAGGCATTGGAAGCAGCGGCGCTGCCGGATAGCGTGGAGAGTAGCAGCGACCCTTACGAAAAGCTTGTCCGGCAGTCGTCCGGAGCAACTCCCGCAGCGGTCCGGCAAAACTCCGGCATCACTTCGGACTTAGTCCCGCGTCAAGATCAAGATCATAATCATAACCAATATATGAATGGTGGTGTTGGTGATCATTCACGCCACTCACCCACCGTTTTGGCTAGTGGAGGGGGTGTGGGGGAGGAGGGCGTCATGGCGGTGAATGGCGCCAATTCAATAGCCGATGCTGGCATCGATATGCAGACGGATGCAAGGCAAAGGACGCAGCATCGGGGGCCGGCGCCGGTAGCGGCAGGCCATGAGGATGGGCCGGCTGAAATGAGCGAGGCCGCTGTGCTGGAGGACGCAGTGCATCTGCTGATGTTTGAAGACCAGGACCTGCGGCAGGCGGCCAGCGAAATGGGAGAGATGCTGAACTTTCCGATGGAGTGGACCGATTTTGGCGGCTTCTTGGGCGGGCTGGATGCGGCGGGGCTGGTGGTGCTGCTGGAGTGGATGATGTACTACATGGAGCAGCGGCCCGAGGTGCACGAGCGGATTCATTCGCTGCCAGCGGTGATTCGGGCACATTTGAAGAAAGGGGGGCGACCGGCGCTTTTGACGCGGCAGCGTGAAGATGTGGCGCAGTGGGTGCTGGGGGTGATGGAGCGGCGGGTGTATGGAGGAAGTAGGGTTTGAAATTTACGATCTACGATGTACGATTTACGATTTGTCTCTTCGTTGACTTGTGGTTGGTCCGCGTGAGACTCACGCGTAGAAACGACGTTGTCTTCGCTGTGACGATTCGTAAATCTGAATTCGTAATTCGCTGAAAGGAGTGCGTGTGATGTGGGATGAGGATGAGGTGGATGTGTTTACGTTCACGCTGAACAAGGGTGGGGTGGCTAAGAGTACGTTGGCGGTGAATGTGGCGCACAAGCTGGCGCTGATGGACCGGCGAGTGCTGCTGTTTGATGCGGACCCGCAGGGGAGCGCGGCAACGCTGCTGGGGTTTGATCCATGCGATTCGAGCGTAAAGGTGTTGCGGATGGCGGCGGTTGGTGCTGTGCACCCACTTCGTGGTCGACATGAGCCCACCGACCGGCATGAGCTGGATGATACGGCGGCTGGTCTGAGCCAGGAGCAGGCAACGGCGGTGCAGAATGCGCTGATTCATACAGGGCGGCATGGGCTGGATCTACTGGCAGGGAGTGCAGAGCTGCGGGCGTTTGAGCGGGAGATGTTGGAGCGGCGCGTGCGACCCAGGGAGTTGGCCGAGCGGCTGCGGCCAGTCTTTGCGCCGTATGACGCGGTGGTGATTGATACGCATCCAGGCTACTTTTTGCAGGAGCTGGCGATTCTGTTGGCCACGCGCATTGTGCTGCCGGTGGCGACCGAGTTTCTAGTGCTGCGCGAGGTGCGGGAGACGCTGGCCATTGTGGAGGCGCTGGGTTGCCAGGCGACGCCGCGGGTGGTGACGCCGACGCTCTACCGGGCGGGGATGAATGAGAGCGAGGCCAACTATGATTTGCTGCGCCAGTCGTTTGCGCAGCAGTTGACGCCGGTGGTGCCCTATTCCGAGGCGGTGAAGCAGTGTCCCAGCTATGGCGAGACGCTGTGGGAAAGCGACCAGGTGCGGCAGAGTGCCACGGGACGGGCGGCGCAAGCGGCCATTGAGGCGCTGGTGGTGCAGTGGCTACTGCCAGGGGTAGAAGAGGTATTGTTTGGAGTAGGGAGTGGGGAATAGGGATACGGGATGCGGAAGACGGCGGGCGGCGTGGGGCCGTATCCCGTATTCCGTATTCCACATACACAAGGAGGAGCGAGATGGGGCGGCGAGAGCGACGGAGGGTTGAGTTGGCTGGGCAGCGGGCCGGTGGGGTGACGGTGAGCCGGCAGGATGAGATTGTGTTGCAGTTTGACTATGGGCAGATTGCCGAGGGGCGGCGGGGCTTTGTGCAGGAGATGGCGGCGGGGGTGAAGGGGCGGCTGGGCAACATGGCGCGTGGGGCGCTGGAGGTAGGCGCGATGCTGAACGCCATCCGCGCTGATTTTCCGCATGGGACATGGCAGCCCTTTTTGATGCAGGAGTATGGCTTTACGTCGCCGCGGCAGCCGCAGCGCTGGATGCAGGCGGCGGCGCGCTTGGGTCACCGGCTGGAGGAGTTTGTGGGATTGCCGGACACGGTGTTGGGTCTGCTGGCAGGGGCGACCGACGAGGTGATTGCGCAGGTGGCCGAGTTTGTGGCGACGGGACGCACGGTGGGCGTGGCGGAGGTGCAGTTGTTGATGGGGGATGCGGAGGAGAAGCGCGGCCCTTCGATAAACTCAGGGGCCGATGGAGAAAATAGAGGAGCGGAAACAACCGGTTCTGTAGACGAAATTGCAGGGGCGAATGTAGATGAAGTAGGTGAGAAGTGGGAGGAAGTTAATGATGAGAAGCAGAACGTTGATGATGAAGCAACGGCTGATGCGGATGGTGCGGATGCGGATGGTGCGGATGCGGACGCGGTTGTGGTGGAGGCAGAGCTAGAGAATGGGCAGTTGGTGATGTTCATGGACGAGCCGACGCCAGATTGGGAGGCGCTGGGCTGGTGGTTTGTACAGAATGAGGTGGGATGGCATGCGATTCATTTGGAGCAAGGCGTGGCGACGGACACGTGTGGGACGCGCAGTGGGGTGGTGCATAAGCTGCAGGTGGGGGCGTTTAGCGCGGCGTTTTTGGCGGCGCAGCGGGGTGGTGGTTCAACAGGCTCACCAACCGGGGTGGCGGGGTTGCGGAGTGGCGAAGTAGCGGCGGAGCGGCGCTATGCGGTGATGCTGCCGGAGTGGGTGATGGTGAAGCTGCGGGTAGCGGCGGAGATGGGCGGGTTGGATGAGGTGTTGACGCGGCCGGGGGTGCAGGTGTTGCTGGGGGCGTTGGGGGCAGTAGAGGAGTAGGGAGTGGAGGAGTCCTTCGGCAGGCTCAGGAACCGAGGATAGGAGGGCAAGGGGACATGGGGATCATTTTATTTGGCTCAGAAAGGAGTGAAGGGTGATGATTAGTCGAGCGGTGAGGCAGGATTTGCCAGGGTTGTTGCTGCATACGGATGCGCAGTTGCAGGAGATGCAGGGGGAGATTCAGCGGGAGGAGGGCGATCTGGAAGATATTCTGGAGCGAGTGATGGATGAACTGCTGGATCTGCTGATTGATCTGTCGGATGTGGTGGAGGTGTTGCCACATTGGGTAGAGCGACGGGTAGTGCAGCGGCTGGCGGGGACGATGGATGCGCAGGAGGCGCGGCGGTGGGGCGCAGAGGCGTATGCCAGCGGTACGACGGTGACGCAGGCAGATTTTGCGGCGTATCTGGCAGGTCGTTTTGATGTGGATGTGTGTGATGCGCAGTTGCAGAGCGTGGCGAGTTATTTCTGGCGCACGTGTGGACTGGTGTGGGTGGCGGTGAAGTTGGGGCTGGAGAGTAGTCGAACAGTAGAGGAGTAGAGGAGACTAACGCAAGGGGCGCAAAAGGGGAAATAAAAAAGATACGGCGGGCGGTGGGTGGGTGCGCCGTATCTTTTAAAAGGACGTCTGTCGAGAAAGGAAGGGTTAAGGGACAGGCGTCGAAAAGAATTGTAGCACGGATGTTTGGATTTTGCAATATGATTAAATGGTCAAATGGTCTTTGGGTCCAACGTCCTGGGTCCAAGCTCCAGGTCACAAGATTTGCTGTTTTGGCTTGGTAGAGTAGTTTGGTTTTACCCATTATGCAGTAGGGCTAATTTGAGAATTAGCTTGAAGGTTTTCCGGTATGTTTAGTTTCTGAAAAACCTAGAAGAAAAACGGTCGGTGACGGGTGTCGTAAGCACCCGTCACCGACCTAACCCAATCGTTGAGCGGGCAACGACGGGGCTGGGCGTATTGTAGCATTCACCTTACGCTCATCCCTAAAATGCAGGCTGTAAACTAACGATTTGTTGTGGTTTTGGAAAGAATAGTCTGTTTTGCAAGAAGTCCGACTTTTGCCAAAAGTCGGACTTCTGCAAAGGCGCATTGTTCTTCCAAAGACTGCGAGCTGGTGAAGACAGGCTGCGGTTGTTGGCTCTCAACGGTATCAAGCGGCGTGATGCCGGAGAGGAGCTTTCCCATATGGGACATTATGATCATGTAGCGTGGTTGGCCAAGCGCTCAGAGGTGCGGTCGGTGCAGCCGCCAGTGGATGTTGTGTCGATTGCCCCCGCTGAATATTCTCCAATATATATAGAGAACGCACTGCAGGCGCATGATGGCGTGAGCGAGCAAACGAATGCCACGGAGCGCAGCGTGGCGTTGGTGGTGCGGCTGGCGCCCTTTAGCGCGGTGTGGCTGGTTTTGGCGGTGGCTATTGGCGTGGCGGCGCGTTCCAGCGTGGTGGGGCTGTTGGCGTTTGCGCTGTTGACGGGCGCGACATATGCGGCCATGGACCGCACCGAGTATCGCTTTAGCCGCAACGGGTTGGAGCGACATCGCATTGACGCGGCGGAGCGCATTGCGTTGGAGCAGATGGCGCACGTGCAGGAGCTGCGGCGGATGGCGCTGGAGATGTATTTGCGGCAGCTGGAGGGGGTGGGGGATGAGTGAAAAGGAGCAGAGTGGCAAGGGGACAAAGGGGCAAGGCGCAGATGATGAGCGGTTGGTGGCGCGGCTGCAGGTGGAGAATGCGACGCTGCGCCGGGAAAATCGCTATTTGCGACGGGTGACACGCGAGAGTCGGCATGGACGGATGTTGCGACGCACCCATGTGGATGCCAAGCAGTTGTTGGTGTGGCGCTTTGCGGGGATAACCATTTGCCGGCGCGAGTGTGGCGAGATGGGGATGAGCCAGCGGCGTTGGCAGTGGGCGCGGGCACTGTTGATGATCGGCGCGGCTGCATGATGGGCGGGACCTAGTGCTGTGCGAGTTTGAAGGGCGGTGCGGGCGCTGGAAGCGAGCGCATCATTTGGAGCAGAAGGGTTGGCGGCGCTACGCTTGCGGATGCCGCGGAGCGCGTTTGGAGGGAAAGGTGAAGGGGGAAGGGGGAAAAGTGAAGGGGAGGTGGCAAGTCACCATCAAGATTGCTCAATGCCAGGCAAGAGGAATCTTAAGGGCAGAAACTGAATTTTCATTGACTAATTTCGGTGGTTGAGGCGAGTCCATTCATGGTTACTATCAATTGATTGAGCGCATCCCGGCCCAAAATGGCTTCCGCAGATGATGCATGGCCGACAACGCGCAGATTGCGTAGCGTGTAGTCGCCTATGTGGAGCGTTATGCGAAAGAGGCTCACGGCTATGCGCGCGCCAGTGATGGTGCGCAGCATCCGTGTGTCAACGTGGGGAGCACCGATGCGGGTAAGCAAATCTAGCGGCAGAACCGTTGCGTCGGCGCCGGAATCGATGAGGGCCGAGACGGTCACCGCTGCCGTCGAAGTGGGGATGGGTTATGTCCGCCACGGGCGCCGATGGTGCATAGGAGAAGTCGTAGTCGTAGGTGTGCATCGTCAAATTCATTCCATTGGGCCGTGTCGGTATTATGCGGCCAGACGAAACGATGGGATGTAGATATCGCGTTCTGGTTCAGCCTCAACCTGGCGGACCAGAATGAGGCCACCCGGATATGCTTGGTCCAGCGTTCGATGAGTGCGTCCTCATCGGCGTCATGGTCGATGAGGTGACCTCGATAAATGGGCGACCACCGATCAGGGCTGGGCGCGGCTGTGGATGTGCCGTCTTGTATGCCGCCGCTTCCTGCTGTAGCTGAAGTTGTTCAGGGTCATCAGATGGTGATGCGCTTAATTTCATAGATCATTTTCCGCACATTAAGAGCATAAAGCTATCACTTTCAAGACAACTGCGGTGCAGAAATTGGTAAATAACGAATCTGATCCTGGAATTCGTTAGGGAGGGATGCTTCCCAAATAAGGATTAGCTCGGCAATTGTATCTGGAATGCGCATCTCGCGGCGCAACACAAAAATTCCAGGATATGGCGGCCAATGCGCAGATGATCATCTAAATGAAGCGGCATGGAGCGGCGATTATTGGTTACCAGCACAAAATTATGGTTTTCGCACCAAACAAGGATTTCGGGATCTTGTGTGCCAAGTGGCGGAGCGCCGGCATCGCCGACGCACCAAATCGTGATCTCAGGCGCGGCTTGCAGCAGTGCTTTGCGCAGGCGGGAGCCGAGATTTTCATCAAACAGATAGCGAACTTCACTCATGCCGCAACTTGCTCTTCAAGAATGGTGTTCATTTCCCGGAGTCGCTGCACGTCGCGCTGGGCGCGGATTTGACGGAGGCGCAACATGTCGGGCGTCGGATTGGCTTGTTGTTCCTGCCAGAGTTGATTGGTTTGTTCCAGGTTGGCGGCCAAGTATTTGTCGACCTCGGCCTGATTGCGAACGTAGTAGAGCAGGGTGGCGTAGATCTGTTCCAGCGTCAACGTCGGGAAACGTTCGGCCAGTTCAGCTGCCGACATGGCGTTGTGGATATATTCGTAGAGCACATCATCTATGGTGAGGCGTCGCCCTTTGATGCGAATCTCGGCGGGTGAGACAAATTCAAAATACTCTTCAATTTGCATAGGGCTTGTCCTTTTCTGCTCAACTTTGGCAAAGATTGCCGATAAGCGAAATCTCATGACGGCAGTCAGTATACCACGAAAGGTGAGTCATCTCAATCCCGGGTTTTTGGCATTGGGTTTGGTTGTTGATGAGGACATAAAGCTGGGGCGACTGCGTGAGGCGACAGACGGCGGGTAAGGGTACCCGCCTTACGATTTATGAGACATAGTAGATTGTCGAAATAGGTGAAATTTGAGTAGGGAATTATCAATGTAAATAGCCATTTACAAAGACCATTTTTAAGTGAAATCGGCGTCTGATCGTCAACCCATTCGGCGATTGGAGGTTGAGAACTATGTGGCGCTTTGAGCAGGTGCGACGCTTGGTCCGGTAAATGTCCGATAGGTTGGGCGTGTTTACGGACCGCGTTTCGCACCTACGATAGATGATTGCGCATACCCAAAAGATGAGGAGATAGGCATGTTGGCGGAGGTGTTGGGCGGCCGCGTGGGCGAGGCAGTAGCGGCGCCGGCGCGGGCGAATTGGATTGAGGGGTGTGGGTGATATATGGAATGCTGCCACCGCCAGCGGAACTGGTGGAAGCGGCGCTGGCGGTGGTGGAGCGGCATCGAGCGGGAGCTGTTGAGGCGCCGGTCGGTCCTGAGCGCCCAAGCCAGGGTTGGACGTCGAAGGACCGACCCTAAACGGACCGGGAGAGCAGGTGACGCCGGCGCAGCTTTATCTGAGCGGGATGAGCGAGGCGAGCCGGCGAGTGATGGGGGATGGGCTGCGGATAGCGGCGCTGATTTTGAGCGCGGGGCAGGTAGGGCCGGGGGAGCTGCCGTGGCAGTTGCTGCGCTATGAGCACACGGCGGCGCTGCGCATGGTGGTGCAGCAGGAGTGTAGCCCGAGCACGGCCAACCGGGTGCTGAGCGCGGTGCGCGGGGTATTGAAGACCTGCTGGCGCATGGGCCAGATGGGGACGGACCAGTATCAGCGGGCGACGGATATTGAGCGGATTGTGGCGGAGAAGCCGGAGCAGGCGGCGGGCCGGGCGCTGACGCCGGGCGAGATGGCGCGGCTGCTGCACGTGTGTGAGCAAGACGCCACGCCCAAGGGGGTGCGCGATGCACTGATTTTGGGGCTGGGGTTGTATGGCGGGCTGCGGCGGCGGGAGATTGCCATGCTGGCGCTGGCTGATTTTGCCGTTGACGAAGCGCAGGTGACGGTGCGCGAGGGCAAGGGACGCAAGACGCGCATTGTGCCCGTGAATAGCGGGTTGGCCGCGGTCTGTGCGGATTGGCTGCACGTGCGCGGGTATGCTGAAGGCTTTTTGCTGTGGGCGTGCGTCAAGGGGGGCGGGCTGGTGGCCCACAGCCGAATTAGCGACCAAACGGTGTATGATGTGGTGCTGAGCCGGGGGGCGGAGGCGGGCATCCGGCGCTTTACGCCCCATGACATGCGACGCACCTACAGTGGCGAGCTTTTGGATGCCGGAGTGGATCTGGCCACGGTGCAGAAGCTGATGGGCCACAGCTCGGCCAGCACGACGGCAGGCTATGACCGGCGCGGCGTGCAGGCGCGGCGCAAGGCGGCGGAGATGTTGCACATGCGCTGGGAGAGGCGGTTTTGAATAAATTTCTATTGAAAGTGAAATATTTCTTATGTGTGGGGCGACTATATGAAAGAGTAATGTGCGGAAGCCCAACTTCACGCGTTGGTGACAGATGTTGATTGAGAATCCATGAGAATTTGGTCGCTTTGGTACAGCACTTATTTATGCTAGAATTTTGAGACGGCCCATTTTCTCTCTGCAATCAAATTCATACTTTTGCTACCTATTGAACCATGTCGAAGAACGTAATCACAAAGGTTAGATCTTACGTAAGCCTAGAGCCCAGAGACAAAGTTTGTGACGTTGTTTCCCGCTAGCAAGCTCCCAGCCGTTGGGTTAATTCATAAAAGTGTAATTCTAATTCTGACTCATCCCCAAATAACGACAAGATACTTACTCAATCCGTAGGGTTTTATAGTTTCGAAGAGAGACAATCTATGGTGACTCCAGAAAATGATGGCAAAGTTATCCCGTTTAATCAGCAAGGGCAGACTACCAATGGTTCTCAAACTAATACTAATGTAAGGGGTAATGTTAATTTTACTACGTACTATCCTCCTTATGACAATAGAGCTTCAATTGACAACATACCTTGGCCCAGTAAGCTTTTTGTGGGCAGGGACGCTATTCTCGATTCTCTAATAGACAACTTGACTTGTGAGAATATAGTCTACAAGGTCGTCATAGAGGGAATGGCTGGAGTTGGCAAGACTGAATTGGCTTGTCAAGCGGCCAATAGTTCACAAATACGCAAATTCTTTAAGGACGGGATTGCGTGGATCCCGTTCGGTAAGAATGCAAATAGGGATTATATACTTACCATCTGGGAAAATATATTCGGGCTGAACAATCGATCTCATTCTACAGAGGAACGTAAATTAGATCTAAGAAGACAGTTGGCCGATAGAAGGTTGTTGATCATTTTTGATGACGTCTGGTCAAGCGAATTAGCAAGCGAGATGCATTTAGCAACATCTCAGTCCAGATATATATTGACCACTCGCGATCACTCTGTTGCAGCTATATTTTCTGAAAAATTTGATACAAAGTTCTTGCAGCGTCTAGACATCTCATCAGCGCAACAATTAATACGTAGCGTGGTGTCCCCAGAATTTATTGAACGTGAGCCAAATACAATAGAGTTAGTGTTAAGTATTACTGGCGGATTACCCATTGGGATTATGCTTATATGTGGTCATTTGAGGGCCAATAGGCTGACCAAAGATTTGCGTAGGGCGAGTATTAGCCGAATAAAAAATCCAATACATCGTATTGAATTTGAATTAACGAACCCCATCCCTCCTAGTCATGACAGACTTATGAAAAAATTTATTCCAAAACTTTTTTGGGAAGTATGTGGATATATTCGAAAAGTATTCTCAGTAGATAATGGGGCTACTGAAGTTAACCATCAGTCGACACTCAAGGAGGTTGTATTGTTGAGTGTCGAAAGTCTACATGCAACTGCGCGAAATGGATTTTTTGGGTTGGGGGCATTTGCTGTAGATCCAGAAAAATTTGATGCGTATGCCGCTGCCGAAGTAGCCAATATAGATAGTAACATACTTCAAGAGTTGGCAAATCGACATCTCATAACTGAAGTGGGCGATGAATTATTCACGATACATCAGCTTGTAGCTGACGTTGCTAGAACAGGCACTAGTAACGAGATGTTTGAGCAGCATTGGGACTATTATTCGAAACGTTTACACTTTAATCCAGAGACTTTGCACATCCACTATAAATTACGTGAGTATGGGCAGCTAATTCATGCGTGGCAAAACTGGTTTGATACGCATAGAAAAGATGTTGTATTTCCGGCAGAATCTGTATATGTCTATATGGAACTGATTGGACGATTCGTAGACGACCATGCACAGATGTTCCATATCAAACGTATGTTAGAGCAAATCAATGAAACTTCTTCTGCTGTTCTATTACATGCAGCATTAAGTGTTCATTTGGGAATTGTGTCTAGCAAATTGCAAGAGCGTGAAGATGCGGTTCGGGCCTATGAAAATGCAGAGAGACTTCTGAAAGGTCTAGGGAATTCTGACTCATTGTCATCTGAGGCGCATCGTCTTCTTGGCCGTATTAACCTGGGTATTGGAAATTGGAAAGCGATTACATATGAAGATGCAGTTGAAAAAAATAATGGCCCAAAGTTCGATTATATGTTAAGAGAGGCTGTTGAGTTATATAGACAAGGTCTTCATCATGTCACAAACTATGCAGATGATCCAGCACTTGAGATTAGTTTGCTTTCCGAATTGATCTATACACTTGCATTGATGGGTGAATGGGATCAAGCCTATACGCATGTTCAGATAGCTCAGAATACAATGGTGCAGATAGAAATTGCGCAGGTTAGTCTTATGGCAAGGGCTCATTTTGAGGAAGTTCAGGGTGAACTGTATTTCATGCACGGCGAGAGCCTAAATGGAATAGAAGCCGAGGAGAAATACCAAATTGCCCGTAAGACTGTTCGTGATGAAATCAGCATGTTGCTAAATAGCCATCTTAATGAATCTGAATATCTCATCATTGCCTATCTAAATATGGGGAAATATCTAAAGACCATCACCGAAAAATATGGCTTTGCCACAAGCGATGACAAAGATGCTCGGTGGCATTGGGGACAGGCTAGAGACCTAGCCCAAATAACCGATATGCAGGAGTGGGAAAACAAGGCTAACGAGCTTCTAAATTCATTGCCACTATACTGACAATTCACAAAAGGGGGAATCATGTCGACGATGACTGAATTGCGCCGTGGTCGTAATTTTGTACACTTTATAGTGATTATTTGCACATTGCTCGTGGCGGCATTTGGTAGTTTATTTTTGCCGGTGTCATATATGTTGGGCGCCCAGGCAAATATATTGCAGGTGACCAGTACTTCCGATAGTGGTGCAGGTAGTTTGCGTGAAAAATTACGAACCGTCTCTGATGGTGACATTATTACATTTGATTCGACAGTCTTTCCTCTAGGGCGTCCAACCACTATATTCTTACAAAATCCTCTTCCCCTTATTTCAAAGACAAATGTCACCATTGATGGAAGTGCAAACGATGTAGTTCTCGATGGTTCGCAAATGTCAGAGAAAGCAGCCGGATTAGTAATTACCGGTATAAATTGTCGTGTTTTCGGTCTGACAATCCAGAGATTTCATAGCGATGGGCTTGTTCTTGAAAAAGGGTCGGGCGGTTGCCAGATCGGTGGGTCACGCGCACAAAATCAGACCAATTATTTCGCCCAAAATGATGAAAATGGCATAAATATCAAGAGTAACTCTAATCAAGTAGTAGGCAACAATATTGGCGTTAATCACTCAGGCGACACAGCACTGCCCAATGGGAAGAATGGCGTTGTGTTAATTGACGGGGCAAGCGACAACACAATTGGCCACACATCAGAAGAACAGCGTAATCTGATTAGCGGAAACGGTGAAAATGGGGTCCTTATTAAGGGCGCAAATACGGATAATAATCGGATTATTGGTAACTATATTGGGGTTGAGATAGATGGCAAAATAGAGATTCCAAATGGTATCGCCGGCATTGCCATCCACGACCAGGCTAAAAATAATACGATAGGAGGTAATGCTCCCAATGAAGGGAATTTTATCAGCGGTAATAGTCTAAGCGGCATTTTCTTTACCGATATTGGCACGAGTGGGAATATTGTAGTGAGCAACTTTATTGGTACAAATGTTGATGGCACGCTAGATACATTCGATCACCAGCTAAACGGTATCATCATCACAGATGGCGCATCTGGTAATTTCATTGGAAATACGATGGGCGCGGGCTCCAATGTGATCAGTGGAAACCATCTGTCTGGAATTAAGATTTTTGGTGCGGATACGTCACTTAATGAGATTCGAGGAAACCTAATTGGCTCTACAAAGGACGGGCTTGGTGTTCTACCCAATGGCTTGCATGGCGTTGAGATTACAGGGGAGGCGCATGACAACGTCATCGGTGGCAGCTATACTCTTGGTCAGGGAAATCTCTTAAGCGGCAACATGAACCACGGCGTCGTCATCAATGGAAGTGCACATGACAATCGCGTGCTAGGAAATCTTATCGGTCCAGACATCACCGGAAACAAATCTTTAGGCAACCATCCATTTGGCGGCATAGATATATCGAACGGGGCGCATGACAATGATATTGGCGGATTGAGTAATGCCGAAGGCAACACAATTAGCGGCAATCAAACTGATGGTGTTGCCATTTTTCATGAAATAGCAGGCGAGTTTACACCACGCAATCAGATTTTGGGCAATCGTATTGGTATAGCACTAAATGGCGATAACCCATTGCCAAACCAGGGTCCCGGTATTTTCAATGGATTGGGCGCACAGGAAACAAAGATCGAAAAAAATATTATTGCCTATAATAAGGAGAGCGGCATTTTTCTTCCCGATTGTAAAAATTTTAACATTACTCAAAACCAAATTTATAGCAACATTGAGGGTGGTATCACGTATGAAATCGGCAACGATACTTGTAGCAAGCCGCCACAGATTCGTGTGACATCTGTTGGGGTCACTGAAACAATAACAGGAAATTATTCGATTTCGATTCCGGTTCAGGGCGTTCGCATAGAATTTTATTCTGATGACAACGATCAGGGACGCTTTTTTGAAGGCTCTACGCAAACTGATGCGGCAGGACGCTTTACATTTACAAAAAACGGTGGATTTTCTGGCAATAATATCACAGCCATAGCCATTGATGGCGCCGGAAATACGTCGCAATTTTCTGAGCCCAGCCGGATAGAGTGGACGTTTCTATTTTACATGAATGGTGATAGTGACCTGCATGATTTCATTCTCGATACCATAGATAATCTAAAGGGAAGTGGGGAAAGCCCAAGAGCCAATGTTCTGGCGCTGGTCGATATCTTGACGCCTACGGCGACCTTATCCGGGACGGTCCTGTATGATTTAACTTCTGGTGTGCCTATTGAGCTCAATTCAAGTCCAGCTGAAAAAAACATGGGTGATCCCCAGACGCTCATTGATTTTGTTACAATGGGGAGAGAACTGTATCCGTCGAGACATGTACTGCTGTCTATCGTCGATCATGGTGGTGGATGGATTCCAGGAGGGGAAGAGTCCCCTTGGGGCTCGGGAATACTTTATCGTAAAAGGGCCTGGTCTGGAGGTTCAAGCGGACTTAGTTGGGATGTTACCGCCGAATATGATTATTTGAGCAGTGCCGAAATGCGCCAGGCTATGGCTCAAATCACGACGAATGATAACCCATTGGACGTAGTTTTTTATGATGTATGTTTAATGGGCATGATTGAAGTGGCTTACGAACTGCGCGATTATGCATCATACTTTGTATCTTCTCAAAATATAGGGTGGGCGCCGGCTGGTCCGCAAAATCGATATATCCAAACCATATCAGATTTACCGCCAAACGCAACACCGGAACGGGTGGCAAGCCTTTTGGTCGAGGCATATGCGGGCAGCCTACCCGAACAAGAACATCCCTTTACGCTTTCTGCGGTCGATCTGTCCAAGCTTCCTGGATTGGTAACTGCTATTAATGGATTAGCCGACGTTCTCACACCCACTCTATCAAGTGTAGATGGTGCGATGCAAATGCACACCGCCTATTCAAACACACAGAAGCTCGACTATGATGGCGACTTAATGATCGAACCCGCGACTGACGGTTTTGTGGACATTTATGATTTTGCCTTGAAGGTAAATAATGTATACGAAGTTGAGTCGATAAAGAGTGCCGCCCAACGCGTAATCAGTGAAGTAGACTCAGCCATCGTTGCCGAAATTCATAAGGAAGGCAACCCTTGGCTTTTCCCGGAACGAACATGGGATTTAGGTAATGTGCATGGGCTTTCTATCTTTTTGCCGCTGGGTGAGAATCTAGACCTAGCGGTACTTGTTTCGGACGAGATTAGCGCAACAACGCCCATTTCTCGAAACCTAAGCCTGCGTGAAACCTATACAATTACCGAGTTGCAATTTGTGAGAGACACAAACTGGGATGCATTGATAGACCAGTATTACACGATCCTAGGTGATCAAGTTCCAATGACTGTCACAGATGGCCCTGTAACGGGATTACAAGAAGTAGATATTACACCACCTGAATCTGCTCTTACGATTGAGGGGGAATTTGAAATTGGGAAAAATGTAACATTGACGTGGAGCAGTCAGGATTTGCAGAGTGGCATCGAATCTATATCCATATTGCACCAAAATTTCGGACAAGAATGGAAGGTGATCGAAACGCCGAATAAAAGTTCGGGGCAAACGACGGTTGTGTTGGCAAGTAAATGTACAAATCGATTTGCGGTCCAAGCAACTGACAAGGCTGCCAATGAGGAACCTATGATTTATGGTAAGAACGTTGTGGAAATCGATGTTGCCGGATGCGACAGGATAAGTTTGCCATTTACAGCAAGGTAAAGACAATAGTCGTAGTAACTTCTGATACTTGCAATATCGGCCGTACGTTTTGACCACTATGCAACCAGCAAACAGGATATAACCACCCTTGGCAGATAGCTGAGGGTGGTTTTGATGTGAATGGCTACAAAAATCATCTAAAATACAAAAGGCACAAACTATGACCGAACCATCACGTGAAGAAGAGCTGCTGGCCGAGATTGAGCGGCTCAAGCAAGAGCTGGCCGCCAGGGAAGTGGGCGCGCGCGGCGCGGGCGGTGATGTTTCCGGCGGTGCGTTGACCACCGGTGGCTACAACCAGGTGGACACCTCGCACACAGTCTTTGGCCAGGGCAACCAGCAGGTGCAGCAGCAGATTAACGTGGCGGGTGATTTCAAAATCACGGAGCAGGTTGCTCAACAGCTTCTGGAGCGATTGCAGCCAGATGCGGTGGCTGCACAGGACCTGCAGCCGGTAACCGAGCACTATCTGGCTCACGTGGTGAGCCGCTATCAGTATCTGGACTTTAAGGGCATGGGTATGGCGGACAGGGTGGCGCTAAAGCTGCCGCTGGTTCAGATGTATGTGCCGCTGCAGGCGCGCATTGAGATGCCCAGCGGCGAAACATGGGCGCGCGATCTGCGTGTGGGCGGGCGGCGGGTGAGCGAGGAGGAGGCGCTGGCCATGGGCGAACGGCTGAGCGCACCCACCGCGCTGATCGCGCTGCTGGAGCGCCACGACGGGCTGGTGATTCTGGGCGATCCGGGGGCGGGCAAGACCACCTTTTTGAAGTATCTGACGCTAAAGTTGGCGCTGGGCCAAGGTGAGGAGCTGGGGCTGGCCCAGCGGCTGCCGGTGCTGGTGCCGCTGTCGGCCTATGCCAATGCGCTGGCCGAGGGCGATGTGGCGCTGCAAACTTTTTTGGGCGGATATTATGAGAAGCGGGGCATTGACCTGCCCATGACGCAGCTTTTGGCGGCGGCGCTGGGGCAGGGGCGGGCGCTGCTGCTGCTGGACGGGCTGGACGAGGTGCAGGAGCTGCAGCGGCGCCATCTGGTAGTGGAGCGGGTGGAGAGCTTTGTGGCCCACCACCGGCAGCAGGGGAACAAGTTTCTGCTCTCCAGCCGCATAGTGGGCTATCGCCAGGTACGGCTGAGCTGCGAGGGGCTGGCCGAGTGTACGCTGGTCGATTTTGACGAGGATGACATTGGCGACTTTGTGACAAAGTGGACCAGTGCGATTGAGCGGGCGGCCCACGGCGATACGGCCCAGGCCCAGCGCGAGGCCGAGGAGGAGCGCAGCGAACTGCTCTTTGCCGTGGAGCACAACCCAGGCGTGCGCCAGCTGGCTTCTAACCCGCTATTGCTGACCATTCTGGCGCTGATGAAGCGGCAGGGGGTGGCGCTGCCCGAACGCCGCGCCCAGCTCTATGAACGCTATGTGGAGACGCTGCTACGCCACTGGAATCTGGTCCGCGGGCTAGACCGGCGCGCGGCCCGCGACCTGGACGTGGTAGAGACGCAGCGGGTGCTGGCGCCGCTGGCGCTGTGGATGCACGAAACGAGCCCCGGCGTGGGGCTGGTCAAGCGCGAGGATGTGCGGCGCAAGCTGGTAGAAATTTATGAAGGCCGCGGCGCCGACGACTCGGAACGGGCCGCCGAGCAGCTGCTGGCCGACGCCCGCGACCACGCCTCAGTGCTGCTGGAGCGGGGGCCTGGGGAGTATGGCTTTATCCACTTGACGTTTCAGGAATATCTGGCGGCGGTAGCCATTGCCCAGCTGGGGCAGCGCGACATTGGGCCGGTAGTCGCGCAGCTAGCCGCCCATGTGGACGACGACACCTGGCGCGAGACCAGCCTGCTGACCATTGGCTATATGGGGCTGGTGCAGCAACGGGACGAAGCTGCGGGCGAGACGCTGCTGCGGCTGGTGGAGGAAGCGCCGGGCGCACCGGGCGCGGCGCTGCTGCTGGCGGGCCAGGCCGTGGCCGACGTGGGGCTGGGCGGCGTGACGCAGCCGTGCCGCAGCCGCGTTACCGAGGCGCTGCACACTGCCATGCTGGATTCCAGTCTGGAGATGCGCACACGGGCCAGGGCGGGCAGCGTGTTGGGCGCTGTGGGCGACCCGCGCGATCTAGAGGAGATGGTGCCGGTGCCGGGCGGCCTTTTTGTAATGGGGACCAGTGATGAACAAGGAGAAGTGGCGGTGCGTGAGCAGATGGCTGTGCGCCCCAAAGATGCATGGTATGATGAAAAGAACGTCCAGGGCTGGATTGAATTGGAAAAGCCACAGCATACAATCCACGTCCCCGACTTTCGCATCAGCAAATATGCGGTGACCAACGGCCAGTACGCTCGCTTTGTGGCGGCTTCCGGCCATGAGCCGCCCACACACTGGCGCGGTGCTCGCCCGCCGGCGAACCTGCGCAATCATCCAGTGGTCAATGTAAGCTGGTATGACGCCGTCGCTTATTGTAAATGGCTGAGCCAGAAACGGGGGGAAGAAGTGCGCTTGCCCACCGAAGCCGAATGGGAGAAAGCCGCCCGTGGGCCTGCAACAGGCTCAGGCTCCACGCAAATTTATCCGTGGCTGGGTCCATTTGATGCCGCCAAGTGCAATATGGACGAGACCGGGATCGACGGAACCAGCCCGGTGGGCATCTTTGTGGATGGGGCCAGCCCATATGGCTGCCTGGATATGGCGGGTAATATGTTTGAGTGGTGCTTAACCAAGTGGCGCGATAATTATGTGGATTACGTCAATAGCGTAGACAACAGCCTGGAAGGCGACGATCGTCGTGTGTTGCGTGGGGGTGCGTTCTACGACGCGCGCGTCGCGATGCGGTGTGCGTCCCGGCTCGACCTCGACCCGCGTAATCGGCTCAACGGGGTGGGTTTGCGAGTTGTGTCCCCCGGCCTCTGTGGCGCTGGGCGCTGAGGACTCTGATCTCTGAATTCGCTGGGACAGGCGCCAGGGGCGCTGCTCTGCCCGCTCTCAGCCGCCGAAAGGCGGATTCGGGGGTCTGGGGGTGTCCCCCAGCGCAATCGCCGCCGAAGGCGGCGCGCGCGAAAATTTTTGGGGGGCGCGGGCCGCTCCTCCCCGTTCGGCTGTGCTCAGGTCGAAGCCCCGGCCCCCTCCTCTCCGATTTTGGAGAGGAGGGGGAGAGGTGTGGCGATGATGGAGGGGGTGAGGATTAAAAAAGTTTTTGGATCATTTGGATGGCGCTGGTCACGGCGGTAACCAGACCGGTGGCGGCGGCCACATTGGCGGCGACTTCGCCGATGATGGCTTTGGCGTTTTGCAGGTGTTCGACAATGGGGGCCGGGGCGGGGTCAGGTTTCTGGGCCTGCTGGATGGCTTTCTTGAGTTGGTAGTCAACATCCAGAGCGGTCTCTGCGCCCAGCACGCCAGCGTTGGCGGCGCGGCTCACCTCGTCCAGCAGCTTTTGCAGCGCCTGGACGGCCTCGGCGCGATTGTTAGCGGCGCCCATATTCAGGTCGCCCGCAATGTTGTACTGGGTCTCTACCTTTTGACCGCGCTGGTCGAACATGCGAAACGAGCGGTCAACGGTCGCGTTGCCGCCGCCCGTGGCCTGAGCAATGTCGTTGCCTTTGGCGTACTGGATGGAGTTGCCGTCGCCGGTGACGATGGGGCTGTCGGTCACGTTGCCTGTGATGCTGACGTTGCGGGCAGCGGGGGAGGCGCTGACGGTGGGGGCTGTCTCCAATGGGGCTAATGGGTCAGGGGCGGATGCGCCTTTGCTGATGCCTTTGCCACCCAACACCAGCGCCACCGGAAAGTTGCCGGTAACCAGGAAGTCAGGATGTTGGGGCCGCCGCAGGTCGCGCTGGGCCGTTTGGGGTACGGTGCGATGGACGTGGCTGAGCAGGTCGCTCACCAGCACGTCGGGCGCGCCCGCTGGGGGCTGTGCGTGGCCGGTGAGCGCTTCGATCAGGTGGAAGGTAAAGATGCTCATTTGGCCATCGCTGCGCAAGTAGGATTTTTCGTCTCCCTGGCAAGAGCTGAGCACGGCGCGCCCGTGTCCTTGCTGTAGGGCGTCCATCCCTTTGGCGCCGGCAACGGCCGCGGGTGAGACGGTGGCCTGCTGGGCCGCGGGCGCCAGCATCACGCGGGTGGGGGCGGGCGCCTGTACAAAGCCGGCGCCCAGATCGGTCAGCTCTTTGGCGCCCATGCCGGCGGCATGGCAGCAGTCAAGAATCACCAGCAGGCGGCGTGGCTGCAACTGTTCAATCTCCTCCGCCAGCACGGCTGCATCGAGCGCTGAAGAGCGAATGCGATGGGGATTCACGTCGTAGGGCAGCAGACAGTAATAATCTCTCTCGGTGGACTGCCAGCCGTGGCCAGAATAGTAGAAAACAGCGGTGGCATTGTCGCTGCCATCGTTTTGCAGGCAGATGCGCAGCCAATCCAGCCCATCTAAAATGCCGCTGCGGGTAGCCGCTTGGCCCATCACTTTGCGGACATTGTCGGCGGGGTAGGCGCAACGTTGGGGGTGAACCAAGACGTTGTAGAGGGCGTCGATATCGTTTTGTACGGTGGGCAGCGCCAAGCGGCTTTCCTGGCTCTCATCCACGCCGATGAGCAATGCATAGCCGTGGACAAAAAGTTCGCTGGTCATGGGGTTTCCTTCATTTGTTTAGGGCTTGACCTTAAGTGATTCTTCGATTTGTGGAAACGGTCACGCCTTGAGGATTCGTCTATGTGCCTGAGTGATTAAGGGGCGAATCTTTAGATAGCTGGCGTACCCACTCAGCTTGTGACGAACCGATGGACTCTAGGATTTGAAGGGCTTGTGTAAGGTAAGTCTGCGCCTCAGAATGCTCGCTTAGTTGGAGATGCAGCCTACCAAGATAGGCCAGGCAGAGACCTTCGCTGCCCCGATCGCTGATTTCATTGGCGATGGTGGCGGCCTGCTGATAGTATTCTCTGGCTTGCGCCAAATCTTGCTGTTGTTCGGCAATATTGCCTAGATTGCTGAGTGCTTCACGCTCCCGACGGCGATGTCCAATGGCTCTGCTGACCTGGAGTCCTTGCTCATAAAATGCCAAGGCTTGTTCAATGTCGCCTCTGGCAGACCATACAGCGCCCAGCTTGACAAGGCGTTTGGCTTCTCCATGTTTGTGTCCGATTTCCCGGGCAATGTCCAAGGACTCTTTATACGCCGTAACGGCTTGCTCTAATTGGTTTAGTTGGTGATGAATATTTCCCAGATTGGCGAGATGAATCCCTTCGGCGCGGCGGTCGCCAATTTCTACGGCAATGTCCAATGCTTGTTGGTGATGTTCCAGTGCTTTGGCCAAATTGCCCAGCGCAGCGTAAACATTTCCCAAATAGCCGTAGCAGTGTCCTTCCCCCAGTCTATCGCCCATGTCTTGCGCAATTATTAGTGCCTGTTCGTCATACTGACGGGCTTGTTCAAAATTCCCCATGGCATAGTGGGCACCACCTAGGTTGGCCAAATTAAAGCCCTCACTGTGCCTATCACCCACGGCACATGCCTGCTCCAGTGCCTGTTCGAAATATTCGATTGCCTCTGTTACCTGACCTAGCGCTGCATATGCTTTGCCCAAATTGCTAAGCCCGTAGCTCATGCGGCGCAGGTCGTCCGTTTCCCGAGTAATTTCCAATACCTGCTGAAAAAATGGGAGAGCGCGCTGCACCTGTCCCAATGCGTAGTAGCTGCGTCCCAAGCTATCCAAGTGAATCCCCTGGCCGCGTCGGTCACCTAAGGCTTGTGTAATGCGTAAAGCCTGCGAGAAGTTATCAATGGCTTGACGAAGGTCCCCAACACTGGCATTCATCGCACCCAGGCGCCCTAGATGGGTGGCTTTGGCAAACTCATCACCAACTTCTTCGGCAATCGCCAAGGCGCTTTGGTATAAGGCAACCGCTTCCTGATTTTGCCCCAATGCCGCACGCGCTTTGCCGAAATCACCCAGCCAGCGCCCTTCGGCTTTGCGCATTTTGAGCGCCCGAACTGCCTCCAAAGCGATAAGCACGGCGTCAACACGTTCAGTCCAATGTCCTTGCAGCTCCAAATACTCCAAAAAGGTCTGCGCCATTTCTAGCGCTGGGGACCAGAGTTCAGCTTTGCGGCACTGCTCAAGCAGGTGCAACACGTGGGGACGCGCCTGATCCAGTTGTTGCAGGCTGGCCGCTTTTTGTGACCACTGTTCACGCACCAAAGCCGTGTAATAAGCGGCCAGTCGCTGCAATTCCACCAGACTAATAGGCATGGTGGTACGGATATAGGTATGAATTAGCGCGTGGCTGATGACATAAGTCGACCCAGTGCGCACCAACAATCCATAGTTGACAGCCGGACCCAACAGACGCACAGCTAGAGATGAGCTATCCAAATTTAGACCGGCGGCAATTGCGCCAGGTTCAAAAGGCACCAGCGGCAGCGCGCCAGCAATGGCCATGGCTTGCTGGGTTTTTTGAACAAGCTGCGTGATGCTTTGTTGCAGCAAAACAGGAATGCCATCTTCTTGATCGCTGCCGTCGTGGGCCAAGGTCGCCAGCGGCGATTCCGTCAACCAAGCCAAGTAGTCAGCCGCCTCAATGGCTTGCTGTTCCATATAGCGTCCTGCCAAGTGCAGCGCCAGGGGTAGGTCACCCAGCAAGTTGCAGATTTGCTCGCCGATTTCACGATCGGTCATATATTCCTTGCCCCAAGCGTTCAGCAACTCTACAGCGCTTTCGCGGGGGAGAGGTGTAATGTCTGCGCGATAATCGAGGGCGTCTTGGCGACGGCGGCTAGTGACCAACACGCCACATGCACCGCGCACCTTTAGTACTGATTCCAAGGATTCGGCCGCTTCGGCGCCATCCAGTATTAATAAAGCCTGCTTCCCATTAAGGGCGCGCTGTGCCGCTGAGGATGGAGTCGGACTTGGCTCTTCGCCGAAGCTGCGCGCAATGTGCTCCAGCACAATATCCGTGCGCGCGCCGTCGTAAAATGTATGATATACCACCCCATCTGGAAAACGGGCCGGCGGATCCGCAAGATTAGGGGCGAGCGTGGCCAGCAATTTGGCCACAATGGCTGTTTTACCAATGCCGCCTGGACCACAAAGCGTAACCACCTGTCCCGGTTCCATCCGTTGTAAAAGATTTTGTATGATCTCAGTGCGGTCGGTAAAGTTTTCGACCAATGGCAGGTATTGCAACGGCAGAGGCGGCGGCCCTGCTGCATAAATTGTGTTATTTTCACCGATGACGGCTATGCCGCCGCCGCTGGCTTGCGCAATGTAACTGCCTGCGGCGTGTTGATTGGATGTTGGAATTGCACTCATTGGCCGAACCTGACTTGAGAGGGATGTATTTCGTACATCGCTATATGGACGCTATGAAACTATTTTTCCTTTCGGTAGCGCGGCAGAGCGTGAAAGATTATGCGCTTGGAAAGCGACTATTTTGCAAAGGGATTGATTACAAGGTTGAGATGTGGTACGATGGGCGCCAATCTGGACTCTACATAGACTATAATGCAACTGTGGCTAGATGTTGTTATCCTCATAAGAGCCCAAGGGCCTCTATTCTATTCCAGGAGATGCAAAGTCTCCAAAAAACAAGATATCAAACATTTCTCTCGATTGGAACACACGAAGGATTAGAACTTACGCAAGACTCGGTAAAAGTTAATCCGCAAGAGATAATTTCTTTGCTGGCGATCTACTGGCGCTGCATAAGTCGTGAGTATACCATTGGCTCTTCAGGAGCATCCAGCGGGCGCAGCAAGCGGCGCCCCCGACCCAGATAGGTGCAAAGGTTATGAGCAAACAATCGCACGAAGAGCTTCTGGCTGAGATAGAACGGCTGAAGCAGGAGCTAGCGGCCAAAACGACGGGTGACGCCAACCAGGCAGAGAGGCCTCCAACTGTCTTTGGGCAAGGCGACCAGCACGTGAACCAGCAGACCAACGTGGCCGGCGACAAGCACGAATACGAGGGCACCGTCGTCTATGCGGCGGAGGGGGCCACGGTGGTGTTGGGCGAGGCGCCGGTCTCTATGCGGGCGGTGGTTCGCGAGACGGCGTTGGGGCGCTATTTGCAGCACGTGATCAGCCGCAACCGCTATTTGCAGTTGCAGGGCATCCGCTCGGGCGGCAAGCTGGTGCACATTGAGCTGGACCGCATCTACATCCGGCTGCGGGCGCGGCAGGAGCGGCTGGTGAGCGACGCCGAGCTGGACGCGCGCTGGCTGGGCGAGATGCAGGAGCTGGCGCCCGGTGAAGATGGGCGCCGCCGGTGGTCGGGGGCGCCGGGACGGCGGCTGGCGACCGAGATGGTGACCGAAATGGTGACAGTGGCGGTGGAGCAGGCGCTGGCCGACCACGGGCGGCTGGTGGTGCTGGGCGACCCGGGCAGCGGCAAGACCACGCTGACGCGCTATCTGGCGCTGCTCTATGCCCAGGACCTGGCCGATGGTACGGCCGTTACGCAGGAGAAGCTGGGTGAAGAGGCGCCGGGCAAGCTGCCGGTGCTGCTGCATCTGCGACAGATCGGGCGTTTTTTGCACGACCGGCCCGACAGCGGGGTGGATGGTCACGGCGTGCTGCTGGAGTTTTTGCTGACCTCGCTGCGCAACGAGCGGATCGAGTTGGAGGACAGCTTTTTTGATGAATGGCTCACTGCGGGCCAGGCGCTGATTTTGCTGGATGGACTGGATGAGGTGGCGGACCCGCAACTGCGCCAGCGGGTGGCGCGGCTGGTGGAGAATTTTGCGCGCGCCTATCCGCACTGTCGCTATGTGGTGACTAGTCGTATTGTGGGCTACAGCGGGGCGGCGCGGCTGGGCGAAGAGTTTACGCCCACCACCGTGCTGGACTTTAACCTGGCCGATATTGAGCGCTTTCTGCTCAACTGGCACCGGCTGGTGGCCGTGGGGCAGATGGGGCCGGGGGCCAGCGCTGACGCCTATGCCGGGGAGCAGACGCGCCAACTGATGGCGGCCATTGGCGGCAGCGAACGCATTCGCGACCTGGCCATCAACCCGCTGATGCTGACGGTGATTGCCATGGTGCATCGCGACCGCGTCAAGCTGCCGGACCGGCGGGCCGAGCTGTATGCCGAAGCGGTGGATGTGCTGCTGGGCAAATGGGACGAAGCGCGCGGGGTAGCAGAGGCGCCCATTCTGGAGGGCGAACCCTTTGACACCGGCGACCGGCGGCTCATGCTGCAGGCGGTGGCGCTGCACATGCACGAGCTGGACCTCAAGGAGATGGAGCGGGCGGACCTTGAGCATCTGCTCAACCAGCTTTTCTTTGACCTGGTGCCGGAGGAGCGCGCGGCCAGCCGGGCCGTGGAGCGCTTCCTGGGCGTGATTGAAGCGCGCACGGGGCTGCTGACCGCGCGCGGCGAGGGCGTCTACGCCTTTTCGCACCTGACCTTCCAGGAATATTTGGCGGCGCTGGCGGTGGCTGGCGAAGATGATTATATTGGTTACACGCGGGCGCGGCTGGCCAGCCCCTGGTGGCGCGAGGTGATCCTGCTGGCGGCGGGTCATTTGAGCACGCAGAGCAAGTCCAAAACCACGCGGCTGATCCAGGCCATTGCGGAGACCAAAGAGGAGCCGGAACCCTACCACAACCTGATTTTGGCGGCAGAGTGTTTGCGCGATGTGGGCGGCAGCCGGGTGGAGGGCAACCTGGAGCACGTCGTAGAGCGAAAGTTGCGCCGTGAGCTGGAGACGCCGGCGCCGCAGGGCCGCATGGCGGCCATCTGGGCGCGGGTGCAGCGCGGGATGAGCCCTGCGGCGCTGACCCAACGGCGGGTAGCGGCGGCGCAGGCGCTGGGACGCATCGGCGGCGACCAATATTGGAGCCCGCCCTTTGGCGAACCCGAGTGGGTGCAGATTGCGGCGGGTGAATTTTGGATGGGCGATGACGAGGGAACCGATCGGGAAAAACCGGTCCACAAAGTGCGGCTGGAAGCGTTTTGCATGGCGCGCACGCCGATTACCAACGCCCAGTACCAGCTTTTTGTAGAGGCGAGCGGTCACGAAGCGCCAGAGCATTGGGAAGATGGGCGGCCGCCCAAGGGGTTGGAGAGCCATCCGGTGGTATACGTGAGCTGGCACGACGGCATGGCCTACTGTGCGTGGCTGAGCCAGGTGACGGGGCGCATCGTTATGCTGCCTAGCGAGGCGCAGTGGGAGCGGGCGGCGCGGGGGGCTTCGACAGGCTCAGCCGCCGCGGCGCGGCGCTATCCGTGGGGGGATACGTTTGAGGCCACCAAGTGCAATTGTTTTGAATTGGGCTTGATACAAACAACGCCGGTGGGCATCTTTCCGGAAGGGGCCAGCCCAGATGGCGGCTTGGATATGGCGGGCAATGTGTGGGAGTGGACACGGTCGTGCTATGGCACGTGGAATTCTGAGAAATTGCAGTATGAAGATGTGTTCAACTATCCATATGTAGCGGATGATGGGCGCGAGAATTTGGACGCATCGGATGACATCGGTCGTGTGTTGCGTGGGGGTGCGTTCTTCAACTCGCGCGACTATGTGCGGTGTGCGTACCGGTACAACTTCGACCCTCGTCATCGGTACTTCGGGGTGGGTTTGCGAGTTGTGTCCCCCGGCCTCTGTGGCGCTGGGCGCTGAGGGCTCTGCACTCTGACGCCCTGTGGGCGCTCGCTGGGACAGGCGACTTGTCGCCGCTCTGCCCTCTCTCAGCCGCCGTCAGGCGGATTCGGGGGTCTGGGGGTGTCCCCCAGCGGAAACGCCGCCGAAGGCGGCGCGCGCGATTTTTATGTGCGCCGCAGGCTACTCCAGTGCGGCGCGCGACCCCTCCCCGGCCCTCCCCTGGCCGCTGCGCTAGGGGAGGGCCGGGCACGCGCGACGGTGGGCCCGTGCGCGGGGTGGGTGCGACGCACGGGGTGGGCAGTGGCCGCATGACTGTAGAAATGTATGTGGATTGTGATGAGGGAGAGGAATCAGATGAGTGGTGGGCAGGGGTTTAACCAGCAGAATCAGCAGCTGCGCGACCAGGTGAATGTGGCTGGAGATCTGAATGTGTTTGAGGGAGAACGCGTGGATGTGGAAGGGGCGCGGCGCATGTATCTGGAGATGCTGCGTCAGCGCTGCCACGTGCTGCCGCTGGCGGCCATGGGCGGTGGCGCCTCGACGACCGAGCAGGTGCGGCTGGATCAGGTCTATGTGGATCTGGATACGACCACGCGCGTGGCACTGACGGAGGCGGAAAAGGCAGCGCGCAAGGAGCAGCGGCTACATGAGCAGGGTGAGCGCCCGCTGGCGGCTTTGGATGCGGCCACCCAGGAGACGCGGCTGGTGCTGCTGGGTGACCCAGGCGCAGGCAAGAGTACTTTTGTGCGCCAGTTGGCGGCGTGGCTGGCCGGGGCCAACTTGGGTGTAGAGACGGGCCCCGACGGTTGGGCGGCGGAGACGCTGCCGCTGTTGGTGACGCTGCGCGACCTGGCGCCGCGCTTGCAGCAGGTGGCGCGGGCACAGATGCCGGCGCCGGACCAAAAGACGGCGCTGGTGGCGGCCATCCGCGCGCAGTGGCAGGTGGAGTTGGAGAAACATCACGGTGCGGGCTGCCTGCCGCTGCTGGATCAGATGCTGCAGCGGGGAAACGTGCTGCTGATTTTTGATGGACTGGACGAGACGCCGGAGGACGCAAGGGGCCACGTGCGCAATGCGCTGGATGCGCTGTTGGAGAGCTATCCGCGCGTCGGCCATGTATTGGTGACCTGCCGTTCGCGCTCGTATGTGGGCGCGGCGGTGCTGCCGGGCTTTGTCGACCATACGCTGGCCCCCTTTACGCGGCAACAGATTCGCGGTTTTGTGCAAGGCTGGTATGGGGCGCAAGCCGAACTGGGGCGGCTGCGCTCCGAGGATATTGGGTCACGTCAGGCGGATCTGACTAATGCAGCGCTGGCGCCAACGCTGTTTGAGCTGGCGGTTAACCCCATGCTGCTGACGACCATGGCGATAATACACCAGGAGGATGTGGGACTGCCCAGACAGCGGGTGCGCTTGTATGAGCGGGCGGTGCAGGTGCTGCTGCTGCGCTGGCAGAGCCACAAGGGGGTGGACGTGGCGCCGGCGCTGGCGCACGTGCTGAACGATGGGCAGCGCATGCGGCGCATTGTGGAACGGTTGGCCCACGCCAGCCACAAACGGGAAGCGGCCAGCCAGGGCGATCTCACGCGGGCCGATGCGTTGCTGATGCTGGAAGAGCCGAATAATTTGGGCGACTTTTCGTTGGCGAACCATTTCTTAGACTACGTGGACCGGCGAGCGGGTTTGCTGGTGGGAGAAGGGGGCGCGCCCGAAGCCAATCGACCGCACACCTATCGCTTTGCACACCGCACATTTCAGGAGTATTTGACCGCCTGCCAATTGGTAGATGGCCGCGGGATAGAGCGCACATTTCGCGTCTTGGCAGCGGAAGGCGACTTTTGGTATTTAGCGGCCCAGCTGGGGGCGGAAGAGCTGTTCCACAACCGGCGCAATGATACGGCGCTGCTGGACCTCATGTATAGGCTCTGTGCCCATGTGCAGCCGCAGAGCGAGCAAGAGTGGCGCTGCCTGGTCTGGTCGGGACAGATGGCGCGGCTGGTAGGTAGAGAGGCCGTTGTGCAGGATGATGATCCGGACGGTGGCTCCGTTTATTTGCAGCGGCTGACCGGGCGTCTGGTGGATCTGGTGGCACAGACGCAATTGACACCGCGCGAACGGGCCGATGCCGGTGCTGTTTTGGGCATCATGGGCGACCCGCGGCCGGGGGTGGGCCTGAAAAATGGGGCGCCCGACATTGAATGGTGTGAGATTGCGCCAGGGCCATTTGTGATGGGCAGCGACAAAAAGGTGGATGGCGACGCACATAGTGATGAGACGCCGCAATTTACCTGTACGCTGATTCAGGAGCCATATTGCATCAGCCGCTATCCAATCACGGTGGCGCAATATGGGGCATTTGTGGCGGCGGGGGGCTATGAGTCCGAACGATTTTGGACGCAGGCGGGCTGGCGCTGGCGCCGAGAGGAAGAAATTTCGGGACCCGAAAGCTATGGCGGTGAGTTTGAAACACCCAACCATCCGCAGGTGGGGGTGAGCTGGTATGAGGCCATGGCCTATTGTGCGTGGCTGTCCGAGGTGAGTGGTCAGGAAGTGCGTCTGCCCACAGAAGCGGAGTGGGAGCGAGCGGCGCGTGGGCCATCGACAGGCTCAGGCCCCGCTCAAATCTATCCATGGCCGGGCGACTTTGACGCGGCGCACTGCAATATGAGCGAAACCGGTATTGGCGTCACCAGTGCAGTGGGCATTTTTCCCAGCGGCAACGCCAAATGTGGGGCGGCCGACATGGCGGGCAACGTGTGGGAGTGGACACAATCGTGCTATGGCACGTGGAATTCTGAGAAATTGCAGTATGAAGATGTGTTTAACTATCCATATGTCATAGATGATGGACGCGAGAATCTAAATGCACTACATGACGTTGGTCGTGTGTTGCGTGGGGGTGCGTTCGGCAGCTCGCGCGGCGGTATGCGGTGTGCGTACCGGGACCTCCTCGACCCGCGGGATCGGGACCTCGGGGTGGGTTTGCGAGTTGTGTCCCCCGGCCTCTGTCGCGCTGGGCACTGAGGACTCTGATCTCTGACGCCCTGTGGGCGCTCGCTGGGACAGGCGCCAGGGGCGCCGCTCTGCCCTCTCTCAGCCGCCGCCAGGCGGATTCGGGGGTCTGGGGGTGTCCCCCAGCGCAATCGCCGCCGCCTGCGGCGCGCGAAAATTTTTTGGGGCCGCAGGCCGCGCCAGTGCGGCGCGGGACCCCACCCCGGCCCTCTTCGACGATGCTCAGGGCGAAGCCTGGCCGCTGCGCTAGGAGAGGGAGGGCACGCGCGAGGGTGGCTGATGCGCGTGGGGTTATGTGCGACGCACCCCCGTGGAGGCGGCGGATAGGGCGGTAGCGGCTGCGGGGCGGTGCGACGCACTACTTGTGTGTGCGAGGCACGGAGGGAGCGATGATTACACAGGTTGATAAAAGCTATGCGGAGCTCCATGCGTGGTCCAATTTGTATTGGGCGTATCGCAAGGCGGCTAAGGGGAAGCGGTCGCGGGGGCCGGCGGCGGCGTTTGAGTTTCGGCTGGAGGATAATCTGATTGCGCTGCGCGATGAGCTGGCCAGCGAGACGTACCGACCGGGAGGCTATGTAAATTTTACGATCCATGAACCTAAGCAGCGGCTGATTAGCGCGGCGCCGTTCAGGGATCGGGTGGTTCACCATGCGTTGTGCAACATGATTGAGCCGGCTTTTGAGCGTTCGTTTATCTATCATTCATACGCCAACCGGGTGGGCAAAGGCACGCATCGGGCGCTGGACCAGTGCCAGCAGTGGATGGCGCGCTATCGCTATGTGCTGCCGTGTGACGTGAAGCAATTCTTCCCCAGCATTGACCACGCTATTTTGCAGCGCATCCTCTTTCGGCGCATTCAAGACGGGCCCATGCGGCGGCTGATCCGGCAGATTTTGACCAGCGGCGTGGGCGTGCTTGACGAGGCGTACGAAATGGTCTATTTTCCTGGTGATAATCTGCTGGCGGCCACGCGCCCGCGGGGGCTGCCCATTGGCAATTTGACCAGCCAGTTCTGGGCCAACTGTTATACTTGGCTCTGTCATAGATGAAAATCGACTACTCGACTAAAATCAGGTGAAATCCTTTTCATCTATGCCAACCGCGAGTGTATATGAACGAGTTTGACCATTTTGTGATGCGCACGCTGGGTTGCGGCGCCTATTTGCGCTTTGTGGATGATATGCTGCTCTTTGCCGATGACAAGCGCACGCTGTGGGCGTGGCGGGCGGCGCTGATGGAGCGGCTGGCTGGGCTGCGGCTGACTATCCACGCGGGGCCGGCGCAGGTGCGGCCCACCAGCGAGGGCGTGCGCTTTTTGGGCTTTTTTGTCTTTCCGCAGCATCGGCGGCTGCTGCGGCGCAAGGGGGTTTACTATCAGCGCAAGCTGCGGCGCATGCAGGCACTGTACGAGGCAGGCCGTTTGAGCCGGGTCGACTATGTGGATTCGCTGCGGGGGTGGATCAACCACGTGCGCTATGGCGATACGTGGGGCCTCCGGCGGAAGCTGTTTGGCGGGGTGCGGATTTACCCCCATCCCTGACCCTTCCTCCGGTGCGCTTATCTTTACCCACAAGTGTGAGATGGGTGGCCGTCACGGGGACGGACACGAGGTTGGTGGAAGAAATTTCAGGCATGTTGGCCCTCTCACGGGACACCAACCTCATGTCCCTACGGTTGGAGGCCATGCGTAGGGACATGAGGTCAGGCGGGATGCCATATTATTTAACGCAGTCGGTTTGTTCCGCCTGTCCTCGTGTCCGTCTTATCCCGAGAGACCTATGCCCCAAAGATGTGGGTTATGGTTAGAGTCTGGGAAGGGAACTGTAGGAGCGAGTGATTGATGGAAGCGCAAGTAATTGATAGAAGGGCGGCTATTATTGGCATAACGTACGGAGATGGCAAAACATGGCGCAAGAGCGCAGCGAGATGCCGCTGTTTACCAAAACGTATGATTTTTTGCTGTGGCTGACGCCGGCGGTGCAGCATTTTCCCAAGCTGCACCGGCAGACGATTACGCGGCGGCTGCTGGAGGCGGCGCTGGACTTTCAGGAAGCCATTCTGGAGGCGGACAGCCGCCGTGGGCGGGCGCGCCTGGAGTATCTGACGGCGGCAGATGCGCACTTGAAGAAGGTGCGCATTTATCTGCGGCTGGTGCATCGGCTGGCGTGGATCGGCGATGGCCAGTATGAGCATGCGGCGGGCATGGTGGCGGAGATGGGGCGGTTGTTGGGGGGCTGGCGACGGGTGACGTAGGGGGATGTTGCGTATTGCGTGGTGCGTGAACTGGTTATGTTGATCGGGGTGCTGTCGGAACTTACGGGGTGGCGGTTAAGGTTGTGATATAGAAGCGGCTGAGAGTGCAATGCACAGCGTACCGGTCGATTTTGGGCAGGAATGTTTTGGGCGCCGTGTGATGCACTCTGCGCTCGTTTGATAGGAAAGTGTGGCAGTAATCGGTGCTGGTTCTGTCCACCATAGCTGGCGCCGTTATTGCGGGGATCGGCTGAGACGTCGTGTGTTGCGTGGGGGTGCGTTCAACAACACGCGCGACAATATGCGGTGTGCGTACCGGAACAACAACGACCCACGTAATCGGAACAACAGGGTGGGTTTGCGAGTTGTGTCCCACGGTTTCTCACCTGGGCGGGCCATGGTTCGCGCAGGGCCAGTATTCTGCATCGGTTGGCGGCGTAGGCCGCGGGCTTATGCAGCGCGGCCGCAGAGGCCGGTGCAGCCGGTTCCTGGCCGAGCCTCTCCTCCCCCCTGCCCCCTCCTCTCCAAAATCGGAGAGGAGGGGGAGAGGTGCGCGAGGGCAGGCCGGGCGAATAGAGAAGGGGGCTGCACCCAACCTGGATCCACAAAGTGGCCGGGCTGGTGCAGCCCCACATTGGGCGAGTATAGAGCAATGACAGAACAGATAAGTAATCAGCCAGAGATGCTATCAGGTGCTCGGAGTGCGAGCATTGGGGGCAACGCGCAATATAGTCCCATATTGACTGGCGATCGAAATAACTACTTTGGCAAAGTAGATAATTTGCAAGTGAACTTCTTTGTCATGGATCAGTCAAGTATTTCCAATGAAGATGTTGGTAACATTCTGAGCATGTATTTCAATAAACTGACCGCGTTAACCTCAATGATTGATATTGCCCAATTTACACACGAAATTCATGGTAGGCACGCCCTCGTTGATGTTGAACTAGCTGAACTTTATCAGCCGCGTGACGTACAGCTTTCAACTCCCTATACGATACAGTCGCTTGTTCGTTTCCTCAACGATACTCAGTATGCATTGCTAATAGGCGAAATCGGCTCGGGAAAGACTACTTGCATAGCAAACTTGATTCTATGTCTTTCAGGAGGATGGTTAAATCGTATTCATGCAAATGTAAAAAACCTCGGGTCTGAATGGAATGTGGGCGCTCTGTTCCCGGCTTATATCGAATTGCGAAGATTTGTCGATTTCCTGAGCACTTTAAACGATACTGATCCAATTGAGGGCTTTTGGGCATACCTTACGTTCCGGTTTGGTGCTGATCTAAAGAAAATAGAAATTTTACTGAAGAAGCACCTCAGTCAGAACGGCGGGATCTTCATATTCGATGGTCTTGATGAAATTGCAGTTAACCAATCAGCAATGTATCACAGTGTAATCAACTCCCTAGACGCTCTTAGGATTGAGTATCCTTTAGTTAGAATAGTGATAACAACACGTTATGGGTGTGAGCCTTTTGAACTGCATAATGAACTATCCAGATTCGATAGTGCCACCCTGGTTCCATTTTCACCTAACCAAGTAGGTGTGTTCATAAATATATGGTGCAACCACATCCAAAAATTGAAGAAAGATACTATTGATGCAAATCAGATTATTCAGTTTGTGGACGAGCATCGTTATGCATTTCAGAGTTCCGCCTCATCGCCATTACTCCTTACACATTTGTTGGCTCAAATAACTGTGAAACATTTTCAGCTCCCGTTAGATCGCGCATTTATTTACGAGAAAGCGGTCGAGTTACTTACAGAGACTTGGGAACAGTACAAAATTGTAGGGAGAAAGCCGGAAGCTATGCTGCAGCCCATCTGTACTAAAGTATGGTTTGGACAACCGTCCCATGAACGACAGACATTCTTGGCGGCAATAGCATTTAAAATGAAATGCGACCAACAAACAAGCCCTGAAGCAACCGAGCACACGATTAATCGGGCTGATCTGCTTCAGCTGATACATAGCTCATTTAGCAATCCAGATTTAGCCCAGAAGCGCATTGTTGAGTATCTTGAGTTACGAGCTGGAATAATCACCCAAACTGCTGATGCAGATGTATTTTACTTTGCTAATAACCCTCTTGTAGATTATCTCGCCTCTAACCACCTTAGAAAGGAACAATTTCCTAAACTCTTTTCCGACTTAGTGCGCGCCCAATATTCACTTTGGCAGGAAACTGCATATCTAGCGGCAAAACAGATCATAATCACAAATCCCCTATTACTTTGGGACATTGTCGGTTGGTTGTGTCGCATTGATCTGCCTGAACATGATATTGAAAATACGGGAGAAACAGACATCTCTGGTGCGTTAATGGCGAGCATCATTCTAATAGATGTACCTCGTCCAGATATTGAACAACTTATTCCTGATGATATTCGTCGTCTCGATAGAGTAAAAACATGGTTAGAGGCCATTGCTGCATCAAGCTCTACTCATCACAAGCAATTTCAGAACATTGCGATAACTTTAGCACCAGATATCACAATTCTCTCCGAATATGTGAAAAGCGAATATGAAAAGAGACTAAAAGCGGCGAAAAAGCAATCCGAAAATTCAACGATAAGTGAGCAGATCTAATGACAGAATCAACACGAGATGAGCTGGAAGCGCAACTGGCCGAGATGCAACGACAGATGGCGGCGCTGCAGGCGCAATTGGATACACAAGGGAGCGGCGATAGAGGCGTGAGCATCGGTGGCAACGCCACACATAGCCCCATCCTGACGGGAAGTCACAATGCGGTCTTTGGCAGCGTGGAGACGGTGCGCATTGCGTCGGCTGTCTTTCAGGCGGCGCCGGCGCCGGGGCAGGTGGCGCCCAAAGAGCTGCTTTTTACCTATTTGAATCAACTGCTCAGAGATTTGGGGACACTAGATCTGGCCGGGGTAGATCGGACACTTGTGAGTGAGAGAGAGGGCGCCGAGCTAGAAGTGGCCGCCGTGTATACCGCGCTAGACACGCTGCATACACAGATAGAAGGCAGACAGAGCGGTGTGAAAAAAGAACGCCTTGAAGCAGAGGGGGAACGAGACCATGCGCGCCAGTCGGCGCTGGCTTTTGTCAACGGGGCAGATCGAGCCGTGCTGTTGGGCGATCCGGGCTCGGGGAAGAGTACATTTGTAAACTTTCTGGCGCTCTGTATGGCGGGTGAGCTGTTGCAGATCGAAGGGATCAACCTGGCGCGGCTGGGTGAGGAGTGGACCGTAGGCGTCCAGCTACCGGTCCACGTAGTGCTGCGCGACTTTGCCGCCCAGCTGTCGCACGACGAAATGGCCGCGCCGCACGAGTTGCTCTGGCGCTTTATCACCAAACGGCTGTACGGCAGCCAGGGCCAATTTGTCCCGTATTTGGAACAGCATCTGGTGGAAGAGGGGGGCTTACTGATCTTGGATGGTCTAGATGAAGTAGCAGAAGCCGAGCGACGTCGTGCGCTGGTCAAAGAGGCGGTGGTGGGCATGGCCCGCCGCTTTCCCAAAGTGCGCATTGTGCTAACCAGTCGCACTTATGCATATCAGCATCAGCAGTGGCGCCTACCTCACTTTGCCGAGGCGGTGCTGGCCCCCTTTGATTCGGAGCAGATTGCGCGCTTTGTAGATGGCTGGTATGCCCATCTGGCGCAGGTGCGCCCGGCGCTCTCCGCAACCGATGCGCAAGGGCGGGCGGCGTTGCTCAAGAACGCCATTGAACGCAACAATCATCTGCGCGAGCTAGCTCCGCGGCCGCTGCTGTTGACGCTGATGGCTTCGCTACACGCCTGGCGTGGAGGCAGCTTACCTGAGGACCGCGAACAGCTCTATCAAGAGAGCGTGGAACTGCTGCTGGATATATGGGAACAGCCTAAGGTGGTACGCGATGCAGCCGGGCGACCCTTGAATCAGACTGAAGGGCTGGCGGCGTGGATCAACGCGCCCAGGCTGCGTATGCAAGAAGCGCTGGAGGAGGTGGCCTACACCGTTCACGGAGAACAAAAAGAAGCCACGGGCACGGCGGATATTAATGAAGCCATGCTGGTGGCCATGCTGCTGCGCGCGACCAATGATCGGGACCTGCGCCCGGCGCGGGTGCTCGAATATATCCGCGACCGGGCCGGATTGCTGAGCCACCGCGCCGAAGGGGTCTACAGCTTTCCGCACCGCACCTTTCAGGAGTATCTGGCGGCGCGCTATTTGACGCGGGTGCGCTTTCCCAATTTGCTGGTGCAGTTGGTGCAGCAGGATGCCGAGCGCTGGCGCGAGGTGCTGCTGCTGGCGGGGGCCAAGGTGGCGCGCGGCACGCCCTATTCAGGCTGGTCGCTGGTCAACAAGCTGTGCCCGGTGGAGTGCGTGGCCGACCAGGCTAGCCAAGGGGCGTGGCAGACAGCGCTGCTGGCCGGGCGGCTGCTGTTAGAGACAGGTATTCATCGCGGGCTGGACCCAGCGGTAGATGCGGATGATGCCGCCACATTGACGCGTGTGCGCAGTTGGCTGGCGGCGCTGGTAGCGGGCGGCCACCTGCCGCCGGCAGATCGGGCGCTGGCGGGTGTGGCGCTGGGGCGGCTGGGCGACCCGCGGCCGGGGGTGGGGGTGAAAGATGGGGCGCCGGACATTGAATGGTGTGAGATTGCGCCGGGGCCGTTTGTGATGGGCAGCGACAAAAAGGTGGATGGCGACGCACATGGTGATGAGTTGCCGCAGTTTACCTGCACGCTGATTGAGGCGCCTTACTGCATCAGCCGCTATCCGATAACGGTGGCGCAGTACGGGGCGTTTGTGGCGGCTGGGGGCTACAATGAAGAACGCTATTGGACTGAGGGGGGATGGCGCTGGCGTCAGGAGGAGAATATTGCTGGCCCAGACCGGTATGGAGGCGACTATGAGACGCCCAACCATCCGCAGGTGGGGGTGAGCTGGTATGAGGCCATGGCCTATTGTGCCTGGCTGTCCGAGGTGAGTGGGCAGGAAGTGCGATTGCCCACGGAGGCGGAATGGGAGCGGGCGGCGCGGCATACCGATGGGCGCATTTTCGCCTGGGGCAACGAATTTGAGCCCACGTGGTGCAACATGAGCGAGACGGGCATTGGGGTGACCAGCGCGGTGGGCATTTTCCCCGGTGGCAACGCCAAATGTGGGGCAGCCGATATGACGGGTAACGTGTTGGAGTGGTGCAGCACCAAATGGCTGGGCGATTATGCAGATTACGAAAATCGCGTCGATGATACGTCGGAAGGTGACGAGCGTCGTGTGTTGCGTGGGGGTGCGTTCCTCGACACGCGCGTCGATTTGCGGTGTGCGTACCGGGACTACCTCGACCCTCGTAATCGGTTCAACAGGGTGGGTTGGCGAGTTGTGTCCCCCGGCCTCTGTGGCGCTGGGCGCTGAGGGCTCTGAACTCTGAATACGCTGGGACAGGCGCCAGGGGCGCCGCTCTGCCCTCTCTCAGCCGCCGCCAGGCGGATTCGGGGGTCTGGGGAATGTTGTTGTTTTGCGCAGCAGGCCACACCAGTGCTGCGCCGTCCCCAGCGCACCCGCCGCCGCAGGCGGCGCGCGATTTTTTTTTAGGAGGGCCGCTCCTCCCCCCGGCCCCCTCCTCTCCAAAATCGGAGAGGAGGGGGAGATGTGTGGTGACGAAGTTTGTACGCGTGGGGTGGTGGTTTGGGCTGGGTGGCGCCGACGCACCGGCTTGGTATGGCCGAAGGGCGAAGGCAGCTGTGTGATGACGTGTGATAATCAAACGCAATTGGAGAAGGGCGGAAAGGAGAGACAATATGCCTATAGTGTTTGTACATGGGGTGAATGTGCGGCAAGATGAGGCGTATGCGGCGCATGTGGCGCAGCGAGATCGCAACATAAAAGAGTTGGTCATGGGCAGAGTGGTCGCCAACCCCAATCGGGTGCGGGTCTTTAATCCATATTGGGGGCAATTTGGCGCCGAACTGGCGTGGGGCGGCGCCTCTTTGCCGTCGGGGCGGGTGCAGGCTTTGGATCCGTTTCCAGATGCGGGACCGGATCAGGCCGTGGTGGAGCTGCTGTTGAGCGGGAACGATACGCCGCTGCCCGAAACGCAGGGGCGCACCCTGGTGGCCATTGCCAACAGTTCGCTGCTGGATGCCATGGACCTGCTCTTTGCGCTGGCCGCGCAGCGCGCGGCCGCGGCAGAGGATGACGATGCGCTGGCAGAAGTGGTGCGGCTGTCGGCGCGCGTCTATGAGTACGCAGAGCAATATTATAGCGCAGGGAGATATCGCAAACCGCCGTGGTTGGCCGCAGTGGGCAACGACCAGGAATTTGTTGCGCAACTGCAAGGGGCTGTGGATCAGTTCCAAGCCCCGCCGCCACCGTCTACGTTGGGCCTTTTCGACGGGTGGGACGCCGTGCACGAGGGAGTAGATCGCTTTGGCCAGCTGGCCGCCAATTTGGCCAGCCGCGCCCTGCTGCTGATGACGCGCAAGCCGCTCAACATGGCCGTATCGCACTTTATCGGTGATGTGTTTGTCTATCTGAAGAAGCGCGGACAGCCCGAGGCGCCGGGCGCCATTGTGGGCGAGATCGCCAACGGCCTGGATCAGGCGGTGGCGGCTATTCATCCGTCCCGCGATCCCCATCTGATTGTGATTGCCCACAGCATGGGGGGCAACATTGTGTACGATCTGCTAACCCACTTCTACCCCGATACCTACCCTGTTGATCTGCTGGTGACGGTGGGTTCCCAAGTGGCGCTCTTTGAAGAGCTAAAGCTCTACGGCGCCAGCCGGCGCGAGATCCCGGTGGACCCGCGTGAGGAGCGGGTGAATAAACCGGGCGGCGTCCAACATTGGCTCAACGTCTATGATCCCAATGACGTGTTGAGCTATGCAGCGGCTGGCGTCTTTGCCGGCGCCACCGATTTTGTCTATTCAACGGGCAAAGGAGTGCTTTCGGCACACACGGCCTATTTCCTGCGCGGCAGTTTCTTCAGGCGGCTGGCGCTGCGGATGGAAGAGTTATTGAAAGCTGGTTGATCTTACTGGATAAGGAGGTAAAACCATGTCCCAATTTTCTCAGGGCCACGCCCTGCTCATTGGCGTTGGCACGTATCGGCATATGGCGAATGCCGATGTGCCGGTCACCGTGCGGGATGCCCAGGCGCTGCGCGAGGTATTGGAGGACGGCAACTACTGTGGCTATCCGTCCGAGCAAATTACGCTGTTGCAAGAGGAGGCCACCACGCTGGCTGGGCTAACCGCCGCGCTGGACAATCTAGCAGCGTCCACCTCGGCAGAGAGTACGGTTGTGCTCTACTATGCGGGCCACGGTGAGTACGGCACCGATGGCAACTACTATCTGACCACTCACGACAGTCAGCGCGAGGGCGCCAAAGTGGCGGCGGGTACGGGGCTCAGCGACAAAGTGCTCATGGAAAAGCTGCGGCAGATTCCGGCCAAGCGGCTGCTGCTGATCTTTAATGCGTGTCACGCGGGCGCCCTCTCCCCCGAATTGAGCCTAGAATTGAGCTCTGACGCGCCATCGCATCTGGGCATCAACGGGCCGCCGGCGGCGGCGTTGGAAGCCATCCTATCGACGGGTGAGGGGCGTATTGTCATGACGGCGTGCCGACCGGAGCAAAAGTCACAGATCGGGCACGGTGAGCTCACCCTCTTTGCTCAGGCGCTGGTGGACGGTCTGCGCGGGCGCGGGGTGGCCAACAGCGGTGGCTACATTAGCGCGTTTGGCCTTTATGAGCATCTTTACGCCACAGTCAAAGAGGGCGCGGCCGATCTGGGCCGGTTTCAGGAACCGGAGCTGACGGTGCTGCGCGGCGTGGGGCCGTTTCCGGTGGCGCTCTTCCGCGGCGCCACGTCGCTGGGCCTCTTTGATGAGCAGGCGCCGCTGCCAGCAGATACGGCGGCGCGCGCGGTGAACCCAGAGCGCAGCCAGCGGCTGCTCAATGGCTACATCACGCAGGCGGTCAATACCGGGTCGGGCGCCATTGCTCAAGGAGCGGGATCGACCGCTGCGGGTGAGCGGGGCGTAGCTATCCGTGGCGATGTTTCCGGCAGTCCCATTGTGACGGGCGATAACAACAAGGTCGATAATTCGCGCAGCGTCTTTGACCAGCGCGGGCAGCGGGTTAGAGGCAAGCAGACCAATATTGATGGTGACGTTAACACGGGCGTGGGGTTGCTCAATTTGGGCCGCATCGACACGGGTGGCGGCAGCTTGACCGGTCGCGACAGCACGGCGCGCAGCGTGAATGCGGCGGAATTGATGCAGGTGATTGGTCCGCTGATGCAGGCGGTGATGCAAGCGAGTAGCCCCGAACAAAGCGGCGAGGCGCTGACCAGAGTGCAGGCGATTCAGGCCGAGGCGCAGAAGGGGGAAAAGGCCGATGATGCGCGGCTGGCGGGTCTGGTGGACGACCTGGTCAAGCTGGTCCCCGGCGCGGTGACGGCGGTAGTGAACGCGTTTGGGACGCCGATCCTGGCGGGGGTGGCGGGGCCGGTGACGAAGTTTGTGTTGAGCCGGTTGGGCGTGGAGGAGTAGCCCTTCGACGGGCTCAGGAACCACAGCGGAGATGAGTGGTGGCGTCCTTTGGCAAGCGCGGGGATCATGGGGAATGGGGTGATGGCGAGAAGGCGGGAGAGTGGGTATATGTCAAGAGGCCGTCGGGCGAGCCGGCGAGAGACGTATCCGCTGGATGTGCGGTTGGTGGAGCAACTGCGGGCGGCCCAGCAGGAGGCGCAACGCGCGCGTGCGGGGATATGGACGTGAGGAGCGGTGGGGTGAACTTGTGTCTCTCAGCCCCCTCAGCCCCCTCCTGGCCTCCCCCGAGGGGGAAGGGACTGTGGTGTGGTCGATTAGCTGAAGGTGGGGCATGGTTTGAATGGGTGTGATGGAGGAGCTGGATGATGGTTGATGGATTTCGGCAGGGGCGTTCCACATTTGACCAAACCAATCAGGTCGTCTTCGGCGATCAGATCAACGTGGCGGGAAATTATTATGCGGCGCCGATTAAGCCAGGGCGGCCCGCGCCGCCAGCGCCGCCGCGCGACTTTGTGGGGCGCGGGGAGCAGTTGGCCGCGCTGGCGGCGGCGCTCACCACGGGGGAGGCGGCGATTATCGCGCTGCAGGGCATGGGCGGGATTGGCAAGACGGCGCTGGCGCAGCAGTTGGCAACCGTGTTGCAGAATGAATTTGCCGGCGGCATTTTCTGGGCAGATTTGAATTTACACCAGGGCCGTGCAGAGACGGTTTTGCGCGCCTGGGGTGCATATGGCGGGTTGGACCTGACGCAGGAACCGAACGTCAATGTGATGGCCGAGCGCGTGCGGGCGGTGCTGAGCCAGCGGCGGCACGCGCAGGGCGCGCTGCTGGCGGTGCTGGATGATGTGCGACCGGGCTGGATAGAGGCGGCGCGGCTGCTCATAAGCTGCCTGCCGGCGCAGACGCCGCTGCTATTGACGACGCGCGACCAAGAGTTGGCGACGGCTCTGGGGGCTGCCGTGTGGCCGGTGGGTGGGCTAACGGCGAGCGAGGCGCACGCGCTGCTCTTGGCGCGGGTGATGGATGGGAACCTACTGAGATCGGAGGCGCTGGTACAGCGGCTGCTGCAAGAGCTGGGCCATCTGCCGCTGGCCATTCGATTGGCGGGGGCGCAGATTGGTACGCGTGGCCGCTTGCCCGGCTTTGGGCTGGCCACTTTTGTGGAGAAGGTGGCGCAGCGGGCGGCCCAGACACTGATGAGCAAAGCCGAAGCCGGGCTGGAAGCCACCTTTGCGCTTTCATACGATCTGCTGAGCGCGCGGCAGCGGCGCGTCTTTGCCTATTTGAGCGTCTATGGGGCGCCGCTGCTGACGATTGAGCACATGGCTGGTTTGCTGGATATGGAGGCCGAAGCGCTGCAAGACGACCTGAACGAGCTGACTGTGGCGGCGCTGCTAGCGTGGGATGCGGATGCGGGTCGCTATGCACTGCACCCGCTACTGCGGCAGTATGCATATGGCAAGCTGGGGGAGCTGGACGCGGACGTGCGAGAGGTGCACAAGAGGGCAGCGGTCTATTTGCAGGCCCAAGTGGGCCGCGCAGCAGATGGTGCGCCAGAGGAGGCGCTAGAGGAGGTCGATCAGTGGCGGCAGGCGCAGGCGTGGGAGACGATGGCGGAACGGGCGTTGGCGCTGGTGGGCGGTCTGGCCAAGCAAGGCTATTGGGTGGAAATTGAGATGCGGCTGGCCGCGGCCGTGGCGCAATTTGCGGAGCAACCGGAGCATGGTGCGCTGATGGCGCAACTGCACAAGGGCTTAGGCATGATTCACAGAGAGCAGGGGCGCTGGCGGGAGGCCAGCGAAGACTATATGGCGAGCCGCCGGCTATTTCGACTTCTGGGCCAGCAGGCGCAGGAAGCCCTGGTGCTCAATGAATTGGGGTACGTGTACAGGCGGGACCGGCGTTTTGATGACGCGTTGAAGACATATGAGCTGGCGCTGGACCTATTTGGGGCGCTTGGTGATCCGAGAGGGCAAGGCCAGGCGCTCTATGGCCTGGGCATTGTTGATATTCGGCGCCAGAACTTGCAGCGGGCCGTGGAAAGGCTGGAAGCCAGCCTGGTCTATTTAGGCGACGCAGATGATTTACCGGCGATGGCGGAAACCTATCGCGGGTTAGGCCGAGCATACCGAGCGCAACGGCGTTGGCAAGACGCAATACGGGTGCATGAAGAAGCGCTGGCGATTTATACGCAGTTGCCGGACCCGGCCAATGAGGCAAAGACGCTCAACAGGCTTAGTCTGGTCTATAGCAGCCAAAAGCAGTGGCCGGAGGCCATTGATTTGCTCAATAAGAGCCTGGCCATTGTGCGGATGCAAAACGACCTGGCTGGTGAAGCTTCAACACTTCGTTATTTAGGACACATTGAGCGACATCGGCAAGCGTGGGCGCAGGCCCTTGACCAGTTTCAAAAGAGCTTACACATATTCCGCGCCCTGGGCGCCAGCTATGATATAGGCAAAACTTTGGACTACATTGGTGATATGTACAAAGAGTTGGGTGGGCGGAAGCGCGCCATCGATGTATGGGAAGAAGCATTGCCCAATTTGAATCTGCGCTCCAGTCGGTATCAAGAATTGGTGCAGAAGCTGCAATGCTTGAAAGGGTAAGGGGCGCGAGCGCAGGATCTTTTGTGGAGTGATTGCGGACACAGGGCGCGCCAATAGATGCGCCAGCGGCGATTCACAACGGACGGATGAGATGCAAATCCAATATGGACAAACAAGCGCAAGAGAATAGCAAGGTTGAATTTGGTCAAAGTGGGCAGAAAATTGAAGGCAACCAGATCAATATTGCCGGCGGGGTCACCGTGCAGAGCCGAACGCTCTACGGCTTTATGTTTGGCGTGTTGGCGCTGGTGGCGCTGGTGGTGATTGCGCTCACGACATGGGGCGACCGCAATGGGACGCCCGCTGCCGAGACCACGCCATCGGCTGCGGATGCGACACGTGCGCCTGTTCTTTCTGCGACGCCTGGGTTAGAAACGGCGCCTACCATTGGCGCGTCCACCGACAGCGCAACGCCCGCAGCGGATGCGTCTGTAAGCGAGAAGGCCGAGGGCGGCTGTCTGGCTGCGTATCGAGACAAGTTCCCCGCCGAAAACGTGTGGGAGATGGAGGAGGGGCTGCGCGATTTGAACTGGCGGCGACCAGATGACGATGTGCTCATTTTATGGCTGACGGAAAAGCGGCAGCCCATTGGCCTAGTGCATTTGCTGCTTTTCCCAGAGGCCAAAAATTTCAAGATTGAGACGATTTTGGATGCAGCGTGTCAGCCGGTGGCGCCCCGCGGTAGGGATACCTTTGTCAGTTGGGATGTGTTTGAGTTCGACCTGGCCGATGTGCATTATGGTATTCGCGTGGGCTATTACAGTGACAGCAGCTTGCGCAGCGGCGGTCTGCGCCACATGGAGTAACCGTTAGATCAATGACTTTGGCGATTACCAAAATCTTAAGAATGTTGAAATAAATGTGATAGGGAATTGTGATATACTGGCAATTGCGCATATCTATACGGTTTTCTGAACGTCTTGTTCGGTAAGAATGTGAAATATAAAAAAATGCCGGTGCGGCGCTTGCAACACCGAACCGGCGTCCCGGCTGCTGTGGTGACCAGCAGAGGGATTGTGGAAGTAGTATACCCGATTTCTCTGATTTTGGCACATCTTCGGCCAGTGGCTGGGGGTGTGCTTTTTTTGTTAGAGAATTGCTGGTTGACACAGGCAGTTGGTAAGAAGACATGAGTCACCGATCAATTGACGAAGTGGTGGCTAAAGTTAGGAAATGTAAAGATTATGGCTGAGCTACAAGGAAGCTTAGAAGGAGCTCGCAAAGAGCTGCTTGACCTTAGTGGACGTAACCGGTTGACTAATTATCGGCGTCCAACAGACAGGCAAGGTGGAATTGAAATCATAGACGAACGTCCGGAAGAGGTCTATCGCACTCTGGTGGTGCAGGCGAAGACGATGACATTTTTGGCCACGACTGAATATATAGATGGGCAACCCCGTCTCTTGCTCACCGCGCCCGATGACTTTGCGCCAACTACTTTGGATTCAACCTTTGTGCCGGAACGACATACAGATTCTAAGTTGCAAACGGCTTTGCCCAAAGACGGATTGGATCGGCGGCTTAAGCGCTCGTATACGAAAGCCCGCACCTTTATTGAAGAGCAGGGGGTGAACGCCCTGTTTCTGGCTATGGGCTTGTTGAATTGGTATGAAGCCGAGACAAGTCAAGAGAAACGGGAAGCGCCGCTTATACTAGCGCCCGTTGAGCTTGTGCGCGACAACGTGCGCAGCCGCTACAAATTGCGCTACACGGGCGACGAGATAGGTTTTAACATTTCGCTCCAAGAAAAGTTGCTGCGCGAGTTTGCAATTCATCTCCCCACCTGGCCAGAAGATGAAGAACTGGATGTGCTTGCGTATTTCGATATGGTGGCGGCGGCAGTGGCGCCGCAACGGCGCTGGTCGGTAGAGTCTTCCGCACTCTTTGTCGATTTTTATCGCTTTAGCAAGCTGCATATGTATCAAGATCTGGATGCCAGCATGTGGGATGGGGTGGTGGAGCTGCAGAAACACCCCGTCTTGCCCAAGTTATTTGGAACACATTCGTTTATTGATGAAGCGTTGGAAGCACAAAGAGATTATGCATCCCACGCTTTGAATGGACAACTCCCCCCTGAACCTGCGGTCAGCCATGCAGTCACTGACGCAGATAGTTCACAAGAACGCGCTATTCGGGCTGCCATGAGTGGGAAAAATATTATTATTCAAGGTCCGCCGGGGACGGGTAAATCACAAACCATTACCAACTTAATTGCTGAGGCGATTGGCACTGGAAAAACGGTTCTGTTTGTGGCGGAAAAGATGGCGGCGCTACAGGTTGTAAAGCGCCGCCTAGATGGGCTGGGTCTTGGCGATGCCTGTTTAGAATTGCATAGCGACAAATCAAACAAGAAATCATTTTTGGCCGAGCTGGAACGCACGCTGCAGTTGGGGGAGCCGCATGTAGCCGGCCAAGAACACAATGTGCGAATATTGGAGCAAGAGCGCGCGCATTTGGACGAATACTGCGTGGCCGTAAACTCTGTCATTCTAGAGACGGAACTGACGCCTTTTCAGGCCTATGGCGCCTACCTAAAGGCCGAGCGTAGTTTGGCAGAGGCGGCGCCCCCGCCGTTGTCGATTCCGGATAGCAATACGTGGGCGGAGAGCGACTTTTTGGTGCGTTTGGAAAGCGTACGCCGTCTGCAAACATTGTTGAAAAGCATTGGGCGACCGACGGAGCATCCATTTTGGGGAAGCCAGCGGCAAAGATTTTTGCCAGCAGACCAACAAACATTAGTAGATGGGTCTCTGGCCGCCGAACGCAGCGTTGGCGAATTGCGAAAATCCACAGAGCAGGCGGCCGTTCTATTTGGGCTTCCTCTTGTGGAAGCACGTATTTTTGCTGCAACCTGCCTGGAACTGATAAACCAAGCGCTGGCGGCTCCGGCCATGCAAGGGCTCACCGTGAACGCATCAGAATGGAAAGCGCAGATTCAGAGTGTATTGACCGCCATTGAGCTGGGCGAATTGTGCGAGCAAAATCGACAGGTTTATGAGCAATATTTAATTCCGCAGGCAGTTGAAGAGAGTTTAACGGATGTGCGGAAGGCCATTGTAACCCATGGGGATCGAATGAGCCGGTATTGGTCGCGCGACTATCGCCGGGCGCTGAAGCTGCTCAAAAGCGTTAGTCGAGGTGAACTGCCCTCCTCAAAGAACGAGCAACTGCGGCTTGTAGATGCGACGTTAGAGGTCCAGCGGTTGACGCCAAGAACAGACGCGAACCGCCCGCTGTTGCGGCAACTGTTTGGTAGCTACTGGAATGAGCTAAATCCCGCCTGGCCTAAACTACGTGAGATTGCACAATGGATTGAAAGGGTGTTGGCCCTCAACCTAGATAACGCATTGGTAGAACATTTATTTGACTATGTTGGCAGAGAGCCAGAAAAAGATGCGTTGACCGAATTGCGCGTGGCTTTGCAAAGCGCCCTGAATAGTCATCAACATGCCCTTCAGGAAGTCATGCGCTTTGTGGACCTGAATGAGCAGGTGCGATTGGGTGGTGGCCATACCTGTTTAGAGCGTCCTTTCCATGAGCAGACAACCTTATTGCACGCGTGGGCGCTACAGGCCGCGCGCTTGCAAGAGATGGTCAGCTACAACACCGTTGTGACAGAACTGCATGATAATGGCCTTGCTGCCGTTGTTCACGCCGCCCAAGAGTGGGAATATGCCTCATCACGATTAGTCGATCTCGTGCGCAAGAGCCGCTATGGCAGCTTGATTGAGCGGGCTATGCACGAGCGCCCGATTTTGGCGGGCTTTGATGGCGTTACGCACGGTCAGCGAGTCGAACGCTTTCGCGAGCTAGATAAGTTGCTGCTGCAACAACAGCGCTCAGTTGTGCTACATGAACACTGGCAACGTTTGCCAACGTATCAGGCTGGTGGGTTGGGGCTTTTGTACGAGCAATTTAATCGCAAACGGGGCCACAAGTCGATTCGCACGCTCATGCGCGAAGCGGGCCCAACCATTCAGGCCATCAAACCGATTTTCATGATGAGCCCTTTTTCGATTGCTATCTTTCTGGAGGCTGGCAGCGTCGAGTTTGATATGGTAGTTTTCGACGAGGCTAGCCAGGTAAAGCCGGTGGATGCACTGGGCGCCATTCTGCGGGGCAAACAGACCATTGTGGTGGGCGATGATAAACAGCTACCGCCCACCAACTTTTTTGATCGTGTCCTGGATGAGGAAGATAACGACAGCATTATGGCCGACACAGAGAGCATCCTGGGTCTTTTTCGGGCGAAGGCCGCGCGTCAGGAGATGCTGGAGTGGCACTACCGCAGCCGCCACGAATCGCTCATTGCGGTTTCAAATTATGAGTTTTACAACAACCGTCTCATGGTTTTCCCTAGCCCAGATAATGAACGGGCGCGTTTGGGCCTGCTTTTTCATCATTTGCCACAGACGCGCTACACGCGGCGGACAGATGGCTCGGGCGGCGGCTATAATGGTGAAGAAGCGCTCGCCGTTGCGGAAGCGGTTATGAATCATGCACGCAGCCAGCCCGACAAAAGCCTTTTGGTGGCGGCGTTTAATCAACAGCAGCGGGAAGCCATTGATAATCTAGTTGACAAGTTGCGCCAAAGTGATAGTACGGGCGAACAGTTCTTCAGCGGCCATCCCACTGAGCCTTTTGCGGTGAAAAATTTAGAGAACGTGCAGGGCGATGAGCGAGACGTGATTCTGATTAGCATTGGCTTTGGGCGCGATCAGGATAACAAGATCTCCATGAATTTTGGACCGCTCAATAAGGATGGCGGCGAGCGGCGCCTAAATGTGCTGATTACGCGCGCACGGGAGCGGTGTGAAGTTTTTTCCAACATTACAGATGAGGACATTGATTTAAGCCGCACACAGGCGCGCGGCGTGCGTGCACTGAAGCGTTTTCTCAAGTATGCGCGCACGGGTATTCTGGACCTGCCAGAAATCACCGCCGGTGAGGCCGAGTCGCCTTTTGAGCACGAAGTGGCCACCGCCTTGCGTGCGGCAGGATTTCAGATCGCTCTACAGGTGGGGACCGGCGGCTATCGGATTGATATGGCCATCGTCGACGAAGCGCGGCCAGGTCGCTATCTGTTGGGCATTGAGTGCGACGGCGCCACCTATCACCGCACCAAAACCGCACGCGACCGCGACCGGCTGCGCCAGGAGGTATTGGAAGCCATGGGATGGGAGATTCACCGCATCTGGAGCACCGACTGGTTTCGCCATCCTCAGCGCGAAATTCAGCGCATCCAAGAGCGTGTGGAGAAAATTCGCGCGAAATGGGATGCAGCAGAGTTAGCCGAGACGGACACGTCGGCTAGTGAACTTCCAATTAATGAGCACCCAGTAATTGTGCGAGACGAAAATACACATGCGCAGGATCGGCAACTGCCCAAATATGTGGTGGCCGAACCGCAGTTTACCATCAACAGCGATAACTGTGGAGATATCTCGGTGAGCGTCTTGACCAAGGAGCTAGTGCGCATCGCACAAATTGAAGCGCCAATTCATGTGGACCAGCTTTTTCAGCGTGTCTTCACGCGCGTCACCAAAGTTGTGAGAGCGCATCTGGAAAAGGTGCTCAATCGCATTGTGAACGAAGGTAAACTGGTGCGGGATGGAGAATATCTTTTGATGCCGGGGACGTCGGCGGTGGTGGCCCGCGACCGTGGTGAGTTGCCTGTTCAAATCAAGAAGATTCAGCACATCTATCCCCAGGAGTTGAAGGCAGCCGTTATGCTGGTGGTGACGCGCACGCATGGAATTATGCGTTCTGATCTGGGGCGGGAGGCGCTAAAGTTGATCGGCTATGCGCGCGTGACGGATAACATGGACACAATTGTGGAAGATGTGATTCGTGAGATGCTGGCGCAGGGAGAGGTCCATCTGCGCGGTGAGCAGGTTGTCGAGTAGGTTAGCAGCTATGTAGAATGGTGCGATAACCGGGGGATAACCAATGACTGATTCGCAAAAAATCTACGATCAGCGGGGCCAAACCGTCTACGGCAGTCAGACCAACGTGGTGGGCGACCAGCATATTCACCTGCCGCCCATTCAACCGACTACGGCCACAGCCCCTGCACCACCACCAGACTTTGTCGGACGTGACGACCAGATCTCGCAGCTGACTGCCACCGTCACTGCGGGAAAAGCTGCCGCCATTACCGCGCTCCATGGCATGGGCGGGATTGGCAAGACCGCGCTGGCGCAGCAACTGGCCGAGCGGCTCAAGCCCGCCTTCCCCGGCGGCATCTTCTGGGGTGATTTAGCGCTGCACGGCGGCAGCGCAGAGACAATCTTGCGGGCCTGGGGTGCAATGTGCGGTGCGGACTTTAACCAGGAGCCTGATCCGGCGGTGCTATCTGAGCGGGTGCGGGGGCTGTTGGCCATGCGGCGGGAGACCAATGGTGCGCTACTGGCGGTGGTGGACGATGTGCGTGCTGAGTGGTTGGATGGGGCACAACTACTGCAGAAGAGCCTGCCAGCAGACACGGCGCTGCTGGTGACGATGCGCGATGTTGACCTGGCCGTGGCGCTGGATGCCGAGGTGGTGCGGCTGGACGTGCTGCCGGAACCCGATGCGCGTGAACTGCTGGCGGCACGGGTCAAACCCAACGAGATTTTGACGCCGGACGAGATGGTCAAGGCACTGTTGCAACAGTTGGGCTATCTGCCGTTAGCGATTCGGCTGGCCGGTGGGCATATCAGCAAATTTGCAGCCAAGCCAGGTTTTGAGTTGTCGGGATTCGTGGCGGAAGTGGCGCGGCGAGCGGTGAGCCTGCTGGATGTGGCTGGTGGCGGCGGGCTGGCTGCCACGTTTGCCATTTCGTATGAGGCACTGAGCGAGGCGCAAAAGAAGGTCTTTCGCTATTGTAGCGTCTATGCAGCGCCCCTGTTGACGGTAGAGCATATGGCGGGGCTGCTGGCGATGGAAGAGACGACGGTTGAGGCTGTGCTGGATGATCTGGTGGAGGTGGCGCTGCTGGACTGGGATCGAGAGGTGAAGGGGCGGTATGTGCTGCATCCGTTGTTGCGGCAGTATGGGTATGAAACGCTACAACAGGAAGAGAATGCCATTCTCTTGCATAGACAGGCTGCAATATACCTATTTTCGGGGATTGACCGCATGGGTCGATTCCCTGACGAGGTTCTTGAGGAGGTGCGACAATGGCAACTTGCACGCGAATGGAAACTGATGGCGCGTCGAGCCCACCGATTGATAGGAACCCTTGACCGATATGGCTACTGGGACGAAATTGAAGTCGTCTTACATTCAGCACAAGATAGTTTATCGAATGTTGCAAATCATATAAACTCGGCCTGGCTTTTATTCAAAAGTGTAAACCACTACCTCAGGTAGTGGACTAAATAGCGGTTCGACCGATGTATTGGGTAGCCATGTAACGGGTATTATGTATCAACCTGGAAGGTGCGAAACTAACAGGAGATACATAATGACCCGTCAATTCAAAAAGCTATCGCATTCGTTGTATGAATGCAAATATCACGTCGTGTTTTGTCCAAAATATCGATATAAGATTTTGGACACCGAAGTGGCGCAATATATGACGCAGAAGCTCTACGACCTCTGTGGCCAGAAAAAGGGGTAGAAATTCTGGAACTGAATGTACAGCCGGACCATGTGCATATGAGTGCCCGCGGATCGATTGCCAATAATAAGGCTCAGTTCGACAAGGCACTTGACTTCTATACAAAAGCTCAGGCTGTAATGGAGGGTACCTCTGAGGCAGAGCATCTGTGCAAAATTTATGTATTAATGGGCAATGTTCACCGAAGAAAAGGTAATCCAGACGAAGCAATTGAATATTACAACAAAGCACTTGAGTTCGGTAAGCTTCGAACAGATAAAGAGCTGACTGCTAATGCGTTGATGAATCTCGCTAATGTTTTAGGAATCGATTCAGCAAAATATGACGAAGCATCGAATTTATATCAAGAGGCACTTGCCATCTTTCAAGAACTGGATGATACACAAGGTATTGCTAATGTCTATGGGAATTTAGGTGGACTCTGTTTAAGACGACAAGAAACCTCTCAAGGAATTCAATATCTCGAATCCTCAATCGAACTCAAACAGCAACTCGGTGATTTACGCGGATTAGCAGACTCTTGTGGAAATTTAGGCAGTGCATATTTACAAGCTGACAGGAACGAAGCGGCTCTCAACATGCATGTATTGGCAGGAGGAATTTATAGTCAATTAGGCGATCTCTATGGTTTAACCACCACATTTTTGAATATTGGCTCAGTAAAGGCGAACCTACAAGAGAATCAGCAGGCAATTGATAGTTATAATCAAGCCCTGCAAATTGCGCAAAGCATAGGAAACCCAGGTATGGTCGGAAAGGCATATGAGGGTCTAGGTTTTATCTATGAACGAATGGCTGACTGGCGTCGAGCAACAGAAATATATGAACAAGCCGTTATTTCCTTTGAGCGCGGTAGACGTCTTGAAGATGTTGCAAACATGTACGCCCGATTAGGTGATATACATCTGGAAAATGGGAATACACCAGATGCAATTACTTACTATGATCATGCTACAACTGCATATGCAAAGCTCGATGACATATTTAACCGACGTCGTACGTTGGCGGAGCTTTATCATATCTACTTTGAGAAAGAGGATTGGGATAATGTAGCCCGAACTACAGAATCATTACTAGAGATAGCTAAACAGTTGAGTGACACTTCGGCCATTGCCGAGCTCTCGGTAGCAATGGGTGCGTACCATATGGAAAGAGGTATTGCACGTAATGCCATTCCCTATTTTGAACAGGCATTAGACGCTTACCGGCAAATCAAAGGTGACGAACGTATTGCGCAGGCATTGTTGGATCTTGGTATATCTCATTTAGGAAGTGATGGAGAAGACCAAGCGATTCTTTACTTGGCAGAAGCTCTTGAGCTTTGTAGCAACACCGATGATCTTACGCAGTTAGGGCATGTGTATAACAACCTTGGGCTTGCCTATTCCCAGAAAGGGGAACTACAAAACGCCATCAACTCCTATAGCTTGTCTCTTGATTTAAAAAAGCAGCAAGAGGACTTGCAAGGTATCTCTGATGTTCTCGCCAACATGGGCGTGGCATATCGCGATGCTGAACAGAGGGATGATGCCATTGCACATTTCAAAAAAGCGGTTGTGTTGTACAATCAGCTTGAAGATTACGGCCCCCTTGCTTCAACATTAGCTGAAACAGGCACATTGCTGCAGCATTTTGGTGATCCCAAAGAAGCAAGAGCATATTTGGCACAAGCCTGGCTGATTTTCGGCCATTTGGAGGATACGGCGAGTCAGAATCAGTTAATACAACAACTGATTCAGCTCCTTGATACACGTGAAAACGTTTTGGCATATTTAAATCAAGGAATGGGCAAAGGCGGCTTCCTGCCAGATGTGAATGGGTAAGATAGAGACTCGGAAGACCAGCTTGATATTCAATGACTATGCAAACCAAATCAACATTTGACCAAACGAAGCAAACCGTCCACGGTGACCAGACCAATGTAGTCGGTGATTACCGCGTCACCAACATCTACCCGCCGCCGCGTTCGGTGGCGGACGAACCACCGGCGGACCTCTTCTGGCTGACGGCGGGGCGGGCGGAGGAGCTGGCGCAACTCGATGCGTGGTATGACGCGGCGGTGGCGGACACGCGGGGCGAAAAGCCAAGGGCGGTGATTGTGACCGGCGCCGCGGGCATGGGTAAGCGCGAGATTGTGCAGCGGTGGTGCGCGGTGCTGGCAGAGCGGGAACGGCGGCCCACGGTGGTGCAGACCACCTATCTGCCGGCCTATTGGGATGCCGAACGGCAGGAGACCTTCTATGCAAGCCACGCGCGTTGGGGCCAGGCGTGGATGCGCTTTGCGGCGCGGCTGCGCACGCTCTATCCCCAGGCGGAGGTGTTGGGGGGGCGGGGCTGGGTGGCGCTGGCGGCGCAAATTGCGGCGCAGAGTGAGCGGGCGCGGAGCGGGTTGGCCACAGCGCAAGCGCCCGTGAGCGAGCCGGATGCCGAGGCGCTGCGCCAGTTGATGAGCCAGGTGCTGGTGGACGCAGCGCGGGCGGAGAGTCCGCTGGTGGTGATTGTGGACCACGTGGAGCTGGCGCCGACCCCTTTGCAGATGCTGCTGCACACGTGGAACAAGGTGCTCGACAATCTGCCCTTTTTGCTGGTGCTGCTGGTGGATGCGCCGCAACCGCTGCACGGGACGGGCGACCAGCACGGACAGGAGAGTGAGTGGTTGCGCTGGCTGCGCGAGCAGTCGGCGCCGCACAGTGCGTACAGCTACCGCACGCTGCACGTGTGGCCGCTGCGCAGCCAGGCGGTGGAGGCGCTGCTAGCGGCGGATTCGGCGGCCATGGCGCCGGTGCTGCATGAGTTGACCGGCGGCGCACCGTCGCTGCTGCTGGAGCTGTTGCGCCATTGGGAGCAGCAGGGGATGGCCGCCCAGCAGGACGATGGGCGCTGGCAATTGGCCGGGGCGGCGATGACAACTTTCTCCGGTTCGCTCTATGCGCAATATGTGGAGCGGCCGCTGCAAGCATATGCCGCCTGTGCGCAGGAGCTGGGCTATGATGTGGATTGGGAGACGCTGGCGCGCTGGTTGAGCCACGCGGCGTGGGAGGGGGAGGTCTTTAGCGATGAGTCGGTGGCCCATGCGGTGGGGATGCATGGGGAGAGATTGGAGGAGTTTCAGGAGGTGTTGGATGAGGTGTTGACGGGGCCCCGGCCCCTCCCTAACCCTCCCCAAGGGGAGGGGACCAATGTCGGGATGTTGGTGGAGTTGGAGGAGACGGTGGTGTTGCCGACGGCGGAGGTGGGGCGGCGGGAGCGGCATATGGCGCTGTATCGGTTTGAGCCGCGGCTGTTGGCGCGGGTGTTGGTGGAGCGGCAGCGGGAGCCGCAGCGCCATGAGATTGGCGCGGCCGCCATACAGGGGTTGATTGCGGCGTACCGGCCGCTGGAGCGCGAGATTGCGCCGCTGCTGGTGCAGATGGCCAAAGCGCTGGGGCGCATGGCGGATGCGGAGACGTTTCAGGGCTGGATTGCGCCGGCGGAGGATCTGGAACATAGCCAATTCCTTCTAGCCATATTGCGTACATTAGCTACTGAAACCTATGGCCAAATGCTTTTTGTGAGCACTGTATTGGATTTCTTTCATACATTTCACGGCAAAATACATCCGCAGGCATTTTTTACAGTATTACAGGACGCTTTAGTGCATGCTCAAAGCTTGAAACATACGGGACATGAGGGTCATTTACTCTATCATATAGGAGATGTCTATGCGGATTTAGGAGACAAGCAGCAGGCAATAGCGATTTATAACCAAGCCCTACCGCTATTGCGCAAGGCGGGCGATATTCGTGGCGAAACTATCACCCTCAACAAAATAGGCGATGTATATTATAAGCTAGGGGAGAAGCAGCAGGCGTTAGACTTCTACAACCAAGCTCTGCCTTTGAGACGCAAGGCGGGCGATATCAGCGGCGAAGCAACCACCCTCACGAGCATGGGCTGTGTCTATTCGGACATGGGTGAGAATCAGCGGGCGCTGGACCTTTTCAACCAAGCTTTGCCCTTGATACGCAAGATAGGCAATATTTCAGGCGAAGCCGCTACCGTCATGAACATGGGGAGTGTCTATGCGGCCCTGAGCGAGAGTCAGTGGGCACTGGACCTTTATCATCAAGCGTTGCCTCTTTTCAGAATGGTCGGCGATATCGGCAACGAAGCAAGCGCTCTCGTCAGTATGGGCAATGTCTATTCAGAACTGGGTGAGAATCAGCAGGCACTGGACCTTTATCACCAGGCCCTGCCACTTTTCACTAAGGTGGGCGACATGAGGGGCGAAGCATATACTCTTACGAGCATGGGCAGTGTTTATGCGGGCCTGAATGAGACGCAGCAGGCGCTGGATCTCTATCACCAGGCCCTGCCCCTAAGACGCAAGGTGGGCGATACCAGCGGCGAAGCCTATACACTAAGTAACATGGGCAACGTCTATTCTGCTCTAGGCGAGAATCAGCGGGCGCTAGACTTCCACAATCAAGCATTGCCTCTTTTCAGAAAGGTGGGTGAATTTAATGGTGAAGCATTTACCCTCACCAACATGGGAATTGTTTATTCGAACCTAGGCGAGAAGCAGAAAGCGCTGAAACTCTATGAGCAGGCTCTGCCCCTGCAACGCAATGTGGGTAATATTCGTGGAGAAGCATTTACCCTCACTAATATGGGCATTGCCTATTCAGACCTGGGCGAGCAGCAGCAGGCGCTGGAACTCTACCACCACGCCCTGCCCCTAAGACGCAAGGTGGGAGATATTAATGGTGAAGCATTTACTCTCGCCAACATGGGCAAAGTCTATGCGGACCTAGGCGAGAAAACGCAGGCGCTGGACCTCTACAACCAGGCTCTGTCCTTTAGACGCAAGGTGGGCGATATCCGTGGCGAAGCATATACTCTCACAGGTATGGGCGATGTCTACTCAGTCCTGGGCGAGACGCAGCAGGCGCTGGACCTCTACAACCAGGCCCTGCCCCTAAGACGTAAGGTGGGCGATATCAGCGGCGAAGCCGAAACTCTCTCCAGTATGGGCAGAGTCTATGCGGACCTGGACGAGAAGCAGCAGGCGCTGGAACTCTATTACCAGGCCCTGCCCTTGCGACGCAAGGTGGGCGACATCAGCGGTGAAGCTGAAACTCTCTTCGGTATGGGCAGAGTCTATGCGGACCTGGGCGAGAAGCAGCAGGCGCTGGACCTCTATCACCAGGCCCTGCCCCTCTATGAAAGAGCCAGTTCACCCAAGGCGGAAACTGTGCGACAACTCATTAATGAATTAGATAACCCAACCCCTTGACAAGACAAGGACCAAATGAATGGCGATTAAGAAATCGGAGCTGTACTCTTCGCTGTGGGCGTCGTGTGACGAGCTGCGCGGGGGGATGGATGCCAGCCAGTATAAAGATTATGTGCTCTTTATGCTCTTTATCAAGTACATTTCGGACAAGTATGGGGCCAGCGATGACTTTGCGCCGCCGGTGGTGATTCCGCCGGGGGCCAGCTTTGGGGATATGATCGGGCTGAAGGGCAAGAGCGATATTGGCGACAAGATCAACACGCAGGTGATCCAGCCGCTGATCGAGGCCAACAGCCGGCTGGCGCGCAGCGATTTCCCCGATTTTAACGACCCCAACAAGCTGGGCGAGGGGGAAGCCCTGGTGCAGCGGCTGACCAACTTGATCAGCATTTTTCAGAACCCGGCGCTCGATTTTTCCAAGAATCGGGCCGAAAATGACGATATTTTGGGCGACGCCTATGAGTATCTCATGCGCCACTTTGCCACCGAGAGCGGCAAGAGCAAGGGGCAATTTTACACGCCGGCCGAGGTGAGCCGGGTCATCGCCAAGGTGATTGGCATTGCGCCGGCCAATACGGTGGCCTCGACCACGGCCTATGACCCGACCTGCGGCTCAGGCTCGCTGCTGCTCAAGGTGGCGGCGGAGGCGGGCAAGCACATTACGCTGGAGGGGCAGGAGCGCGATGTGACCACGGCCGGTCTGGCGCGCATGAATATGATTCTGCACGACTTTCCCACGGCCAATATTCTGGCGGGCAACACGCTGAGCGCGCCCAAATTTAAAGAGGGCGCGCGGCTGCGCACCTATGATTATGTAGTGGCCAACCCGCCCTTTTCGGACAAGACGTGGAGCACGGGGCTGACGCCGAGCGACGACGCCTATGCGCGCTTTGCCTGGGGCGAGCCGCCAGCTAAACAGGGCGATTACGCCTATCTGCTGCACATTATCCGCTCTATGAAGGCCAACGGCAAGGCGGCCTGTATTCTGCCCCACGGCGTGCTTTTTCGGGGCAATGCCGAGGCGACCATCCGACGGGCGCTGGTGGACTCGGGCTATCTCAAGGGCATTATTGGGCTGCCGGCCAATCTCTTTTACGGCACCGGCATTCCGGCCTGCATTCTGGTGTTGGACAAGGAGAACGCCCACAGCCGCCAGGGCGTCTATATGATTGACGCGTCCAAGGGCTTTATGAAGGATGGCAACAAGAACCGGCTGCGCGAGCAGGATATCCACCGCATTGTGGACACCTTTAGGCGGCGGGTGGATGCGCCGCGCTACGCCCGCCTGGCGCCGCTGGCCGAGATTCGGGACGCCAAGAACGACTATAACCTGAATCTGCCGCGCTATATTGACAGCAGCGAGCCCGAGGATGTGCAGGATATTGGGGGCCATCTGCGCGGCGGCATTCCGCAGCGGGATATTGATGCGCTGGCGCGCTATTGGGCGGTGCTGCCGGGGGTGCGGTCGGCGCTCTTTGCGCCGGCGGAGCGGCCGGGCTATGCGCAACTGCGGCTGGCTGTGGGGGAGGTGAAGGCGGCGATTTTGGAGCATGCAGAATTTGCGGCGTTTCACGATGCAGTGATGCAGCGCTTTGCGCAGTGGCAGGCGGCCAATCGTCCGCGGCTGGCGGGCTTTGACCGCGGCGGGCAGCCCAAGGTGCTGATCGAGACGATTGCCGAGGCGCTGCTGGCGGCTTTTGGCACGGCGCCGCTGCTGGATGCGTATGACGTTTATCAGCATTTGATGGATTACTGGGCCGAAACCATGCAGGATGATTGTTATCTGTTGGCGGGCGATGGCTGGGTGGCGCAGACCGAGCGCATTGTGGAGACGGACAAGCGGGGCCGCACGCGTGACAAGGGCTGGCGCTGCGAGCTGATTCCCAAGCCCTATGTGGTGGCGCGCTACTTTGGCCCGGAGGAGGCGGCCATGGCGGCGCTACAGGCTGAGCTGGAGGCCACGACGGCGGCGCTGGCCGAGCTGGAAGAGGAGCAGGGCGGCGAAGAGGGTTTTCTGGGGGCGTTGGAGAAGGTGAACAAGGTCGAGGTGAACGCCCGTCGCCGCGAGATCCAGGATGATGCTGAGGCGGCGGACGAGCTGGCGGTGCTGACCCAGTGGCTGGCGCTGAATGCGGCTGAGGCCGAGCAGAAGCGGGCTATGCGCGAGGCAGAGGCGGCGCTGGATCAGTTGGCTTATGCGAAATATCCAGCGTTGAGCGTGGCGGAGATCAAGGAGCTGGTGGTGGATGACAAGTGGCTGGCCGCGCTGACGGCGGCGGTGCAGGGCGAGCTGGAGCGGGTGTCGCAACGGCTGACGAGGCGCGTGCGGCAACTGGCCGAGCGCTATGCGACGCCGCTGCCGCAGTTGGAGGCAGAGGTGGCGCTGTTGGCGGCGCGGGTGGATGGGCATTTGAGGCGGATAAGCCCCTCCCCGGCCCTCCCCAAGGGGAGGGAGTAGGCCCCTCCTAGCCTCCCCTAGGGGAGGGATTGTGATGGGGGGGAGGGGATGTTTCTACTGTCGAATGGGTGGTTTATGGGGATGGGGTGCAATGTGATGGATGCGAAGCGGGTGGGGGTGATATGGATGTGATGAGCGTTGGCGAGGACGCGGTGCCGGCGGGGTATAAGCGGACGGAGGTGGGGGTGATTCCGGAGAATTGGGAGGTTGGAAGTGTTGGCAAATTCTGGACAGTAATCGATTGTAAACATGTCACAGCCGAGTTCACTTCGGCCGGTTTTCCTGTTGCGAGTATCAAGGAAGTTCAAAGTCGTTTTGTAGATCTTACAAGTGCAAAACAAACTAACCAACAATTCTATAATCTGTTGATTGAAGGGGGAAGAAAACCCCAGCCTGGCGATCTGATTCTCAGCCGCAATGCCACTGTTGGCGAAGTGGCTCAGGTTACGGAGCGGCATCCACCATTTGCGATGGGCCAAGATGTTTGCTTGTTGAGAAGAAAGGTAATTGATTTTTCTCCCGAATTTCTGCAAGCAGTATTTCAGTCCTCCATTATCGCAAACCAACTCTTGAATTTAATGGTTGGTTCAACTTTCAAGCGAGCGAATATTGAACAAATTCGAAGTTTCGCCGTCCCGATGCCGTCTCCGCCTGAACAGCGCGCCATTGCGGAGGCGCTGAGCGATGTAGACTCGCTGCTGGATGCGCTGGATCGGCTCATCGCCAAGAAGCGCGATCTGAAGCAGGCGGCCATGCAGCAGTTGCTGACGGGTCAAACGCGGTTGCCTGGGTTTGCGGGAGTGTGGGAGGTGAGGACGCTCGAACAATTATTTGATTTTAGTGGTGGATATTCTGCATCTCGCAATCAGCTTTCTACACAGGGATATTGCTATCTGCATTATGGTGATATTCACGGTGCGTCAAAGACTTATGTGGACACTAGATCTGATTATCAAGATATTCCAAAACTTAACATATCACTGTCCCAGGTTTCGCCATCTTCACTATTAAAAGATGGTGATGTTGTATTTGTGGATGCTTCTGAAGATGACGAAGGAACCAGTAAACACATTGTAATTGTCAATAAAGACAATCTACCCTTTATATCTGGCTTGCACACAATAGTTGCAAAGAGAAAAAACAATGAATTGGTTAATGAATATCTTCGTTATTGCTTTCAAACAACTGCAATTCGACAACAATTCTCATTTTACGCTGTAGGCACCAAAGTCTCCGGCATCAGTAAGACAAATATTGCCAAGTTAACTCTTCCAGTTCCTTCTCCTCCTGAACAAACCGCCATCGCCGCCGTGCTCTCGGACATGGATGCGGAGCTGGCGGCGCTGGGGGCGCGGCGGGAGAAGACGCGGGCGCTGAAGCAGGCGATGATGCAGGAGCTGTTGACGGGGCGGACGCGGTTGGTGTAGCCCCTCCCCAGCCCTCCCCAAGGGGAGGGGGTTGTCACGGGGGAGGGTGGGGTTTATTCGTGGTGTGGGGAGGTGTTAAGCGCAGGTGTTGGTTACATGCGTAGCAGAATCGCCACAAACCAACCAACAATCCCTCTCACTTGGGGGAGGTTAGGAGGGGGCCATGCCAAAACATTCGTGGCAGACTTCACCGGAGTGGGGACAGCGGCTGAAGCCGTTGGCGCGGGAGATGCGCCGGGAGCCGACGGGGGCAGAGGCGAAGTTGTGGCAACATTTGCGCAAGCGGCAGGTGCGCGGGGTGCGCTTTCGGCGGCAGCACATCATCGAGCGCTTTATCCCCGACTTTTGTGCGTTGGATGTCATGCTGATTGTGGAGGTGGACGGGCCGATCCATCAGTATACGCAGGAGGAGGATCGGGTGCGGCAGGCATTTTTGGAGAGTTTGGGCTATGAGGTGTTGCGCTTTGCCAATATGGAGGTGTTTACCAATGTGCGGGCGGTGCTGGATGTGATTGAGGCGGCGGTGGAGAGAAGAAAGCCCCTCCCCGGCCCTCCCCAAGGGGAGGGAGCAGTCACGGGGTAGAGATATTGGTTCCTCCCCCTTGGGGGAGGTTGGGAGTGGGCTTAGGGGCTGAGGCCGTGTTATGACAGGAGTTATTTTATGACCACACAATCTCGTTCGGAACGGGTAACCCAAAACCGGGTGGTGAGCTTGTTCACCGATTCCACGCGCCCTGATTGGCTGGGTTATCATTATCTGGGCGACTGGAGTCGGCGGGCCAACAATCGGGCCATTGAGGTTGATTATTTGCGCCTTAATCTACAAGCGCGCGGCTATGCGGATGCGCAGATTGCGGCGGCGCGGCAGAAGCTGGAGGCGGCGGCGGACGTGACGGGGGTGACGCTCTATGAGGCGAATTTGCGCACCTATCAACTGCTGCGCTATGGCGTGCCGGTGCAGGTGGCGCCCGGTCAGCCCTACGAGACGGTGCATCTGATCGACTGGGCGTGTGTGGAGAAGAACGATTTTGCCCTGGCCGAGGAGGTGACGCTGCGCGGTGGGCATGAGCGGCGCCCCGATATTGTGCTCTACATCAATGGTATTGCCATCGGCGTGATCGAGCTAAAAAAGGGCTCGATTGAGGTGGCGGACGGCGTGCGTCAGCTCGTGACCAACCAGGAGCCGATCTTCAATATGGGCTTCTTTAGCACTGTACAACTGGTGATGGCGGGCAATGATTCGCAGGGGCTCTATTACGGTACCACGGGTACGCCGGAAGCCTATTTTGTGCAGTGGAAGGAGCAGGATGGTCACGATTGGCCGCCCACGGCGGGCTGGCTGTTGGATAGACCCTTGGCGCAAATGTGCGAGAAGGCGCGCCTGCTCGACTTACTCTATCACTTTATGATCTTCGATGCCGGCCAAAAGAAGGCGCCGCGACCGCATCAGTATCTTGGCATGAAGCGGGCGCAAGCACGCATTCAGCAGGGCGAAGGGGGCGTCATTTGGCATTCGCAAGGCAGCGGCAAGAGCATCTTTATGGTGCTGCTGGCCAAGTGGCTGCTGGAGCACGACCCGGCGGCGCGCGTTTTGATTGTGACGGATCGCGATGAGCTGGACCGCCAGATTGCGGGCGTTATGCAGAATGCGGGCGTGGTGGGTGCGGATGAGCCGTCGCCGCGCATAACGACGCGGCGGGCGTTTTTAGAGAAATTGACCGCCACCCGGCCGCGGGTACTCTGTGCGCTAATCCACAAGTTTGAGCCCGATTTTAGCAGCTCGCCGCCGCCGATCCACGGGCGTTTTTACGTCTTTGTGGATGAGTGCCACCGCACCCAGGGCGGCGACATGAACAGGCAGATGAAGCGTTGGCTGGCCGATGCTCTCTTTATTGGCTTTACGGGTACGCCGTTGCTGCGCAAAGATCGGCAGACGACGCGCGAGGTCTTTGGTACCTATATTCACACCTATAAATTCCATGAGGCCGTGGCCGATCACGTGGTGCTGGATCTGAAGTATGAGGCGCGTGACGTGCCGCAGCGGCTGACCTCGCCCAAGGCGATTGACGAGTGGTTTGCCAGCCGGACCAGGGGGCTCAACGCCTATAAGCGGGCCGTGCTGCGCAAAACCTGGGCCACCATGGAAAAGCTGATGAGTTCGGGCGAGCGCAAGGATCGCATTTTGCGCAGCATTATCCATGATTTTGGCGTCAAACCGCGCCTGGATAATGGGCGGGGAACGGCGATTTTGGTGGCGGCTTCGATCTACGATGCGTGTCACTACTTCCGGCTGTTGCAGAATACGCCCTTTGGCAGACAGTGCGGCATTATCACCTCGTACGAGCCGAACCACAATGCGATCTCGCGCGAGTCGCCCCAGAGTGATGAGCGCTACAAGTTTGACACCTACACCCAGTATGTGCTGGCAGCAAATGAGACCACGGCCAAATATGAAGAGCGGGTGAAAAATCTCTTTATCAAAGAGCCGGCCACCATGAAGTTGCTGATTGTGGTGAGCAAGCTGCTGACCGGCTTTGATGCGCCTTCTTGCACCTATATTTATTTGGATAACGAGCTGCGCGACCACAACCTTTTCCAGGCGATCTGCCGCACCAATCGCCTGGACGGGGAGGACAAGGATTACGGCTATATTGTTGATTTCAAAGAGCTGTTCCAAGAGGTGCAGCAGTCGCTTGCGGTCTACAGTTCGGACGAGCTGGTGGTGGATGACGGGGATGGCCATGATGGCAATGTCGAACTGAAAGATTGGCGCGTCGAGGGCAAGAAGAGGCTGGATGACGCGCGCGAGGCGCTGCACTACCTGTGCCAGCCGGTGGCGCAGCCGCAGGAGCTGGAGCGGTATATCCACTACTTCTGCGGCCACGCCAGCGACCCGGAGAGCTTGACCGCGACCGAGCCGCTGCGCATTTCGTTCTACAAGGCGTCGGCCACCTTCTTGCGCGCCTATGGCGAAATTGCCAACGACTTGGCCGAGGCTGGCTACACAGAGGCCGCCATGCAGGCACTGGCGCGGGAGACGGCGTTTATCAGCGAGACCCGTATAGCCATCAAAAAGTACGCGGGCGAGGAGCTGGACACCAAACCGTATGAGTCCGATATGCGCCACCTGATCAACAGCTACATTCAGGCCGACGCCGCCACTGAACTGGGCGATCTCAGCTCGATTTCGCTGACCGAGGCGATTATTGAGACGGGCATTCACGACGCCATTGCGCGCAAATTGAACCAGCGCGGCAACCTGTCCAGAAGCACCATTGCGGAGACGATCATCAACAACGTGCGCAAGACAATCATCCGCGACCAGTTGACCGACCCCAAGTTCTATGCGGAGATGTCGCTGCTGCTGGATGACTTGATCCAGCAGAGCCGGGACGATGCGACGGCCTACGAGGAATTTCTGCGCCAGGCCGAGGCGCTGGTGCAGAGAATGGGCCGCAAGCAGCCGACGGCCGGTGCGCCCGCCATCCTATACGGCAAGCCGGAGGCCACCGTGCTCTACAACAATCTGCCGGCAATTGCGTCCAGCACCTTTCAGTATCCGATTGTGGAAGAAGAGCGGGCGCGCCTGGCGCTGGAACTGGACCGCGTGATCCGCGAGCGGGCGCCGGCAGATTGGAAAGGCGACGATACGCGCGAAACCCAGGTATTGAACGCCATTTACCCGCTGCTGGCGCGGGATCGCACGGCCACCCAAGCCATTTTCGATATTATCAAAGAACAGAGCGGCTATCAATGACACAACCCACACCCCATGAGAGCATCCAAATCGGCGAGATTTCGATTGCCGTCACCCGCAAGTCAATCAAAAACGTGCATCTCTCGGTGCATCCGCCCGATGGGCGAGTCACCCTCTCCGCCCCCACGGCCACCCGGCTGGAGGTGGCCCGCGCTTACGCCATTAGCAAGCTGGGCTGGATTCGCGAGCAGCAGCGCAAGCTGCGCCAGCAGGCGCGGGAGACGCCGCGGCGCTTTGTGGGGCGCGAGAGTCACTATCTATGGGGGCGGCGCTATCTGCTCAGCGTGCATTATGCGGACGGCAAGCCCAGCGTCCAGCAGGACCACAAGCGTATTACGCTGACGGTGCGGCCGGGCAGCGATGTGGCCAAGCGGGCGGCGGTGATGCACGCCTGGCACAAGGCGCTGCTGCACGAGGCCATCCCGCCCATCATCGCCCGGTGGGAGCCCAAGCTGGGCGTGCAGGTCCACAACTACTTCGTGCAGCGCATGAAGACCAAGTGGGGCAGTTGTAATCCGCACAAGGGGCACATCCGGCTCAACACCGAGCTGGTCAAAAAGCCCAAAGACCTGCTGGAATACGTGGTGGTCCACGAGATGATTCACCTGCGGGAGCCGACGCACAATGAGCGCTTTGTGGCGCTGCTGGACGAATATTATCCCGCCTGGCGCGAGGCGCGGGCAGAGCTGAATGAGCTGCCGTTGGCGGCGGAGGTGTGGGGTGGGGGGTAGGAGGTTCGTTTGGATTATCGAGCGCGAGATCGCCGCCACTGATCGCTGGACCGAAAAAGAGACCGACCAGGCCCAGATCGAAACGCCGATCCGCAACTTCCTGTGGGATGACTTAACCCGGCCTGTCCGGCCCTGATTACAGTGCAGATGAGGTGGGGCGGCTGACAAGGATTGTTTTTGGGATGTGTTTGAGCAGTACCGGGGGGGGGGAGGATGTGGGCAGCATAGGGGAGCGTCTGCGTTGTGATGGTATGAACGAATCAGACTGAGTCTACTGCACAATTGCCATCCGCAGGGGTTGTTGGCGCAGGTTCTCAACGCTGAAGAATTTACCGGAACGCGGCTAAAGCAGGTACAGAAGCATCACGAGAAACAGACCTAGAGGTATTGATGGAAGAAGAGAATCACGGCGGCAAAATCAAGCAGCAGGGGCAGCATGTCTATGGCGATCAGATAAATGTTGCAGGCAATCTGATTCAGAATATTGTTCAACGATTGAGTAGGCGAGACCGGTGGGGCGCGCTAGTATTGCTACTGGCAATACTTGGCATTGTGGTGTGGATATCGGTCAAAGTGAGTATACAGCCGCCAGATGAGGAAATTAAGTACACTACCTATAGGGTAGCTGTGGCGCCATTCGACACCCAAAATTTAAATGGCGAAAGCGACGATATTGGCCTGGATGTTGCCAATAAGGTCTTTGGTCGGCTCAGCATAGCGCTTGCTGACCTGCCAACTGGTTCTGGTATAGGATTAATTGAGCCAGAACGGGTAGGGCCATTGGACGGCATTTGGCAGAGTAGACTGTCGTTTGTCTGGCGAACATGGGGTATCTTGACAGGTAAACCTGTCGCTTCTAGCCCAGATGAACGAGCGAAACGGGCTGCTGAATTGGCGGAAAAGCTGGGCGCCCAAATCGTTGTATATGGTGCGATTGATGGCACCGATGGTGATTGGACCGTGGCACCAGAATTTTATGTGGCGCCAGAATTTTACTATGACGATGCATATGAGTTGATTGGTGTCCATGATTTAGGCGCACCGTTTCACGTGGGCCAAGGTGATGGACGAACACAAATTAAGATAAATGAGGAATTTGCTGTGCGTATGAAGGTCCTTGCACAGATTGTGGAAGGGTTGACCTACTTCGCCATGCAGGATGAAGGTGGCAGCTACTACAAACGGGCCTTGGCATCCTTCGAATCGATCGAGAACGATAAAGATTTATGGGGTGAAATTGATAGCAAGCATCTAGTCAATTTGTTGATAGGCAATACTAAAGGAAAGTTAGGGGATTTGGTAGGCGCCGTTGATGCTTTTACGGCGGCTCTGGATTACGATCCTGAGTATTCGCGGGCATATGCGGGCTTGGGGAGTGCATATTATGTGGCTGCGCTTAAAAAGGATACGGTTGGCAGTGGAAGTTCTGTTGATACAGCACTATTAAGTAACGCGATTAATCAGTATGAACGGGCGCTAGATGCAAATCATCAGCCACCGAGGGCTGATATTGAGGTAAAGGTACATTTTGGATTAGGCCAAAGTTATTTGATGTTAGGTTTGTATAAAGATGATGGTGTGATGGATGAATCACTTCTTGAAAAGGCTATGGAGGAGTTTGGGGAGGTTATCCAAGTTTATAATGGGACAGATAATTTACGAATCAGGCATCTGGCCGCAGAGTCCTATGCGCGTATTGGTTTGATCCACCGCAGCAGGGGGCTCCTGATGGAAGCTAGAGCCGCTTATGAACAAGCTGTAAAACTAGCAGTCGGTGATCCAGACCGGCGAGAAATTTTTAAACAAGCGCTTACTGAACTCAACAATGATCCCGTTGCGCAACCAGAATAGGGATATATAATGAACTTAAGATATTTTCCAAATATGCTTTATTGGGTCGTTATGCTGGTGATTGGAATTTCCGTTGTCGGGTGCGGCGCACGTTCAGGAGTAATAGAAGTCTCTTCAGCGGAACAAGTTGCGTCCGCCAGAGACGCATTAGGGGAGGCTTCTCAAAATATCGCTAATGTAGTCTCGAATGAGACAGAAAAAAGCGGCGGCTCGGTAGAGACGGGTGACGTTGCTGAAACGGTTTCTTCCGATATTGGAAATGAAAGCCAATCTGAACCACCGATCCTGACAGACATTCTGCAGGAGGTATTGTTCTTTCAGGGCGGTGGCGGTGGTACTGATGAAATCGATCTCCCTAATGACATACCGATTCTTTATTCGAAAGCCGAGATTGATTCTTTAGTGATACAAGGGTTCCAACCAAACGAAAACGTTGTCCTATTGACCTATAAACGAATTGAAGGAAACAATGATTTTTTACCAAAAGGTCAATTGTTTTCAACTACTAATCTTAAGATGGACCCAGAGGGGAAATTCGTATATTCATTGGCGGGACTTGATGGGAATCGACAACATTATGCATTTTCAGCTATCGGTACTACATCCGGGGAAGCCACTTCATATTGGACTGATGCACATATAGGTTTAATCGTGAACAATAATGGTTCAGTATTGTTCGGAAACCATCATGGAACAATTTCAATAGGAGATCACGTTACCGCACATCTTGAACGAAATCCATCGGGCCCGCCTGATAGGCATACGTGGATATATGAAGGCGGACCAGGTATGATCAAGCTTAAATTTGAGGAAAACGTGATTTACGTGCAGTGGGGAGAAAGACAGGATGAGATACACACCCACTTACATGGATATATGGAGATCTACAATGTTCTAGGCCAGATAATACATCCACTGGTTAGAGACAGCGTTGAATTGAGAGACAATTCAACTTATAGAATCGTAGTCCTAAATCCATCTGGTGGCGAATACACATTGTCAGTTGATGCCGTCACGACAGATTCGGCTCCAAAGGTATCAGATCAAAGTGGTCCGGCAATTAGTGGGATTTTGGACCTACATTCCCAATTTTATGGCGATAGCCCTGGCCGGACCGAGTTTTGCACCTACGAAAGTCCCAAATTCGCCATGAAAATTACGGATGAATCTGAGCTCGATTTTGTTGAGATGTTTTTCAAATTTGATATTGAGGAGAAGCCCGAAGGCGAGTGGGACGCATATCCTCTGACTGACTTTGAAATTGACAATCTGAATCGAGATCAATATTGGCAGTTTCTTATTCCAATCGACACAAGATACAAGGGGACGCTGCACACTTATGTTGTTGCACGTGATGTCTTGGGAAACTCGACAACATCGCCTGTAAGCAATTTCCGGATTGGCTATTGTTCAAACGAAGAATCTGCCGCTAGAGCCCAGGAGCGGTCAATGGCAACCTCTGAAGAGGAAGTGAAGACAGATTCTGATGCACTACCAGAGGCGTCTACAGAGACCTCGCTAGCATCCTCAGACACGACCCTAATAGGAGACTTAAGTGGGGAAATAGCTAATGCGTCTGTCATTGAATATGGACCAGTGGTAGAGCTGATATTGACCGCTCATGACGATGGCATCCTGCGATTGTGGAATGCCGATGGAAAAGATGTAATTCGCGCTTTTGCTATAGGCAGCTCCGAGATCAACGCAGCCCAATTCAGTCCAGACGGTACGCAGATAGCAGTGGCCATCCGTGATGAAGGTGTTGTGAAAATTGTGGATGCAGAGTCTGGCCGGATTGTGCATGAGTTAGCGCATGAACGCGTTTATGACGTGGCGTTCACGGGCGATGGAACGCAGATATTAAGCAGGGGCGGCGAAGGTGTACATGTTTGGGACCTGTTCAGCGGCGCGCTAGTGCGGAGCGTAAATGTGCCGGGGATAGCTACAATTCACCGCGGACGGAATTACATGGAAACTGCTAATATGATTGCAATGACGAGTTCAATAGAGAATCCGCTAAGAGTGTGGAGCTTGGAGAGTGGTCAAGAGATAGTCGCACTAAGTGATATTGACTCTTCATTCTTTTCTACAATGGCAGGCGATCTAAGTTCGCCAGGTGGATTGTTCGCAGGCGCCTTTTGCACCGAACAGGGCTGTCAAGTGATCATTTGGGATGCAAAAACAGGTGCTAAATTGAGAGTGGTTGCAGAACGCGGAGGCGTACCCAATTTGGTCAAATTTAGCTCTGATGGATCACTTCTTGCCACCGCTTGGGAAAATGGCGCGTTACAGGTATGGGATGTTTCTAGCGGGGAACTGATTCATGAAAGCAGACATGGTGATTCGTCTAATGGAGGACTTTTCATGCTTGAAGATTTAGCATTCAGTCCAGACAATTTGCGTATCGCTTTTGTTGCGGTTGGTGGCACACCACAGATTCAGAACATAGAGTGAGCCAACCCTTTAGAACACAATCAAAACAAAATCACATGCCTCCACAATCACACGATCCACTAACCGAATTGAAGCAAGCTTATGAAAGCGGCCACATTAGCGCAGCGACCTATCACGCTATGGCGGCGGCGTATCGGGCTGCGCATAGCGCGGCGAGTGAGCGGGGTGTTGCCATTGGGGGCGACGCTCGCGAGAGCACCATTCTCACCGGGGATCATAATCGCGCGGCCCGCGCCAACACCTATATCGAAAGCCAGACGGTTTATCAAACGCTCACCGAGCCGCAGAAGCAGGATCGGCAAAATCTGCTGGACGCGCTGACAAAGGCGACCATGTCCTTCATGATGGAGATTCAGTTTGCCCATGTGCAGGCAACGCCAGAGCGCTATGCCAGCATGAACGCGGCGTACGGGGTCTGGGAGGTTGAGAGTATGGCCATCAAGACTCGGCTGCGTTTGCAGGTCAAGACAGCGGAGGTCATCCAAGCGTGGGAGAGCTTTGCGCAGGCGGTGACTCTTTTCTACGCATTGGCCGGCGTCAGCGCGGAGCGTCAGGTCGGCCAGCAGCAGGCCATTCAGCAGACGATCTGCCAGTATTTGCCCGTGCAGCAGGGGCGCGCCGTCACCTGGGCCAATCTGCGCGCCGGGCTGCTGGAGTGGCATGATCAGATTGTAGAGCGGCTTATTGAGAGCGGCTAGCCAGAAGCTATCTGTGATTAGCGAAAGAAAAGAATGGCGGCCAACCCGGCAGTCTGAATGGGGTCAAACTCGTGATGGTCGGAGGTGAGCAGTTGGCCTCCCAGGCGGTTGGCAAAGGCCAGGGCGAAACAGTCGGCCAGGGAGAGGCGCTGGGTGGCTTTGAGGCTGCCAGCCGCTTGCCAGAGAGCGCTATCCAAGTCCTCACTGACAATGATGCCGATGTTTTGGAGGTCGTGCACGGCGGCAAGGGCGGTGGCTTGGTCGCTGACGCGCAGAAAGTCGTAGTAGAGTTCGCAGACGTTGATGGCGTGGGCGTAGCAGGTGCTATTTGCGTCGAGCAGGTGCTGTTCGATGACGTCAGCGCCTTCCTCATTGCGTAGGTAGGCGATCATGGCGCAAGCATCCAGAACAATGATCATCGGGGCGGCCTATTGTTCGAGGGCGATTTCTTGGACTTTGCGATGGGCAAACTCTGTACTGCTGGTGGGGAGGGCAGCGTATTTGCCGCGTACCGCCTCCGCAATAGCAGATGCTTTGGGGATTTGGGGCAGGCGCACGGCAAAGGGCAGCCCACGCTGTAGGGCCACCTGGCGATAGAAGATGGTGATGGCTTGGGAAGAGGTGAGCCCAAGCAGGCCGAAGACCTGTTCTGCTTCCGATTTTAACTCTTCATCGACGCGGACCGAGATGGTGGCAGTTTTGCTCATGCGTTTTCCTTTTGCTTGCGCGGCACGATATGTCGTGCATTGTCCACACATTGTATGACATTTTGGGCGTTTAGCCAAGCTTATATGAGAATCGGTAATGACTTATCTTGAAGCAGCTTATCAAATTCTATTGGCAGCCAAAGAGCCGCTGCACTATGCCGACGTTGCGCAGCGGGCGCTGGATCGCGGGCTGATTATGCCGACGGGACGGACGCCGACGGCGACCATGGGTTCGCGCCTCTATACGGATACGCTGAAGGAGGAGACGCGCTTTGGCCGCGTGGGGCGAGGCGTGTTTGAGCTGGCCCAGCCGCAGGCGAGTGGGATCGACGGGCAGGTGCGGGTGCTGAATGGGGCGACGCGGCAGCGGCTGCGTGATCTGCTGGGCGCGATTCCGCCAGAGCGCTTTGAGGCGCTGATTACCGAGCTGCTGATCCAGATGGGCTTTGATGAAAGCACGGTGCAGGTGACGTCCTACGGGAGCGATGGCGGGATTGACGTGACGGGCATTTACCGGGCGACCGGGCTGACCGAGGTGAATGCAGCGGTGCAGGTGAAGCGCTGGAAGCGCAACATTCAGGCGCCGGTGGTGACGCAGCTGCGCGGTTCGCTGCAAGTGCATCAGCAGGGGATCATCATAACGACCAGCGGCTTTTCCAAGGGCGCACAGGCGGAGGCCACGGCGCTCAACAAGACGCGCATTGGGCTGATTAATGGCGCTGAGCTACTGGAACTGCTGATCAAGCACCGGGTAGGTGTGACGGAGAAGACGCTGCGCGTGATTGGGCTGGATGATGAGTGGTGGGGTGAGCTGCTGGGTGAAGAGGCAGAGCCAGCGCGGCCAGAGGCCGTGGAGGTGGCGCCCGTCGGAGCGGTCGGCCCTACGGACGCAAGCCGGCCGCGGTGACGCTGTTGGGCGAGATGCATGCCGTGACGTCGTGGAAGGGCGTATTGATGACGGTGTGCGCAGTGCTCGCTGAGCGGCATGATGGCCAATTCACCGAGCGGGTGCTGGCCCTGCGCGGGCGCAAACGGGCCTATTTTGGGCGGTCGGCAGAGGGGATGACGCGTGGTGAGGCGATTGGCGCAAGCGGGCTGTGGGTGGAGACGAACTTTAGCGCGCATGATATTTTGAAGGTGGTGGGGCTGGTGATGGGGACGCTGGGATATGACGATAGTGAAATTGACGTTGCTTTTTTATCTGCTATTGAAGCTGACGGGCGCGAAAGTTCGTTGATCATTTAATACGATTGGGCTTTATAAGAACAGGGGGCATTGCGATGACAACACAGATACCGTATGACCTGACCAACATAACCGGCTTTACGCGGATCACGCCCGACGGTGCGTGGATGGCCGAGTATGTGGTCGAGACGGATGATGGCTTCTACTGGGTATGCGAGGAAGAGATCGGGCGTGAGAGGTTTGCGTCGTTTGTGGAGGTGGTGAAGTTTGCGCTACAGCGACAGGATGTACGGGCGAGTGCGCTGGTGGAGGGGGAAGAGCTGTTGTGCGAATTGGCGGCGCAGATAGAGCCGGAACGAAACGGGGGATATCGCGTACAGGTAGAGGTTGCGCACGTAATGGCGGCAAAGATTGAACACGATTTGGAGCTAGAGAGGTTTCGGACGTTGACGCGGTCGTTTGCGCGCAGTGAGGCGGCGGCGCTGATGCCGTGGTTTGATCGGGTAACATGATATGGTTGTGGAGAAACCTATGTTCTAATTGGAGTTGAAGATTGGACTGGACAGTGGGGTGTGGTAAGATGGGGTTCCCAGCCCAATTGAAGAACGATGTGAGGAGAAGGTCTTGCGCGGCAGCGCAGGGCCTTTTTTGTTATTGGTCGCTGGTCATTAGTCATTGGTTGGTCAGTTATTTGTTTGTCAGTTGGACATTGGTGACGCAGGAACCTCATGAGTCGATGGAAACCCCATGAGTCGAATTGGAAATAAGCGAGAAACGACAGTCGAAGTAGTAGATGGCGTGCGCTATCGCAACGGGGGACGGCTGTGCAATGCCAAGCGGGATACGTGTGGGGCATATGCAGTGGGTGGTGGGGAGAAGTGCCACTATCACGGCGGCAAGACGCCCAAGGGGGTGGATAGTCCGCACGCCAAGCACTTGCGGTATAGCAAGGCGCTGCCGGATCGGATGGCGGCGCAGTATGCGGAGGCGTTGGCGGATGGGGATCTGCTGGAGCTGCGGGCAGAGGCGGCGCTGCTACAAGCGCGAGTGGGGGATCTGCTGGCGCGGGTGGACGTGGGCGAGAGCGGGGCGCTGTGGGCGAAGCTGCTGAAGGCATGGGAGAAGTATCAGGAGGCGCTGCTGCTGGGTGATGTGGAGAAGGTGGTGCCGGCGCGGCGAGCCTTGGGCGAGCTGATTGCGGCGGGGGCCGCTGACTACGAGGCCTGGGCCGAAGTGTCGAAGACGGTGGAGGCCAAGCGCAAGGTGGTGGAGACGGAGCGGCGCAGATTAAATGATTTGGGCGTGATGATTCCGGCCGAGCGGGTGATGGCGCTGATCCTGATGGTGAGTGAAATGGTGAAGGCGAACGTGTTGAGGTATGTGAGCGATGCTGAAGAGTCGAGAGCCCTTCTTGTGGCCACAAGCAACGACATTAGAAGAGTCCTGTCTACAGGAGCTGGCGGCGCGGCTGAATCCTGACTATGGGCGCAACGTGCGCTATGACGAGTTTCAGCGCACGTACCGCATGGACCCGGTGGCGTTTGGCCATGACTGCATTATCTGGCGGGAGGGGGAGAGCCTGACCGACTATCAGGATGAGGCGTTGGCGAGCCTGGCGGAGAAGCGGCGGGTGTGTCTGTGTGGGCCGCATGGTCTGGGCAAGACAGCGACGGCGGCGGTGGCGATTTTGTGGTTCTCGTTGACGCGGGACGGCATGGATCCGGCGTTTGACCCGGATTGGAAGTGCATCCAGACTGCGGGCGTGTGGCGGCAGCTAGAGAAATTCCTGTGGCCGGAAGTGCGCAAGTTCCGGGCGCGGCTGCGCTGGGACGTGATTGGTCGTGAGCCGTTTCATGCCAAGACCGAGGCCTTCTTGTTAAGTATGCGGCTGCGGACCGGTGAAGCGTTTCCGGTGAGCAGCGATAACTATGATTTCATTGAGGGCGCCCACGCCGAAAGCATGTTCTACGTGTACGACGAGAGTAAGGCGATACCGGGGGCGACGTTTGATGCGTCGGAGGGGGCGTTCTCCGGCGCCGGTCGGGATACGGGGCGCGAGGCCTTTGCGCTGGCCAGCTCGACGCCAGGGGAACCGAGTGGGCGGTTTTACGACATCCAGAGCCGACGACCTGGTTACGAAGATTGGCACGTGATCAGGGTGACGGCGGATGACGTGATCCGGGCCGGCCGAGTGTCGGCCGAATGGGTGGAGCAGCGCAAGAAACAGTGGGGGGCCGATTCGCCGGTGTTTCGCAATCGCGTGCTGGGCGAGTTTGCCAAGTCTGGCGACATGGGTGTGATCAGCCTGGCGCACGTGGAGGCGGCGGTGGAGCGCTGGTACGCCTGGAACGAAGGGAAGCGGGACGGCCAGATTACGGCGGTGGGTGTGGACGTAGGTCGGGGGGGTGATCCCTCGGCGCTGGCCAAGCTGGTGGACGGGGTGATTGTGAGCGAGCTGGAGCGGGTGGCCAACGACGAGACCATGGAGATTGTGGGGCGGATTCGGATGATCAAAGCCGCGCGCGATGGGCTGGTCGATGTGGTGGTGGACGTGATAGGCAACGGGGCCGGGGTGGTGGACCGGTGTAGGGAGCTGGGCATGGAACGGGTGTGGGCGTTTAATGCCGGCCACAAGACCAAGGCGAGCGATGATAGTGGCGAGCTGGCGTTTGCCGATATGCGGTCGGCCATGTGGTGGTGGATGCGGGAGGAGCTGGCGCGGGAGGATTGTGAGATATGCCTGCCGCCGGATGATGAGCTGATCGGCGAGCTGGTGGCGCCGCGCTGGCGGGCGCACAGCATGGGGCGGATCAAGGTGGAAGAGAAGGAGCAGTTGCGCAGGGCGGACCGATTGGGGCGCAGCACGGATAAGGCGGATGCGGTGTTGCAGGCGCTGTTTGGGGCGGACCTGATGAAGCTGGCGGGGCCGGTGGCGCCGCAGGTGAGTGTGGGGGGATTTTAGGGGAGGCGTGAAGAAGTAGGGCGTGGAGGAGTGGAGGAGTAGAGGAGTGGAGACGAAGGAGATTGGGCGACCGGCGCCGGCGGCGGGGCCGAAGCGATATGGCGTGATTTTAATGGATCCGCCGTGGCAGTATCGCAACAAGAGCGCGCGCGGGGCGGCGGAGAAGCATTACGGGACGATGAGCCTAACGGAGCTGCGGCGGCTGCCGGTGCAGCGGCTGGCGGCGGGCCATTGCGTGCTGCTGATGTGGGCGACGTGGCCGTGTCTGCCGGAGGCGATGGAACTGGGGGCGTGGTGGGGCTTTGGCTATGTGACCGGGTTGCCGTGGATCAAGGTGACGCAAGAGGCGGCGCAGATGGTGCAAGAGGGGCAGTTGACTTTGTTTGAAAGTTTTGGTGACTGGGGGCAAGAGCCGGTGCAGTTTGCGCCGAAGATGGGCACGGGATTCTGGGTGCGGGGGTGCAGCGAGCTGGTGCTGATCTGGCGGCGGGGGCAGCCACGACCGCCGGCGCCCAGTGAGGTGCCGCTTGGTCTGCTAAGCCAGCAGTTTCGACACAGCAAGAAGCCGGACAACATCCACGACCTGGCTGAGTGTATACCGGCCGAGCATCGGCTGGAGATGTTTGCGCGGGAACGGCGGACGGGGTGGGATGTATTTGGGAACGAAGTGGAGGGAAGTATTAAGTTGGAGACGTATTTGTAGGGAGCCAGCGTTCAGCTTTTAGCTGAAATGCTGAACGCTGAAGTGCTGAAAGCTGAAATGGTGAATTGTTAATCGTAAATAAAGGTGGCTGTTATGGCACAGGTTGATGTAGAGAGCAAGCAGGGGCGTTTTGCGGACCCAAAGAGCGGTAGTTCGACAGGCTCGACTTCGGCAAGCTCAGCCAGCGCAACTGGAGGGGTTGGCGCGAGCGGATTGCTGGGGCTGGATGCGGGGGTGGTGCATTCTTTGCTGAGCAGCGGGTCTGTGGATTTGGGGCGTTCGGTGTTGGGGAGCGAGCCGAGGCTGAGCGAGGTGCAGCGGCATGATACGTGGATGCAGGGGGTGATGCTGCGCGACCCGTATCTGATGGGGATGCTCTCGAAGGCGGCGGCGGCGGATGCTTCGCGCGGGTGGAGCGTCTTTGGCGGGCGCAATACGGTGAACCACGTGCGGAAGATGCTGCTGTGTGCCGATGATGACCGGGGCTGGTTTGCGTTTGCGGAGGAGCTGGCGACGAGTTTTCTGACGCGCAACATGGGGGCGTTTGTGGAGCTGCAGCGACGGTTTGCGCCGGTGTATGATGAGGAGGAGCGGGATTGGGTGTACGGGCTGGCGCAGGTGGTGGCGCTCTACAACATGGATGCGACGAAGGTGAAGTGGCGAAACCAGCGAGGGGCGCAGGGACCGGACCCGGACTTTCCGATTACGTTTGAGCGCAGAATCTGGGGTCGGCATGATTTCTTTCACCTGGTGGCGTGGCCATGGGATGAGGATAGCCTGCGCCGAACGGGGCGCTGTGCGCTGCATCGGTGCATCAACGCGGCGCGGCTGATGGTCTTGATCTATGACTGGGAGACGGGGACGCTGGACCCGACGCGACTGGACGCACTGATGCTGCTGAGCGGGGCGAGCAGTGAGCAGGTGGGGGAAGCATTTGGGCAGATGGAGCAGGCGGTGGAGGAGAAGGGAAACGCAGCCAGGCGGCTGGGGGTAATTGCCAATGCGCTGGGCGAAGTGAAGGGAGATTTGTTTTTCTTGCGGCGGCGACCCGAGAGCCTGGAAGATTTTGAGCGCAGAATACGGCTGTTGCTGGAGCTGTATGCGCTGGCGCTGGGGCGGGATCTAAAGTTCTTCTTCCCCACGACCACATCATCAAGCAGCGGGGGTGGAGGCTGGGGCCGACGCACGAGCCGAGAGGTGACGATGCTGCACACGGTGAATGAGAATGCGGATATCTTTCACCCCAAGCTGCAAGAGGCGCTGCAGAAGTACGTGATACCGGGCACGGTGCATTTTGAGTTTGACGGCACGGAGATAGCCGAGAGCGAAGAGAACGCGCGGCTGCAAGAGGTGGTGGCCATGGCGCGCTCTCTGTATGAGGCGCGGCGGTCGCAGGCAGCGACGATTAATGCCGAGGGGGAATGGACGGCGGGGACGGCGGAGTATCTGGCATCGCGTGAGGAAGTGCGGCGCTTTATGGCGGAGCTGCATCACACGCGGTTTGGGCACTGGAGCGAAGACGACGAAGAAGTGAGCGCCACCGATGCGGAGGAGATTCGTATCGTGCGGCGGCTGCGCGAGATGCCGCACATGCAGGCGCTGATTGATGGCTATCGAGCCGGCCGATATGGAGATGATGAGCTGGTGCGCTTTCGATGGTGGTATGACACGCGACGGCGGCAGCAGCATGTATTGAGTGAGTCGTTAGGCGTGTCGGTGAGCGAGTTTGCGCGGCGGCGGAGTTTTGCGGTGGGGGCAAGGAAGTTAACGCAAGGGGCGCTAAAGGCGCAAGGGGAGCAAGGGAGCAGAGGACCAGAGGAGATTGAATCCATCGAGCATGACGTGCTTAAGGGGGCGTATGCTACTGGAAATGGGGAGGTGTTGGCATGAACGAACAGCGGGAGACGACCTTGGC
>JACKBC010000033.1 GCA_020634755.1 Caldilineaceae bacterium | reverse complement strand
GCAGGAGGACATTGCCATTGGCGTGCCCGTGGCCAACCGTCACCACTTGGATGTAGAGCCGCTGATCGGCACGCTGGTCAACACGTTGGTCATTCGCACCGATTTGAGCGGTGCGCCCGACTTTGCCGAACTGGTGCAGCGGGTGCGCGATGTCTTGTTGGATGCATACGCCCACCAGGACTTACCCTTTGAAAAGCTCGTCAGCGAAGTGGTGGAGAAGCGCGACCTCAGCTATACACCACTGGTGCAAGTGCTCTTCAACATGGTTAATACGCCATTTGATTATGAAAACATGGCCGAACTGCCCATTTCGCTGGTGCAGTTTGACCGCGGGGCCGCCCAGTTTGATCTTTCTGTCACCGTATCCATCGATGAAAATATGCCCTTGGAACCCCACTTAGCCGTCGAGTACAACGTGGAGCTCTTTGAACGGGAGACGATCCGGCGCGTGCTGGGGCATTACCAAACGCTGCTGGAAGCCATGACGGCGCACCCGCATCAGCCCATTGCCAGCTACCCCATGTTGAGTGCCGGTGAAATTGAGCAACAAACGTCGACGTGGAACCAGACAACAATGGATTATCCTCATGATCGCTGTCTGCACGAGCTGGTCGCCATGCAGGCCCAGAAGACGCCAGACAAGATGGCTATCACTTTTGGCCAGTCATCAATGAGTTACCGGGAGCTGAACGAACGGTCCAATCAATTGGCGCACTATTTGCAAGCGATGGGGGTTGGGCCAGAGACAGTCGTAGGTGTGTTTGTAGAGCGCTCCTTGGAAATGGTGGTCGGCCTGCTGGGTATTTTAAAAGCGGGGGGCGCCTATCTGCCCCTGGACCCCAACTTTCCAGCTGAGCGGTTAGCCTTTATGGTGGCCGATGCGGCTGTGCAGACGATTTTGACCAGCGCCGATCTGACCGCGCAAGCGCCGGAGATGGCCACAGGCAATCTTGTCTGTCTGGATAGTGACTGGCCAGCCATAGCCCAACAACCCACGACATTACCCGCTGGCTCTGTGCAAGCACACAATTTGGCCTATCTCATCTATACATCCGGCTCCACTGGCAAGCCCAAAGGAGTGCAGATCGAACATCGAAACGTCGTTAACTTTCTCACGGCTATGCGGCAGCAGCCCGGTCTGGAGCCCGATGACGTGCTGCTGGCCGTTACAACGCTTTCGTTTGATATCTCTATATTGGAAATTTTCTTGCCGCTGGTGAGCGGCGCCCAAGTGGTGATTGCTGATCGAATAATGGTGGTGGATGGACGCGAACTGCTGCGGGCCATGCGCCAGCACCGAGTGACGGTCATGCAGGCCACGCCCACCACTTGGTCTATGTTGGTGGAGGCGGGCTGGCGCGACACGCCAACGTTGCGCAAGGTGCTTTGCGGCGGTGAGGCACTTTCACGTCCGCTGGCCGACGCGATTTTGGAACGGGATGTGGCCTTGTGGAATATGTATGGTCCCACCGAGACAACGATCTGGTCAGCCGTCTGGCCCGTGCATCCTGATGACGGACAGGTGCCCATTGGTCGCCCCATTGGCAACAATCAGCTATACGTGCTGGATCCGTTGGGGAAGCCGGCGCCGATTGGCGTGGCCGGGGAGCTGTTTATCGGCGGTGATGGCGTGGCGCGTGGATATCGCAACCGCCCAGAGCTGACCGCACAGCGTTTTGTGCCCAATCCCTTTGCGCTTTCTGAACAGCCCAACGCGCGCATCTACCGCACGGGTGATGCCGCCCGCTATCGCGCCGATGGCGCGGTCGACTATCTGGGGAGGCTGGATTTTCAGGTAAAGGTCAACGGCCACCGCATTGAGCTGGGGGAGATCGAGACCCACATCGCAAGTCACGATGCTGTACAAGAAGCAGTCGTCACCGTACACGAGAATGTGCTGGGCGATCAGCAGCTGGTGGCGCATATTGTGTTGCAACACCAGGTGGCGGAAGCGCCAACCACGATGGATTGGCGCAGCCTTTTGCGTCAACATTTGCCTGATTATATGGTGCCGGCCCACTTTATCTATCACGAGGCGTTTCCGCTTACGCCCAACCGCAAGATTGATCGCAAGGCATTACCCGCGCCCGATCTCTATCGTCCTGAACTGCAAAGCCAATATTTGGCGCCGCGCAACGATATGGAACGGCTGCTGGCCAATCTGCTGGCCGAACTGCTCGAATTGGATAAGGTGGGCGTCTTGGATGATTTCTTTGAGCTGGGCGGCCACTCCTTACAAGCCACGCGCTATGTGGCCAGGGTGAGCCAATCGCTACGGTTGGAACTACCGCTGTGGGCATTCCTGCGGGCGCCATCGGTGGCTGCGTTGGCGGAATATGTGCTGGCCTTGCCGGATGGCGGAGCGCGCCTCATGCGTATTGCCCAACTACAGCTCAAGCTGGCCGCGTTGTCGGATGAAGAGGTGCGGGCCTTGCTGCAAACCAAGCAGCAGGTAACAAGTTGACAATGACCGTCATTAAGTGAGCGAAGAGTGCGTCGCACTTGAAGCGAGCTTATTAGTCACTGTTCAGAAATAACTTGTCGATTTAAACCTATCAGGTCTCGCAGACCTGACAGGTTTGGCCGCCAACTTATTTCTTGACGATGACTTAATGACAGTGTGTTGACAGTGACAGAGACACCATGATTGCACGATGGTTAGCTAGAGCTCACCGGGCGATCTTACCGTAGAAGCATTTGGGGTGCCCTATCGTGGTACGGAACAAAACAGACATATCATCAGGGGCTCGCGACGCGCTATTAGATCTCTTGCTCGCCGAAGAAGATTTGCTGTCGCAGACGGCATCTTCGGCAGCGGACGCGCGCGTCTCGGGCGCGCCCGCTATATCCGTCGCACCACTGACGCATGCGCAAGAGCGCATCTGGTTTTTAGAGCAGTTGGCGCCCGGCGCCAGTCCTTTTCTCATTCCGGTGGCGGTGCGTTTGCAGCTGGCGGTGGATGAAAACATTTTGGGGCAGTCGATTGCCCAGCTTTGGCAGCGCCATCTCAGCCTGCGGTTGACCTTTGGTCAGCATGACGACACGGTGCGGCAGCAGGTGGGCGATTTCGCGCCGCCGCCGCTGCACATCATCGACCTGCGCGGAGATAGCGCTGCAGAGCGTGAGGAACGGGCACGGCGCGAAGTGGCCAGGGAAAGCCAACGCGGCTTTCAGCTCGATGGCGAACGGCTCATCCGCACCAAATTGCTGCGTCTGCACGAAAACGAGTCGATTTTTCTGGTGACTGTGCATCACATAATTGCCGATGGTTGGTCGGTGGATCTGCTTTTACATGAGTTGGTGCAGATTTACGTGGCGTTGGCGCAGGGGAATCCTGTTGATTTGCCCGAGCTGCCGCTGAACTATCTTCAATATGCCACGCGCCAGCAGCAGGATACAGTGGACGATGGCGCGCACAGGCAAGAAATGGCGCGACAGCTGGCCTACTGGCAGGCCAAGCTGGCCGGCCCGCTGCCTACGACCGAGCTATCACTAGACTTTTCCCGTCCCGCAGACCAGACCTTTGTCGGCGCCCAGCATCAACTTACGCTTGCGCCGGCCTTGTGCAATGCTTTGAACAACCTGGCGCGGCAGACGGGAACCACGTTATATATGTTGCTGCTGGCTGGGTTCAAGGTCCTTTTGCAGCGTCATATCGGCGCAGAAGAGATTATTGTGGGGTCGCCAGTGGCAGGGCGCCACCGGCCTGAGTTGGAAAGTCTAGTCGGTCTCTTTCTCAATACATTGGTCTTGCGCACAGATTTGGCGGGCGATCCTTCTTTTCTGGATCTGCTGGAGCGCGTACGCGCCACCTGTGTGGAGGCGTACGCCAACCAGGATATTTCCTTTGAGCAGCTGATCATCGAATTACTGTCGGAGCGGGAGCGCGGTCGCACTCCGTTTTTCCAGATATTTTTCAACATGCAGCGCCAGCAAGAACCGTGGGATCTCTCTCAGATGGGGCTAGAAAATGGCCAGATCCGCTATCTGGAACAGCCCGAACTAAGCGCCAAGTTTGATATAACGCTTTATGTGAACGAAACCAGTGAGAATGTGGGACTCACGCTGCTCTATAACACGGCCCTCTTTCAAGAAGCCCGCATGGCGGATCTGTTGCAGCAATATCATCTACTTTTGCAGCAGATAGTGGACAATCCAGCGCGCGTGCTGAGTGAATATGCATTGGTCACAGAACGCGCCCGCACTGTCTTGCCGGATCCGGCCGCGCGCCTTAGCAAAGAGTGGCAGGGAACCATTTTTGAACGGCTGGATCAATGGGCCGCCGCGCAGCCAGACCAACCCGCTGTAATCGATCCCAATGTCCTTTGGACCTATCAAGAATTGAGCGCCAATAGCAATCGGTTGGCGCGTTTCTTACAAAGCTGTGGTATTCAAAAGGGCGATGTGGTTGCTATCTATGGCCAACGCAACGCGGCGCTGGTCTGCGCCATTTTAGGTGTGCATAAAGCCGGAGCAGCCACGCTGATTTTGGATCCGGTGTATCCAAGCGCGCGGCTACAGCAATATATTGACGCCACGGAGCCGGCGGGCTGGTTGACATTTACCCAGGGGGATGCACCTGCCGCTGAAGTGCAGACGCGCGCCGCGCGCTTTGCAGCGCGCTGCCAGCTGGCTCTGCCCAACGCGCCGCGTGCTGTTGCGCAAACGCTGGCTGCTTACAGCGCCGAACCGTGTGCGGTGATGGTGGGGCCGGATGATCTGGCCTCTATTACCTTTACATCCGGCTCTACTGGGCAGCCCAAGGGTGTACTGGGGCGACACGGTAGCTTGAGTCACTTTTATCCCTGGATGACGCAGCGGTTTGCCTTGACCAGTGCGGATCGCTTTTCGCTGCTTTCTGGCTTGGCCCATGATCCTTTGCAGCGCGATATTTTTACCGCGCTGTGGGTTGGGGCCCAGATTCACGTACCCGATGGAGTGGCGTTGTGGCAGCCGGGCTATTTGCCGCGCTGGCTGGCCGCGCAGCAGATCACGGTGGCGCACCTGATCCCCTCTATGGTTCATGTGCTAGCCCTGGAGTCTAGCGAGACTCAATTACCGGCGCTGCGTCAGGCGCTTTTTGTGGGTGAATCACTAACGCAGCAGCATGTAAGGCAAGTGCGTCAGCTGGCTCCCAACGTGAACATAATCAACCTGTATGGCGCCAGCGAAACGCAGCGGGCCGTCAGCTATCACGTGGTCCCAAATATAGTCCCAAATGGGGCCACAGATCACGCCCATCGTGAGCGCCCAACCCAGGCCCAGCCCAAGTCGCAGATTTGCCTGGGGGTGGGGATGCCGGGCGCGCAGCTTCTTGTGCTCAATGCACGGCAACAGCCCGCCGGTATTGGTGAGCTGGGCGAGCTGTATATGCACAGCCCGCACATGGCTTTGGGCTATTGGCGCGATGCGGCGTTGACGGCCCAAAAGTTTATCCCCAATCCGCCGGGCAGCGGCACGCTTTATCGCACGGGCGATCTGGGCCGCTATTTAGCCGATGGCCAAGTGGAATTTGCCGGGCGCGGGGATCAGCAGGTGAATGTGCGCGGGTATCGTATTGAACTGGCGGAAATCGAAGCCGCGCTGACGGCGCTGCCCGACGTGCGCAGCGCGGTGGTGGTTGCTACGCATAAGGAGACTGCTGCGCAACAGATTGTGGGCTACTGTGTGGCCAACGGCGCCCAGACGCTGGAACCGCGGCGCATCCGTGACCAGCTGGCGGACAAATTGCCCACCCATATGACGCCCGCACAGATTATGGTGTTGCCCGAAATACCTCTGACGCCCAACGGCAAAATCGATTATGCAGCCTTGCCTGCTCCCAATGCTGCGTCTTTACATGGGGAGCGCCATCGTCCGCCCCGGGATGCGGTCGAGCAGCAGTTGGCCCAGATGTGGCAGCAATTGCTGGGTGTTGACCCTGTGGGGCTAGATGACAACTTTTTCCGTCTGGGTGGACATTCGATTTTGGCCGTACAGCTTTTTAGCCAAATGCGTAAAGAGTTTGGTGTCGATCTGAATATTGGCCTGCTTTTCCGCTATCCTACGTTGGCAGAGCTGGCCGCAGTTATTAAAGAGACGCCGGTCGCTTCCGCGGCCCCAGTGGCCAATGATGCCGAAAATTTGGTCTGCATCCAGCGCGGGCATGCACAGCAGCCCGCTTTTTTTTGTGTACACGGGGCAGGTGGTCACGTAATGTTCATGCAGGAGTGGAAAGCCTATTTTACCGGCTGGTCGATCTGGGGCTTTGAGTCTTTGCATGTAGATGGTTTTTTTGACGCCGAAGAAACGGTTGAACAGATTGCGCAGAATTATATTAGAAATTTACAGAAAGTTCAGCCTCATGGTCCTTATTTCTTGGGCGGTTATTCGGGTGGTGGCATTTTGGCATACGAAATGGCTCGCCAATTGCAAGAAGATGGTGAAGAGCTTGATCTGCTGGTATTGCTCGACACGTACCACCCCAAGATTCGTTCCGCCCCTTCAGATTGGCCCACGCGCATAAAGCACATTATGCAGGAACCCGCGCAAACGCTGAGTCGATTCATGGTCGACAATGTGGTTCACCCGTTGCGCCGCTGGTATCTGCTAAATCGCTATGTTAAACGCAATTTGCGCGTGCCCATTGAATATCGCGAGCCGCTGTTGGCCTATTTTTTCATTCAAGCCAAAAATCAATATGTTCCCAAGCGGGCCAAGCCGCCCGTTCTGTTGGTGCGCTCACAGGACGTGGTCTCCTCCTATCGACACGCTGGCCCTCTTCTGGGATGGGACGGCATGATCGACAACCTGCACGTGGTCGAAGTGCCAGGGAATCACTTTAGCTTGGTCAAAGAGCCCGGCATACAGTTTCTGGCTCAGGCGCTGAAAAATGCGTATGGGCAGCTTGTGGGCGCGCCACAGACAGAAGTGCAGGCGCTAGAATCGCATTCCCATTGACTCACTAAGCCCATTTGCTAAACTGAAAGAGAGTACACTTTTTTTGTCAGTAAGACGTAATACTGGGTGATGAGTGAATGCGATATGCTAACTACTCGGCGCATCATTGCCCCAATCCCCTGTATCTGCGCCTGATTTTCCACCCTATTCAGTGTACTCGGAGATGTTCTTCATGATAGATGTCCGTAATTTGATGGAAGGTCGCATTGTTCAACGCGTGATCCGAACAATTGTGACCATGACGTTTTGCGCGCTGCTAGCCAGTGGTTCGCTTCTGCTGCCAAACCCGATTGCTGCTCAATCGGAGGATGGCATACGCCACTTGTCCGATAGACAAATTTATTTGCCGATGCAGGGCCCAGAATCATTGCGCAGCGCAGATGCGATCGCCGCCGAAAACGCCCAGGCCGCTTCTGTCGACCGCCCCAATGTGGTGGGCGAGTGGTCCGGCGTATATGATTGGCCCGTGCTGGCCGTGCATGCCACGCTATTGCCCAATGGGAAAGTGTTGGCTTGGGACGCCACGCCCGATGATTTTGACCCCAATGGCGGCATACCGCCCAATCCACACGCGCCCACTGCCTCTAACACGACCCGGGCCACGGTGTGGGACCCGGCCACCAATACACATCTGTCGGTGAACCCCGACACGCAGAGCGATATTTTCTGCGCCGGCCATGCCTTTTTGCCTGATGGTCGCCTCTTTATTGCTTCCGGCGATGTGGGGGCACTGGGCCGTTTTGAGGGCACCAATATTTTTGACCCGGCCGATAACTCGTGGACGCGCGTGCAGGATCTTTATGCCGCGCGCTGGTATCCGTCGGCGGTGCCGTTGGCCAACGGCGAAATTGTGGTGGTAGGCGGCGGACCAGATACTGTTGAACTGTGGACGAAAGATAATGCTTATCGCGTGTTGACGGGCGCCACGCGCACTGGTGAAATATATCCTTGGATGCACGCGGCGCCCAATGGCAAAGTCTTCTATTCCGGTCCGTTTGAAACGCTTTACAGGCTGGACACCACCGGAGAGGGCGCCTGGCAGCAACTGGCACAGCGCGACAGCGTGCAGCGCGATTACGGCTCAGTGGCTGCGTTTGATGAAGGCAAGGTGCTGATTACCGGCGGTGGCCCTTCGGCGGCCAGTGCGCTTGTGCTGGACATGGACAGCGGAGCAGTAACGCCGACTGGCTCCATGAACTTTGGCCGCCGTCAGCACAACATTACCATTCTGGCTGACGGTTCGGTATTGGCCACCGGTGGGAACGACAGCGGCGTCAACCTAATCGATGTGGACCACGGCGTCTATGCGGCTGAACTGTGGGACCCCGCCACCGGCCAATGGACGGTATTGGCCAGCATGCAGAAAAATCGCCAGTATCACTCAACTGCGCTGCTGCTGCCCGATGGGCGCGTGCTATCAGCCGGTGGTGGCTATTGCACCGACTGCACGGCCCTTAATTATCACGAACCCAATGCTGAAATTTTTTCGCCACCCTATCTGTTCAAGACCGACGGTTCCGGTCAGCTGGCCGACCGCCCTGCCATCGACAGCATTCCAGACAGCACACGCTACAACCAGTCATTTGACGTGACTTCGACCCAAGCTGCTTCCATTACCAAAGTGTCGCTGGTCCGTCTCTCTTCCGTGACCCATTCGGTCAATCTGGAGCAGCGTTATCTGCCGCTGAGCTTTAGCCAGAGCGGTTCCACACTCAGCGTAAACGCACCGGTCAACCCCAATTTGGCGCCGCCCGGCTATTATATGCTTTTTCTGATTGATGCCAACGGCGTACCTTCCATTGCCAAATTTATCCGGCTGGAAACGGAGCCTTTGGCGCCGACGCCCACACCCTATGTGGGGCCATCTAAGGTGAGTGGCCGCGTCTGGCTGGATCAAAATAGCGATGGTATTCAGGATGCCGGGGAAGTGGGTATTGCCAACGTGCAGGTGCAGCTCTATGCCAGCGATGGCGCCAGCATTGGCAGCGCAGACACCGATGCTGACGGGCAATATCTCTTTGACAATGTGCCGGCTGGTAACCATGTGGTGCGCATCGATACTGGCTCGCTGCCGGATGATGCGGTGCAAACCTATGACGCTGACGGCATCCTAAATGGCAAAACGCCCGTCAATGTGGCCGCCAACCAGCTCGTGACAAATATCGACTTTGGCTATCTGGCGACCGTAACGGCGACAGCCACGCCCACGCCGCCCAATGCGTCTACGCCGACACCGACCGCTTCGCCAAATGGGACACCTGCCAACACGCCGCTGTCCACCGGCACACCCACGATGACCACCACGCCAGGCGCCGGTGCAACGCCCGCGGCCACCACTGTGCCTGCGACCACTGCGTCTGTGACCACTACGCCGCTGCCCAGCCATACGCCGCTGCCCACCGGTACACCCAGCGGCGCCTCCCACGCGGTTGGCGGCCGCGTCTGGTTGGATGTAAATGGCGATGGCGTGCAGGATACAGATCCAGGCATAGGCGCGCTGTCTTCATATACGATGACAGGTTTGCTGCTGGACCAACGAACACCACCGCCATCGGCGCGTATAGTTTCACCCAAGTGCCAGTCGGCACGTATATATGTAACGATCAACCCCGGCGCTCTGCCTCAAATCTCATTCTCAGTTGACCTGGACGGTATGCTCAATAACAAGACAGCTGTCAACGTAAATGCGGGCGAAACTTTGCCAGAGATCAACTTGCTACCAACCCGTAACCAATTCGGCGACCGCCCCGAAGCACTGGCTTGTTTGACAAAACGGCAACTGCCGTGATGCCAGTGACGATGTGATCAATTTCCGCCTGATGGTGGTAAGACGCTACGCATGTACCCATTGCGCATCGGTAGACAAATGTTTTGGTGAAGTACTGTGTCGCACAATCGAAGCTTGCACAAAGAGAGCGGTGCTTTGTCACGTGCGCCGCCTTTGTGTGGCTGAATCATTCCGTTCTGTTCATCTCAACATCTCCACTGTCCATCTCATACCCCAACCGCCAATTTGGTTCAACGGTACGTTTTATGCTGCCGTACTTCCAGGGCCATAGCACCATGAGCCACTCGATAGTCGCGCCTCCCACGCCAAAGTGCGAGATCCGAGGTCGTTGCCGGCGCCCGGCTAGCGCCACTGATCACCTTCGTGTATGGGTGCGCCCGTTTGAATCGCGCAGGTAGACGCGGGCGCCTACGGCGTCGCGACATTGACGGGGCCGCTGCCGTTCAGGCACGGTCAACCAGGTTGCTGCGCGCCTTCAGCCCCTGATTGCGATAGAGCGTGTAACCGCGACTCCAGTCACCGGTCACAAAATCGACCCAGCCGTCGCGATCATAGTCGGCGTAGGCCAGCATGCTGCGCTGTGGCCGCTCATACCAACAGGTGGGCGTCTGCTGGAAAGGCGCCGTTCTGCTCATTCAGAAAGAGAGAATTGGGATGCTCAAAGAGCATGCCATCGGGTGGCGTATCACCGATTGCGAAATTCGGTGAGAGGTGATCAGCTGGCCGTCACGCAGAAGTTCATGAAAGATGCGCCCAGCCACAGCGGGGGCCGCTCTATTTGAGCCGCCGGCAATTTCAAAGAGGCCCGCCCTGGTTTTGCATGAGCGTTGGGGCCGACCATGTTGGAGAAGTAAAATCCAGGTCCATGTCGTTGTCATAATCGCCCACGGCCACCCTATGCCTCGATGACTAACCGGCGCCTGTACTTTCGGAGGCATCGGTCCAGCACCAGCCGCCACAGGAACCCTCTTTGTCCGGTCCATCGTTGCGCCAGAGCACGTTGCCAACAGGGTTCATCAGCGCATCGTTGACCACGTAAATGTCCACATCGCGGTCGTTGTCATAATCCACAAATGAGGCCGTGAAACCGGCGCCCAGCAGCTTTTCATGGACCAGTAGATCCGAGACATCTTCAAACGTGCCGTCGCCGTTGTTGTGATAAAGCCGATCTTGCGACTGCGTAAAATCGACCGGCTCGCCGCATTCGGGATAGCAAGCCCAATTGGTCACATACAGATCCAAGAAGCTGTCGTTGTCATAGTCGCCCCAAGTGGCCGTCGATCCTTTGCCCGCATCATCAACGCCAGCCGCCACTGCCACATTGGTGAAACCTTGCCCGCGTTCATTATGAAAGAGCGCGTTGGGACCGTGATTGAGCACGTACAAATCCTTCCAGCCATCATTGTCATAATCTCCCCAAACCGCGCCGCCGCTCAACACATTGTCCAGCGTCAGGCTTTCTGAGAAAGGCGACGCGCTAAACGTGCCGTCGCCGTTGTTGTGATAAAGCACATTGGGATCTTCGTTGCCGGTCACAAAGAGATCGGGCCAGCCGTCGTTGTTATAATCGCCCCAGGCTTGGCCCACGCCCAGATAGCCGGTGGTGAAGGTGGGGTCGAACATGCGCCAGTCGCCGCGGTGGGTGGCGGTGATGCCGGCCTGCTGGCTCACGTTGCGGAAGGGCTGCGGGATCGAAAGCCGCAACTGATCCACAATGGGGTCATCCTCAATGGTGGGGTAGGCAATGTGCCAGAGGCGGTTGACGGCCAGCGTGTTATAATCGCGCTTGAGCCCGTTGGGCCACACCACCACTACCTGGCGAACCAGTTCCTTGCCCATGCCAAAATGGAGCGCTGTATCGTTGCCTGCGCCCAGCGCCGACCCAATCTGTACCTCTTGCATGAGCTTGCGACCATCGGTGCGCGTGACGAAAACGCGTGCGCCCACGGCGTCGCGGCTCACCGGTCCGCCGCCGATCAGCCGAATGGTGAGCCAGTTGTTGCCAACCGCACCAGCTTCATCGGTCTGGTTGCGGTAGAGATGATAGCCTTGATTCCACTGGCCAGACACAAAATCGACGCGGCCGTCGCGGTCGTAATCCGCATAGGCAAAGCCCATGCCGGGGCGCGGATTGTCCACCCAATCGGCGGGGGTGGCGTCTTGAAAATGTGCGCTGCCATTGTTGTGAAAGATGCGGCTGGCAAAGGGGAACATCATGCCCAGCGGACCCTGTAAGTCGTTGAATTTGATAAACTCGGTGGCGGCATAATAGAGGTCGAGCCAACCATCGTTGTCATAATCAAAAAAGGCCGTACCCCAACCCACCGTGTTGGTCGGCTCGGCCACAAAACCGGCGTCCGCTGTCTCGTTGACAAAGCCATCCGCGCCCTGGTTGCGCAGCAGCACGTTGGGCTCCACCATGTTGGTGAAATAGAAGTCGATATCCTGATCGTTGTCATAATCGCCCAGCGCCAGCCCCATGCCGTGGACAATGGCGTCTGCCCCCATCTCCGCCGATACATCAGTCCAGCACCAGCCGCCACACGCACCCTCTTTATCCGCACCGTCATTGCGCCAGAGCACGTTGCCAATGGGGTTTTGCACCTTGTCATTCACCACATAGAGATCGACATCGCCGTCATTGTCATAATCTACAAAGCTAGCGGAAAAGGCCGAACCCAGCAGCTTGTCATAGGTGAGCAAGCTGGAGGCATCGGCAAAGGTGCCGTCGCCATTGTTGTGATAGAGCCGATCCTGCGCTTGCGCCGGGTCCACGGGGTCGCACTTGGGGAAGCAGGACCAGTTGGCCACATATAGATCGAGAAAGCTGTCGCCATCATAATCGCCCCAGGCCGCGGTGGTGCCTTTGCCCAGATCGCCCACGCCTGCCTGCGCAGTCACATCCGTAAAGCCCTGGCCCTGCTCGTTGTGAAAAAGTACATTGGCCCCATGCGCCAGCACATAGAGATCGCGCCAGCCATCGTTGTCATAATCGGCCCAAACCGCGCCGCCGCTCAACGCATCCGGCAGGCTGACGCTCTCCGCAAGGGGAGAGATGGCAAAGGCGCCATTGTGCTGGTTGCGATAGAGTATATTGGGCGCTTCGTTACCGGTCACATACAGGTCCACCCAGCCGTCGTTGTCATAATCACTCCACGCCTGCCCCACAGCCAGATAGCCGTCGGTAAATGGGCGCTCCTCGCTAAATTCATCCCAACTAGCTTGATGCACGGCGGTGATGCCGGCGGATTGGCTCACATCGACAAAATTGGCCAGCGGTGTCTCTTGCATTCGTGGATGAGCCCAGGCCGGCTGGGCGACAACTCTCAAGCCACATGCAATCATTAGCCCTGTGCATATGCAGATGACCAGATAGCGATAATGGGTCACGGTGAGTTCCTTTGGAATTGGTGGGGCTTACGCATTTTTAGCAAGGATGACGCACATCCAACGTGCGTCGCACCGCCAAACAAATATCTTGAGGGCGTAGCTCCTAGATGGATATGTGGATGGGAAATGTATGAAATCTAAAAAGGGGTGATAAGGTGCACATTACACGTCACCTTTCACCCCCTCATCCTGTTACTGTTCAAAAAGCAGACGACGCCGAAGCACCTGCTACCCCTTGATGCCGGTCAGCGCAATGCCCTGCACAAAGAGACGCTGGCCAAAGAAGAAAATGAGCAGCACCGGCAGTAGCACAATCAACGCCACGGCCATCATATAGTGAAAGTCGACCTGGCCATATTGGCCGCGGAACATGTTGAGCCCCACTGCCAGCACCTGTTTATCCACCGAGCGAATATAGATCAGCGGCCCCAGAAAGTTGTTCCAGTTGCCGATAAAGGCAAAGATGACCACCGTGGCCAGGGCCGGGCGCACCAACGGCAGCAGAATGCTCCACAAAATGCGCCAGGACGAAGCGCCATCCAGCCGCGCTGCTTCATCCAGATCCATGGGAATGCTCATAAAGAATTGGCGCAGCAAAAAGATAAAGAAGGGCCAGCCAAACCAGGGCGGCACCATAAGCGGGCGCCACGTATTGTTCCAGCCCAGCTTGGTAAAGAGCACATATTGGGGAATAATCGTCACTTCTACCGGCAGCAGCATGGTGGCCAACACCAGCGCAAAGAAGAAATTTTTGCCGGGCGCGCGCAGTCGGGCAAAGCCATATGCCGCCAGACAGCACGAAAAGAGGTTGCCGATCACGTTGTTCACCGTAATGATCAGCGTATTCATAAACATGCGGTTGAAGTTCAAATAGGCAGTCCAGCCTTCAGAAAAGTTGTTCCATTGCGGCGAACTGGGCAGCCACTGGGGCGGATAGACAAAGATTTCATTGGAGGGTTTAAGCGCCGTCGAAATCATCCAGAGCAGCGGCAGAATAAAAACGCAGGCGCCGGGCAAGATCAGCGCGTAAACAATCAGTGCATGGATAATGTTGCGCGCGCGACGGCTTTGATACCAGGGAGTGCTCTTTACCGCGCCGCCCGTCATTTGAGGTTTGGAAATAAGCGTCTCACTCATTTTTTGCTCCGCTGATTAATGCTCGCCGCCTTCATAATAGACCCAGCGCTTGCTGCCCCAGAGCTGCAACAAGGTCAAGGCCAAAATAATCGCGAACAGAATCCAGGCCAGCGCCGATGCATAGCCCATTTTCAAATATTGAAACGCCGCCTGATAAATATAATAGACATATACGAACGAGGCGGTACCCGGCCCACCTTGCGTCATCACCAACACGTCGGTCAAAATTTGCAGCGAATTGATGACGGAGATAACAACCACAAAGAAAAGCACCGGCGACAGCATGGGCAGCGTCACGTGGCGAAACTCGTGCCACCAATTGGCGCCGTCAATTTTAGCCGCTTCATACAAACTCACTGGCACGCCCTGCAAGCCGGCCAAAATAATGATCATGTTAGCGCCAATGCCCCAGGTGCTCTTGAGAATCAGCGCCGGTTTGACCCAATCCTGGCTGCCCAGCCAGAGCGGCCCCTTGATTCCAACTACGGAAAGCAGATAATTGACGAGGCCCACTTGGGGATTAAAGAGCCAAATCCACAGAATGGAGATGGCCACGCCGCTGGTGATGGAGGGTAAATAGTAGATGACGCGCAGCAACGTTGTGCCGGGCAGATTCTGATTGAGCAGAATCGCTACAAAGAGCGCGCCCATGGTGCCCAACGTGACCGCGCCAAAGGAGTAATAAAAGGTGTTAACTGTGGCGATCCAGAAGAGGCCGTCATCAAAGAGCAGCGTGCGGAAATTTTCCAGCCCAACCCACTTTACTTCGGCCAGGTTCATACCGGTCCAATTGGTCACGCTAAAAATGAGCGAGGCCAGTACCGGCCCTCCTGTAAAAAGAATCAACCCCAACAGCCAGGGCAGAATCGCAATATAAAAATCGACTTGCTCGCGCTGATGGAGTGTGAGCGGACGCCGACGGATGAGAGCAGAGATTGTCAATACCATAGGGCTTTCTTGTGGGAGCAAAAACTGGCGAACACCACAGGAGCGCCGAATTCGGCGCCCCTGTGGTGTTCGCATCTAATTAGCTATTTAAGCGCTCATAGGCGGCGGTGAGGACCGGCGCGCCCTCTTCCATAATGGCTGCCAAGGCCGATGCAACATCGATTTCACCACTCTTCAGCAGCGTGACGCTGCGGGTGATGATGTCGTTGAGCTCGGCAGCCGCCAACGTCTGATACGGGCGTCCGGTAATGGCGTAGGTATCCAGTGCATCCAGATAATAGTGCACATGTTCCGGCACCGTGTCCGAATTCATCCACGAATCATAAGCGGACTTGCGGGCTGGGCTGCCGCGGCCCGATGAGCCCCACATAAATTCCATGCCCTCCTTGGAGAGATATTCGCGCAGATAGGCCCAATCTTGGTCTGGGTGCTGCGTGTTCTTGGTCATGCTAAAGCCGCTGCCAAAGGAGCCGGTTGCCCGCGCAACTGGACCTTCCGGCCACGGCGCTACATCCCAAGCAAATGTGGAGAAGGAGGCCAAGCTGGGCGTTTCCCAAGAAGGAACAACCGCCATGCCAACCTGACCAGCTATCCACGGTCCCTGCTCAAATGCCTGCGATTCGGCGGGCGTGGGGGCAGATTTATCAACTAGAATTAGGTCCGTCCAATATTGGGTGGATTCGAGAGCGGCGTCGGTATCCAGCAGCAGCGTATTTTCATCGGTGTTGAGCAGTTCGGCGCCCCACGGCCCCAGGCTGCTCACGCCATCTTGGTTGGATAGGCCGGGCATTTCAGCGCTCCAGCCCCACTTGGGCACTTCACCGGCGGCATCGGTCAATTGCAGCGCGGTCTCGCGCAACGTATCCATGGTCCATGTTTCATCCGGGTAGGCAATGCCGGCGGCATCGAACATATCTTTGTTATAACCTAGCAAGTTTGGACCGTGGTCGTAAGGAATACCGTGCTGCTCACCCTTGAAGTTATACAGATTGAGCGCTTCGGCCCACACATCTTCCACATTGAATTCGGTATCTGTATCAATGTAGCTCTGCAGTGGAATTGTGATGCCCTCAAACGCCCACGGGAAGGCGCGGCTGCCGTGGACATAAATAATATCGGGCAGTGTATCGGCGGCGGCCCAGGTCGGCACCACGTTGTTGTGATCCGACCAGGTGTTATAAACCGGCTCCAGCGTAATGTCCGGATGCGCCTCCATAAATTTATCGTCAAATTCCTTTTGGTGAGATTGGAAGGCGGCCTCCCAGGTCAAGCCTAAGCTGACGTTGACGGCTTCTCCAGACGCAGCTGCGCCGCCATTGGCATCACCACCCGCCGAAGGAGCCGCAGCCGGCGCACATGCGCTCAGGGCCGCCAACCCGGCCACACCTGCCGAAAAGCGCAGGAACTGCCGCCGTGATAAAGGACTGTTTCGCATTTTATTCCTCCTGATAGAATAAAGTAGTTATATTTTGCAAATGGATTATTTGTTCCTGCGGGGAGATTGCATAAAAGAGCTGGTAGTGGTATCGTTACCATGTCTTTTGTGCAACCCACAATACTATTTGTTGCCTGATTTGTCAAGTTGGTTGCCCAAAATCCCCAAATGGGGTATCACTTACAAATTTACCAACAGCACTTAATTTACCAACAGCGCTTAAATTTTGGTGTAACCGGATATCAGCGGGGACGGCCCATGTTCTCCTGAGACCCCGAAGAGTCATTTTTTTCCACTAAATACGTATTTCATGACCACCATTCAAGATGTTGCAACGCGCGCCGGTGTGGCGCCCATTACTGTTTCGCGCGTGCTTAATCGCTCGGGCTATGTAAGCGAATCCACTCGCCAGCGCGTGGAAGCCGCCGCCGCGGAACTGGACTATGTGCCAAATTTGCTGGCCCGCGGGTTGCGCTCGAACCGTACCAATACGCTGGCGCTTGTGCTAACAGACATTACCAATCCATTTTGGACTACGGTAGCACGCGGGGTCGAAGACGCCGCACGGGCGCGCGGTTTCAGCGTGATCCTCTGCAATACAGACGAGAACGAAGCCAAGCAGGAGCAATATGTGGATGTGTTGATCCGCAAACGTATGGATGGCTTTTTGTTGGCCCCCGCGCGCAGCACGCCAGAGCCGATCCGTAAAATTCAAAAACAGGCAGATGCGCCCGTTGTGGTATTGGATCGACGCATTGCGGACGCACAAGTGGATCTGGTCTGCGGTGACTCCTATGGCGGTTCCTACGCGCTCACCCAATATTTGCTACAGCTGGGGCATCGTTGCATTGGCATCTTGAGCGGCCCCCAGGCTGTATCCACATCTGTAGAAAGAGTGCAGGGCTGCATAGATGCCATGCAAGAAGCGAATATCGAAAATGGCGCAGAGTTCGTTCAGTTTGGTGAATATACGGTGGAGGGCGGCTACAGCATGATGCAGCAGATGCTGGCCCGCCAGCCCCACCCCACCGCCATTTTTGCCACAAATAACTTTATTGCTATCGGCGCGCTTCAACACCTGCGCAACGTGGGGCTGCGCGTGCCCCAGGATATATCCCTGGTTGGCTTTGACGATCTGCCCCTGTCGTGGAATACAGAGCCTTTCCTCACCGTGGCCGTACAACCCGCGTATCAGATTGGCCAGCAAGGCGCGGATCTGCTTATGGATCGCATTGCGAATTCCGCGCAAGCAAACCCACAGGAAATTGTCCTGCCCGCCGAGTTAATCATCCGCCAATCGTGTCAACCCATTGGATAAGCAGTAGGCCCCAATAATACCATTTGGCTCTGCAAGGACCATGAATAATTCAGCGTTTTCAGGGCAATAGGGTGAACTATTCATGGTCCTCACAACCACAGCTGGTATAATTTGCTCAGCTTTGGCCAAAGGTCACCATTAAATTTGCCACCTGCTCCACAACGATCTCCATCAGCTGTTTGCCCTCTTCAGCCGAAGCCGCAAAAGGTTCATCGGTGAAACCCGGCCCCGCCGCCCAGGCGCCGTGGGTCTGCACCGTGGCCCCCACCAGCGGCGCAAAAATGCCGCCGCCACTGCGGGCCGTGCGCGTTTTTTCCAACCCCGCCGGGTTTACCAGATCCGGCCGCAGCCCCATTACCATGGAAGTCTCAAAGCGACCGGCGTGGCCTGGAATCATGTTGCCGGGCATGATGCCCGTTTCCACCAGGGCGGGCCGCGCGACGTCCCAATAAGCCGCCGTGGCAATTGAGACCGGATGGCCCAAACGGTTGGCAAAATCGAGCCCGACCACTGCGTTAGAATCGGTGTTTCCCCCGTGTCCATTGAGCACCAGCAGCTTGCGGAAACCGCTCAGCATCAAGCCTTCCAGCACATCGGTCACCGCGGCCATATAGTTTGGGCTGGCCAAGGAAAGCACGCCGGCAAATGGGCGATGATGGTGCGAGTTGCCGCACCAGAGCACGGGCGTTACTACCACCGATGTCTGGCTGGCCGCCTTTTCCGCCGCCCGCCGCGCCACCGTACCGCACAGCAGCGTATCGGTCACTACCGGCATGTGCGGACCGTGCTGCTCGATAGAGGCCGTGGGGAGTACGGCAAGGGCAGTCGGCGCCAGCTCGGCAATCTGGTCGCGGGTCATTTCTTCTAATAGAATGGTCACTGAAGTTCCTCCGTCTGTTTGTTATAGAGAATAATTGACAATTGGGGCCGATTCATCGAATATCAGTAGATTGTAATCATAAGAGGTTGGGCTGGATTCGCGAATCAAAACTAACGCCCGTTTTGTTTTAGAACAAAAGAGATCCATCAGTAGATCGCAACGCGCAGAGATAGGTTCAATTCCGTAACGAGAGCGATGCCTATATGCCCAACACCGTTGCGTTGTACTGACAATAATTTGTCACACTATTATCGCCTACATTGGGAGAAGATAAAATTATGCCGAATGTTCATTTCATCACATCCTATTCGGAGCAGGTCTCCAGCTTGATTGTGCAAGATGCGCCATCCGGGTTTGCCGCAACCGTGCATCCGGCTAACTTGAGCGACGCCGAGCTCATTGCGCGCGTGCAAGATGCCGACTTTTTGATTCTGTTTCCCAGCCGCATTGCGGATAATGTGCTGCGCGCCATGCCGCAGCTCAAGCTTATCCAGCTTGTTAGCGCCGGGTTTGACCAGATGAACCTGGCGCTTTGCCAGGAACTGGGTGTGCCCATTGCCAACAACGGCGGCGCCAATTCCATTGACGTGGCCGAACATACCATTGCCATGATGCTGGCCATCTATCGTCGCTTTCGCCAGCTGGATGTGAATGTGCGCAACAACCAGTGGCGCGCCATCGACACCGGCGTCTGCACATACACCATTGACGGCAAAACCGTGGGCATTATCGGTATGGGCAATATTGGTCAGAAGGTGGCGCGCCGCTTGCAAGGCTGGGGCGCACGGGTCATCTATTACGATGCTTATCCCCCTGCGGCCGCAGTAGAACAAGCGCTCAACGTGACGCGCGTCACGCTGGACGAACTGGTGGCGGAAGCGGATTTGATTACGCTGCATACGCCGCTCAATGCGGAAACGCGCGGCATTTTGAGTCATGCGCAATTTGCGCGCATGAAGCCCAACGCCGTGGTTGTCAATACCTGCCGCGGCCCGGTCATTGATGAAGCAGCGCTGATCCAAGCGCTGCAAAATGGCCAAATTGCCGGCGCCGCCCTGGATGTGCTGGAAAAGGAACCGCCGGCGCCGGATAATCCACTGCTGCAAATGGACAACGTGCTCTTTACGCCCCACAGTGCCGGCATCACCTATGATACATGGCGGCGGCGCGGCCAATTTATCTTTGAAAATTTGCAGCGCGTTTGGAATGGACAATCACCCCTGGCCGTGATTGGATAATGAGTAGATCGCAACGGCAAGGGACAGCGTCGGATTCAACAATCAAGACCGACGCCTAGACCGCCAACACCGTCGCGATCTGCTGAAAATGTTTGCATCCACTTCTGCACCCTCAACAATACTTGGCCGTGGACCCTAGCAAACTGAAATTTCCCGCGACATATGGGCTCAATTCGCGTCTTACTTTGTATACGTTTTTGGGGCATTCTGGGCGCCCCAAAAGCGCTGCATACGTCGTATTATACCAACTGCGGTTGTAAGAGCGCTGCATAATGACGCCTTTCTCAGCGTAGAATTGTCAATGATTCATCGCTTTTACAGAGCCAAATGGAATTATATGGTATATGTTTGTGAGTATTTGTAAGTGTCAGTAGATCGCAATGGCAGGCAATGGAGTCGGATTCAGCAAACCAAACCGATGTCTAGGCGCCAGCGCCGTTGCGTTGTACTGACTATGAGTATATGTGAGGAATTTCATGCAAGGAGTAATTTTGGCCGCGGGCAAAGGCACGCGGCTGCATCCAATTACGGCCACGCGCACCAAAGCGATGGCGCCAGTGGCCGGCAAACCAATTGTCGCCCGCGTGCTCGACACGCTCATTGCCAATGGCATCTGCGACTTTACCATGATCATTAGTCCTGATGATGAGGACATTCGCCACTACTTTATAGAACGCTCTCATTTGCCTGCCGATGTACAGGTGCGCTTTGAAGTACAAAATGAACGATTGGGCATGGCGCACGCTTTGAGCTTAGCCGTCCCCTATATCCAGGAAGATTTCATCCTCTCGGCCTGCGACAATTTAACGCCGCCAGAACACATTGCCGAACTCATTCAAACCCACCGCAGTCAGCACGTCCATGCCACGCTAAGCCTAATGGAAGTGGGGCCGGAGCAGCTGCGTAAATCTGGCGTGGTCGATGTGCGCGACGGACGCGTTCATGGCATTGTGGAAAAACCGGCGCCGGGCGAGGAGCCTTCTAATATTGCCAGCTTGCCGCTCTATCTTTTCTCGACCAAGCTGCTTGAATTCTTGCCGCGCGTACAGCCTTCCAAGCGGGGCGAATACGAGCTGCAAGACGCCATTCAAATGCTGATCAAAAGCGAAGGTCCCATTGCGGGCGTTTTTACGCCCACGCGCTTGCAGTTGACCAATGCGGCCGACCTGCTCTTTTTGAATCAGCACTATCTGGCCCAGGAAAACGGGCGTTTGCGCGCCCAACCCGATAAAGTGGGCTCCAATACGCAGCTGATTGGTCCGCTGCACTTTGATGATGGCGTGACTATTGGCGAGAATTGCGTGGTGGGACCCAATGTCTATTTGGAAGCGGGTTGTTACATCGGCAACTACGTGGAACTGCGGAACGCCATTGTGCTGCGCAACCGCAACGTGGCCGATCACAGCCAGGTGATTGAGCAGGTGATTGCGTAACGTACGAAGTTTAGTTGAAGCAATTGCAAGTATTCCCACGGACATGGGCTGTGCGGGTGTGGTATTTTGGACCCCGTCTGTCTATTCAATGTCCGTGGGAATACTATATTTTACGAAGGTTTATAAATTGTTAACTCATGTTACGCAGCGTCTGAGGATTGCCAAGAATAAATCCGTTTGCTTTTGATGTGATTTTACGCCAGCCTTGCATAAGTCCCCTTGTTAATTGTCATGAAAAATAGAAGCACAAAATAGGAATACATAGGAACATAATGTCGCAGCTTTCCACCGTTCAACCCGCCATCACCATTTATCTGGCCCGCCACGCCACGCCCAACCGCACTACCGGCATTCGCTATGATGTTGCGCCGGGGCCGCCTATTTTGCCCGAAGGCGAAGAGGAAGCCGCCCGTTTGGGAGCGTATCTGAAATCCGTTGGCGTGCAGCAGATTTACGCCAGCCCGCTGTTGCGCACGCAGATGACCGCCCACATTGCTGCCGCAGCTTCTGGCATTGAGATGGAAACTGAGGAAATGTTGGCCGAATGGGTAAATGGGGAGAAAGATGCCGATGTGCTGGCCCGTTTATGGCCGTTCTGGGAGCGGCTCTGTGGTGAAAGCGCCGATGATGGCCCCATTGCCATTGTGTCCCACGGCGGGCCGATTCGGGTTTTGTTAGAAGAGTTGGGCGTTGCCAAGGATGAAGTGGCCCACTATTGTCGCCACTTCGATTACGGCAATCCGCTGCCGCCCGCCGGCGCCTGGCGCGCCACGCGTGCGCTTGATGCAGACGCCAAATGGGCAGTGGACCTGGTTTTTACACCGAAGCCGTACACCCCATTTAATCGTCAGCAGACAGGTGCAGCCGCTCCCGCACAGCCTTACCCAATCCTTTGACCACCAGCGCGTACGAATCATCCATCATGGCGCGCACCTCGGCGGCAGGAACTGAGCCGTCTAGCACCACTGTGTTCCAGTGGCGCTTGTTCATGTGGTAACCGGGCAGCACCGCTGCGTACATATCACGCTGTGCAATGGCCAGCGCGGGGTCACACTTTAAATTGATGCGCAATGGCCGCGCATCTTCGGAAACCAGCGCAAACATCTTGCCGCCCACCTTATAGACCAACGCCGTGGGACCAAACGGATACTCCTCTACCGACCCCGGTTTCTCGGCCAAATACGCCTTTACCTCCACCAATTCCTGCATATTTCTCTTTTTCTCCTCTGGTCCCTGAGCCTATCGAAGGGCCCCAGTCTATTCTACTCTGTTACGGCGCCTGAGCGTAATGGCTCTGCAACCGCTGCGTGAACGACTGCGCACGCCAAAGCCTTACCGAATGGCCACTTCTCCACTCCTCTACTCCTCTACTCCTCCACTCCTCCACTCCTCCACTCCTCCACTCCTCCACTCCTCTACTCCTCTACTTTCCACCACTGGCTTAAACGTCCGCGACCCAATCGCTCCCAGCGCCTGCGTTAATTCGCGAAACATCTCTTCGCCTTCATAAACGCCAATAATCGCACCACCGGAGCCGGCAAACTTGGCGCTGGCGCCACAGCGCTGCGCCGTCTCCACCATCTCCACCTGCCACGGCGGCAAGTTATAGATGCCGCGGCGCACGCCAAAATTCTCGTTGATCAGCTGGCTCAGCTTGGCGCCATCGCTGCTCAAGATAGCGGCGCGACCCTCATGGGCCAGCACTGCGCAGGCATCCATGGCGCCAATCACCACCTGGTCGCCGCGGTCATATCGACCGCGAATATCGTTGTGGAAGAGCTCGGTGGGCTCGCTTAGGGCGTTGTGATAGGCCACATATAGCGAGGGCAGCAGCGCCGGATCCAGCGGTTCGTAATGATAGCAGCGCAGGCCGTGGATGGTGCGCTCCCGCGCCTTGGCAAAATCCATATAAACCACGCCTTCATAGCACTGAATCACGCGGTCCTGCAAGCCGCCGGTAATGCCCAGCTCCAGCTCAACCGAAAGCACAAATGTGGGCTGGATTTCCAGCGGCATCTGCACGTCATAATAGGCCATCAAGCAGCGCAGCGTAGAGACAATAATGGCGCTGGAGCCAGCCATACCCACCTGGCGCGGAATATTGGTTTCGTAGCGCACAGAAAAGTTGCGCTCGTGCAGCGAAATGTTTTGGGCCTGGCAATATTCCACAAAGCGCTTGATGGTGGCTTTGACTAGCCGGATGCCGCCATAATAGCCGTGAAGCTGCACATCTTTGGCCAAATCATAGACGGAACGAAAGCTGGCGCGGTCATTTTGCGCCAGCACAATATCTACTGAGTCCCACTCGTATAGAACCACCTCGGCCCAAAAATTGCGCACAATCACCGAGATCGTTTTGCCATGATAGCCGTCCGATGGGTTGCCTAACAGCCCGGCGCGGGCATATGTACGTTTCCGAACAATTTCCATGAACATTTACTCCAAAATTGCAGTGACGAGAGCTTTGCTATGCTGCCTTGCGCAGCAGCTCTTCCAGATATGTGCGCAAAGTTGCCCCATGCTTCTCATCCGCCAGGGCAAATTCCACAAACGCGCGGAAATAGCTGTCAAAAGTGCCAATATCATAGCGCCGTTCGTGGTTATGCAGCCGCAGCCCATAGACTTTGCCGCCATTCTGGATGAGCAGCCGAATGGCGTCGGTTAACTGAAGCTCACCACCAGAGCCGGGCTGAATCTGCTCCAGCGCATCAAAAATCGTGGGTGAAAAAACATAGCGCGCCGCAATGGCCAGATTGCTGGGGGCATCTTCTAGCGTAGGCTTTTCGATGACGTCGGCCAGTTCAAAAATGTCGCCAGTGGTTTTGGGCATGGCCACGCCGTAATGGCGAATTTCCGCGTGCGGCACCTCTTCAACGGCAATGACCGCGTCGGCCCCTGTTTCCACAAAACAGCGGCTCATGCGACGCACAACATCACTCTGCGCGTTCAGCCCAATGATCGAATCCCCCAGCGCCACCACAAAGGGCTGATCGCCCACAAAGGGGCGGGCGCACGACACGGCATGGCCCAGCCCTAGCAGCTGCCGTTGTCGCGTGTAAAAATATTGGATGGGCGCCCGTTCAAAGCTCAGCTCGGCCAGCAGATCCTCTTTGCCGGACTCGCGCAGCACCTGGATCAGCTCGGCGTCAATGTCAAAGTGGTTTTCAATGGATGTCTTGCTCGGACCGGTAATAAAGAGCAACCGCTGTAACCCCACGCGGGTCAGTTCATCCACCACATATTGCACCACCGGTTTGCGCCCCACCGGCAGCATCTCCTTGGGCTGTGATTTGGTGGCCGGCAGCAGCCGCGTGCCAATACCGGCTACGGGCACAACGGCGATAGAAATATCGGTCATGGTTATGCTTCCTTTTGTGGGGAGGGGGATCGGGGAATAGAGGTACGACGATGTCCCATCCTTACTGCTTATGCTTATACCATTGGGCTCTGTAAAAGCGCTGCATAAGTACCCATTTTTCAACGTAGAATTGTCAATTATGCATCGCTTTTACAACCGCAGCTGGTACTACCTTTACTCCCTACGCCGCAATCGCTTGTGCCAGCACCTCTACCGTATGCCAAATGGGCAACGGCTGACCAAGGGCAGCCAGGTGCGTCTGAATTTGGGTCATGCAGCCAATATTGCCGGTGACCACGGCATCGGCGCCCGTGGTCAGAATGTTGCGCGCCTTGCGTTCGCCAATTTGATGAGCCAGCTCAGGCTGCTCCAGGTTGTATGTGCCGGCTGAGCCACAGCAGAGTTCCCCTTCGGGAATGGGAACCAGCGTCACGTTGGGAATGGCGCTCAATAGCTGGCGGGGCTGGGCGGTAATGCGTTGCGCATGAGCCAGATGACAGGCGTCGTGGTAGGCGATGGTCAGTGATTCGGGCAGGGGTTGGAGCGGCTTCATGTCTAGCGCGGCCAGAAAAACGCTAATATCCTGCACTTTGCTGGCAAATAGTTTGGCCCGATCCTCGTGTACCGTGCCTTTGAAGAGCAACCCATACTCTTTCATGCCGGAGCCGCAGCCCGCCGCATTGGTCACCACCATATCCACATCGTCGCGCAGCAGCAGCGGCACAAATTGATCCAGATTGTGGCGGGCCAACCGCAGCGCCTGGGCTTCTTCACCGGTGTGCATGGCCAGCGAGCCGCAGCAGCCCTGCGCCCGTGGGATCAGCACCTCTACGCCGTTGTGCGCCAGCACCTTTAGCGTGGCCCGATTGATCTGTGGCGCCAACACCTGCTGGACGCAACCGGCCAACAGCGCTACGCGGGCGCGTCTTTCACCCACGGCTGGCACAATTTCGGGCAATGGCTGCTGCGCGGGCAGGGCATCTGGCAGCAGATCCAGCATGTTGCCTAGCGGGCCCGGCAGTACGCTTTGCAACGGTTTGGCCAGTTTCCCCATGGCGGCCGCCAACCGGAAACGGCCTGGGTAGGGCAATGTTTCTCGCACCATGAGCCGCGTGAGGCGCTCCATGGGGCTGCGGCTGCGTTCTTGCTCGGCGCGGGCGCGGAAGGGCGTCAGCAGATCTCCATATTCTACGCCCGAGGGACAGGTGGTGACGCAGGCCATGCAGCCCAGACAGCGATCCACAAAAGGCGTCATCTCATCCAGCGCCAAATGGCCCTCGAGCTGCTCTTTCATCAGATAAATACGCCCGCGCGGCGAATCCATCTCTTCGCCCAGCACTTTATAGGTGGGGCAGGCGGAAAGGCAAAAGCCGCAGTGGACGCACTTTTCTACGGCGTGCGCCATTTCTGGCCCCTGCGGCCCAATTGTTTCAAGCGCAATGGTGTGCTGCATAAGATTCTCCGCTGGCGAATTATTTGTACAGTACATGTCGACCGACCAACATGTGCGATCTATCGATTCTGTTTTTGGGTTGTCTGGCAAATGAGTATACCCTATGAAGGCGCGAGCGAAAAGAGGAGTCATAAACAATGTTATTTTTGGCGGGCAAAATAGACAGCACTTGTGAAATTTAGTACAATGCGGTGCGGTGTTAAAAATACCCCTGCTAAAAATACTTTCTTAGGACGCTTATAAAGGGAGCAGTTATTTGTGATAAATTGGACAATCAAAACCAGTTGTGCTATATTTGCCCATAGCTCTTATTAGAAAAACCTCTGTCCCGTTTTATTGGGATTTGTTACCTTCGGATCACAAAAACTGCCTAAAGGAGTCCAGATCACGATGGCGGAAAATTTGGAAAATTTAAGTGGTGCAGATCGGATTGCGGCATTAAAGGCCAAGATGCAGGCATCGGCCCAAGCGCGGGCAGCGGAAGCAGATGATGAAGCTGCGCCGGAAGCCGTGGCTACCCCTGAAGTGGCCAACACGGAAGCCGCAGCGCCAGCTGCAGAAGCAGTAGCGGTAGATGCCGGCGATGCTGAGACAGACCCTGGCGAAGCAGATGCCACTGGCGAAGTTGTTGCCGAGGCGGATGCGGCGGCAGAAACAGCTGTAGACGCCGATGAAGAGGCTCCTGCTGACGCTGTGGAAAGCGCAAATGGCACAGCGTCCAATGGCGCCAGCGCCGGCGCGCCCGTGGGGCCACCCCCGGTGTTGCAGGGCGTTCCCGAGGAATCGCCCGAAACCGCGCTACAGCGTGAGTATTCGCGCCGCGAGTTCCTGACATATGCTTGGGGAGCCGCCACGGCGCTTGTGTTGGCCGAAACCGGTTTGGGGATGTATGTGTTTATGTATCCGCGCTTTAAGGCCGGTGAATTTGGCGGCAAGTTCTTTGTGGACGAAACGCTGTGGCCGGCCAATGCAGATGCCCCTCAAGGCAATCCAGATGGCAAGTTCTGGATGGTGGAGGTTGAGGATGGCAGCAAAAAGGCGCTGTACATGGTCTGCCCGCACTTGGGTTGTCTTTATAAATGGGAGCCGGCAAACTGGCGCTTTGAATGTCCATGTCATGGTTCCAAATACACCCATGATGGCTTCTACATTGAAGGACCAGCTCCACGTTCTCTAGACTCCTTTGTACTCAGTGAGGCTGATGGTGAAGTTGTGGTGGATACGGGTAAGAAAGTTACCGGCAGCCCGGCTTCAGAGTCCCCTGCGCGTCGCATAATCGCCTAATTTTGACCCATAAAATTCAGGAGAGCGTAACCTATGGCAGTACAACCAGAAACCCAAAATAAGGGCTTCTTCAATACAATTCTGGATCTTGCGGATGATACATTCACCCGCATTACGGCTGGCATCAGCGCGGGTGAATTTCGCAAGATGTTGCGCGGGGAGCCGCCTGGACGTCCTAATCCGCGTCTGCGGCCTCACTCAGATTCGTTCTTGCTGCATATCAAACCATCCTATTACCATGAGAGCGTGACGCGTTTTACGCATACGTTCCGGCTGGGGTTGCTTTCTACCTATTTGTTTATCTTAGAAACGATTACCGGCGCCATTCTCATGATTTGGTATGCGCCCACGCCCGAGCGCGCCTACACAGATATGATTCGCTTGTTGAGCAATGTGCCGCTGGGGCAATTTATGCGCGACATGCACCGGCTGGGCGCCGAGCTGATGGTGGCCATTGTAACAGCCCATATGGTGCGCGCTTATCTAACCGGCAGCTATAAACCGCCGCGCCAATTTACCTGGTTTACGGGCGTGATTTTGCTGGTGGTAACGCTCTTCCTCAGCTTCTCTGGCTATTTGCTGCCGTGGGATCAGCTGGCTTTGTGGGCTGTCACCATTGGCACCTCTATGGCGGAAGCGATTCCACCCAAGGTGGTGGGGGATACGGTGAACCTGTTGGCGCGCGGTGCGCCAGATATTGGTTCCAGCGGTCTGTTGCGTTTCTATTTGCTGCATGTTCTATTTTTGCCCTTGATTCTCATTCTCTTCTTCTTTGTGCACTACTACAAAGTGGTGCTCTACGGCATCAGCCTGCCGGCCCAGGAAGAGGAGATTGGGGAAGATAGCGCCAAAAAAGTACCGGCTGACCGCCGCGTCTACTTCTTGCCCGATGTCTTTTTGGATGAAACTTCATTTTTGCTGAGCGTGACGGCCATTATGGTGGTTTGGGTGGCTACCTATTTCCAGGCGCCGCTGGAATCGATTGCAAATCCGCAATCCACACCGCTACATACCGTGGCGCCCTGGTACTTCTATTGGCTACAGGGGCTGCTGAAGATTTCCGACAAGTTTATTTCTGGCGTATTGCTGCCGGGCGTGCTGCTGGTTTTGTTAATGGGTATTCCCTATCTGGATCCCAACCCCAGCCGCCGCATTAAGGATCGCCGGGTGGCGATTATCAGCGGCGTAATGGCTGGTGTGGTGATGATTATCTGGAGCTACATGGGCACACCACAGTACGCCGTGCAGGGCGCGCCGCCGATTGAAGTGGTGCAAGAAATTATGCCGGAAGAAGGCGCGGGCCTGGTGCGTGAGGTGGGGTATAAACATTTGCCCAATGGCGATTTCCTAACTGTAGATACCGATACGCTTGTGCGCTATCTGGGTGAGGAAGATGCGCAGAAACTACTCGATTCTGGCGTTGTGCCCATGGACAACATTCACGATGAGGATGACCCCGAATTTGCCGAGGTTATGCATGAATTTGCGGCTGGCATTAGCGAGCAGCAGGAACGGGATGCGAACTTTAATAACGTCTATGGCATTTTGCACGTCATTCAGGATCAGCCGCACCTGAAGCGGCTGGATTGGGAAATTAACTACCTGTCTGGTGAAGGCGAATCGGATAAATTTGTGCGCAGTTTCTGGCTGCATGAAGATGCCCTTTATTGGGAGCAATATGCCCGTCGCGATCTAAGCTTTATTTCTCGACTCACAGAGGATGGCGGCGTGTTGGGCTCAATGAAAAACCTACTTGGACTGGAGTAAACACGGCACATGCATAAGCCACTTTACCATTACTTGTATATTAAGTCGCCCATTGCCAAAATAGCCATCGGTATTCTGGCCCTTGTAGTTACATTAGCTGTGTTGGGCGGCATTATTGTGACGGAAGTGCCGCGCATGGAAGCACAAACGGCCAACTGGAATGGACGTAGCATTGAAAAAGGTGCGGCGCTCTTTGCCAGCAACTGTGCTCCCTGTCACGGCGATCATGGCCAAGGTACGATGAACGTGGCGCCGGCGCTCAACAGCAAATATTGGTTTACCCATCGCTTAGACGATTTGGGCTACACGGGCTCCCAAAAGTCTTATGTGCTGTTGACTGTGGCCGCCGGACGCCCCAGCAAAGTCAATTCCCAATGGGCGCAAAGAATGGCTACCTGGAGCCGCAACTATGGCGGTCCGCTGCGTGATGACCAGATCGATGCGCTGGCCAATTATATTTTGAACTGGCAGGAATCGGCTGTGGAACAGACTGATGAAGAAGATCCGTGGCAGCCCTTTGACGGGGTAGACACTGGCTGGGCCGGCGTGCGCGCCGCCGAGGCCGGCATTACCGAGACGGTGGGCATTTCGGATACGCAAACGGTTTCTGAAACTGCCGAGCCGCGTGCGCCCGAAGTATTATTTGTGAACATGGGTTGTTCCGGGTGCCATAATCTGAATGAACCGCAAGATGAGAACACGCCTCACTTGGTTGGACCCAATTTGGGCAATCTGGCCGAAGTGGCTGGGACGAAAGTGCCAGGCGAAGATGCGGAGACCTATGTGCACACCAGTATTGTAGCGCCCAATGATTTTGTAAATCCGGGCTATTTGCCCAATCTTATGCCGCAGAATTTTGCGGAGCAAATGACGCCGGAAGAAATCAATGCGCTGGTGACCTGGTTGCTGGACCCGAACCGACCGCAGTAGCCAGCCTGGCGGTACATACATGATGGTTACTAAGCTTCGGTGGAGCATCTGCCTGAGAGCGCATAGAATCTAGAATTGATTTACATTAAAAAGGGGAGGCCACATGGCTTCCCCTTTTTGCATATGCCTACGCAGGTATCGACGGTTGAGCTTGTCGAAGTTAGAGTGCGATTGCGTAAGTCCTATTGTACTTAGACGATCAAGCAGCCAATCTGCTGTGAGTGGGCATCACAATACCAGAGCACGCCCTCGTGAATTGTCATGCCGTGTACTTCGGCTGGCGCCTCTACGCGGATGGTTTCAAAGATGCGTCCTCGTTCGGTATCCATCAACTGGACCGTCCCCGATGAGGTATCCGACACCCATAGCCTGCCCTGTGGTCCCCAGGCAATGCCATGCACGCGTAAGCCGCCGCTGGGAAAGCGATTGACTTCCTCCCAACTTTCCGGATCCATAACGTGAATCGTTTGCGAGGGCGGAGACGCCACATAGAGTAGCCCTTCACGCCATTCGAGCCCGTGGGCGCCGGTGGCTTGGGCGTCTGTTGCATCTTCGCGCCAGGCCACCACGCCAGCCCCCGGTGAGTCATATTTGGCAACCGTTTTGCCCGTCGCTGGGTCGAGCTTGGCGATCTTCGACTCGTAGGTCGAGGCGATCCAGATGTAGCCGCCACCCAGCGTAATGCCGCTGGAATGAACTGTGTCGGTTTGCGCCTCAAACAGCACGGCGCCGCTTTCAAAATCTTGCCGATAAATCTTGTTGTCCACTTGGTCAATGCACCAAAGGCCGTCTGGCGCGGCTTGCAATCCATTGGGCTGTGGGCCCGGGCTGGCAAAGCGGATCTGGGGAGTTGCAATTGTAAAAGCCATGAGTTTCTCCTTTTGTCATGACTTACGCAGCGCCTGAGGATTGCCAAGCGTGAACCCGTTTGCATTCGACACAATTTCCGTCAAGGCTTGCGTAAGTCTTGGTTAGGGCAATCGCGAACTTCGTAATCGCAACGGATAAATCCGGCAGCTCACAATGAAAAGCCGCCGCAGCGGCTAAATGGCAAGCGGTTGAGACCGCTTTTCCGTGTCAACTGCGGGTTTTAACCCTACATTTTTAAGGTACGCGATGGCCCTAAAGTCTTGGTGTAATGAATTTCGATATTCACCCGTATAGCATACTCGCATCAAACCTTCTGTGCAACCTGATTCCTGCTGTACGATAGAGCAATCGCGAACTTCGTAATCGCAACGGATAAATCTGGTGGCTCACAACGCAAAGCCGCCGCAGCGGCTAAATTTCAAGGTAACGACGGCACTGGTTGAAACCAGCACCTGTCAGCCCAAGTACGCTCAAGCGCACTCTAGCAATAGCCTGCTCGAGCGGGCTTCCTCGCGCAGACGCAGGCTTCCGCCTGTGGCATCCTTTCCCTGGCTCTCGCCAGCGCTGCATAGACGTGATTATGAAGTTTTTATGAGCTTTTGACCAAATGGGGCTTGGGACACATGAACAGGGACCGATTGTTTTGTATACTCATAGACGGTTGTAAGCAACCATTTGGACTATTTTGCGTACTGTACAACATAACGAATCCTACAATGTAACGCACTATGTGACCTATATTTGTTATATTTGTAACCCATATTCAAACAGAAGGCCGTCATGGATCCATTCCCTCACCCAATGCTGCATCGGCCTAACCAAGATGCTGAACATATCCACCGCCAGCGTCAGCATAAATTCTCGCGGCGCCACTTGCTCTACCTAAGCGCGGCCAATTTGGTCGCCGCCAGCCTCACATTAACCGTGGGCGCCGCCTGCACGCCACCCGTGATCAACACCGAAGCTGAGCCCGCACGCGAGCCGGCTCAACTTGTATACCAGGATTGGCGCACCGACTGGTTTCCCGCCATGGCGCAGGAAATGTTGGCGAAATTTCACGAGCGCCATCCGCGCATCCGCGTCTTCTTTACACCCGACCCCGAAAATGTGGCCGACGCCATGCTGACCGATATGGCAGCCGGCACCGCGCCCGATCTGTTTCAGGGGTGCTGCACCTATTTTCCCATTTGGGCCCAAAAAGGCTATACGCTGGATTTGCGGACCTATGTAAGTCGCGACATTGGTCAGGAGACGATTGCCGATTGGGATCCGGCCCAATACCGTTCTTTTTTTCTGCCAGATGGGTACCAGTTTGGGCTGCCCAAGTATCACGGCACAGTGGCCCTCTATTTTAACAAAGACCTTTTTGACGCGGCCGGTGTCGCCTATCCAACGGCGGATTGGACCTATGAAGCCTATTTAGACGCCATGCAGCGGCTGACCATGCCCATGCCCACAGACGATGCGCCACCGCGCCGCGGCAGCATGGTGGACATTGTCTGGGATCGCGTGCAAATGTACGTGAATAGCTGGGGCGGGCATCTCGTTGAGCCTGGCGATCCACTTGATTGCGCCATGGGCGAACCTGCCGCCCTGGCCGCCATGCGTTGGCTCCACGAGCGGATTTGGACCGACCAGAGCATGGCCACCTATATCGATGTACAGAATATGTCCACGCGCAGCGCCTTTGTGAACCAGCGCGTGGCTATGATCGAAGAAGGCTCTTGGGCGCTCAAGGAGATTCTCACATACGCCAATTTTCGCGTGGGGGTAGCGCCCTTTCCCGCTGGACCTGAACACCATGTGGCTTTGACCACCACCGATGGCTATGGCATTTACCAAAATACCGAACACCCAGAAGAGGCCTGGGAACTGATGCAGTTTTTGACCAGCGCCGAATATGGGCTGGCCATGGCCACCGCCAATTATTTACAGCCCGCGCGCGCTTCATTAGCGCCGGATTGGATCGAATTTGTGCGTACGCAGGCAGCTGGCAAAATAACCGCGGCCGATATGGCCGCTTTTGTGGATGGGCAGATGAAAGGCTATTCGGTAACGGTGGAAATTGCCGCCGATATGGCCGATGCCCAGCGCCGCGCTGCCGACGCCTGGGAATCCATTTTTATTCTCAATCAGGCTCCAGTTAGTCAAATGATTGAGGTCTGTCGCAAAATCCAAAACACCCAGCGGTTGCGTATGTTGGCTGGATGATCCTAATGTCGATACCTTTTCGTCTGGGCCTGCGCGCCAAGCTAATATTATGGGCCTTTGTGCCGGCCACTCTGCTGCTGTTGGCTGCCGCCCTGATCTCTTTTCTGGCCTATCAAAAGGCCGTGGAAAGATTATTGTTGGAACGCGACGAAGAGCTGACGCGGCTGGCCGCCGGTCAGTTGGGCGCCTCTGTGGCTGAATATGCCGATTTACTCAGCGTTGAAGCGCGCTCGCCCGACATGATTAGCGCAGAGCCGGCTATCCAGCGCGGTGCACTAGCGTCGGCAGCCAAGCGCTTAGTGCTCTTTGATGCCGGTTTGGTGTTGCTAGATTCGCGCGGCGCAGTGGTGGCATCAACCCGCCCTTTGCGCATGGGCCAGGACTGGTCGGACCGCGCCTATATTCGACAATTTTTGCGCACGCCGGCCACGACCGTTTCGGATTCAATTACCGATGGCCCCGATGAAGCCAGCGCCGTGGCCGTGGCGGTGCCAGTCTTTGGGGCACAAGGCGAATTGAGCGGGGCGCTGGTCGGCATGTTTAAGCTGGGGCAGACCAGCGTCAGTACTTTCTATGGCGACATTGTGCGGCTGCGCATTGAAAAGCATGGCGATGCGATGTTGGTTGATGGTCATGGACGCGTGCTCTATCATTCGGACCCCGCACAGATTGGTCAAGATGTAGGGGCTTCCCCTGTGGTGCAGCGCGTATTGAATCTGGATAATGGCGCCCAACGCGTGGGGGCCATCCGCCTCAAAGAGGGCTATGGGGAATCTACCGTGGCCGGCTTTGCGCCGGTGCCGGGTACATCTTGGGCCTTGGTGACCGAAACCAGCTGGTCGGCGCTAGCGGGCGAAGTGGGATTCTACACGCAACTCTTGGGGGTGCTGCTGCTGTTGGGCATGGTGGCCCCCGTGCTCTTTGTGGCCTTTTTGCGTCGCATCACGCAGCCCATCAACGATCTGATTGCGGCGACGCAGGCCGTGGCCGGTGGCAAATTCAACCATACCATTGTGGCGCATACCGGCGATGAGATTGAAACGTTGGCCAACCAATTTAACCATATGTCATCACAACTGCGTTCGTCTTATGCCAACTTGGAACATCGCGTGGCCGAGCGCACGCGCGAACTGGCGGCGCTCAATGACATTGCCAATGTGGTGAACCGGTCATTGGATTTGGACTATACGCTGGAGCAGACATTGGCGCAGACGCTCCAGGTTTTGCATCTCGATTCGGGCGGCATCTATTTGTTGGAGCCCACAACAGAGCGACTTAAATTGGCCGTGCAGCAGGGCTTTCCCACGGCATATGCGTCTGAAATTGGCGAGTTGGCCATCGGCGAAGGGGTCAATGGCCGCGTGGCCGAAGCGGGCAAACCGCTGGTGATTTGCCATGCGGATGATGTGGATGCCGACGCGCGGATCGGAGGCATAACGGCGCCGGCGAGCGGTCGACATTTGTTGGCCAGCGTGCCGCTTTTCGCCAAAGAGAAGCTGGTGGGCACCCTGTTTATTGCCTCCTCCGGCTATCGCGAATTTGGCGCCCGCGATATTGAATTGCTCAGCGCCATTGGCGCTCAGGCGGCCATCGCCATTGAGAACGCCCGGCTATATATCCAGGCCCAGCAGTTGGCCGCTCTGGAAGAGCGGAGCCGCTTGGCCCGCGAACTGCACGATTCTGTCACGCAATCGCTGTATAGTTTAACGCTGCTGGCAGAGGGATGGCGGCGGCAAGCGGCCTCTGGCATGCTGCAAGATGTAGCGGAGCCCATGACCGAATTGGGGCGTTTGGGGCAGCAGGCGCTCAAAGAGATGCGGCTGCTGATCTACGAATTGCGCCCACCCGATTTGGAAAAAGAGGGGTTGATAGGCGCGCTGCATCAGCGATTAGAAGCGGTGGAGCGGCGGGCCGGCATTCAGGCTCGGCTATTGGCGCAAGAGCTGGTCGATTTGCCGCTTGCGCTGGAGGACGGACTCTATGGCATTGCGCAAGAAGCGCTGACCAACACGCTCAAGCACGCCTGCGCTAGCGAAGTAACAGTGCGGCTGCAAGTTGTGGACGTCCAAGACTTCGGCGTCGAGCAACGCGACCCAAGCGAATCCGCACATGGCTATCTACCGCCATCAGCGGTCGCGCGCCTGCCGCAGACGGCCCTGGCCACATCCACTAGGGCGCTGGCCGCTGTGCCCTATATTGAACTGGAAATATGCGACAACGGCTGCGGCTTTGACCCCCACCGGCTCAATGGCGCCGGCGGTTTGGGGCTACGCAGCATGCGCGAACGAACGGAAAACCTACACGGCGTATTCCAACTCGATTCTACACTCAGCCTGGGCACGATTGTGCGAGTGCAGATTCCAATTGAGAATCTATTATGACCTATATAGCATCCGACAAAATTCGTATTTTGATTGTAGACGACCATGCAATTGTGCGCCGCGGTTTGCAAACTCTCATTGCCAGCGAGCCGCAGATGAGCGTGGTGGGCGAGGCCGCAGACGGCGTCGAGGCGGTGCTCAAAGCGCGCGCCTTGCAGCCGGACGTTATTCTGCTGGATCTGGTAATGCCCCGGCAGGATGGAGTGGCCACCATTACGCAGATCAAGCAGGAAAATCCGCAAGCGCGCATGTTGGTGATCACCAGCTTTGCCGAGGATGATAAGATCTTTCCGGCACTCAAAGCGGGCGCGGCCGGCTATCTGCTGAAAGATACCTCGCCCGCACAGCTTTTGCAGGCCGTGCGCGATATTTATGCCGGCAAATCCATGCTGGATCCGGCTGTAGCGCTCAAGGTGATTCAAGAGCTGAACCATCCCACCGATTTGCCGCCCACGGCTGAACCATTAACCGAGCGCGAACTGGATGTGCTGAAGCTGGTGGCGCGCGGGCTCACCAATCACGAAATTGCCGACCACTTGGTCATTGGCGAACGTACGGTGGGCAATCACATTGGCAATATTCTAGGCAAGCTGCATCTGGCTAACCGCACGCAAGCCGCGCTCTTTGCCCTGCGTGAAGGTATTGCTGAACTGCACCCAGTCTGATGAACAAGTAATGAACAAGTGAATTTGTGACTGAAAAGGACGCCTGTTTTAAGAGGGCGTCCTTCTTGTTTTGGCCTGATGCAAGTTTGCCTAAAATTATGAGTTCAACTGAATTCTGGGGTGTGACGCCTGCGGCGCTTGAGCTCGTCCGCCCAGTCGTTGTGAGTAATTTTACTCATTCCTTCTGTGCAAAGCGCCCGCCCAAGATGAGTATTCTTCTCGATGCATCTGCGACCTGCAAAATGTACAATAGACTTTGTAACAGTACATATCCAAGTATATATCCAAGGAGAACAAAGTTTATGAATAAGATTGCAAACAAACATTGGGTCAAAGCATGGCTGGCGCTGTTGATTGTTGGCGCAATGGCACTTTCTGGCGCGGGGGCGGCGCTGGCCGCCGATGATGCCGGTGATGCTGGCAGCGGCCCCGGCACGGCTATGGCGCCCACGGATAGCTGGATGCAGCTGGCCAATGGTGAGAAGCAGTGGTATGCCTTCCGCGATGAGGGCGACCAGACGAGCATTGCCGTTCGCATGCAGGTGACGCCCGGCGACCGCGCCTTTTTCGAGGTGCTAACGCCAGAAGAAGTCAACAAATGGGCCAATGGCGAAACCTTTGACCCGGTAGGCGCCGGCACCAAAAACGCCGATCTGGGGGACGATCTCTATTGGACGGGGAGCTTTGTCAGCTCTGGTACCTATTATGTGGTGGTGACGAGCCGCAATTTGGGTGACAGTGAATATACGCTCAGCATCAATGGTGATGATGTTTCGTTCCCCACGGCTCAGGTGACTTCCCCGCCGGCTGCGCCGGATGCCACCAGTGCTGAAATGGCTCAGACCCAGCCCGCCGCGGCGCCGGCCATGGACATGCAAGAGCAGATGGCCATGATGACTGGTTCCAGTGCGGATACGGCCCTGGCGCCCGTGGGTGATACAATGCAGATTGAGCCCGGCCAGAAGCAGTGGTATGCTTTTTATGATGGCGGCGATGGCAATAGCATTCAGATTCGCGCCGATGCACAGCCCAGTAGCGGACTTACGTTTCAAGTATTGACGCCGGACGAACTGCGCCTGTGGCAAGAGGGCCTGAGCTATGACCCAGTGGGCCGCGGCACAGAAAACGCTGACCTGAATGCGGATCTCTTCTGGACCGGCAGCTTTGTCAAGGGTGGCACGTACTATGTGGTTGTGGAGCCTAGCGGCCTCAACGCTGGCCCCACCACCTATAGCTTGACTGTCACCGGTGAAGATGTTTCGTTTCAAGCTAATTAGCTCAGCATAGCGCAAAAAAATCGGCAGCATTTCGCTGCCGATTTTTTTTGTGCGTTTGTTCATCGCCACGAAAAAGTAATAGATGCCATAGGCTGAAGCCTGCGTCTGCTAGCGAAAGCCTGCTCAAGCAGGCTATTTCTAGAGTGCACTTTAGCGTACTTTGGTTGCCAGGCGCTGGTTTCAACCAGGGACGTCGTTTACCGATTTGAATTATCAACTTCCATCAACCAGTGCTGTCGTTTACCGATTTGAATTGTTAATTTTCATAAGCTGTCGCTTCCACTGGCGACATGGCTTGATGTTCGTGCAGCTGCGCATAGAATCCGCCCAGCGCAAGCAGCGACTCGTGATTGCCATCTTCGACGACTTTGCCTCTTTCCATCACAATGATCCGATCGGCGCCGCGAATGGTGCTCAGGCGATGCGCAATGACGAGGCTCGTGCGGCTACGCAGAATGCGTTCCAGCGCGTCCTGAATGAGCGCTTCCGTGGCTGTATCAATGCTGCTGGTGGCTTCATCCAGCACAAGGACGCCGCTGGGGCTGAGCGCCAACGCACGGGCGAGCGCCAACAATTGGCGCTGCCCCTGGGATAGATTAGCGCCGCCGGGCAGTACTTCAAAGTCATAGCCGTCGGGTAATTCTTCAATAAAGCGGGCGGCGTTGGTAAACTCTGCCGCCTGCTGAACTTGGTCATCGCCCACGCTCTCATCATACAGACGAATATTCTGGCGAATAGAGCCGGCCAAGCAGACCGGGTCTTGCGGCACAACGGCAACCGCACGCCGTAGATCGGCCAGATCCAGCTGACGAATATCAATATCATCTAGTTTCACGGCGCCGGCTTGGGGATCATACTGACGCGCGAGCAGGCTCACCAGGCTCGACTTGCCGGCGCCCGTCGCCCCCACAATGGCCACCGACTGTCCGGCTGGGATCTCTAACGAGACGCCACGCAGAACCGGTTCATCTTCCACGTATTGAAAGTGGACATCATCAAGCTGAATCGCGCCGGCTAGATTCTCCAACTGTGCCGGGTGCAGGGGGCTCTGGATTTGGGGCGGCGTTTCCAACATACGATAGATACGTTCGGCCGCGCCCAAGGCCACCTGTACTGCGTTATATTGCTGCGACAGCATAATAATGGGGCGAAATGCCCGCTGCGTATATTGAATAAAGGCCACCAGCACACCCAGCGTGGCCCAGCCCGACAGCACCCCCAGCCCACCGGCATAGAGCATCAACCCCAGCCCAAACGAAGCCAGCACCTCTTGCACAGAGAGAAAGACGGCGCTGTGGTGGCGCAGCACAATCAGCGAGCGGCGATAGCGGCTGTTGTGCAGATCAAATTCCTCTTCACTTTCCCCCTCGCGGTTGAAAAGCTGCACCACCGTCATGCCGTGCAGATGCTCGTTGAGAAAGGAGCTAATGTACGCCATGGCCGTGCGTTCGCCCTGTGAAGAGCGCCGAATGCGTTTCCGAAAATAGATGGTGGCAACGGCCACCACCGGCAAAATCGCCATGGCCAGCAGCGCCAGCCGCCAGTTGATGATCAGCATCATGGTAATGACGGCCAGGAACGTTGCGCCTTCTACAAGCACCACCACCACGCTGCTTGAAAGCACGGCATTGAGCTGATCGATGTCGTTGGTGAGCCGCGCAACCAGCTCGCCGGTTGAGGTGCGCGAGAGAAAGGCGTAGTCGTGATTGAGCAGATGGCTAAAGAGGCGCACGCGTAGATCGGCCAAGGCCCGTTGGCCTGCCTGCTGCAAGCAGTAGGTGTAGGCATAGGTCAAGCCAAAAATGGCGATTGCCGCTAGGCCGTAAAAAGCGGCCAAGCGCCACAGCGCCGCTGTATCGCCCTGGGCAATGGGGCCATCAATGGCTTGTTGCAGCAAATAGGGGGGCGCCACATTGAGCGCCGCCACAATAAGCATGAGCAACAAAGCAACCGTCATCCAGGATTTATAGGGCCGCAGCGAACTGCCGAGCAGGCGGAAGAGCGCCCAGTCCTGGCTAATCTCCGGGGAGTTGCTGTCGTTCGACGTTGCGTTTGTGGGTTGGCTCTCCGTCTCTGCGGTCGGCATCACGAGCTCGGCCTGATCGATCTTGGCCAGGTCCTGCCGCACTTGCTCGGCGTCGATCTGTATTTCCGGCGACTGCGTTGGCGCCGGCGCCGCCACCGTTTGGGTTGGCGCTGTGGTGGCTTTGTTGGCGCGTTCGTTCGGAACGGGCGCTGTTTGCATCTCCATTTTCTGATTTGACATTGGGGCCATCCTCCTGAGCCTGTTCAATTTCGCGATAATACATTTCTGCATATAGCCCGGTTAGAGCCAGTAATTCGGCGTGTGTGCCACGCTCGATGATCTCTCCATGATCCAGCACGATGATTTGGTCGGCATCCTGTACGGCCGCCATGCGCTGGCTCACAATTACGCAGGTGTGGCGGGTTTGTGAAGCGCGCAGTTCTTGGATAATCTCGGCGGATGTCTTCATATCCACGCTGGATAGAGCATCATCAAGCAGCAACACTTTGGGGTCGCGCACCAGCGCGCGCGCAATGGCCGTTCTCTGCTTCTGGCCACCAGACAGCGTCGCGCCACGTTCTCCCACCAAGCTTTCCAAACCGCGCGGCAGCTGGGGCAGATCGTTCGCCAGCCGCGACTGTTCGGCGGCGCGATAGATGCGGGATTCGGGTGTGTTCGGCACACCCAGGGCAATGTTTTCGCGTAATTTCATGCTAAAAAGCAGCGTCTCCTGCGGCACATAGATAACATGGTCACGCAGCGCGTTTAGCTTAATGCTGCGCAAATCGTGGCCATCCATGGTGATATTGCCTTCATCGGGGTCATGTATGCGGCCCAGCAGACCAATCAACATGCTCTTACCGGCGCCGGTGGGACCCACAATGCCCATGGTTTGGCCGGCGGGAATATCCAGGTCGATATGGCGCAACACCCAGCGCTGCTGATCGGCGGCCCATACGCCCACATCGTTAAAGTGGATGCTGCCGCTTAATTGGGCCTTGACCGGCTTGCGCGCATCGACAATTTTGGGCCAGCGTTGGAGCACCTCGCCAATGCGACCGGCGGCGGCGCTGCCCTGCTGAAGACGCTCAAAGGCGCCTGTAATCATCTGGGCCGCGCCATTGAGCAGCGTTAAATAGACAATAAACTGTACATACTGGCCCACGGTCATGCTGCCATCCACAATGAGCATGCCGCCAACAAACATCACAACCGTCGAGGCTAGCTGCACCACAAAGCGGGGCAGTGGCGAAATGGCGCCCGATTGCAGCACAAAGCGCAGGTTGTCCGCCACATAGTTTTGGTTGGCTTTGCGGAATTCCGCCACCACCGCGCTTTCTTGGGCATAAGCGCGCAGCATACGCGCCGCGCCCAGATGCTCTTCGACAAAAGACGAAATCTTTGCCATCTGCGCCTGCACATTGCTAAACGCTTGTTCCAGGCGACGCCCCAGCCGGATTTGAATAAAAATGCTGGTTGTGAGCATGGCCATGACAATTACGGCCAGCAGCGGGCTTGTCAGAGCAATGAGGCTGCACCCAATTAACAAAAGAAAGAGCGCGTGTATAGACATCTGGAAGCCAGCGCTGTAAAAGCGCCAGATGTAGATAAAGTCGCTGGTGGCGCGCGAGAGCAGGTCTCCCGTGCCATATTTTTCGCGCGTTTCTTTGTCGAACAGAAGCAGGCGGTGAAACATGTCTGCGCTCATGCGGTAGGTGATGCCGGCTGCTATCTGGCCGGTCAACATGCGCAGCAGATAGCGAAAGACAGCCAGCGTAGCCGCCAGGCCAATCAAGCCGGCGGCATAATATATGAGGACGCGCGGCTGCACACCTTGGGTTAAGTTGTCAACGGCATGGCCGAGCAGTGTCGGGCTAAAGGCCTGGGCGCCGGCGCCAATGAAGGCGTATAAAACGCCAATCAGCAATTGACGGCGATAGGGGCGCATATAGGGAAGTAAAAATCGTAATCCTTGTTGTTTCATGGTCTTTCCTTTAGGACTTGCCTGATGGCGGTGATATTTCCTTTCAAAGTAGACACGTGAAAAGTGGACAATCGGGGGTGTGCGTTGAACAAGGACTTTAAATGCAGAATCCCCACCGGGTTCGTGAAGGGCAGGGATTCTGGGGTACTGCTCTAGGTTGGGCCTTACGTTCAAAAGCTACACTGTCAATATCGTCTACACTATCAATATTTATGGCAAACATCTATGACCTCCGTTCTAGGCAAATTTTAGTAACTATCCAGGTGCTTGGGGGTAAACGTGTCGAAGCCCCCCTACGGCTGGATAGGTACAAATTTTAAACGCAAAATATTTATTATCCCACACATTCTGGGATAGATAAGGAGGAACGGCTACAAAGTCGCGCAAGCGAACAAATGCTGTGAACGAACAGCGCGCCAGAATTTTGCCGCCGAGCCGGCCCAGGACTCGAGAGATGAAGAATGCTTCATGTCTGTTTCATGATAATTTCACGGCGGCTGCCCTATACTCAATACACCGCAACGATTGATGATACAGGCGACCAACTCATTACGAATTTAGCCTTATCTATTTGCGTTGTGAACTACGGATTCTGCGTGCATCGTACACTTGTGCATTGCTCAACCGCCCTCACGCAAGTCCCAAATCGCGCTTTATTTTTATGAGAACTGGACAGCTTATGATTGAACAATCTACATCTCTCAATGGGGCAGCCGCTGAACCCATCTTGGTGGCAGAGCAGCTGCACAAAGCGTATGGGCCGCGGGCCGCGTTGCGCAATCTGTCGTTTACGTTGCAACCAGGTCATATTCTGGGCTTTTTGGGTCCCAATGGCGCCGGCAAAACCACTGCCATTCGCATTTTAACCACCATTTTGGAGCCCACCTCGGGGCAATTTTACGTTGGTGGTATTAGCTCGGACCATCCGCGTGAAATTCGGCGCAAAATAGGTGTTCTGCCCGAAAGCCTGGGCTTTGCCAAGCAGATGACCGCAATTGAGTGCTTGACCTTTTTCGGCCAGATGTATGGCCGCAGCAAAGCCGATGCCAAGAGCTACGGCATGGAATTGCTCAAAGCGGTGGGGCTGGAAAAACGGGCCAAATCGCTCATTGGCTCCTACAGCCGCGGCATGAGGCAGCGTCTGGGCATTGCCCGTTCGCTGGTCAACGATCCGGTGGTAGTCTTCTTTGATGAGCCAACGCTGGGGCTGGACCCGCGTGGCCAGCAAGAGCTGCTCTCTTTGGTGCAATGGGTGGCGCGCGAGCGCAACGTCGGCGTGGTGCTGTGCAGCCATGACCTGCCTGAAATCGAAGAGGTGTGCGACGATGTGGTGATTCTGCGTAACGGGCGAATTATTGCCCAAGGTACGGTGGGTGAAGTCATTGAACGTGGGCAGCATAACGTGGTGCGGGTGCAGGTGGCGGAGCAATCGGTGGCCACCGCGCGCCAGGTGATCCAAGCGTTGCCCAACGTCGTCAAAGTGACGCCCATCACGGCCACTGGAGATTGGCTGCTCATCGAGCTGGCCAGCTCGGGCGAATTTACCAAAAACATGGAGAAAGAGGTAAAGGCGCAGATTCTCAACACGCTGGTGCGCGCCGACATTGCCGTTCTCAGCTTTGAATCTGAAGGCGGTCGTTTACAGGATGTATTTTTTCAACTTACAGAGGAAGAAGCGGAATGAACGACACAACACTTCCGTCAGCAAAACAGACCGAGATGCTCAGCAAGCGCGCCGCATCTTCGGGTTCAACTGTCCCCACATGGTGGGTTGTCTTTGGGCGCGAAATGGCCGATCTGTGGCTGGGAGGCAAGGCACTGGTATTGATTTTGATCTACTGTATCTTGGTGGGCGTCATCAGCTATGTATTGGCCTCCAACAGCGAGCTGGATCTGATGCCCGCCAACGAGATGGTCTTTCTGACACTGCAAACGGCGCTATCGGTGGGGCTGCTCATGGCCATTATTATCGGGGCGGACAGCCTAAGCGGCGAGCGCGAGCGGGCCACCTTGGAAGCGCTTTTGTTGACCCCCACCAGCCGCGTGCAGATTGTATTGGGCAAATATTTGGCCGCTATTTCGCCCTGGCCGGTCACCATGTTGATTACCGTTCCCTATTTGCGCGTGTTGGCCGGCGGCGATGTGGTCTTTGGGCCAGCCGTGTTCTGGGGTGTACTCATGGGCATTCTACTCTCGGCGGCATTTACCGCCTTTGGTATGCTCACAAGCATCTGGTCCAGCTCCAACCGCACCAGCTTGGGTATCAGTTTGGTCGTCTATTTGCTGTGCGCCCTCCCCGTGCAATTTCCCGGCACGGCGCAAACCGGCGTCATGGGGCGCTGGCTCAAGACCGTCAATCCGCTCGAATCGGTTGACCATTTTCTGGAGAAAATTCTGGTCAACAACCGCACCGTGGCCGAGATGCAAAACTTTCTCTGGTCGCCCATTATTTTTGCGGCCATTGTGCTATTGCTGCTCTTTGTCTATGCGGCGCCGCGCTTGCGTTTGGATGGTGGCGTGCCTTTCAACTGGCGCTTTGGCAAACAGAGCCAGGCCTTGGCGCTAATGTTGGCCCTTGGGGCCGGCATGTGGGGAAGTTCCGCTGCCCTGGCCGCACCCATGACCGGTGAACGGCATCAGGAAATCCTGGCGCCTCCGTTGGAGATTACGATTGATACCACCCATGCCATGGTCAAGACCGGGGACAAGGTGTTTTTTGAAACCACCGTGACCAATCAGGATAGCGCTGAATCGGTGCCGCTGATTCTGGCGATGAATATAATTAACCTGGATTCAGAGGGAGATGTAGTGGACCCGGAAGATTGGTCACCGGAGCGCACCCAATATCTGGAAAGTCTAGGAGCGGGCGAATCTGCCAAGCAAGAGTGGGAGCTCAGCACCATTTTGGCCGGTGACTACATGGTCTATCTGGTGCTGATCCCAGCCCCCGGCGCGGCCGAAATATCTAGCCAGCCGCTCACCAGCCCCGGGATTCATGTGACGGTGGAACGCTTTGTGAGCGCCAATCCGGGGGGCATTTTGCCCTACGCCATTGGTGGACCCGTGGTGGTTCTGGCCGCCATGGCTGGGGTCTACTGGTTCCGGCGCCGCGGGGTCGACATGGGCGATGAAAACGATGATATGTAGAGAAAGAGCCCACATAGCCTATAGAGGAAGGATGCTCAAAATGAAGATTGTCGCTGACCATTGGGACAAATGGCAGAATCCGCGCGGGGGTACGTTCCTCCATTTTCTAACCATGATGCTGATCTTGCTCTTTGTGGCCGCGTGCAGCAGCGGGCGCGCCGAAAGCAATGGCAGCGCCGCCGCCAATGGCGTTCCCGGTACAGAGGAGTTTGGCCTGAGTAAGCAAGGGTTGGTCGAGAAAATTGAAGCGGTGGAAGCGGACATAGCCCAATGCATGAGCGATGCCGGTTTTGAATATGTGGCGGTCGATTATAACACGGTGCGCCACGGCATGACCGCGGATAAATCGCTGCCCGGTATGGGCGAGCGCCAATTTATTGCCACCTATGGCTTTGGCATTTCCACGCTCTACAGCGGTGCGCCGCCTCAGCTGGCCGAGTTGATGATTCCCGCCCAGATCGGCCTGGGTGAGCAGAATGTGCAGATTTTTGCCAATCTGGCTCCCGCCGACCAAGTGGCCTATAATCGTACGCTATTTGGCGAACAGAGCGATGCAACGTTTGCCGTGGCGTTGGAAACAGAAGACTTTTCACGCACGGGGGGCTGTACGCGACAGGCCATTGAGGCCAACTTTACGCCCGAACAGATGAATACTTCTTACTTAAGCCCCAAAGACGCACGCATTGCCGAAGATCCGCGCATGGTGGCTGCCCTGGCCGATTTTGCCACCTGCCTGCACGATGCCGGTTTTGATTACAATAGCGAGCGTGAGGTGGAACCGGATCTGCGCCGACGCACCTACGAAATTACCCACGGCGAACCAATCGAGGCGCTGGATGCCGATGCGCTGGCCACCCTGAAGGCGCTGCAAAGTGAAGAGATGGCCCTGGCCGCTGCCGTGATCACTTGTGAGGAGAGGATTTTGGACCCGGTGGAAAACCAGGTCGAGCGCGAACTGTATGCGCGGCAGAATTAAGGCGATGGGATAAGGTGACAGCATACGGAATACAGCAAGTGAGGCGCGTGGTCTGCCGTGTCCCGTATGCCTAATCCCATATTCCGCAACGCAGATCGCGAGGAAAGAATGCGTCAAAAACGAAGTGTATCGTTGGCCGTCGTGCTGCTTTTGGTGGTGCTGGCGGCGGTGGCTGGCTGGCTCGCCGGCACGTTGATTCAATCTCCAGCAGAAGCAGCCGCGCGCACGGCGCCGCCCACGCCTGCGCCCATTCTAGCGCCGCTGGAAGAGCGGGTGCTTTCTGCCAATATTGTTACGCGCGGGATGGCCCGCTTTGGTCTACCGCAGGAAGTTTCGTTGGCGCCATCGGCGCTTAAGGAGCGCGCCGGCGTCATCACTACCGCACCGCACCGTGGTCAGCAGCTGCAGGAAGGAGACGTGCTGCTCTCAGCATCGGGCCGGCCCGTTTTTCTGTTTTTGGGCGCAGTACCGGTCTTTCGCGATCTAACACCGGGGGTGCAGGGCCAAGATGTGCAACAGCTTGAGGAGGCTTTGGCCCGGTTGGGTTTTGCCCCAGGCAAAGTGGATGGCCGGTTTGACGCTGATACCAGCGCCGCCGTGGCGGATTGGTATAACGCCGCCGGCTGGTCACCATTTGAACCCACGGCAGAGCAGCGCGCGCAGCTGCATAATTTAGCGGAAGAATTGGCCACTGCCCGGGACGAACTGACCGCTGCACAGGATGAACTGGCCGCCGCGCCTATTGCTGTAGAAGCCGCCCGCGCCGCCGCCGCCCTGGCAGAGGCACAGGTAGCAGCCACCACGGAAGCCGCTGCTCCACAGGTGGCCCTGGACGAAATGGCCACCCAAGCGGCCCAATTACAGGGGGAAGCAGCGGTACAGATCGCGCTCAATGCGCAGAATGCCGCCGCCCGCGCCGTTGACCGCCTGGAGGCGCAGGTGGATAGCCTTCAGGCCGAATTGGCGGCGATTCAGCAGATAACCGATATACAGCTTCCGGCTGATGAGTTGATATTTTTGCCCAATCTGCCGGTGCGCATCGAGCAGGTCAACGCCGCCGTGGGTGATCCCGCACAGGGCGCGCTGTTAACGGTGACCAATAATCAGCTTTCAATCGATTCGTCCCTACCGCTGGATGAAGCGTCGCTGGTACAGCCCGGAATGGCGGTACAGATTGACGAACGCGAATTGGGCGTTGCGGCAACGGGTGTTGTGGCGCGGGTGGCCGATGCGCCGGGCACCGATGGGGTGGATGGGTTTCACATCTACTTTGAGACCCATGTAGATGAGACGGATACGGCGTTGGAAGGGTTCTCGCTGCGCTTGACCATCCCCGTACAGTCGACCAGCGGCGCTGTTATTGTGGCGCCCATTAGCGCGTTGACCATGAGTGCCGATGGCGTTTCGCACATTCAGGTCGATCTCAACGGGGCGCTTGAAACAGTGGCGGTGACGCCGGGATTAGCCACCGCCGGCTTTGTAGAGATCGCGCCGCTGGAGGGCGCACTCTCTCCTGGACAGCTGGTGTTGATCGGGATGGAAAATGGTGAAGAGTAAATCAGACGCGCCGAATCATCGCCTTATTCTTGAACTGAATCAAGTCAGCCGCCAGTTCGGGCATGAATCGGTGGTGCAAGCGCTCAACGCCATCAACCTGCGGGTAGCGGCGGGCGAATGGCTGGCCATTACCGGGCCGTCCGGGGCCGGCAAGTCCACGCTGCTCAACATTCTGGGCTGCCTGGATCGACCCACCAGCGGTACATATCTGTTTGAGGGTATAGACACGGCGGCCTTGAGCGATGGTCAGCGCGCCGGGTTGCGCAGCCGCTACATTGGTTTTGTCTTTCAGTCGTTTCATCTGTTGGCCCATCGCTCGGTGCTGGAAAATGTGATGCTGGCTGAAATCTATCGGCGCCAGGCTCGACAGGGGCGGCGGACGCGGGCCTTGGCGGCGCTGGAAAGAGTGGGGTTGAGCCACCGCGTGGATTTTCTGCCGACCACCCTGTCCGGTGGTGAACGGCAGCGCGTAGCCATTGCTCGTGCGCTGGTCGATTCCCCCAGCCTGCTGCTTTGTGATGAGCCAACTGGCAACCTGGATTCGAAGTCGACCAACCATATTCTGGATTTGCTGGCTGACCTCAATGGGCAGGGCCTGACGATTTTGGTGGTGACCCATGATGAACATGTGGCCCAGCGCGCTCATCGCCGCGTGCACATTGTGGATGGTACGTTAAAGGAAGCAGTGGGCACGGCCCCGTCTCCGTTGCCCAAGGCTGACGGTTCTGCACCTGCATCCCCGGGCAAAATAAGCCGTTCCGGCATAAGGCCGGCCGATCTGCTGGATGAGGCCGTTGCCGGCATGTTTGCTCGCCCCGGCCGCATGATGCTGACCGTGCTGGGCGTAGTGATTGGCCTAACGGCGCTGGTGGCCACGTTAGGCATTTCGCGCACGGCCAGCAACCGCATAATCAGTCAGTTTGACGAATTGGCCGCTACCGAAATCATTGTGACGGCGCAAGCCGCGGCGCTGGAGAGCCAATTGCAGGTGATTCCATGGGATGCCGAGGCGCGGCTCATGCGGCTTAATGGCGTGGCTGCCGCCGGTACGCTGAGCGAAGTGGACGTTGGTGATGCGCTGGTCAGCGCCTCGCCGGTAAAGGACCCACAGCGCCAGACCGCGTTTAGAATGTCGGTGCAGGCGGCGTCGCCGGGGCTTTTTGAGGCTGTACGGGCCGAGTTGATGCGAGGACGGCTGCTGGATGTGGGGCAATCTTTACGCGCCGATCGCGTGGCCGTGCTGGGGCCAATTGCGGCGCAGCGGCTGGGCATTGTCAATGTGGCGCAGTTGCCGGCCATTACCATTGGCGATCAGCTCTACCTGGTCATTGGCATTTTACGCGGCGTGGCGCGCCAGCCCGATCTGCTGAGCGCTGTCGTGATTCCCGAGGGGACGGCCCGCCGCGACTTTGGGCTAAATGGCCCGGGCATGGTGATGATCGAGACGCACATTGGCGCGACGCCGCTGCTGGTAGAGCAAGCGCCCCTGGCCTTGCGCCCCGACGCGCCCACGTTGCTCAAGGTGGAATTCCCGCCCGAGCCACAACGCGTGCGCGATGCCGTACAGGGCGATTTAAACGTAATGTTTCTGCTGTTTGGCGGGCTGTCGCTGATTGTGGGCGCCATTGGCATTGGTAATATGACGCTGGTCTCCGTATTGGAACGTATTGGTGAAATCGGTTTGCGCCGGGCCATTGGCGCGACGCGCGCCCACATTGCGGCCCAGTTTTTGCTGGAAAGCGCCACGTTGGGCATCATCGGCGGCATTTTGGGCGCCAGCTTGGGCGTGCTGATTGTGGTGGCGGTGGCGGCATATCAATTGTGGACGCCGGTGCTGGACCCGTCTGCGCCATTGGTGGCGCCGCTGCTGGGCGGCGCGATTGGCCTTGTGTCTGGCGCCTATCCCGCCATCCGCGCCGCGCAGTTAGAACCGGTGGAGGCATTTCGCAATTAGCTATCGCTTTCGTTGGAGTCATTGTATAATCAGTAGAATGTGACCCATGGGCCTTTGAAAGGAGAAGACGAGATTGCCGTTGCCTACAAGGAAAGGAAGCCAACCATGCGCGTATTGATAGTTGAAGATCAGCCCAATGTATCCAGCTATCTCAAGCGCGCGCTGCAAGAACAGGGATATGCCGTAGATCTGGCGCATGATGGGCAGGAGGCGCTGGCGTGGGCGGAAGTGGTGCGCTTTGATTTGATTGTGCTGGACGTGATGCTGCCCGAGATTGATGGGATAGCCGTCTGCCGCCGTCTGCGCCGACAGGGCAACCAGGCCGCCATCCTCATGCTGACGGCGCGCGATACGGTGGATGATCGCGTCATGGGGCTGGATGCCGGCGCTGATGATTATCTGGTGAAGCCATTTGAGTTAAAGGAGCTGTTGGCGCGCTTGCGCGCGCTGGCGCGTCGCCACAGCACCAAGACATCGGTTCTGAAACTGTCCAACCTGACGTTAGATCCACGCACGCGGGTAGTGATGCGCGGCGGCGCCATCATCAATCTGACCTCCAAGGAATTTGCTGTGCTGGAATGTTTGATTCGCGAGCCCTATTGCGTGCTGACGCGTACGGAGATTGCCGAGTCGGTGTGGAATTATGATGTGTATAATCAGTCCAATGTAGTGGATGTGTATATTCGCAACCTGCGCCGCAAGATCGATGACCCGTTTGAGACCAAATTAATTCATACGGTGCGCGGCGCCGGGTATCGTCTGTCGGACCAAGGGCAGGATGAGTAAGGGATCAGGCATGAAGCGCTTGAAAACATTGCGCGCGCGCTTTGCCATGTGGACGGCGGGGCTGCTGCTGTTGGCGTTAATTCTCTATAGCATCTTCGTCTATGCCAGCATGTCGCGTAGTTTGACCACCGTGGTGGATGATACGCTGCGCTCGGTGGCTGCGCAAATTATTGCGGATAGCGGTCACGGTGAGCTGGTTTCAATTGATGATGTGGCGCAGGAGCCTGAGTACGAGCAGCTGCGCGACCGCGGCTTTAGCATGGAAGCGTGGGATCTCAATGGCCGGCTGGTAGAGTCTTATGGACCTTATGGCGGCTTTCCCACGCCGTCTGCGGACTTTTATGCCCCGTTTCAATCCGGCCAGTTTATGACCATTGAAGATGACGAGAGCCATGATCCAGTGCGCATTTACAGCGTGCAGATTGTGGATCGCAATGAAGTGCTGGGCGTTTTACAGGTGGCGCAAAATTTAAACAATATTCAATCCACGCTCAATTTGTTGCTGATCACGCTGCTGATTGGCGGCCCGCTGGTGGCGGCGGCGGCGGGGGCAGGTGGCTATTTCTTGGCTGGGCGCGCCCTGGCCCCCATTAAGCAAATTACGGAAACGGCGCGCCAGGTGTCCACCCAGTCGCTCTCGGCGCGGCTCAATTTACCCGCCAGTGAAGATGAAGTGGGGCGGTTGGCTGCTACTTTTGATTCCATGTTGACGCGGCTGGACAACGGTTTTCGGCGCGAGCAGCAATTTACGGCTGACGCTTCGCATGAATTGCGTACGCCGCTTTCCGCCATGCAGACCATTATTGACGGTACATTGGCGCGGCGGCGGGCGCCAGCCGAGTACGAACAGGCGCTGGCAGATTTGGCCCAAGAAACGAAACATATGCGCACGCTGACCGAGGGGCTGCTGCATCTTGCGCGCGCCGATGCCACAGAGCAGACGCGTTCGGTCAGCAACGGGGTCTATCGCATGCAAGCGCAGGCTGAATCTGATGTGGAAATACCGGCCCACCATCCAGCCACGTTTGAAGAATTAAACCTGGCGCTTTTGTTGCAGGATGTGGTCGACTCGATGCAATCTCTTGCCGATGAGAAGGGGCTGCAAATTGTTTACCACGTACCGACAGAGCACCTGCTGTTATTGGGCGATGGGGACGACTTGATCCGACTGTTTATCAATTTGTTAGATAATGCCATCAAGTATACAACCCACGGTTCAATTACGGTGACGGCCCAAGCGAGTTCCGAGAAGTTACTGGTGGTTACCATTCGCGACACGGGCATTGGCATTGCCCAGCAGCACATCCCCCACATCTTCAGCCGCTTTTATCGGGTTGATAGTTCGCGTAGCGAAGCGGGGAGTGGACTGGGGCTGGCCATTGCGCAGAGTATTGCCGAGGCGCATGGTGGCGCAATATCAGTAGAAAGTGAGCAAGGGAAATTCACGACATTCCAGGTTAGATTGGCAACCAATTTATCGTAAGTTCTGAATACCTCACGTTACGCAGCGACAGCCAACCTGCTTGAGAGAAACAGGAACGTCAGCGAGTCGACTTTCCGCTAGGCTTGCGTAACATAAGTTAAATAAATGCATCTCAACCGTGTTGGCGATGTCATCATGGTTTCAATTTAAAGGCTCAAAATATGGAATACATGGAATTCTTGCTCAGTGTTGATTCCCTTTATTGCTTAATTGCCGGCGCAATTTTGGGGGTCGTAGCGGGCCAGCTGATCAAAGGGCTGGGCATGGTTGGCAACATTGTGGTCGGCATTATTGGTGGGCTGCTCGGCGGCGTGGTGTTTAATGCGCTAGATGTGCTCAACGTGGGGGATGTGGCCGACCCGCTGATTGCCGGCGCCATCGGCGCCATTGTGCTGTTGGCCATTGTGGGTGTGGTAAAGCGATAAGACAAAAAACGCACGCCGAGCTGCCACGAAGTTTGAGCAGTTCGGCGTGCGTTTTCATTTTTGCGATTCGGCAAGTTGATTCGGCTTGACCACAATGGTAAATTCATCCACAATATCCCCGTCGATGGTTTTGAAATAGCCGCGGCCTTTGTTCGGATCATCGTCCACACCAAAATCGATAAAGAGCGCGCCAAAGGTAAATGCGTAGGACGAGATATCCTGGCTTTGATCCTGAGCGGAGAAATCGGATGCTGTGCAGGTCTGGCGGCAATAGCGATCTTCGGTAAAGATGGTTGCCCACCAGCCATCACCATCGTGTAGGCGGGCGCTATAGTCGCGCAGGCTGCGTCCACCCAACCCGCTGACAAAGAAGAAGCTGCTGCCTGGATTGCCTGGCGTCAACTCCATTACATCGGGCTGGCCATAGGCGCCGTGCTGTGCAGCCGATAGATCGCGCAGCGAGTAGCTGCGGCTGTATGAATGCTCATGGCCCGTGGCAATCAGCGCGCCGCCGTTGATGCACGCTTGATAGTTCTCCAGCGTCACTTCATCACCTTTGCTGCCAGGCTGGAAATCGCGCCGATTGTGGTGCCAGGTGCAAAGTTTCCAGATGTGCGGGCTGTCCGTCAGCACCTGTTGGTTAAAGGGGACATCCCCGCCCTCGTGGTTAAAGAGGATGTGCAGCCCTTTGTAGGTCACGGCGTAACTGCCGTCCACAATGGAGCCAGCGGTCAGCGCGACGCCGGGCTTTTGGGCTTGCGTCTCAAAAAATGAAACGTAGCGATTCCAGTGATCGTGGTTGCCGTCGGCGCCCAAATAGGGAATAGCGGTATCCAGTTGACCTACGGCTGCCAACCATTCATCGGTGGGCCCATTGGCGTAGGAAAAGTCGCCCTGATGCAGCACCAGATCGACGCCTTCTTTTTGTATCAGCTGGATGACGCGCCCAAAATCATCACCATCATCCGAGTCGCCAATAAAGGCCACTTTCACATTGGGATCAGCCGCAATGCGGTCGGCAGATGACGCGCGTTCTCCCAATGTGCCGGCTCCACCCACCGCGTTTTCCAGCGGCAGTGTTTGGGGTGGCGCCTCAAGCGGCGCGCAGCGATTGACCAGGCCAACGCCAAAAATGGTAACAAATATGCAAACAATCAGACGGCTTAATGGGTGGATGATCATGCGTAGCTCTTTCCAACTCCTGGGTCTACTGCTGGCCGCGATCTGTCTATTAACGGGCTGTATCCGCACCGGGCAAAGATCGGGTGTGCAGCTAGTGTACATCGACCGTTTCGATATAAAAAACAAGGCAGAAGATCTAAGCGAGCCTTCCGGGCTGACGCTGACGCCAGCGGGTGATGCGCTGTGGACGGTGAGCGATAATGCGCAGAAGATATTTCAGGTAACGCTACAAGGCAAATTGAACAGGGCGCAGTCGTTTGATATTGCCGACAAAGGGCTAGAGGGTATTACGTTGGACCCCACCGGCGCCTTTCTCTTGACGGTCAAAGAAGAGGGCAACCAGCTTATTCTGATCGACGTGGCGACACACAAGCTGGTACAGCAAAAACGTCTGGCTGAACTGTCGGGATACGCGTCGGTGGCCGCTGATTTTGCCGCCAGCGACCAGAACAAAGGGTTGGAAGGGGTGGCCTGGAACAGTGAATCCAACACCATTTTTGTGTTGAAAGAGGGCGAGCCCGGTCTATTGTTGGAGCTGTCGGCAGACCTAAGCACAATTTTGGCACACAAGCGGCTCAATCGTCAAAATGGCTTTGTCGACAACAGCGTTTCCGACTTTGAACTCGATTTTTCGGGCCTCTTTTATGATGCCACGCGCCACAATTTTTGGATTGTGAGCGACCGCGGTCGGCGTCTGTTTCTTTATGACTGGAACGCCAATCGGGTGCTGGAGAGCATGGCCCTTGCCTATACCCTGGACGGACGTACGCAAGAAATTGAAAAGGCTGAAGGTGTGGCCTTTGACCCCACCAACAGCCATCTTTACGTGGTCAGCGACGCCGAAGCGCGGCTCTATCTGTTTGAGGTGCGGTAAAATCTAAAGGAAACCAGCTCAAGGCGTTGGGATGCAGTGCGCTTATGAACATTCATAAATTGTTTCGGTACTTGAAGCCACAGGCTGATGAATGTTATGAACTAGGTTCGGTAAACCACGCCCCCAGGCTGAAGCCCTGGGGCTGATAAGAGAAGCCCCGCTAAAGCGGGCTAAACCAGAGTGCGCTTTAGCGCAGCTTCCTCTATCAGCCTGGGCGCTTTAGCCCCAGGCGTTTACCGGATTATTTCGTTAATATCCACCAGCCTGCGTCTGCCAGAGAAAGCCCGTTAAAGCAGGCTATTGCTAGAGTGCGCTTTAGCGTACTTTGGCTGATAGGCGCTGGTTTCAACCAGTGCCGTCGTTTCCCGATTTAATTGGTTAATTTCCATCAACCAGCGCCGTCATTTACCGATTTATTTTATTGACTTTCAGCAACGCTAGTCAACACAGCATGGCAACAAATGCTACTCCATGGGCGCAGTTTGCCCATACACATCGGGGCTATTTTCGTAGGCGCGCGCCTCTTGTTCCATGGCCAGTTGGTGAATTTCGGCCAGGGCATCGGCGTCCAGCTCTGCAAAAACCACCATTTCCAGCGTCTCTTTCGAGGCGTCTTCACCCGTCCACTCCACGCTGATATTGCCCACATCGCGCGCATAGAATTTCTGCTGGAACGCGCCTTCTTCGCCCAGGCTGGATTCATCAATAACCAGCACATCCTGATAGCAATCCACGGCCACACAAACTTCCTCCCCCATGCGAGCCACTTTGCCAAAATCAGACCATTCCACGGCGGGGCCCCATCCCTGATAATAGACCGGCATATCCAGTGTGGGTTCCTTCACCATTTTGACGCCCGCTTTGGCCTCTTCCTGCCCAGCGATCCAGGTCGGTGCGGCGATCAATTCGCCCTCCTCATATTCTTCGGGATATTCACCAAAATACCAGACCGTGCCATCATCATCTTGGGCGTAGAAAGAGAGTTCGCTCTCCACCACTTCATCATTGCTAATATCCACCACCCACGCCACAATATTTTGCACACCATCAATTTCCTTGGTTAGATCGGTCACGGTGAACTCAATGCGGTGGGGAACGCTTTCACCATCTTCAATGGTTTCGCCTTCGTAGGCCCAGTGCATACCGGGTAGCATGGGCATCCATGCATTATCAATGACTGCGGAATTGGTGAAATTGGCCGGGTCCATTTCGGCAAATTCCGGCTCCACCATGCTTCCTTCCTCCATAGTGGTGGCTTCTGCTGCCTCACCTTCTGCCGCCTCCTCCTCGGCGGGGGCCGCGGTTGCTTCTTCGGCAGGCTCCTCTGTCGGTTCCTCATCCGTGGTCGCTTCTTCTGCCGCTGGCTCCTCGGTTGGCTCTGCCGCTGGCTCTTCGGTGGGCGCGGCTTCTTCCGCGGTAGTTGATTCTGCGTCGGCTGGCGCGCTCTCCTCTGCCGAACCAACCTCTGAGACTGTGCCCGTGTTACTGCCGCCACAGGCGGCTAAACTGAATACCAAAATTAGAACAATCAGACCAGACACAAAATGTAATCGGCGCATTTTACTCTCCTCAAAGTACATAGTTACAGGCAGTCATACCAACATGACCGACATCGCCTTTGACGCCGGTCACGTTGATAACTAGAAATTCAATGTCATAAGGTGAGCGAAAAGTGCGTCATACGGTGGCGGACATTTGGGCCCTAACATTCGGGTGGCTCACCGTGCGTCGCACTTGAAGTGGGCTTACCTGCATGACATTGACTCGAAATTCACTTCACGCCACGCTTACGCTGCGGCCATGGCGCCCGCATCGGGTTCGGCGGGCGTCAGATGACGGTTGCCAAAGATCATGTAGAGCGCCGGCACGATGAACAAGTTGACCAGCGTCGACGTGATCAGGCCGCCCAAAATTACAATGGCCATGGGGTGCTCGATTTCGTGGCCGGGCAAGTTGCCGGAGATCACCAGCGGCACCAGCGCCAGACCGGTAGTCAAACCAGTCATCAGGATGGGCGACACCCGCTCCTTGGCGCCGCGAATAATCAGGTTGAGCCCAAAGGCTTCGCCCTCATATTCTTCCAGATGCTGATAGTGATTAATCAGCATAATGCCGTTGCGGGCGGCAATGCCCAGAATGGTGAGAAAACCGACCAGCGAACCCAGCGATAGAATACCGCCGGTAAAGTAGGCCGCCAACACGCCGCCCACCAGTGCGGCCGGCAAGCTCAGGAACGACATGAGCGCCATGCGGGCGCTGCCAAACGAGATGTAGAGCAGCAGGAAGATCAGAATGGCCGATATAATGGCGATGCGTTGCAGATTTTGCGAAGCGGCCTGACGTTCGGCATACTCACCCACCAATTGCGGATAGTAGCCAATGGGCCACTCAACCTCTTGCAGCGCCTGTTCCACCTCGGCAATGGCCGCGCCCAGATCGTGCCCCTCTTCCAGTTCGGCATCTACCGTGATGCGGCGGGCCAGATTTTCGCGATTGATGCCATTGGCGGTAGGCACAATGTTGATATCGGCAATCTCAGAGAGCGCCACCTGACCGCCATCCGGTGTATCAATGGGCAGATTATAAACATCGGTCAAGCTATCGCGGTAGTTAGGCGTGCTCCAGATATTCACATCAAAAGTGCGATGCGCCTGATGAATATCGCCGGCTTCTTCACCGGCCATCAGATAGCCCGCTCGTCGCCGGACATCGCCCGGTTTCAAGCCGTAGGCTTGGGCTTTCACCAGATCTACCTTTACATCGATTTGGGGCACATCGACCAGAAATTCCACATGCTGATCCTTGAGGCCGGAGATCTCATCCAGCTTGGCCTTTACTTCATCGGCTTTGGCCCGCAAAACGTCCATATCTTCGCCATAAATGCGGACCACAATGGGGTGGCTGGAACCGGTCAATACCTCGCGGATGCGCTCTTTGAGATAGGTCTGCACATCGCGATAGAGTCCGGGATAGCCATCCACCATGGACTGCACCTTAGCCAACGTCTCCTCATAATCGACCGACGGGTCTACGCTGATCCAATTTTCGCCAAAGTAGACGCCATATATTTCATCCATCAGCAGCGCCTGCCCAATGTGCGAACCACAGTTGCGCACACCCTCAATGGTCATCAGCTCTTGACAAGCCAGCTGAGAGATGCGCACCATTTCAGGATGCGAAGTGCCGGGCTTGGTCAGCCAGTGCATCAGAAAGTCGCGCTCTTTAAACGAAGGCAGCAGCTCTTGGCCCAGTCGTGGATAGATGCCAATGCCTGCCGCCACAATCACCACAAAGGCAATAAAGGCCGTGGCTGGCGCTTTGGCAATGGGCGTCAACATGCGTTCATAGGTGCGATGCAGCCAGGGCATAATCGGTGACTCGCGCTTTTCCAACGGCGCGTTGCGCAGCAGGATAAAGCTGAGCGCCGGCGTAATGGTCAGCGCAATCAGGCCGGAAACCAGCACGGCGATCACATAGGCCAGGGCCAGCGGCTGGAAGAAGGCGCCCGACAGCCCCTCTAGGAAGAAGACCGGAGCCAAGGCCACGGCTTCAATCATAGAGGCATAGATAATGGCGTTGCGCACTTCGACCGAAGCCTCTACAATAATGCGCGAAGTGGGGATATCGGCGCCTTCCGCCCGCTGTTGGCGCAGCCGGCGCACAATATTTTCCACATCCACAATGGCGTCATCCACCACGGCGCCCACGGCAATCACCAACCCAGCCAATACCATGACGTTAATGGTCGATACGGTGGCGCCAAAGAGCGGCAGCACCAGCAAAGTGGCCATCAGCGAGAGCGGAATAATGGTGGCGCTGATTAGCGCAATGCGCCATTCGTAGAGGAAGAGCAACAGCACCACGATGACCAACAGCGCGCCAATTAAGATGGCATTGGTCAGGTTTTCGATGGACATTTCCACAAAGGTGGCTGGGCGGAAGATGGTTGTGTCAATGTTGATGCCCGGCAGGCCCGGCTTCATCTCCGCAAACGCTTCTTCTACGCCATTAGTCACAGACACTGTGTTGGCCCAAGGGAACTTTTCTACAATCAACAGCAGCCCTTCACCGCCATCTACCACGGCATCGCCGATCATGGGCCAGGTGTCGTCCACCACGTTGGCCACATCGTTCATCACCAGCGCTTTGCCGTCGGCAGATGTCTTCCCAATGGCGACGTCACCAAGCTGTTCTGCCGATTCAATGGGCAGTTTGAAATGAATGGGCAGCCGCTGGTTGGGGGTGTCCAAGTAGCCGCCCGTGCCCACGACGGCGCCGCTGGAAAACTGCACCATGCCCGAATCCAGCGTGTCGGAAGTGGCTTGCAGGATCTGTTCAACGGTCAACCCGTGCTGGGCTAGACGCGCGGGGTCCACCTGTACCGTGGGAATCTGAATCCGCTCGCCCCAAATGGCCACGTTGGCCACACCCGGCACGCGCAGCAGGCGCTCGCGGATGGTCCAATAGGTGATCATGGAAAGTTCTTCCACCGAACGGGTATCGCTGCTAATGCCGACTTTCACCGTGCGGGCGGTGGAAGAGAGCGGCGGCATCATATGTGGCGGCGCCGCCCATGTGGGCAACGTGGGCACCACCAGCGTCAACCGTTCCTGAATGGCCTGGCGCGCTTCCATTAAGTTGGTGCCGCGCTCGAAGATAAGCTTGATTGACGAAAGCTGCTCCACGGACTTGGAGCGCATGACGCTGAGACCAGGCAGACCGTTAAAGGCTTCTTCCATGGGAGACGTCACCAGTGCTTCCACCTCTTCCGCCGAGAGGCCAAGACAGGGCGTTTGAATCTCTACTTGCGGCGGTGCAAACTCTGGGAACACATCCACCGGCATGCCGCGCACTTGCGCCACACCAAAGACGAGCAGCAGCACCGCTATAAAACAGGTCAGATAGCGATAGCGTAAGCTTAGCTCAACAATTCTGCGTAGTTCGCTCATTTGCCAACTCCTGTATCCGTGCCATATAGTTCAGCCACGGCCACGGTGGCCACATCTGTGCCTACACCTGGTCCATCGGCCAGCACCACCATGTCACCCTCAATAAAATCGACAGTTACCGCCGTGCGCACATAGGTCAAAGGATCTGGACTTGTATAAATCCAGGTGCCGCCATTGTTATCGTAGATCAGCGCGCTGTAGGGAACCACCAGCCGCGTTTGGCCATCGATCTGCTCCTCGCGTACGGCAGCCGTCTCCACCTGGAGCCGGTCGGCCGCTTTTTCGGTTAAAACAACTGTGCCATTGTCCGAAGTGGCCGGCTGCACTTTTTCGGCAGAAGCGCCCTCTTTGGCGCCGCAGCCCGCCAGCGCCACAGTGAGCATGAGAATCAGGATGAACATCGGGTAACGATTAGGGTGAAGCATGTGTTGTATCCTCCTGTGAAAGATAGAATCGGTAGATCGCAATTTGTTCTAGTCAGCCGCGCCCATGACGACCTGGTCTGTCAGATAAAGATCTTCACTATCGGGCTCTGGATGGAACTGTGCATACAGGGCTGGGATCACCAGCAAATTTACCAATGTCGTCGTAACCAGGCCACACAGCAGTACAATGGCCAGCGTATTGAGCAGCTCCTGGCCGGCAATGTTGCCCAAGAAAATCAGCGGCAAAATAGCCACTGCCGTGACCAACGCCGTGGTCAAAATGACGCCGGCCCGTTCTTTGGCCGCTCTGGTTACTAGGTCCGGTCCAAATTCCAGACCGGCGCGTTCCATACCTTGCGCATGGTGTAGGGTAACCAGGCTATTGCGCACGGCAATACCCAGAATCGCCATCAGGCCGAAGAGCGCACCCAAGGTAAGACCACCGGTCAATACGGCGCCCACCAAACCGCCGGAGAGCGCGGCCACCATGGCCAACATAACGGCTAAGGCTAGCCGCCAGCCGCCAAACGCCGCCTGAATCAGCAGATAAATGCCAATGAGCGCGGCCACGAGCAGCACCAAAGTGCGCTGGCGGGATGTCTGTTGAGACAGGCTTTCTCCCAATACTTCGGCGCGATATTCGAGCGGGAACTCCACGGTTTGAAGGCTATCTTTGATATCCGCCGTGACGGCCTCTGCACTGCGTCCGGCCAGGGTGACGGCAATATCCATATAGCGTGAAACGGCATCGCGCTTGATGATGATGGGCGTGGGCACAATGGTGACCGTGGCCACTTCACCCAAACGGACCTGACCACCATCGGGTGTATCAATGAGCATGTTGTGCACATCGCTCAGGTTATCGCGCAATTCAGGCTTGCTCCACACAACCACGTCGAAGACTTTCTGCTCTTCAAACAGACTGCCCACCTGCAAACCAGAGAGCAGGGTTGTGGCCTGACGGCGTACGTCACCGGGCTTGAGGCCAAACTGGTCAGCCGCGTCCAGGTTGACCTCGATCTCCACCTGTGGCTCTAGGATTTGCTCATCGGGTCGTGCATCAGCAACGCCATTTACGGTCGCTATCGTCTCGGCAATTTTCTTGGTTGTATCATTGATTACATCCAGATCTACACCGTAGATGCGCACCACGAGATCGGCGGCTGGTCCCAGCAGGGCCTGGCCGGTGCGGTCCGGCATATAGCTTCCTACATTCCGAAAGACACCGGGGAAACTATTGGTTACATCACGAATTTCAGCCACAGTCTGATCGTAGTTTGCCGACGAATCCAGGTTGACCCACAGCTCGGCAGAGTTGATGCCAACTTTCTGGTCTCCGGTTTCGGCGCGGCCCACATGGGCGCTGACGGCGTTCACACCGGATAGTGCTTCCAAGTCGGCGCTTGCCTGCTGAATCGTCCGCACCATAGCCGTGTGCGAAGTGCCCGGCGCCGCGTCCCACTGGATGCGCAGGCTGCTCTGCTTGAGGTTTGGCACAAACGAAGGTGATAGGAATGGCAACATGGCTAATCCCACGACAATCAGAACGCCGGCCAGCACCAAGGCGGCAATGGCCCCGCGCCCCGAAATCAGGCCGACCAGAGCGCCATAAACGCCCTGGAAGGCGCGATTCAGCGGTGAATCGGTGGATGAGGTTGAGCCTTTATACATGAGAAACAGGGTGAGCCCCGGTGTAATCAACAGCGCCACCACCAGCGAGGTGAGGATGGCAACGACGTATGAAACAACCAGCGGCTGGAAGAAGAGGCCGGTGAGCCCCTGAATGAAAAAGGCCGGCATTGCAATCAGCAGCAGAATCAGCGTGGCATAAATAATCGAGCCGCGCATCTCCAGAGAGCCACTGCGGATGGCGTTCACCAGGGAAGCTTCTGTCCCATTGGCGCGCGCTTCGCGCATGCGGCGCGCGATATTTTCCACATCAATTACCACATCATCAATAATGACCCCTAGCGCCATGACCAAACCGGCAATCGTCATGGCATTGAGCGTAGCTCCTCGCCAGTAGAGCACCAGGCCGGCCGCGATGAGCGACAGCGGAATGGTCACGAGGGCCACAATGGCGGTGCGCCAGTTCCACAGGAAGAGGAAGAGGACGATGAGCGCCAGCGCCAGACCGACCAACAAGGAGGTTGAGAGGTTGCCAATCATGGCGTCAATGTAATTTGCTGGGCGGAAGACCGAGGTGTCGATAGTCACACCGGGCAGACCCAGGCGCATGTCGTTTAGCGTAGATTCGAGCGCATCTGTTACTTCCAGCGTGTTGGCCGACGGGAATTTCTCAATCACCATCAGCAGACCGGGCGCGCCGTTCACAATGGCTTCACCAATCAGCGGCTGGTGATCTTCAACTACAGTGGACACATCGGCCAGCGTTAGTTCGGGCTTGTTGACTATGGCCACTTTGCCCAGGTCTTCCGGTGAGGCAATGGGCAGCAGATGACGGATACCCAGGCGTTGGTTCGGCGTATCGATCCAGCCGCCCGTGCCCGGCTTTGAGGACTCGAGATAGGTCAGGGGGGAAACCCAGAGTGCTTCGCCGGCCGTCTCGACCACATCAAACAGAGAGACGCCCTGGGCATTTAGCTCGGCGGGATCTACCTGTACCTGAAGCTGGCGTTCGCGATGGCCCCACACGGCCACATTGGCCACGCCGGGTACGCCCATCAAGCGTGGTTTGATGTTCCAGCGCGCCAGCACGCCCAACTCGATCATGGATAAATCGTCTGAAGTGAGCCCCACCATCATGACGCGGCTATTGGAAGAGAGCGGCTGCAACATGACGGGCGGCTTGGATACATTGGGCAATGCATGAGCCTGGGTCAGGCGCTCTTGGACCATCTGGCGCGCCCGAATTGGGTCTGTCCCAGGCTCAAAGACCATGAGAATCGAGGCCAGGCCGGCTACCGATTCAGAATAGATCTGGTCCAGCCAGGCCACCCCATTGAGCAGATCCGCCTCCATGGGAACCGTAATCAACGATTCGACTTCGGATGCAGAGAGCCCCAATGCTTCAGTCTGTACTTCAACAAGCGGGGGATTAAACTCGGGAAATACATCGACCGGCATGGTGCGCAGTTGCGTAATGCCCACCACCAGCACCACGGCGGCAATGATGGCCACAATAAAATGTAGCCGCGTACTCAATTGGATTAACCATCGTACCATAGCAGAATTCCTCCGTGTAAGAACTTCATTGATTAGCATGAAGGTTTTCCTGTACATTTACATGGCGCAACGGGATCTCGGGTAATGCGGCCACGTTGGCAACCCCTGAGATCCAAAAGAGCCATTTAAATTTAAGGAAAACCTCGAAGCAGTTCATGTTGACACTTATGGATTGAACTTCTGTATATCATATTGAAAGCCGGACCAGCACAGGTGGAATACCCGGGTAGCACTTGCAAATTCCAGCATGTGCGGATCGCAGCAAATTCACATTGTGAGCGTATAAAACCCATTGAATGGCCGTCGGAATAAGTGGCCCGAACTGTGGCACAATATCTATTAGTAGATCGCAACGAAAAGAGATGTAAACTAAATGAAAGAATGCTTCATATTAAACTCATTTTTGCTTCATCTTTTTCTGATATACTGATCTAACAGGGACAGGCGTGCCTAGAAAAGCACTAATCTGTCCGCATTGCGTAAGCTTCGCAAGCGATTCTGTCCAAAATGTAATGTTTTGTAATGGGAGAGGTTTTGTGGAAACTTGCGTAGGTGATATAATAGAGATAGCCAAAGACAAAGCGGCGCTATAGACTATCCCTTATGGGATAATCTTGTGGGTAGTAACGCATTTACTGCAATAAATGCATTACCAAAGTTTTGTTCTTGGTCTCTTCAGGCGCTGATCAAATCAGCGCCTCCCTTTTTTACCCTACTACTCGTTTATCCTATATCTTTCCTCTGTACTCCAACCACTGCAACAGCTATAGCGATCCAGCCATCGGTTTCGTTGGGTGAATCTGCCTTCTATTTATTTCCGTAGCGTATATAGTGAAATATTGTTAAAGGCTTCCCCCAAAATTTAAATATTGATTTTTGGGGATTAGCCAAAAAGGGATGCTCGACGTAACTATACGATTACGATAGTTTTGTAATATGGATTGATTTTCTGCTTCAATCAAAATTGCGGCGAGCTGTTTGAAGAGAGCGGTGTAATGAAACGGTGGTTAGTAGCAAGCCGTACGATGCAGAATTTGATATGCAATATGAGACGTTGGGAAAGGACACCCTTGGTTATATTAAAACAGTGAACAAAAATGCCTGCGCTCAAAATTATAATGAAATTCCGATAATTTTGACGCAGACTTTCGTATGACAACGACGTTTAACTTCAAGTGTTAGTAGAGGTAAACCCGGTGGAGTTTCATCAAAACGGGAGGTCTCTTTGAAGTTATCTCACCAAAAATCGCAGGATGAAACGGGAAAACTTAAATTCTGAGTCTATTTTTGTAAACTATTTTTCATTATAACATTTTTATTTGCGGTTGTCAAGCCCAATTGGACCGCAATTTGAAGATGTTACAAAATTCATTTGATGTTGAATTGATGGATTTTTCCATCATTCGTTCTTATATTCCCCGGCTGCTTCTGCGCTGAGGCGCGCCGCTTCTAAATCCGCAAGTAGTTCATCAATATCAACTTCCTTTTCCGGTTCCATCCCCATAAAGAAGCGGCGTAGCACACTTTCAATTTGCGTGCGCACCTGAGGCGGGCTGGCCCAAAAGATGGGCAACATAATATCATCCGCCCCTTGAACAATTTCCAACCCCATGCGCGCTCTATCCGGCAGATCCGCGGCATCGCTCACCCCCAAGGCGGGGGCATAATTAATGCCGGCATCTGCTTGCCGCGTCAATAATTGGCGCGCATTGCTGCTGGTGAGATAGCTTAAAAAGGCCAGCCCCTGCACGGGATTGGGCGCCTTTGCCGGCACAATGTATCCAATCGCATTGACGCTTTCGCCGCGCTGTACATCTGGATCGATTGTGGGAAATGGGAAGAACTCCAGTTCATCTCGAAAAGCTTGTGGAAAATCGCTGGTGGCAAACGCATCGGTCAGCGTCATGGCGGCTTTCTCTCGCGTCAGTGGGAAATCGCGATCACCACGGAAAAGGGCGGAAACCCCATCCATTTCGCTGGTGATGGACGTATCCATGAGAAAATATGATTTTTCAAAGAGCATCTGCCAGGTTAGAAAGACGTTGCGGACGCGTTCATCTGTAAAGGACTCTTCTCCCGTAATCAGCGCGCGATGGAAAGCCGCGCCATTAAGACGCATATCTAAATAGTCGAACCAGAGCGAAGTATTCCAAGGCGCATTGCGCGGCAGCGCAATCGGATAGACCCCATTGAGGATGAGCGTTTCGCACGCATCCAGAAATTCCGCCCAGGTCTGAGGCGGTTGCAAACCGTTTTCTGCAAAGACCTCTCGATTATAATAGATGCCGCGCCACTGATACCCAACCGGCATAAAGTACTGTTTTCCGTTAAGCTCAGTGAGTTTGCGCAGCCCCGCCGGGTACGATTCGGCCAAATTCGCCTGAGCCCACAGGTCAGTCAGGTCCGCAGCCAGGCCGTCGCGCATCGGATCCAAGAACCAGTCGCCCGTCCACATAATCATTACGTCCGGCGGTGTGTCGCTCTCTAAGTAAGCGCGCGGGTTGCGGCCAAAATTTTCGGTTTTGACCTTGACGCCCGGATATGTATCTTCAAATGAACGGAACAACTCTGTTTCAACTTGGGTTGGATTATTGCCGGTCACAATGGTGATCTCTGCCGGCGGCAGCTCGGCGGGAATATCGGTCTCTTCAGGTCCACACGCCGCCAGCAACAGCAATGCCACCAACGTATGTATAAATAACAGCGGATTGATGCTGAACTGCTTCATGACAATTTTCCTTTTTAGAACAGCCGCATTAACGGGCCTTTCAGCCTCTTAGCTTGTAGCAGAGGGTCGACCAATGCCGGCCCGCACCATCTGGACGGCCACATCGATGGCGGCCAACAGGCTCTCCTCGCGCGCTTTGCCCGTACCCGCAATATCAAACGCTGTGCCGTGGTCCACCGACGTACGGATAATGGGCAGCCCCATGCTCACATTCACGCCGCTGTCAAAGGCCAGCAGCTTCATGGGGATGTGTCCCTGATCATGATACATGGCTACTACAATGTCATACTCGCCATTGACTGCACGTAGGAAAACGGTATCGGGCGGCATGGGGTCGCTAACGTTCAGGCCGCGGGCGCGGGCGGCTTGAATGGCCGGCGCCACTTCGCGTTCTTCCTGATTCCCAAAAAGCCCGCCTTCGCTGGCATGCGGATTGAGCCCGGCCACGGCAATGCGCGGTGACTGGATGCCCAATGCCTGGCACGAGCGTTGCGCCAGCTCTATTACCTCTTCCACACGCTGCCGCGTGACGCGACGTATGGCCTCTTCCAGCGATACGTGCGTGCTCACATGCACCACGCGCAGTTTGGGGCCAACGAGCAGCATGCTCACCTTTTGCGCCTGCGTGCGCTCGGTCAACAGCTCGGTGTGGCCAGCATAGTGATAGCCCGCCAGCACCATGGCTTCCTTATTGAGCGGCGCCGTCACCACGGCCTCTGTTTCTCCGGCCATGGTCATATCACACGCTTTGAACACATATTCCACCGCCGCTCGCCCCGCCTCCGGTTTGACTTGGCCCGGCGGAATCAGTGCTGGGTCCGCGTTATGCAGATCCAACACGCAAAGACGGCCCGGCGCATATTCGGCGCTAGCGGGCTGCGTAACCGCTTCGATCGCCAGATCGGTTGTATTGGTCCAGGCCGCTGCACGCTGCAAAATGCGCACATCGCCGATGACCAGCGGTCGACAGGCGGCGTAAAACTCGGCGTGACGGCTGGCTTTTAAAATGACTTCTGGGCCAACGCCGGCCGGGTCGCCCATTGTAATGGCAAGGAGTGGTTTAGTCTGTTTTGTCATATTCACCGGGACCGAAAAGAGTTATGGACGATAATCGGGATTCACCCATTCAATAAGCGTAGACCAATTGTCTGTGGGCGGATGGTCAATGTAATTCTCTAGCACGCCGCGCACGTGAAACCCGTTTTTCAGTTGAAAGGTCAGCGTGCGGTCATAGAATTCACCGGCAACGACGCGTTCAATGTATTCGCGCGCGTTCATTTGCCCCTTCCGCTTGGCATAGCCGGGTATCATGCCGCCGGCCACAATGCCTTGGCGGTTGCAGCGCCGCACCAGATCCTGGCGCGCTTTATAGAGCCGCTTGCCAACACTGCGCCGCCGAAAATCGGGATGGACGCTAATATCGGCCCCATAATAATAAGCACCATTTGGATCATGGTTGGTAAAGTAGAGCTGGCCGCAGATTTCAAAAAAGGTGTGGTCAGGATGTTCAAAATCAAAGTCAATAAAGAAACCTGACCCCTGACCAATCACCTGCTCTTCATCATTTGGTGAATGATAGACTGCCACAAACTGACCCTCGCGAAAAACCTCATACTGTTTGGCAAAGTGATGAACGCACATTCGTTCATCTGGCCCTAAATTGGGAAAACAGGCCGCCTGTAGGGCTTCTAGCCCGGCAAAATATTGGGGTTCAATATTGGCGATAAAGATTCTTTGCATGATTCGTTGGTGGGTGAGGATGATTGTTGTTCTATACTGCGGTTGAGATGAGAACCGGAGTTTTCCATAGGCTCCACAGGCGTCCCCAAACTCCGGTTCTCATTCAGAGCTGAGTATAGATGAGCCGTATAGAGCAAGACCGACGCCTCTAACGCCAACACCGCTGTACATGCTACTTGGCGGGCGGAATGGCCCCCGTGCGTTCGGTGATCAATCCGTAATGCTCAATGCGGCGGTGGGCGGCAAAATTAAAAGTGGTCTGCGTAAAATGTTTACCCAGATCGAGATCGCAGTGATAGCTGATTAGCTCATCGGCTTCGGTGAGCGCCTGCGCCACGATCTGGCCAGTGGGCGCAATAATACATGAGCCGCCAATATGCTCCACGCCTTCCTCCCAGCCGGCCTTGGCGGCGGCGGCCACCCAGCAACCGTTTTGATACGCTCCGGCCTGCATGCTCAAGTGATTGTGAAAAAGCTGCAAGTTGGGAATCTCCGGCGAATCTGGGCTAATGGCGGGGGTATTGTAGCCCAGGACCACCATTTCTACCCCCTGCAGGCCCATGACGCGGTACGTTTCAGGCCAGCGCCGATCATTGCAGATACACATGCCCAGAATACCATCAAAGGCGCGCCAGACCGGAAATCCGTATGTGCCGATTTCAAAATAGCGCTTTTCCAAATGTTGAAAGGCTTTTTCGGGCCGGTTATCAGCATGACCGGGCAAATGAATCTTGCGATATTTGCCAATTATTTCGCCCGCGGGTGAAACCAAAATGGCCGTGTTATAACGATGCGTATGTCCATCTTCTTCGCATAGTTCTGCATAGCCCAGATGAAAGCCAATGCCGCGCCGGGCGGCTTCATCAAAAAGTGGCTGCACATCTGGATTGGGCATGCTGTGTTCAAAGAACGCATCCACTTCTGCCTGCTCTTCAATATACCAGCGGGGGAAAAAGGTGGTCAGCGCCAGCTCGGGATAGACCAGCAGCTGGCAGCCGCGTTCATCGGCTTGCGCCAGTAAATCTAACATGCGTTCGACTACTGATTGACGACTTTCATTGCGGGCAATGGGTCCAAGCTGGGCCACGCCCACCGGCAAAATTCTGCTCATACCGTTGATACCTGATTGATTGAAATATAGTGGAAAAGGAAGTAATTTGGTTAATGATAGCGGTATTGCTGTGTTGCTGTATTATCTCTGAAAAGCAATATGGTTATGCAGCAATACCGGTACAGTATAGCAGAAAAGAGCTGAAATGACCATCAAATTGTGGGAATTTACGGGCCATCGAGGTCGGCGGCGTCTTCGGGTTTGAAGCCATTTTCAACCAGCCAGCCCCAGTCGGGACCGCTCCATTGAAAACGCTTGAGGTCAATCCGGCCTTCAGCGCTAAAGCGGATGCCTTCGGCTTCTAACAGGCTGTGCTGGCGAACTTCGCTCTGTTGGTTGCCGCGTGGGCTGATTTTGCCCTGCGCATTCACCACGCGCTGCCACGGCACGGTGGAACCGGGCGGCAGGCCAGCCATAGTATACCCCACCATGCGCGCCGTACAGCCGCCGGTAATGGCGGCAATTTGCCCATAAGTAGCCACGCAGCCGGGCGGAATCTGCTGGGCTACCAGACAGATGCGCTGATAAACTTCTTGCTCCAGAGGTCTGTGGTTGTCCATAAGCGGCTTTGGGGTAATTTGACGACCCATAGGCTAGTGTCTCGGCAAGCATGAATTGATGGAAATCCGTTATGAATGCTTGCCGAGACATTGGTGTTCTGACTACTTATTAATTCTATCAAAACACGATTGATAGAACACTAGATAAAAAAAAGGCAACGGACTTGGCCGTTGCCTTTTTTGGCAGACTAGATTGAGATCTAGCTAGCTCTTCTTCTTCAAGACAAGCATACCATTCTTGGTTTCAGAGACTTCTTTGCCTGCGGGAACAGCATCTAGCGCTCCATCGCCCACTTCACTCTTGAAAAAGTAGATGGTCTGCTTATTGCCGTTACGGAGGGTAGTCTCTTTAGAATGCAGGAAATAGGTTTTGCCTTTGGAATTAGTGTGGCTGTATGCCATAATTCTACTCCCTTTCGAAATAGTGTATAGAATCACGAAATCTGTGACGATTCCGGTCCCAAGTGCAAAACAAGCGATAAACCATTTGCCGCGGGGGACCTTCAGGACAGTAGGCTACCGTAGGTGAAAACAGTATTGTTCTCTCGAGTAAACTCTTTCATTTACGGTGAGCCATGCGTAAAACGATACCACTATAGTACATATGCACTAAATTGCCTAATTGGGCATCCCCTCAGAGTGAATAAAGAGAGAGAAGATATGTTGATTGGATGATTACCTAATCTTCTACCTAATCTTCTGTGTCACCGCCACGCTGCCCATGGCGCCGCTGGCCACCCAGCCGCCAATAATGGCCGAGAACATGCCGGCGCTGCCCCCGGCGTGTACGATGTGCAGACCGCCAGGGCGGAACTTGGCCACACGTTCAGCGGATGTGCCGGCGCGTTCGGCCCGTGTCCACACCTGGTTTACCGGCAGCATGAGCTGTGCGTCCAGCTCTTGTCGCAGCCGCGCTTTAGACCAGCCTGCCTCACGATAGATGCGGGCGTGCTCGGGCGAAATGACCAGAACAGCGTCTGATGCTTGCACCGCGCGTGGATGCGCTACTGCGGTCAAACATTCGGCAAAGGTTTGCGTCAGCGCTTCTGGCGTGCGCGAACGCTGATCGTAAATGCCCTGCACGCCGTCGCCGGCAAAAAGCGTTACCGCCGAATCGGCGGGCGCGAAGCCGCGCTCCACCGCTAGCGATTCCCACGGCGAATCCTCTTCGCGCTCGGCAAAGCAAAAGGTATATTTGCCCGGATTGCCCAAACAGGAGCGGTCCACGCCACCGGGACGCCCACCGCCCACGTTGCGGATTACAAGCTGGAGCGCGCGGCCAATGGTGGCATTGGCGCGGTTGCCCTGGCCCAACGCGTTGACGCCGGCGTTCATGCCAATTGCCTTGGCAATCGGCCCGTTGACAATCACCACCGGCCCAGAAAACCAGGTGGTGGCCAGCAGCCCGTGCATGCAAAACTCGTCTAAACAGGCTGCTGCCACCGCCGCCAGCACCACCGGTAGATATTCAGGTTTGCAGCCAGCCATGACGGCGTTGATGGCGACTTTTTCCACCGTGCATTCGGCGCCATCCGGCGGAATCACGCCCACAATCTCAGCCGCAGAGCGGTCGGTTCCGCTGAGCATTTTCAGCACGCGCTCTTCGGTGGGCGGGACCAGCGGCAGCCCATCGCTCCAGCCCCGTTCGTAGCACGCTTCCATCTCATCTTCCAGGCTGGCCAGCGCAATGCGGCGGGCGCTCAGCACCGCATCGCCAAAGCGCACGGCTAGCTTTTCAGCCAGGCCCGGCTCTACGTTTTTGGCGCCGCAGCCGGGCCGCATCTCGGGCAGTGCCTCGCCCAGCGTATCTACGCCGGTCATTTGCCGCCAAGTCGCTTTGTCCCAGCCCACCGTGCGCGCCACTTCGGCGCCATCTTCTAACTGGATCAGCGTGGGCACAATTTCAATATTGTGTGCATACGATTGTTCCAGAGCGGTGTCATCCACTACGCCAGGCAGCGCCGGAAAGGCGGGATCGTCCTGCGTATAGAGGGTCAACGATAGATTGCGCGCCAGCAGTTCGGCCAGCACCGGCTCGATCAGCGTGCAGGTGGGACAGTCCCGCTTGCAGAAGATGATGTAGCTGTTGTGCATGATGAATTGTCATCTCCAAACCGTACTTGGTAATTATTCAGGTCTTTGGGGGGCTGAATAGTTACCCGTACTTCTTTATTGGCCCGCCGGTGGTTCCCACAGTTCGACCTTGTTTCCTTCGGGATCAATCACCCAGGCGAACTTTCCGTAATCGGACTCATCGACGTCCCCGAGGACGTTGCAGCCTTCGGCTCTGAGTGCCGCCACAAGGGCATGGATGTTGTCAACCCGATAGTTGATCATGAAGGAAGCAGGGCTGGGGGCAAACTGCTCGCTCTCTTGCGGACTAATCGACCAGATAGTTGTGCCTGCCACCGGCTTGCCCTCGCTATCGGACCAATCGAAGGCAGCTCCACCCCATTCTTGGACATCGATTCCTAAGTGTCGCTTATACCAAGATTGTAGCGCCGGTGCATCTTTGGCCTTGAAGAAGATGCCGCCGATACCTGTGACTCGCTTCATTTTTGCCTCCGAATTGAAATAGGATTGGTGACAATGGCACATTTAATCTTTCTAGCGCGAAGACTGTGTGTCGGCTCTGTGCTCTGCACAACCGCCAACATGTCAGGGCGCGAAGACTGTGTGTTGGCTCTGTGCTCTGCACAACCGCCAACATGCCGGGGCGCGAAGACTGTGTGTCGGCTCTGTGCTCTGCACAACCGCCAACATGCCAGGGCGCGAAGATGCGCAAAGGGTAATCAAATAAGCTCTTCGTATTTCTGGTATTATGGATACGCAGCGCCATTCTCTGCGTATCTTCGCGCCCTTGGCGGTAAATCAGATTTGTCAGTCAATCAGAGCGTACGCTCCGCTTTACATCTCCAAAATCAGCGTCGGGCCCAGCGGGTAGCAGCCGACGGTTTCGCCATATAGGGAGAGGCCGCCGGCGTGGTCGGCGACGCCCGGCACGGCAAAGCGCACGCGCAACGCCGGTGCTTGCGCTAGCTCGCGCTTGAGCGTTTCTAGCACATTGCCGTCAATGACTAACTCAGTCAGATAACCATAGGAGCCGGGGTCGATGCCGGAATGATGACTGAGCACGCCGCGGGCGTCGGCGGGGTCGTCGGCAATATGGACTTCGCCAATCACCAAGTTGTTGAGTTCGACCACCACATTGGTGGGAAACTGCTTGTCCTCTTCAGTCTGCGGATAGTTAAAGCCACGCGTTTGCTGCCGCCAATCCACTTTGGCCATGCCGCCGCGCGCGCCCATTTCCACCAGCAGGCGTATGCGAGAGATTTGAGTCGCATCGACCTCCGTCGGTATCATAACTTCATAATCAACATACCCATTGCCGTGGGCCGAAAACTTAGCGCCATCTGGCGCCGAAAAAGGCATGGGCCACTGCCAGGAGGTGTGCTGATAGTGGCCGGGCGCAATGCGCAGCGCCCAGCCGTTGGCTAGCTTTTCAGCGGCCGGCGCGGCGTCGGTGCGCAATTCCAGATTCACATAGTTGCGGCAGCGGATTTGGCCGGCGTCATCTTGCAGACGTAGCGCCAGCGTGGCCAGCCCCGCTTGTTCCGGCAGCGTTACGCTGAGCGCGCCTACATTGATCACGCCAAAGCGCTGTGGATGAACCGGAATGACGCCCTGGCTGACCTGCTGCTTTTGGCCAAAGCGATCGGTCAGATCCAGCGTCCAGTGGACCTGCGCCGTGCTCATGGCCGGTCCCCAATGGGAGACAAAGAGCGGCGCGCTAAATTCGCTGCCGGGGGCCACCGTCTGGCAAGGCGGCGCATCCAGCCCCACCAGGTCGGGGCTATTCAGATCGACCAGGCTCATGCCGTCCACAAAGAAATCGTAGCCATAGATTTTGCGGCTGCGGTCATAGTTGACAAAGCCATTGTGCTCCCACTCAATGTCGTCCAGTTCGGTGTAGACGTAGCCACAGATTTTGGCATGTTTGCGCAGCTCGGTGGTCTGATATTTAAAGCACCACGCAATGTCCTGGTCGCCCATGGCGGCGGAAATGCCACCATATTCACTATTCATCAGCGGCGCCGTCTTTTGCACATAGTCGCCGCCCACATAGTTAAAGGGCGACCCGGGGTACGTTTCATCCACCACGCGCTGAATGTGCTGGCGCACGCGGTGGTAGTCATTAATATAGTAGTGCCACGAGTTGATGTCGGTTTCTACGTGGTCAAATTTGCAGACCGAGTTGTCTTCAATGAGCCGCGTGGGGTCTAGTTTGCGCGCCTTTTCTACCACACTTTTAAGCCAGCGGTGGCCTTCCACCGTGTGATGTTCGGTCAATCCCCACGTCTCGTTAAAGATAATCCAGGCCATAATCGAGGGGGAATTAAAGTCGCGGCTGATGACCTGGGGTAGCGTCTCTTCCACAATGCGGCGCATGGTCGGCGTGTCTAGATCCGGGCTGGGGATGTCGTACATAATGAGCAGGCCCAGCTTATCTGCCCAATAGTAATAGCGCGGGTCGTTGATTTTGATGTGGCAGCGCAGCATATTGAGCCCCACATCTTTGGCCAGCTGAATATCGCCGCGGATCACATCATCGGATGGATAAGCGTGCAGACCGTCCGGGTGGAATGCCTGATCCAGCGCGCCGCGCAGATAGACCGGTTCACCATTGAGCAAAATATATTCATATTCATTGCCGCTCCAGGCGCCGCGACTAATGGTGCGCATGCCAAAATAGCTTTGGACGCTGTCGGTGGCGTCGCCGCTGGCCGGCGACAGGTCAATGTCAACTTCGTATAGGTGTGGCGATTCGGGCGACCAAAGTTGGGGGTCAGGAATGCTCAGCGAAAAGTGGACGGGCTGTTCGCCATTGCGCAGCGTGCGCTGTACGGTTACATCGGGAAAGTCACCGTTGCGGGCGCGCACGGACACCGTGTATTCACCGGCGGCGGCGGCATAGACGTTGAGTTTGACCGTGGCTTCCTGCGCGGCCACGTTGGGCTCAATGCGAATGGCGCGGATGTGGCTGGGCGCACGCCCCTCCAGCCAGACGGTCTGCCAGATGCCGCTGCTGTGGGTATACCAGCGCGGCACCTGCTTGCCCACCAGCGTAGAAGCGTCGGCTACATCGTAGGCGCGCACGGTGACGGTGGCGCTTTGGCCGGGCTGCACAAAGCGGCTTAGATCAATGGAAAAGGGCAGATAGCCATTTTCGTGTTCACCGGCAAGCTGGCCGTTGACCCAGACGCGGGCCTGCCAATCGACCGCGCCAAAGTTCAGATACGGCGTCAATCCCTGCCATTCTGCGGGTACAGTGAACTCGCGTTCATACCAGCCGGCGCCCTTGTAATCGGGGCGCTCCACGCCAGAGGCGGGGCTTTCCCACGGAAAGGGCACGGTGATGGTCAAACTTTTGGCAGACGATGAATGGGGCGAATACCAGCGCTCCTGTTCACCGATGGTGTGTGGATCAAAGGCAAAGCGCCACGGCCCGTTCAGGTTGAGCCACTGGGCGCGCTGCATAAGGGGGGTGGGATGTTCTGGACGTGGAATTTGCATGGTTGGAAAAAGCCTCTCTACGGTTGGTTCCAAATAAAAAGTGATAAAAGAGTATTGCTATATTGGCCGTTCAAGAAGCAATACAATTTACAACACACCGCAATGCTGTTGGCGCGGCAGGCGTCGGCCCGGCTTGTTGAATCCGACTCTATCGCTTGTGATTGCGGTCTATGGATTAGGACTTGTATGATGGTGGTTGTGTGGTGCACAGAGCCATCATTGAACGAAAGGACTTACGCCAACCTAGAGCAAGAATCGCCTTGTCAAAGAACGTCTCTTCCCCTGGCGGTCTACGGGCGCTGCGTAAGTCGTGTTGATTATACCACTTGGCGCGGCAAAGGCCAGGAATAGTACGTGGTTTTCCTCACAAAATCTGGCGATGCGGTTTGTGCTGGAATTATTCGCTTGGTCTACGTCGCGTTTGCATGGTGGAGTAGCAGCAGGAGAGGCGGAGACTACGTTGCTTGGCATAAAGATGCAGATTCAAAGATATGATAGATTGGCGTTAGCTACAGGGCGTCACGTTTCGCTGCCCGTAAATTCTTTGGGGCAACCGAGCCACCATTGCGGCAATAGGACGGTGGTAGGATTCCCCGGTGGATTTGGGCGCATTTTTGCTGAGTTTAGGAGGATAAAAATTTATGAGCAATCCCTATTTTGTCATGCGCGATCAGTGTCCGGCTTGTGCATCGGTAGCCGTGACCAATCTATATCGCAAACCATTTGATGCGCCGGAAATTGCCAACTATCTGCTCTCATTTTATGGGCGGCAAGGGGGTGTGGAGCTGGACTATCTGCACGGGGCGACCTACGATTTGCGTGAATGTGGCGTGTGCGGCTGTATTTTTCAGCGTGAAATATTAAACGACTTTCTCATGGAACGGCTGTATGAATCGTGGATCGATCCAGAGCAGGTCTTTGAGCAGCACAACCGAGAGGACGATCTGCGCTACTTTGCTTATTACGCCTCTGAGATCATGCAGATTGCCGCCTTTTTTAATGCGGCCCCTTCAGCGCTTAAATTTATGGATTTTGGCATGGGGTGGGGCAAATGGGCGCTGATGGCCAAGGCGTTTGGCTGCGCCTCGTATGGGGCCGAGCTGTCGGCCGAGCGCATTGCCTATGCCCAATCGAACGGCATCACCGTGATCCAGTGGGAGGAGATGCCCAACCAGGATTTTGATTTTATCAACACCGAGCAGGTTTTTGAGCACATTCCCGAGCCGCTGCAAACCCTCAAGTATCTGGCCAGTTCGCTCAAGCCTTCTGGGTTGATCAAAATTAGCGTGCCCACAGCCAATAACATTGAACGCCGGTTGCGGCGCATGGATTGGACTACGCCCAAGAAGGCCAAGCTTTCGCTGAACCCGGTGGCGCCTCTGGAACATATTAATTTTTATCGACGGGCGTCTCTGGTAAAAATGGCGGAAAAAGCCGGGCTGGAAGAGGTGCACATTCCCCTGCGCTATCAATATCAATATGCAACCAATTGGGGCAACCCCAAGCAGATGGTCAAAAACCTGCTGCGCCCCATCTATCGTAATATTTTGCAGCGGCAGAATTACGTCTTCTTGCGCAAAAAGCCGCTGACCGCCGGGGCGCGCAACCCAGCGCGCCGCAGCGAGACTGAGTTAGTGCCCATGCATGTTTGATGCATTCCTTTTTTAGCCCAATGCATGCACAATCAGCTCCGGCAGGCCCGGCTCTACCCACACGACGCTATCAAGTTGAATGGCGTGCGCACCCGCTTGCAGTGCCTGTTGCGCCTGCGTTGGCGTGTGGATGCCGCCGCAGGCCAGCAGCGCACAGTCCAGTTGCAGCGCCGCCACTCGGTGTAGCGCCGCCAGCATGGGGCTAAATGCTAGGGGTCCATAGAGGGCGCCGGTGACCAGTTGTGCTCCCGCCAGTGCGGCCCCCAAAGGCGGCTGGGCGACGACCACGCCATCGGCCCCGGCGTGGGCAGCCGCTGGCGCCAATTCTTCCACATTCTCCAGCGGCAGCTTGACCCAAAGCGGCAATTCGGCATCGCGGTGGGCCGCGCTGACCAGGTGGCGCACGGCATCGGCATCCATGCGTGGCGGCAGCAGCAGCTCCATGCCGTTGACCATGATGCCCGCAAAGAGCGCCTCATTGAGCCGGTTGACCACTGCCTGCACATCTGCCGGCCGCGAATCGGCAATCTGCACAATGACCGGGCAGCCCAGCTGCGCCCACTGCGGCGCAAAACGCTTGAGTAGGCTGCTGATGCCGCGGTTTTGCAAGCCGGTCTCCAGCACCAATCCACCATTTACGTGGGCCGCCCGCGGCGCATTGCTCCCCGCTCGGCTACGGCGCATGACCGGCCCGACCACCACGCCACCCAGCGCGGCCGTGTTTAGCCCGCGGCCAAGTGCTTCGCCATTGCCAATCGTGCCGCCAGCCAATAGTACCGGATTTGGCGCAATAAAGCCCTGTTTATGATGGGGGGCAAGATTGATGCCCGTTTCAAGCCAGTTCATGAGAAGGGATTAGGGAGTAGGAATTCAATGTCATGTAGGTAAGGCCGCTTCACGTGCGACACCCGGTATGCCACGCGAATGCTTGGACCAAAATGGCGGACACCGTGCGACGCACTTTTCGCTAGCTTAATGACATTGAGTCGGAATTAAGGGGAAGAGAAAGGATCAAAGGCTTCGATAATCAGTACACCGCAACGGTGTTGGCGATCCAGGCATCGGGCCGGTTTATTGCACCCAACTCGAACTCCTGCGACTGCGATCTACTGATAATTTCTCATCCTACTCTCTACTCCTTACTTTAAGCTGCTATTCTGGACGGAACGAACCGATGATCTGGTCAAAAAGCGGCTCTTTTTCAGCGGCTGTTTCGGCGCGGGTGGCGGCGGTGAGAATGTAGAGTTGATTGTTGGCGACTAGCCCCACGGCCTTGACAAAGAGCGTCGTTGGAAATCCCACTGAACGTAGATCGGCGTTGGCCGTGGCGCGGATGGCCGGCAGATTGTTGACCACATCCGGCTCCACCGACAGGATTTCAACATCGCCAAATTGTCCCAGCAGCGCCAGATTGCTATCCACCACACCTTTGAGATAGGCCGCATCTGCTCCATCCGGCAGCGGTATTACCGAAACGTTGAGCAGCGGGGGCAGATTGCCCTGCATCAAGCTCATCATGTCCAGCTCCAGGGCCAATGCGCCAATGGCCTGCCCCTGATCAGTGGCTAAGAAATTTTGAAGTTTACGCAGCGATTCCCCCTGCCCAATCATGCCGGCCATGGTGGCCATCTGATTCCCCCGTAAATCCACTTCGGTCCAGCTTGGTGGAATGGCCAACGAATAGCCCAACCGTTCATCGCGGACGGCAACCCAGCCGGCGGGAATCGTCACCTGTGGTGTGGGGATGGGCGTGGCAATGGCCGCGGCTGGGGTCTCACCAGGGCGCGGTGTTTCGGTGGGCGCTGGTGTGGGCGTGGGCGTATTGGTGGGGGTAGGTGTAAAGGTGGGGGTGGACTGTTGCAAAAAGGGCATCTCAAAGGGCGCACTGCAACTGGCCGTTAGCGTGACCATGAGAAGCAGTAATAAAATGCGCTGGGCGCCGTTAAATGCAGTAATTAATCGCATAAAATTTCCTCATATTGCATGTGGCTCGATTCATATCTCATCAGTAAAAGTCAAATAATGGCAGTTGGGCAGGAGATTTGCACACGTACGCAAACAAATTGTGCCTACTGTGGTGGCGGC
>JACKBC010000032.1 GCA_020634755.1 Caldilineaceae bacterium | reverse complement strand
GAGCTAATCGACAGCAATATTTACCAAAGCAAATTGGTGCCGTCAACCGGCATATGCGCCTTACTGCTGAACGGCAATGTGCGGCAGATGAATGGTGTGCGGAAGTGCTCGAACAGAGATGGTATATCGATATATGGGACCGCTCTTGCCCGTAAATTCTTCCACCTGAAAGTAGTATGTGCCCGTGGCCGGCGCTTTCCAGAGGAGTGAAGCGCTGTTTATGTCGCTTTGTTGGTCGTCGTTGTAGGCCAGGGGCGTTACGCCATCTTGATCATAGAGCCAAAGCAATGTATCAGTTAGCAACAGGGGAGAGTCGGTGTCTATCAGGTACGAGACACCTTTTTCGGCGCTGAACTTGAACCAGTCAATATCTTGCTCATGATGGAAATTATGCTCTTGTAATGCACCGTCGACGCTGATTTCGTTGGCGGTTGTACGGCTATCATCAGTTTCATATTCATCGCCCATCAAGCAGTCAGCCGAGCGGCTATCTTCTAGACAGGCATCAACCCACTGCGTATAGACGGCTACCCGTGCAAAAACAGAATAGCTCTCCACACCTTGACAGCCGGGGCGGCCCCAGTTGACGATGCCAACCTGCTGCCAATCTTGCAGGCCCTCATCCCAAACCACCAAGGGACCGCCGCTATCTCCATAGCAAGAGCCTTTGCCTCCCTTTTCATAACCGGTGCAGAGCATGCTGTTTGTCACGGCTTCCAGGTGCGCAAATGCTTTATTGCACGTCTCATGAGAAACCAGTGGAACTGATACTTGGCGCAATCGATCGCTGCCACTAAGGTAGCCGCCTTGGCTGCCCCATCCTATGATGGTGCCGCGCAAAAATGCTAGTTCACTTTCAATTGCCGTGTCGCCCCGATAGAGCGCTACAGTAGGTTGCTGCGCGTTTGAACTAAGATGCAGCAGCGCGATATCAAAATCCGTGGTTACCGGTTGATAGTTTGGATGCGCTATAACCTCATCAACGGCAATCCTCTCCCCGGTTGTGTCCGAAAGGCGTTGCTGACCGACCAGCACCTCAATCTCCTCGGCCTCTCTGCGCTCAACACAGTGCGCCGCGGTCAGCACCCAATCATCTGCGATGAGCGTTCCGCCACATAAGTGCGCATAGTAATTATCTTCGATATCTGCATCCACCAACGAGACCTGCCACGGCCAGGAGCCCGGCTCGGCCACCGTGCCACCCACAATGTCTGGTGAATCTGGCATTTGGGTCACATCGCTATTTTGGGCGCGCGAGGCGCCATTCATGCCGATGCTGATGACCAACGCCAGCATCAAGATGGCAAAGGATTTGCCCCAAAGCGGGTTAAACAGCTGTAACGACGTTCTATTCATGGAATCCCCCTTGGATGATGATTGAAACAGGTTTTCAATGCATCGCAATAATATTGTCGGCAGAGACGTCGATTTTGTTTCATGATGTGTACCATGTCACCGCTCATATTCAAAATTGCCGCGATATTCCCGAGCACTGGCGCACGCTGTGTACTTTCCGAGCGTGAAACACGCTGCGCGCGTCTGTTTGCGCTGTGCTGAACATGTCCACCCATTTCCTTAACCGGTCATAGTCAGAGCAGCCGCCACATTATCGCTAAATTTATAGTGGGTCGTGGTAAAATCAGCAGCAGCAGGTAAATCTGCAAGAGTGACATGCTTTGTCGTCCATGCAGACGTAAATGATGGGACTTCCCACACAATCGTTACAACTTACGCATGCCCTAGGAATGTACACCTTTTGTGAACATTGTGCTTTTTGTGACGATTCTCCTGGTTGACTGAAAGAAACGCGCAGACCTATGCGATTATCATTTGCGCATCCTCGCGCCCTTGACGGTAGAAAGAATAAATTTATCAATCAGGCGATTCCTTTTCACGACGTTTTCATTCAAAACCAAAGGAGAGAACCATGAGCTTTATCGATAGAGTGGATCCTGACTTGCGTCCCGGGGTGGAGGCATTCCCGCCCGATCTGTTGGACCTGAACGACATTGCCGGCACGCGCCAGAAGCTAGCCAGCCTGTTTGGCGCGTTGCCGGCGCCAGTTGTTGAGGGTGTATCCAGCGAGGATCATCATGTGCCGGGCCCACCCGGGGCCCCGGACGTATTGGTGCGTGTGTATCGGCCAGATGGAGCGGGCATGCGGCCCGCTCTGCTCTGGATACATGGTGGGGGCTATGTGTTGGGTGATATCGAGGGGGATGATGCCAAAGCGCGTACGCTGGCCAGAAATGTGGACTGCGTGGTGGTTGCGGTTGAATATCGACTGGCGCCGGAGCATCCGTTCCCGGCGCCGGTGGAGGATTGTTATGCGGCGCTCAAATGGCTGGCTGCCAACGCGGCCAAATTAAATGTGAAGGCTGACCGCATTGCCATTGGCGGTGCCAGTGCCGGCGGTGGGTTGACGGCTGGCCTGGCGCTGCTGGCGCGCGATCGCGGCGAGGTGAACGTCTGCTTCCAACTGCCCATTTACCCCATGATCGACAACACAAATACCACCCCGTCCAGCCGCGCCATTACCGAGCCGCGCGTTTGGAACCGGCAGAGCAACCTGCTGGCCTGGCAAGCCTACGTGGGGGACGGCTGGGATGGCGAAGCGGTGTCGCCTTATGCCGCTGCCACCCGCGCCGCCGATCTGTCTGGACTGCCGCCGGCCTATATTCCGGTGGGCGAACTGGATCTGTTCCTGGATGAAGATATTGCCTATGCCCAACGGCTGCTGCAAGCGGGCGTGCCCACCGAATTACACGTGTACCGCGGCTGCTATCATGGTTCGGATGTCTTCGTGCCAAACGCCGACGCCTCGCGCCGCTTTACAACCGGGTGCGAACAGGCGTTGATCCGAGCGCTGCACGGGTATTAAAAAGATAGAAGTCCGACTTTGCTATAAGTCGGACTTCTGTTCAATCCTAAAATAGCAATGCGCTAGCTCAATATTTCTTGCCGCGCTTTTCGCACGAAAATGAAATTTTCGTCACCCGGCCACAGCCGCTGTATGTTGCCACACTGTAGACCGCTGCGGTTGTGTTACGTATCTACGAGCTTGACTGCATCCGGCCCTGTATAAAAAACTCCAATATCTGTGGGTGGCTCTGCCCCAGATTCAGCCTCATCTATTCCGGCCCAAAGGGATAAAATTCCACCAGATCCTGGATGGCCGCAAGCTGTACCGAGATTTCGCGTTTGTCAGCAGTGTCCAGCGTTTGCGCACCGGCGGGGGCGCGCTCGACGGTAGAGGTGAAAACGCCGCGGCGTTTGAGCATGTAGCGCATAAAGGGGTGTGTCTCCAGATTGATCAGCGGCAGCAGGCGCGTGTGCATGGCGCGGGCGCTTGATTCATCGCCCGCCCACCACAGCTCCATGACTTTGGCCAGCAGATCGGCAATTTCACAGGCCGGCATGCAGCCATTGGCGCCGCGGGTCAGCTCGTCGGGCAGGAATTTGCCAGCGGCGCCGCCAAAGATGGTTTTGACTTTGTCGCCTACCAGCTCGTACACCTCGGCAATGTGCTTGGGACCGGGCGGGCGCTCCTCTTTGATATATTCGATGGAGGGCACTTCTTCAATGAGGCCGGCGATCTGCTCACCGGTAAGTGGCGCGTACATGCCGGCGTTTTGCAGCACAATGGGGCCGTCGAAGTTGTCCGCCATGCGCTTGAACATCTCCAGGGCCACGGCCTGGTTGGTGCGGGCGGGCGCCATGGCGATGATGGCATCGGCGCCGGCTTTTTGGGCGGCGCGGGCAAAGAGCAGCACCTGGGGCAGCGATACGCCGGAACAGCCAAAGATCAGCGGCAGGCGTCCATTCATCTCTTCCAGCACCGCGTCCAGCCCGCGGATGCGCTCCTCCTCGCCCAAAAAGTAGAACTCACCCACCATAACCGGCCATACAATGCCGTGCTGCCCGCTGGTGCAGCAGAAGTTGGCGGCGGCTTTCAAGTCGGGGATGTGGATTTCGTACTCCTCCGTATAGGGCGTGGGCAATAGGCCAAAACAGCCTTTTAAATGGTCAAACCTGGGCATAGATTTTCTCCTTTTTGATCACGAAGTGGACGCTTAGCGCCATCATATTCTCTCTTTGCTCAATGTAATCGGCGACTCTTGGCGGGCATTGTCGGGGCGCAGACGCAGCCGCCACTTGACCGGGCGCGCTGAGCGGACTGGTGGCCAAGTGAAAACGCCAGTCGCCGTTCAGGTTTTGGACGTACGGCGAGGCCAACGATTGGCCCGCCAGGGCCGTAGTCGCGTCGGCATGGGGAAAGAAGCTGGCGCGGCCTGGTTCTTTGTTGCGATCAAATAGACGGGGGTTTTCCCAGTCGTTGATTGGTGTGTTCATGGTTGGTGTCTTTCTGCTGACAGGGGAATTGGACAGCGAATGCGGGAGGCAGCCAATTTTTTGTCTGTCATTCGGTGCTAATTGGGTTGTCCATGCATTTTCGATAGATAGCAATGATAGGTGATGCGGTGTTCTACTTTTTATTGTCGGATGAAACGAACATCCAGTTTGGATGGATAGAAATTTGCGATTAGGCCAAGGGGGCAACCTAATTGGCGCATGACCCAGCGCAGTTTTTCAGTTTGCCTGGGTTTGATTTGTTGTAGGGCCCAAACGGCGATTAGTATTTTTGATTCCGCCCAAAACATGTGAACGGGCTTCATGCCTAGTTCTATGCGCTCAAAGCGCAGCGGAAGCTCTTTGACATATTTATGGTTCACGCCCTGCAGTCCGATTTCTACTCTGACCGCACGTCGATATACCTGATGCAGAAAGCCAGGGCCAATGAGGTGATGTACTTCGTATAATGCGTTTAATATAGTGCGGGTTAATTCTGGGAAAAGCAAATTTGATGCATTGCTCTGGCTGAACGCCGGTTTGGCGCGGCGGTTGGGCAAGAAATTGGGCAGTCTCTTGTATTGCATTGAAGAGGCGCCAAAATTCATAACCAAACCCAGGTCCGCACCAGTGACGCCAAGATAGGAAAGGGTTTGGGCTAGATGCATCGGTTCAATTTGGGGCGCCACCTTCAATTCTGGCAATACCTCATTATCCCCGACCACTAAATCAGGGCGAAAGGCGCCGATCTGAATTTCTTTGTAGAAGATTGGATAGGTGGGCTGTCGGACAAATTTAATGTTGTCGCTTTGTAAGACCCATGCCAAAGATTCCTCATAATCAACTTCGTTGTGTCCGCCCTTTAGCGCATTGTGGATGCGAAAGCCAACACCTTGCAGATAATAGACAAGTTCACGGTGTAAGAGTTCAGTCATGGTAATGCCTGATTCGTATTAATGGATATGCATTTGACAGCGAACTCACAAAGAAGAATAGATGGATTGTCTACCACTCTCCTCCATCCTGTGATCAATTCGCTGCTTCCTGAATTCGCTTTACCCTTGCAATAACGACTGCGCACCATCGATCCACATCTCGGTGCCCGAAATATGGCTGGAAGCATCCGACGCCAGAAAGAGCATGAGGTCGGCCACCTGTTCTGCCTTGCCGGCTTTGCCGTTGGTGAGCGGGATTTTGCCTTGCGGAAAGTCAACCGGCAGCCGCAGATTGGCGTTGCGCAGCGTGGTGTTCTCGCTGATCTCCGATTCGATCCAGCCGGGGCAGATGGCGTTGATGCGGATGCGATAGGGAGCCAGCTCCAGCGCCGTCATTTTGGTAAAGGCCACCTGCGCGGCTTTGGAACAGGCGTAAGCGGTAGCGCCGGTGTTGCTAAACATGCGCGTGCCGTTGACCGACGAGACGACAACAATGGCGCCGCCCGTTTCCTTCATATGCGGCACGGCGTATTTGACGGTTAAAAACGTGCCTTTGAGATTGATGTCCATCGTGGTGTCCCAGTCCTCTGGCGTTAATTCTGCCAGCGAGGCCCAAACGCCATTGATGCCGGCGTTGGCCACCACAATGTCCAGTCGACCCCATTTGTCCATGATGTTTTGGGCCGCATTCTGCATCTGATCAGGCTGCGACACATCGGCCACCAGCGCCAGCGCTTCGCCGCCCGCCGCCTCAATCTCGGCGGCCACGGCGTTAATTTGCTGCGCGGTGCGGCTGAGTACGGCCACTTTGGCCCCTTCCTGGGCAAAACGCATGGCGGCCGCCTTGCCCAGGCCCGAACCGGCGCCAGTAACGTATGCGACTTTTCCTGCTAACTGCATGGGAATCTCCTTGTTGTGAAGTGGTGGGGGAGGATTGGTCTTTGTTCGCTAATGTTGTTGCGTGGTGCGTAGTGCGTGAACTGGTTCAGATTATGTATGGGGTGAGCGCATGATGATTCATTAAGTGAACAAAGTGAATTCAGCTCGTAACATGTATAATGCCCACACAACGCGTAGCTGTGTGGGCATTATAGCAGAATTTTGGAACTTGCCATAGCAAAAAGCGACCTAACGTATTCGAGATCCTGAAACGCCACTGGCTCCAACCGACGCTAGCTCAACCAGGCTGACGCGGAAGACGTTGATGGTGTATGGGCCGCCGGTGAGCAGGGCAAAGCGCGTGGAGGATGAGCTAAATGTCGTCTAGATCATCCAACAGTTGTCGGATTGATGTTACCAGTGGGGGAAGATCATATTGAATCGTATCCCATAGAATTAAGTGGAGAAACTGAAAAATAGACGTGGACCATTCGATTGCGCATTGCGCGCAGAATAGCCCAAGGCACATCCGGATATTGCTCAGTCAATGATGCAGGAATATGTCCAGCCGCCTCTCCCAGAATCGCAAAATCTGCCATGACGGCTTTTAATGTTTTGCGGTCCGCCTGGAATTTTTCAAGAGACGTGCCCGCAGTAAATTGCTGGATTTCCTCAATTGCTTCCAGAATGTCTAGGAGCCGCTCGCGCGGCGCTCTAGTTGACATGGATACTTTCCGCCATAACACGATCGCGGATGCGCGGCTTTAAACCTTCAAACGTCCCCACATCGACTGAGCAGCCCAGCAGTTCTTCCAGATAGAATTGCAGGCGAAGCAGGCCAAATAGACCGGTTGGCCGGTCAAACTCCACCAGCAGATCCACATCGCTGGCCGCGGAGACCGTATCGCGTGCCGTAGAGCCAAAGAGGACTAAGGATGTAACCCCAAACTGTTGATGCAATTCTTCCCGATGCGCCGACAGGCGCTGTAACGTCTCTGCTCTTTCCATTCTGAAGCACTCCCGAAGTTATGACGGTTTGCTCGAACAACTACGCTCATTATATCACAAGGACCGTAAGTACGGCGCTCCACTTTATTCGATGTGGCCAAAATATATATCCGCTCGCAATGAGCTATTACTCCACCGGATTCAACACACCCTTGAATCTGAAACACTATGACCTCAAACCCCGGCAGGTTGAGACCTGAAGTGGGCTGTGCTAAAATGGCGCTATATGTCTACCAATCCACCAATTCCAATCTACACCATCGGCTACGGCAGTCGCTCTATTGATGAGTTTATGGCTGCGCTAAAGCGTTACGACATTCACTGGCTGGTGGATGTGCGCAGCGCGCCCTATTCGCGCTACAAGCCTGAATTTTCCAAAAAGAAACTTGAGGCGGCGCTGCAGGAGCAAAACATCCGCTACCTCTATATGGGCGACAGCTTGGGCGGACGGCCCGAGCATGAGGCGTGCCGCACTGACGGCAAGGTCGATTATGCCAAGGTCAAGCAGATGGATTTTTACAAGGGCGGCATTGGGCGCATTCAGACGGCGTTTCAACAGCAGCGGCGCTTGGCGCTCATGTGCAGCGAGGGTAAGCCGGAAATGTGCCACCGCGCCCTGCTCATCGGCGCCAGCTTGAGTGAGCTGGATATTCCGGTTGTGCACATTGACGAACAGGACGCAGCGCAAAGCCAGGAAACGGTTATGGCGCGGCTAACGCCTGCTTCTTCTAAGTTAGAGCAGCAGCCGTCTCTATTTGACGATGCTCCGGCGTCCACGGACGAACCGCCATTGTACGATGAACCGCCGCCCGCTTTTGATGATGCGTACTTTACCGAACCGCCGCCCGCACCCGACTGGGATGACGACCATTTTATGGCCGACATGGCCAGCCTGGCGATGGAAGCGCACGCCACGTTTGCCAAAGCGCCCAGCTATGCCGGCTCCTCGCCCCAAGAGCTGCTCAAAGCCATCTTTGGCTATGATGAATTTCGCGCCCACCAGGAGCAGATCGTCAAGAATATACTGGCCAAGCGCGACACGCTGGTGGTCATGCCCACGGGTGGCGGCAAGAGCCTCTGTTTTCAGCTGCCGGCGCTGCTCTTTGACGGGCTGACGGTAGTCGTATCGCCGCTGATTTCGCTGATGCAAGATCAGGTGACCACGCTGGCCGACCTGGATATTTCGGCGGTCTATTTGAACAGCTCGCTGGATCCGCACACCTATGCCAACACTGTGCAGCGCGTGCGCGCCGGCGCGGTCAAGCTGCTGTATGTGGCGCCGGAGACACTGCTGCGCGACGATACGCTGAACATGTTGGCGCAGTGCCAAGTTGATTGTTTGGCCATTGACGAAGCGCACTGCGTCTCCCAATGGGGTCACGATTTCCGGCCTGAATATCGCCAGTTGGCTTCGGTGCGCCAGCGTTTTCCCCAGGCGGTTTGCGCGGCGTTAACGGCCACCGCCACCCCCCGCGTCCAAACGGACATTAAAGAGACGCTGCAATTTCAAGATGAAAATACCTTTGTGGCCAGCTTTGACCGGCCCAACCTGTTCATCAGCTTGCAGGCCAAGAACAATGCGCCCGGCCAGCTGCTGGACTTTCTGGCCCAGCACCAAGAACAATCGGGGATTATCTATTGCGCCACCCGCCGCACGGTGGATGACCTGACCGCCTTTTTGCACAGCAAAGACATATCGGCGCGGCCCTATCACGCCGGATTAGACGCGGCCACGCGCCAGCGCAATCAGAACGACTTTATCCGCGACAACGTGCGCATTATTGTGGCCACGGTGGCCTTTGGCATGGGCATCGACAAGCCAGACGTGCGCTTTGTGCTGCACGTGGATCTGCCCCAAGATATGGAAAATTACTACCAGCAGATTGGCCGCGCCGGTCGGGATGGGCTGCGCGCCGATTGTCTTCTGCTCTACAGCCGCGGCGATGTCTTTACCATTCGCCGCTTTATTGAAGAGGGTGCGGCTGAAGAGGCGCGCGGGCGCTCGCTGCGGCTGGAGGCTATGGTGCGCTGGGCGGAATCGGACATCTGTCGCCGCCGTCAACTGCTCGATTACTTTGGCGAAACCTACACCAACGACGACTGTGAGATGTGCGATACCTGTTTGCGCGGCGAGGTGGAAAAGGTCGACCTGACCGTGGCCGCACAGAAGTTTCTTTCCTGTGTGGTGCGCACCGAGCAGATCTTTGGCGCCAACCACATTATCAACGTGCTGCGCGGCTCACAGGCCAAAACCGTGCTGGATAAGGGCCACGATCGCGTCTCCACCTACGGCATTGGCCTGGAACATTCTGCCGAGCAGTGGAAGCATCTGTCGCGCCAGTTTCTGGTCCAGGGGCTGCTGGAGCAGGATATGCACTTTGGCAGCCTCAAGATGACGCCGGCGGGCTGGGCGGTCCTGAAGGGCGAGGAACCAGTATGGGGTACGCTGGCCGCAGAGCAGACCAAACAGGTCGCCGCCGAGGTGATGGAGTACGACGCCGGGCTGATGACGCTGCTGCGTACGGCGCGCAAAGAGCTGGCCGATGCGGCCAATGTGCCGCCCTATGTGGTCTTTGCCGACCGTTCGCTCATGGAGATGGCAACCTATTTCCCCCAATCTACGGCAAACTTTGCCGCCATCCACGGCGTGGGCCAGGCCAAAATTGAACGTTACGCCCCCCGCTTTTTGCCGCTCATTCGCGACTACTGTCACAAGCACGGCTTGACCGAACGCCCGCGCCTGGCGACCCAAGCGCCCACGCGCAACAGCTTTCGCAAATCGCGCGCCGAGGAAGTGGGCGAACGCTTTGGCGCGGGTGAATCGGTTGAAGCGCTTATGGCGTCATATGACGTCAAGCGCGGCACCATCCTCTCTCATCTGGCTAAGTTTGTGCAAAGTGGCGAAACGTTGCCCATGGACCGCCTGCGCGCGGAATCGACGCTTTCTGTTGCCGACCAGGAGCGGGTTCATCAACAGTTTGCTGAATTAGGCGTCAACGCATTGCGTCCCATCTTCGAGGCGCTGGGTGAGCAGATTATGTACGATGAGCTGCATCTGCTGCGGGCGGTCTATATATTGGAGGAGAAGGAGCGAGTGGAGTAGAGCTGTTCTGACTTTTATTCCAACACCCTTTCTGGCTCATCCAGCCGCTCCTCGATCCACTGACGCACCAGCGCCGAAACCGACTTTTGCGCCAAAATCGCCTGCGCGTGCAGCACGCCCTTGGTATATTCATCCAGATGCACGGTGATCGATTCGGTGGCCTGTTGCCCATTGGGATAGACGGGCTCAAAGTAGTCGCGCGGATAAAGATAGCCGATCTCGCTGCCGGCTTGGCCGTAGCTGCCGTCATAAACCCGCAGCATGAAGGGATCGTCGTTGGGCAGCGGCGGCGCCACCGGATACACCTTGCCAACAATGAGATCGGGCTCATATGTGCCGCCCCAATCGCCTTTAAAATAGACTTCGTTATAAACGCATTTTACATATCGCATAATCGTTTAATCAAAATCCCGGATTGCTTTCGGAAGCTTTCTGCCAATACCAGCGGCCTCAAACCAGTGAATTTCCGCTTCGGTTATTTTGCCGGTGCTGTATTCAATCAGCGCCCTTCCCTTCATTTTGCGCCAGCGCCCGCGGCCAAAGCGCTGATTTAAGAATTGCCGCTGCTGAACGCCTTTGCCCCTGGCAATGATCTCAATGTTATAAATCTCGCTCAAAAATTCAAAATCATACCGCGCCACAAAGTCGCTCCTATGCGTATGGGTGCAACTAGTATACCATAACCGGACCCTCGCCACGAATCAAAAATCTGAACCGGTACACGCACTACGCAACACGCTTTTCCCCAATCCCTCCACCTACGCTACAATAGATGCATGAGCCGCATCTTCTACTTTTGCCCCGACTTTCCGCAACCTTCCGGTGGTGTGAAAACGCTCTATCGCCACGTGGCGCGCTTGCGCCAGATGGGCTTTGACGCATTCATTGTGCATCAGCGCAGCGGCTTTCAGCTGCGCTGGCACGGGATCGACGCGCCCGTTGTTTACCTGGAAGAGCGGCACCAGTTTACCCCGCAAGATGTATGGGTGCTGCCCGAAGTCATGGCGGACTTTGCGCGGCAGACCCAGCACTTTCCCGGCCAGCGCGTGGTGCTGGTGTTGAGCTGGGCGCCGGCCTATTCGCGTTTGCAGCCAGGCGAAACGTGGCCAGATTTGGGCGTGTCCAACGTGCTGGCCAAATCGCCGCTGGTGCGCGACTGGCTGCGCTGGAGCATGGATGCCGCGGTGACGCTGATTCCCGAATTTGTGGACCCAGCCCGCTATTTTTGCGACTCGGTGCAGAAGCAGCCCCAGATCAGCTACATGACGCGCAAAGACAGCAGCGGTGAATTGCTGCGCGGCATCCTGACCCGCCGCGGCGCGCCCTTTGATGCCTTCACGTGGCAGCCGCTGCGCGAGCTGGATGAGGCCGCCTATGCCGCGCAATTGCGTCAATCTGCTATCTTTTTGCCGACGACCATGCAGGAAGCCATGCACGTTTCGGTGCTCGACGCTATGGCCTGTGGCTGCTTGGTGGTGGGCTATTCGGGCATTGGCGGCGCCGACTATATGATTGGTGAGGGTGACGGGCAAAACTCTATTCTGGTGGAAAATGGCAATCTACCCGCATTGGGGCGGCGGCTAGCAGAGGTATTGACGGCGTATTATGCCGATCCGCAGCAATTTGCGCACATTGTCCAGAATGGCATAAAGACGGCGCAACAATTCCAGGATGCACAGGCGGAAATGGCCGCGCTGCGGGCGTTTTTTGGAAGATTGGGGCCGGCGCCCGCAGTGGAGGTCGTGCAACCTAATATATTCAACCCAAAGTAGAAAGACCTAATACAACATGACCACGCCAACCATTGAACAAATTTACAAACACTATTCCGTCCGCTCGTATAAAACCGACCCTGTGCCGCGCGAAATGGTGGAAACCATTGTAGCGGCGGGGCAGCGCGCGTCTACTTCATCCAACATGCAACTTTATAGCGTGGTGGCGGTGAGTGAGCAAGCAACGCGCGACAGGCTGGCCGAGCTGTGCGGTGATCAGGCGCACATTCGCCAAGCGCCGCTCTTTTTGGCTTGGTGCGCCGATGTAAGCATGGTGCATCGGGCGTGCGAACTGCGTCAGCATCAACACGTGGCTTCCAGCATGGAGAACTTCTTGGTGGCGGCTGTGGATGTGGCGCTGCTCATGCAGACGGCCACGCTGGCCGCCGAATCTTTAGGGCTGGGCATGTGCTACATTGGTGGCATTCGTAACAACCCGCAAGAAGTAATCGACCTGCTGCATCTGCCCAAATATGTGATGCCCATCTCCGGCATGACTTTGGGGTGGCCGGATGCGGAGCCCAACATTCGTCCGCGCTTGCCTTTAGACGCCATTTTGCACTGGGAAAAACACGATACAGCGCACGAAGATCGCGCATTGCACACATACGATCGCACTATGGTTGAAACTGGAATCTATGATGGGCGACAGGTTCCCGTGCCGGGGAAAGAGGGGGAGATGGAAGAGTACGGCTGGCTGGAGCACACGGCCAGGCGCGTATCGCGTCCCAACCGTGTGCATTTGCGCAAGGTGATTGAAAATCAGGGCTTTGCGCTGGAGTAGTTGAGCGCGTTTGGGGTCGTTTGATTGGTCAATTGTATGCAGAGCTCGTTTTGTTGCGTGTTGCGTGTACCGGTTTATAATCTGAGAAGCTGTGTGAAAAGTCACAATGGGGTCCAAAAATATTCCGGGAAAGGGCCAATTGCGCATGATGTGACCAGGATTGCGTGGCCCTTTCCCGGAATGTGATACACCTCAACCACCTTTTCAGACAGCTTCTGACGACGTTGCAAGCCTCTAATCGGTAATAGTCTCTACCAGCAGAGCTACTCGCCACTCACCCAGATCCTCAACCAGTACACGCACGACGCCATACGCAATAATCCTTAAACCGCCGCCCCCACCGCAATCTTAAACACCGTTTCGCCATCCAGCTGATACGCTCCATCCAGCGCTTCGAAGCCGTCAGCCACCTGTTCCAGCGGCAGCACGTGGCTGACCATGTCGGCAAAGGGCACATCGCTGCTTTCCATGACGGCCACGGCGCGTACAAAGTGATGATGACGGCTGCCCCAAATGCCTTCCAGCCGCAAATTGGGGCGCAGGAAATGCTGGTTGGGATTGACCATTACCTCACCCACATCCACAAAGTGACCCACTTCAATAAAGGTGCCGTCCTCACGCACATAGCTGAGCCCTTCGGGAAAGGCGGGCAGAAAACCAGCGCATTCAAAAACCACGTCGGCGCCCTTGCCGCGCGTCTCTTGCATAATCAGCGCCCGCCGCTCTTCGACGCTGCGCACCTGGCCAATGTCAATCGTGACGTGGGCGCCCAGCTTTTGGGCCAGCGTCAGCCGCTCTGGCGGGCCGCCGATGATAATGAGGTGCGCTGCCCCGGCCAATTTGGCCGCAATCAATGTCATCAAGCCGATGGCGCCAGAACCCTGCACGATCACTGTGTCGCCAAGCTGCACGCCGGCGCGCATGACCGCGTGTACGCCCACGGTAAAGGGCTCGGCCAGCACACCCACTTTGGCCGGTTTGGCCGATTTAATGTAGCAGCTCTGGGGGTCGTTCAAGTAGATGTAATCGGCAAAGCCGCCGCTAAACGGTTCATCTGGTCCGCGGAAACCATAAGCCATGCCGCCGTTGCGTGGATGAAAGACCAGCCGATCGCCTTCGTGAAGCGGATTGCCCAGATAGTCGGTCTTAACGCCCGCCCCCAGCGCCTCAATAATGCCCACATTTTCATGACCCATCAACGTGGGCGTCTCGATGCCTTTTTGCCAATTGTGCAAATCCGTGCCGCAAATGCCGCCCAATTCCTGCCGCATCAAAATCGATCCCGGCGCCGGATCCGGCACATTATATTCACGCACCTCAAACGCTTGACCATGCGTCACCACAACGCGTCCCGTCTTGGCCATGATAGCCTCCTTCTTTATATATGAACACAGAGTATACTGATCGGACAGATTGGAAGGACCTGAAAATCAAAGAACAGTGCCGATCCATCGAATCAGTTCAATCAGTGTTCTATTTTAGTCTATTTCAGATCGTACTTCGTACATCCTAAATCGTAAATCTCTACGCCTGCGACCCCATTACGATCTTGATCACCGTCTCATCGCCCAGCCGATAGGTGCCGTTGAGCGCATCGAAGCCCTCTTTGACGCGCTCCAGCGGCAGCACGTGGCTCACCATGTCCGCAAAGGGGAATTCGTTCTTTTCCAGAATGGGCAGCCCGCGCACAAAGTGTTCGCGTCCGCTGCCCCAGATGGCTTCCAGCCGCATGTTTTTGCGCATGAGCAATTGGTTGATGTTCAGCTCAATGGAGCCCATGTCGATAAAGTGACCCACTTCCACAAAGGTGCCGCTGCGCTTGACGTAGCGCAACCCTTCCGGCGTGGCGGGCAGAAAACCAGCACATTCAAAGACCACATCGGCGCCTGCTTTGTTGGGCGTGTGCGAAAGAACCAGCTCCATGCGCTCTTCCACCGCGGGCACTTTTTCAATGTCGATGGTCACATCGGCGCCCATGCGTTTGGCCAGCTCCAGCCGGTCCGCCGGTCCGCCCACCATGATGATGTTGGCCGCGCCGCTGATTTTGGCGCAGATCAGCGTGACCAGCCCGATGGCGCCCGAGCCCTGTACGATTACCGTGTCGCCAATTTTCACATCGCCCCGCATAACCGCATGGACGCCCACGGTAAATGGTTCGGTGAGCACAGCCACTTCCGGCGGGGCGCTGGTTTTGAGGAAGCAGGTGTCGGCCAGTGCAAGCGAAATATAATCGGCAAAGCCACCGTGAAAATGGGGTTCCTCTTCAGGATGTTTAAAGCCATAGGCGCCGTTGGGCGTGCCCGGCGCAAAAATTATGCGGTCTCCCTCCTGAATGGGTTTGCCGACAAAGTCACTTTTGACATCTTTGCCAATGGCTTCGACAATGCCCACATTTTCGTGACCGAGCACCATGTCATCGGGGATGCCTTTTTGCCACATGTGCAGATCGGTGCCACAGATGCCGGCCAATTCTTGGCGCAGCAAAATGGCGCCAGGACCGGGATCGGCCACCGGATATTCGCGCACGTCAAAATTTTGACCGTTGGCTACCACAACTCTACCTGTACGGGCCATGCTGGTTTCTCCTTTATTCGCGTTGCTTGCGTTGATTTTTCAATATAAAGACAGATCCGCTTGCGCCCCCTCTTCAATAAAGGCTGTAAGCAGATCGATGCTGGCCTGCACATCGGCCTTGCTGACCATTTCCACCGATGAGTGGATGTAGCGGGTGGGAATGGAGATGGTGCCGACCGGGGCGCCGCTGCGCACGCGCTGCATGGCGCCGGCATCGGTGCCACCGCGCGGCAAAATTTCGTGCTGCCAGGGAATGTTGCGCTGGTTGGCTAGCTTTTGCAAATGGGCCACCAGCTTGGGATGCGAAATGGTTGAGGAATCGAGCAGTTTAATGGCCGTTCCTGCCCCCACCTGCGTCACCCGCTCATGTTCGGGGATGCCGGGAATATCGGCGGACAGGGTCACATCAATGGCAATGCCCACGTCGGGCGCCACGTCGAATGCGCTGGTGGTGGCGCCGCGCAGACCCACTTCTTCTTGCGTGGTGGCCACGGCGTAAACTTCAAAGCCAAAGCTGGTTGCCTGCTGCACGGCGCGGATCATCACATAGAGCGCCACCCGGTCATCCAGCGCCTTGCAGGAGACGCAGTCGCCGATTTCGGCAAATTCGCGCTGCAGCGTGACAAATGCGCCGATGGGCACCAACTCTTTTACCTTTGCCGCCGGCAAGCCCAAATCTACAAAGAAATCGCTCACTTTGGGCTGCTTATTGCGGTCTTCGTCGGTCTGAATGTGGGGCGGCTTGATGCCCGGGTAGAGAATGCCGGGTAGGTCGCGCGCCGGCGTGGAAACGGTGACGCGCTGCGCCACCATGTTGCGTGGGTCGTGACCGCCCAGGCCCACCAGCCGCAGCCAGCCCTTTTTCTCATCAATATAGTTGACCACAAAGCCGATCTCGTCCATGTGGGCGGCAATCATCAGCTTGGGGGCATTGGCCTGTTTTTTGATGGCCACCAAGTTGCCCAGGGCGTCGACGCGCACGTCATCCACCACGGGCGTTAATTCGCGGCGCACAATGGCCCGCAGCCGATCCTCAAAACCGGGGATACCGGGAGTTTCGCATAGTTCTTTGAGCAATTCCATTGCGTGGCCTTTCTATATTATATCTTATGTTACGCAAGCCTGGAGGTAAGTCGGCTCGCCGACGTTCCTGTTTCACTCTGGCAGACTGGCTGCCGCTGCGTACCGTGAGTTATACGTTGACTTGTAAAAAAGGGGAGACATAAATGTATAATAGGAGTTCCTTCCATTATACGATGTGCAAGCGGCTATGGGCAAAGCACAAAAACAGCCTGTCGCCACAAGATAGGACGTGACTTATGGCTCATTTGACGATTTCGCCCCGTGAATCGCGGCGCCATTGGCGCCGCCTGGTAACGATTGGGGTGCTGGTTCTGGTGTTATTGACCGCGCTCTATTTTTATGTGGGCTATAGAGTTTACACGCAACTGGGAGATGTGAGTCATTCGTGTGAGCAGCACTTTGGCAACCGTCCCGATCATTTTACCAATGTGAGCATGTGGCCGGAGATGGATTGGGCCAGCTACTTTATGGATGCGTACGAGACGGTGACCTTTCCCAGCCGCAACCCGGGCATTGAACTTTCGGGCTGGTATATGGCGGGCAATCCTGAAGCCCCCGCCGTTATATTGGTGGATGGACTGGGGGGCTGTAAATATGCGCAAGCGGTGCTGGTGCCGGCGGGGATGCTGTGGCATCACGGCTTTAACGTGCTGCTGCTGGATCTACACGAGACCGGCGATTCGGCTGTGGACGATGGCTATTCCACCGTGGGCGCGGATGAGTACCTGGATATTGAGGGAGCCTGGGACTGGCTGATTGCTGACAAGGGCTTTACGCCCGACCGCATTGGGGTATCGGGGAATTCGCTGGGTGGGGCCACGGCGCTTTATGCCTTTGCCGACGAGCCGCGCATGGCGGCGCTCTTTCTCAATTCGCCCATTGCTAATTTGCCCCAGGTAATTCGCGAAGAATTGGCGCGCGTGGGCTACCCCAGTTGGCTGGCGCCGGGCGGCATTGTGATGGCGCGGCTGTTGACGGGGCAAAACATTGTGGCCCGCAACCCATTGGTAGAGATTCAGCAGCTTGGCAACCGGCCAGTTTTTGTGGTCCACGGCACGGCGGACAAACGGGTGGCCGTGCATCACAGCCAGCAGCTGGAGGCCGCGGCGCAAGCGGTTGGCGCCAACGTGACATTCTGGTACGTGCCGGGTGCGGATCATGTGCGGGCTGCGGCGGTGTTTCCCGATGAGTTCGAGACGCGGCTGGTAGATTTCTTTTGTGGGGCGCTGACGGGCTGCAAGTGATTTGATCACGTTCGCAAGAGTGCGTTGCACTCAAAGCGCCCTTTACTGAATGGCAGCTAGGGTTAGCGAGTAGGTACAAATCCTCTTCACACAGCGGAATTTATGACTTTGTGTAGGTCGTTAGGTTATATCTTGACACATGTAATCCGTATACGGTTTGGGATATGATGTGGCGTGTTTGCAAGAGTTATGCAGTACGATTTCAATTCACTATTAAATGCAGCTGATCAAAAACCGCAAAAATTTACAGCAGTCACAGCTTGTTCCCATCCTGAATGATTTACAGGTTGCCTTGGGCAAAGCTGAGGAGAGCAAAAGTGATGCCTTAATCACTTTTTTCAGCCAGAACCAGGGCGATGAAACGCTGGCCGCGCAGACGCGCCTGGCCATTTTGCTGCTGATCCAAGAAAATCCGTCGTTGCTGCAAGATGCCGCCGTGGTAGATTTTCTGGTCAGCCATATTGAAGCCACCGATTTTGAGCAAGTTCGGTGGCAAACAGCCGACCAGATGCTTGAATTTTGCGATATGCTTTATAGTTTTCCCTTTTCCTCTGAATCTGTTGCTGCGCAGGTACAGGTGCATGTGCGCCAGCTGCTGCAAAGCGAATTGCAGCGCCTGGAAGAGGAAAAAGAATGGGAGCAACTATTTCGCCTGGTAGAGATTGCCCCCACATCCTCGCTCATGGCGGATGTGGAGTTGCGTCGGTTGCGCCATCTGGCGCGTGCATATGAATTACGCCGGGTTAGCCGCAACCGGCGTATCTTATATGCATATCTCATTGTGCAAGTGCTGTTGGTCATGGTCGTCTTTCCGTTTCTTTTTATCAATGCGGAAAACGGCGCGCTACAGCGGCAGGTGGAAAAGTTGGCCGATGTGGAAATCGGGGATGAAGGATATCGGCTATTTACCTATACCGATGGCGTCTACTGGGCCGTTATTACGGCGGCTTCGATTGGCTATGGCGATATTACGCCCATAACAACAACCGGCAAATTCATTGCGGCCATTCTGGGCACGTTGGGGGTTGTCACGGTCGGTGTGATTGCCGGCTTGGTGCTCAAATGGATCACGCCGCGGGCGCTTGATTGAGACATGACTTACGCAGCGCCTGTGGATTGCCCGGCGTGAACCCGTTTGCCTTCGACACTATTTTAGTCGAGGCTTGCATAAGTCTATGAGAAAATTGTGTGCGTGTTTATATCATCTTATATATCCCCAAATAGGTGCTGGATACAGGCAGACATGGCATAAAAAGCATACTATCTGTTCGTAAATTCAATAAATTCAATGGTCAGCAGTTTTCTTCTGACTAAGCGTCTATCCGTAAATTCCCTGTGCCAACCGTTCTATCAGAGACAGTATGGGGCTCACAACCGAATATACGGGTAGATTTAAAAATGATTGGAGAATAGATATGTTAGGTTTAATTTTGTCACTTGTCATTGGTGGTCTGGCTGGATGGATCGCGGGTGAGGTTATGCGCGGGGATGGCTATGGCGTGGTTGGTAATATTGCCATTGGTCTAGTCGGCGGCCTTTTGGGTAGCGTGATATTTCGACTGCTGGGGTTAGCGGCGGTGGGTATTGTTGGCGAATTGGTTGTTGCCGTCGTGGGCGCCGTGATCTTGATTGCCATTGCCCGAATGATTAGAGGCTAAAGAGCGCGTGGGTTTGCGGCTTTTCGTATGGCGCTGCTTTCATGCGTCCGAACTAGAAGTTCGACTTCTCCGAGAAGTCGAACTTCTGGAATACCGGTACTATTTTCTCAATCCACAATATATAAAAACTCAGAATTTCACTTAGCCTGCTGGCTGACTGACAAATCTTATTTTACCGCAAAGATTTCCAAGAAAACGCGAGGGAAGAATCTTCTGGGGAACCCTTTGCCCATCTTTGCGCCCTGGTAGGTTGGCGGTTGTGCGTAGTACAGAGCCAACACACAATCTGGTAGGTTGGCGGTTGTGCGTAGTACAGAGTCAACACACAATCTGGTAGGTTGGCGGTTGTGCATAGCACAGAGCCTACACACAATCTGGTAGGTTGGCGGTTGTGCATAGCACAGAGTCAACACACAATCTGCGCGGTAGCAAGATTAAATGTGTCGGTCAATCAGCTTAGTCTGATTCTTCAGGGGTTTCCGGCGCGTCCGGTATCTCTGGCGCCCCCTGGTGGATTAAGTCAATTTCTGCTTGCAAATGTTGCTCCAAAGCGCTTAACTCTTCTGCCGTTTCGTTGGGAATGTTATCACCCAATTCTTGACGAATCGCCACGACCCGCCGCAGATTATGTTTATCGGCGGGCGACGGAACGTCCTCATCATCGTCGTCAGATTCATCCATAGACCACTCCAGCATATTCAGCCGTGCTTTGAGTTCGCGTTGCAGCAGCTGTTGAAAACGGGTCGGCAGCTCATGTTTGGTTTTTTCAAGCTGGGTCACGATGCTGTTGAGCATATCTTTTTGTTCGCCGGTGAGGTTGGTATAAATGGCTTGCAGGATGAAAATGCGCGCCAGCACATCGCCACTGGACATTTGATATTGCTGATTGCCGCTGCCACTTTCAATCAACACCGTGCGAAATACCTCTCCATCAATAATATAATCCTCAAACTCGCCAAGCATGGCTTCAAGAACGGTTAACTCACGCGTAATATTGCGGCTAGTCATCTCCATGGTCATCCTATACCCCTCTATTTTTGTGCTTGATTATCTCTTCGTTTCTTACATACTGCCCCCAAAGCTTATGAGAACATGGCCAAGTTGGCAATAGATAAAGATATAAAGAAGTTGCATATACAAGACACAATTAACGCGTAGCCACAAGATAATTGCCAACCTTCATCACCACCAACTCACTTCGGGCAAGCCCCCTATCATTCCAGCGCACAGCCATGCGCACGCCACGCTCATTCATTCCCCAAACCACGGTGATATGCCCGACATGCTGGCGTTGCTCAATGAGGTGGTCGGTCCCTATCCCTTTCCCAGCTATAGCGTGGTGATTCATACGCGATCGGCGCCCTATGCCAACTTTCAGCAAGAACTCTCCATCTTGAGCCTAGCCGTACTCACCGATTATGGCGAGGAAGCGGTCATGAATGGCCTTTCGTTTCAATATTTTGGCAATAGCGTGGGCCTTGCCCAGCGGCAGGATCTTTGGCTGATCCAGGGCTTGGGCGGCTATCTGGGCTGGCTTTGGATCGAAAAGAGCCGGGGACCTGAAGCTCTGCAAACAATGGTCAAACGCATTGCCAGCTATGACTTGGATTTCCCGCCGGCCGCCCCTGCTACCGCGCACGATCTGGACAACGATAGCATCTACTTTCGCGCGCCCATGGCCATCCACGCCTTGCGCATCCGTCTGGGGGATGAACGTTTCTTCCCGCTCCTGCGCACCTTTTACGCCCGCTATCGAGGCGGCAATGCCGGCACTGCGGATTTTATCGCCGTGGCCGAGGAGGTGAGTGGGGAGGATCTAACGGACTTTTTCCAGGCATGGCTCTATGACGATAAGTTGCCGCCCCTGCCGGCACAATAAGTGTAGCGTTAACGAAATAAGTTGGCGACCAAACCTGTCAGGTTTCCAAAACCTGACAGGTTTAAATCTACAAGCTATTTCTGAACAGTGACTCATGTTGCCTAAGCCCATCGGAGGCGGGCTTCGACGGGCTCAGCCCTCGGGGGCCTGCATAATTACGAAATGCTTCACCAAACGCCCAACTTCATGCCCTGTGCAGCGCCCGTGAAGCGCTCGTGAAGCGCCCGCTGTATAAAATAGATCAGGCAAGGCGCTTCGCCAATGACAAATTACCAAACCGTTTTATCAACTCTCCAACTATGAAAGGAATCGACCCATGCATAAAATGAAATGGATTTTGCTGTCTCTCATGTTGTCCGCGTGCTCTCTGGCGCTGAGTGGTTGTATTCCGTACGACCCCTGTGGACCCGGAGGGATTTGGTGTTCCTAAATTGGCCCGCGATTGGACTTCTGCACATTGAACGGCAACGCACCTTGATGGGGCGTCTGTGAATGTTTGCAGCTAATATTGCTGGCTGCTCACGGGCAGCCAGCAATTTCTACAAATGTAAAGGACTGTGCGCACCCTCTGGATGTGCATCGGGGAATCCGCTCAACTGCGCTTGAACTTGATGGGCGACCGTCCATAGATGCGGCGGGCGTTCTTGAGCAAGGCGCCCGTGGGCGGGCTGCGGCGACTGCGCGGGCGTGATGAGCTGTTGCGCAGCCAGCTTATGACCGCAGTTCAGCCAAGACATAGCCAACCGTCTGGTCCAACGGCATGGTATGACCGTTGGACCAGACGGTGGCAAAGTATGCTTCCCCCAGCTCGGTGCGCACCGCCGCCAGCGTTTGTTCATACGCGGCCCGTTCGCGCGGCGGGATGACCAGTCCAGTTGCCACGCGAATCGCGGCGGCGGCGCCAAACAGTTGCGCAGCCGTTGCCAACTTTTCGGCCTGGGCAAAGAGCTGCGCAATGGTCCGCAAGGCCTGTTCCTGCCCCTGTTTTTCGCCCAGTTCGCGCAACAGCAGCCAACTTTCCAGACAACGGGAACGGGCCAGGGCGTCATGGCCCTGCTGGAGCGCCAGATTGGCCAGATAGTGCAGCGCAACCGCGATTTCTAATTGGCGCCCCAACGCCCGCTGCATGGATAAACTTTCCTCATGCTGTGCTTGCGCCGCATCCAGATCGCCCAAAGTTTGGTTCACCCATCCCAGCGCGTTGAGCGCGCGCGCAATCCCTGCTTTTTCGCCGATGGCCCGGTACATGGTCAGACTCTGCTGAAGCATCGCTTGGGCCGCGCTGCCGTCGCCCAGATCGTGGTTGAGATTGCCCAGGCTCATAAGTACGCCGGCAATGCCTGGCTTATCGCTGATCTCTTTTCTGAGAGCTAGGCTTTTCTCATAGAGCGTTTGCGCCACGTCATAGTGGCCCTGGCGCTGATTCAGCCGACCCAAGTTCTGCAGCGACGTAGCAATCGCCCATTTACCACCAAAGCCCTCGCGGATGGCCAACGCCTCTTCATGGGCAAGACGCGCTGCGACGTAGTCGCCCTCGGTAAAGGCCAGGTTGCCGATTTGGTCAAGCGCAAGGGCAATGCCCCACTGATTGCCCATCGTGCGGTTGAGCGCCAGACTTTCTTCTGCATAAATGCGCACCAACGCATACTCGCCCAGTGCATGAACGAGCCGACCCAAATTGATCAGCGCGATGGCGATATACAGCTTATAGTCTATTTGACGGCTAAGGGCGAGCACCTCCTCATACAGGCTGCGTGCTTTCGCATAATCGCCTTGATTTTCAGCCAGAAAGCCCAAATTATTCAGCGAAACGGCCACCCCCGTTTGGTCGCCATGCACGCGGCGACGCATTAATGCCTCCTGTTGCAGCGTTACCGCTTGTTCATAATCACCTTGCGCCTGGGCCAAGGTGCCCGCCGCGCTGAATGTCTTGGCTTTGGTCAGCGTAGATATTGCCTGTTCCTGGGCGAGAATAGCGCTTAACCATTGACGCCCTTCACTGACGCGACCACGCATGCCCCAAAATCGGCGCAACGCCGCGCAGAGACGCGCGCCCAGTTCAATTTCACCACGCAGCAGTGCATATTCAAGAGCGGCGCGCACATTGTCAAGCTCGGACTCCAACTGTTCGAGCCAGATGCTCTGATTCGCCTCGGTCAATGCCACTTCTGCGCGCTCGGCCAGCGCCACGTAGTAATCTAGATGCCGTCTACGGAGTGCATCGAATTCGCCGCTGCTGGCGAGTTGGGCCAGTGCATACTCATGAATTGTGACCAGCATCATAAATCGTGGCTCACTGGCGCCATCGGTAGCTTGATACAACAAGCTCTGATCAGACAGGGCGGTCAACCCATTCAGCAGGTCCATGGCCAACGGTGCTATATGTTTGTCATCGGCTGGATTGCAGACAGTTTCCAAGGCCGCCATGCTGCGCCCCCCGATAAAGACGGCCATTCGCCGGAAGAGCCGTTTCTCCTCCGCGGTCAGCAATTCGTAGCTCCAATCCAGGGTGGCGCGCAACGTATGCTGGCGATCGGGCAGATCGCGCCCGCGGCCGATTAAAAAGGCAAAGCGGTCTTGCAGGCGCGCTAGAATGGCCGCCGGTGCGAACAATTTACTGTGGGCGGCGGCGAGCTCTATGGCCAGCGGCAGATAATCAAGTTGTTGGCAGATGGTCTTCACAATCGATGCCGTACGCGGTTCGAGCGTAAAGCTTGGCCGCACCGCTTGCGCGCGCTGCACAAAGAGGTCAACCGCATCCTCCGCAGCCAGAGTTGGCACCATAAACTCATATTCCCCGCGCAACCGCAGCGCCTCGCGGCTGGTGACCAGCACTTTGAGCTGGGGACAAGCCCGCAGCAACGCCAGCACTTGGGACGCCGCCTCAATCACCTGCTCAAAATTATCGACCAGCAATAAGATCTGTTTATGGTGGAGATATTCATGGAGCCGCTGCTGGAGCGGCGTGCTGTCCAGATCACGCACGCCCAGCGTTTGCGCAATGGCGCTGAGAACTAGGTGCGGATCGCGCACGGCGGCCAATTCAATGCTAAAGACGCCATCGGCGAAATCTGCTAACAGGGTCCAGGCCGTCGCCTCGCCCAGACGGCTCTTGCCCACGCCGCCCGGCCCGGTCAGGGTGACCAGCCGTACCTCTGCCTGCTGGAGCAGCGCTTGCACGTGGGCTACAGCATGTTGGCGCCCCAGCAAAGGAGTTACCTGGGCCGGCAGGTTGTGACGCCGGGCGGGCGCCTCACTCTCTACCAGAGACGGCGCCGCGCGCGCATTGTCGCGGATCTGACTATAGAGTGCCTGCAAGGCGTCGTTCGGCTCGGCGCCAAATGCCGCCAGTAAGAGTTGGCGACACGTTTCAAATTGGGCGAGCGCCGCCGCTCGCTGGCCCGTGTAGGCCAGCATGCGCATGAGTTGACCGTGGCAAGCTTCATCGGTCGGTTCAAGCCGCAGCATGGACATGGCCGCCTGGATGCCCTCTTCATACGCACCGTTTTGCAGATAACAGGCAATTAGCTGCTGGTAGCCATCGAGCGCCAGGTAGCGCAGCCGTTCCCGCTCCACCACCAGCCATTCGACAAAGCGCGCGGCGTTCTCAACATGCAAGCCCTCCAGGAAATCGCCCTGATAGCATGCCAACGCGGCCGCCAGCCGGGGGGCCGTCTGTACGCTCATAGCCGGGGTTGTTGTCTGCACCGCGTGCTCGAGTTCAATGGCGTCAATCATAAGTGGCCGCGCCGGATCGACGGCAATCGTCTCGCGGCTAATCAGCAGGTGGGCAGAAAGCGGTGCAGGCAGGCGGCTGAGGGCGGTGCGCAGATTGGAGAGAGATTGTTTGGTCGAAGTTGCGTCCCACAAGAGATCGGCCAGCGCTTCACGGGTGTGTGCGCGTCTAGTGCAGGCCAAGTAGAGAAAGAGCGCCAATCCTTTGCGGCTTTTGGGTGTGGGTAGAGCAGTACCGTTGTAAAAGAGGTTGACGCCGCCTAAGAGATGGATTGTGAGCGGTGTGAGCATAGGCAGCTTGATGGTATTCGATCACAATTGAGAAATGCTGACGATCAGTGTAATGATTTTATGAAATTGTGCAAACTTACGGAATACGCAAATTCGAGTTTGTGAAGCGCTTGTGAAGCGCTCTTCGTCTACACTACATACTCAGTGCACCACAACGGTGTTGGCGAGCCAGACGTCGGACTCGAATGGTGAATCCAGCTCTATTTCTTCCTATTGCGATCTACTGATACGCAGTACAGCAGCACATACCCACAGTAGAAACGCAGGTTGTGGCAAAGCGCATACTGTCCCGAAACGAAGGGGAATCCCAGCCAATGTGCGGCGCCGGTGAAGGTGCGCTGCGCATTGGCCACCCAATGCGTACCCCACACTGTGCAGAGAATATGAGGCTTCTCGTGCCCAAAAACACGGAGGGTGCGCGCCACCTTGCTCCACAGCATACCAGCCTGGTAGTGCGTCTAGTTTTTGATCGCCAGGGCCAATTGCAGCGCGGTGCGCTGGTCGATTTGCACGGCGCGGTGGTGGGGCGTTTTCTGCAGTTGGCGGAGTTGCCAGGGCTAATTGAACAGTTCCTTGCCCAACAGATAGATAGCCTCTCTCAACCTCGCGACTAGTCGACGTTATTTTGTCGATATATACCTTTGAATGACATACCGATTCTGAAAGGATTAGAACAATGGCTGCCGAACTAAAATTTCACCATATTCAGACTATTTCCCACAACGGTACAGTGATCGTCTTTGGCGAATCTCAAGAAACTTCACAACAGCCGCAAGATCGTGCGCAGAAGCTGTGGTATAAGGTGTTGGATTTAGAGCAGTTTGCACAGAATGATAACCCCGACGCATGGAACGACAACACACGCTGGACCGAATGGATGCCGGTGCCCTTTCCAGACGATTTACGCGTCATCGGCATGAGCATGTTGACGGGGCAGATGAGCACATTGGCTGGGTCAAAGTCCATCGCGGATGTCCTAGAAAATCAGTTTGGTTGTTGGCGAGCGCTTAGCGATGGCGACAGCATTTATCTCTTTCGCGTCCTCAATTTATCTGCAAATAAAGCCGATGAAGCCAATGTCCGCCTCTACGCCAATCGCTATATTTTGCTGCGTGATGTAAGCCCAATCGGCGGCGTCAATCGCGGCGCCGGTGGCAAGGAGGTGATGGTGCCCCAATTAAAACCGCATATTGAAGCGCGCTATCGACGCAGCAGCATCAAGGAGACGCCCGATAGCGACTTAGACGGCCAGGGCTTTCTGGATATGAACAATAACCTGTTTGTGGAACCGACCATGGAATTTTCCATGATTGCGCCCATAAATGGACTATTTACCGTGCTACTAACGCCTTCATCCATCCCCGGTCGCAAACGTTGGCAATTTTTCTGGAAGGCGGCGACGCGCAAGTTGGCCGCACTCTCTCTACTGCGCGACGAAGATGGTTGGGCAGACCTTGAGGAGAAGTATAATCAATTTAACGCCCCCAACGCCCCCTTTCGGCTCTTGCCCGATCAGCTGTTTTCTATTACCCATGCAGCGGCGGTGGATACAGAGAATGAAACAGGCGCGTTAGAGCTGGTCGGACGGCCCGACGCCATCACTTTCCGTTGCCAGGAAGAAGCCAGCGGTTTGGCCGGCGACAAAGAGCAGATGGTGAGTCCCGAGCGTTTGCTCTTTGCGGGCCGCTTTGCAACGCCCCAGGGGGAACGGCTGGTGGTGGTCGATTTTGAGCTTGACGACCATGGCGCGGCACGCATTCCCGCCGAGCTTCCCATCTCGACAGTAGATTTTGCGCGCACGGCGCTGCATCTGAACGGCGAAACCGACAGCGTGGTATTGCCTCCGCGCGTACCCGACCTGGATAACACCATGAGCCTGCAAGCATGGGTGCGCCACAATAACGGCAATGGCACAATCATCGAACGTGGTTATGATCCGGAAAGCGACTCGGGAACCGGCTTTGCCATCGAATGGCAGCCCGAACAGCAAAAGCTGGTGGCAACATTGATGCTGGACCCAATTATCGCCAATGACGACGAACGTGCGGGGGAAGGCGCCACGGGCTCTGAAACCATTCTGCCTAACCCAGAACCCAACGCACCGCTCCTGCTCGAACTAGAAGCGCCCATGCCCACGTCACACACCTGGCATCACATTGCTTTGGTGATGAACGGCAAGGCTGAGCTTTTTGTCGATGGCAGAAGCGCAGCTGACAAGCCATTGCCCGAGGGTGGACGGTTTCACGCCGGTGGCCCCCTCCATATTGGCGGCTCCAGCGCACGCAATGGGCAAGCGAGTCGCAACTGGCTCGATTTTGAGATCGACCAGATTCTACTGTGGGGGGATGATCGCGCGCCCACCTTGGAGACCATCTATCGCGAACTCAGTGCTGACGAGGCGGCGGATGAGGCGCTCGCCGGCTATTGGAAGCTCGATGACGCCCCAACCAATGGCGCCAACTATTATATTGTGCAAGATAGCTCTCCTCACGGCAACCACGGCGCCATCGATGGCGCCGATCGCGTGAATCAAACGGCGCCAATCTTCCGCGCGGCGGGGCAGATTGAAGAGACCTTGCGCGGCGTGTCAGTGGGCATGGGCTTAATTGAGCCGCCAGCCGGCGAAACGCTCACCGATCCCAGATTGCTTCTCAGCGTGGACGGCCTGATTCATCTCTATACAACGGCGGGCGCTAGACAAGAATTGAGCGTATTGCAATACGACACCACCTGCACGCGACCGCAGTTCCGGCTGCCGTGGCAAGCGGTTACAGGTCGGACGGATACCTACCAGGTTGGTGATCTGCTGCTCACGGCGCAGGTGGCCGGCCCATTGCTCAACCGCACGTCCATCACCTTTGACGAGGAGCAAACGCTCGGGTTCTTTACGTTGCAGATCACCAATCCTCACATCGCGCTGACCGAAACTTGGCAAGCATTGCCCAATAATCTGCGGGCGCTGCTTGCCATTGTGAATGGGCAGGCGAGCGCTGATCCGGCTGACGCCAACCAGGCCAAGGCAGACGACAAGGCGATTGACCGGTCCGCGCAGGTAATTTACTACGACTATGCCGCCAATGTGCGCTACAACGGCGAGCCGCTGCCCAATCTGTACGACCCCGAAGGAAATCCGCAAGCGGTCGCCTCGCCCACCTTTATGGCGGCAGTGGCGGCGCTGCCCACCAACGGCGCCGAAGCAACCGTGATGGCCGGCGCGGCCGAATTACGCCAGCAGGGTAACTTTGGCGGTTGGACCCAGGCCCCCGTGGCCGTGGCCGGCGCCTTTGGCCGGCAAGGTGCGGCGGCGGCCATTGTCGATTTGGCGCAGGATGTGACCAACGCGCTCAGTTGCCCCGGCGACTTTGCGCTTGAGGCGTGGGTGCAGCCCGAGCGTGTGTCCGAAGCTTCGCCAGAGCGGCAGCAAATCATCACATTACTCGATGATCGTGATGATGCTGGCTATTCACTGGGGTTACAACCGGCGCGGACATTCCATTTGGATCCAGATGCTGTACGGGCTGGTGTCGATAACATCGACAAAGAGGGAGCGATACTTTTATCTTCCCACAAGGATACCCCGAAAGGCTTCAACGAATCTTTCACCATCGGGCTGCGCTTCACGCTGCCAGCCGTGGGCAGCGATGGATCGCTCTTCCAGTTGATTTCGGAAAAAGACGGCGGCCACATGTTTTATGCCGAACTTATGGATGGAAAAATATGGTTCAAATTCATCGATGAAAAAGAGCAGGCCAAAGGCATTGCGGTCCCTTATCCCACTGATGTTTCCATAGGCAATGAACTCTTTGTAGCATTTGTTCACGATATTGTGCTAGAGGATTCGCCTAGCGCAGATGAAAGTGACGAACTAATAGCGAATAGAACAGGTTACTTGCGCATCTTTATCAATGGGGAAGAGCAATCTGAACGGGTATTCATCAAGTATACTGACTACGGTGAAATAAAGTATCTCAATTTAGGGCAACCGGATTTTTTAGAGAACACAGATGCCAAACACTTTAAAGAGATCGCCACGCGGATCGATGACCTCAATACTCATATCGAAAACGCCGAGTCTCAGGCAAAACAAGCGGCAGAGAAAGAATATAACAATCCCCCGCCAGAGACAGCAGACCAGAGACGGCAAGAAACATATGAGCGTGTTCTCAAAGAAAAATTGGGGAACCGAACTACAAGCATCGGCAATATGTTTTACCGTTGCTGCACTTGCGAAGTGCGTGAAGTACGCGTTTGGGACTTCGCCCTCGATGCTAGCGATCTCGCTGAGCCACCTACAAATCGCCGCCTAAAGCTCCACTGGGACTTTGCGCGCGTAGATGAGATGAACTTTCCTGAACCGAACAAAGCATCGAATTGGGGCGTTCAAAACTTGGCCACAACTGTCAATGCTTCGCAATGGAATCTACCCATTACACAACAGGCTGTAAAAGCGACCGCCTATCAAGCTTTTGCCACAGTGGGAAACCGCGAAGTCGTGAGTTCTATTGCGGTGCCGGATGAGACATGGTCTCACATAGCGCTTGTTAGTACGGGCAACTATGCGCTTGCGTTCAATGGCGAGAATCAGCGCGCTTTGATCAAGGATAGCCAGGGGCTGGATGGTGATAAGGCATTCACTCTGGATTGCACGCTTAATTGGCAAAGCAACGGACAAAAGCAATATGTTTTCTCCAAAACGGTCAGCACTGACGATGACGCGGCGTACAGCTATCAGTTTGGCATCGAGGCAGACGGCAAACCGTTTTTAAATTTTTCCATGCACAATGCAGCGGGTGACCTGAAGCGGCGCACCTATACCAGCAACCAGCCCCTTGCTGCAAAGCAAGATTATTATATATGTGTTCGTTGCGCCCTGAAGGACCATTTCTATCAGGAGAAGCCAGACGATCCGCGCAGCGACCGCTATCAACTTTGGTGGCTGGATGTGCACATTTGGATCTTCGATTTAACCAAGGTTGCCTGGCATGGTGAGGAGCCAGCCGATCCCACAATAACGCATGAAATGATGAAACAGGCCAAAAGCAAGCGCAACTCGCAAACGATGAATGGCTTCTTTTATGTTTCACCGAAGAATGCGACAAACGGCAAGATTCGTCTACACGCGGTGGAGGCTGTTGCTAGCATAGGCAGCCGCACCGGCGCTCCCATGACAGGTGACAGAGATATTGAGCCAGGATGGTTTGCCGGTGAACTTGGTCACGTGCGTATATGGAATGAGCAGCTAGACGATGTAACAATTAAGCGCTTGGCCATTGAAAACCTATATCCCGCAAATACCTCCACACCTGTCGCCGAATGGAAACTTGAAGAGAACCGTGGGCTTCAGGCTCTGGACAGCCGCGGCGGGCACACAATTACGCTCAGTGATGAGAAGATGTGGGTCACTTCACGCTTGCCCACGCGACTGAATCTATATATCAATGGCCTGCCTAGTGGGCAGCGCTTAAAAGCAACGACAAGCGTGGCTACCGGTGGCGTGAGGCCGCAGTTAGCGTTTGGCGCGGTGCCAAAAGAAGGTGCAGACCCCATTTATGCGTTCCAGGGCAAACTAGACGATATCCGTATCTGGCGCGATTTGCGTACGCAAGAGGAGATTTACGACAATCGCTTTGTGCTCTTGGGCGGGAATGAGCCGGATCTGGTTGGCTACTGGCCCATCATCACCGCCAGCGGCAATCGACTCAAAGACGCCAGCGGACGCGGCAACCACGCCACGATTGAACCGTCGACCGATCACAAGTTCTGGCAAACGGCTGCCGCTCCCATTAGCAATGAACTGCCCCAGGTGCGCAATATACTGGGCGGCCCTCGAACAGCCTTTATGAAAACAAATGTCTCCAGCCCCGACGCCATTGAATATGGCGACACACAGTACGATGCAGATGGACGCTTGCAGGCCACCATGAAACGCTGCCAGCTCTATTTAGATAGCAGTGGTGTGTGCCATTCAGTCACAGGCTTCCAAGTGGGTGATCTGGAGTTGATCTATATTGGGCAGGCTCAATCGGATCCCACCCTGATTGGTTACATTGAAGGCGCACCGCCATTGCCCGGTGAGAACCACACGCGACCTTACTACCTAAGTGCTTTTGCCTATAATAGCTATCGTGGTGTTTCTTCAATTCAGTTTAGCGAGGCAGAGAACACCGTCCAAATCTTTGAGACTAATCTCAACCGTGGCTCTGATCAAGATTTCGAAGCCTCAATTGGCCTCGCCTATGAAAATGAAGCCAAGACTGGGGCTGCTCTCGGCACTTTCTTTGGCGCCACTGTCACCAAAATTGCAGGTGATATTACTTTACGAAATCAATTCAGCGCCACACAAGAGAATTTAACAGGCGCTGTTGCACAAATCGGGACAAGTCGGCTTCGTGCCAATCGCATAGAAGCGATTGGTCAATGGGAAATGGAAAAATCGATTAGCAATGCATATCTAGGGCGGCGGTACCTCTTTGATAATGTCGGCTATGCCCTTGTGAGATCCGGTGTGGCTAATGTCTACTCAATGCGCATGCGCAAAACCAGTGCGCTGCTTGGTATTACACTTGTGCCGGACCCGGAGATAAAAGAAGACTTCAATATTATTATGTTCAATATGGAACCCACCTATACCAAACAAGGCACGCTTGATGGTATGGTTGGTTTCCAGCCGGACCAGGACTTTGCCACGGCAAATACACAGCATAGTAGCTACTATCGGCCTAGCGAGGTCAACAATCTGCTTAAACAGATTGACGCCTACGAGGCAAAAATTACGACAAATTATGTACAATTTGACGCTGGCCGACTGGGGCGCCGTGAACGAGCCGAATACTCCCAAACTGATGATCCAGCCGACAGTAGTTTTGAGCTGTTACAGTATAATCTAGAGCTGCCCTACGACTGGGCTGCGCAAGTAAGCAAGCGCAACATGGCAAACACATATGTCTGGACATCCAGCGGTGGTTTTTTTGCTGAACAAACCCAGTCTACTACGGTTCGTACTGAGTCGCTAGGCGGCGGATATAAATTCAAAATGCAAAGCGGGGTGAGTTTTAACGGTAAGATTGTTTGGACTCATATTGGGGCCAGCTTGGGCCTAAAATTACTCTTGGGCCATCACATCAACACAACGGTCATGAAAACAAAACAGGAGGGGGCGAACTTTTCACTCGACATTACCCTTAATTGTGAATCGCTCCTCAAACAATACACCGGTGATGCCGCACAACTCTATACATCAGCCGACCAACCGGGGAAAGTCGACGCCTACCGTTTCAAGACATTTTATCTAGTGCCGGACAAAGAGCACTTCCAAACCTTCTGGACGCAGGTGGTTTCGCAAGAGTGGCTCAATAGCAATGACCCCAATGCGCGGGCCTTGCGCGCCGCGCGCGGCAACACAAATCAGGTCTGGCGCGTCTTCCATCGCGTTACCTATGTCAGCCGCGTGCCGCCCACGCGCGAACAGCCCATTGTGGTCAGCGAAAAGCCGACGCGCGCGGTGATCCATCAAATACCCAATTGGCGCATAATCAATCTGGTGTTGGATGTGCTGCGCGAACGCCAGCTTTCCACCGGGGATTCCATTGCCGACCTGCCGCTGCGCGAGCAGATCGGCGAAGCCGTGGCAGATGTGGTGGACTGCCAATGGGCCTATGCTTCGCCCTGGTGGCCCAGCTTCATGGAACAGTCACAGAACAAACTGATCTATCAGGCGCTCAAAGAAAACGTGTACAGCTACATGGTGGCCTATTTTGAAACTGGCGCGGCCGCGCATAATCCCCGTTTGGTGCGGCCACCGATTGGTTTGCCAGGGCCCGTTGCAGGGCCCATCCTTCTGTATGATTTTCAGGCGGGCGCAGGTGACGTTGTGCAAGATCAGTCGGGTTGGGGGCGCCCCCTTGACCTGCACATCAAAGATCCGCAGACCGTCACCTGGCAACCCCCTCGCGGGTTGCGCATAACCCAATCGGTAGATATTCAGTCCCGAATGCCGGCCAGCAAGCTTTACCAGGCGATTGCCCATCCAGAGATAGGCAGCCACGCCCTAAGTATTGAAGCTTGGGTAAAGCCAACGGCAGAATTTACCGCAACGCCCGATGATCGCCGATATATTGTCAATTATGGTGCGCTGACGGCGCAAAGCCATAATTTTCGGCTATGGCAGCGCGATCAGTGGAAGCAAGATTTTCGGATTGAATTGGGCGACAAGTACGAATTTTCAGATCCAGAATCTGCACCCAAAGTGGATGGCCAAATAATTCCTGAAAACCCATCGGCGGAAGCGCATCTCGTTTGCACCTTGGGCCCAATTGAGGACAGATATCGACTACAGTTTTATCTGAATGGCGTGTTAAAACAAACGACGGAGATCCCCACTCTGGATGTGGAGGCATGTTTTACACACTGGCATCAGGATTATTACCTCAAGCTGGGCAACAATTTTGATGCGACAGCGCCCTGGCTCGGGGAAATTTACAGAGTGGCCATTTACAACCGGATGCTTTCTGAGGAGGAGATCACACAATTATCGGTACACCGCAACGGTGCTGGCAATATAGGCATCGGCCTCGATCAATGAATCCTGCCCCATCTTTTGCCGTGGCGCTCGCCTGATGATACGTCCGGTATTGATTTGCTAGTCACTGCGTCCAGGATGGGAATTTCAAGCCTGTGGAGACGGCTGATAGTTCCCCTTCCCAAATGAAACAAAAGTTCCGGGCAAAACGACTATAGAAGTAAAGCTGAACAACGTCTTGCCAAAGTTGATTCTATTGCATGAGGTCATATTCAGTACACCGCAACGGTGTTGGCGAGCTGTGCGTCAGTCTCGATTGTTGAAGCCAGCCCCGTCTTTTGCTTTTGAGATCTACTGATTACTTCAGATTCTTAACTTATATTACGCAAGCCTGGAGGAGCGTCGGCTCGCCGACGTTCCTGTTTCACTTTAGCAGACTGTCTGTCGCTGCGTAACGTGAGTTCTTAAAAGGTTGTACGTATTTTCAGTTGACAACAGCCGCTGATGTGGTAAAGTAGATTAAACCCTCTCGTAAACTAACTTTCCCAGCCCGAAGTACACATTCCAATGTCTACCAATAACCTGCCCGACTACCAAACCTTTGAGTTGCTCGTTGGCGCGGCCGCGCCTGCCGGTTACCCCGTTACCGTGACCCAGTCGCCAGCGGGCGAAGGGACGGCGCACTGCCGCCTGGACCCCACCGATGGTGAATTGCGCGACGCGCTGGCCGCCGTGCGCGAGCACAACACCGACTTTGCCTTTCTGTCCCAAGTGGGCGCCTTTCTCTTTGAGGAGCTTTTGGCGGGCGAGATTGGCAGCCTCTATCGCACCAGCCTGGGCATTGTGCGCAGCCAGGGCCAGCGCCTGCGCATTCGCCTGCGTATGGAACCGCCCGAACTGGCCAGCCTGCCCTGGGAGCTGCTCTTTGACCCGCAGGAGGAGACCGCGCTGGCTCTGGCCGGCGAGACCGCGCTGGTGCGCCATATACCGCTGCGTCTGCCCGTGCGCCCCACCACGGTGCAGCCGCCGCTGCGCATCCTGCTGGTCATCTCTAACCCCAGCGACGCCCCCACGCTCGATGTGGCCAAAGAGCAACAGCTCATTACCGACGCGCTGGCCGAGCAGACCGCCCAAAAGCGCATTGAGCTGCACGTGTTGCAAGAAGCCACAGTGGCCGCCATTAGCCAGGCGCTGCGCGCGTTTCAGCCCCACGTTTTTCACTTTATTGGGCACGGTTATTTTCAAGACGACCAGGCCTACGCACTGCTGGAGGATGATGCCGGCCAAGGCCATTTGGTGGATGCCGCCACCTTCCAGACGCTCTTCGCCGATGCCCGTGAAACGCGTTTGGCCATTCTCAACGCCTGCCAGACCGCGGCCACCTCGGATCAGCGCCCGCTGGTGGGGTTGGCGCCCAGCCTGTTGCAGCGCCAGCTTTCGGCGGTGGTTGCCATGCAGCAAGCCATTACCGATGCCGCCGCCGCCATCTTTGCCCGTGATTTCTATCGCAGCCTGGCTCTTGGCTATCCGGTAGATGCAGCCGTGGCCGAGGCTCGCCGGGCCATTTATCTGGAAGCGGGCAAAGACGCGCCAGACTGGGCGGCGCCGGTGCTCTTTTTGCGGGCGCAGGATGGGCAGCTTTTCCAGGTCGAAGAGGCCAAGCCAGCCCATGCTCCCACGGTGACCCCGCCGCCCGCTCCTAGCAAGCTTCCGCCCATTAACGCATTTGTGGGGCGGGAAGCCGAGCTAGCATTTTATGCTGCACAAATTGAAGAGCACGGCATCGCTGTGATTGCCGGCATGGCGGGCGTGGGCAAAACGTTTTTGGCGGCAAAGCTGGCTCTAAGCGTGTGTGAGCCGCCGAAGATTTTCTGGCATTCATTTCGGCCCGAAGAAGGGCTGGAAGTGATTATTTGGAAGCTGGCCGGTTTCTTATATTGGAATGACCAGCCCGAATTGTGGCAGATGATCGAAGGCGCCCGGCAGAACGGGGGCCAACTGCCGCCGCTGGATGTGCTTTTTGACTATGTGACTCAGATGGTCAAGGACAAGGGCTTTTTAATCTGCCTGGACGATTTTCAGTTTGTAGAAGAGGATGGGCTGCTCGACGATCTGGTTGAATATCTGCCAGCCCTTTTACAGAGTGGGGCCGTGGCGCTGCTGCTTGTCTCGCGCAGTCGCCCCAAATTTATGCGCCCCACCAATTTTCGCTCCTTAGCGGGGTTGAGCTATGCCGAAACCCAAAAGCTGCTAAATCTGAATGGTTTGACGTTATCCGATGCGCTCGTGGAGCAGCTTCACGGCCATCTGGAGGGCAATCCTGAATTGCTGATGATTGGCATCGACGCTTTGCAACGTTCCGGCAATCCCGCTGAAATGATTGATCGGTTGACGCGCGCCGAGAATATTGAACGCTATTTACTGGATGAGCTTGACCGCTTTTTGAGCGACCAGGAGCGGGCGGTCGAAAGCGCCACGGCTGTATTGGCCTACCCGGGGTCGCGCGATGCCATAGAGTCCACGCTGGAAGAGACCGGATTAGACCATACGCTTTATGATTTGTGCGATCGCTTCTTGCTGCGCACGCATGAGGGCCCGCAGCAGCGCGAATACGATCAGCATATGATTCTGCGCGCTTTTTATTATGAAAAGCCCAGCCGTAAAATCCGCCAGGAGATGCACCGCCGGGCCGCCATCTATTATGAAGAAATCGAACCCGACCTCTTCAAATCGGCCTGGCACTATCAGCGCGCTGGTGAGGCGCAGCAAGCGGCCATATTGGTTGCCAACAATGTGTGGGCCATTCTGAACCGAGGCTATGCGCAGGGATTGCGGCAGCTGCTGGATACATTTAGCGTCCGTGACCTTTCTACGCTGCGTTGGGCCGAAATCAACCTGGCGCGGGGTGAAGTCTATACCTTTTTGGGGCGCAGCGAGGCCGCTTTGACCAGCTATCAGACCGTGCTGGACGTGCTGGCGGATCTGGCGGTGACATCGACGGTGCGCACGCTGCGTACGCAGGCCTATATGGGGCTGGGCGATCTGTTCCGCTATAGCGACCCGCCGGCGGCCATTGGGTGGCTGCGCAAAGCGCATGCTGAGTACGGCGCAGAAGGGGATATTGTGGACGCGGATCTGCACATTCGGCTGGGTATGGCGCACATTAATGTGGGTGATTTTACAGAGGCGTTGAAAGCCTTGCAGTATGGATTGGCGCAATTGCCGGAGTTGCCCATGCCGCTGCGCGCCACGGCCCTGATCAATATCGGCAATGTATATGGCTATCGCGGTGATTTAGCCCACTCCACCGATTATTCGCGGCGGGCGCTGCAAATTAGCGAACAGCTGCATGACCATTATCGCAAAGTGGCGATTTTGCAAAACCTGGGCATTGATTTGGCACTGAGCGGTCATTGGGATGAAGCCCTCGAGCATTGTCAACGCGCGCTCGAGCTGGCCCGGCGATTGGGCGACGTGAATCGGGAAGCAACTTCTGAATTAGCGTTGGGCAATATCTATTTGCGCCAAGGCTGCTATGAATTGGCTACTGAGCATTTGGACGCCAGCCTTGAATTGACAACGCGGCATAAGATTCAGCACAGAATGGTGAGCGTGCTGGCGAGCTTGACCGATCTGCACTTGCGCCAGGGTAGTATGCCAGAGGCGCAACCATATTTGAGTCGGGGATTGGCTGTGGCCCAAGAGATTGATGCGCGTTCCGAGCTACCCGAGCTTTATCGTCACCAAGCGAAGGTACATCTGCTAGAAGGCCATTATCCCCAGGCCAAAGCCCAAGCCGAACAATCGATTGCGCTCTCGCATGAGCTAGAGATGGCGTTGGAAAGAGGCATGAGCCTGCGCGTGCTGGGCGAAGCGCTGCTGGCCGGCGGTGAATTGGCCCATGCGCTGACCGCGTTTGAGCAAAGCTTTGCACTGCTGGATAACAACGACCCGTATGAGGCCGCTCGCACCCAGTGGTCATGGAGCAAGGCCGTCAGTGAGCCAGAAAAACGTTCAATGCGCGATGAGCTGATTGCCCATGCGCGCCTCACGTTTGAACAGTTAGGCGCATGCGGCGAGCTGTTGTTGATGGCGCAGAATGACGAACCCTAATCGATAATGCGGATGTTTCTATAAGTCCTGTGTTTGTGTATTCCCTTTTCAAGTTGATGTTACGAATAAGGAGACCCCATGTCCACCCGGCGCCATCGTTTCTCAATGGGTAATTCTCGCTTTTGGACTCGTATTGGCTATCTGTTCATACTCATTTTCCCGGCCATGCTGCTTTTGTGGGTTTGCATTGGCCTGTTCAGTGCCCAATCTGCCAATCTATACTCAGCTCTGAATGAAAACCGGCGTTTCACGACTTCGGTTGAGCCAATAGAAAACGCTGGCTTTCATCTCAACCGCACCATAGATGTTCAAAACGGCCCAGGTCTGTTACGGCAAGCGCCGGTTGAAACATTCACGCTGGCCCACGCCGCAAGCCCGCCGGCAGAAGTAGAAACCTCGTCCAATTTGGCAGCGCCCGTAGCAAATATGGCCGCCCAAGTCAGTGCAGATGGACCGATCGGCTTGAGTACATCACCTGGCTGGAGTACTGTAGTTGATGGTGGCAGCATTACGAGCATGGCCTGGGGCGATGTGGATGGAGATGGCGATGTTGATCTGGCCATCGGTGGTGATGTAGTCACGCTCTATCTTAACGAGCGCGGGGTGTTAACCCCTGCGGATTGGGCTCCGGGCGAAGTGAAGAGCGTAGAGAGCCTGGCGTGGGGAGACGCCGATGGAGACCAAAAATTGGATCTAGCTGTAGCAGGCTATGGTTATGTCGAAATCTACCGCAATGAAGGTGCGAAGCTGGCATCGGTCCCTACCTGGTCCGCGGTTGAACTTGGAGGGGTTGTCCATAGTCTGGCCTGGGGGGACGTGAATGGAGATAGACTACCAGACTTGGCTGTTGGCGCGGAAGGCTCGAGTGGAGTCTACTTAAATTTGGCTGACGGACTATTGAGTGAAACACCATATTGGCTCTTGCCCGAGCTCCAATGGACGACCAGTGTGGCGTGGGGAGACGTTAATTATGATGGCAAGCTTGATCTGGCATTGAGCGGTTTCGGCCACGATATGAGTTGTGACTGCTATCGTCATGAAGTCGTCATCTATTTAAACGTGGACGGCGTGCTGCAAAACCCAATGTATATTCCTATTGAGTCTAACGCAGTTTATAGCATTGCATGGCGCGACATCAATCGCGATGGGTATCCAGAATTAGCCGTGGCTACGGGGAGTCAGGCAGCAGTGTACATCAACGCCCGTGGTGTTTTAACATCCACAAAGGCCTGGCGTCCGGCAGAAAGTGATTCTACGTCTGTTGTGGCTTGGCAGGATGTAGATGGCGATGGTGATGCGGATTTGACGACTGGCAATGCCGGCGTAAACAGAATCTATCGCAATGACAACGGCGAACTGCAGCCGCAAGCCATATGGACTTCTGGCGTAGACGATTACATCACGAGTATAGCTTGGGGAGATGTGGATGGCGATGGCGATCCGGATCTAGCAGCGGCTATTTACGGATACGATGAGGAGTGCGAATGCAGTGCTAGCACGATTCAGATCTATTTTACTGAGAGAACGATTCTGCAAACTGAATCGGTCTGGAATCCTGCCGACCTTAATAGCGTCTATAGCATAGCATGGGGAGATGTAGACAGAGATGGCGATTTGGATTTGGCCGTGGGCACTGGCGCTGGGAATCCGGTCAAAGTTTATCGTAACGATAGTGGGGCTTTACAGGCCACTGTAATGTGGCAGTCGGTAGAAAATGATTTTACCCAGAGCGTGGCGTGGGGCGACGTAAACGGAGATGGCTGGCTCGATTTAGCGGTGGGCAATGTGGCCGCCTATGATTTCGATTGTTCTTGTTGGCCTAGTGACAGCGTTAATAGAATATACCTTAACCACAGTGGTCACTTGTCTGAAAGCTCCGATTGGCAATCTGAAGAACGTGATGATACGTACAGCGTGGCTTGGGGCGACGTCAACGGTGATGGGAATCTGGACTTGGCGGTGGGCAATGCGCCCACATATGATCTAGTGTGTGACTGTTATAAAAATGGCGAGAATCGCATATACATGAATATGGGAGTCACCCTTGGCACTACCGCAAGCTGGTGGTCGGATGATGCGGATGATACATGGAGTATTGCCTGGGCGGATATGGATAATGATGGCGACCTGGATCTGGCGACGGGCAATACAAACTTCGAAGCCAATAAGGTATACACAAATGTCGGTGATGAGCTAGAGCGCAGCCCCAGCTGGCAATCCGTTGAAGCTGATTATACGCAAAGTGTGGCTTGGGGAGACGTCAACGGCGATGGCTTTATTGATTTGGCGGTGGGCAATCAGGGGATAAATCAGGTGTATCTCAATGAGCACGGCGTCTTAACAAATACGGCTTCCTGGAGTTCAACTGAATGGCACAGTACGTCGAGCGTGGCGTGGGGAGATGTAGATGGGGATGGCGATCTCGATCTGGCGGCGGGAAACTATGGGGAATCCAATCAGATATATCAGAATGACCGCGGCGTTTTGCAGTTGCGAGACACCGGGAACCTCGGTGACCTAGACAATACGCGCAGTGTAGCTTGGGGCGATGTGGATGGAGATGGAGATATCGATTTGGCTGTGGGGAATGCAAACACAGAAGGGTATATACTTGGCCCTCCACCCTGTTTTCCAAATCCGTGCGACTATGAGGACGTTGTGACGCCTAGGGGAAGCGGTATTTATCTAAACAAGAGTCAATCGCTCGTTGGCACAACTCGTCGCCCTCGCCAATTGTCGCTTTTGCAGCCACTTGGCCGGAAGGGACCCAATCTTTCGGTGATTCCCGAGATATTGCCCGGTAATGTCATTACAATTCCATACCGCTATTTTGATGCAGAAGGCGCCGTAGATGAGCAAGGCGTCCTTGCCGAAAACTTTATTGCCTATTATTCGTTGGATGGCGGTGGTAGCTGGCAGAAGGTATTACCTGCCGCGCTGAGTAAGATTTCTACGCCCTATGATTGTTCGAATCAGCCTAAGACTGTGCAGGCAGCCGCGCAGCGACAAGCGTTTAATATTATGCTGCCGGTGGCTTTTGGGTTGCCTTTGCGCTGTGGACTTGTGGTTTTGGACCTTTGGCAATCTGGATTTTGGGGTCAGTCTGACAACGTGGTGATTAGAATCGAGGCCGCATCGCGCGATCCCAGAACTTGGCGGTCGTTGAGCGCCACAACATTGCCGTTTCGCGTGCGCGGTTCGCAGGTACGCGTTGTCGATGACAACGGGACGCCAATCGTAGGTGCGCGTGTCTATCGCAATGGGCAATTGTTGGGGGGGAACGAGACACCTCTATTCACGAACCCGCTTGGCTACCTTCGTGGGCGCACCGAATTTGCTATTAGCGATACGCTGGTAGCCTTGGCCCCCATCACCCCTACGCTGCACTTCTCTGTTAGCGACGTACTCCGCCTTTATACTTCCAATATAATCTCCACCGCAAGCGACTCAGTGGGTCAGCAAATTCAGCGGCTGGGGGTGCAAAACCTCGTTGTGCCTACTCAAAACGCCTCGCAGCTTATCCTTTTTGATCTGGACGTTTCTCTCGAGTGGGGTATGCGCGACGATGATCCGTATTTATATAGCTTGCAGCGTAACTTCAGGCGGACATCGACGTTGCTCTATGACTGGACCAATGGACAGGCCGCGTTGGGGAAAATCACCATATATCGAAATCGCGAGAAATGGAACGATGCGCACATCCGCATCTATGCCAACAATCGCCTGCGGCCTAGCGCATCGCAAGGCGGTGTAATCACCGGAACACTGACTGAAACCGTCGATAACAGTCCGCTCACATATGTGATGGGCCATATCCGCATGGGCGCCGTCTGGAATCGCTATTTTGAACCGGGCACTAATGTAGATGAAGACTGGGCGCGTACGCTGGCACATGAACTTGGGCACTTTCTTTTCTTCTTAAACGATAATTATATTGGGATAAAAGAAGTTCAATATGGGAACGCTCAATATGATATTTTAGAGTCTATCAGCACCTGCCCGGGCGTAATGAGTGATCCATATGCGCAAGATGAATATAGCGAGTTTCACCCCAACCAAAACTGGGTTCCCGAATGTGCACAGACCTTGTCCAATCAGACCGTGCAGCGCTCTGATTGGGAGACAATTAAGCAGTTTTACCCCCAAATGATCATGCCTACGGGTGCTATTACCAATCCCATATATGCGGGACCCAATACGTTGCCCTTGGCGGTCACCCAAGTCGATGTGCCGCCATCAGGGTCCATATCAGAGTCGGTATCGAATTTGCTAAGCAACCGAACTTTTGAGTTGACGCAAAAGCAAACCTTAATCTCTGCTGGTCCGCAGGCTCGTGCATTCTTGTTTCAAGCGGACGGTGAGCAATTCAGCAACTTAATCGATTTGGGCAGCCCCAGAGGATATCGAGTGGAGGCCTATGGCGCACGTGAAAAGGACGAGATATGTGTCTATGAACTGGCCGCAAATCGTTTAGGCTGCAAAGTAATTGATCTCAATGAGCCGCAGATTACGCAGATTGAGATGTCCGAGTTTCCCGATTGGCAGCCACAAGTACTGTTGACACCCGTAACCTCACGCACGTTGTCGATTCAAGTTGCGAACCTCATCTCTGGTCTTGAGCTAAAAGCACAGCTTTTCCCGGCCAATATTTCTGCGCAGCCAGAAATCACGCTGCCTTGGGATGCTCTATCCAAAACATACACCGGCAACTTAAGCGTGCCAACGGATAAGTTGCCGGCCTTGGAGGGATATGTACGCGTCTGGGTGGAAGAAACCTCATCCGCACAAAGGCGCGAAATTGTTACTGATTACAACGTGGGCGGTAATCCCGGTTTTAGCCGGGCGCAAGGTTTCAGTCGGGCCCAGGGCTTTAGCCGCGCCCAAGGCTTCAGTCGAGCGCAAGCGCCCATTATCTCCTCGGATGGTCAAGCCGTTATCTTTGGGCGAAAATTGGATTTCCAAAAAGGTGAGCTGTACGCAATTCAACCTTCAACCACCATCACCGGCGCGCCGGCTTGGACCACAGTCGTTGGGCAGGCCTATAATCTACTTGCCTCCTCGCCAACCATTCCTTTGCCCGAGGCATCCATTAGTATTAACTATTTAAGCAGCGATGTCCCACCCGGTGAAGAGCAATATATCCGCATTTTCTACCGGCCCACCGAGCCTATCACTGCCACCTGGCAGCCGCTCACCACGACGCTGAACACCACCCAGAACATGGCGTCTGCCCCTGCGCTGGGGCCGGGGCGTTATGCGCTCATGTCCAGTGTTGAAATTCCCCTTGCCGGAGGCGGTTGGAACAATTTTGCCTATCCGATACAGGGAACGCGCAACGTAACGGAGGCATTGGCGTCCATTGATGACAGCTACAGCATTGTGTGGGGATATACGACAAACGACCGCATCGCTCCCTGGCGCGGCTATAGCCCCGATGTGCCGCAAAAATTCAGAGGCTTGGTTAATGATTTGCAGCAGCTTGAGTTTGGTTTGGGCTATTGGATTCACATTACTGCCACCGAGCCGATCACGCTGTACCTCAGGGGCAATGGTGATACGAGGGTAACTGGTGCATCAACCAGCTTAACGCCGCCCGCGCTCTTCTACGGCGTGGTGACGCCCACCGCGGGCATTACCGGCACGTCTGGGCTGACGGTGACGGCCTGGGTCTCTGCTACCGATGCCGCGGGGCAGCCAGTGCTCACAAGATGCGGCTTCGGCAAGACCCAAGTAGACGGCGGTCGCATTCTATTTGGCGTTAAGGTGGCGGCGGATGATAGCTATATGGGACCTGGCTGTGGTCAGCCCGGTCGGAGCGTAAGCTTCCGGATTGGCGACAACCTGCTGTTGAATGGAGGCGGACTCTGGCGTAACGAGGCCGCCGTGGATGTGGGCGAGCTGCGGCCTACGTTGGTCGCAGCCACCATATCTAGCATCCCTCCGAACAACACGGGTACTCCAGTGCCGCAAAATGTGCATCAATTCTTCCTGCCCTTTGCCCCGCGTAAAGCTGAATAGAAAATGCGGCGTACAATCGTTTGCCAATATTGTACGCCGCAGCACTGTTTAAAATCGTGTTTGCGCATGCGTTTAACCATTACCGCTCCAGCAGCGGCAAATAGATATGCTGCATACGCGCCGGCTCGCTGCTCTCGTCCAGCGCGGTGGGTGGCAACAAGTTGGGGTCGATCTGCACGGTGGCCGTGGCCGTGGCCTGCACCGTGATCACGCGCAGCAACTGCGCGTCTGACGCGCCGCTGGCCGCCTGTACGCCGCCCATGTCGGCCGTTTGGGCGGTCCAGGTGGCCACGTTGGTCGTTTCGGCGTTGATAGTGGCCGTGGCCGGTACGCCTAGCTCAATGTTGCTGATGCTTTGGCCTGGCGCCAGCGTAAAGGCTCTGGCGGCAAAGATCTCGCCCAGTTGGTCGTCAGTCAGACTATGCGAGATCAGCGTCACGTCGCCGGTATTCGTCACCGTGTAGCAATAGGCCACCACTGCGCCCGGCGCCACTGTAATGGTGCTGGTTGCGCCACAGGCCGGGTTCGCCCCATCTAGCGCCACCGTTTTGACCAGCGAGATGCCGGCGTTGACCAGCGCCACCGATGCCTGCGCACTGGCGGAAACGTCTGGACCCACCGGCGGCGTGCCGGTCACAGCGACGGTGTTGACTAGCGGGCCGGGCAGATCACCGGCCTGAACGGTGGCAGAGGCAATGCCGAAGGTCTCCTGGCCGGGTATCAGCGTGGTAAATGGCAACGAAATATTGCCCAGCTTGTCGTCCACGGCCACTATGTTGCTCAGGGTCACGCTGCCGTTGTTGCGCACCACGTAGGTGTATGTGACGGTTTCGCCCACCAGCGCCACATCGAGGCTGGGCACTTTGTTCACCGTAATGCTGCCGGGGATGGCGACATTGGTGAATGTGCAGATCACGCTGGAGCCCTGGGCCACAAAAATGTCGTCGACCGGGTTACCGTTGTCGCACGTTGCGCTTTGCAGCGTCCAGCCCGCCGGTACGGTTTCGGTGACGGCGTGGCTGCTGTTGGCGTCCACCACAAAGAGCCGGCGGTCGCTGCTAGAGCCGTCGTCGATCAGCGTAAAGGCGCCCAGCGTGGGGCTGCTAAAGCTAAAGGGCTGGCTGCTTTCTGGCGACGCCGCTTTCACAATGGTGAGCGTACCGCTGCCGGGCGGAATGTCATCATTGGTCACGGTGCAGCTTCGGCTTTCGCCCAGCGCAATGGTTCCCATACAGTCCGCCGAGTAGGAAACAGCGTAACCCGCGGCGGCGCTTTCGGTAATGCTGTAGCTGCCCGCATCTAGCGTAATCGTCGTGCCGCTGGCGCTGCCGGCAAAGCTGCTCTGGCTGGGATTGGTCGCCGCCACGTTGAGCGTGAAGTCGCCCGCTGCGCCCGTACCACCGTTGTCGTTGACCACCACTTTGGTGACGGTCAGCGTGGGCCGTTTGGCATTGGTAAAGGTGCAGGTCGTGTCCTGGCCATCCAGGTTTACGGAAATGCCATTGGCAACGGCAATGGTGGATGCATCGCCATCACAGGCGATGTTGGTGAGCACCCAATCGCTGGGGATGCTTTCGGTGATAGCATAGGCGCCCGCAAGCAGCTGCGAGAATTGCTGACTGGCGCCACTGGCCAGGCTAAATGGCGTGCTGCTTTGACCATTGCCAAAGTTGAAATCAAAACTCGTCCCATCGTTGGGCGTGGCCTGCTTGAGCACCGTGATGCTGCCCGTGGGCGGAGAAACAGTTACATCTTCATCGGTCTCTACCAGGCCATCGTCGCAATCCAAGATGCCTTCGATATCGATGAGACAAGCCGCGTTATCGTATGTGCCGGGCAGCACCGTGGGCGCCACATCCACCGTGAATTGGATGAGCAGGCTGCCGCCCTGTGCAATGTCCCACTCGCCCCAAATCAGTTCAGAATCGCCAATCGCCGGGTTGGTCACGCTGTTGCGAGTGACGCCGTTTTCGGCAATGCCCACGGTGGCGCGATAGGTAAAGCCGGCGGGCAGCGTGTCGGTGATAGTGACGCCTTGAAAATCAAAACTAAACGTATTGGTAATGGCAATGGTGTAGGTAGCTACGCCCCCGGCTTCCACGTTAGGGGATTGCGTCTCTTTATCTATCTGATTTTCCTCATTAAGAAAAGTGCAATTTACCGATTCAAATGCCGCAACTGTTACAGTTAGGCTATTGCCATTTACCGTGTAATTGGCGCCGCCGCCGAGCCCCGCTCCAGCAACCTGTCCCGGACCTTGACTCACAAAGCAGTTGACAAATTCAAGCGACCAGCCAGTTGGGACCGTCTCGGTTATGGTGTAGGCCCCGGGCACAACCTCATAGAACTGGCTCATGCCGTCATCTAGCGTAAACGCATAGGGCGCTTCAATGTCGTGGATAAAGTCAAAGCCACTGCCGCCAGAGGGAAAGGTAGTCTTGGCAATGCTGAGAAAGCCGGACTGTTCGCCCGGCGGAAAGCCATCGCCCGTAATATCGAACGTATAGGGTGATTCGTTGGGATCATTGCTGATGATTTCTACCGTGGCCACGCGTGACCCAATCCCGCTGGGGGTGAAATCCACGGTAAAGGTGACCGAATTGCCCGCGCCCACGGTGGTAGGTGTGGGTAGGCCAGAAAGCGCAAAATCGAGATTGTGAATGCCGCTCAGCGTCAGCGAGCTAATGTTTAGAGCGCCAGCGCCGGTGTTTAATATGGCAAAAGTGTGGGGCGTGCTGGTGGTGTTTACGTTGACAAAACCGAAGTCTGTGCCGTCTGCCATGTTGGGCGTTGTGCTGCCGTCGGCAATCGAAATGTTGTTGCCCTGCACGTCGATTTCCGGCGTTTGGGCCAGGGCGGGCTGGCTCCATGTCGTTAGGCAGAAGAGCAGGACGCCACAGAAAATCGCAACTCGTGGGAATACGTTTGGCATGAAATTGTCCTTACCTGGATGAATTTGTTAACGAATGTACGTGCGTTGGGGGCATGAAGAAGGGCATGAAGATTTCTAATAACATAGAACTTACGCAAGCCTGGAGTAAGAATCGCTTTGCAAAAGATGGTCTGTTCTCTTGGCCGTCCACAGGCGCTGCGTAAATCGTGAACAGATACTTGATTATATCAAGCGACCGTCCTCAGGCGTCTTTCATGTTTCTTACAGTTCAAAAGTCTTGATACAGGCGGGGCAGGTAAGGAGGAATTGGTTAGGAATGAACGCAATCAGAGTGGGTTTTCTCAATAACAATATTGTCATACGGATTTACATCGTAACATATCGTAACATAATGTGGAGGAAAATGAAGGAGCAGATGAATCCATATCATTCTGCATGGTGACTAGACATATCGTTGGTTGAAGTTTATACTTTGGTCCATATGACAAATCTTTTTTGTGGAAGCAAACCATTGACCGAGGGAGAGATACATGCGTAAATATTTGGACATTAACGTCAAAGACCGCACCGTGCAGGCGCGCGAAGTTCAGGGCGAAGATATTATCAAAGCCGGACGTTATTTAATTGCCAAGACGTTGCTGGAGATGGATGTGGCCAAGGTGGATCCGCTGTCGCCAGAGAATCCGCTCATCTTTTCGGCGGGACCGTTTGCCGGCACCAGCTTTTCCAACGCCAACCGCACCAGCGTGGGCTGCAAGAGCCCATTGACCGGCGGCATCAAAGAGGCCAACAGCGGCGGCACCTTTAGCTATGGTTTGGGCCAGCTGCATATTGCCGGGCTGACGCTGCACAATGCCTCCGATGAGTGGATGGTGATTCACATCCGCAAAGATGGCGAGATCGACTTTGACGACGCCTCTCCTTTCCTCAACAAAGGTAATTTTGAAGCCGCGGAGCTGCTGCACGAAAAGTATGGCAAAAAGGCCACCATTGCGCTTTGCGGCCCGGTGGGCGAATATCAGGGTCTGCTGGCCGGCATTGCCATGAGCGATTCGGACCGCCGGCCATCGCGGCTGGCCGCGCGCGGCGGCGTAGGCGCGGTGATGGGCAGCAAAAAAGTCAAGGCCATTGTGGTGGACCTGGATAAGACGCCCGATTTTTACGACCCCAAGCGGGTGCGCGAAAGCGTGCGCGATTACGCCAAAATGCTCATGGATGACCCGGTGGTCAACAACTTCTACAAAGCCTTGGGCACCATGGGCATGGCCGACTATCAAAACTATGTGGGCGGGCTGCCCGTGCGCAACTTTAGCTCCGGTCAATTTTCGGACGTGAGCAAGGGCGAAACCTTTAAAATGGGCGGCGATTTTATTGCCGAACTCAATACGGGGCGCGGGGGTAAACACAACCACGCCTGTATGCCCGGCTGCGTAATCCAGTGCAGCAACGTCTATGTGGATGAAAATGGCAAAGAGGTTGTGTCGCCCGTTGAGTATGAAACGCTGGGGCTGTTGGGCACCAATTGCGGCATTGGCGAGCCAGATCAGCTGGCTGCGCTCAACTATATTGCCAATGATCTGGGCGTGGACACCATTGAGACCGGCGCCATGCTGGCCGTGCTCATGGAGGCCGGCCTGGCCGAATTTGGCGATATGGACTTTATGACGCAAGCGCTGGCCGAGATTCGGGCCGGTACAGAACAGGGCAAGATATACGCCCAGGGCACCGCCCGCGTGGGCGAGCATTTCAACGTCCAGCGCGTGCCGGTCATCAAAAAGCAGGCCATTAGCGCCTACGACCCGCGCACCATTGAGGGCACCGGCATTAGCATGATGGTGACGGCCCAGGGGGCCGATCACACGGCCGGCAATCTGCCCCGCCTCAACTCCCATGAAATGTCGCTGGACGAACTGATGAAGGCCAGCCTGGCCACCCAGCAAACCGTGGCCACCACCGATTCCATTGGCCTATGCATCTTTGGCCGCACGGTCACCGACGTCAATTATGACTTCCTGGCGGAGGCGGTTAACAGCGCCTTTGGCACCAACATCACGTCCGATTTCTTCCGCCAAATTGGTTCTGATGCGTTGGTGATGGAGCGCAAGTTTAATCAGCTGGCCGGTTTTGGCGAAGCCGACGATGAGCTGCCCAGCTTCTTCTATAGTGAGCCGCTGCCGCCCACCAACCACGTCATGCGCTTCCACGCCAAGGATGTGCAGACATTGTACGATCCGATTATGGGGTAGGGATATGGCGTGGGGCGTGGTGTGTGAACCGGCAGAGTATCTAGTCTCGTCACTAGATTCTTAACCTGTACACGCCCTAGGCACCACGCCATAATCAGTAGATCGCAACGACAAGAGATAAGGCCGGATTCACCAATCGAGACCGACGCCTATATCGCCAACACCGTTGCGGTGTACTGAGAATAGACGAATTACCTAACTCCCGACTCCTTCTTCTTCATAAAAAGCAATTCGGTCACGCCTGGCGTCAGGTAGTCGGGGATGCCGCCTACTTGCTGATAGCCCATGCGCTGGTAAAATCGGCGTGCAACCTGGTTAAAGTCCGAGACGAGTAGAAAGATTTCCCCAACTTCGGCAAACATGACCTGCTCGGCGTGCCCCATGAGCGCTTGCCCCACGCCCTGGCCACGCTGGCTGGCGCTGACGCCGAGCAGCGAAATATAGCCGCTGCGCAAAAAGATGCCCCGCGTGGCGTACCAGATAAAGCCAACCGCTGCCCCATCCACCGCTGCCACGTCTATGGTGGCCTTGTTCTCCAGCCCCGCCTGCAAACGCCGTGTGGCGCCGGCATACGTTACGTGATGCCGCTTCCACAGCGGCGTCGCAGCCATGAGTTGAGCAAGTGGATCAATGTCGGCGGCGCGCAAAGGGCGAATAGTGAGAGACGTCATAAGGGCAATAATCGAGACTATGAATATCAGTATGTAAAGGCAAATGTGCTGCGCCGACAACCATAGCAGAGCAATATGGAAATGTCAAAGCCTCCAAAATTGGGAGGGCGCGTCCCAAAATAAGGCGCAAGATTGCGCGGGGTGGGCCTCTGCTTGATATTGCGTCTCAGCGCACCATATGTCCCTCTTCACGAGGTGCAGAGCCGGGAGCGGCAAAGCCTCCAAAATTGGGACGAGACAGCGTGTCAACCATACAGGATGCAAAAGAGTCAGCATGGGTAAGCAAGGGGATGGAACCTGGATGAAGCAGATGGGGATGATCGGCGCACAGCGTGGCGCACCCACGATCGCCGCCGGTGAGATACATCTGTGGTTTGATGCCATGGAAGCGCCCACCGCGCAAATTCTCACCTTGCGCCAGACGCTGCCGGCCGATGAACTGGCCCGCGCCAAGCGCTTTCATTTTGAGCGCGATCGGCGACGCTTTATTGTGGCCCGCGGGCTGTTGCGCCAATTGTTGGGGAGCTATCTGGCGCTGCCGCCGCCGGAGCTGCGCTTTACATACAGCGACCACGGCAAGCCGGCGCTTCTGGCAGCGCAGAATCCCCACGGGCTGCAATTCAATCTGTCCCACTCGGGCGAAATGATGTGCGTGGGCGTGACGCGCGGCCGCGCCATTGGCGTGGATATTGAGCAGGTGCGTCCAATCGACGACATGATGGGCATTGCCGCCAGCTTCTTTTCCCCGCGCGAAAATGAGATGTTGGCCGCCGTTCCCGCCGACCAAAGGGAGCTGGCCTTTTTTTATTGCTGGACGCGCAAAGAGGCCTATATCAAAGCGCAAGGGCAGGGGCTCTCCATTCCGCTCGATTCATTTGACGTGACGTTGGTCCCAGGTGAGGAAGCGCGCCTGCTGGCTGTCCGCAATACGCAACCGGATGAGGCGGCGCGTTGGACCATGCAGGCGTTTGCGCCCGTCACTGGGTATGTGGCCGCGGCAGTTGTTAAGCAAATGTAAAGAGCCCTGTTCTTTGCTAAAACGCTTTGCATTATTTTTGAAAAAGGGCGAAAATAGGATTTGTGTCAAGGCGATGGTCTCGTTTCGTTGACAAACAGCGGCGGGTGGGGATACCCGCCCTACAAATGAGACGCACGTTCCGCAACGAGTTCTTAAATCTGTACACGCAATACGCAATACGTACCTAAACCCAATTGAGCCACTCGCTCCCCAATCACCAACCACCAACACAACCTATGTCAACACTCTCACTCATTAACCTATCGAAACATTTTGGCCGCGTGCGCGCTGTGGACCAGATCAATTTGGACGTGGCGGATGGCGAATTCCTATGCATGTTGGGGCCATCCGGCTGTGGCAAGACCACGGCGCTGCGCATGATTGCCGGGTTCGAGACGCCCACCAGCGGCGACATCCGCATTGACGACAGTTCCATTGTGCGGCTGGGCGCTAACCGTCGCCCCACGGCCATGGTTTTTCAGCAATATACGCTGTGGCCCCACATGACGGTGCAGGAAAATATTGGCTTTGGCCTCAAGCTGCGGCGGCTGGGCGCGCAGGAGATTACGCGCAAGGTGAGCGAGGGGCTGGAGATGGTCGGGCTGGCCGGCTATGGCGAACGGTATCCGCGCCAGCTCTCTGGCGGACAGCAACAGCGCATTGCGCTGGCGCGCGCCTTAGTGCTGGAGCCCAAGATTCTGCTGCTGGATGAGCCATTTAGCAGCCTGGACGCGCTGCTGCGCGTGCGGCTGCGCGAGGAGTTGCGGCGCATCCAGCGCAAGCTGCACATTACGGCCATTTTTGTCACCCACGATCAGGAAGAGGCGCTGAGCTTGGCCGACCGCATTGCGTTGATGAATGCCGGCCATATTGAGCAGTTGGCCGCGCCCAGTGAATTATATGCTAACCCGGCCACGCTCTTTGCTGCTGACTTTATTGGCGCTATGAATCTGCTCAAGGCCGATGTGGACCAGGGGCAGTTGCAAATGGGGCGGCAGCGGCTGCCCATGCCCGAGGATGTAGCCCACGGCCAGGCCTTTACGGTGGCCATTCGCCCTGAAGATTTGGCGGTGTTGCCCGCCGATACTGCCGCCGGCGATGGCTGGCTGGGCAACGTGGAGCAGACCATGGACATGGGCCACTATCGCAAAGTGCTGGTCAGCCTGGATGGAATCGACGAGCCGCTCAAGGCGTATATCCCCAAAGTGCAGCCCATTGCGGACAATGAGAGCGTCAAGCTCTATCCGCAGCGCTATCTGGTCTATGAAGGCGGGCGCAAGCCGGTGGAGATGCAGAGGCCATTACAATGAATTACCATTTTGCCGCCACGCTTTCCGAGGCCGATTCAAAGCGGCATATTCCCCACACCTTTGAGGCGCCATCAGGCTGTAGTCTCATTCGCATAGACATGCATTATGCGCCGCGTAACGTGAACGGGCTAAACAATTTATTGACGTTGACGCTCTTTGATCCCCAGGGCTTTCGCGGCGCCGGCCATCGCGGTGGGGATACACATATAGTGGAATTGACGCCAGCAAGCGCCACGCGCGGCTATTTTGCCGGGGCGTTGCCGGCCGGTACGTGGACGGTACAGATCGACACCCACTTGGTGCTGCCCAATGTGGCGGTGGCATATACGCTGGATGTGACGGTTGAGAGCGATGCCGCCAAGGCCGTGGCGCCAGTTGCGCGCGTCACCCCAGACTTTTCACGCGTCGTGAACCCGGCATCCGGCTGGTACCGAGGCGATCTGCACAGCCACACGCTGCATTCAGACGCCAGTTGGACGGCGCCGGAATTGGTGGCGGCGGCGCGCCAGATGGGGCTGGATTTTATTGCGCTGACCGACCACAATACGGTGAGCCCGCTGCCCGAGATGGCGCAGCTCGGCGGCGATGGTTTACTGACCATGGGCGGTCAGGAGTTGACCACCTTTTGGGGCCATGCCGTCTGCTTGGGTGCGCACGAATGGCTGGATTGGCGGGTGGATCGCGACGGGGTGGGCATGGCGCTGATTGCGGCGCGCCTTTACGCCGCGGGGCAGCTCTACATCATCGCCCACCCGTATGATATTGGCGACCCATACTGCACTGGCTGCCGCTGGCTCTATACACAGATGATGCCCGGCAACGCCCGCCTGATTGAAGTGTGGAACGGCCCGTGGTTTGGCGATCACCCGTTGGGCCATATGTCCAATGAAGATGGGCTGGCTTTTTACTACCGTTGCCTCAACGAAGGGCGGCGGCTGGTGATGACGGCGGGCAGTGATGCTCACGGGCCGAAGAGCTATGAGCGCCAACCGGGCTTTAACGTGGTCTACGCCGATGAGCTTTCAGAGCCGGCCATTTTGCGGGCGCTGGCGCAGGGGCATCACTATTTGAGCAGCGGACCGGCGCTGCATTTGCATGCGGACGCGGGCGATGATGCTGTGGTGATGATGGGTGATACGCTGGCGCTCAATGGCGACAATGGCGCCCGCCAGAACGTCTATATTCACGCCGATTGGGCTGATGCGCCGCCGGAATGCATGCTGCGGCTGGTGGTGAATGGCGCGGTCTATGCACAAAGTGCGGTCAGCCGCAGTGGCGAAAAAAGCTGGACAATTCCAGCCAACGGCCTCCGTTGGTGTACGATTGAGCTACGGAGCCAAGACGAAATCATGCTGGCGGTGGCAAACCCGATCTTTTTGGCATAAAATACGACTTACACAGCGCCTGTGGAGCGCCAGGAGAAGAGACGAACTTTTACAAGGCGATTCTTATTATAGGCTTGCGTAAGTCTTCATAACTTATGTTACGTAAGCCTGGAGGAAAGTCGACTCGCCGATGTTCCGGTTTCTCTCTGGCAAACTGGCTGCCGCTGCGTAACGTGAGTTAATAAATTAGGGAATTGCAGATTTTGTTGTTGTCTTTAGAATGGTTCCGGTGTATCATGACACCCATGACGATGCAATTGCAACAGCGCCTCTTTACCATCCAAGACATGGAGCAGATGATTGCCAATGGCATTCTGGGTCAAGTTGCCGCTTTACGCCGCCGCTGGGGTGCGTGAGGTCTGGATTGTTAATTTACAGGACTATTGGCTCGACTGCTACAGCGATCCGGCGCCCCGTACCTATCGCCTGCGCGAGCGCTTTTTTGCCGGCGATACGATTCATCCGGACGCCTTGCCTAAGGTGTCCATAGATGTTAGCTATGTTTTAAATCCTCTTGCTTTCGTCGATTAAATTCCCATTTCTAGTTAATTAAATCAATAAAGTCATTTCTGAAAGTTTATTTTAGCGCCAAAGAACACGGGCATCACCAAAATTCTATGCTGTACATTGGGTGAATGTTGTGCCTTTGGTGGCGATGCAATTGTTTTTATTGCGCAATAATCATTATTCAAATAAGACTTACACAGCCTTTCGCCAGCCAGACCTTTTGCCAACGCAGAGCTCTGGCGCCAGAGCATATTCAACAGGCGCCAACTTGCTCCAATAAGCGGCTGGCCATGTGCAAGTCGAATCAACTCACGACTTACGCAGCGCCCGTAGATTGACAAGCGTGCATAACTTCGCTGACCTGAAAATTTTCCTTGACGCTTGCGTAAGTCCTAAACTTTAAAGCTGGTGCTATGCTACGCCTATTTGACTTTCTCCGACCCCATAAAAAATTGCTCGTGCAGCTTATTATTGTCAATGTGCTGCTTTCGGCCATGTTGACCGCGGCGCCGCTGATCATCAAGCGCATTGTGGATCAGGTCATTGACGCCAAGCAGTATAACCTGCTTATGCCCTATTTGGGCGTGCTGCTGCTCATCACCGCCGTGCGCGCCACCACAACGTACTTTTATTCATATGGTCAGAACAAGATGGGGCAGCTGGTGATGACCGGCGTGCGCACCGCGCTCTATCGCAAGCTGTTGGCGCTGCCTTACAGCTTTTACGACAAAGAGCAGACCGGCCGCCTCATGAGCCGGGTCAGCAGCGATGTGGAGAGCACGCGCATCTTCCTCTCGCAAATTCTCATTGAGTCCATGAGCCACGTGCTGACCATTGTGCTGGCTTCTCTGGCCTTTTTGCAGCAGGATCCCTATTTGGCGCTGATTGCCGTGGTGCCCATTCTGATTTCAGGCGCGGCCATGTATTACGCACACCACGAGTTGACCGAGCCGTGGACTTCGCAGCACGAGCGCATGGCGCAGATGTCGGCCACGCTGCAAGACAATCTGGCCGGCATCAAGGTGGTGAAAGCCTTTGCCCAAGAAGAGCAGGCCCAGGGGCGCTTTCAGGAAGTGCAGCGAGACGTACGCAGCGGCAGTCTTTCCATTACCGACTTGTGGAGCAAGCGCTGGGCGCTCATTGGCAGCGTGCCGCGCTTTATGCAATTGGCGCTCATCTTTGTGGGTGGCTATCGGGTGATGAACGGCGAGATCAGCCTGGGGACGCTGGTGGCCATCCTCAGTCTGAGTCTGCTGCTGTTGGGCGCAGTCAATGCGCTGGGTACGCAGCTCAACAGCGTTAGCCAGACCGCCACCGCCGCCGTGCGTATCTTCGAGCTGTTGGATGAACCCATGACTATCCAGTCACCGCTGCCCTCGTCCGATCCGGTCGCCGTGGAGTACAAACGTATTCCGCGCGGCGTCGATGAATGGCGCGGCGAAATTGTCTACAACAACGTGAGCTTTATTTACCCCACGGCCAAGGCGCGCACGCTCATCGATATTAACTTGCGCATTCCGGCCGGTTCTTCACTGGCCGTAGTCGGCGCCACCGGCAGCGGCAAGAGCACGCTGATCCATCTGATTGGCCGCTATTATGACCCCACGTCTGGCCACGTACAGGTGGATGGCCGCGACGTGCGCAGCCTGGACCTGACCAATCTGCGCAGCCAGATCGGCATGGTGGCCCAGGACACGCTGCTCTTTAGCACCACCATTGCCGAAAACATTGCCTTTGGCCGCCCCGATGCCAGCCAAGCCGAGATTGAACGCGTGGCCAAATTGGCCCAGGCCCACGACTTTATCACCGCCATGCCCGAGGGGTATGAGACCAAGATTGGCGAACGCGGGGCCGGTCTTTCCGGCGGGCAGCGCCAGCGCATTGCCATTGCGCGCGCCATGCTGCTGGACCCGCGCATCCTGATTCTGGATGACTCCATGTCGGCGGTGGATGCCGAGACCGAGCGCCTGCTGCAAGCAGCCATTGCCACCGTCATGAAAGGGCGCACCACTGTGTTGGTGGCGCATCGGCTGGCTACCGCGCAACACGCCGATCACATCATCGTGCTGCGCGATGGGCAAATTGTGGAGCAGGGCACCCATGCCGAGCTAGACGCCGCCGGCGGACATTATCACCACGTGCTGGAAATGCAGCAGATGAGCGCGCGCGAATCGTTGGAAGCGGCGTGACGGGGGGGGACCCGACTATTTTCTTGAAATGCCGCCAACCAAAATACACAAATTCAACCAACAAACATTACTGACGAGAATCGTAAATCGTCAATCTAAAATCGTAAATTTATGGTAACTATCCAGATCCTCGAGGGCTGAGCTTGTCGAAGCCCGGCGTTGCCTTCGGCAAGCTCAGGCAACACCAAGATAGTTACAATTTATGTAAGGACTTCCTATGTTACGCGGACTAGTCAAACCAATTACGCTGCGCGATATCGACGCGGCGCCGCCCATGCGCCAAACGCTGGCGCGCCTCTTTACCTATTTGCGACCCTACCGGCAGCGCATGTTGGGCACGCTGGCCATCTATGCAATCTGCGTAACGATTACGCAGCTCTATCCGTTTATCGACCGCAAGCTGATCGATGAACACATTGCCGTGCGCAACCCGCAGGGCTTTCTGCCGCTGCTGCTGGTTGCCACCATTGCCCATGCGCTCAACTGGTTTGGCGTGCTGATCCGCTCGCTGCTGATCCAGCGCATTAGCTTGGGCATTCTGGTCGATCTGCGGCGGCAGCTCTTCCACCACGTGGTGGAGCTGTCCTTCACCTTTCACGAACGCGAGCCGGTGGGCAAAACCATGACGCGCTTTATCGGCGACGCCAATACGCTCAACGACTTCCTGACCAACCAGATGGCCAACGTGGTCAACGACCTGCTGTCTGGCGTCATCGTGCTGGCGCTCATGTTTGCCATCAACCCCACGCTGACCGTGATTGCGCTCTTTATGCTGCCCATTCTCACCATCATCGGGCTCTATATGCGCCCGCGCCTCTATAACGGCTGGGAACGCGTGCGCGAAAACTCGACCCGCTTCAACATTTTTCTGGCCGAAAATATTGCCGGCATGCGCGTCATCCAAGCTTTTACGCGCGAAGAGACCAACCTGGCCCAGTTCAACGAAGCCAACCAGCGCGTGGTCACCGAGTGGATGAAGGTGATCAGCCTGCAAGCCTGGTTTTCACCGCTGGTGGAGCTGACGCGCAGCGCGGCGCTGGTGATTGTGCTCTACGCCGCGGCCAACCAGTTGGGCGTGGGCGGCGCCGTGTTGACCGTGGGTACGCTGGTGGCCTTTATGGCCTACATCAATAACCTGTGGGCGCCCATCAGCACGCTGACCAACATGTATGTCGTCATGCAGGCCACGCTGGCTTCGGCGGGCAAAGTCTTTCAGCTGCTGGATACGCGCCCCACGGTGACCGATTCGCCCACCGCCATTGAGCTGCCGCGCGTTCAAGGTGAAATCATCTTTGACCACGTCAATTTTAGTTACGATAATACGCGGACCGTGCTGCAAGATGTGAACCTGACCATTGAGCCGGGCCAGCTGGTGGCGCTGGTGGGGCAGACCGGCAGCGGCAAAACCACCATTGCGTCGCTGCTCTGCCGCTTTTACGATGTGACCGGTGGCCGCATCACGGTGGATGGCCACGACGTGCGCGACGTGACCCAGCGTTCGCTGCGTTCGCAGATCGGCGTGGTGTTGCAAGAGCCCTTTATCTTCACCGACACCATTGCCAACAATATCCGCTACGGGCACCCCGACGCCAGCATGGACGAAGTGATCGCCGCCGCCAAGCTGGCCAATTGCCACGACTTTATCATGAAGCTCAACGACGGCTACGAAACCATTGCCCAGGAGCGCGGCTCGCAGTTCAGCATTGGCCAGCGCCAGCTTCTCTCCATTGCCCGCGCCATCCTCTCCGACCCGCGCATTCTGGTGTTGGATGAAGCCACTTCCGCCGTGGACACCGAAACCGAAGCGCTGATCCAGGACGCCTTTACCACGCTCATGCAGAATCGCACGGCCATCGTGGTGGCGCATCGTCTCTCCACCATCCGCAAAGCCGACCAGATCGTCGTGCTCAAAGCCGGCCAGATCCTGGAGCTGGGCAATCACGAAACGCTGGTCCACCAACCCAATGGCTATTACGCCACGCTGGTCAAGGCGCAGGCGAGCAATGGGCATGGGTAGTATTTGTGATATACTTGCTCCACGAGCGTCGAAAGGAGCCGAATAATGGATACAATGATAAGCGTTGATGAAATTACTCTTGAGCACGTCCTTAGCCTGGCGCAGCAGTTGCGTCCAGTGGATCAGGTGCGCCTGATTGCACGTCTGGTCCCCAAAGTTGAAAGGGCGCTTGACGCGGCAGCATCAGTCACGCCAGGTCTGGCACGCAAGCCGTTACGGAGGCTATTGGCTGATTTGGGTTCGGCTCCGTCTGCCGAGGAAATTGATGAAGTTCAAAATGAAATGCGGGCTACATTTGCTGAGGAGTAAGAATGGCTATTCGCACGGTTGCGGACACCCATGCAATTTTGTGTGCCTGTGCTAGCGATCATCATAAGATTCATGCCTCTATCATCATTGCCGTTTGGTAATCAGTGCCTTATAGTAATGCCAGAACGATGATGTTATCCTTCGACCTTTTCTTTTGCATGGGTGTGAGCCTCAAATTGCTTAAAGACAAATGACTTGTTAGAAAGTTCGATTTATTGAATCGCCGGACCGCCATAGCGAAAATGGGCTTGCACATAAACCATTCTATTTCGCTCTTTAGATCCAATCTTGTGGGCGTGTTTCCAGTGATGATTCTGCATCAGTAAAAAATTAACTATAAAGGTAATCGAAACATGGATGCGACAAAATTTTCCAAAATGGCTGAATCTTTGCGGCAATATCGACGCGCTGAGCTTCGAGACTTCACGCTCGATATTGGAAATAATCCCGTTGATTCGCTATACGTCGATCCTTTACCGGGTGATGCTGTGCTTGAAACGGTTTTGTCTAGCAATACCACCTTTTTACTTGGGAGGAAGGGAACCGGTAAGAGTACCATCTTCTCTCGTGCCCAGTCTGAAATACGTAAACAGAATACAAATATATCTGTCTATATTGATGTCAAGGCATTATATGACGTGATTTCAACACCTGAAATCTCAAATGTTAAAACAGAAGATATCAAAGTTTCTCAAGATGTCTTGCAGTCTCACCTACTGCGCAAGAGTTTCTTGGGCGCCGTGCTAGCTGAAATGATTACCGAGATTAATAAATTCTGCGGCAACATGTCATTTATAGAACGATTGAGTGGCAAGAAGCGAAAGCAAGAAAATGCATTAAGCAAACTAGATAAGTTGAAAACCCAGGTGAAAAATGGATTACTTCATGATACAGAAATCCCAATTTTGCAGCGAATAGAAGTTAATAAGAAAAATAGGGAACAGCATACTGTGTCTAGTGAGCGGTCTGGCGGCATCAGTGGAGGGGGCGGCACCGATAGTTTTTCCATTGATGCACAAGCGGCCTCATCTTCACTCGATGAGGCACTGAATGATAGTGAAATTTACCTCAAATATTCTGAAGTTGTGATGCGCTCACTTCCATATGACGAGATTATTCGGCAGGTAGGCGATTTGCTGGCAGTGTTGAATATGGGTAGATTGGTTATCTTTTTTGATGATTTTTCTGAGATAAGTTGGGCAAATCAGCGTCTATTTGTTGATGCAATTCTTTCACCATTAAACAACTCAAGTAATGAAAAAATTAAGCTTAAGGTTGCTGGTTACCCTGGTAGAGTTTACTATGGAAAGATAGACCCAGGGAAAATAGACACGGTAAGGTTAGATTTCTATGATCTTTATAAGAGCACTGATGTACAGTCAATGGAACATGCAGCAGTGGAGTATACAAGTAGGTTGCTTACTCATCGATTCGGCGCGTTTGGTCTCCATATGGAGGAATATTTTGACCCTGCCAATTCAATAGACGACTACATGCGGCTGATTTTTGAAGCGACTTTTAACGTTCCTAGATTGGTTGGTTTTTTGCTTCACTATTGTTATAGGGACAGGATCGCACGTGGGCAGCGAATTAATGTTTCGGCCATTCGTTTGGCATCTCGAAAATATTATGAGGATGTATTGGAGCCGTATTTTGAACGAAGAAACCAGTTTGCGATTGAGCCGTTTGATCGAAAGCTTGATCGACACAATCAGAATGAGCTACTAAAGACAATCATAGGTGAGGTACGGGATGTCAGGCGGCGTATTAGTTCAGGAGAGGTAGGTGGTGCCTACTTCAAAGACTTAAAAAACCCTCCAGCCAGCCACTTCTCAGTAGCTCCTACACTTGAAAAACTTCTGGCGTCTCTTGAGTTTAACTTTTTGATAACAAAGTATCATGACATGCGAGATAAATCTGGGAAGGACGTTTCGATATATGCACTTTTTTATGGTATCTGTGAATCTGAGAGAATTCCTTGGGGGTATCCTACAGGAAGACGTGATGACCGAAGTTACTTTGTGCAGAGATGTTTTTCCTATAACACAACTATTCAGCAATTTTTAGCCAAAAGCCAAACGATCAGATGCCATGAATGTGGGGCATCCTTTCCAATGGATAGAAGGGAGTCTTTTGAACTTTACAAGTGGAAATGCCCAGAATGTCAAGATGGTTCTTGCAAAATCGTTAATCTGGCAGACGAATATCTTAGCGAAATTTCAAGATTAGACAAAGAAATTATGTTGCCAGAAGTGGAATTGGACATTTTAGAGACACTTCACACTGAGGTTCGAGCGATGCGGGCTGGTGAAATATCCCAGCTTATCGATGTAACCTACCAATTAGTTGGGCATCGCACAAGTAAACTTCAAGATATGAATTTGGTGGATAAAAGGCAAGATGGAGCACATATGAGGAGTTCAATCACACAACGTGCAATTGAATTATATTTCGAAAGTTAGGTCTATGCTCTCAGATAAGGGTACGTAGTTAAAGGAAACTTGATCTTTTCTTGGAGAATCTGAATTCTCTCTGACAAGATTATTTACCTATGGTAAATGAGGGAGGCGGAACAAAGTGAGCACTCCATATGCTTTCACTATCTTTATATAATTACAGTGGAAACATAACGTCTCCTCAGCCCACAATTTTCAGGTACACATGCCGCCGAGACATCCACAGAAAAATGAGAAATGGGAAAAACGAGATTGCCGCCTGAACAGGCACTCGCTTAAATATGTTGCATACGGCATAAATGCCCTCCCATTGCAAACCTACCAGAGAAAACCCACCAATGCCCACACCCCAAACCACACCCTACGGCTCCTGGAAATCCCCCATCACCTCCGACTTGATCATCGCCGATTCGATTCGCCTTGGCGAACCAACCCTGGCCGACGCCATCTACTGGCTGGAATTGCGCCCCAAAGAGGGCGGTTGATTCGATATCCTATTGCTCTCTTAATCTTGACGAATTGTTTCCTGTGGGATACACTTAATTGATGAACTATGAAATCACCAGCACCGAGTCTTTTGAAAAGTGGCTGAAAGGATTGAAAGACCGGACATCCAGGAACAAAGTACTTGCTCGCATCGATCGGATTCAAAATGGTGCCTTTGGCGATTTCAAGTCGTTGGGTGACAATTTGTTTGAGTTGCGCTTTTTTTCGCTGGCGGGTTGCGTATCTACTATACCATTCGCCATCATGAAGTGGTTCTACTGTTACATGGTGGTAACAAGTCTAGCCAAAGTAGAGACATCGAAAGAGCCAGACAAATGATTCAAGAATTGGAGTGAATTATGGGTATCAACATCAGACCTTTCGACGTGGCCGAACATTTGGAAACGGACAACGACATCTGGGAGTTTCTTGCGGAGGTACTTGCTACTGGTACTACTTCTGATTTTATTCATGCCCTAAATACTGCGGCTAGAGCCAAAGGTATGACTGAGGTCGCCAAGCAGGCAGGTGTAACCCGTGCCAGCCTCTACAAATCGTTGTCAGCTGATAGCAACCCGCGGTTTGAAACCATCAGCAAAATCGTTGAAGCGCTGGGGGGGCATTTGTCCGTTGTTAGTCAATAAAATTGAATTGAGAAAATTTTGCTATCCAGATCATTCTTTATCGATTGTTGTCTGAGGACATCGGCAAATTACATTACGCGAGAAAAACCAAAAATGCCCACACCCCAAACCACACCCTACGGCTCCTGGAAATCCCCCATCACCTCCGACTTGATCATCGCCGATTCGATTCGCCTTGGCGAACCAACCCTGGCCGATGCGATCTACTGGCTGGAATTGCGCCCCAAAGAGGGCGGACGCCAAGTTCTGGTGCAGCGCGCCGCCGACGGCCAGACAACCGACGTCACTCCGGCGCCGTACAACGTGCGCACGCGCGTGCATGAATATGGCGGCGGCGCCTATGCCGTGGCGCCCGACGCGGTCTACTTTTCCAACTTTGTGGATCAGCGCCTTTATCGCCAAGCGCATGGTGAGGCGCCACATCCGATCACGCCCGAAACTGCGTTGCGCTATGCCGATTACGTGGTCGATGCCAGCCGCAATCTGCTGTTCGCCGTGCGCGAAGATCACCGCGGGGCGGGCGAGGCCGTGAATACGCTGGTCAAGGTACAATGTGATGGTGACGAGACGGGCGGCCAAGTGCTGGTCTCTGGCCACGACTTCTATTCGACGCCGCGCCTGAGCCCCGATGGCTCGCAGCTAGCCTGGCTGGCGTGGAATCATCCCAATATGCCTTGGGATGGTTGTGAACTGTGGATTGGCCAAGTCAATGCCGATGGTTCCCTGGGGCAAACCGCGCGAGTGGCCGGCGGTCGCACCGAGTCCATTTTCCAGCCGGAATGGTCTCCGGACGGTATGCTCTATTTCGTCTCCGACCGTACGGGCTGGTGGAATCTCTATCGCTGGCAGGCTGGCGAGGTCGAAGCGCTCTGTCCCATGGAAGCGGAATTTGGCCAGCCCCAGTGGTCTTTTGGCCAGTCCACCTATGCGTTTGCAACGCCAGAGCGTCTGATCTGCACCTATTCACAGCAGGGCGAATCTCACCTGGCCCGCCTCAACACGCGCACACTCAAGCTGGAAGTGATCGAGACGCCATACACCGATATCCGAAACCTGTGCGCCGCATCGGGGCGAGCGTTATTTATTGGCGGTTCGCCAACGGAAGGCACCTCCGTTGTGTTGCTGGATCTGGCAACGGGACAACATGAAGTTTTGCGCCGTTCCAGCGCACTCCAAGTGGACCCTGGCTATATCTCCATTCCGCAAGCCATCGAATTTCCCACGGAAAATGGGTTGACGGCGCATGCCCTTTTTTATGCGCCGCGCAATTGCGACTATGTGGCGCCAGAAAGTGAGCGCCCGCCCCTGTTGGTGTTGAGCCACGGCGGGCCAACGGGCGCAACGTCCGCCCTCTTCAACATGAAGATCCAATACTGGACCAGCCGCGGCATAGCCGTGCTGGATGTGAATTATGGCGGCAGTACGGGCTATGGTCGTGCGTATCGTCAACGGCTGAATGGGCAATGGGGCATTGTGGATGTGGATGACTGCGTCAATGCCGCGCGCTATTTGGTCGACCGCGGCCAGGTCGATGGCAATCGTTTGGCCATTGCCGGCGGCAGCGCGGGCGGCTATACAACCCTAAGCGCCCTGACCTTCCGCAATGTGTTTCGGGCCGGCGCCAGTCACTTTGGCGTGGCCGATTTGGAACTGTTGGCCAAAGATACGCACAAGTTTGAGTCGCGCTATTTGGACAACCTGATTGGCCCCTATCCTGAGCGGCGCGATCTCTATGTTGAGCGCTCACCCATTCATCATGTGGAGCTGTTGTCCTGCCCGCTCATCCTGTTTCAGGGACTCGAAGATAAAGTGGTGCCGCCCGCGCAGGCCGAGAAAATGTTCGTGGCCGTGCGCGCCAAGGAATTGCCCGTCAGCTATTTGCCCTTTGAAGGTGAGCAACATGGCTTCCGCATTGCCCAAAACATCAAACGGGTGCTAGACGCCGAACTCTACTTTTACGCCAAAATTTTCGGCTTTGAATTAGCCGATCCGGTTGAGCCAGTACCGATTGAGAATTTGTGAGTCCATTGTAAAAGGGCAGAATAGCCACAAAAACACATAGATCACAAAAAGAACCGAGAAATTTTTGTGGTTTCTGTGTTTTTTGTGGCTATAGACCGATTCTCAGTAGCGCCGTTTGTGATTCTAGTTTTCATCCGCCCTCATTTCCTGGTACAATGAACCCACAACATCCGTGGGAAAACGAGCAGCGGAAAATACGAGACGGCGAGGCATCTCCCTCTACTCCTCCACTCCTCTACTCTCCCACCAAACCACCAATCTAGACAGCGAGAGAACGATGTCCAAACGGCGACAAAAAGTGTTAGTGCTCTACCTTTCCAACTCGGCGCTGGATAGCCGGGTCAAGGGCTGGTCGTTCTATGACGGCACCGGCCAGAGCAATCCCACCACCGGCGACAGCGATACGCCGCCTTACGAAACCGGCGTGGCTGCGCTCCAGGATGGCTGGCGCGTGCTCCAGTTCCCGCAGCTCATTCCGCCCTATCCCAACATGGAATACACTACGTCTTTCCAGATGTATGAATTTATCTTTGAAAAATTGGAGGAAATCGATGGCTAACCAGACCGTAGACAAACAATATCTGCTCAATTCCAAGCAGATGGCCAGCTTTGTGGCGCGTGGCTTCCTGCGCTTCGACGAGCTGATCCCGCAGGAGATCAATGAGGCCGTCATGGCTGAAATCGACGCCGGGACCATCAAGTCGCAGCCGGCCGGCACGCCGCTTTCGCAGTGCTATCCCGAACCATCGGCCATAGGGCACATGTTGCGGATGCCCGAAGTGCAGGGCATTATCCAGAGCTTGGTGGGGCCGGACCCGGCCTTTGATCACCACGCCATCCACGTGCGCCAGCCCATGCAGGGCCAGGCCCAGGGCATGCACGGCGACTCGATTATCGACACCCGCATGCACTTTGACGTGCAGCTCATGTACTTCCCCCATGACGTGCCGCTGGAGATGGGCGGTACGCTCATTGTGCCCGGCAGCCACTTCCGTCGCGTCAACGAGATGGACATTGCGCGCTATCAGAACTTTGTGGGCCAGATCCCCATGGTGTGCAAAGCCGGCTCTATCCTGGCGCTGCACCACGGCATTTGGCACTGTGGCCGCCGCAACGAGACCGAAAAAGTGCGCTACATGTACAAAATTCGCCTCAACCCGCGCGTGCGCCAGCTCCGTCTGTGGAACACCGACGATCTGGACGAGAGCGCCAAGGCGCACCGCACCATCTACGGCGGTTCCAGCCACGACCCCGAAGATGTCCAAACCATTTTGGGCAAAGGTGAGCCCTGGTTTGAAGACGCCACCGGTCGTCTGGAGTTTGTCAACCGCATCAAGCTCTGGCGCTTTATCACCGGCGACGACACCTTTGACGTCCATTACTGGCTGACTCGCCTGGAGAACACACCGGAGAATTTGGCATTGGCAGCGTAGAAGAAAGTGGAGGAGCGGAGGAGTAGAGGACTCGGCCATTCCTCTACTCCTCTACTCCTCTACCAAATCAAAAAATGAACACCACCCCTCTTTTCACCGCTAATTACGACGGCTACCATACCTACCGTATCCCCGCGCTGATTGTGGCGCAGAATGGCGATCTGCTGGCTTTTTGCGAAGGCCGGCGCCACAGTCGCCACGATTGGGGCCATATTGATCTGCTCTGCAAGCGCAGCCGCGATGGCGGCGCTACCTGGAGCGAGCCGCAAGTGGTGTGGCAAGATGGCGCCCATACGTGCGGCAATCCATGTCCCGTGCTGGATCGGCAGACGGGCGTTTTATGGCTGCTCCTGACGTGGAATCGCGGCGACGACCGCGAGGCCGATATTGTGGCCGGAACCAGCCAGGATACGCGCCGCGTCTTCGTCACCCACAGTGCGGATCATGGCGCCAGCTGGGCCGCGCCCACCGAGATCACCGCCGACGTCAAGCCAGCGGACTGGTCCTGGTACGCCACCGGGCCGGGGGTGGGCATCCAGTTGCAGCACGCCCCGCACGCCGGGCGGCTGGTCATCCCCTGCGATCACAAGGTGCTGGGCCAAGCGCTCCGCTATCATGCGCACGTTATCTATTCGGATGACCACGGGGCAAGCTGGCAACTGGGGGGCATTAGCGACGACGGCGCCAACGAGTGTCAAGTGGCGGAATTGGCCGATGGCGCGCTGCTGCTCAACATGCGGCGGGCGGCCAATGTGGAGCAGCCGGTGCGCTTCAGCGCCACCAGCCGCGATGGTGGCGCCAGCTGGTCCGCCTCCCGCGCCGAGCCGGCGCTCATTGACCCGCGCTGTCAGGGCAGCTTGATGCGTGCGGAAAGCGCTGACGGCGCTGTGCTGCTCTTTGCCAACCTGACCCACACCCACGAGCGTCGCAACCTCATGCTCCACATCAGCCGGGATGAAGGCCAAAGCTGGTCGCCCCTGCGTACGCTGCATGCAGGGCCGGCGGCCTATAGCTGTCTAACGCAATTGTCCAACGGGCAGATTGCCTGTCTTTATGAGGCGGGCGAGGACCATTCCTACGAGGCGATCTGGTTCACTAGTTTTGACGCCGTTTGAATATGATTATGCATTACAGAAAACAGAAATTGTACGCCAATTCACGCCGATAAATGGCCGATTCAAACATCGAACGGCCAAAAATTGGCGTAAATCCGCCATATCCACGTACAAAATTTGTTTCTCCCATAACCTCCACAACTGTAGAGCACTTACGCAAGCCTTGAGTAAGAATCTTCTCGTGAATAGGCTTTCTCCCCTTGTCGAACTGCTGGCGCTGCGTAAGTCATACTTAGAAGGCGCATGATTCTTGTATCCTTGATTATATCCAGCTCATCCATCTGAATCCATTGCCATTTTCCCCAAAATGTGACACCATAGCCCCATGACAAACTTGCCAAATGAACGTCACACACCCACTACAAAGAGCAGCGAACAGGCGCAGATTGAACGGCTGGCCTACTTTTTGGACAACGCCATTCCGCTGCCCTTTCTCAATTACAGTATTGGCTGGGAACCGGTCATTGGCTTGATCCCGGGGATCGGCGATCTGGCGGGGCTGTTGCTCTCGGGCGTGATTATTGTGCAGGCGGCGCGGCTGGGGACGCCCAAGACGGTGCTGCTTTACATGATCTTAAATGCCGGCATTGAATCAGTCATTGGGCTTGTTCCCATCATAGGCGATCTCTTTGATTTTGTATGGAAGGCCAATACGCGCAACATCAAGCTCATGCAGCAGGCGCTGCACGATCCCCATGGCGCCAAGCGTCATAGCCGCACCTCGCTGGCTGTCCTTTTTTCCTCTGTTTTCCTGATCTTGAGCGGGCTTGTGCTGGGTGTGGGTACGCTGGGCTGGATTATATGGCAATGGTTTATAAAGCTGCTGGCTGGGTAATTTACCCATTTATGGCGAAGTGCAATTGTTCCTGACATACCTGCAACGCATGGGCAACTGCTTCAGTAACGCTCATGGTGGCGCCGACGGCAAAACCGTCATCAATCAGCGTCGCCCCATGCTGCGTGCGCCACAGCGCCAGCGCCCGCGTAATACGCTCGGCGTCGCGCGCTTCCAGCCGCATCTGGTGTTCCCGCTGTACCCGCTGCGTGGCGCCCAACAGATTGGCTGCTCTCTTTACATCTCCGGCTTTGGCCACTTCCTGGGCCAGGCGGTAGAAGCAGTTGCAAAGCAGCGAAGAAAAGTGCTCTTTGTGCGCAAGCGTAACGGAGCGGGCCAGGGAGCTATAGGCAGTTTGCGGCTCTTCCTGGGCAAAAGCCAGTTCGGCATGGTTGAGCAAGATGGTTGCTTCGGCCAGTTGATTGCCGAGTAAACGCGCCAGCGTCAGCCCCTCGGCCAGCCGTTCTTGCGCCGTCTCTAGCTGTCCCATTTCCAGCGCCGCATACCCCCAATTGACGCACGTAATCATAATGCTGTGTTTGTCGTTGTGCGCTCTTTGTAGATCTAACGCCTTTGAAAAATAGTGGTCAACCTTGGCATAGTCGGCTTCGTACATGGCCACTTCCCCCAGCTTGCCATAGCTAATGGCAATGTTGCGCTGGTTGCCGGTCTGCAAATCATGAGTGAGCCGTTGCAACATGTAGGCTTCGGCCTCGGCCAGCCTGCCCTCCGAACAGCAGACCGAACAGAGCGAACTCAAAACCAGCGCCTCTGTCTCGACATCGCGATGGGTTTGCGCCAAAGCGAGCGCCTGCATCAAGCGCGTGCGTGCAGCCGGCAGCTTGCGCAGATCCTCGTAGAGATCACCCGCACAGCGCAGGGCGCGGGCGCGCAACGACTGGTCGGCTGGCGATTGACCGCCAAAGGCCGCCAGCCCCCGTTCCAGCCAGTCCACCCCCTGCTGCCAGTAGCCGCGAATCCACCAAAATCGGCGCAGGGCAATCGCCGTGCGCAGGGCGAGCTCAGCGCGGCCGTGGTGAATGTCCCACGCCATGGCGCTGTGCATGTTGGCCAGCTCCCGCGCCGTGGCGTTCAACCACTGTTCTACTTCTGTGCCGCCTTGAATTTGCGCCAAATGGTGCTGCGCCACCTGGCAATAATAAATGGCGTGGCGGTGACGCGTGGCGGCTTCCTGGTCGCTATGGCCAAGCTGTTCTGCTGCAAATTGGCGCACAGTCTCCAACATAAAAAAGCGCGGGCTCTCTGGCGGCCCCAATACAGAAGCCCGTTGCGTAAGCAGCTGTTTGTCCAGCAGCGAACTGAGCAGGTCCCACACATAGAGGTCCGACTCTGGCGCCTGCTCATTCTCATGGGCCAACACCGCTTCGGCGGCGGGCAAATCAAAGCCGCCCTGAAAAACGGCCAGCTGGGCAAAGGCCAGCCGCTCCGCCGCATTTAACAAATCTACACTCCAGGCCAGCGATTCGCGCAGCGTGCGGTGACGGGCCGGTTGGCTGCCCGGCAGCGAAGCGCCATCTTGCGCTACCAGCCCAATACGCGGCGCGCCCACCGGCGTGCTCAGCCGCGCCAACAGCAGCTGTGGCGACATAATGCGAATGCGCGCCGCCACCAGTTCAATGGCCAGCGGCAGCCCGTCCAGCAGCGCACAAACTTTGGCCACGGCCTCGACGTTTGTCTCCGTCAATGCAAAATCGGGGCGTACGTTCTGCGCCCGCGCCACAAAAAGCGCCACCGCCGGCCATGCCGCAATTGCGGTCACGTCCGCTGCCCCATTGGTTGGCGCATCAAGCTCGGGCAGGGAGAGCGGATGGACGGTCAGCACCGTTTCCGCAGCCGTGCGCAGCGCCTCGCGGCTGGTCACGAGCAGACACAGATTGGCGCATTGGGCCAACAGGCGCGTCAATTCAGCGGCGCCCTCTAAAAGCTGCTCAAAATTATCCAGGTAGATCAGCACCTCTTTTTCCCCGACAAACTTGGCGATCTGCTTGTGTGCCGCCATGCCGCCAGAAATCGGGCAATTGAGGGCGCGCGCCACGGCGGGCAGCAGCAGCTCCAGATGGTGAACGGCCGCCAGCTCCACCGTATATACTCCCTGGGGAAAAGCGCGGCGCAGCAGCGGGAGAAGACTCTGCGCCAGCCGCGTTTTGCCCACGCCGCCAATGCCGGTCAGCGTCAGTAGCCGGGTTTGCCGCCCCTGCAAGAGCCTGTAGATCTGCTGCTGTTCTGACGTCCGGCCAAAGAAGTCGGGCGCGGCTTGGGCAGATGGCATGGTCGCAATAGCGTGGGGAGGTGGCTGCAACATGGCCAGCAACTGCTGGGCATCTGCATCAGCAAGCTGGAGCGCCGCCACCAGCAAGCGCGCCAACTCTACCGATGGGCGGCGTTCGTCCCGTTCGATCTTTTGCAGCGTGACAACGGCGCAACCGGCACGGTGGGCGAGCGTCTTGCGCGTCCAACCCTGTGCATCACGATGCATGCGAAGTTGTTGGCCAAATGTGGGGTGCATACGCTTATTGTATCACTTTTGTATACGTGGATGGGCTTGAAGTTGGTCAAAAAACTGATAATCTTTATATAACTATCTAGGTGTTGCCTGAGCTTGTCGAAGGTAACGCCGGGCTTCGACAAGCTCAGCCCTCGAGGATTTGGATAGTTACAATCTTTATATAACTCACGTAGAGATTTCACTTTAAGTCGTGCAGTATCTTTAAGTCGTGCAGTATCTTTAAGTCGTGCAGTATATAGACGGAGTTCATCATGAAAAGACTCGTTCCTGTTTTGTCCCCGCATGGGTTGGTGATCTGGTGCTCAAACGGTGTGCGCCGGGCGCTATGCACTATGAAATATATGCTAAAAATTCGCCCTGTTCTGCACGGCGCCCTGCTCGGCATCATGGCCCTGTTTCTGGCCATGCTTCTATGGGCGCCGACGCTGGTCCGCGCGCGCCAAGAAGCCGATGTCCAAAACTTGATTGCCAATGGTGATTTTGAGGCCGGCGCCACCGAGGATTGGATCCTCTGCGGTGGAGCCAAGCTCATGGATGTTGAGGCCGGCGCCAGCGCCGAAAGGGTGCACGCCGGGCGCCATGCCCTGCGGCTGGGCCAGCCCGTTGACGATTCGTGCGGCAACGACGCATTGGGGCCCGCCCAGATTGCCGCCGAAGATGTGACCATTCCCTCCAGCGCGGGGGATATGACCCTGGCTTTCTGGTACTCAGCCACCGGTGATTGGCCAGCGGGCGAAGTCACCATCCAGCTCAGCACCAAACCGACCAACAACTTGGGCAGCCAAGCGGCGATTAGCACGCTCAAAATGGACGATCTCATGTCCGGCTGGCAGCTCTTTCGCCAAAACTTAAATGGTGATCAGCTGGAAGCCGTGCGCGGCCAGACGCTCTATCTCACCTTTTGGGTGCAATTTAAAGGCCAACCCGATTGGAACTGGGCCATCCACATTGACGACGTGCGCGTGACGCCCACTTGGGAGCGCACGCAGGGCGGCCCTTTGCCCGCCGAGTTAGCGGGTGATGGTCAACAACCGCTGCTGGTGCTGGGCCCAGGCGCTACCGAGAATACGTTTGGCATCCAGCGCATGGATACGGACGGCGGCCACCGCGTGGTGATTGCCGAAGAGAGCACGCAGCCCAATCAGCTCACTTGGTCGCCCGATGGCCAGCGCATTGCCTATGAAACCGACCGGCCTTCGCCCCCCGCCAGCGATAATGACCACTTTCCGGCCCTGGTCAGCGATGTCCACCTGATCAACGCCGACGGCCGCGGCCAGCGCACTATCTTTTTTACCAGCGGCGTGGAAGGCCAAAAAGAGACGCCGCGCGGCTGCCTGCGCACCAACACTTGTGGCGATAGCGGACAGGATGCCATCGATGTTACGGTGGATGATATTGCGTGGTCACCCGATGGCGCCCAGCTCGTAACCTCGCTCTGCGTGGCGCCGCGCTGGTACAACGGTGACAAAGAACTTCGTGGCTGTTCGTACAACCTGGCGCTCCAGCCCATCCCCGGCGCTGCCGCCGTTGATATGACGTTGCCCAAATTTATCGACGTGGCTCAAAGCGCGTCCTGGCCCTCCACCAACAAGATGCTCTTTGCGCGCCCGGGCTCCATTGGCGCCGACGCGCCCGCTGCCGGCGTGTGGGAAGTGGACATGACGCAACAGCCGCCGCAGCCCACGCTGGTTCAAACGTGGCTCACCGATTATGCCGGTTCCAATGAGCTGGATCTGCGTGCCGGTCCCGAATTGGAGCCAACTTGGGCGCCGGATGGTCGCCATTTTGTAACCTACCGGGTAGCCCAGGGCGTGCGCTATGTGGAGAAGATCGCCAACGATGTGACTTTTAGCGCGCTGCGCGCCAATTATACAATCATGCTGCACGACCGGCAGGACCCCACGGCCACGCGCATGTTGCTCTACGTGGACCAAGGTACGCTCATTGCGCGCCCCACCTGGTCGCCCGATGGCCGCTATCTGCTTTATGTGCTGCTGGCGGATAATCGGGAAAGCGCCGATATTTGGTGGCTCAACGTAGAAACGGGCGCGACGGGCCGCGTCACCAACGACGGCGTCTCCTATGAAGTGGATTGGCAGCCTACCCACAAGCTGGCGGCGCCGGCGCCCACGGCCACCAGCGGCCCCACCGCAACCGTCAATCCAGCGCTGGCAGAACGCATCTATTTGCCCGTGGCCAAAAACGGCAGCGTCGCCCAGCCCACGCCGGTTGCCACTGTGAATGTACCGGGCGTACCGGTGAGCTTTCCTACGCTCACGCCCACGCCGATTCCTACCAGCCGGCTCGAGCCCATCAACCCCACACCAGCGCCGCCCCGCGGTATATCGGGGCGCGTCTTCTACCAGGGCGCACCGGTATCCGGCCTCAACGTGCAATTGGAGGTCTGCTTGATCGGCGGCAGTTGTGAAGTGAAAGCGCGCGCCGCCACCGATGGCAACGGTCTGTATGATTTTCCCTATGCGCCCACCTACAATGGCGCCTTTGCCTATCAGGTCACCTATCGCAACGGGAGCCAGGGAGACAATCCAACCGACAGCCGCTATGTGCTCGCCTGGCAGGAGCCGCCCATTTTCGATTATGACTATGCCCAGCGCGTTGACGGGGGCAGTTTTGATATTGGCAATGTGGAGTTAAGCAGCCCGGCAGACAACGCGGTGATTCCCTCGCCGGCCACCTTTACCTGGCAAAGTCGCGGCGTTCAGGGCGACCGCTATCAGTGGTTCATCGACGCCACGTTCGATGCCGGTTCCTGTGACCAACAGGAGCCCGGCACAAACACCAGCTTTGAGTTTAGCGGATTGGGCTGTTCTATTTTCCCCGAGCTTTCTCCCAATGAGCCCTATGCGTGGTACGTGGTTGTGCATGGCGAAGGCGGCGGCAGCGGCCAGTCGCAAATGCGCACGGTGACGTTTACGCGCTAAGAATCAGGAAACCGCAATAGCAAGAGAACGTGCTGGATTCACCAAACAAGACCGACGCCTGCACCGTCAACACCGTTGCGGTGAACTGAGCATGGTTGGTTAGGGAAATGGGTTGATTGGGGTCTGCGTTGCCGGGCGCCAATCAACCCATCCCGTCAATCACCCACCCCATAGATTTTTGGAATTCCCCAAAGCGGCATATAATCAGAGCGGAATTATCTGGTCATTCCGCCAACCAACCGTGTTGATGCAAAAAGGCGCGATCCTTTGCCGAGAGCGGCAGATGCATCAGCAGATCCGGGCGGCGATGCAGCGTGCGTAGCAGCGCCTGCTCGTGACGCCAGCGCGCTACATTGCCGTGGTGACCGCTGAGCAATACGTCTGGCGTCGGTTCACCGCGAAAGGTATGCGGGCGCGTGTATTGGGGGCCTTCCAGCAGCCCGCCCAGACCGGGTGAGTGGCTGTCTTGTTCAGCGCCCAACTCAAAGCCCAGCGCACCGGGAATCAGCCGGGTCACGGCGTCCACAATGACCATGGCGGCCAGCTCGCCGCCGCTCAGTACATAGTCGCCAATGCTGATTTCGTCGGTCACGAGCTGGGTACGCACGCGTTCATCCACTCCTTCGTAACGTCCGCAAATCAGCGCCAGCCGGGGATATCGGCTCAATTCGGCCACCACGGTTTGGCTAAGCGGGCGACCTTGGGGAGTCAGTAAAATAATGGGGATGTCGCCTTTGGCTGTTGCGCTGTCGGCATCCCACGGCGGCAGATTGGTATAGGCGTCTGCCGCCGGCAGAGACCACCCCGCCGGGCGCGCCAGTACGGTCTCCACGGCGCGGACGATGGGCTCTGGTTTCATGATCATGCCGCCGCCGCCGCCATAGGGCGTGTCGTCGCAAACGTGGTGGCGGTCTGTGGTATACGCGCGGATGTCGTGTAGCGCCACCGCACAAAGTTCCCGTTCTTGCGCTCGTTTGAGGATGCTTTCGGAGAGGGGTCCCGAGAACATCTGTGGAAATAGTGTAAAAATATCAAAGTGAACAGCACTCGCAATCAATCCATGCGGCCCATCCATCATTCCGGTCGCAAGCAATTTTTCGCTTTCTCCCGTCTTCGGCAATTCATCCATGTCGGCAACCATCCAACCATTCTCCATTCGAGTTTGGGACTTTTTTTGCGCGCCATCGAGCGGCTCAACGCGTCGGCGCTGGTGAACTCAGCGCCCGTACAGCGCGTGGATCGCCAGCTCCAGTCCGCGTTTGACGCCGTGGGGCTTTCGGCGCCGCTGGCGCGCCTGAGCCGACGCGCGCATGCCATTGCGGCCCCTGCCCCCGCCGCTCAAGCAATTGCCGCCCAACCCGTGGCGGAGCCATCGGCCGCTGCACAATCGGCTGGGCCGGCACAAATTTCTACACAGTCAACGCCACCCATTGTAACACAAGCGTCGCCCGTGCAGCCTTTTTCGTTTGCCAACCAGTCGGGTCGTTTTGCCGCCAGCCGTTTTGTAGCCAGCCAATCGTCATCTTCGGTTTTTCAACAGCCGACATTGCCGCCCACGCCAGAGCCTTCTGTCTTCCAGCAGACGCCGCTGGGTGGCCGTGTTTTGCGCGATGAGACGGAAAAACAGGCGCCGCCCGCGCCGAACACTGCCCCCGTTTTGGCGCCGTCCGTAGAACGATACGCCATCTCCACCGTTTCGCGGCTGGGGTTGGTGCTGGCTGCCCTCTTGCTTTTGGTTTCGGTTAGCGCCATGGGCCTGCGCGCTACCAATGATGCCACTCCTGTGGACCAGGCCATGACCCAAGCCGAGGCGGACCGCGGCCATTTGCTGGCTGTAGTCAATCCAGCCAACGCGCCGGGTGCAGGCCAGGGCGAAACCAACGCTGCGCAAAATGGCGCCGATAGGGCGGCGCCTTTGGCCATTGCGGCTCAGCCGCCCGCCGGCGCTTCCGATGCGGCCGTAGCCGGCGCCAATGTTCCTGCCATGAATAGTGCAGTTGCGGCCAATGGCGCCAATTCGACCACCGAACAGTCGGCGCCGGCTGCTGGCAGCGCAGCCAATGTGGATGGCGCTATTTTAGCGTTGCCCCAGGCCGCGGCTGACCAAGCTGCGCCAACTGATGCCGAGTCGGAAGCTGCGTCGCCGCAGGCCGAGCAGGGTTCGAGCATTCTGTCATTTTTGAATATTCGTTCGGCCACGGATGCACACGAAAGTGATAAAGCGAGTGACCCCAGCCAACCGGCGGTGGGGGATGCCACCCCCGAAGTGACCACGCAAAGTCCCGTGGGCCAGGCGCTGGCAATTTTAGCGCCCAGCCCCACGCCCACGCGCACGCCATACCCCACATTTACGACCATGCCCACGGCTACGCCCACGGCGACGGCCACCGAATTTATTCCTGATGAAGTGCCGCTGCTGCGCATTGTGGGACCGTCGCTGCTCAAACCGACCGATACGCCCACGCCGCCGCCCACGGCCACGTTTACGCCAACGCCCACACCGCTGCCCATTTCGCCGGGTAAGCTCTGGTCTACCTTTCAGCCTGGCCCCGCCGCCGAGGTCGATCATCTTTGGATCGAGCGGCCCTTTTTGCCCAGTGCGCCCAATCAGCTGGCCAGCCCCAACTATCAGTTTGGCTCAACGGCCGGCAATCGCTACCGCATCCATCACGGCATCGATATTTCCAACCCGCTGGGTACGCCGGTGATTGCTGGCGCCGCTGGTGAAGTGATCCACGCCGGGCTGGATGATCCGGCGCTGCTGGGACCATACAACAATTTTTACGGCAATGCCGTGGTGATCCGGCTGGATCGGCGCTTGCCCGTGGCCGGGGGCGAGCTGGATGTCTTTTTGCTCTATGGCCACTTAAATGAGGTGACCGTCAGCCAGGGGCAGCATGTGGAGGTGGGCGACGTGGTGGGCAAGGTGGGCATGACCGGCATTGCCATTGGGCCGCATCTGCATGTGGAAATGCGCCTGGGCGCCAACACCTATGACAACAGCGTCAACCCCTATTTGTGGCTCAAGCCGCTGGACAACGGTGGCGCCGTGGCCGTGCGCCTGCTCACTGCGGATGGCCGCGCCTGGCCCGGTGGCCGCGTGAGCATTGTGCGCTATGGCAATGGGGGCGTTTCGCTGTGGGCGCGCCATGTGGAAACCTATCTCAACGATGAAAATCTGGGGCCGGACCCTGTTTGGGGGGAAAATGGCGCCATGGGCAGCGTGCCGCCCGGCTCTTACTTGGTCATTGCTAACGTCAACGGTGAATCGCTGCGCACGCAGATCAACGTGGAAGCGGGGCACACGACCTTTGTGGAGTTGCGCACCGCGCAGTAAAGAATGACAAGGTGATAGGGTGACAAGGTGAGATCGTCTGGCCGGGGTCACCCTTTCACCTTGTCACCCTATCATCCTTTCACCTTGTCAAAAATCCTCACAACGTGATTTTCGCCACCCAACCCGAAGACGCATCACAATAGATTAGATCATCTGCACAGATGGAAAGACCGTGTGGCTCGGCATGCGGTGCGGGGACGTCAATGCGGTCCAACTCATGCCCGTCGTTGAGATCCAGCTTGACGATGACGCGATCCGCAGTGTGGACTACCCAAATGCCATCGGCCACGCGCACCACGCCGTGCGCGCGCGTGTAGGGCAGCGGCAGCACGTGCTGGATGCTCCAATCGCTAATGCGCATCTTGGTCAGCGTCTGCTCTTTGAGCGTGGTCACCCAAAGCGTATCGGCCTCGTAGCGGTCAAACTCCAGGCCGTGGGTGCCGCCGCCCCCAGGCAGCGGATAGCGCGCCAGCGTCTTGCCCGTTTGCGGGTCCACCTTGAGAATTTCGCCCATATGGGCGGCGGCGTCATGGGGTCGGGCCGGTCGCCATAGGCTGGCGTCGCCATTGGCGGCCAGCCAAAGCGCACCATCACCATAGCTCAGCCCGCTGGTGTTAGAGCAATCGCTGGGAATGTCGCGAATAAACTTGGGCACACCGTAATAGTCGAGCGGATTTTCCAGCTCCACCAGCGCCACGCGGTCGGTGATCTGGTCAACGATCCAGAGTCCATCATCGGTTGTCTGCAAGCCATTGGGCACAGAGTAAGGCGCACGAAATAGATTTTCAATTTTACGAGACATGGTTTCTCCTGATTTACGATTTACGATATTTTCGTTGAGATACTGGTTGGGGGCTACTTTCTGGGTTGGTTTTCGTGGTGCGTGTACCGGTTGAGATACTGGTTGGGCGGCTAGTTTCTGAGTTGGTTTAGAATCTTGTTGCCCTACCAGTTCCAATATCAATATACGCACTGCACAACATGCTTAACACGAAGAAGTCGTAGCTATCTCTTAAGCGGCAATACAAGTTCACGCACCACGCACCACGCTTAACAAATTAACTCCTTAGCCACCCCTTCACTGCCAGTACCAGTTCACGCACCACGCAATATTTACCACTCCACTCCCACCTCATTGGCCGCGGCCAACACATCTTCCCAAATCGGCTCGGGAATGGGAATGCCATTGGCCGTGCGCTCGCGCATCATCTTTTGTTCCGGTTCGCCGGGCACGTAGATCTGTTCAACGCCGGGCATGGTTTTGGATGATTTGACCCAATCGACCAGCCGCTGCACTTCGCGTTTGTACTCATCCAGATCGATAAAGCTTTCAATCTTAATGGCCAGCGCCAGATAGCCGCTGCCGCCGCGCGTGGGCTGGTCGGCGCTACAGCCGGCCCAGGAGAGACCGCCGGCAATGGCGTCGATCATCATGGCCAGGCCATAGCCTTTGTGGCCCACGCTGCCGCCTAGGGGCAACATGGCCGCCGTGCCGGCGCGGAAGCTGCCCGGGTCGGTGACCGGATTGCCCTCCTGATCCACCATCCAGTCGAGCGGCAGCGGTAGCCCTTTGGACTGCTGCACCAGCACTTTGCCGCCGGCCACCATGCTGGTGGTCATGTCCAGCATGAGCGGGGGTCCGTCCAGTGTGGGCACGCTCATGGCAATGGGGTTGGGCGGCAGCCGCCGATCCACGCCGCCAAAGGGCGCGGCAAAGCGCCCGCCCCCGTTGAGCATGAGCACGCCGATGCAGTCCTGTTCCGCCGCCATGGGTGGATACGCGCCCAGGCGGCCAATGTGGCTGGCGCGATGGACGGCCACTGCGCCCAGCGTATTGGCTTGG
>JACKBC010000031.1 GCA_020634755.1 Caldilineaceae bacterium | reverse complement strand
CCGTTAGCCGCGCAGAGCCGCACGGCGCGTCGATCATCGTCTATCGCCAAAACGGAGGCGCCGTTGAGCTGCTCATTCTGCACCGCGCGCATGCTGCCGATCCCAATGGCGACTGGGCCTGGACGCCGCCTTCGGGGGCGCGCTATCCAAGTGAAGAGCCAGCGGCTTGCGCCAGGCGCGAATTGTGGGAAGAGACGGGGCTGCGTTTGGATATTCGGTACATTCCGCGCGCTGTACAAAGCTGGTATTTGTATGCGGCCCAAGCCGCGCCGCATGATGAGGTTGTGCTGGATGCCGAGCACGATCAGTATGCGTGGGTGTCGGTGGCAGTGGCCATTCGGCGCTGTCAGCCGGCGCAGGTGAGTGAGAGTATCCGAACGGTGGTGGACGCGTTGGGATTATAGGGCGTGCTATTGTCTTTCCGGCCCGCGTGGGACACGCATACTCGAATTGTAAATGGTAAACGGTGAATTGCGAATGGTAAATGAGCAACCTGCGCGTAGCTGGCCCCGTTTACCTTTCACCATTTACAATTATGATTTTTAAACTTTAAGGAGAATCATGCAATACAAACAACTGCCAGACGGGACGCAGATTCCGGTATTGGGACTGGGCACGTGGGACATCGGCGGGCGCGATACGCCAGACCGTACGCGCGATGATGAATTGACCGAGCTGTTGCAGCGTATTATCCGCATGGGCTACACGCATCTGGACACGGCGGAATATTATGGCGGTACGCACACCGAAGAACTGGTGGGCCGAGCCATCCAGGCCTTTGCCCGCGATGATGTATTTATTACCACCAAAGTGTCGCCGGAGCACCTGGGTTACGCAGATGTGCACAAATCGCTGGACGCCAGCCTGCGCCGTTTGCAAACTGATTACGTGGATCTTTATCTCATCCACTGGCCCAGCCAAACCATCCCGCTCACCGAGACCTTCCCGGCGCTCAACGAAGCTGTGGCTGATGGACGGGTCCGGCGCGTGGGCGTCTCTAATTTTGATGTGGCGCTGATGGAAGAATCCATGCGGCTGTGCCAAACGCCCATCGCCACCAACCAGGTGCGCTACAATTTGCTCGACCGGAAGCCAGTGCAAAATGGCGTGCTCGACTTTTGCCAGCGTCACAACATTTTGCTTACCGCCTATTCGCCGCTCAAAGGCGGCGTGCTGAGCAATTCCACCGTCACGGCCATTGCGCAAAAGCACGGTGTACCGCCGGGGCAAGTGGCCATTCAATGGCTCATCCAGCAGCCGGGCGTGATCACCATCCCCAAATCGACCAATGTGAACCATTTACAGGACAATTTGGATGCGCTGAAGCTAGGGCTGGATGAGGAGGATTTGGGGCAGCTGGATATGATTGACGATTGAGTCATGCCCGCTACGTTCACCATCTCGCCCGACTTTCGCAAGCTCTGGGTCGGGCAGACAATTTCACATTTTGGTTCATGGCTGGGGGCCTTGGGGCTGCTGGCCATTTTGCATTTACACGCCACGCCGGCGCAGATGGGACTGCTGGAGACGCTGCGTATGGCGCCGGTGCTGCTCATCGGGCTGATTGCCGGCGTGTTGGTGGACCGGTTGCGCCGCCGCCCGCTGCTCATGGCGGCGGATCTGCTGCGCGCCGGTTTGCTGGTCTTGGTGGCGCTGGCGGCATTTGGCGGCTGGCTACGCATGACGCACCTGTACGTGGTCGGTTTTGTGGCGGGTGGGTTGACGGTACTTTTCAACATTGCCTATCGATCGTATGTGCCGGGGCTGGTATCCCGTGCGCGATTGGTGGAAGCCAACAGCAAGCTGGGCGCCACCGAATCGCTAGCCGAAATTGCCTCACCAGGGCTGGGTGGGCTGCTGGTGCAGTTCATTGGCGCGCCGCTGACCGTGGCCATTGACGCGCTTTCATTCTTGCTTTCGGCGCTTTTTATTCGCCGCATTCAACTGCCCGAGCAGATCGAATCGGAGCGGGCCGATTCAAAGCAGATCGAAAACGATAGCATAAAAACAAATGTAGAGACAGACGAAGTCGAGGCTGCGACGGTCTGGGGCGAAATCCGTGATGGGCTGCACTGGGTGTGGCGCAACCCCACGCTGCGGGCGCTGGTCGGCTCGGCGGCCATGCGTAACTTTTTTGGCGGTTTCTACGCGGCGCTTTATGCGCTCTACGGCATTCAAGATGTGGGGCTTAGTCCGGCCACGCTGGGCGTGATCATCGGGGCGGGTGGCATTGGCGGGCTGGGCGGTACGCTGCTGGTGAACCGCGCCATGCTGCGCTTTGGGGTGGGGCGTTCGCTGATTGGCGCGCTGCTGATTCAAAGCGCCATTGGCTTTTTGACGCCGCTGGCCGCCGGCCGACCGCTGGCGGTGGCCATTGCGTTTATGTTGATCCCACAACTGTTTGGCGATCTGTTTGGCGCCATCTACTTTATAATCAGCGGCAGCCTGCTGCAAACCACGGCGCCCGCGCGGGCGCTGGGGCGCGTGAATGCCAGCTTTGAATTTATTACCGGCGGCATTGGCGCGCTGGGCATCTTGAGCGGGGGGCTGCTGGGCAGCGCCGTTGGCATGAGCGGTGCGCTATTGGTCGCCGTGCTGGGCATTATGAGCAGCACGTTGTGGATCTATTTCTCACCAATTCGACGGATGAAGACCCTGGAAGTATAGCCGCATACAGTGGCCATTGCGCCATCATTCGCCAATCTTTGGTCGGGTGGGCGTCTTTTTGGGCTGTGTCTGCGGCAATGCCCAAACGTGCAGATTGTCAAAGGCAAATTCGGCGTTGTCGGCGTCAAAGGTTTCGGTTACCAGCAGCAGTTCGCCGAGCGGAATGGTGATGTGGTTGAGCTGCGCCAACACAATGCCATTGGCCATGAGCGTTACGCCATCGCCATCTACCAGCAGCCCCACTTGGTTGGTCATGCCTGGGCCCATTTGGATGGCGTCGGACGGGTCCACTCGATGAGCTGTGACCATTCGCCGTCGGCCAGCTGGGCCAGCTGATAGTAGCCGTCCACCCCAATGAGAAACTCATAGAGATTGCTGTCGTCCTCATAGCCAAAGATCAGCCCGGCGCCGTTGGATAGATCGCCATCCACATGGGCCACATCCACCTCGGCCCAATAATTGGGCAAGGAGCTGTCGGTGTGATACCAGACCAGCTGGCCAGGGGTGTTCACGCGTACATGCAGGCGATTGCGCTGCAAAAAAAGCACGCCGGCTTCATCATCATATAAATTTTGTCGTCCGCGCCCGGAAGCGAATTCGTCGCTCAACGCCGGTGCGTCGTGGCGTAGAATCGCGCTTGGCTGGTCAAAATGCAGGGCGTGGACGCGCCCCAGCTCCCACAGCGGGGCGTGACGATTTGTGCGCGCAACTTCATTGGCTACAGCCCGATCATAAGCGCCAGAGATCCAGCTCAAAAGCTGAGCTTCCAGCGTAGCCTGCCAATATTGGCCCAGCCGTTGCAGGCGGTTTTCTAAATCAGTCGCATCCGGTGCGGGTGCACTCGGTGCGGGCGCGTCTTGCATGGATTCGGCCAGCGCAAAATGGTACAGGGCCGTGGAATGGGCCGCAGCTGGTTCAAAGAGAAGCGCCTGCTGGGCCCGCTGTTGTCCAAAATTCATCATCTGCTCTAGCAGGGCGTTGTCTGCCGCCGTCAATTGGGTGGGATCCGTTTCGCTAAATTCCAGCATATAATAGCGGGTCAGCGCCAGGGCAGAGTCTACAAAGGCGCGCATGTTGAGCCCGCGCCGGGCGGATGCTGTGTTGAGCGCCAGAAATTCATTTTCGATGAAATAGAGACCGTCGGTCGTCGATAGCAGATCCTGATAAATGTCGTCGGCCAACACGCTGTCGTCGGCGTCATCCACCAAATAATAGAGAAATTCCTGATTGGTCTCGGCAAAATTGGCCACAATTTCGTCCATTGTGTTTAGCGCATCGGGCGCATATTGGGGCGCCGCGCCGAGGGGCAACGCGTTCTCGTCCCCTGTGGCGTCCTGCATGTGGGCGTTCAAAATTTCCTGGGCGGCCACAAACCGAAAGCGCGCTAGCGTAATGGCCGGCGCCAGCCAATCGGCCACATCCAGCATTTCCTGAAATTCGTCCTGGGCTGATTGCGGTGTTTCCTCTGCGGGAGCGCTGGGAGATTCGCTATAAATGTTCAACAGCAGGCCGGTACCAGGCGCCGTCATCTGGTTGACCGCCGCATAGGTCACAACGTCGAGCTGCCGGCGCGGCGCGCGGCCGTTTAGGCTATCCAGAAAGCGCCCCAAATAGTAATTGGCATCGTTAATCAGCTCGTCCAAATAGCTGGTCAGCGCATCCAGGTCGCCAGTGGTTTTCAATTCAGCGATCCGGGCCAACCGGCGCGTCACTTCCAATCCATAGAGCGCGTGCCAACTGCGGTCATAGGCCACGGCGCCGTTTTCGGCCGCCACCGCTTGGGTAGCCATCTGAAAGGCGCTTTCAGTCTTGGCTAACTCAGCGGCAAATTGCTTGCGCACGGCTGGCGTTAGCACATCCGCCTGCGCATTTTGAATGCGATAGATCTGGTTGGCGGCTTTGGCCAGCAACAAGAGCTGGCGGTTGACCGGCATTGCCAGCGGCCAAGACGGGGTGTCCACTTTGGCCATAAAAGAGGCGGCTTCCGGCTGCGGCAGATCGCGCTGCGTCAATGCTTTATATGCTTCAAAAATCGTACTTACTTCGCGCACGGTCAGGCCAAGCGCACGGCCATGCGCAATCAGGTCTACTTTTTCGTCCAGTTCGGCCACCTGCTCCCAGCGCTGTCCTTGCGGAATCAGCACGCTTTTGAAACCGGCATCCGCTGCGCCCTGTAGCTTGTAGTAGATGCCACCTACCGGGCCAATGGTGCCGTCGGGGTGCAGCGTACCGGTCATGGTGATGTGGGGCTGGATGGCGTCGCCCAGCAGACAAGCCAGCACCGCGCTGGTGATCAGCGCCCCGGCGCTGGGGCCATCGATGCTGCCCTCAATGTCAAAGGTGACGCAATAGGCGTCGGGGTCTACGGCCAGCAGCAAAGAGGAAAACATGACCGCGGTCCAGCCCGCAATGCGCCACAGGGGGCCGGCCGCGGTCACTTGGCTTTCCAAGAAGGCCAACCGCAATGTGGTTTGAGGATTGGGCTCAATGGCGATCAGCAACCGCCCTACGCTGCCCATGGGCTTGCCCAACACTTCCTCATAGACGAGCGGCGCAACTTCGCTCTGGCAACCTGGCGTGCTTTGGGCTGCGTAGATGGGCCGCAATGGCGCCAGGAGCGCAGAGATGAGCAGGCTGACCCCAATGATGGACAAAACTCGTTCTTTCATTTCACATTTATTTCCGTCAATTTTCAGTAAATCGGACTGATGCTGGGCGTTTCGGGCGTTCGCTTCGCATAGAGAATCTGGCGCCACTTTGGCCGTTGCAATTTACTGATTTTGGAGAAGCATTCTCAGTAGATCGCCGCGGCATGAGCTAAGGCTGGATTCCTTAAACGAGACCGAGGCCTTTATTGCCGACACCGTTGCGGTGTACTGATTCTGGTGATTTGGTTGCAGGTAGGGGCGAACTAATTGGGGCAATGGGAAGAATGCAGCTGTTCTTATTTCTGGGTACATTCTTGAATTTACTTACATCCGTTTGTAAAATATATCACAATTCAGTATACTGATTGAAATAGGCGTACCTGTTGCGTTGACGTTTCAGTATGTCCGAAGAACATATGTCGGCAAAACCTCATTTGGGCCCAATGTATAAATGTTTATTCTTGGAGACATTTACGGATAAAAATTATGATCACAAAATTTATTGAATCCAATGGTGTGCAGCTTTTTACAGTGCAGCGTGGGCAGAAAGATGGTCCGTTAGTCATTATGCTGCACGGGTTTCCCGAATTCTGGTATGGCTGGCATCATCAGGTGGATGCCTTGACCGAAGCGGGTTTCAACGTATGGACGCCCGATATGCGCGGCTACAATTTGAGTGAAAAGCCCAAAGGAACTGAAGCCTATGCCTTGGATGAATTAGCCAAAGATGTGGCGGGGCTCATTGATGCTTCTGGACATCAAAAGGCGATTCTGATCGGTCACGATTGGGGGGCGGCGGTGGCCTGGTGGGTGGCCAATAAATTCCCCGAAAAGCTAGAAAAGCTGATTATCCTAAACGTACCGCATCCCCGCGTAATGGTCAAAGCGCTCAACGAAGATTGGGCGCAGCGCCGGCGCAGCTGGTATATGTTTTACTTTCAGATTCCCACGCTGCCGGAAATAGGTATGCGCTTTAACAACTGGCATTCTATGGCCAAAGCCATGCAAGATTCGGCCCGCCCCAACACATTTTCCGACAGCGATATGGCTCAATATCGCAAAGCATGGGGACAACCGGGTGCGATTACCGCCATGCTCAACTATTATCGCGCGATTTTCCGTCACCGCCCAGCTTCGTCAAGCAGCCAGCGCATTCAAACGCCCACGCTAATCATCTGGGGCGCGCAAGATGCCTTTATTGGCCGCGAGTATGCCGAAGAAAGCCTGGCCATGTGCGACAGCGGCAAGCTGGTGATATTGGAAGAGGCCACCCATTGGGTCCAGCATGAAGAGCCGGCGCGCGTGAATGAGTTGATATTGGAGTTTCTCAACCAGTAAATGGTGGGGAGCGCCATTAAAAGGAGCATCCTCATGTCCCAAACCCTTCAACAAAAAGTGCTAGAGCGTTGGTTGCCCAGCTTAGAGCGCATTGCCGAAATTGATGTGATTTGGCTGGAAGGCAGCTTGGTGACGCCGGTGCGCGTCAATCCCGGTTCGGATATTGATATTCGGCTGGGCATTGCCGATGCCGCGTTCGAATCGCTGTGGGTCAATGATCGGGCGGCTGTGCTGGCCGGGCTTGGTGAAACGTTGCACCTTTTTGGCACAGATTGGGCGCGGCTGCTGACCGCCGTTGAGGGCATGATTGTAGAGATTGCCGCTCGCCCCACCAGTCAGCTCGACGGACTGGCGCTTTATGAGTGGAAATTTCTGCTGAATCGATTGCCCGCCGGTCACCCCACGTTTCAACAGCTGCCAGCCCTGCCGCCCGCCGAAACCTGGCCCGAACGCGAGGAATTGACGCACGCCAAAATTTGGCAGTTGACCGAAATCAACATGACCACCATGGCCAACTGTCCGGCGCCGTTTTACAATGGTGAATTTCAGTCAGCCAAGTTTGCGCTGGACGAAATGCGCTCGGGGCTGATTCGGCTCTTGTATCGGCGCATTGGCTTATCCTTTGCCAAACGGTTTAAGCACTTCTCTGAGATTCTGCCTCCTGCATATCAGACCGATCTGGCCTATACATATCTAGCCGCGGGCGCCGACCCGCTGGATCCGGCCGCCCTGGCCGCGGCCACGCTGCGTACATTTGAAATGTATGGCAAACATTTGCAGGCGCTAAGCGCAGAGCACGAAGGCCCATTCAAGCCCGATTGGTATTGGCGACTTTTTGCGCAGACCAAAGAGAAACTAGCGCCATTTTTGGGGTGAGAATCGCCAATCACTGCCCTAACTTTGGACACCGTTGGACGCTGATTCACGCAGGCATGAACCGCAACCGTTCTCTCAATGGCGAATCATATAAAACCGCGTCCATCAGCGAAAGCCGCGCATCAAATCTAAACTTCACATCCTTAGAAGCTGCCTGAAAAGGTGGTTGAGGCGTGTCACATTCCAGGAAAGGGCCACGAAATTCTGGTTAAATCATCCGCAATCGGCCCTTTCCCGGAATGTTTTTGGACCCAATTGTGATTTTTCAAACAGCTTTTTAGGACATACGCAAGCCTAGCGGGGAAATTGCCAGGTCAGCTATGGGATGCTCTCGTGGCGATCCACCGGCGCTGCGTAAGTCGTGATCCTGTTACAGGATACGGTCGAATAAAACTGCGGGCAGCTCTGCCATGTGCTCAATGGTAACCACGCCCTCGATTGCTTCGTGTTCGCTGTTGTGGTTGAAATGAATGGTGGTCATGCCCGCGGCCAAACCGGCGGCCACACCCACGGGGCTATCTTCCACTACCGCACATTCCGCCGGTGCAAAGCCCATGGTCTGGGCGGCGTGCAGAAAAAGGTCCGGCGCCGGTTTCCAGCTATTGATATCATATGAACTAAACAGGTTGTCGCCGAAAAAGGGACGTAAACCGGTCACGCCCAAGCAGAGACGCAGCTTCTCTTGTGGAGCGCTAGTGGCCACGCATTTGGGCAAAGACAAGCGCGCCAGCACGTCATGAATACCGGGGATGGGTTGCAGCCGCTGTTCCAGCATGGCATCCAGCCGTTGACGATAGCGCGGCACAAAATCATCGGCCGTCTTTACATCATGTGCCGCTTCCAGGCGGGCAATAATTTCCAGCAGCTGTACACCGCGGTAGAGCCGTCGGTACTCGTCCGGCTCCACCACCACGCCATACTCGGCAAAGAGATCGATCACCACCTGGTTGCCCAGCTTTTCACTATCCACCAGCGTACCGTCGCAATCAAAAATAACGCAGTTGATTTTCCCGGACACGTTAGACATATTCATGTTTTACATTACTCGTTACAAAATAGAGCGCCATCAGTTTCTTGCTCTTCCTCCAGACCTGAGAATGGCCAGTGAAGGCCGCTTGGCGTGCGACGCACAGCGTACATCCCGAATGCAGATTCACCCGTTGTGGACGCCGTGCAACGCACTTAGTTCTCACCGAATTACGGCCAGCCCACCCATATAGGGACGCAGCACCTCCGGCACAACAACCGAGCCATCTGCCTGCTGGTAATTCTCCAGAATGGCAATGATAATGCGCGGCAGCGCCAGCCCCGAACCGTTGAGCGTGTACACATAGTCCGGTCGTGCGCCCTCTTCGGGGCGGTAGCGGATGTTGGCGCGCCGGGCCTGAAAATCGCGGAAGAGCGAACAGGAGCTGACTTCTAGCCATTCGCCGCAGCCCGCGGCCCACACTTCAATATCATATTTGATGGCGGCCACAAACGAAAGATCGCCCGTGGCAATGGCCAGCCGACGATAGGGCAAGCCCAGTCGCTCGCACAGCTCTTCAGCGTTGCGCGTCAGCGATTCAAGCTCATCGCGTCCGGTGGCCGGCTCTACAAACTTGACCATCTCCACCTTCTGGAATTGATGCACGCGCTTGATGCCGCGCACATCGCGCCCCGCCGACACCTTTTCGCGGCGGAAGCAAGGCGTGGCCGCCACGTGATAAATGGGCAACCGTCCCGGCTCGATGATTTCGTCGCGATAGAGATTGGTCACGGGTACTTCCGCCGTGGGAATCAGCCAGTAATCTTCCTCGGCGTCGCGATAGAGCACATCGCCAAATTTGGGCAGATTACCGGTACCGACCATGGTCTGTTCGCGCACCATAAAGGGCGGGTAGATCTCCTCGTAGCCATGCTCGCTAATGTGTACATCCAGGAACCAGTTGGAAAGCGCCCGCTGGAGCCGCGCCCCCGCCTTTTTGAGCACGTAAAAGCGGCTGCCCGAAATTTTGGTCCCGCGCTCAATGTCAATAATATCGAGCTTTTCACCAATGTCCCAATGGGCCTGCGGCTCAAAGTCGAACGTGGGTTTGGCGCCCCACTCCTTCACCGGCACATTGCCGGATTCGTCCAGCGCCACCGGCACATCCGGCTCGGGCGGATTGGGAATACGCAGCATGGCGTCGCTGAATTCGGCGTCCACCACGCGCAGCCGTTCGTCAATTTCGCCAATTTCATTGCCGATCTGGCTCATGCGCTCTTTAAGGGCGTTGGCTTCATCCGCCTTCTTCTCTTTAAAGAGCTGCCCCACCTGTTTGGAACCGGTGTTGCGTTCGGCGCGCAACGCTTCCACCTGCGTCATCAAGGCGCGCCGCTCTTCATCCAATGCTAGCGCGCGTTCCCACGGCGCATCCTCCGCATTGAGGTCGCGCATGGCCTTGGCCAATGCTTCGCGATTCTCGCGCATCCATTTTATGTCTAGCATGATTTTCTCCTGTATGAACCATAGATTTCACAGATCTTCATCTTCTACCCGCTTGTCGCCTGCTTACCAGGAAATCGGGAATTGACAGGTTTCTGCCCGGCTTCTCTCCCAAAGACAAGCTGCGGCACGAATGGATCGAATCTGTGTCATCTGTGCAACCTGTGATTAAAATAAAAACTCCTCTCCGCCTGATTGCTCAGGGCGAAGAGGAGTTCGCGGTGCCACCTGATTTTGCGGAATGCGCCGCGCGCATCTCGAGCTGCGCAGGGTACAATTCCGCCTCATTCTTTGGTAACGATGCGTTGTGGCGCACCGGTCGGCCATTGCCTGCCGACAACTCGGGAGAGGCTGATTTTATGACCTTCTACCACCTTGCAGCAACCGGCGGCTCTCTGTAAGAAGGGAACATAAGATCCTGTTCTCCGTCAGCGTTTTTGTCTGATTCACGACTTATGCAGGGCCTGCGGATCGCAAAGAAAGAAAATCTTGACTAACCAAACAATTCTTGCGCCAGGCTTGCGTAAGCTCTTTCGTTTGCTGATGGCTCTGTGCGCTGCACAATCGCCATCATACAAGTCCCGTGATTGTGGCTCAAGTTTAGCACACGCATTGGCAGTCGTCAAGCCCCAGATGGCCATTTGGGCGCTGCATGAGGAGCGCAGCGGCGCCCAATTTTCGTCCTGTGTCGTGTGACATTTATAATTTGGGGCGCGCCCACTGAGGCCGCCATGATTGGCTTGCTGGGCAAAAATTATAGGCACTGTAAATTCTCTTTATGCGAAATATGAAAAGAGTCTGCTATGCAATCTCAGCCAGCTGGCGAATTAACAAAACCCATTACGGCGCAACGGCGCTATCCTCAGGCCCCGCTGGTGGGCGCGGCCGCCGCCATTTTTGATGCAGCTGGCCGCGTGTTGCTGGTCCGCCGCGGCCGGCCGCCGCGCCAGGGACAGTGGGGCCTGCCCGGTGGTCTGCTTGACTTGGGCGAGCGGCTCGTGGACGGCGCCCGCCGCGAGGTGCGGGAAGAGTGCGCCATTGAGGTGGAGATCGGCGGATTGGTTACCACGTTTGAATTTGTGCAGCGCGACGATGATGGACGCATTGAATATCACTATGTAGTGCTAGATTATTGGGCGCGCCACCTGAGCGGCCAGGCCGTGGCGCAGGATGATGCCGCCGCCGTGCGGTGGGTATCCATGCCAGAGCTGGACAGCTTGGATGTACATGTAGAAACGCGGGACGTGATTGAAAAAGCCTTTGCCCTGTGGCGCGCAGCAGGAGAAGGCTAAATCATATCCCCCACGGCATGGGTGTGGGCGCCACAAAGTCCGAGCTGATTGTCACCGGTTTGCCCTCGGTGTACGATTCCACAATGGCACAGAGGATTTCCACCACGTGGGCGGCTTGGGCGCCGGTGGCGCGCTGTGGACGGTCTTCTTGCATGGCGTCGCTGATTTCGGCCACGGCGCGGCCCCACTCAATGCCTTGGAACGGTTCGCGCACATAGGGTACCGGTGCATAGGACTTGCCAAACTCGGCAAATTCCACCGGCGCGTGGAAGTCCTGGAAGCTGCCCAGGAAGAGCGACCCCAAATCGCCGTGGAATTCTAGCCCCTTTTGCTTGCTGTGGTGGCCCACATAGAAATTGGTAGTCAAGCGCACCACGGTGCCGTTGGCCAATTCCACAGCCGCCACCACCCAATCTGGCGTATCAATGTGAAACTCTTTGCCCTCTTTGGTCACCCGATCCGGATGCAGCACGGCGCCATATGCCGTCACCTTGCGCGCCGGGCCAAAGAAGGTGGTGACCAGCGTCAGCGGATAGACGCCTACGTCGAAGAGCGCGCCCACGTCATAAAATGGGCCTGGATTGGGATGCCACGATTCGATGCGTCCCCAGTTCACTTCACAATAGACCACGCGCACGGCGCCCAATTGGCCGTCGCGAATGGCCTTCCAGGCCGTTTGCTGTGCCTCACCCATAAAGGTAATGGGCGAGCAGCTCAGGCGCAATCCTTTCTCCTGGGCCAGCGCCACCAACTGGTGCGCCGCCGCCGTGCTCAGCGCCAGCGGCTTTTCGCTGTGCACATGTTTGCCCGCGTTCAGGCATTGGGTGATCACCGCCGGATGGGCGTGATGAATGGTCAGATTGACGACCAGATCTACATTGGGATCGGCCAGCAGCTCCTCAAGTGAATCGTAGGCGCGGCCACCGTGCTCGGCCACAAACTCAGCGGCCCGACCGGGCAAAATATCCGTGGCGCCTAAGAATTCAATCTGTTCATAGTTTTTCATGGTGCGTGCATATGGTCCAGCAATGTTGCCGCACCCGGCAATGGCCACGCGCAGTTTAGGGGTATCCATTTTTGCCTCTCTTTAAGGTTAATTGGTTGATTAGGTAAATGCAAGAAATCCAATCACGCAATTCTTTAATCATCGGCTGGCTGAAACTGCATGGTATTGCGCGTTTTGGCGGCGTTGGCTACCAAAATCGCCAGCAGCGCCAGCAGCCCATAGACAACGGTTGCGCCGGCAAAGACGCCGCGCAGGCCAAACCAAAGCGTTAATGCCGCCCCCACCATGGGCGCAAAGATGCGGGCCGACGCGGTCACGCTATTCTCTAATCCATAAACCGAGCCTTGGCTGTTGCCCGGCGTCCACAGGTTCATCAGCGCGGCCAAGGTGGGCATAATGCCGCCGGTGGCAATGCCAGTCAGCGCCTGTAAAATGAGCAGCTGCCAAGCCGCCGTCACAAAAGGCTGTGGCAGGTAAAAGAGGACTGCGGCCAACGCTGCCGCAATCATCACGCGGCTGTGGCCCAGCCGATCTCCCAAGCGCCCTAGATAGACCGAACTGAGGGCGCCGGCAAAGGCCGTGCAGCCCAAGATAAAGCCGGTGATGGACGCTGCGCCTTGTTCGGCGCCCGTCAGGCTCACAATAAAAAGGGCGATAAAGGGCGAAATAATCGTTTGGCCCAAGCTGCGCAAAAAGGTGAGGCTATAGAGCCCGGCCATACCCGGCGTGGTAAGCAGCAGCTTATAGCCCTGCCAGAAGCTGGGGCGGGTACGATTATCGGGCTGGTGAAAATCTTCGCGCACCCAGAAGATCACGCACAGACCGGCCAACCCCAGCATGGCGCCGGTAATCCAGAAACTTTCGCGAAAGCCAATGGCGTCACCAATGATGCCACCGATGACCGGCCCCACGGCCACGCCGGCCCATCGCCCCATCTGCATGAGCCCCAACGCGGCGCCGGTGTGCTCCTTGGGCGTGTTGGCCGCCACCAGCGCATTGCCCGCTGCCAACACGCCCGTGACCAGGCCCTGGATGGTGCGCAAAACCACAAGCTGTTCGGCGTTCTGTACAAAGCCCATCAAGCCAATAAGCACGGCGCCGCCTAACGTGGCGCGGACCAGCATCATTTTGCGTCCATAGCGATCGGCCACCGAGCCCCAAATGGGCGAAGCAAACATCATGGTGACGGCTTGCGATGAAAAGACCAGGCCGGACCAAAATTCGACTGAGCCATGGGTGGCAATGCCGATCTCTTTTACATAGAGCGGTAAAAAGGGGAAGACCAGGCTAAAGCCAGCCGTGGACAGTACTTGAATGGAAAAGAGGATATAAAGGTTGCGCCGCCAGGGAGTGTTCATGGTGATATTGTCACATCTTAGGCAGCGCCAGCAGAGCGCCGCTATAGAAATAGTTGGCTAGCCAAGCGATTTTGACTCGAGGCTTGCAAGTCCTATACAACTTACTCAGCCTATGTTACGCAAGCCTGGAGGAACGTCGGCTCACCGACGTTCCTGTTTCCCTCTAGCAGACCGGCTGTCGCTGCGTCAGTCGTGTTACTGCGACTTGTACCGCTTATTTCATGTTGTGCAACTCAATGCTTTGTAACGTAAATGTTGTGAAGTTTTTGCACGGGGACAACTTTAGATTATTTACGTTACAAAGCCCTCAATGGGGCGTCAGGGAGCTTTATGTATTTAAAATTGACAAGTTGAGATAGGCAATAAGTCCCAGTGCCATATTGTAAACGGCATGCACCACCATGCTGGTTGATGTGCTAAAGCGTAGCCGCACCAGCCCCAATACGCACCCCAGCACAAAGACAACTAGCGTCGAGATCGTAATGCCATAATTGCTGTGCAGCAGCGCAAAGAGCACTGCGGTAAAAATCAGACCAAAGCGGGGCTGCAACGCGCCGCGGAAAATGGTCTCCTCTCCTAGCGCGGCAGCCAACCCCAGCGTGAGAATGCCAAATGGAGAGTTAAAAAGTGGGCCAATTAGCTGTTCGGTCAGCGCTTCCACATCGGGATCAACGCCCACCCCCAGCAGCGTATTGGCGACATACTCAACCACCATGACGACCGGCACCATGGCGATCCCCAGCCCAACCCCAATGAGCAAGCGGCGGCCAGTTAGCGCTGTGATACCCAGCCGCTGCAAACTTTGGCTCCAACCGCGGCGGACGGCCCACCCAACCCCCACCAGCGCCAACAGCGCGGTGATGATCTGCTGGCCCCACAGAGAAATGTTGGTGGCCAGGCTTTGGTTGCCGCCTTCGGCACTGGTTTGCGCCTGTATCGATTCGCTCAAGTTGCCCAAACCGATGCCGAGGGTGGCAATTAAGTTGATGACGACCAGCATGGTGAATGCCAACGCCACAGCATGAACGGGACTGTCTGGGTCAATAGGGATCAGCTTGGCCGCCAGCCGCCGCATCCAGGGCGTGAGCAGCAGTAAGCCCAGCACAGAGGGAATCCAAATGCCGGCTCCCATAATGGCCAGCGAATCAAAGTTTTGCATTAAGTCGGTTACGGGCAGCCCCAACTGTTGCAAGCGGGTGGGATTCTGCTCCAACATGAGCGATAACCCTTGCAGCGCAACGCCCACCACCAGCGCCCCTACATAGATCAGCACCACGAGTACATAGCTGAAAATGGCCATGTTTTCATAGGGCATCTGCCGCGCCCGGTCGCGCTCAGCCAGGTTAGCCAGCCACATAACGAGAATAAGTGGCGCAAATACGATCAGAATCCCGAAAAGTTCACTCATGTATAACTCTTATTTCAGAATCAGTACATCGCAACGGTGTACTGATAAATTTTTGTCTGCTGGCTCTATGAGGGAGTTTCACTGGCCAGATCGGTTTGTGATGTATGTGGGCGCACGGCGCGCGCAAAAAGTTCTAACTGGCTAAGCGCGGTGGCTGCCAACAGGACCACAAGCACCCAAAGCAGATCGGACAGCAACAGATGCATAATCTGCATCCACACCGGCGCTTTGAGAAAGACATTGAGCGCCCCGGCCAGCAGCTGAATCGTCGCAATGGTGAGTAGCCACGTTGCCAACGACTGTACGGTTTTCTGGCCAGCCGCTGCCTGCCGCGCCACACAAATCCGGGTTGCCAATATGAGCAGCCCATACACCACAAACGCCATTATGGGATGATAGATGCGCAGCTCAATCAGCCAGGCCACCACTGGTGAATGGGCTGGATCAAGCCCGGCGGAAAGATAAAGCGTATCGCCCAGCGCCGTTATGGCTCCGCTGGCGCCCAACACCAGCATGCCTACGATGGCCGCCAACAGCGCCGCCGTCACAATGCCGTGATTCCACAACCGGAAGGGTCGTCCGCCCGATGCAAACCAGGCCGTCAACGTGTTGGCTCCCAGCAGCAAAAAGGTGTTGACCAGATGAAACGCAATAGTATAAACCCGGGCCATGGAATCATCCGCGGCCACCCATTCAAATTTGACCAGCCCCGCGCCAAGAATGGCTTCCGCCAGCACAAAAATCATGGTCCAAATGGCGGCTAGCCGCACGGCTCGGTTGTGGCGGAAGGATCGCAGCGCCCAGATCAGCAGAACCAGCACCAAAATGCCCAACAGCCCGCTGGACAGCCGGTGGCTAAACTCAATCAGCGTTTCGAGCCGCGCGCCGCGTGGAATCACTTCTCCATTGCACAGCGGCCAGTGTGCGCCGCATCCAGCCCCAGAGCCGGTGGCGCGCACAAATGCACCCCACAAGATGACGAGAATATTATAGGCCAAAAGGCCCCACGCATATTTAGCGAAAGCATTTGTTTTCATGGCCCTATTTTATACCAGGGCCCCATTTCATACCAGTTATTGCCAAACGATTTCATCGAAGCGTGTGATGCACCCATTTAGCAATCTCTGACCACTCAAAGAAGTTGGCGCCAATGGTTGGACTCGAACGCGTACAACGCGCCCGCACTGACGTTGGGCATCTCCAATGGCAAGTCTTATGGTATAACTTATGTTACGCAGGCCTGGAGGAAAGTTGGCTAGCCGACGTTCCTGTTTCTCTCTAGCAGACTGGCTGTCGCCGCGTAACGTGGGTTATAATGAAAATGTTATTGTGAGATTACCGGTGATTCCTGTTCCATTGCGTCCGCCGGACGATGAAATTCTGCTCAGCCTTGAAAAAGCTTTCACCACCATATATGATCGAGCCGCCTATGATCTATCCATTGATTACACTGCCGGTCCGCCTCCGCCGGCGCTGTCACAGGCGGACCGGACTTGGATGTCCGAACAATTGTCGGAATTTTATGAATAGCTCGCTCTCTCAACCTACGGATCTGCAAAATGAGTGACCCCCTAAAACCCAGCGCGCAGAAAGTGCAAGACGCCATTTGCGCCCAAGGCTTTACCAATCAAGTTCTGGAATTGGCCGATTCGACGCGCAGTTCAGCCGAGGCTGCCGTGGCCGTTGGCTGTGAAGTGGGCCAAATCGCCAAGTCGCTGGTCTTCCGCGGCAAACAGAGCCAGCGCGCCATTCTGGTGATCGCCAGCGGCGCCCATCGCGTGGACGAAAAGAAGCTCACCAAAGTCATTGGCGAAAAACTCTCCAAGCCCGATGCCGATTTTGTGCGCGAACAGACTGGCTATGTCATCGGCGGCGTACCGCCATTGGGTCACAGTCAGCGCTTAACGACCTACATTGATGAGACGCTGTTGGAACACGCGCAAATCTGGGCCGCCGCCGGCCACCCCTACGCACTCTTTCAGCTGACGCCGCAAGAGCTGGTGCAAATGACCGGCGGTCAGGTAGTGGATGTGGCGCAAAAGTAACTGCGCAGTGTATATAGGTATTGGAGTCGAGTAGAAACGTTTAGCGTGCGTCGCACCGCCCAGCAGAATAGCCGTACAACAGCCGCCTACGCGGGTGGTGTGTCGCACGAGCCGCGTAATTATTATGCACGCTCCTCCAATAACTGTGATGAGGCAATTTTGTTTTCTGCAACGATTAGGAAATCCGTATGAGTGATGCCGCTATTACCCCCGCTGAATTTCGCACTGTTGCCGCCGCCATTGAAGCGCAAGTGGGGCGCGTGATTGTGGGCCAGAAATCTTTGATCCGCCAGACGTTGGTCACGCTGCTGGCGGGGGGCAATGCGCTGTTGGAAGGCGTGCCCGGCTTGGGTAAGACCATGCTGGTGCGTACGCTGGCCCAAAGCATCGACTGCACCTTTGCGCGCATCCAATTTACGCCTGACCTGATGCCCAGCGACATTACCGGCACCAATCTGATTGCCGAAGACGAAGCTGGGCGCCGCCAATTTCAGTTTGAACCTGGCCCGCTCTTTGCCAATCTTGTCTTGGCTGATGAGATCAACCGCGCCACGCCCAAGACCCAATCCGCCATGCTGGAGGCCATGCAGGAAAAGAGCGTCACCGTGGCCAAAGCGACGCGTCCGCTGCCGCACCCCTTTTTTGTGCTGGCTACCCAAAATCCCCTAGAGATGGAGGGCACTTATCCGCTGCCAGAGGCGCAGCTCGACCGCTTTTTTTTCAAAATTGACGTGCCGTTTCCCACGGTGGAAGAGCTGGTGGAAATTGCCCAACGCACTACCGGCAGCGAAGCGGCCCAGGCCCAGCCCGCCGCTAACAGCCAACAGATTGTCGCCATGCAGGAGCTGGCGCGCGGTGTGCCCATTGCCAGCCATGTGGCCGCCTATGCCGCCCGCCTGCTGCGCGCCACGCATCCCGATGACGCCGCGGCCCCGCCAGCCGTGCATAGCTACGTTCGTTATGGCGCCAGCCCGCGCGGCATGCAGGCCATCATCCTGGCCGCCAAAATCTTTGCTTTGCTGGACGAACGCTATAACGTTGCCTTTGATGACATTCGGCAGGCCGCGGCTCCGGCCCTGCGTCACCGGCTCATGCTTAATTTTGATGCCCAGGCGGAAGGTATTACCAGTGATGGGGTGATTGAGGAGTTGTTGCGCGCGATAGTAGCGGAGGTATAAGGGGGTGGCTTTATTGATCTCCAAACCACTCCCTATCCAATTGATGCGCCTCCGCAATAAAGAATGCTCGGACTTCAGACCAGGTCAGATCGATTAACAATTGGGGTTGCAAATCGCGGTCAGCGTTGTCAAAGAGGACCAGGCTTTCTATAGCCATAAGTGCAAAATCTTTAGTATATGGATATTTAGTTTGTCCTAATATGAGGAGTTCAGCTAATGAAATATGTTGTGCAATCACATACAAATCATAAAAGTCTTTGCGACTGCCACGGCTAATGAGCGCGTCAAGCTTCATAAGGCCAATGTCAGACAATGATGCCACCGCTACGCCATTTATACTGTCAGTTGTCGCTAACATGGGATAGCCATATCCAAAGAAGCCGACCCGCAAGTTTTTTAGCGTAAGTAACAAATTTCCATCAACATTTTCCAATACTTGGACCCTGTGTGATGACAGCGATTGTACAATATCTTGGCGGGTACGTCCGGTTACTTCGATTGTGGCCGAAAAAAAATCTAAATCAACCGAAATGCGGTGACCTTCACGCAGGGCTAAGGCCGTACCACCAGCTAGATAGAAATCTTGCATAAAATCCTGATTGCCGAGAAAGTCAATCACATCTCGCATCTGTGGAGTCACAGTTTGCCAATGTACGGGGGTTAATATGGCCATATGCGCTGCTCCTCAGACCGTAACCGCTGTGCAGGCGGTAAATACAACAAAATACACCAGAGATTATAGCGCCGCCACGGCAATCGCCGAGCGCCCATGCGTATCACCCATTCAGTGATTGCTTTGCGTCCGTAGTAATCAAACAGCCAGCGCAACTCTGTGCGATCACCATAGGCTAGTACGCGCTCTAACACAAGTTCGGAATGGTTCGATGGGTCGATTTGGCTAAAATCATATTCCTGAAAATAAGCAGCCAATGTGGATGGTAGCCGGTTATCTTTAGGTTCGTTTGTTTGCTTATTCATAATTTGGATTTCCTCAATCACATCAGGTAGATCTACATTATATCATGTAAAGAAATCATGTCGCCACCCCCAATCACCCAATCATCCAACCACCCAACCACCCCGCTCTTTGACGAATCCTTCCTGCGCAAGCTGGATCGGCTGGCCATTCTTTCGCGGCGCGCCCTGGCCGGCCAGCTTCAGGGGGAGCGGCGCAGCCCCAAGCGTGGCCAATCGGTTGAATTTGCCGACTTTCGCCCCTATGCGCCGGGTGACGACTTTCGCCGCATTGACTGGAACGCCTATGCCCGGCTGGAGCGTTTTTTCATCAAGCTCTTTGTGGAAGAAGAAGATTTGACCGTCCATCTGCTGCTAGACGCCAGCCGCTCTATGGATTGGGGCGAGCCCAACAAGCTGCAATACGCTGTGCGCGTGGCCGGCGCGCTGGGCTATATTGCCCTGGCCGGGCTGGATCGAGTCACGGTGACGGCATTGGGAACAACCGATGCCCAGTTGTCACCGCGCCGCGGCAAGCAGCAGGCGTGGACCCTTTTCAACTTTTTGCAGCGCGTCAACGCCGTCGGCGCGGTCGATTTGGCGGCCGCCTTGCGTACATATGCCGCGTCGGCGCGACGCCCCGGTCCGCTGCTGCTGCTTTCCGACCTCATGGACGACGGCTGGGCGGCTGGGCTCAACGCGTTGGCCGCCCAAGGCTTTGAGGTGACGGTGCTGCACCTGCTGGCGCCTCAAGAAGTGAATCCGCCATTGGCAGGTGACTTAAAGCTGCTGGATGCAGAGACCGCCGCCACTGTCGAAATTACCGCCGACTTTGACCTATTGGAACGCTATCGCCAAAGCTTGCATGATTGGCAGGCCGAGGTGGCGCGCTTCTGCACTGCCCGCGCCATGCACTATATTCCCGTGGAAACATCGATTCCGTTTGAGCAATTGCTCTTTGCCATTCTGCGCCGCCGCGGGGTGCTGGTATGAAGGTAGCCCGTAGTCAATTAGTCCGTGGTCAAGTGGTCCAAGATCCAGCGTTGCCGGTCTGTTGTGGCGGCGCTGGATCTTGGACCCTGGACCTTGGACTTTGGACAAGGAAACCGGTATGAATTTTCTCTCGCCGGCGGCCTTTGCCCTGGCGTTGCTGCTGCCGCTGATTGTGGCCATGTATCTGCTGCGGCTCCAGCGCACCGAACAGAACGTCTCCAGCACCTATTTGTGGCGGCGCATGGTGCGCGATGTGGAGGCCAACGCGCCCTGGCAAAAGCTGCGCCGCAACCTGCTGCTGCTGTTGCAATTGCTTTTTCTGGCGCTGCTCATTCTGGCCCTCACCCGCCCGTTTACATGGACCGACAGGCCCGCGGGGCGCACCGCCGTGCTGGTGCTAGATGTATCGGCCAGTATGGCGGCGCAAGATGCGGGGCAAGATGTGTTGCAAGATAGCGGCCGCGGTGGCGCGGTCTCTCGCCTCAATGCGGCCAAAACCCAAATGCGCCAATGGATCGACGGCCTGCCTGGGGATGCCGCCGTCACGCTGATCGCCGCGGGGCCGCGGCCCCAAATTGTCGCCGCGGCCAGCCAGGATCGACGTCCGCTTTACGCCGCGCTAGACGCCTTGCAGCCCACGCTGGGCGGCAGCGATTTGGCCGCCGCGCTGGAATTGGCATCGGCTGTGGCCGCCCGCCGTCCCGACGCCGTGATTGGCCTTTTTTCCGATTTTGCCAATGCCGATGCATTGACTTCGTCCAGCCGCGCTAATGTGCAATTTTCTGCATTGGGCTCCAGCGACAACAATCAAGCCATCAGCGCATTGACGCTTAATCGTGCAGCCAACGGCAGCGCCCAAACGCTCTTTGCCCAGGTGACCAATTATAGCGCCAGCCCAGCCCAGCGTCGGCTCACCATTGCGGTGGGCGCCGACGAAAGCAAGGCATTACAGCTTTATAATGCCTATGATTTGATGCTGGAGCCGGGTGACGAACAGACCATCGTGGCTGATGATCTGCCCGCCAATGTGACCTATGTGCAAGCTCAGCTGGATGCTGCCGCAGACGTGCTGCCGCTGGATGATACGGCCTGGGCGGTGGCCGCCACCACCAGCACCAATGTGATGTTGGTCACCAGTGGCAACCGCTTTTTGGAGACCGCACTGGCGCTTTTGCCCAACCTGACCGTAACCACCATCAAACCGGCTGATTTTGAAATCAGCCCCAAAGCGCCTGCACCGCCGCAGTTGACCATTTTGGATGGCTATGTGCCGATTACGGCCACGCTGCCCGGTGGCAACCTACTCTTTATTGGTCCGCCAGCCAGCAGCGAGCTGTTTTCCGTCACCGGCGTGTTGGAGCAACCCGTGGCGCAAGCGGTGGACGTCAACGCGCCGCTGTTGCGCTTTGTAAGCCTGGCCGATGTGAACGTGTTGGAAGCTACGCGTATTCCGCTGCCCGCTTGGGCCCAGCCCATTATGGTCGACGGGCGGGCGGCGGGCAACGATGAAACAGCGCCCCTGCTCTTTATGGGGCAGCCGGACGAACGGCGCGTAGCCGTGCTGACCTTTGATTTGCGCAATTCGGATTTGCCGCTGCAAGTCTCCTTTCCGCTGCTCTTGGTCAACCTAATCGATGCGCTTACCGGCGGCGGCGTTGGCGCCTTACCCGCGACGTTGCGGCCAGATAGCCCACTGACGATTCCGCTGCCGCCTTCTGTGGCCGCAGCCACGCTGATTGGGCCCGATGGTTCCAGCGCCCAATTGCAACCCGGCGCAGAACAGACTGTGCAACTGACGGCCCATCAACTGGGCCTGTATACGCTGGCCTGGGATGGCAAAATTCAAAGTCGCGCTGCCTTAAATCTATACGCACCGCAAGAGTCGAACGTGCGCCCGCAAGCCGCGCCCGTTTCCACCGCGGCGCATGTCAATAACGACACCGCCCAAGCCGCTGGAAGCGGTCAAGCTCGGCACGAGTGGTGGCGAATAGTGGCGTTTGCGGCCTTGGCCCTGCTCATGATAGAGTGGCTTGTCTATCATCGAGGTGTGGTAGCCCAACTTGTGCAGAAAACTCAGCGCACGTTGTTTCCGTACAGAGCGGCCCGCTAGCAGCCACCTGGGCAATTATCGTAACGATTCAGGCCTTTCCCACACTCCTCTCCACGTGGCCCTAAGTGCAGCTTAGGCGAAGTGGGGCGGCAAGTCCTCCCTCCACGGCGTGGCTAAGCTTTACCCACAAGTGGGGCGAATGGAACTGTGCGTCGCACCGCGCGCAGAGCGTAAGGCGAAACAGATCGGTTGGTGACCGGTGCGTCGCACACTGTCCTCGAGAATTGTTCTCATCTACCCGTGTGCGACGTACGGTCCAGACGTTGTCTGCGCAGTCACAGCGGCCGCGGACCGTGCGACGCACCTGACCTGCACTCGGGGCAAGAAAGATGTGGGTAATGCTAAGCTCCACAGCGTGGGGGAAGATTTAGGACGGGGCCTGCATAGGTACATTCTACCGATGAAATTCCCGCTATAAATAAAATGTCCATTATAAGTAGATGGCAACGGCAAGAGATAGCGTTGGATTCAACAATCGAGACCTACGCCTAGATCGCCACCACCGTTGCGGTGTACTCATTATTAGAAACTCACGTTACGCAGCGACAGCCAGTCTGCTAGAGAGAAACAGAAAAGTCGGCTCGCCGGCGTTTCTCCAGGCTTGCGTAACATAAGTTAGAAAGAGATAAAGCATGACGAGACCCAACATTCTCCTGATTACCAGCGACCAGCAGCATTGGGACACGCTGGGCGTAAGCAACCCGCGCATCCAAACGCCGGCGCTGGATCGACTCTGCCGCGAAGGCACGCGCTTTACCCGCGCCTATTGCAACAATCCGGTCTGTTCGCCCTCGCGTTCAACCATCATCACCGGGCTCTATCCCGCCTGGCACCACTGCTGGACCATTGGCGTCAAGCTGCCCGAAGATGTGCCCACGGTGGGCGAAATTTTCAGCCAGCATGGTTACGATACAACCCTGATTGGCAAAGCGCACTTTCAGCCACTGGCTTCGCAGCCCGGTTCAGAATCATTGGAATGCCAGCCCCTATTGCGCGATCTCGATTTCTGGCGCGATTTCCAGGGCCCGTGGTATGGCTTTGACCACATTGAAGTGGCGCGCAACCACGCCGATGAGAGCCACGCTGGTCAGCACTACGCCATCTGGATGGAGGAGCAGGGGTTGACCAATTGGCGCGACTACTTTGTGGAGTGGCCACCCAATCCTGCTGCGCCCAAGCGCGAACATTCCTGGGAGCTGCCCCAAGAATTGCACTATACCACCTGGACCGCCGAGCGCACCATGGCCAACATTGAACAGAGCGTGCAGGCGGACAAACCGTTTTTTCTTTGGTCCAGCTTTCACGACCCACATCCGCCCTATCTAGTCTCTGAACCGTGGGCATCTATGTATGATCCGGCGCAGATGGTTCCGGGGCAGCTGGACGCGCATGAAATGGCGCTGCTGCCCCATCATTTGCAAGAGACGCAGAAGGCCAATCCTGATTTTGCGCGCTATCGAGAAACGCCCTATGGCAACCACGGCTTCCACAGCCATTTGCACGACGATGCCAAGCTGCGTGAGGATATTGCCGTCTATTACGGCATGATCAGCTTTATGGACCAGCAGATCGGGCGCATTCTGGACAAGCTGGATGAATTGGGCATTGCCGACAACACCATTGTGGTTTTCAGCACAGACCACGGCCACTTTATCGGGCAACATGGTCTCGTTGCCAAAGGACCGTTTCACTTTGAAGACATGGTGCGGCTGCCCTTTATTGTGCGCTATCCGGGCCAGGTGCCTGCCGGCGCCGAAAGCCAAGCCCTGCAAGCGCTCATCGATTTGGCCCCCACCTTTTTGAGCGCCGCCGACATTGAAGTGCCAGGGCTTATGCAGGGCGTCAACCAAATGCCGGTGTGGACGGGCGAAGCCGCGCAAGCGCGCGATCACGTGCTGGTGGAGAATCGCCATCAGCCCAGCGCGGTCCACCTGCGCACCTATGTGGATGAACGGTACAAGCTGACCATTTATCGCAACCACGAATATGGCGAACTGTTCGACTTACAGGAAGACCCTCACGAAGTGCATAACCGCTGGGACGATCCCGCCTACGCCGCGGTTAAGGCGCAAGTTATGCACCGCTTTCTCAACGCCGAACTCCAGCGCGAACCGACCCGCATGCCGCGCATTGCCGGCGCGTAATATTGCAACCATAGTTGACACAGATTTCTCTGCTCGATAGTAAGAATCTGTGTCAGCTGTGGTTTATACGAAAATTGGGAGAATAAAATGGAGATACTTGAAAATCGGGATGAGTGGGTTGCCGCCTATCAAGCGGGCTGGCTGGCTCATTATGGTGAGACGGGCGAGACCAAATGGGATCTGTATAAGTTGCCCAGCAACAAAACCGCGCCGGCTGGTCCCGCCATTGATCTGAGCCAGAGCCGGCTGGTCTTCATCTCGTCGGCGGGCAGCTATTTGCCGGCCAGCCAGGAGCCATACGACGCCGAGAACGATCTGGGGGACTACACCATTCGGCGTTATGCTGTAACTACGCCGCCGGACCAAATCGGCTTTACGCACACCCACTATGATCACGCCGCGGTTCTGGCCGATCCGCAAGTGCTGCTGCCGCTGGGCCATCTGGCCGACCTGGTGCACGAGGGCGTCATTGGCGATCTGGCGCCGGATGTGATCAGCTTTATGGGCTACCAGCCGGACATGACGCGCGTCATCGATGAGACCATTCCGGCCATTGTGGCGGCGGCCAAAGAGATGCACGCACAAGCCGCGCTGCTGGTGCCGGCCTGACCGCTCTGTACTCAGTCCGTGGGGCTGATTTCACGAGCGTTGGAGCAGGCCGACATTCCCGCCGCCTTGACCACCTGGAATGGCGGTCGCGCCCGCGTCACTGCACCGCCGCGCGCCACCTTTACGCGCCTCAAGCGCGGCGCCACGCTGGGTCGCCCGCATGATGCCACCCAACAGCGACGCGTGCTGGAAGCTACGCTGGCTCTGCTGGGGCAAGCGGCGCCTATCCCGCCAGTCAATTTGGCCGAGACGGAAGAGTAGATTTCGGCGGGCTTGACTTTTTGGGTTATAAATTGTATACCGATTGCAAAAGATTTATATTGTTTATTTCTGTATTGCTCTATTGCTGTAATACTCTGTTCGACATACAGCAATAAGCAACAGAGTGCAAGGATTACACCACATGAATTTCAAACTCAATGGCGAAGAACGTGAATATACTGGCGACCCCGATCTGCCGCTGCTGACCTATTTACGCGAGCATGAAGGGATTATTTCGCCCAAGGATGGCTGCGCACCCCAAGCGGCGTGCGGCTGCTGCGCCGTGCAGGTCAACGACAAGGCGCTTCTCTCCTGCGTGACCCCCATGAAAAAGGTGGCGGGCAGCAATGTGATCACTACCGAAGGCATGAGCGAATATCACCAAAATATCTTTGCCAATGCGTTTGTAGAAAAGGGTGGCGTGCAGTGTGGCTTTTGCATTCCGGGCATTGTCATGCAGTCCAAAGCGCTGCTGGACAAGAACCCGGACCCCACGCGCGCCGATGTGGAACAGGCGCTGACGCCCCATCTGTGCCGCTGTACCGGCTACAAGAAAATTGTGGATGCGGTGATGCTGGCCGCCGACGCCATGCGCAAAGAAGAGGAGATTCCGCTGCCGCGTGGCGATGGCAAAGTGGGTTCGCGCCAGCCGCGCTATGACGCCCGCCGCACCGTGCTGGGGCAGCGTCCCTACGTGGCCGATATGAAGCTGGACGGCATGCTCTATGGCGCCCTCAAATTTAGCGACCACCCGCGGGCGCGCGTCCTGCGCATTGACGCCAGCGCCGCCGCCCAACTGCCCGGCGTGGTGCGCATCTTCACGTCCGCCGACATCCCCGGTGATAAGACTATCGGGCTGATCAAGCAGGACTGGCCGCTGATGATTGGTGAGGGCGAGGTGACTCACTACATTGGTGACGTGCTGGCTGGCGTGGTGGCCGAGAGCGAATCGATTGCGCGGCAGGCCATGGCGCAACTCGTTGTGGAGTATGAGGTGCTGGAGCCAGTGGTGGATGCCCACGAGGCGCTGGCAGCCCATAGTCCACTTGTTCACCAGGCCCATGACAACAATGTGCTTTCGCACATGGAGATCAAACGGGGTGATGCTGAGGCTGCGCTGGCTGCCTCTGCCTTTGTGGCCGAAGGAATCTACCAGACGCAGACCATTGAACACGGCTTTATGGAGCCCGAATGCTGCATTGCGCGCCCGCTCGCGGCCGGCGCCCAAGCGGCCGGCGTTGAGATCTTCTCCCAGGGCCAGGGCATTTACGAAGACCAGAAACAGATTGCCAAGCTGCTGGATCTGCCGCTGGACAAGGTGCGCGTCCAGCTGGTGCCCAATGGCGGTGGCTTTGGCGGCAAGGAAGATCTTTCCGTGCAGGGCCATGCCGCCCTTTACGCCTATCATTTGCAGCGGTCCGTGCGCGTGGCGCTGACTCGCGACGAGTCGATCAACATGCATCCCAAGCGTCATCCGCTGTGGATGGAATATAGCCTGGGCTGTGACGCCAGCGGCAAGCTCACTGCGGTGAAGGCGCGCATTATTGGCGATAGCGGCGCCTACGCCTCGGTGGGCATGAAAGTGCTGGAGCGCGCGGCTGGCCACGCCACGGGGGCATACTATGTGCCGGTGGTGGATGTGGAGAGCACGGCGGTCTACACCAACAATATTCCCAACGGCGCCATGCGCGGCTTTGGCGTCAACCAAGCCACCTTTGCCCTGGAAAGCTGTATGGATGAGCTGTGCCAGAAGGGCGGTTTTGACCGCTGGCAGTTCCGCTATGACAATGCGCTGGTGGAGGGGACGACCACCTCCACCGGTCAGGTGCTCAAAGGCGGCGTGGGCGTGCGCGCCACGTTAGAAGCGGTGAAAGATGAATTTTACCGCGCCAAGTTTGCCGGGCTGGCCTGCGGCATCAAAAACACCGGGATTGGCAACGGCATGCCCGATGCCTCCAGCGTGCGTATTTCGGTGGTGGCGGCAGGCAACGAAGGGCTCGACTCGGATCAGCGCGATGTGAAAGTTGTGATTGAGCACGGCTGGACCGAAATGGGCCAGGGCATCAACACCATGGCCGTGCAGATGCTGTGCGAAGAGACCGGCATTGGCCCTGACGCTATTGAGGTGCGCATCGACACCGACGCCGGCACCTTTACCGGTATGACCACGGCGTCGCGCGCCACGTCGCTGCTGGGCAACGCCATTCTCGACGCGGCGGTCAAGCTGCGCACCGACCTGGGTCAAAAGAGTTTGCCAGAGCTGGCGGGTAACGTCTACATGGGTGAGTGGGTGGTCGATTGGACCACCAAGCCTGGCCATCAAAACGAGTCCGGCGAAGACATCACCCATTATTCGTATTCATATGCCACCCAGCTTGTAGTGCTGGATGATGAGGGCCAGGTGCAAAAAGTAACCGCGGCCCATGACGCCGGGCGCATTATCAACCCCACGCTCTTTGAGGGGCAGATCGAAGGCTCGATCCACATGGGGTTGGGCTACGCCATCAGCGAGGAATTGCCCTATGAAGGCGGTCGCCCCAAGAGCACCATGCTGCGCAAGTGTGGCATCTTGCGCGCCAAAGAGATGCCCGAAATGGAAGTGGTGGGTGTGGAGGTGCCGGACCCCCATGGGGCCTATGGGCTGAAAGGTGTGGGCGAAATCGGGCTGGTGCCCACGGCGGGCGCGGTGGCCAATGCGCTCTATCAATTTGACCACGAGCGGCGCCATCAGTTGCCCATGAAGCTACCCAAGAAGCGGCGTTCATAGAAGAGGGGGCCGCTCCTCCCCCTTAGCGTACTTCGTACGCTCTTCCCCCTCCTCTCCACTCGTGGAGAGGAGGGGGCTAGGGGGAGGAGCGGCCCTCTGGCACGCGATACTCCTAAAGCTCCTCGCGTCCCTCCACCATCGTAAATCGTAAATCCCAATTCGTAGATCACATTCCTCATGCCGCCTCTTTACCATTTCACCGTTTTGCCGCCCAAAATGCCGGAGGCCGTGGCCGAGTTGCAAGAGATCAACATGCTGCGCGGCCACTTTGGCGGCGATTTGTGGTACATCAATCCCAACCAGCATTCACCCATGTATGTGCCGCGTCTGCTCTTTGGCTTTCAACTTCTGGGTAAGCTGCGGCGAGCCGAAGCCCAATTAAGTCTGCACCACTTTTACAATCCAGATGCCTTTGCGTTTCCATTTTTGCGCTGGCTTAAAAAGCCGATCATCTATGCCGTCAGCGGCGGTGTGGGAGAAGGGCGCCTCAACGCCGCCTTTTTCAACCGCATGGCCGCAGTGGCCGTACCGGACGAACGCAGCTTGCGTCTGCTGCAAGCGCGCGGCGTGACCACCGGCGTCCAGATGCGTCCCGGCATCGACACAATGCGCTTCCGCCATCATCCCCAGCCACTGACCGGCGAAATTCGACTGCTCATGGCTTCGGCGCCGTGGACAGAGGCGCAGTTTGCCAGTAAGGGCATCGACGCGCTGTTGGAGGCCGTTGCGCGGCTGCCGCGTTTGCATCTCACCTTTTTGTGGCGCGGCGTGCTGGAAGAAGAGATGCGCGCGCGGGTCAAACGGCTCAATTTACAGGATCGGGTGATGGTGATCAACCGGCGCGTGGACGTGAATGCGGTGCTGGCGGAGATGCACGGGGCGGTGGCGCTGGCCAATCGCCCGGGCATTATGAAGGCGTATCCCCATTCGCTGCTGGATGCGCTGGCCGCCGGCAAACCGGTGCTGGTGAATCGAGCTATTCCGATGGCGGATTATGTGGCAGAGAGCGGCTGTGGTGTTGTGATTGAAGAGGTAAACGCGGAAAGCGTGTTAGCAGCAGTAGAGAAATGGTCCGGGCAGTATGCTCAAGTGGCGGAAACAGCCCGGACCGTGGGTCAACGCGATTTTTCGCAGCAGCAGTTTATCAACGCTTATGAAAAGCTATATGCAAGGCTGACGAGCAATAAATAAGCGCTGAATGTCTTACAGAAACAAGGTGCCATGCTTTAATGTGTCTCTGATCATACATCTGCTACGTTAATGTGTTAACCGTGCAGATGGCTACTTCTGCCATTGCTATACCTCCCGTGCCGATGAATGCATAACCCGCCAGCGCCACGCATACCAGATGATGAGCGCCAACGCCACCACTTCGATGGTGAGAAACCACATATCATCCAAATCCTTGGGGCCATCGGTAAATAAAATAGGTACCGTGACCACGCCAACAATCACGTTCGTCCAGCGATTGACGCGGTGCGCCAGCAGCCGTGACAACAAGACCATCGCAATCGGAATCTCCAGCATGACTCCACCCAATAGCATCACCTCATCGGTAATCTGGACACCATTGACGTTGCTCGCCATCATCTCCGCAAGAAGGCCGGGTCTGAACATTTCATGAATATCGCGGAAAACAATGTTCAACAGTACGAATATCCATAACGTCGATAGCACAGCTCGTCTATCGGTAGAGGCAAGTTTATCGTCCGTATTCATCTCATATCCTTCGCTTTCGCCACAAGAATTAGATGAGGGTGTGCATAATTCTCTACCCGAGTGAAATATACTGATAGCCCCGTGTGCGACGCTCTGGCCGCTACGGTGGCTGTTATGCGGCCGTTTTTGGGGCCAGTGCGACGCACACTAGCCGTCCCCCCCTCGACTGATTATTTATGCACACCCCTCAATTAGATCTGTGTATTGGCCTGCAGATCAGGTTTTAGCACGACATGCGGCTGCGGGGGGAAGTGACGGGCCAACCGCCGACGAATAATCCACTCAGCCACAAGAATGTTAATCAACCAGCCGGCGCCCATCATGAGCGCTCTGGATAATTCGTCGGGCGCGACATCGGCGCCCATGAACAGTAGCCAGGGCAAATGGGTAAATACCTGCGTCCCGGCGCCCATGCCAATGGCGTAAGCGCGGAGCATCCAGGCGCCGTGCTGTGTAAAATCGCGGCGGCGGATGGCTGCTGCGCCCCACAGAATAGAGAACGCCATGGCTGGCGCAACCATGAGGCGCATAAGGTAGAGCAATTCACCGTCTCCGGCTGGCCAGGGATAAAATAGGGTCATCCACAGCCCGGAAAGCGCCACGGTCAGGCCACAGGGGATTAAAATGCGCCCAATGGCGCGATGCCAACGTGGCCTGCGCCGCCGCAAGCCGGGGATGAATTGAAACGCCCCCAAGATGCTATAGGGGATGAGGGCGAGAATGTGCAGCACCACCGGCAGCGGCGATGCAAAAAAGCGGGCATTTTCCGCCGTGACATTTGCACCACCGGCCAATTGCCCAATGCGGGCCAGTCCAGCCGCCACCGGCACCACGCAGAGTAGTAGCAGACCGGCGAGGATCCATCTCTCTTTTTTGTTTTTATGCACCACAGAATTCATTTTCTTTTGCTCCGATTTTATTTTATAGGTTGTACGCAAGCCACGCGTAAACGCTCTTGTTTGGCCATTTGAGCTTCTCCTGGCAAGCGCCGGGCGCTGCGTAAGTTACAGGTTTAGGCATCAGTTTCGTATGAAAACACGTCTTCCAACGGCACGCCGAAAACATGGGCAATGCGAAATGCCAGTTCCAGCGAAGGCGAATATTTGTCTTTTTCCATGGCGATAATGGTTTGCCGGGTCACGCCCACCCGCTTGGCCAATTCCTGCTGCGTCATCTCGTCGTGGTGAAAGCGCAACGTGCGAATGTTGTTGCGGATTTGCCCCTTCTCCATCTTAGATTCCCCTCCGATACAGCAGCAGCCGAGTAATATCCCCCACGATTTGCGCAGAAACGCCAAAGAAGATCAGCAATGTAAACATGACTAATGGCGGCTGCCCAAAGACAAAGGTCAGCATGGCCAAGAAAGCGCCAAGCGACGAAACGGTGTAGGTCACCTTGGTGCCGCGTAGATCGATCAACTTGTCGCGCTCATCTTGAAAGTCTTCAATTTCTGGCGCTTTTTCACCCGTGCGGATGGCTTCAATAATGGTGGAGACAATGTGGGTGAGGATGGTGGCCAGAACGGTCACCACAACGGCCAGCACAATAACAATGCCCCACAGGCGGAATACGCTCGGTTCAGCAAAACTCCCATTTTGCACCAGCTGCCCAATACGAACCACAAAGAAGGCCAATATCAGTGTGAAGTTTACCAAAGATACGGTAATATTTTTTTGTTGAAAGGACATGGTTTTGCTTGCCTTTGATTTATTGACGAGTAATATTTATTTCACATATAGTAATATAATTTTTACTCAATGTCAAGTATTTTTTACATTTTGGTGTGTGAAATCGGTATTAGCGCGCATAAATTGCCGTTGGCGAAATGCTGTGGACGCAAAAAAACAGGGCCGTCACTGGACGACCCTGTTGCAATGGCGCGATTCTATCGTTTGCGGAAATCAATTCAACCGGTTTTGTTTTGAGCAGAAGGCGCCAGCATCGGGCTGCAACGGCAAAAGATGGCGCTGCATGCTGAGCGCGGCTGCCCCTACATTACCAGCCCCGTGACGCTGGACTGATCATTAGGCTTTGTCTGTCCCGGCAACGGTAATAATGACTTTGCCACGAGCGCGCGCCGTTTCTAAATAGCGGATCGCCTCCGCCGTCTCTGCCAAAGGATAGCAGCGATCGATGACTGGAATAACTTTGCCGCTTTCCGACAGCTCTTTGATTGTCAGCAGATCGCTTTGGTTGGGTTGCGCCAAATGGCTGCTGACTTTCTGGCCGCCCCATGAGCCGCGCAGGACGATTTGAAGCATCCACGCCAATGTTGAAAAACCCGCGATCACGCAGACCCCTTGTGGCGTTAAAGCCCGCCTGTAGTCCGGCACCGAGCGGTTGCCGACCGCGTCGTAAACCAAGTCATAGCGCTGCTCGCCGCGGGTGAAATCGCTTTGCGTATAGTCAATCACCCGATCGGCGCCCAGTCCACGCACAAGGTCTATATTGCGCGTGCTGCAAACGCCGGTGACGTCTGCGCCCAAAGCTTTGGCTATCTGTACAGCTAGCGTGCCGACGCCACCCGATGCCCCATTGATGAGCACCTTTTGCCCGGCTTGGAGCTGGCCGTGGTCGCGCAGCCCTTGCAGTGCCGTAAAGGCGACAACCGGTAGGGCGGCGGCCTGGGCAAACGAGAGATTGGCCGGTTTGGGCGCGAGCGCCGTTTCTTTGGCACAGACATATTCGGCAAAGCCACCGACGCCAATTTCCCCAAAGACTTGGTCCCCGGGCTGGAACGTTTTGACGGCGTTGCCTACGGCTTCCACGTATCCCGCAATATCTGCCCCCAAACGCGGATCCTTGGGGGCGCGCATGCCGCCGGTTAAGCGTACCAAAAATGGTTGACCGCGCATGTGGTGCCAATCGAGAGGATTGGCGGCGGCGGCCTGGATTTTGATCAACACTTCATCAGCTTGCGGCGTCGGTTTTGCAACCTCCTGTAGTTGAAGTACATCCGGCGAACCATAGCGCTGGTAGAGAATTGCTTGCATAGGCCTATCCTTGTTGGTGAGCAATGAGGTAAATGGCAACTGGCTGTTGCCCCATCATTATAGCAAGTTGTGGTCACGCACCCTGTGTATTGCTTGACATCTTTCTGACATTGCGGTTTCGCGTGTGGCTGAGACATAGCCAGCAGCTTAAAAATGAGGCGCTTGTTGACTATGTTTGCAGATTCATAAATTAACACCGGCATAGAAGTTCGATTTCTCCGAGAAGTCGAACTTCTGAGAGACCAGTACTATTTTGTTAATACACAATAGTGCCATGTCAGAAGCAACGGACTCGCTGCGGGCAGTTTCGCGGCGGCGCTGGGCGCTCTGCATTACCGAAGAGCGCGCCACACCATCCAACTGGTAATTATAATCGAAATCGCAAAAAACAAAATCCAGCTATGAAAGGCCACCCCCACGGAGGCGCCAATTCCCAATGCTACTCCGCTGATCCAACCCCAGCTCAATTGGCTGCGCTTTTTCTTGGTGTCCAATATTGTCTCCTATCCGCACGCTAATCGCCTCTACTCGGCTGAACACTTATGCACACCGCTCATATAATTACGCAAAATTAGGTGTAATGTTGTGAGAGAGGGCGACTTGGCATGTAAACTTCCTGCGCCACCGGCTGGCCACGGCGCATCATCACCACGCCGGCCCAGGCAAACCACAGGATGAAGCCCAGGCCAAAAATGGCGCCACCGGTTTCGGCAAAGGCCGGCGCCAGCATGAGAATCCCCGCCGCGCCAATCAACAGCCCCAGGATGTTAAGCGCTTTGGGCAATGCATCTGTACGCCAAGCCGCCCAGCTCACCAGCAGCGCCCACAAACCGCCGGGCAACTCAATGCCACCCCCCAGCGCGCTCTCCACCGTAGTCAGCGCCGGCCAAATTGTGACCGCCTGGGTGGGGTCTTGGCGGTAAAGTTCCGCAATGACCACAATATCTTTGAGGAAGAGCATGCCCGCGGCGATCACCAGCCCCGACCAGATTAGGCCTATCGCCAGCGCAATTTGAGACAGCGCCGGTGCATGACTGCGCAGCCGCTCGTGCATGGCTAACACCAGCGGCACCATGAAGACACCAGCCACAATGTAGATAATCAGATGCCACACGTATAGCAAAGCCTGGTTGTCGGCTAGAAAAGCCAGATACTCTGCCGGCTGTGCATCCATAATGGGCGCCAGCAACGTAAAGACCATGCCAAAGCCGATAATGTAGGCCGCTGCATTAATCAATGCGGCCACGCCGCCAATTTTTTGTAGGTTATTCATTTGTAATCTCCTTAGATGTGATAATTTGCCCTAAAGATCATGGTGAAACTTGCATTGATGGTTGGTTTCAATCCGTGTGATGGAAAGCAAAGGCAGCCCCACGTCCCGAATTTTCCTGAGCAGGCCGTAGAGCGCCGCCTGGTCTGCCACCGGGCCCGTCAATACCGTGATGCTGCTTTCCTCCCACGTAATGGCTAACCCCTCAAACCAGGTGCTCCAGCGGTGGTCCAAGTGGCCCTGAAGCCGGATCTGATAAATGGACATATTATTTACCCCTGGCGTATCACTTGCCTTGTTCATGGCCTCAACATTCAGAATTCGCAATTGCCGGAAACGGGTCGAATCATCAAATTTGGCCGATGCTTGTCTCATCTGTCTCCTGGCGATGTATTGAGTCACGACTTACGCCGCGCCAGTGGATTGCCAAGAGTGAACTCGTTTGTATTTGATGCCATTTTAGTCGAGGCTTGCGTAAGTCCTATGAGTATAGGCCACCGGGCGCGCCAAGTCCCCACATCAATGTGTAGTGTGGTGTGGTAAAAGATGTAGTTGGCTGGGTAAAAAAGATGTGGGAGAGGCAGATGCCCTGAGATCAGAGCAGGCCCAATGCTTGCGCTTTGGCCACAGCTTGCGTGCGTTTGTTGACGCCAAGCTTGCCGTAGAGATTTTTGGTGTGATAGCGTACGGTGTTGAGGCTGACGATCAATGCGTCGGCGATTTCCCGATTTTTGCGACCGGCGGCAATCAGTTGGAGCACCTCGATTTCGCGCGGGCTCAACGGTTCGGGGAGGGGTTGCCTCGTGGTAACATGGGGGGTGGTTGCGGGTACAGCGCGTTGCGCCGCTGCCGCAACAGCGGCTTGCACGCTGTGAAGATACGCCGATGTTACGCCCCGTTGGGCGGCCTGTGGTTGCAAGCGCGCCAATAGCTGGGGCATGATGGGACTGGCGTCTATAAACAGACGAATATAGCCGCCCGCTTCGGCCAAAACCAGCGTTTGGCCCAGCCGCGCCAATGCTTCCTCAACCCGGCCCGCCATATACAGGGCCACAGCTTGCAAAACCATTGCCTGGAGCGATTCATCCAGGCGTCCCTTGGCATGCAGGGTGGCGTGTGTCGCTTCCAGCAAAACCAGCGCCCGGTCAATGTCCCCTTGCGCCAGATAGACTTGTGCCTGGCTGAGCGGCAGTTCGCGGCTGGCCGCCAGCGCAGCGGCATCGGTCAGATTGCCCTGAAGCAGCAGTGCCAAAACCTGGGTCGCTGTCACTTCATCAAGATGACGGATAAAGTTGGCTTTGCGCATAAACGCGCTGGTCTGCGCCAGTTGTGAAAGCGCCGCGCCCACTTCGCCTTGCGCCAGCTGGACGCGAGCCAACATCCACTGGCTGTGGACGGGGCTGTCGCTGTTCTCCCACTGGCGCCCCAACTGTAGCCCCTGCTCGGCGTGGCGTTGGGCGGCATCCAAGTCGTTCCATTCATAATAGATCTGCGCCAACCCAGAGAAAGCCTCACCGGCGCTGGGCAGCGGCTGTTCCCCGTAGAGTTCTATGGCGCTGTTAAAATGCTCCGCAGCTAACCTCAGTTGCGTTTCAACTTGATAGATATCCCCCAGCCCAATATGAGACATAATGGTGAAAATCGCGTTGCCGGAAGCCTGGCTGCGCACAATGGCATCTTGATATGCCTGTTTGGCCGCGATCAAATTGCCTTCAAGATGATAGGCATAGCCCAGCTTCCAATGGGTGGCCGTGCGAAAGGCTAAATTGTCGGGTAGCAAATAATCTAGCGCCCGCCGGGACTGGGCGATCATAACATCGGCCTGCTGACGGCCCGCCGCAATGGTGGCGCGAATGGCCGCAATGCGCCCAATCAGATCACGCTCTTGGTCATGCGGCGCTCTTTCCGCCGCTTGGGCGTGCAGCACGCTTTCCGCCGCGGCCAAAGCTTCCTCTGTACGCGCGACCTGCCCAACACCCAGCAGCGTTGACGCAAAGGCCAACCACAGAGACGGATGGGCATCGAGTACGGTTGCCGGCAGCGTCTCCAGCCAATGCAGCACTGGTCGGATGGCGCCCCGAAAATGGAGCGGCATTCCTTGCCCTTCCACCAGCCGCTCGGCCCGCGCAATATCGTGCGCCAACGTCGCTTGCTGAAAAGCGTCCAATTCGCGCCCCTGTGCTTCATACCATTGACTGGCGCGTATATGTAAATCTTCGATCCGCACGCTGTCCGCGCCGCCTTGACCCATGGTCTGCTGGAGGCGCTGTCGCAAAAGCTCAGCAAAGAGGTGATGGTAGCGATACCAGCGGCGCTCATTATCCAGCGGCACAATAAAGAGGTTGGCTTGCTCCAGCGCCTCTAATGTGCGCTGGCCTGCCCCAGACTCTGTACGCAAAATGGCGTCACAGAGGGAGCCGCACATGCGATCCAGCACCGATGTATAGAGCAAAAAGCGCTGGATGTGCGCAGGTTGCTGGCCCAGCACTTCTTCCATCAGATAATCCATGACAAAACGATGGCTGCCAGTGAACGATTGGATAAACGCGGCTGCATCTTGATTTCCCGCAGATTGGTGGCTTTGGATGGAAACTGCCGCCAGCTGCAGCCCGGCAATCCAACCTTCTGTGCGCGTTTCCAATGCATCGATCTCGACTGCCGTCAGCTGGAGACCCATTGCTTGATTAAGAAAGTCGGCGGCTTCGGTGGCTGTAAAGCGCAGCTGTGCGGCCCGCACTTCGTTCAGCTGGGCGCGGGCGCGCAGTCTGGACAAGGGGAGCGCGGGATCCTCGCGCGTAATGATGACCAGGTGGATAGGCGGCGGCAGATGTTCGAGCAGAAAGCTGAGCGCGTCATCAATCGTGGCGCTATGTAAAACGTGGTAGTCGTCTAAAACCAAAATAAAATCAGCGGCGTTGGCGCTAATCTCATTGAGCAAAGTGGGCAAAATGGTCTGCACGGGCGGCAGCTGCGGCGATTGCAGCGCCCGCAAGAAATTTTGACCCACGGTTGGCGTAATTTGTTGCAGCGCCGTGACAAGATATGCGAAAAACCGCGCGGGGTCGTTGTCCTCTTCGTCCAACGACAGCCAGGCCACGGGCTGCGCACAATGGGCCGCCCAAGCACTCACCAGCGTGGTTTTGCCAAAACCTGCCGGGGCCGAGATGAGGGTGAGTTTGCCCTGCATCCCGGCTTGGAGTTGGTCAATCAAACGCGAGCGCGGGACGAGATTGGCGCGCAGGGGAGGGATATAGAGTTTGCTGGTTAGAATGGGTATAGACACCGTAGCATTAAGGCCAATCCAGAAAGATAAATATCCAAATGATACGGTGTTTTCTGGATTGGCTGGAAAGCTTCCTGGTAGATGTAAATTTTGGGAGTAACTTTCTAGGTGTTGCCTGAGCTTGTCGAAGGAAACGCCGGACTTCCACAAGCTCAGTCCTCGAGGCCCTGGATAGTTACTTTTGGGAAAAACCTAAGCTGTGGATTTGGCCGCCAATCGGACCAGCTTCTCTTGAAATGAAGGCCGTTGCGTCACATCGCGGTTGACCGTATATTTGGGCGCTTTCCCGTGCAGCACGCTGAGAATATTTTCACAGGCATAGACGCCATTATCCACATATAGCTCATCGGTCCAGGCCAGCGAATGGGGAGAGAGCACCACATTTTCCAGCTGCACCAGCGGGTGATTGGGATCAATGGGTTCCTCTTCAAACACGTCCAGACCCGCGCCGGCAATTTGGCCGGATTGCAGCGCATGCAGCAGGGCCGGCTGATCCACAATGGGCCCGCGCGCGGTGTTGATGAGAAACGCAGTGGGCTTCATCATGGCGAGCCGTTGGGCATTGACCAAGCCGCGCGTTGCGTCACTCAAAAAACAGTTGACCGTTACAAAGTCGGATTCGCGAAAAATCGTCTCCAAATCGACCAGCTCCACGTCCAGCGCCGCCGCGGTTTCAGCCGTGGCAAAGGGATCGGCAGCCAGCTTGCGCCCCAGCCCAAATGGCTCTAGCAGCCGGAACATCTCGCCAGCAATATTGCCCAGCCCAATGGTGCCCACCACCTTGCCGCGCAGCCCCAATCCATTGGGATCGGCGCGCAGATCCCAACGCCCCGTGCGCACCAATTTGTCCTTGGCTGGGAGCTGCTTGGCCAGCGACAGCAGCATGGTCAAAATCGCTTCGGCCACCGGGCGCCGCACCGCCTCCACCGTAATGGCCAGCAGCACATCGTTAGCTGTGCAGGCCGGCACATCGATCTGATCATAGCCCACGCCCCAGCGCGCGATCACGGCCAGCCGATCCTGGCCGGTGAATGATTGGGGCGTAAAGCGAAAGGAGAGATTAAGCACGGCATCAAAATCGGCGGCGTCCTGTGGCGTCACATAAACACCTTTTTCATCGCGCCCGGTGGCGTCAAAAAAGCGATAATCTACATCGGGCAGCGGATCGATGAACTGGGCCAGAATCGGCTCTAACCGGCCCGGTGCTTCGGTTTTAAAGTCGGAGGTAATGCCAATGGAATAGGTCATGCGTGTCTCCTTGTCTTTATTTTCGGCTGTTGCCAACTACTGATCATGAGGATGCGTGTATGCACAGAATCCAATCCTGGGCCGATGGCGTCTCGAATATGATGTGGTCGCCTTCTGTTTTTGATGGCGCAGTTTGTTGCCCATTATTGCGCGGATCCACCCAGACCGCGCTTGCATGGGCCGGCAGCGCCGCTGCGTTGAGCACAATTGAACCCCCAGTTGGCGTGTAGACAACGGCCAGATCGCCTTTTTGTGAGCGAGAGGCCAGCACATATTGATGCACATCGGCATCGCCCGGCTGCTGGGCCAACAGGTCCGGCGCCGGCAACAGCGTCCACCAGCGAATGGACTCGAAGAAAGTAGACAAATAGGCCATCTGTTCCGCCGCCGGCATGGTCAAGGCATCGGCCCAAGGCAGCGGGATGCCGGAGCCGGGATGATCCACTGGCGGCGTGGCGCCATCATCCCAGCCCCAGACGCCGTGACCGCCATAGGTAACGCCCGCCGTGGGCGCGTTGAGCAAGCTCCAATACATGGCGCGGCGCACAGAGTGGGCGTCGTGGGGCTGGCGCGACTGGTACGCAATGTGGTTCTCATAGGGGGGCTCTATGTTTATATAAAACAGACGTGGCTCATTGCGCCACTCCTGTGCCGGTGGCCCGGTCACAATCCATTGCAGCGTGTCGGCGCTGTCGCCATGCCCACTTTGATAGCCCAGAATATCCAGCCACGCCTCATCGCGAAATTCCGCGGCGGGAAGATGCATGCCACAGCAATGCAGGGCCACCGGCGCGTGGGCTTCGTGGCCAAAGGCCGCGCGGCCAATGCGCTGCCAGCGTTCTGCCTTTTCGCCGCTATAGTTGCCATCGCCGGGTAGAATCCACACGACGGGATAAGCACCCCAGCGCGCCACCATATAGTGCACCAGCAGGACCGCCTGATCTTCGGGCAGGCTGTGGCCGGGGTTGACCTGTTGCGTCTCGGCGCTGCCCAGCGTCCACAACAGTACGGGTACATTGAGCAGCCCGGCATTGGCCGTTGCGGCCACCCGTTCATCCAAACGCTGAAAAAAGGAGGGGTTGATTTCGATGCGGCTGTTGTCGCCCATATAGGCCAGCCCGCCCTCAATGTCGCCATCGGGCGCCGCCCGCCACTGGGTAGACACCCACTGTACGGCAGAAAAGTGCTGACGCGTGCGCACGTGTAGATACTGATTCCACTCTTGTGGCGTAGAGCGCAGCGGCCCATTCCAGGCGGTATCCGCCAGCCAGAAGAAGGGCGTGCCGTCGACGTGCTCTAAATGGCGCTTGTTGGCGGCCAGGCGCACGGGCCCGTGCTGGGCAAAGCGCGTTTCGCCAGTGGGCGGCGTGCAAGAGAATTTGCCCGTTTGCGCGTGCAGCCCACTATTTTGGGTATCCGAACAGCTTGTTTCATAGCGCCATTCTCCCACGGCACTGGGAGCAAAGCGCACGCGCCAAACGGCGCCGCCGTCCCAAAAGCCGCGCACTTTTTGTGTTTCACCGGTTGGCCCGGTAAATTCTGCCCATAATTCTGTTTCTTGCACCGGATTGGCGTAGGCGGAAGTGCTGGTCAAAGTCAATTCCAAACAGTGCCATTGCGCTGCTTGCATATGATAGCCCCTTTCAACATGGGTAGCGCCGCGAACAGTTAATTTTTAGAAATCACAACGCGAGCAAAAGTCATACGGGATTTCTAATAATTAACTTATGTTACGCAAGCGTAGCGGAAAGTCGGCTCGCCGACGTTCCTGTTGCTCTCTAGCAGACTGGCTGTCGCTGCGTAACGTGAGTAATTCAGCGGCCAGATAAGTAGGATCTGTAAGATGATGGTTGTTTTGGACGCAACGCCAGGTAGAACTTTATAGATTAGGACTTACGCAGGCCTCGCGTAAATTAGGTTGGTCGGCCCTATATGCTTCTCCTGGCGACCCACAGGCGCTGCGTAAGTCGTATAGATATGTTGCTACCATTCGGTCTGCTGGCGTTCTGCCACTACATGCCGATAGAACTCTACCGTGTGGCAGGTAATGGTGTCCCAATTATAGCGCGTCTGCACCTCATGCAGCGCTTGTGCTCGGTAACGTTGCGCGGCTTCTGGACCCGCAAAAAGTTGATCGACGGCCCACACCACGCTATCGGGATCGTTGGGATAGATTGTAAGACCATTTTGGGTGTGATGCACTACTTCACTGAGGCCGCCCACATCGCTGGCAACAACGTTACAGCCTTGCGCCATGGCTTCCAGCGCCACAATGCCAAACGGTTCATATAAGCTGGGAAAGATGGCCGCGTCAACGGTTTGATACAGATGGTCGCGTTGCTCATTGGTGATGTAGCCCAGAAAATGCACTGCGTGGGCAATGCCCAATTCGTGGGCGCGTTCCCACATTTTTTCACTATTTTTACCAGCCGCCAGCAGACGCGTGTTTGGGTATCTTTGCAGAATTTTGGGCATGGCTGCCAGTAAGACCTGTAACCCTTTTTCATGGGTGATCCGTCCCACAAAAAAGAGCAGCCGCTCACCGTTGGGCGCATATTCGGCCCGTAACTGGGCCGCTGTCTCTGCCACGCAGGGATGCAGCTGATTCATGTCCACACCATTGGGGATGACGCCCACTTTGTTGGCGGGAATACCAAAAAAGCCGCCCAGTTCCTGGATCATATAGCGGCTGCATACGATCAGCCGCCAGGCTTCGTACCCTAGCTGCCATTCCATCTGGTTAATCTGGCGGCTGGTATCGCTGGGGAGATAGCCCTGATGCCGCCCGCGTTCGGTGGCGTGAATGGTGGTGACGAGAGGCGTTTTCCAGGCGTGCTTTAGCGCAATGCCAGCCGCGCCGGTCAGCCATTCGTGATTATGAATAATGTCATAGCGTTCTTTTTTGGCCAATTGCTGGGCATAGCTCACCAAGATGCCGTTGCTCGCCACGACGGCGTTATAGTGGTCCACCGGCGTGAAAGGCAGCGTTTGAATGCGATGCACCGTGACGGATTTGTTGATGGCTTCAACTTCGGCCCCACCGCTATAGCGCGTGGTTACGAGATCGACATGCAGCGAATCATCTGCCAGGCGTTCAAAGGCGGGCGCCAACTCGGCAACATGTTTGCCTACACCGCCCACCACATAAGGCGGATATTCCCAGCTAATCATTAAAACTCGCATAATTTCCTCACTTCTAGACTTCTCTAACTCTTTCCTTTTTGGGTAAAGGATTGACCGCGCGTCGGCAAATTATACACACTGCGGTTGTAAATGCCATGAATAATTGACAATTCTACGCTGAGAAAGGCGTGATTATTCATGGTATTTACAGAGCCAAATGGTATTACTGTCAAGTGCCGCCCGCTGTTCCTGCCAAAATGCCCCACAACTACGCCCATATCAGGTAAGTTGATATAGATCTATGGCAGAGCGTACCACATAATTATATAGACGCAATCTTACAGGTTGCCGTTGCAGGCAAAATGCAGGACCGACATGAACAAGGATTTTTTGGGAACGATTAATGTGGCAATGACGACGCGTCGGTTGGGGAGCTGACGCCATTTGTGCTGATTTGAAAAAGCTGGAATTGAGGCACTGAATCATCCGCATCACTGTATGTGATGTTCGCTGGAGATTCCTGGCTTTCAACACCTGCTAGGGCCATCTGAGTCGCCCGGTAAATCAGGTATGCAAAGGGGGGGGCGGCTAATTCTTCCTGATGCCAGGAGGCAAAGCCGTCATCCGTCCAAATGGCCCAATATACATTATCTAATGATTGTGCGCGCTCGGCAAATACGGGATCGCCGCCGCTGTTGCCCATCCAAAAAGGCACTTGCGGCTGCTCGCGACGCAAGCGGTTCAAGAAGCTTGCTGCACCTGCTGGTTCGCCCATCCACAAAACGGCTGCATCGGGCGGCACCGCGGTCGGATCATCAGAAAATTGCACGGGAATGTCGATGCTACTGGTCCACGATGTAGATTCTTGTGTAGCCGCGTCGGGCGTCCAGCCGGCCACCACCAGCTGATGCGCCCCCTGCACTGTGGCATATTGGGCCACGGCGGCAATCAACTCGCTTTCATATTGATTACTTATGTTACGCAAGCCTGGCGGAACGTCGGCTCGCCGACTTTCCTGTTTTTCTCTAGCAGACTGGCTGTCGCTGCGTAACGTGAGTTGATTGGTCCAGAGCTGGTCCAGTGGGAGCCAGCGCACTTTCGTTTGCTGCTGCATCTCTTGGCGCACGGCGGCAATGGTGTGCGGAAAGAGCGGCCCCACAACGACCTGCACTTCTGGATCGACCAGCAGCTTTTGGGCTGCCCGCCGCGCCTGCTGCGGGTCGCCCCCATCATCCAGCGCCACGGGCAGAATGCGATAGGCCGTTGACGCTGGCGCATGGGCGGCCAGCACCTTGCGCATCTCGGCCAGCGCCGCGTAGCCCGTGCGCCGATACAGCCCTTCAAAAGGTGCAATCAGCCCAATTTTTATCACCTGCGGCGTCGAAGCGGGAATGCAGGCGCTGAAAAACAGGCCAATACACAAGAGAAGCATACACCGCCGCCCGCATTGTGCAGTCAGCGAAGCTTTCGCGCCTAGCCATCTATGAGCGCCGCGTAAATCGAGAACGCTGCGTAAATCGAGAACGCTAAGTTGCATCTTTACGACCAATCGCCAACCATCAGCAACCAATGCTCACCTACTGATATCCATAGATCCGCAGGTTCTGCTCATGCTCGGCCAGTGTTACAGCAAAAACGTGGCGGCCATCTTCGCCGGTGCCCAGGAAGAAGCAATAGTTGGTGGTAGCCGGATTGCGCGTGGAGTCAATGGCGCTGAGACCCGGGTTGGCAATGGGGCCAGGCGGCAACCCAGGATTCAGGTAGGTGTTATAGGGGCTGATGACTTGCGCATATTCCTCAACGCTTTGGGGCTTCCACCACCAGTTGCCCACTGTACCGCGTGCATATTGTACGGTCGGGTCGGCCTGTAAGTAGGGACCACCCACGTCGGCATTGCATGTGCCATTGAGGCGATTGATGTAGACGCTGGCAATCAACGGACGCTCGTCTTGCTGCACGGCCTCGCGCTCGACAATGCTGGCCAGGTTAACCAAGTCGCGTCCACTCAAGCCGCTGCTGCCGCCAATGAGCCCCTCTTGCCCCACTTTGTTGGCAAAGTTATCCAGAAATGCGCCGATGACAATTTCCGGCGTGCTGGCCAACACGGGCAGGCGATAGGTGTCGGGAAACAAGAAGCCTTCCAGCGAGCCGTCGGCGGGCAATGAGCGCAGAAATTCATAATCTTCAAAAATGGTGAGATTGCGCGGCGCTCGAATCGCGGCCAGAAAAACATCCGGTTCAATAATATTCTCGGCGGCCAACCGTTCCGCGATCTCTTCGGCGCGGAAGCCTTCTGGAATGGTGACGACGGCTTCGTCAAAGAGCGCCGTTTGCAGCGCATCGGCAATTTGCGGAATGGTCATGGACTCGGACAGAATAAAGTTGCCGGCCTCAATATCACGCTCCAAGCCGTTGACGCGTATATAGAGATTGAAAAGATCGGCGTCGCGGATAAAGCCCTCGGCTTGCAGACGGGCGGCAATAAAGCGAGCCGGCTCACCGATGTTGACCACAAACGGGCGCTGCCGTGGATTGGCGCCGGCGGGGATGCTCAACTCATTCTCGCGCAGGCGCAAATTGAAGGCCAGTATCTGCTGCTCAATGTTGTCCGGCGTCAAAACATCTTGGCCCGCCCGCGGGTCAATGAGCCCGGCCGTGTTTTGCGGCGCGCCCAAAAACTGCTCAGACAGATGCGCGTCCAATACAGTCCACACGCCAAAGAGCACCGCCGCCACCAGCGCCAAAAAGCCCAGCCGCAGCACATTGGTAATCAGCGCGCCGCGCCGAAAGGGCGAAGATAATTTCTGCTGCGCCGTCGACATTTGGTTGCGGCGCACTAATATTTGTACAGAATGGCGAGATTGCATAGTAATTTACGATTTATGAAGTACGATGCTTCGATTTAACGCAGCGGTGTGCATAATTCTCTGCTCGAGTGAAGTTGTGGGTGGATCCGTGTGCGACGCTCTGACCGCCGCTGTGGCTGGTAGGCAGCCGTTTTTCTGGCCAGTGCGACGCACGCTAGCTGCCTCCCCTTGACTGAATACTGATGCACACCCCTCATTTAACTCAGCACAAGTTTACGGATGGTCTCGTTGAGCAACCCTTGGGTCGGCAAGATTTGCCAGCGCAGACTGCGTCGTAGCCGGAGCGTCCTTTACGGCGTCAGCTCAATCCGGCCCCAATCGACCCCATCGCCGCGCTTCTGCGCATTCAAAAAGCTGCGCAGAATCACCGCCGCCGCTACCGCATCATCACCGCCCGATGTGCTCATTGCGGATAAAAGCTCTTGGGCTGCAAAAGTGCTCAAGCGCTCGTCCCAAAAGATGATGGGAATCGCTTTGCCCAAGTCGGCGCGCATGGCGTGGGCCAATTTGCGGGCCCATTTGCGCGTCCACTGGGCCTGTTCGCCTTCGCTGCCGTCCATATTGAGCGGTAGCCCGCACAGAATGGCCGTAGCTTCAGCCTCTTGCAGCAACTGGACCAGACGGGCGAAATCCTTGCGATTGGATGTGCGTTGCACCACCGCCAACGGCCGCACGGTGATCCCCAATGGATCGCCCGTGGCCACGCCAATGCGCGCCTTACCTACATCCAGCGCCAAAAATTTATCCATACTTACGGTGCTGTGTCTTCTTCCAGCGCGCCTTCATACTCGACGCGCACTTGAATGCGATTGGGCAGCGTGGGCAGCGTGGGCAGCAGTTCTGGATCGCGATAAATCTCGGGCGGACGCTCCAACTGCCAGCGCTGTTGCAACGCCGCAATGGCGTCGGCGGGCCGCGTACCGGCAATCAGATCGCGCACCTCGGCAGCGTCAATGGGAATCACATATTCAGCGCTGGCCGTGACCGTATACTCGACGGAGCGTCCCACGGTCACAACCCCCGGCTCGCGGCGATAGGTAATCGAATCGGTCACCAGCCGCCCCATGTCGGGAATGGCCCGGCGCAATTCGGTCAGCGCCGCCTGCGTGCTCAACGCATCTTCCACGGCCGTGCCTTGGGCCAATAAGCGCAGGTCCAATGTCAATTCGTCTGACTCTTCATCATTAAACTGTCCAAACGCCTGAGCAATCACGTAGGTCAGCACCGATTCCTCCGGCAGCCATTCGCCCGGCTCGGCGCTCTCTTGCAGCGCTTGATAGGCATCGCCCTCGGCGCGCGCCGTGGTTTCCGCCAACAGCTGATCGCGGTCTTCCTGCGTCACCACGTTGACCAGCGCCGCGCCGCCGCCGCCCGTTCCTTGCGGATTGGTCACGTTGAGCCGAAAACGCAGCGCACCGCTAATGTTGCCAATGGTGTTGGGCAACACGTTGCCATCAATGCCCGGTTCCAGCGCTTCAATGACGGCGTCGACGCGCTGGCCCAAACCACCGGGCACCGTTACATCCCCGCGGGTGCGAAAGCGCACCAGCGTACCGGTCACCGTGCTCACCACCGTGCCGTCGGGCACGGTCACCGGATCGGGCCCTTGGTTGGTAAAGGTGACGCGTCCGCCGGCATTGCCCGATGCTTTTTGGCGCGTACCGGTGGTGGCTTGCGTGCCCTGTTCAACAATATTGGTTTCCAGCAAGCGGGCGGGTAAGCGGTTGCGATTAAAATCGGGCGCGTCCAATGCTGGGTCGGCAATCAGGCGCACCGAAACCGATATGGGCTCGCGGCCAGGCGTTACGGTGACGGTGGCCGCCGGCAGCACATAGAGCGTAAATCCAGCCAAAAAAATCACCATGAGCAGCCCGGCAAACGCGTTCCATAGCCAGCGCACCCACAGCGGCGTGGGTTGGCGATAGCGCTCTTCGGCTTGAATGCGCTGCTGACGGGTGCGGCGCACGTTGGCGCCACGTACCCGCTGCATCACATCGCCGCGGCGCCAGTGGGGGGCGTCGGGCAGGCCGGCGTCTGGCTGTTTGGGATTTAGCACCGCGGCTAGCGGCTTCATGCCCCAACCGCCGCCAGCGGCATCCTCGGCGCGATAAAAGACCGGTACGCCCACCTGCTTGGCCGCTTTGCGAGTGGCGTCATGCCGAGTCACTAGCGCCACGTCCATGTTCAGAAGCTGGGCTTGGCGCTGCAACAGACGCATGCGCGCCATGTTGTCCAATTCGGTCCACCCTTCGGGCAATTCCAGCACCACGCGCTCATCGCGGGCCTGGGCCAGCAGGCGGCGCACCGCCTCGGCATTGGCTTCAGGATGGATTTGAATGTGTTTCGTCATTTATTCATTCCAAATGCACCTTCACCCACTCCTGCACGCTCTCCAACGCCTCATCCAATTTGTTCACATCGCGCCCACCGGCTTGCGCCATGTTGGGGCGCCCGCCACCACCGCCGCCGATAATTTTGGCGGCGTCGCGCACAATGTTGCCGGCATGCAGGCCCCGTTTGGTCAGGTCGTCGGTCACGGCGGCAATGAGCAGCGGCTTGTCATTGATGTTGGCGCCCAGCACCACCACACCGCTGCCCAGCTTGTCGCGGAACCAATCGGTCATCTGGCGCATGGTGTCGGCATCGCTGGCTTGCACGTGCGCGGCTAGCACGGCCACCCCCTCGACCTGCATGGTTTTGTCCAGCAGCGCTTGGCTTTCATCGCGCGCCGCCTGCTGTTTAATCTGCGCCAGTTCCCGTTGCAGCGTGCGATTCTGCTCCTGGAGCTGTGTGACCGCATTGGCCAGCTGTTCCGGCTGCGCGTTGAGCAAGTCAGCCAAGCTGGCCAGCGTATCAAAGCGCTCTTCGATCAGGCTTTCGGCCAGGCGACCGGTCACCACTTCAATGCGGCGTACACCGGCGGCCACGCTGCCCTGCGAGGTAACACGGAAGCTGCCGATTTCGGCAGTGGTGTCCACATGGGTGCCGCCGCAGAGCTCCATGCTCACCGTGGAATCGCGCCAGTCGCTGACTTCGCCAAAGCTGACCACGCGCACTTCATCGCCATACTTTTCGCCAAAGAGCGCCATGGCCCCCTCGTCTACCGCCCGCTTGTAGGTGGTCCACCGCGTGTTGACATCAAAATTGGCCAGCACAATGTCGTTGGCCAGCTCTTCAATCTCATGCAGCTGGTCTTTGCTCAGCGGTTGCGTGTGCGTAAAGTCAAAACGCAGCCGCTCTGGCGCCACCAGCGAACCGGCCTGATGCACATGCTCGCCCAGAATGCTACGTAAAGCAGCGTGCAGCACATGGGTGGCCGTGTGGTTGCGCATAATGTCCCAGCGCCGCACCGTGTCGATACCGGCGCGGGCGGGGTCGTTGAGCCGCGCTGAGCCCTGCGTTACCTGACCCACATGGACGATTAACCCCGGAATGGGGCGCCGCATATCGTTGATCTGCACCGTCCACACCGGCTCATCCAGATCATCAGGGAAATAGTAAATCTCGCCCGTGTCGCTGACCTGGCCGCCGCTCTCTACATAGAATGGCGTTTCCGGCAGCACAATTTCCACTTTGTCACCTTTGTGGGCTTCGCTGACCATCTGTCCATCCACAATCAGACCCACAATCGTTGTGTCTACTTCATCCACATTTTCGTAGATCAACTGCTTTACACCCTGTTTACCAACGACGCCTTGCTCTTTTAGGTTCCCCAACAGTTCGGCATAGACCGACACATCTTGGGCAAGAACGTCTTGGGCAGTGGCGCGGCTCTGCGCCTTTTGGGCGGCCAGGGCCGCTCGGAAACCGGCTTCGTCGATGGTCAGTTTATTTTCTTCGGCAATATCGCGCGTCAAGTCCAGCGGAAAACCAAAGGTGTCCCACAGGAAAAAGGCATCGTTACCGGGAATTTCGGTCTGCCCACGCGCCCGCAGATCCGCCATGAGTTCATCCAGCCGATTGAGGCCGGTGCTCAGCGTGCGCTGGAAGCGCTCCTCTTCGGCAGTAATGGTCTGCATAATAAAGTCACGTTTGGCCGGCAGATCGGTGTAGTGATGGCCCATTTGGTCGATCACCACCTGGGCAACGCGCGCCAGGAACGGCTCTTCCAAGCCGATGAGTTTGCCAAAGCGGGCGGCGCGGCGCAGCACCATGCGCAAGACATAGCTGCGTCCTTCGTTGCCCGGCAGCACGCCATCGCCAATCAAAAAGGTGATGGCGCGGGCGTGATCGGCAATGGCGCGGTAGCGATACAAATTCGCCTGGCGTTCTGCATCGCTTTGGCCGGCAAGCACTTGGATGCGGTCCATAATGGGGACAAACGCATCGGTGTCGTAGTTGTTATCTTTGCCCTGCAAAATGCTGGCCAAGCGCTCCAGCCCGGCGCCCGTATCCACGCTGGGTGCGGGCAGCGGCTTGAGTTCACCCTGGGCGTTCTGGTCATACTGCATAAAGACCAGATTCCAGATTTCCAGATATTCATCATCCACGTTAACGCCGGCGGCAACTTGCTTGTCCAGATCGCCCCAGTAATAGTGAATCTCCGAGCAGGGGCCGCAAGGGCCAGTGTCGCCCATGGACCACCAGTTATCCTTTTTGCCAAAGCGCAGCACCCGTTCCGGCGGCGCACCGGTCTCGATCCAGAGCCGTTCGGCTTCATCGTCATCGGTGTAAACCGTAAACCAGAGCCGCTCCAAGGGCAGCCCCAGCTCATCTACCAACAGGTGCCAGGCCCAGCGGATGGCTTCTTTCTTAAAATAATCGCCAAAGGAAAAGTTGCCCAGCATTTCAAAAAAGGTGTGGTGGCGCGGGCTGGGACCAACGTTCTCCAGGTCGTTGTGTTTGCCGCTGACGCGCATGCACTTTTGGCTGGTCGCGGCGCGCGAATAGGGACGCTTTTCCAACCCCAAGAAGGCGTCTTTAAATTGGACCATGCCGGCATTGGTCAACAACAGCGTGGGGTCGTTGCTGGGCACCAGGCTGCTGCTCTCTACCTGCTGATGTTGCAGCTCACCAAAATAGTCGAACCAGAGCTGGCGAATTTCGTTGGTTGTCAGGCTTTTCATGCGCTTTTCCGTTTTGCTATAAATCCACAGATTACACAGATCTTAGTTTATAAGAGACAAATCTATAAATCTTTTCTATAAATCTTTGTGATCCTTAATGAATATCCACAAGATTTGCTGAATCTTTTTCAAAACAGCATTCATAATAATTGCGGACTGATCTCCAAATTCTAGGTGAAGAGAGGGAGCCTGTCAAAACCGTTGGGGGCTAAATGAGGATGCATCTGGAGACGATCAGGATTGTACATCTTTGCGCCGTGGACTTTTGCGCGGGATAATGATATGTACCATTTGAACGGCAAAAAAGGGGTATTTATGATGACAAGCCTAGATGAGCTTCTGGAAAATATTCTGCGCGCGATATATAAAAACTGGTTTGCACCCCAGCTGGCGGGCGTGCGCAACCAGTTGGACGCAGCGCGGATGGGGTTGGCGCAACAGCTGGCGGCGCTACCGCCAGACGACCGGGCGGCCGCCGATCTGCTGATGACGGCGTTTTTGCAGGATATGGCGCTGTTACCAGCCATGAGCCAGATTGCGGGTGCAGATTTGACCACGGCGCTCGGCAGCCGGCGCGGCATGCGCCTGACGGATGCATCGGCTGCACGTCTGGCCGAGCTGACGGCCTGGCTATCCCCCGCAAATCCGCCGCTCTTTGTGCTGGCGCAGCTGCGCTATCGCGAGCATACGCCGCCCCAGCTCTTTGGCGACCCCACGGCCGAGCCACCGGAAAATGAGCTGATTGGAACGCTGGCCAATGTGTTGGAGGTGCTGGGCGCGGCCGCAGATGCGCTTTCAGCCACGAGCCAAACGCAGGTGGACAAGATACGCCAACAATTTAGCGACGCCGTGCAGACCGCGGTGGATGGCGCCAGCGTCGTGGCCAAAGAGCGGGTGACCGCAGCATTAGATGCGCTCGCCGCGCTGCCCGATCTATTGCCCCTTGTTTATGCCGCGCTGCTGGCCGGTAAAATGGAGGCCAATGGGCAGCGCCGCGGCACGGTGACCACGCGCGGCGGTCAAATTGATAATCGGTTGGCGGTAAGCGCGCGCCTGCGTGGTCTGCTGACTGGAGAAACCGCGCCTGCCGCTTCCCATGCGGCGTCCAACGCCGTTGACTTTTTGGTACAGATTACCTTTCCCCAGCAGGTAACCAGCGGGCGTTTGTATCCGCTGATTGTGGAATTGGTGCGTCAACCAGACCCCAATGCCAATGCGCAGCAGGTGCGCTATTTGGACCAGCGCGTGCTGCTGCATCGCCAAGCGCTATCCAATGGCTTAGCGTTGGAGGTAACGCTAACTGCTCAATCCTTTGCCGACATAAGCGGCGATCTAACGCGCACGCTGATGGTCAACGCCGCCGGAACCGTGACGCCTGCCGTCTTTGTTTTGACGGCGCGCGCCGCGGCTGGACCCGTGGCCTTGGGGCTGCGGCTGGAACAAATTGTAGCGGAAACCGTATTTACCTCTGAGATTGCCACCACGCTTGGCGGTCTGGAAGATTGGGAAAAAAGCTTTGCGCCAGATTTAATTGACGGCTCGGCCGAGCTCACCACAACCGTGGCCTATGAAAGTGCGGTCGATTTTCCAGCCCAGGTGCAGCCACACAGCGACCATCCGCTCATTGTGCGTTTGCAGCGCTTGTTGGAATCCACCGCAGCCGGCCAGGGCGACGCCACGCTGGAATTTGGCAGCACGGAAGAGGCCAAGTTGGTAGAGGTTGTGCTCAGCGCACCCGCTTTTAGCGATGCGTCTCAATGTTTGCGCCGCACCATGCGCGTCTGGCGCGACCGCGATTCGCAGCCGGTGGCTTTTTGGCTAACTGCCGGGCCGGAGCTGGGCAAAATGCCGTTGACCGTTGACTTTTATCATGCCGGGCGCATGTTGGGCAGCGTGACCTATGAGAGCCAAATCATGCCTGATGTGACCGATGGCGCGACGCGCGCGGCGCGCATTAGCCCCGTTAACCAGCTCGACGCACCGCCTGCCAACCCACCGGCGCCGGCTGATTTGACCCTGCGCATTACCAAAAACGAGCAGACCAATACGCTTCACTTTGCCCTGCACTCCTCTGATCCAGCATTGGGCTATGTGCAGCGCGACATGGGGCAGGTGGCGCTCAACGCCAACCCGCGCCGCTTTTTGACCGATACATTTGACCAGCTCAGCCGCATGGCGCGCCAGGCCATGCGCAAGGTGGACCAGCTGAGCGAAAGCGATACGGCGGTACAAGAAAGCGAACTGGTGCGGATTGGCGAAAATCTCTTTGAAAAACTTTTCCCGCAAGCCTTGCAAAATGAGTATTGGCGACTCAAGGAACTGCGCGAGCAGGGCGCCGTCCGCTCGCTGCTCATTATCAGCGACGAGCCGTGGATTCCGTGGGAGCTGGTCAAGCCGTATCAATATGATGAAAAAACGAACAGTGATCTGACCGATGATTTTCTGGCCGTGGCTTTTGAGCTGTGTCGCTGGCTGGCCGGGCGCGGTCCCCTGGCCGACCTGCACATCAATGCCGCCAGCGTCGTGATCCCTGAATTGGACTTGGCCTATGTGCAGCAGGAAAAGCAATATTTTGAGGGGCTGAAGCATCGCGGTCTGCAAGTGGCCGACCCATTGCAAAGCCGCGACGAGGTATTGGACGCCGTGCGCAATGGTGAGTTCCAGGTGCTGCACTTGGCCGCCCACGGCAACTTTAATCCCGATAAGGCGGATCAATCGCCGCTGGTGCTGCAAGATCAGCAGGAGCTATGGCCCAGCGATCTAAGCGGCAGCCAGGTGCGGGCGCTGCGCCGTGAACGGCCCATTGTGTTTCTCAACGCCTGCCACAGCGGCCAGATCGAATTTGCATTGACCGGGTTGGGCGGTTGGGCCGAGCAGATGGTGGGCGTCATCGGCGTGGGCGCCTTTGTGGGCTCGCTGTGGGAGGTCAACGACCTGCTGGCGGCTGAATTCGCTGCCTTCTTCTACGACCGGCTGATTGCGGGCGAAGCGCTCAGTGCTGCTTTCCGCGCCGCCCGCGAGCACATCCGCCAGCGCCAGCCATCTAATCCCACCTGGCTGGCATACACGCTCTATGCCGACCCCAATGGCCGCACGGAATGGGCCGTGCAGTGATACTCAGTGGATCGCAACAGCAGGAGATCGGGCCGGATTCACCAATCGAGAGCGACGCCTGTATCGCCACCACCGTTGCGGTGCAGTGATCATAAGATGCTGAAGAGTTAAGGCCTGGTTTAAACGTTTGCTGATTTGGCGGCGGTAACAACATATGTGCCCCCGGCAGTTGTGGCAAACTCAACCACATCGGTTTCGGGCCGCCCCAGCTCGACCGCCATTCCATTGTGCTGAACAGTCACGGGTACGCGGCTGCGGATTCGACACAGGCCGCCCAAGTGCGACTGGACTTGCGCGTGCTGCAATTGCCCCGCCTCCCACGTCATATCTATTTCAAAGCCACCGCGGGCGCGCAGCCCGGTTACTGAACCGTGGGCCCAAAGGCTGGGCAACGCCGGCAGCAGATGAATTTCCCACAGGGCTGTCTGTTGTGGGCTGGTGCAGTGGCTTTGCAGCAACATTTCGGCAATGCCGGCCGTGGCGCCAAAGTTGCCGTCAATTTGAAACGGCGGATGAGCGTCAAACAGGTTGGCGTAGACGCCCCCTTTTTCCATTACGGTGGCCGTGTGCTCAACCAGATTGACCATGTTTTGCAGAATTTTGAAAGCATGGTCGCCATCTTCAAAGCGCGCCCAGAAGTTGATCTTCCAGCCCATAGACCAGCCAGTACCGCCATCCCCGCGCAGCTCCAACGAACGCATGGCGGCGCGGAAGAGCGCGGGTGTTCCGCGCTTGGTGACCTGGCGGCCCGAATGCAGCCCCAGCAGATGCGAAACGTGGCGGTGATGGTCTTGCGGGTCATCCCAATCTTGAGACCATTCCTGCAGCTGGCCGTGCTGGCCAATCTGCGGCGGATAGAGCCGGTCGTATGCTGTTGCCAACTGGGCGCGAAAATCGGCGTCTATCTCCAGAATCTGGCTGGCCGCCATACAATTGGCAAAGAGATCGCGGATCAGCCACATGTCCATGGTGGAAGCGGCGCTCACGGCCGCCGCCTGTCCATCCGGCGTGGTAAATTTATTTTCGGGCGATGTGGAAGGGCCGGTGATCAGATAGCCATTCGCATCTTCGTAGAGCCAATCCAAGCAGAATTGGGCCGCACCCTTCATCAGCGGGTAGGCGCGCCGGCGTAGAAAATCCACATTGCCGCCAAAGGCATAATGCTCCCACGGGTGCTGACAGAGCCACGGTCCCGCCATGGGCCAGAACGCCCACACCGGGTCGCCCTGGCCATAGTCGCCCACCGGCCCGCTTTGCAGCCAGATGTCTGCATTGTGGTGGGCCACCCAGCCGCCGCAGCCATAGTTGATGCGGGCGGTTTCGGCGCCATTGACGCTGAGCCCGTCTAGCATGTCAAAGAGCGGCGCGTGACATTCGGCCAGGTTGGTTAGTTCAGCCGGCCAATAGTTCATTTGCGTGTTAATGTTGATGGTGTAATTGCTGCTCCAGGGCGGGCGCACCTCTTCGTTCCAAATGCCCTGCAAATTGGCGGCTTGCGTCCCCGGCCGCGACGAGGCTATGAGCAGATAGCGTCCGTATTGGAAGAGCAGCGTCACCAGGTGCGGGTCGGCGTGCTGCCGAAAGCGGCGGATGCGCTCGTCGGTTGGCAACGCGGCGGCGGGCGTGGCGCCCAGGTCTAGCGCCACGCGGCGGAAAAGCTGCTGGTGGTCGTGGATGTGCGCGGCTTTGAGCGCGGCAAACGTTTGTTCCGCAGCCGCATCCAGCGCCGCGCGCGCCAGTGGCGCTGGCTCTACCCCTTGCAGCCCCGGCGATTTGTCATAGCCATTAAAGCTGGTGGCCGCCGTCACATAGAGGGTAACGCTGTCGGCGTTTGCAATATGTATGCCCTGGGCGTCGACGCGTACGTTGCCGCCCGTGGCCACTGCCCGTAACTGCGTCTCGAAACGCATACCCTCGGCGGCATCTACGCCGTAAGTGGCACATGCTGGATCGCCGGCATATACAATCGCGGGCTGCATATTGCCGCGGTAGCTAGGCTCTACATGCAGGGGACATTGGCCAGTGAGCACAAAGGTATCCGCGCCGTCTGCCCGGGTTTGATGCCGCAACTGGCTGGTCAGCCGAGCAGTCAAATTGATGAGCCCGGGCTGATCGGCGGTGGTGTGTATGGCAATGGCTTGCGCGGGCGCGCTGGCCAACGCTGCGCGCGTAAAAGTCACTCCGTCCACCACAAAGCGCGTGGTGGCCATGGCGCTGTCGAGATCCAGCTCGCGGTAATATTCAGCTGCATTCTCCGCACCCGCAAAATCGAGCAGCAGATCGCCCAGCGGCAGGTAAGATTGGGTAAACGGTCCCTGCATGCCTTTGGCCAGCCGATCCGCCTCTGCGTATTGACCATGGGCAATGGCTTGGCGCACGGCGGGCAGCAGCGCTTTGGCTTGGGGGTTGTTCCACGCACGCGGCGCACCGGACCAGAGCGTATCTTCGTTAAGCGCAATGCGTTCGTGCATAATGCCGCCAAAGATCATGGCGCCCAGCCGGCCATTGCCCACCGGCAGCGCTTCCACCCATTTGGCAGCCGGTTGGGCGTACCAAAGCTTGAGTTGCTTAGTTTGAGATGAGTTGTGAGGCATGACAGGCTCCTGGTTAGATTGAGCAAATTGCAGTTAGAATTTCACTTAGCCATAAAATCCACAAAATAACAAACATCATTATGCCTAAAATTTTTAGATGCAAGCGTCTTTCTATCCTGCGCCATATTCGCCTCCAGACCGAAACGCGCCCTGGAAGAAGCCAATTGACGTTGGTTTCCTCCCAATATGCTATACTGTACATCACAATCATTTTGTGGGCTCCCTCCTAAAAAAGATTCACCAATGGAGAAAAATATGACAAATGCGAATCAGCATGGCTCGCTAGATTGGTCGGTCCAGCCGCCCTATCTGCATGCCGCCTATACGTCGACTGTAAAACGCGCCCCGCAGCAGCCGTTGGCGCCGCTGGTCAGCACGCTCTCCGAGTTGACCGGGCCCGTCTATGGCCACGATCGGTTGCGCCCGCTGGACAATGATTTGTCGCGCAACGCCGTGGTGAACGGTGAACCCATCGGCGAGCGCATCATCGTCACCGGTCGCGTGCTGGACGACCGCGGCCGTCCGGTGCGCAATGCGCTGCTGGAGATTTGGCAGGCCAACGCCTGTGGCCGCTACATCCACAAGCTGGATCAACACGATGCGCCGCTGGACCCCAACTTTACCGGTGCTGGCCGCTGCATGACCAATGAGCATGGCGAATATACCTTTACCTCCATAAAGCCTGGGGCCTATCCGTGGAAGAATCATACCAATGCCTGGCGTCCGGCGCACATTCACTTTTCGGTCTTTGGCGAAAACTTTTTGCAGCGGCTCATCACGCAAATGTATTTCCCCGGCGATCCGTTGTTGCCACTGGACCCGATCTACAATGGCGTGCCCGATGCCAAGGGGCGCGAACGGCTGATTGCGGCATATGCCCACGACGTGACGCAGCCCCTGTGGGCGCTGGGCTATCGGTTTGATATTGTGCTGGCCGGCGCAAAACAGACGCCGTTTGAATGATATGAAGGTGGCAAAGGGGCAAGGTTGCAACCCTGCAAAACGAAAGGAATCGTAATATGCTAATTCAGACCGGCAGCCAAACCGTGGGGCCGTTTTTTCATGATGGGCTCTTTTTTGGGGATGAAAATGTATTGGTGAATGAGAAGACGCAAGGCCAGCGGATTTTGTTGGAAGGTACAGTGTACGATGGGGATGGACAGCCGGTGCCGGATGCGCTGCTGGAGATCTGGCAGCCGGATGCACAGGGCTACTTTAACCATGCCGCGGACCCAAATCAGGCCCAGGCGGATAAAGCGTTTTGCGGCTTTGGCCGGGCCGATACGGTAAACAACGGACAGTTTCTCTTTCGCACGGTCAAGCCGGGGGCGCTGAGCCCAGATGCGGCGCCGTACATCAATGTACGCATCTTTGCGCGTGGCATGTTGATTCACGCGGTGACGCGCATCTACTTTAGCGACGAAACCGCCAATGCCAATGACCCGGTACTCAACAGCGTAGATGCAGCGCGCCGCGCCACGCTGATTGCCCAACGCGCCGATTTTGGCGATTGGCCCTGCTATCGCTTTGACATCCGCTTGCAGGGCGCGGACGAAACCGTCTTTTTTGATGCCTGATTGGCTCGCCCGCCAAAACTGTTCATTGCCACAGATGCTAAAAAATTAGGCTCAACGGGATCTCATGTGGTCTCCTTCCGAAATGAGGCCAGCGTGTCAACCATCTAAGTTCCAAAAGAGCCACAAAATCACAAAGGGTGTTGAGACGGTTTTTGTAAAGTTTTCAGAAATACGCTGGGCCTACGCTTCCCCAAGAATGTCTTACACCACTCTGAGATTGAATGAAAATTTAGCATCAGCTTGTTGTGATCAGCTTCTTATACTAAGGGTAAAGCCATGCGCGAACAACGACTGGTTTTTGATGAAGCGGCTACGCTATATGATCAGTACCGGGCAAACTATCCGCCGCAACTGGCCGCCGATCTGTTGGCCATGGCTAACGTGAAGGAGGGCGATCGGCTGCTGGAGATTGGCTGCGGCACCGGCAAAGCCACCATTCACTTTGCGCCTTATGGCTATCCGCTATTGGCGCTGGAACCTGGGGCAGCCATGTGCGCCATTGCGCGTCAGAAGTGTGCGGCCTTTCCCAATGTGGCGTTTCAGAATTTGGTGTTTGAGCAATGGCCGCTGGAAGCCGCTTCATTCAAACTCATCTACGCCGCCATGGCGCTGCATTGGGTGGACCCGGAAATTGCCTTTACCAAAACGGCCGATGCGTTAATTCCCGGCGGCACGCTGGCCTGCATCTGGAATCGTCCACAAGAAAGCGAAGATGCGCTCCGACAGGAAATTCAGCAGGCTTATGAAAAAGTAAAGCAGGTGAAACAGCCGCAGAAGGCTCACCCTCAGGCTCGATACGATGGCCAAGGCGGCACTACGGAACGCTTCAACGCCTCGGGGCGCTTTGGCACGGTCTTTAGCGCCCAATATCCTCACAGCGCAGAATACACGGCAGATGCATACATCAAGCTCATGCAGACCATGTCTGACCACCGCATCATGCCCGAGACTGAGCGGGAATGGCTCTATGGCGAAATCCATGATGCGATTGAGCGCTTTGGGGGCGTGATCACGGTGGATTACGTAGTCACAGTTTATTTGGCGCGGCGCTTGTAGGTCTAAGCCAATGCGCACCCATGACCATCCACGAATTCCATCTCATGTCGCAAAAGCTGGGCCGGAAGCATGTGTAATAAGAAAATCACCCAAATCGTACGCGTGATTCACGCCGAAACACGCGGATTCTATAGGAAAATCCGCGTGTTTCCGCGTTTATCCGCGTACCCAATCTTTTTCCGCTAATCTCTATTGAATAGGATCTGCACTGATGAACGCTTGCCACACCTGTACATTGACCGCCCGCCGCGATGCCGGGGCCGCGCCGCTTTGGGATAACATTTACCGCACCGACCACTGGGACGTGGTCCACAGCTTCAACACCTCATTGCCCGGCTGGCTGGTGCTGGTGGCGCGCCGTCATATGGCCGCCATTGCTGAACTAACCGCCGCCGAAGCTGCTGAAGTGGGCGATTTGCAGCGACGCGTTTCGCAGGCGCTGCATGCCGTGACCGGTTGCGCCAAAACTTACATCATCCAGTTTGCCGAGCACCCGGACCATCCGCACGTGCATTTCCACATTGTGCCGCGCATGGCGAACCAGCCTGCCGAACGGCGCAGCGTCAACATTTTTAGCTGCTTGGGCGTCGCTGAAACGGAGCGTCTGGGTGAGGATGAAATGAACAGTGTCGGAGCGCAAATACGGGAATTTCTGCAAGATTAAATTATGGCTTTTTCACCCGCAGACTCAGCGATATTTGCGCAACTTTTTGGCGATGCTGAACTGGCCGCTGTTTTTTCCGATGTCCAGTTTGTCCGCCACATGCTCAACGTGGAAGCCGCGCTGGCGCAAGCCCAAGGTCACCTGGGCGTGATTCCCACCGATGCCGCGGCCCATATTGCATCCACCGCCGCCGCGCTTGAAATTGACTTTGCATTGCTGCAAGCTGGAACGGAAAAAGCCGGTTTGCCGGTGATCGAACTGGTGCGCCAGCTGCGCGCGGCCGTCCACAAAACCGCCGGGGCCGATGCCGCATCATACGTCCACTGGGGCGCCACCACGCAAGACATTATGGACACGGCGCTAGTCTTGCAGGTACGCGCTGCGTTCGCCATTCTGGAAGCCAAATTGCGGCAGATCGTTCAACATCTGGCTCAGCTTGCCGAGCGCCACCGCCACACGCTCATGGCCGGGCGCACCCATTCGCAGCAGGCGCTGCCCATTACCTTTGGGCTGAAGGTGGCCAACTGGTTGGCGCCGCTGTTGCGTCATCAACAGCGGCTGGCGCAGCTAAGGCCGCGACTGCTCACCGTGCAGTTTGGCGGTGCTGCCGGTACGCTGGCCTCGCTGGGCGCCGACGGCCTGGTCGTGGTCGAAGCGTTGGCCGCAGAGTTGGATCTCAACACACCGTTGCTGCCCTGGCACACCCAGCGCGACAATCTGGCCGAACTGGCGGGCTGGCTGTCGCTGGTCAGCGGCAGCCTGGCCAAAATGGCGCAGGACATTATTCTGCTGGCCCAAAGCGAAGTGGGCGAAGTGCAGGAATCGGCGGACCGTTCGCGTGGCGGCTCCAGCACCATGCCGCAAAAGAGCAACCCCATTATCAGCGAGCTGATCATGGCGGCGGCGCGCGCCAATGCCGCCCAGCTTTCCGCCATGCACCAGGCGTTGATCCAAGAACATGAGCGCGCCACTCACGGCTGGCAGCTGGAGTGGCTCACCTTGCCGCAAATGTTTGCGCACACGGCCACGGCGCTCAACAAAGCGCTCTTCCTTAGCCAAAATTTAGAGATCGATGTCGAACGGATGCACCAAAACGTGGCCGCCTCCGACGGCCTCATGCTGGCCGAGGCGGTCAGCTTTGCCCTGGCCGCCCACATGGAACGCAGCACAGCCAAAGAGCTGGTCACGCAGGCGGTGCCGATCGCGCTGGCCGAGGATCGCCATTTGGTTGACGTGGTGCAGGGGATGACCGAGGCGCCGGTGGAGTGGACTGCACTGCGCGATGAGGGTAATTACCTGGGCGCAACGCAGCAATTTATCGACCGAGTTTTGGCCGAGGCAAGCGCAAGCCGAGATACAGATGTGGTATAATCAGCTTGCAAGTGCATGAATTTGAAGTTGGCACAAAAGGAACATCGACATGAGCTTCACTGGTTATAAAATCCTCGAAACCGAAATCGGTCCTATGGTGAGCGAAAGCCGCACTTCGGTGTATGACATTTTGCTTTCGCAACAGGAAGGCGATGATTTCTACGCGCTTTGCGTAATTCATAACCTCAAGCCATTGCAGGTGCAGGTTGCTCTAGAATATATCGAGAAGCATCGAGAGCAGCTTGAAGCCGAATTGCCCGCACTCCTGGCCAAAAAGGCTGAGAATGAGCGGTATCATCGCGCCATTGCGGCAGAACGCGCCAAGATTCCGGTTAAGATGACGCCGCAGCGCAAAGCGTTTTATGAATTGCTGGAGAAAAACCGAATGATGCTGGAAGAAAATGGCTCAAATCATTCTGAGTGATGAAAATTGCGAAGGCCAAGATGAGGCAATTTTCAGGGTTTTAGCGCGCCTTGAACTCCTGGAGATTCTATCGCTCTAACTGAAAAACCTACCCGATGTTGGTTTGCCCAAAGGTGTCGATGATGAAGTGATCTGGCGTTTTTGCCAAGAGCATCGATACTTGTTGCTGACAGGAAACCGCACAACCACAGACGGCGCCAAATCGTTAGAGTATACAATTCGACACTTGGTTACTCCTACTAGGTTGCCTGTGCTGACGATTAGCAATTTGAAGCGTATTCCACATGATCGCGATTATCTCCACCGGTGTGCAACTGGGTTAGCCGAAATTGTGTTTGAACTTGAAGAACGTTATCTCGGCGTCACCCGTCTATATATGACGTGAGGTCTCAACATGAGAAACCCTTTATGAACGAAGTCGTCATCGTCAGCGCCGTGCGCACGCCCATTGGGCGCATTCGCGGCGCGCTTTCGACCGTGCGTCCGGATGATTTGGCGGGCATGGTGATCAAAGAGGCGGTGCAGCGCGCCGGCATCAATCCGGCGCTGGTGGAGGAAGTCTACATGGGCTGCGCCAACCAGGCCGGTGAAGATAACCGCAACGTGGCGCGCATGGGGCTGCTGCTGGCTGGCCTGCCGCAAAGCGTGGCCGGCGTTACCATCAACCGGCTGTGCGCCAGCGGCCTCAACGCCGTCAACCAGGCCGCCCGCGCCATCATGTGTGGCGAGGGTGATGTTTTTGTGGCCGGCGGCGTGGAGAGCATGACCCGCGCCCCCTATTCGCTGCCCAAAAACCCGGAAGGCTTTGGCCCCTCCGGCAACGTGACCGCTTATGACACTACGCTGGGCTGGCGCTACCCCAACCCAGCTATGGAAGCGCTTTTTCCGCTGGAGGCCATGGGCGAAACCGCCGAGAATATTTACGAGATGAGCTGCGCCGGCCAAATCGCCGGCGGCGAGATCACGCGGGAGGCCCAGGATGCCTTTGCGCTGCAAAGCCAGGCGCGCGCCGTCCATGCCATGAACCAGGGCTACTTTGCCCGCGAACTCATGCCAGTCTCCATTCCCCAGCGTCGCGGCGCCCCCATTATTGTGGATGCAGACGAGCACCCCCGCTACGCCAAAACCGGTGACGGCTACGAACTGGCCACCAGCCTGGCGGACCTGGCCCGTTTGCGCCCGGCCTTCCGCAATGATGGCACGGTGACCGCCGGCAACGCCAGCGGGCTCAATGACGGCGCCTGTGCGCTGGTGCTCATGTCGCGACAGAAGGCGGACGAGCTGGGCGTGCGGCCGCTGGCGCGCTGGGTCTGCTCGGCGGCGGCGGGCGTGGATCCGCGCGTCATGGGGCTGGGGCCGGTTAATGCTGTGCGCAAAGCCTTGCAGCGCGCCGGCCTTACCATCGCCGACATCGACCTGGCCGAACTCAACGAAGCCTTTGCCGTGCAGGCGCTGGCCGTGCTGCGCGAACTCAACCTAAGCGAAGAGATCACCAACGTCAACGGCGGCGCCATTGCACTGGGCCATCCGTTGGGCTGTTCCGGCGCCCGCATTTTGACCACGCTGATCTATGAGATGCACCGGCGGGCGGCGGCAGGACACTCTCTGCGCTATGGGCTGGCTACGCTGTGCGTGGGCGTGGGGCAGGGCGAGGCCACGGTGATTCAATTGGCGCAATAAATGTTGGGGGATTTTGATGCACTTCGTGTCGTTCGCCATGAAATTCAGGCCGCGACATGCGTTTGGCTCCCTGTTGGCCGTCACGCCCATGACGTCACCAGATCGCAGACAAACTTGGGGAATGAAGAGGTGTGCGGTTGAAAAAATGGAAATAAAAAAGCCCCATGCCAAACAAAAAGGTTGGCATAAGGCTTTTGTCCGCTCGAGTAATTCATCACTCAAGCCGTACTTTTGGTCGGGGCGAGAGGATTTGAACCTCCGACCTCTTCAACCCCATTGAAGCGCGCTACCGAGCTGCGCTAGGGGAAGAGAAGGAAAGCAGGCTAATTTTAGCCCTGTCGCTAACTGTGGAAACACGGTTAACGGCAGGGCTTTTTTATTGTCACAAAACGAACCGGCAACCTCATCATTATGAAACTCTCTGCTGTCATCGAAGGTTATTGGTTGGACAAAAAGTTACGTTTCAGCAAGGCGACCATACAGGGCTATGCATGGGTTTTTAGGTTGCTAACTGATTACTTGGGGGATATGGAATTTGAAGAGATAACCGCCAACGACATTAGGCGATTCCTTGCCCACCAGGCCACAGCTCGCAACTTATCGAGGCGTTCTATTCACGATATAAGAGCCAGGCTATCAAGTTTGTGGAGCTGGGCTGAACAGGAACTGGGCGCACCGCACATCATACGCGGTAGGGTGCAAACGCCAAGGTATACCGAAAAGAAGATTGAACCGTTCACCCAGGAAGAGGTTAAGCAACTTCTAAAGGGGATTACCTACAGCCAGGAATGGGAGACGGCCACCGGCAAAATTACCCAGAGCCAGCGACCGACAGCCGATAGGGACCGCGCTATTGTGTTGACGCTGCTGGATTCAGGCGTAAGGGCTAGTGAACTGTGCGCCTTAACACTGCGAGACTATGACCGGAAGCGAGGCCGCTTGTACATTCGACACGGCAAGGGCGACAAGGAACGTTTTGCGGTTGTAGGGAATCGCACCCAAAAAGCAATCTGGCGCTATCTGGCGGGCCGGACGGACACCCAACTAGGCGCGCCGCTGTTCTCCACCAAGACAGGGCAACATATGGATAGAAACAACTTGCGCCATACGCTGAAGGGCATAGGAAAGCGCTCAGGGGTTGATAACGTTCATCCGCACAAGTTTCGTCACACGTTTGCTATCAACTTCTTACGCAATGGCGGCAATGTGTTTTTACTCAAAGAACTACTTGGGCATGAATCGCTTGAAATGGTGATGCACTATGCCCGCATAGCAGAACAAGACCTGGACGCCGGGCAAAAGCACAGCCCAGCCGACAACTGGAAACTATAAACCGTTTCTGTTTGGTGCCAAATCTATATATTGTGCTTGTGTAAATAAATGGCACAACATACAGATCTAACATAAATATTTTTGCAGCGGGTGAATGGTGTCGAAACCACCACCCACCCGCATAACCCAAAACCGTGACTAGACCACGGTAAGGGCTAAAGAGAGTTTAGCATACTCTCTTCCCCTTATCATCTTCTCACGGTTCTTAGATGGCCAAATAAGGCCGGAAAGGACCGATTCACCATGAATCAACAATCGAATATTACACGTGTTGAAGAGCTTGAAGCGTTTGCAGCATTGGAGGGGCTTACTTTGCCCATGCCAGCCATTGAGATTGTGTGGCTGGAAGATATGGGCTTTGTTATCGATCTGCGAACTGGGCAAATCTTGGAAGATGTTAATCCAGATGAACCAATTGAGTTTGAATTTCATGAGGTGAAGCATGGCTGAATGGAAACTCGATAAAGCAACCGATACTTTTCTGAAATATGACGAAAAATCTGATACGTGGCGACCGACCGCAGACAGCACCACAGCCATACAGAAAGCCCCTGTGCGCCCTATGGAGTCGCTGAGGGATAATCCCATTATTGAGGTGATGACCGGCCAAATGGAGGCCACAGAGCGCCCACAGATGGCCAGCAGCGACCAGGGCAAACAGACCGATACCGCCGAAACCATTGCGCGCGGCGTGGTGGTGGAATCTGCGATCCCGATGGGGTTGGCCGGTCTGTTGGCTGGGCTGATTATGTTCCTTGTCTGGTACACCGGCATTGTTGACATTGGGCTGTTTGGCTATTTCGTGGGCGTGTTGGGCTTGTGGTCGGCGCTTGCACTGGTGATTCACGACCGCATATCGAAACGCGCGCATAAGCTGTCCCATTATGGGGTTGAGTCGCAAAAGGTGGGCGCTACAGAAAATGTAGCGCACCACCAAATAGACAGCCAGGAACGCATCATTATGCGGGCAATGGAACAACACCATGAACGCGAAATGAAACGCTTGGGGGTGAAAGATGACCAGTAATATTCAAGCACAAACAATCATTGACGCGCAGCTATATCGGCAGACCAAAGCGGCGTTGATGGCCAAAGAGTTGGAGCTAAAGCGGACCAAACAGCAGGTGCAACAGCTTGCCAAGAAACTGCGCGGCGCGCATCTGCCAGGCCGCCAACTGGAAGCGGCGCGCGACAACGCCCACAAGCTGATTGCCTTTGCCGTGGCCTTTGCGCCCACCTCGCGCCGCGCGTGTGAACAGTGGGGCATCAGTCAACGCGCATGGAAACGCGCCGCGCGGCTGCTGTTGGCGGCGCTGGATGCATATCCGCACCTTTATGCGAGTGAAGCGGTTGATACCTTCGTCAACGATCTGGCCAGCAATCCCAAGGCATTGCGGCGGGCCGGTCTGCGCTACAGCAAAGCCGACATGGAAAACTTGGCGGTGCGTGTGCGCGCCGCCACCCATGCCGCCGATAGTGAAACGCCCCTGATGGGCGGGCATGGGCCGCGCTTCGCAAGCCCTTTGGCCTTGATGGACGCACAAAGATAAGTGGTTACGCTTTTGCGCAAAACGTATCCACTTTTTGGTTTCGTTTCGGCGCAAAGTGCATCCATACTCTGAGCGATCCGCAAGTAGGGGGATAGCTCAGAGGTGGGATAGAAAGGATTATGCGACAATGAAACACCTGATTGGATTGATAATACTGGGGTTTGTCGGCTATATGGGGTTCAGGATTGGCGGGGAATTGTCAAGCGATGCTTTCGGCATGGCGATTGGGATGCTGTTGGGCATTATGGCCGGAATCCCCACCGCCCTACTTGTGCTGGCCAGTGCGCGCCGGCGCGATGACTACGACAGCAGCCAACACACAGCCAAGCCGCGCCAGCTCGAGCAGCAACCACCAGCGCAAGTGACGAACAATTACATTACCCACAACCATCTGCATGTGCATGGCGCACCAGGTGCGCAGCTATCAGCAGCGCCCCGCGACCGGCGCGCCGAAATCGAAGCGCGTCATCAGTTGACCGGATCCGCGCCGGAAATGCCAGCGCCGCAGCAGTTCAGGATAATTGGGGAAATTGATGAATCTGCGAATTAATACCCATCGCCCAAGGGGGTACAGAGCCAGTATGATGCAGCATGGGCGCGCTAAATGGGGATGCGTGAGTGGGATTGGAACGTTTGTTTTTCTGTTTATACGGCTAATTCGATAAAATACAAGTGCGCCCGATCCGGCTACCAACCAAACGAGCGCACTTGCCGTCCATCTATGAGACTGCTCTTATTCTATGCCGGATAGGGTTCAACTGCAAATTTATCTCTATCTAGCATTTAGGACATATTAATGTACCAAGAAAGCTTCGTTATCAAATGTTCTCTTAAGCAAGTTTATCAGTACATCTATCAGTATTGCGACACTAGTCAACTTAATGACACTAGTGCGCAGTTTTACTGCTCCACACGAATTCCAGGAAGCAGGGAAATTCTCAGAATTTTTCCCGACAGTTTACATAGAGTGGAATTTACGATAAGAGTAAAAGATATATCGCCCCAAATTACAGTTCTTGCGACAGCGGTAGATGAAAGTACCAATTTTCTTGCAGGGTCCATTGGGAATTTTGATTTTGAAAATGTGCGGCCTTATTGGGAACAATTGAAAAGTTTTCTAATATCAAAAGAGACTGAGTCAGATGGGGTTCAAACTGACATAAAAAAGCCAGGGCGTAAAACTATGGCTTGCAATATTTGGGTTGACTACATAGTGAATGTGAAGAACAAACCTGTGGGTAGCAATAATGACAAGAATGAGATTTTCAAAATGTGGAAACAGCTTTACAAATTGGAGAATGACGCAGACCCCGACGATCCCGATGTACTTGCTGAACCGTGGGAAAGCTATCGCGAAGCCATACGAACAGGGCGACATTTCAAGCCCAAGAAATAAAAACTCCCTATTTCTTGGGCCAACGGGCCGCTATAATGAAGGGTGTAGCGCAGATGCGAAAGGGTAATATTAAAGGCGACTTTTTATGACCAATAAACGGCTAATAATTAATCTGACTGGCGATGAACATGAGTGGCTGAGAAAAAATGCAAAGCAGCATTGTCGTAAACCTAATCAGCAGGCCCGGTTTTTGGTTTTGCAAGGGCTAGGACTAACACAGCCTGAATTTTGCCACACAGTAAAAAATAGCACTGGCGCGTGTGAGTTTGCCGACCGCAGCGCCAGTGCTATCCAGTCCACCAATCAATTCTAGTCCTCAAAAACAAACCGCTTGTGCTGGTAACACAAGCGGGGCGTACAGCGGACTAGGTAATCAATTGAGGCAGTATTATGTTACCACAATCTGACGTGGGTTTCAAGACCCGCGCGCCCGCCAAAATTTATCGACCCCCTAACAAACCAAATGTTGTTGCTGGCTTCCAGTATGCTGACCGGCTGCGCAGTGAGCGCGGCGCTTCTGGCATTCTGCGCAACCCACCGGCAATTGCATTTGACCGCGACGTGATAGCCCAGGCCGACGCCAACGGCGTCAACGTACTGGAAGTTTTCGTCTCAGACACCACCACCACCTACCAAACCACACTGACAAACCTATACCAGCATGGGCGCATACAGACCCGCTTTGGTCCACAATGGGTTCTATCGCTGAAATATTGGTCTGTCAATGGCCAGACACCAGAGCCGGAAAGTACGCCAGAGCCGGAACAATTGAGCCTATTTGGAGGGGAATAGATGATAGTCAACACCAAAAATATTCACGAGCTGATAGCCGAACTGGATAACTATTTGGCCCAGCCATTCAGCGCACGGGAAACATGCCCAAACAATGAGCTTTTTGGCCAGCTTGATAAATTCTATGGAGTTGTCAAAGAGGCGAACAATTACATCCTCTATTTGGTTGAAATGGCGCGCTTATCTGATGGCGTGACAATCGAACTTTGTTACGCAGATCGGTCTTATTTTCCCGATGAGGTGAAGGTAGGCGACATGATTTCGTTTTGGGCCACTCCATGCCCACCGTTTGAAGCAAACAGGCCAGGGGTTCCCCTATACGGCATCTTTAACGTAAAAATCGTATGCCGTGAAGGTGACGATCTGGACGTTGATGAATATGTGTATTGGTCAGAGGACAAACGAGCATGAGCAACACGACCAAAACCGCGCCAATCTATACCAACGGCAGCGCGCCGGTTATCGACATTGACCAAATGATTGTGGGGCGTAAGGGTGAGCCCATGCCGACCCTCTTTGATGAGCTTAGAGCATTAGAGCTTGAGGCCGAAAAGCTGCAACTTTGGGCGCTTGACCACGTTGACCAGCTATCAGAGATGAACCGCGCCGACCTTGGGAAATTTTGCGCCCAACTCAAACAAAAAGGCATTACATCAGAATGGCTGCGCACAGAGTTGCGCCCAGCCGTCAACGACATCAAACGCACCAATGCCCAGGGCGTTACCTGGACTCATTACGTTGAAGCGGCCAAACGCCTTAATAACGAATTTCGGCTGAATGAATTGGATGATTCATTAGAAGTCAATGGGCAGCGGATGACCGATGTTAAAGAAGCTGAAATTCTGTCACGTCTGCACGCCGAAGGGCTGCGCAATACCGATGTGGCGCGGCGGGCATTCCTAACAGAGGCCGGCCGCAATCGCTATCATCCAGTTAAAGAATATCTTGAATCGTTACACTGGGATGGCAACGACCACATAGGCCAGCTATGTGAGCATTTTACCGATTCACACGAGCCCATCATGTACACCGATGGCACAGAACGCACAGCTTTACACGCTTTTCACCGGCGTTGGTTCATCGGGGCCATTGGCAAAGTATACGACTCTTCAGAATGCCAAAACCCCATGTTCATACTCGACGGCGACCAGGGCCGCGGCAAATCCTACTATGTGAAATGGTTGTGCAGCCCTTTGCCCCATCTGCACTTTGAAGGGGCGATCCGACCAGATGATAAGGACTATCTTTCATACTTAACAACGCGCTGGATATGGGAAGTTGGCGAGCTGGGCGCAACCATGCGCCGCGCGGACCGTGAAGCGCTGAAAGCCTTTGTCACTCAACAAGAGGCCACCTATCGCCCGTCCTATGGGCGCTATGCGCTACACAAACCGGCGCTGGCGTCGTTTATCGGCACAGTGAATCTTGAGGCCGGTTTGCTCAATGACCCGACCGGACACCGGCGCTTTTGGCCGGTCAATGTCACAAGCATCGATTGGGGATACAGCCAGGCCATAGATATTAACCAAGTCTGGGCGCAAGCATATGCACTGTATCAGCAGGGGGAATCATGGCGGCTTTCTGATGAAGAACGCAAAGCCCATGCGACTATCACCGGTCAATACGAAGTTGAAGACCCCAACGAATCTTGGATCCGCGAGTACTTTGACACGGACCCCGAGAAAAACGATTGGTTTATGACCAGTGCGCAAATCGCTTCACACCTGTTAACAATGGGGCTGCCAGGTTCTTCAGCCAGAGCTATCCAATTATCACTTGCGCCCACCATGCAGCGGCTGAAGTTGCAGCGCAAACGGCAAGGCGGCGGTGGGCCGTGGGGCTACTTGGGCATTCGCAAGCGTGAGTAATTTGTACCAATGTGCCAAATGTACCAATCGATTTCTATGGTAGCTAAGTGCCGGTGTGTGGGGTTGCACTCAAACGGTTATGCGAAGGCTTTCAGGCTAAAATGCAACAAATATTGCCACACACACCACAGTCCCCCTCTATAGGGTTTTCAATTGGTACATTGGTACAAATGGGGTTTTACTCGACTGAAAGCGCGTACCAAATACCCAGATTTCAATTGGTACGCGGTTGGTACAGTTGGTACGTATGTACCAATCATGTACCAATGCCGGTTGGTACGCGTTTGGGCGTCTGCTACTCGACTATGAAACAGGCTATTTGGGCGGTTTGTACCAAATGTACCAATCAAATGCTTTGGTAGCAAAGTAACGGTGTGTGGGTGTGTGCTGTTTGGCGACCAGATGCAACAAAAATTGCAGAATGCAACCATGATTGACATAGAACGAATCAAAACCGAAATCTCTATTGAATCGCTAATTGCTCAATCGTTTACCGTGACCGGCACAGGCCACACCTTGACGACTGAAGAGCATGACAGCTTGAAGATATTCACGAATAACAATAGCTGGGCATGGTATAGCCAAGCTGGGCGCAACGGCAAAGCCTTGGGCGGCAGCGTGATTGACTGGTACGCCCACATGCACCAGTGCAGCGCCAAGGAAGCAATACAAGCGTTAGGGGCAATACTCGATGGCGGTGTAACGCCCACCACCATGCCGCGACCGACAACACCAGAACCAGCACCAAAGCCGGAAGAGTGGCGGGCCGCTGATTGGCAGAACCGCGCGCGGTATCTGCTGGAAGCTGGGCAAGATACGCTTTGGAATCAACCCACAGGACAGACAGGGCGCGACTATCTAGCCGCGCGCGGTCTGCGGTTAGATGCAGCCATCGCCTTTGGCTTGGGCTTTGCCGAGGTATGGAATATTAGAGGCAAGCGCAAGCTGCCCGCGCTGTTAATCCCCTGGCAGAATCGCCAGATTACAGCCGTTCAATATCGCTTTATCGACGTGGCCAAAGAGGATAAGACGGCAGATCGCTTTGGCCAATTGAAGGGCGGCGCGCGGTTGCTGTTCGGTCTGCAAAATTGTTTTAGCTTGCCAGACTACAAGCCCCATAGCCTTGTAATTGTCGAAGGTGAGATAAACGCCGTGGCAATGGCCCAATCGATTCGTGATATGGGCTTGCCGGTTGACGTGGTGAGCTTTGGCCCACAGGTCAACATTGGCAATCAGGCCACCGTCAACACCATTGCCAAAGTTACACCCAAATACCGGCATGTAATTGTGTGGGCTGATGAACCAGAGGCCGCGCGGGCGGCGCTGGACAATCTACCCACCAGCACATTGGCTGTACGTTCCCCCAATGGCCTGGATGCCAACGACCTGCTGCAAGCTGGTCAACTGGATGAAGTCATTTGGGGATTGGTGCAGCGAGTATCAAATAGTTAGCAATCTCTTGCGCAAGAGGTCCATTCTGTAGAATGGCGCTATAAATCAACCAGTTGAATGAACTATCTATAGGAGATATTTACGATGGCTAGAGTATCAGAAATTTATGCAAGCCCCTGGCTAAGAGCTGACGATCTGGGCGGCAAAACTATCAAAGTGAAGATTGCCCGCGCTGGAGCTGACACAGTCTCTCAAAGTGACGGTAGCAAGGAGCAACGTATCATTGTCGATTTCGAGGGCAAGAAAAAGCGGCTAATTCTGAACCGTACCCAAGGCGCAACATTGGCGGCCATTGCCGGTGATGACACAGAAAATTGGACCGGTGTTGAATTGTATCTAACGCCGCAGCCGACCAACAACGGTAAATTGACCGTGGCGATTATGCCGCTTCCGACTGACGAAGGGCCGGAAAGCGAAATTCCGTTCTAGTGAGCAAGTATCGAAGTTTCAAGGCCACAGAAAGAGCCGTTGCCCGTCTATTAGGCGGGCAACGGACAGGCCATTTAGGAGGTGCGGACGTGGTTACAAATTGGTTGAGTGCCGAAGTCAAACACCGGCGCAAGCTGCCTGATTGGTTGCAGGCCGCCATAGGCCAGGCCGCGCGCCATAGCGGGCCGGAACAATTGCCCGTGGTTGTGTTGCATGAGCATGGCCAACAGCATAATGACAATTTGGTTGTCATGCGCTTGGCAGATTTCAGGGCGTGGTTTGTAAGTCGAGTGGATGACGATCCGACAGACAAGGCCATGCACGCGGATCTAAATGGCGACATTGCCGCCGAATTAGACCGCTATCAGGAGGTATGCGCAGGATGGGAATACTAATTGATGAGACATTTGATTTAGTGAGTTCGGTTTATAAGCAAGCTATCCGCGAAGCCACCGGCAGCAATCCCAAATTAGCGCAAGAGGCGCGCGCCTGGCTGGCCATTGTTGCGCCTGATTGGGAAGAACGTATACGGGGGTGCAGAAAATCTGTAGCACAAAATGGGATGGGAACTCCGAAACGGAAAGTATTATTACTACTCGAAGCAACGCATAGGCAGCCGCGTTGTAAGTGAATATGCGGGCGCGGGCGTTTTAGCTCAATATCAGGCTATGCATGATGAAATGGAGCGCGACCAGGCCGCGCAACGGCTTGCAGTATGGAGAGCAACCCAGGCCAGTGATAGGACGCTATACAGAGAGCTGGACGCATTTTTAAGCGAAGTGCGACGGCTGACAAAGTGCGTTTTGTTGCTGGCCGGTTGCAGAACGCACAAGGGGCAATGGAGAATGGCGCAAAAAGCAATTCAGGTATCACCGGATGCATTATCCAAAGAGGACGCCGCCGAATTACGGCGGCGCGACTTTGTAACGCTGGTTGACAAAGTGAATAGCGAGAAACCTTCTCGCGCTGACATTCAGGCGCTAGCCGACTGTTATCGGGCGGTCCCCGCCGTATACAAAGAAGTCATTGGCATGGGGACCGCGGTTAAAGTGCATATGATTGATAAAGCCGTATCTGGTTTGGCCAATCAAATGGCGCTGCACTGCGAGCTTGACGATATGCGTTCCGAGCTGGGTTTTGATGACGCCAGCGGCTTAGAACGGCTGTTGATAGATGCGGTCGTGTTATCCTGGCTACGGCTGCAACATACCGAATATTGGCGTAGCGAAGCCGATACTTGGCAAGCGCGCGAATATTGGGATAAACAGCTATCCGCAGCGCAGCGGCGCTTTCTGCGGGCATGTGAATCATTGGCCAAAGTACGCAAGTTACTAAGCCGACCGTCGACCGTGGCGCGGTCTATCAAGATATTGAATGCGCTATCGTAATGGGGGCTATTCACGCACCCTTGCGAATGCATCCCCTCATGGAGCATGAGAAACCCCATGAATGAAGTTTTTCGCTGTACAGCCAGGTCAAAGCGCAGCGGCGAACGTTGCAAAAAGGCGGCTATGCGCGGGCGTAACGTCTGCATGTTTCATGGGGGCAAAACACCGCGCGGCGTGGCGTCTGGCTCATTCAAGACGGGTCGATATAGTCAGCATCTGCCAACCAGATTGGCCGCGCGGTATTGCGAAGCGCAAAACGACCAGAAGCTGTTAGATTTGCATGAGGAGATTGCCCTGATAGATGCCCGTATCGCTGATATGTTAGACGGCTTGACCGGTGACACCGCGCGCGATAATGAAAAGTGGGGCTGCGTTATGGAGCTGATAGAACAGCGGCGGCGCACTGTCGAAAGTGAGTGCCGCCATATGCAGCAACTTGGGCAATTCGTCGCCATTGACCAAGTGATGACGCTGGCCGGCGCGTTGCTGGCGGCTGTGAAGCAACACGTTGACGACAAGGAAGTGTTGAGGTTGATTGCAGCGGATTTTAGCCGGTTGACCGATGGCGGTCAGGACAATTGACGGCGCCCCTGCGCGGTGGATTGCGGTTTTATCCGGCTTTCTCTGCTGCAATCGCGAACATGACCGGCATCACCGATACTGCGATGGCTAACAAGATGGTAGTTTGTTCCTGAAATGTACTACCAGGCAAGAAAAACATCGACCAGAATATTAGCCACGATATGAACTGCATAATGATGACGCATTGCCAAAGAAATCTGTTGAACATGATACAACTGTCTCTATTGAATGATGGTGATTGGGGTCTGTTTTTATCCGGCCATCATTGGCCATTAATCGCTTCCAAGGTGCTTGCAGCAATCTGGAGCTTTGTAACGCATGTTTCCATCGGCGCGATTGCTCTGTCCATAGCGGCCATGTCGCCGGCCCTTGCAGCGGCCTCAAAGCGCCTAGACCCGTTCTTGCAGTCCAGCAGGCCACCAACTAGTTTTCTGTGTGCGCCGCTTAGTTGACTAGACACTCGAATTGCGGTGGCTTGGTCAAACGCTTTTGCGAAAATTCCGGCTATCTTTGACGCCGACGATAACCACTTCTCGTTGCCGAACATAGGGTAGAGTACCATGAGCGACATCGCTTCAATCTCAACGCTGACAACCTCCATGTACGGTGAAACCTTTTCGGCATACTCTGGCACACTGTCTATCACATCGACATTATTAGCGACGGTATCACTGGCTGCGCTATGTAGAACCGGTACACCGCTGCGGCGAGGCGTGTCGCTGACGACGGCAAAGAAAACTAGCAGAGTTAACAATATAAGAAAAACAATTAATAACTGTCTCATGTCGCCCTACTTTCTCGCTTCTATACCATTCACTGCGATGGCGAGCATAGTAGGTATTACCGATAGGGCAATGTAGAATACAAATGACGACTGCGCACCGGCCCATCCTAGCGAGCCAGAGCCAAGAACGCTCAAAAACGTCCAAAACAGCAGGGCCAATGATAGCAAGTTAAGCATCATGGCCTGGCCCAAACAAAAAAAGTTGTTTTCATAATTTCACCTGTTTCTTGTCGAAAATACTTCAGTACACCAAAGCCATAAGCAAAAAACCTTGGCGCATGACTTTCAATCTTCGGGTGTGGTTGGGTTGCAATGAAGGGAATAAAAAGAGGATAAGTCTTGCCAACGCCAATGTCAACGGGCAAATATTAACATCGGCTTACAATGAAAAAGACCTGGCCATTGTGACCAGGTCTTTTTGTCTGTCTAAGCCATCCCTTCATTAGCGATCTTGGCATGTTCCACATATCGCCGTGGCATGGCCAGGCTATTCCAGCCCCCAGCCTCTTGCAGCCGGAATACATCCACCTTGCCCGCCCAATGTGTTGCCCAGTAGTGGCGGCAATCATGCGCTGACAGTCCATCTATCCCCAGTTCAGCACCCAATGAGCGCACACGTTCGCTTATGGCAGTGGTAGACATGCCAGAGCCGGTTAAGTGGCCACCTTTGCGGCTACGGCGTAGGAGCGGACCCAAAGCAGGGCAATCGCCACAATCAAACCAAGCGCGCACCGCGCGCAGCGTATCCGCTGATAGCTTATGCGTCTGCACCTTGCCCACCTTGGGCCGGTCAAAGACCATTGTACCGGCTTTCAGGTCAAAGTTGTTCACCTGTAGCGCCGCCACTTCACCGGCGCGCAAGCCGTGGTCAAGCAATAGGGCCATAAGCAAGGCATCGCGTCGCCCTTGGGGGCTGTCTGGCTGGGCTTTGAGCTGGGCGGCGATGGAATCATCGATGACCACAGCGGCGGCTTTCTTGGTCCCTTTGCTGGTGGTTGGGCGCTTTTCATTAACGCGCTTTGCTTCTTTCTGGCCATAGCCCGAAACGGTTTTGATGAGCGCCAGCGCTTCAGCCGACAGCGCACCGGCTTTGGTCGCGAGCTTGGCATAGGTTTTGACCGTGGAAAGGCGGCGGTTAATGCTGGACGTTGTGTAGCCGTCTTGAAGCTGCCATTTGACGAACGCTTCCACAATGCCCCAAGTCATCCCCTCCCATGAATCAGGATTGCTTTGCAGATCGTCAACCACAATACCGACATTGCCCAGGAACTGCGCAAACACAGCCAGGTCAAAGCCTTGGGCTTTAATCGTGTTGGCGGCTTTGCGGCTGATGTAGTCGGCAAAGACATTGGCAGCGGCGGCGCGGTTGGCGGCGTGGCCAGCAAGCGCCATTGTCGCGGCACTGGTGATTTCGGTTTTGATGGTGGTTAGTGCGTTCATCGGTCAATCTCCTGATAATTATTTTTGCCTAAGATAACTATAAATTATCTAAAGCTATTATACTGGTATTTTTGTCACTTGTCAAGCATTAATTTTCTATCTATTGACAAATACAATCTTTTTATTTACAATACTGGCTACATGTTTTTGAGCCAAAATTATTTGCGCATAGAAGGGAATTAACGCATGAGTGAGCGTTTAACCGTCATGGTTGAAGATGGCATCACAGAAAAACTTATTGAATTGGCCGGTAGCAGCCGCAAACAGGGTGAATATATCAATAAGTTGGTTAACAATGCTTGGGCGGGTATGCAAGATACAGACGCCGATCTGGACGTTGAGGCGCTGCGTTTGCAGCTACTTGGCTTAAGTGGCCAGCACAAAGCCTTAGAGGGGCGGGTATTGCGCTTGGAGTCTCAACTATCCGCGGTAATGGCTAGAGGGTTAACAAGTTGAACCGGTTTGACGGTTCATTTATTCAGGTGTAGACTGTCTGCACATTAACAACTGAGGGCATAGGTCACAAGTTAAGCTTTTTTGCAATCTGTCAAGGCCAAAATAGGGCTCCAGCCTTAAAATTTTGATGCGATTGGCATAAGTTTTGTTAGTTTTGCGGACATCATCAATATCGACAATCTGAAACAGCCAGTGATCCCGCCACCCTTACGTGATTTTTCGCTCAAATAGGGCAATTTACCTTAAATTTTCACTCTTTTTGTATTAGTCAACGACATGATGAAATTGTGATTTTGGCCAAAATGGCTATGATCAAGAATCATGAGCAAAAAACGGACATACTTTCCAGCAACAACCGAGCAACAAAGGCGGCTGCTATTCGAGACTTGGGAAGAGACGGGAGACCGCAAAGTAGCCTGTGGTCGAGCCCGAGTCTCGGAGGGCACCTTTTATAAATGGAAACCGCGCTATGAGGCGTATGGCTATGCTGGCCTAAAAGAGCCGAAAAGCCGAGCACCTCATACTCGCTACCGAACCCCACAGGGAGTAGAGAAGCAAGTAGTTGAGCTGAAACAAACGCACCCGGCGTGGGGCAAACGTCGAATCGCTGACGAGTTGAGCAAAGCGAACAACTGGGTGCCGTTGGCGAGCCCGAACACGGTGAAACGGATCCTACAAGACGCTGGACTCTGGCCCGAAGCCAAGAGTGTGGCGAAAAAAGGGGGCCAGAAACCAGTGTCCGCACTGCGGAAGAGCCAGGACAGGCCCTAAATATCGACCTCTGTTTTGTACCGGCCAGTCACGCAATCGAGGTGAAACTGCCGGCTGTCAGTGGTTCTTCAGGCCGACTCGTGATCGAGCAACCGAAAGCGTCGGTAGCAGAAAGGCAATGGCCTGGACAGGTATTCGCCGACGAAAAGCGAGATTACACAGAGGCCATGCTCGAATTCGTCAAAGCCACGCGCGAACAACAGGTGTCGAACGTGCGGGTCGAAGCAGCAGACGAAGCACCATTCGAACGCTCCTTGAAGGAGGAAAGGCGCGTACTACGTCAGGAAGCAACCGCGCTCGGTGACCAGCGACGGGTCGTTCGGCAACAACGTCAAGTCGAAGATGCCGCCTGGCAAGTGCTAAAACGGGCGCGTCGTGTCGAAAAAGAGAGCACTTCAGGCGACCCACCAGCTGAACGCAAAGCCCAAGCCGATTGTTGGCGAGCCGTTCGACAACAACGAACAGAAACGTTAGTCGCAAGAGCGGCCGCCGATGAGACCTGGCGGCAGCAGCGTTTGTCCCTTCGGCAGCGTTGGTCTCAACTACCGCTTGTCACGGCTTGGATTGCGATTTTGGTCATTACCGACAACTGTACTCGTCAGTGCTTGGGCCTGCCTCTCTTCGTTGCTGGTGCCAATGTCACCTCGGAGATGATCGTTGAGGCCCTGAGACATCTGTTACCACCCGCATTGCTCTTCCTGATTACTGACCGCGGCACGCATTTCACGGCATCGGCATTCCAGACCTTAGCACGTTCTGAGGAGTTCATCCATGTTCTGATCGCACGGCATCGTCCCCAGTCTAACGGCATTGCCGAACGCTTTGTCCGTACTCTCAAAGCATGGCTGCGAGACAAAACGTGGCAAGATGACGAGGAACTGGCCGTTCTTTTAACGCAATTCTTGATGGACTATAACGACCGACCTCATCAAGGGCTTCCTATCGCTGGCCTTTCCCCCAATGAGTTCGCTAACCGAATCTGGCTATTCTAGATTTCATCATGTCGTTGACTAATACAAATTTTCACTCTTTTCGACGGAATTTGACAGATCACTATTTTGCTTAACTTGTGACGAATGAACTGAGGGTAAATAAAAAGCCCGTGCAGTGCTGTAACACTCACGAGCTTGATTACCGATGATTGGACCATCGGCAATGGCGAAAGTATACCATAGCTTATGCAACCATCGGTAACAGGCCGATGGTTTTTTATTTCCCTTCCACAGATAGCAAAGAAAAAACCGCATCATTCTGATAATTCCTTACCAGATAATGCGGTCTCTTCTCGAGTGGTCGGGGCGAGAGGATTTGAACCTCCGACCTCTTCAACCCCATTGAAGCGCGCTACCGAGCTGCGCTACGCCCCGATGTATAACGAGCCAAGTATATCACACCTAGAATAACTTTCAAAACCTTTCGCCGCTTGGGAAGCATAATCCAGAGGCAACGGGTGCTTCTGCGTTTAATTTCGATGCGATTTTCCTTTCGCGTGCGCCTTGGGGGATAATTAGTAGACCGCACCGGCAGATAGCGTCGGATTCAACGAGCGAGGCCGCCGCCTAGATCGCCAAGACTTTGCGGTGTACTGATAAATTATAGTCTGCCAATGCTGGACGCTCGCGTTGGCCCAATACAATTTACCGGATGAGTGGAATTATTCAATGCAAACCGTACCTCAAATCTCTCTCGAACAAGCTGCTGCGCTCGTCAAAGCGGGCGATACGATTCTGGTCGGCGGCTTTGGTATGACCGGCAATCCAACGCATTTGCTGCACGCCATGGCCGAGACCCCTGTGCGCGACCTGACCTATGTGGCCAACAATGTGGGCGAACCGGGGCTGGGGGGCGGCCGCTTGCTGCGCAACGGGCAGATCAAGAAGGCCATTGGCTCCTTTTTTACCAGCAACCCCGAAGCGGTGGCCGCTGCCCAATCGGGCGCCATTGAGTTTGAGCTGCTGCCGCAGGGCTCACTGGCCGAGGCAATTCGGGCCGGCGGCGCTGGCATCGGCGGCTTTTTTACGCGTGCATCCGCCGGTACGGTGATTGCCCAAGGCCGCGAAAGCCGCATGATCAACGGCCAAGAGTATGTGTTTCAACCGGCGCTGCGCGGCAATGTGGCGCTGTTGCGCGCTTGGCAGGCCGATACCGCGGGCAACCTGGTCTACCGCATGACCGAGAACAATTTTAACCAGGCCATGGCCATGGCGGCTGACCTGGTGATCGCCGAAGTCGAGGAGATTGTGCCGGTGGGGCAGCTGGATCCCAATCAGATCCACACGCCGGGCTGCTTTGTGGATTATCTGGTACAGGCGCACGTCACGCTGGCCGACCTTGGTTCGTCGGCCTCTGTGGCGGGCAGCAGCAAGAAGGTGGACGCAGCGCGCATGCATATGGCCCGCCGCGCCCTGGCCGAACTGCAGCCGGGTGATGTGGTTAACCTGGGCGTGGGCATTCCTACATTGGTGGCAGACTTGATTACGCCCGCGCACGGTATTATTTTGCATTCTGAAAACGGCATGCTGGGCGTAGGGCCAGAGCCGGAAAGCGGCGGCGCGCTCGACTATCCCATTAACGCCGGCAAAATTCCGGTGACCGCGCTGCCCGGCGCCAGCTATTTTGATAGCGCGACCTCATTTGCCATGATCCGCGGCGGGCACGTTAATGTGGCCATTATGGGCGGTTTGCAGGTGGACGAGCAGGCCAATCTGGCCAATTGGGCCGTGCCGGGCAAACCGCTGTTGGGGGTGGGTGGCGCCATGGATCTGGCTTCCGGCGCCCGGCGGCTGATTGTCACCATGGAGCACACCACGCGTAACGGCGATGCCAAGATCGTGCCCACGTGCACATTGCCGCTAACCGCGATGGCGGCGGTGGAAACGATTATCACAGAGCTGGCTGTCTTTCGCTTTATAAACGGGCGACTGACCTTGGTTGAGCTTATGCCGGGGGCGACGCTGGATGCGGTGCGGAGCCAAACAACGGCGCATTTTGAGGAACTGCTATGAGGCGGTGCGCGAGTTACCCAACGGCAGCCGGAAAACAAAGCGATTGCCGCCCAGGGCGCCAGATTCCAGCCAGATTCGTCCCCCGTGCGCCTCAACGGCCAGGCGACAAAAGGTGAGCCCTAGCCCACTACCCTTTAATTGAGAGGCCGTTAGCTTGTCGGTCACTTGGAAAAATTTACGAAATACATCTTCGTATAGTGCGGCTGGAATGGCGGGACCATTGTCCTCTACCGCAATTTCTACATATGCATCATGCTGAATGGCGGAGAGAACCACTTGCCCTTGTGCGCAGGTATATTTAAACGCGTTATCTAGCAGGTTGTCCAACACCCGCCGTAAAATTTCAACGTCACCTACAATTGGCGAAAGTTGTGTGGGAATCTCCGCCCAAAAACGTTTCTGCATGGCATCGGCCCGCAAATGATAGAGGCGGCGTTGCTCTTGCAGCAGCGCATGTAGGTTAACGATGGCAAGTTGCGGCTGTAATTCACCTGCTTCTAGCTTAGAGATATCCAGCAGCTCTTCGATCATGGTTTTCATGCGCTGTGCAGATATATTGGCCAAATGGATGGGACGCGTGTAATTAATGGCCGTGTGCGTTATGTTCAATTGCCGCTCTAACAATTGGATCGCCATAATGATGGAGACCAATGGATTGCGCAAATCGTGTACAATCATGTGCGTTAGGTCGTCCTGCATCTGCTTGACCCGTTGCAGATTGGTGTAAGCGTCTTCGAGCTTGGCGTACAGATCGTTGATTTCGTGAAAGCGTTGGGCATTGCGAATGGCGCCCGCCAATTGCGTTCCCAACAGGAAGCCAATGCGCACGTCTTCTAACGTGTAGAGATGGCTTTGCCGGCTCAAAAAGTAGATAAGGCCTAATACTTCATTGCCGCTTTCCAAGGGGATAATGATTTGGGAGGCGTGCGTTAATCCTTGCGTCCTTTCGCCGTCAAACAGCCGCGGCTGCCGCAGCTGCAACACACGTTGTACAAATTCTTGCTGGATTTTTCTTTCCGCTTCCGTCCCTTCAAAAAATTCATCCCAATTTATATGTACACCAATATCAGCGGGCTGACCGGGCTCACAGAGCGCCACGAAGCAACAATCGTAATCGATGAGCCACTTGGCCTGTTGGCGGGCCAGCCGAATAATATCATCGAGTTCCAACGTGCGATTGATGAGCGTACTAAACTCATTGAGCATGTGGATGCGGCTAGAGAGCGCCTGTATGCGTACGCGGGTTTGGGCGGTTGATGATTCTGGAGAGCCGTGGCTTGCGATGGTATAATCGTCCGAATGCTGGTCAACTTCAGCCCCATTTGCTTCGTGCGTCATAGGGGATCAATTTCCAACATAATCGAATCGGTATATTGATTTACAGACGCAAACAGATTGGCGGTGGCCACCAACTCCATGATCTCCGCGCGGCTCAACCCTATTTCATGTAAGCGGGCATAATCAGCTTCCGCTACTGAACGCGGCCGGGTGGCTGCGGCTAGGCCAAAGCGGATGGCTTCCTTTTGATGCTGGGGAAGCGGGCAACTCTCGAAATCTTGCACCAAAAGTTGCAAAATATCTTCGCTGATGCCCAATGCGGACAGGCTGTGTAGATGCACGCGCAGCGCATATTCGCTGCCATTGGCCTGCGAAATGACAACGCCGATCATCTCTTTGAGCGTGCGCGGCACTTCCCCTTGCAATACAACCGCGCGGAATTTCTGCCATTGCGCCGCTAAGAATCCTGGATGACTTGCCATTGATTTGAATAAATTGGGCACGATTCCAAAGCCCAGTTCCGCCCGGATTTCATCATAAACATGTTTAACTTGCGGG
>JACKBC010000030.1 GCA_020634755.1 Caldilineaceae bacterium | reverse complement strand
TTCATAAAGACGCGCGTTAAATTCCCATATATGATGGTGTCATCAATCGGAAATTGATATCCAGCGTGATTAAGCGTCCGAAGCACGGGCGGGATCCGCAAGCTCAAATAAATTTACGAATTCGAGGAGAGTTTCTATGCATAAACGACTTTATACCATTATTGGAGGCACGGCTTTGGTGGCCACTTTGGCGACGGGTTATGGGGTCGAGCACTGGTCCAGCGTACAAGCGGCGCAAGTAACCAATAATCCACCGGCGCTTACACAGACCGCAGCAGTAACCGACGCCCAACGCAGTGTCGCCGCCTTTTCGCCGGATCAGGAGACGCTGTCTCAGCTATATGATGCGGCTGCACCTTCGGTAGTCAACATTCAGGTTACAGTGACGCAGCAGGCAACATCGCAAAGTCAAAATCCTTTTGGCAACCTGCCCTTCCCCTTTGGCAATTCACCTTTTGGGCAGAATGGGACTCAGCAACCTGTGCAGGGGGAAGGCAGCGGTTTTGTCTATGACACAGCGGGACACATTGTAACCAATAATCACGTCGTGGCTGATGCCGACCCGGATAACATTATTGTAAACTTTTCCAACGGCCACTGGGCCAAGGCCGAACTGGTCGCGACCGATCCGCAGGCGGACCTGGCCGTGCTCAAAGTGACGCCACCGGAAGGCATGACGCTGACGCCGCTTACATTGGCGCAAACAGATAGTCTGCGTGTTGGTTACTATGTAGCCGCCATTGGCAGCCCATTTGGCCTGGATGAGACCATGACGTTGGGGGTGGTCAGCGCATTGAATCGCTCTACGCCCACCGGTAACTTGAATGACGGTCAGCCCCATTATTCGCTGCCCGATGTGATCCAGACCGATACGGCCATCAACCCCGGCAACTCGGGTGGCCCCCTGCTCAACATGAAGGGCGAGGTCGTCGGCGTCAATTACATGATCGAGTCGTCCGCGGGTTCAAATGCAGGCGTAGGCTTTGCCATACCCGTGTCGGTGGTAGAGAAAGTGGTGCCGGCCCTCATCAAGGATGGCGCGTATCAATACGCATATTTGGGCATCTCGGGGCAGACAATTAACGCCGCCGTGGCGCAAGAGTATGAGATTACCGATAATACCCTTGGCGTCTATGTGGGGACAATAGCCAACGGTGGCCCCGCGGCTACGGCAGGCTTAAAAGAGGGTGACATTATCACGGCCATTGACGATCAGCCTGTCTACCGCTTTGAAGATTTACTGGGCTATCTGTTCACCAACACCGCGCCAGATCAGAGCGTTACGCTCCATATTCTGCGCAATGGCAGCGATATGACGCTGGACGTGACGCTGGGCGAACGCCCCAAAGCGGATACCACCGCTAGTCAACAGCAACAAGGGGCGCTGATGGGCATTGGTGATGCGCTTAAGACGGCCAAAGCTGCTGTGCTCGATGGGGGCCTCATAACAAAGGTAGACTCCGCCAAGGCCACACAAGAGGTTCAGGACGGTAATCCGGTTTGGGTGGTTACCATGCGTGGTGATAGCAAAACCGCCACGGTCACCATCGATGCACAATCGGGCCAGGTGCTTTCGCTTAACGTTGAGTAGCATCGTGTCGTAAATAATATCAACTGCTTGTACAGAGCCAAATGGTATAAGCTATGCGGTAAATAACAAGAGTGCGGTATGTATGCATAACGCACTCTTGTTCATTCCAAAATGCATATGGCATAACAACCTGGTCTATTGACTAGGTTTTTTCTATGCCATGGGTGGATGTCAAAAGAGCAGAATGTAGAGTACATTGAGCTATATGAAACAGATTCTTGTTGTTGATGACGACCCTCTCATGCGGCGCAGCCTATCTGTACGCTTGGGGCAGGAAGGCTACACGGCCGCCACGGCCGCCACGGCTGAAGAGGCGCTTGCCTGTGTGCAGACCAATCGCCCCGATCTGTTGCTGCTTGATATCGGGCTGCCCGGCATGGACGGTTTAGAGGCGCTGCGCACGCTGCGCACGCAAGTGGCGGACATACCGGTAATCTTTGTGACTGCCCGCCGGCGAGAGCTGGACCAGATTGTGGGGCTAGAACTGGGCGCCGATGATTATATTACTAAGCCTTTCGACTTAGATGTATTGTTGGCCCACATAAAGGCGGTACTGCGTCGTTCAATCAATAGCGCGCCAGACCGCTTGGCGGGCGTCCAGAACCTGGCCCTGGGTGATCTAACCATTGACCGCGACACACATACGGTGTCTATCCGCACCGGGACTGTTGATCTGTCTCCTAAAGAGTTTGATTTGTTGTGGGTCTTTGCGCAAAATGCCGGACGCGTGCTTAGCGCCGAAGAGTTGCTGAACCAAGTGTGGGGCGCTGAATGGATGGGCGAAATGCAGACGCTCTATGTGCACATCCGCTGGCTGCGCGAAAAAATCGAAGATGACCCCGCTCATCCCCAGCGCTTGTTGACCGTGCGCGGCGTGGGCTATAAACTGGCGGCAGTGTAACCTATGTGGCACAGCCTGCGTGTGCGTTTGGCCTTGAGCCACACGCTGCCGATTCTCATCTTTGTGCCGCTGCTGGGCTTGGTGCTGCTCTACCAGCTTGAGCAGCACTTTTTTCTCAATTATATGGCGCGCGAACTGGCGGTGCAGGGCGCGCTCATTGCTGAGTTTCCACGTACGGACCCGCGCATTTGGAATGACCCTGTGTTGGCCACCGGCCTAATTAATACGCTGCAGCAGAGCATCCCAGCGCAAATGGCCTTTGTCGATGAAGATGCGTTGCTGGCCGCCGCCAATGCCGATAAATCGTCCACAACCGACGCAAGTACAAACCCACAATCAGAGCTGGATGCATCACTATTGGCCCGGGCCAGTCAGGGGCAGGTTGTTTGGACGATTGACAATGGCGCGACGGCCGCCGACCGCGCGATTAATGTGGCTGTGCCCGTCTTTGGCGCCAATGGCAAGGTGGTGGGCGCGGTGCGGCTGGCGCAGCGGCTCACCGATGTGCAGGAACGTATAAATGGCCTGCGCGTGGTGGTGTTAGCCACGCTCTTTGCCGGCGCCATTCTTTCCTTGCTGCTGGGGTTGGTGCTGGCGCGTTCATTGGGCGCGCCCTTGCTGCGTCTGAGCGAAGTGGTGGCTAACTTCCGCCCTACAGACAAGCCGGAACATGTGCCTGAAACGGGACCCACCGAAATGAAGTCGCTGGCGGCCAGCTTTAACCGCATGAGTGAGCGGCTGCATGAATTGGAGCGCACGCGCACGCTGCTGCTTTCGGGCATTGTGCACGAATTGGGCCGTCCACTTGGCTCCATTAAGGCGGCAGCTCAGACGTTGGAGACCAATGGCAATATCGAACTGAGCCAGGAATTGGCGGGCGGCATAAGCGAACACATCGATCGCCTCCAGCTTCAGATCGAAGATTTGGCGCTGCTGGGCGAGCTAGAAATCCGCGGCCTTACGCTCCATCCTGAACCGGTGTCGCTTGCCGAGCTGATTACCAACCAGTGTAAGCAGTTTCAGGAAATGGCCGTCCGCAACACAATCTTGTTGACCTGCCACGCCGCAGATTTGCCCACCATTTGGGCCGATCCGCGGCGGGTCGAACAGATACTGGGCAACCTGCTGCATAATGCCTGCAAATATACGCCCGCTGGCGGCTGCGTCACGATGACGGCCCATGTAGATCACACAACTTCTGTACCGTCCGTGTGGGTGGATGTCACCGACAGTGGTCCCGGTATCCCGACCAGCGAAGACGAACGCATTTTTGAGTTTTTCTATCGCAACCCCAATCTGCGCCGCATTCATCAAGGCATGGGCATTGGCCTGGCCCTTTCGCGCCAATTGGCCGAAGCACATGGCGGCTCCCTCACCGTGGTGCACGGCTCCGGCCCTGGCGCCACGTTTCGTCTCCGCCTGCCGCTACGTAAAGACTGACTTCTTCTATCCTTCAGGACTTACGCAAGCCTTGATTAAAATTGTATCGAATACGACCGAGTTCACTCTTGACGTTCCGCGGGCGCGGCGGAAGTCGTCTCCTTTTCCCTTCTGCTTGTCTTAAACTCACCATAAACTTTCCCTAAAACTTCAATAAAGATTTGTAACTAAGGGTGCAGTATGCTGATCCCATGTCCGCGCCTCTCTTTTTTGTCTCGGCAGCTCTTATGCTATTCATCTACGGCCAGCACATTACGCGGGCGCGCGACGGGCAAATTATGCAACGTGATAAGAATGACACCGCTATTTTACTACTTTTGGTTCTAACAATCGCCGCAGCTATCAGCTTTGCGGCGCTGGTAATTTATGTTCTTAGTTAATCAGTCACGTTACGCAGCGGCAGCCAGTCTGCCAGAGAGAAACAGGAACGTCGGCGAGCTGACTTTCCGCCAGGCTTGCGTAACATAAGTTAATCAACGTAATCCTCATCCCCCGATTCTCCAGCTTACCAAAGGAACCCAACAAATGCGTAAATTTTTCTCGTTTCTGCTGCTCTTATCATTTACCCTATTGGCCATTGGCGCGCCTGGCATAGCGCTAGCCCAGGATACGCCTGCGGTGGCGCCCATTCAGCTCAGTTTATACACGGCCTATCCCTCACAAGTTATTGGATTGGATGAAACGCTGTCGCTGCCGCTCAAGCTGCACACCGATACAACTCCGCAAATCATCAAGCTGGAAACCGATGACGTACCCGAAGGCTGGACGGTGACGCTGCGCGGCGCCAATCGCATTGTGGGCTCGGCCTATGTTCAGCCCGGTACCGAGAGTTCAGTGGATTTAAAGATTGAGCCGCCCGCAGATGTGGCTTCTGGTGACTATCAATTTTCGGTGATTGCCAAAGGCAAAGACATTGAGTCTGTGCTGCCCATTGAATTGACCGTCAAAGAGCGAGTGCCGGCGCGGCTGGCCATGAGCATTGACCTGCCCACCAAGCGCGGCAAGCCCGATAGCACCTTTACATATGATGTGTCACTGGTCAACGAAGGGGACGAAGACCTGCAAGTCAGCCTGACCGGCGATACGCCAGACGCTGTACAGCTCACTTTTAAGCTCAATGGGCAGGAAATTGAGGAGCTGCCCGTCGCAGCCAACGCCACCCAGCGCATTTCCGTAGAGGCCAAGCCGCTTTCGGACCTGCAAGCCGGCAACTATCCCATTACGCTGCACGCGCTGGCCGGTGACATTAAAGCCGACCTGAACTTGACGGCGGAGGTGGTTGGACAGCCCACCCTCACCGTTTCCGCTCCCGATGGTCGCCTCTCTGCCGATGCCTATGCGGGCCGCGATACGCCGCTCAAGGTGATTGTGGAAAATACCGGCACGGCGCCCGCGCGCGGCATCGAGATAAGCGGTTCGCAACCCAACGGCTGGGCGCTTGATTTTACACCCGCCCAGATTGACGAAATTGACCCCGGTCAGCAGGTCGAGGTAACCGCCAACGTCCATCCGGCAGACAAGGCGGTGGCCGGCGACTATATGATGACCGTGCGCGCCAAGCCTGCCGATGCAACCACCAAATCTGCCGACTATCGCATTACCGTGCGCACCACCACCATGTGGGGCATTACCGGCGTGGGCATTATTGCCGCCGCCGTGATGGTCGTCGGGCTATCGGTCATGCGATTTGGACGACGGTAGGGGATTAAAGGTAAGGAGTAGGACGTCAAGCCACGCCTACTCCCTACTCCCTTACTCCCTACTCCCTTACTCCCTACTCCCTTACTCCCTACCAGGAGACAGCAATGGACAACAAATGGGTGATCGAAACCCAAGATTTAACCAAACGATATGGCAATTTTACGGCGGTGGACAGCCTTAACTTGACGCTAAATAAGGGCGAAGTTTTTGGCCTGCTGGGGCCCAATGGGGCCGGCAAAACCACCACCATTCTCATGCTGCTGGGACTTACGGAACGCACCAGCGGCCGGGTGCAGGTGCTGGGCTTTGATCCGGCCCGCCAGCCTTTGCAGGTAAAGGCGCGTGTTGGCTATTTGCCCGACCAGATTGGCTTTTACGATGATTTGACCGCGCGCGAAAATTTGTCCTACATTGCCAAACTCAACGGCATTCCACGCGTCGAGGCGCGCCAACGCATAGACAGCCTATTGGCGCGCGTGGGCTTGAGCGACGTGGTCAACAAAGTGGTGGGCGCCTTTTCGCGCGGCATGCGCCAGCGGCTGGGCGTGGCCGAGGTGCTGCTCAAGGAGCCACAGGTCATCATTATGGACGAACCAACGCTGGGCTTGGACCCAGAGGCCGCGCGCCAGTTTTTGGCCATGATTCGCGAGATGAAGCACGAAGGCATCACCATTATGCTCTCTTCGCATCTGCTGCATCAGGTGCAGGCCGTATGTGACCGCGTGGGGCTCTTCCAAAAAGGGCGCATGGTGCTAGAGGGACCGGTCTCCGAACTGGCGCAAAAGGTGCTGGGTGGCGGCTATCAGCTGCATTTGGAAGTTAATGGCCAACCCGCGCCCATCGAACGGGCGCTGCTTAACCTGACCGATGTAACCGATGTGACCCACGCCGGCAACCGTTTTACCGTGAAAGCGCGCCGCGATCTGCGCGCCGATGCCGCGCGGGCGGCCATTCAGGCCGGCGGCAATCTGCTGGCGCTGGATGTAGACGCGCCCAGCCTCGATGAAATCTACACGCAATACTTCCAGGAGGTGGAACATGTCCATGCTTAAACCGGCTTTGTCTCTGCCAAGTGATCAGATACCCGGCAAACAGTCGGATCAGCCGCAGGTTACCCAACCTGCGACCCGCCGTGGCCGCGAAGGCTCGCCCTGGACCGGGCTGTGGGCCGTGGTCACCAAAGACATGGCCGACCATCTGACCAGCACACGCATGCGCATTCTGGAAATTCTGATTGTGCTGACCGCCGCTGGCACGGTCTATGCGGCCATGCAGACGCTGCGCACCACGGTCAGTGAAGACCCGTTTCTTTTTCTCAAGCTCTTTACCACGGCGCGCGATCCACTGCCCGCCTTTGTTAGCTTTCTCAGCTTTTTGGTGCCGCTGATCGCGATTGCGCTGACGTTTGACGCCGTAAATGGCGAATTCAATCAACGTACGCTTTCGCGCGTGTTGGCCCAGCCCATCTATCGCGATGCGCTGCTCATGGGGAAATTTTTGGCCAGCTTTTTTACGCTCACGCTGGTGTTGACGGCCATCTGGCTGCTCATTATTGGTTTGGGCATCCTGGGGCTGGGGCTGCCGCCCAATGGTGAAGAAGTGGTGCGCGCCTTTACCTTTTTGATTGCCACGATCTTTTATGGCGGCATCTGGCTGGCGTTGGCGCTGGTCTTTTCCACTGTTTTTCGGCAACCGGCCACGGCGGCGCTGGCTTCCATTGCCGTGTGGCTTTTCTTCATTATCTTCTGGGGCATTGTGGCCGATGTGGTCGCCCAGGTGATTCGCCCCATTACCATTGGCATGCCGCAAGAGCTGCTGGCACAGGCCGAGCTGGCACAGACATTGGCCCGCTTCTCGCCCAATACGCTCTATGTGGAGGCCATGATGGGGCTGCTGCATCCGGCGGTACGCTCATTTGGCTTTGTGCTGCCCAGCGAACTGCAAGGCGCCATGTTGGGCGCACCGCTGCCGCTGGATCAGAGTCTGCTGCTGATCTGGCCGCAGATCACGGGGCTGATCGCCGGTACGCTGCTGCTCTTTGCGCTCTGCTACACGCTCTTCCAGCGCCAAGAAATTCGTGCATAGAAGCGGATATTCAATCATTATACTGCGGTTGAGATGAGAACCGGCGTTTTCTACTGCCTCAACCGCAGTGATAAAACTCCGGTTCTCATTCAAAGCTGAGTATTGCTCAAGCAGGCTGTTTCTAGAGTGCGCTTTAGCGTACTTTAGCTACCAGGCACTGGTTTATGAACATTCATAAATTATTTCGGTAATTGAAGCCACAGGCTGAAGCCTGCGTCTGCTAGAAAAAGCCCGCTAAAGCAGGCTATTGCTAGAGTGCGCTTTAGCGTACTTTAGCTGACAGGCACTGGTTTCAACCAGTCCTGTCGTTTACCGATTTAATTGGTTCATTTCCATCAACCAGTCGCTTCCATCAACCGCTGGCAGGCTACAATTTAAGCTGGATTTAATACTATTTAGGCGCGTGTTAACCCCTTCACGTTTTAGATATGCCATAATCGCCGTATAAACCATGTTCTGTCTAACACTTTGTGAGGGGAAAACCGTCATGCACGAGGATGTGATTGCCTGGCCAACGCATAGTTTCCGCGCCATGGGCTGCCAGATTTCGTTTTGGTTGGAGGCCAATGCCGATGATGCCACGAATGCGTTTGCGCAGGCGCAAGCGCTTTTTGCCGCCAACGAGCGCACGCTGAGCCGCTTTGACGCCAGCAGTGAGCTTTCGGCGCTCAATAGCCGGGCTGGCCAGTGGACTGTGGTGTCTCCGCTGCTGTGGGACGTGGTGAACCAGGCGCTGGACGTAACGGCGCGCACGGGCGGCTTGTTTGATCCAACGCTGTTGGATGCATTGGAAGCGGCGGGCTACACGCGCTCATTTGATTTGATGCTGGCCGACGTCAACCCAATCGACGCAGCAACGTGTAAGCCGCAACCGGCACACGTCCACCATAATGGCTGGACCCGCATTGAGTTAGATCAAGCGCGCACCGCGCTAAGATTGCCGCCCGGCATGCGGCTCGATTTGGGCGGGATTGGCAAAGGGTATACGGCGCAACAAGCCGTGCGTTTGCTCTCGCAGTGGGGACCGTGCTTGGTAGATGCCGGGGGCGATGTGGTGGCGGGGGCGGCGCCGCACGGTTTGCCCGGTTGGCCAGTGGCTGTGGCCGCGCCATTCTTGGTGGATGAGCCGGGGCAAAATGGAACGCCGGCCCATGCAGATGCACCAGATGATCTGCTCCAACTCTGGCTGGCGGATGCTGCGTTGGCCACGTCGGGCATTGATTACCGGCGCTGGCGTCAGAATGGGCGTTGGCGCCATCATTTGATTGACCCGCGCACCGGCGAGCCCGCCGTTACCGATCTGCTCAGCGCCAGCGTGTTGCACAGGCGCGCCGTGTGCGCCGAAGCTTGGGCCAAAGTGGCGCTGCTGCTTGGCATGCAGGCCGGATTTGCGCGGTTGGCCGAAGTACATGTGGCCGGAGCGCTGGCCGACGCTGACGGGCAAGTGCGCATGACGCCCGCCCTAACAGACTTTCTGGCCCAGGATGATGGGCAATTTTAATGCCACGTGTGTCGTAATACCCAAAGCGCTTTGGCAAAGCCAAAAGGTATAATATGGTCAGTAGATCGCAACAGCAGGAGATAGGGCCGGATTCCCCAGTCGGAACCGACGCCTGAATCGCCAACACCGTTGCGGTGTACTGATGTTATGTGACCGCCAGTTCCGCAGCATTATATTGTGCGTAGATGCGCTCCTCCACCACCGTGCGCATGCGGCTCACGGCCTGCTGAATGTCGGCAAAGGACGTATAGAGCGGCGTAATACCCAGGCGAATATTGTCGGGCTTGCGGAAGTCGGGCAGCACGCCCATCTGCTGAATCAGCGCTTGGTCAATGCGCCAGGCGTCGGCATGGCCCAGCGAAATGTGCGACCCGCGCACAGCGGCTGCGCGCGGCGAGTTAAGCGTAAACCCCAGCGCGGCCAATTCGCTTTCCCACAGCGCAATCAAATACTCAGTCTGCTGCACCGATTTGGCGCGCAGCCGATCTATGCCCGCCTCTAGCAGCAGATCCACGCCTGGCTCAATGGCCGCCATAGCCAGCACTGGCGGCGTGCCGCTGAAGAAGCGCGGCAAGCCGGGCGCCGGGGTATAGGTCAAATCAAAGTTAAACATGTTCTTTTGCCCCATCCAACCGCTAATGGGGTTGCGCAGCTTTTCTTGCAGGTCAGCGCGCACATAGAGAAAAGCGGGCGCACCGGGACCGCCGTTTAAATATTTATAGCAGCAACCCACGGCCAGATCGGCCTGAGCCGCGTTGAGCGCCACCGACACCGCGCCCGCGGCATGGCTTAAATCCCACAGAGTCAGCGCACCGGCGGCGTGGGCGGTGCGCGTGATCTCCGCCATGTCGTATGTGTATGCGCTTTTGAACACCGTGTGAGACAGCGAAACCAGCGCCGTATCCACATCAATGGCCGCGGTCAGCGCCTCTACCGGGCCGTGAATGCCATCGGGCGAGGCACAATTTCCACGCGGCATGGCCGTCCGGCCAGATCGGCCGCGGCCTGCAAAATATAAACATCCGATGGAAAGTTCAGGTCATCGGTCACAATCTTGTGGCGATCCGGGCGCGCGGTGAGCGCAGCCAGCGCCAGCTTAAATAGATTGACCGATGTGGAATCAGCAATGGCTACTTCACCCGGCGCCGCGCCCACCAACCGCCCAATCTTATCGCCAATGCGCGTGGGCAGCGCCATCCACTCCTCATTCCAACTGCGGATCAGCCGGTCGCCCCATTGCTGGTGCAGGACCGCCGCCACCTGTGCCGAGGTGGCGGTCGGCAGTCGCCCCAGCGAATTGCCGTCCAGATAAATTAGGTCGGAATCATCATGCACAAAGCGGGCACGATAGGCGGCCAGTGGATCTTGCGCATCCATTTGCGCAGCATATGCCGCACTGGTGATGTCGGTCATGGACAGTTCCTTGTTTTGTCAAAAAATGGCGTCGCGAAAATCCGTGCGTCGCACCTAGTTCTCACTTTAAAATATAATAGGTTGCGCGCTTGCTGCCAATGCGCAGGAGGAGATTTTTATCCACCAAATCGGCCAGATCGCGGCGAATGGTTTCGGCGCTCACGTCGGGGACCAATTCTTGATAATCGCTATTGGTAATGCGCCCGTTCTGCTGGACGAAAGCCAGCGCGCTTTCCTGACGCTCATTGAGAAACGCATGGCCCCAAGGCTGCTGTGCCGGCTGTGGGCTGACCAGATCGACCCCCGCCGAATAGAGCGTCACCTTGAAGCCGGCGCTGGTCTCTTCAAAAATGGGGGCTTTGAGACCGGCCTGCTGCATGGTGGCGATCATACGGTCGATGCCGTAGCCCAGCCGTTCAATGTAGCCCAGATCGGTCAGCACGGCCACCAGCGCCTCATTGCGGCTATAGCGTTCATCTACCAGATTGTCCAACGTGACGTGGCCGGGCAGCCGACCCGGGCTGTAGACCTCCATGCGGTCGCTATACATGATCAGCCGGATGCCTTCACCGTGCTGGCTGTAGTCGCGATGGGCAATGGCATTGACAATGGCCTCGCGCACCACGGCCAGTGGATATTCTGTGGTCTCTTGGCGCGCCATGCCCGTAATGCGCATGCCGCGGCGCATATTGGTCGTAATAAACGTTTCGGCCTGCTGAATCTGCTCGGGCAGCGTGCCCACAATCTCCTGGCGCACAAATTCATCACTCATGGAAGAGCCCATGTAGCGCACGCAAATCAGCTCTGCACTGCGTAAAAAGCGTTGCGGGTTGCGGCCAAAGAGCAGCAGCCCCGCCACCGTGGGCACGGCGCGCCGCGACACAGGCGTTTCCACATCCTCTGTTGCGTTCTCGGCTTCCTCCCGCACAAAGGTGACGCAGCCGCGCGAAGCCAGCATTTGCACTGCATCGGCATCCGGCGCGGCCCCAATGCGGGTAAGATAGCGCTCTATGCGCCGTGGGTTCAGATCCTCCAACGTGGCGTCTGGCATGGCCATTTCTTCATAGCCACGGTCGCCGCGCTCCAGCAGCAGCTGGCGCAGCCGCGCCGTGTCTAGGGGCTGATTTTGCGCGCCCTGGCGCGTTAGATATGCGCCGTTGACGTGATAGACGTGGGGCAGCCCCGGCGGTACTTGCACCACCACAATGACGCCCTGGCCAGTTTCGACGGCGCGTTCACCGAGCCGATCTAGGTGTGGATGCACCATTGTCTGCGGGCTGGGCAGGATCAGCGGCGGTTCGGTCAGGAGGCTGGCCGTGCTGATGAGATCGCGCAGCGCCTGGACGTCCACATCCTGCTGGAAGCCACCAGAAGCCGTTACCCCCAACAGCACAAGGCCGCCATTGGCGTTGGCCAGGGCGGCCAGCGTTTCGGCCAGCCGCCGGGTGCTGGTTTTGGCGGACAAAAAGGCGGCGTGGGTGCTTTGGCCGGCCTGCACTGCATGCCGCAGCTCATCCGCCGAAATCGCCGCGTATTGATTGGCGAGGATCATGGCGCCTCCCGTTCTCCAGAATCTGCGTCGCCAATGACGGTGCGGCAATCGGCAGCCACCGCGCCCACAGGCGCCGGAAGCAATGAGGCATTTGCAATAAAGAGGCGGTCGCTGTTCTGGTGGGCGCCCGCGCCCACCTCTACGCCATGTCGCAAGCGAAAGAGCAATGACTGCGTTCCGCTAGACGTTTGCACCGTTGTGCAGACCGCGGTCTCAATGTAATCCTCTCCCTCAGCCGGGGCGGGCGGCCACCATTGATACCCCAGCAGGGCATCGACGCGCGGCGGCGTATCGCCGTTCCACAGCTTTTGCACTGTGCCGGCAATGGCGGATTTGCTATCGGGGTCCAAAGTGGGAAAAAGTAGCCGCTCCTGCCCCTGGGGATTTTGCAGATAGGCCAGCACTACACCTTCGGGGTAATAAGGGTGAAGGGGCGCGCCGTGGCAAAACGTGATGCCTTCGGGGCTTGCCGTATAAGAGATTGCATCAAAGTTGGAAAAGGGCGGGGCCGGCGGCTCGGCCAGGTTAAGCACGCGGTCATAGCGCGAGCGCAGACAGAGCATATTGCGGTCATTGAGCGGCGTATCCGCCCATACGGTGGCAATGGGCTCCACCAGGTTGGCAAAAGCGGGGGCATCGGCCGAGCGCAGAAGGCCCCCCGGCCCGTAGACTTGGGTCACGCCATAGCCCAATTCGGGGCTGCGTTGCCAAATAACGGTCATGCGCGTCTCACCGGCAAAAATCGCCACCTCTTTGAGCGTCGTGTTCTGCCAAAAGCCGCGGGGATCGTTGACTTCGCTGGTCAGCTGCACGGCGCTAATGCTGCTTTCTTCGCCTGGTCCAGCCACAAAGCCCTGCCCTTGTCCTGGCCAGTACCCGGGCAGGATGCGATAGAGTTGCACCTCGTTTGCCGACAGCGTCTGGTCGTTGACCGATATAGTTGCGGTGACGGTGGCGGTCACATCTTGGGGTGTGGGCTCTTGCAGCGCTGGCACAATGTCCAAAATCAGGGCGCCGATGGGGCCAATCTGCGCCTGGCTAGAGCCGGCAATGGCAATGCCGTCATAGGTAACAAAGAGCAAATATTCTTCTGCCTCATCATCGTCGATGTTGATATCGTACCAGGCGCCAGTATGTTTCCAATCGCTGGGCAGCAGATCATCAATGGGCTGCGCAAGATTGGGGCCGCGCTGGCCGGCATTACAGGCGGTTAAGAGCCAAAACGCAGACAGCAGCACGCAAAACAGTTTAATATTCGAACCGGTTGCATGGCCGCGCGCGGATACGCACCGCAAGTTCTGAACTTGCATGTGTCTGCATAAACTTGCGGCAATGGGTTTGCGGAAAGGCCGTGCGAATCTTTTCAACTTTGTATGTACGTGTTGATATGTACGTGTTTGTATGTACGTGTTGGTATGTATGTGTTGGTATGTATGTGTTTGGGTATGAAGGTGAACGCCTGCCTAGCTGCCAAGAGGAGTTATAAATCCCCGTTCATATATAGTTCACCCAGCTCGAAGCCGCGTTCGGCGTAATATTCACGCGTGCCAATGGCCGAAATGACGCTGATGCGCTTGAAGCCGGCCGCCTTGCTAATTTGGCGGGCCTTATCCATGAGACGCGTGCCCAGACCGCTATGTTGCGCTTGGCCATCACTCTCTTTGCCCAAAGAGAGGGCCGGTCCGTAGACGTGAATTTCGCGTATCATGGCGCTATCGACAATCTCCTCTAAAAAGGCGCGGCTTCCCAACGGGCTGCCGTCAGGGGCCCGTTTGGGCAAGCTCAGGCGCAGGAAACCGGCAATCAGCCCCGGTTTTGTGTCGGAGGCAGCTGTTTCAAATGAGAGAAAATGTTCGTGCGTCAGGTCGGTTTCGTATGCATAATCCTTGAGCACCAACGCCGTTGGGTCGATCTCGCGCCGTTTAACTTCGCGGCAGCGGATGCAGCCGCAGCGTTGGCCGCGCCGCATCAGCTCATCGTGCACCACCTGGCGCAGATTGCCCAACTTGACGCCGGCCTGAATGTGGTGGGCCGGAATATCGCGGAAGAGGCGATTGACGCGCGTGTAGGGCGGAATGGTGGGTTTGACGTCGGCCAGCAGCGCCACCAGTTCATCCTGGCTATAGGGTGCATAGTCGCCGGCCAGCCAGCGGTCATACAGCTCGGTCTCTTTGATCAGCGAGCAGGGATAAATTTTCAGCTCATCAGGACGAATGGCCGGGTCGTCAAAAAAGCGGGCAAAATCGGCGCGGTCCTTGGCTGGCGTGGCGCCGTATAGATTGGGCATCCAGTGTAGATGCAGCTTAAAGCCGGCCGTGCGCAGCAGCCCCAATGCTTGACGCACAGAGGCCACATCGTGCCCGCGCTTGTTGAGCGTCAAAATCTCATCATCCAGGCTCTGAACGCCAATCTGCACCTTGGTGACGCCCAGCTGCCGCAGGTGACGAATTTCGGCGGGCGTAATCCAGTCTGGCCGCGTCTCGATGACCAGGCCCACGTTGCGATGGCTGGCTCGTGCATTGTACGTCTGGGTCGCGGCCAGTGAATCGACCGACGCGTAATTGGCATCGCTGGCCGTATTCATGGCGTCCAAGCAGCGCCGCACAAACCACTCGCGATACTCTTTGCTATACGCGCTCCACGTGCCGCCCAGAATCAGCAGCTCTACTTTGTCCGCCTCATGCCCAATGCCCTCAAAGGCGCGGATGCGCCCCAGCGTTTGGCGGAAGGGGTCAAAGCCGTCGCGCTCGGCGCGTTGACAGCCCGGCTCATCATAAATGTAGCTTTTGGGCATGCGCCAATCGTCCGGGCAAAAGATACACTTGCCGGGGCAGCCAGCCGGCGCAGTCAACACGGTGACCGGGGCCACGCCGCTGGCCGTGCGCATGGGCTTCATGCGGATGCGCTGCATGAGCAGCGGGTCGGGCTCCAGGTCGCCCTCGGCCACCAGGTGATGATAGCCTTTGATCAGGTCGGCTTTGGAATAGAGCCCCTTGCCCTCTTTGGGAAAGCGCGCCAAAATGGGACGCAGATCGTGCGTCGGATTCCATGCGCCTTCAGGCACCTGTGCAATGGCCTGAAAGATTGCGTATAGCTCACCGCTGTGCTGCGCTGGGTCAAAGCTGTTGCGGCGCTTCTGCCAGGCTTGAGCTGTCTCTAGCACTTCGGTAGGAATTTGCTCGTGCGGGATAATCCGTTTCATAATGGCATTATAACACAGAGCGAAGAAGGCTTTTAACCACAGATTTCATAAATCTCACGGTTGGTGAGGAGCGCCATCAGCGGGCAGCCGAAATCTGCACATGTACAGCGGGCATTGAGGCTTATGGACGTACACGTTCGACATGCATTACTAGAACTGAACCGCCAATTTTATACCACGGTTGCGCCCGATTTTGACCAGACGCGCCAGGGCTGGACGCCGGGCTTGACGCGGCTGCTCGAATATGTCCCGCGCCCGACCGCTGGGCAGCAATTGACCGTGCTGGATGTGGGGTGCGGCAATGGCCGCTTTGCGCGCATGGTGGACAGTTTAGAGCTGCCGTTTACGTATGTGGGCGTGGATGGGTCGGAGAAGCTGCTGGCGCTGGCGCAGGAGCACACGGTCGATCTGCAACATGGTGTTGCGCACTTTTATCGGGCAGATTTGGCGCAGCCAGATTGGGTGCAGGCGCTGGACTCTCTGCCCGCAGGGGACGCGTTCGCAAACGGGTTTGACTTTGTGCTCTGTACAGCCACGTTGCAGCACTTGCCGGGGTATGATCTGCGCCGGCGGCTCGTGCAGGAGCTATCTGCATTGACCAATGGGGTGCTGGCGCTTTCGGCGTGGCAATTTCTTTCCAGCGAGCGCTTTCGCACCCGCCAGATTCCGTGGTCGCACATTGGCCTGGCGGCGGCTGATGTGGAGCCGGGGGATGCGCTGCTGCCGTGGAAACAGGGCCAATTTGCCGTGCGTTATGTGCATCAACTGGATGAGGTGGAACTGCGGCAAATGGCGGCCGAATGTAGACTGCGCATGACGGATCAGTTTCGGGCCGATGGCAAAGAGGGCGATCTGAATTTGTATGTGATCTTAGCCGCCAATGAAGATTGAACGATGGATAGACAAGAAGAGATAAGCAGCAGATCGCAACAGCAGGAGATAGGGCCGGATTCACCAATCGAGACCGACGCCTGTATCGCCAACATTGTTGCGGTGTACTGATGATTAGCAGATCGCAACAGCAAGAGATAGGGCCGGATTCACCAATCGAGACCGACGCCTGTATCGCCAACACCGTTGCGGTGTACTGATGATTAGCAGATCGCAACAGCAGGAGATAGGGCCGGATTCACCAATCGAGACCGACGCCTATATCGCCAACACCGTTGCGGTGTACTGATGATTAGCAGATCGCAATAGCAGGAGATAGGGCCGGATTCACCAATCGAGACCGAGGCCTGTATCGCCAACACCGTTGCGGTGTACTGATGATTAGCAGATCGCAACAGCAGGAGATAGGGCCGGATTCACCAATCGAGACCGAGGCCTGTATCGCCAACACCGTTGCGGTGTACTGATGATTAGTGTGGGAGCATGGGCGGCATTTCTGAAACATTTTCCGCCACTGTTTCGGGCAAGCGGCGAAACGTGCGCGCCGCCAGCGCGAGTGCAATAACCAAGAAAAACGCGCCGATAAAAAAAGCGGCGCCGGGTATGGTGACGGGCGCGGCGTCGCTAATAAAATAGCGAAAAACATTGGTGGCAATCAGCGGCGCAATCACGCCGGTCAGCGAATTGAGGCTGGTGAGCGCGCCTTGAATAGCGCCCTGTTCATTGTCGGCCACATTTTGGGTAATAATCGACTGCGCGCTGGGACCGGAGATGCCGCCCAAGGCCCCCAAGAAGGGGATGACATAGAGCATCCAGCCGGCAGAAGCCAAGCCGTACAGAATAAAGCTGACCACGCTGATGGAGAGGCCCACCAACAGCGCTTTACGTTCGCCCAGAAAGCCGACAATTTTGCCAATCAGCCCACCTTGGACAATGGCTGCCGAAAGCCCCACGACCGCCAGCGATAGTCCCACGTCGCGCGGCCCCCAATTATAGCGAAAATCGGTGTAGAGCACCCAGGTGCTTTGGAGGGCATTTTGGGCCATGCTGGCCAGCACAATGGTAGAGACCAGGGCCAGCACAATGGGATAGCGCCCCAGGCCCGACAGCGAACCAATGGGGTTGGCGCGGCGCCAGCTAAAGGGCCGCCGATTTTCCGGTTTGAGCGATTCCGGCAATACAAAATAGCCATAGAGCCAGTTGAGCAGCGTGATCCCGGCCACGACCAAAAACGGGAGGTGCAGTTTCACATCGCCCAGTAGCCCGCCAATGGCGGGTCCAATAATAAAGCCCAGCCCAAAGGCCACGCCCAGAATGCCAAAATTTTTGGCCCGGTCCTCGGGTGCACTCACATCGACAATATAAGCAGAGGCCGTGGTAATGTTGGCGGCGGTGACGCCCGAAATGACGCGCCCCACAAAGAGCCAAGAGAGGCTGGGCGCAAAGGCCAGCAGCAGATAATCCAACCCCGAACCCAAGAGCGAAATCAGAATCACCGGGCGGCGGCCATATTGATCAGAAAGGCTGCCCAAGATCGGTGCAAAGATAAACTGCATGAGCGCATAGACAGCGATCATGATGCCGTATACGGTGGAGGCGCTTTCTACGTTATTATTGGTAAAGCTCTCGATGAGCTTGGGTAAAACTGGGATGATTAAACCCAGTCCTAAAATATCTAGCAAAAGAGTGACAAATATAAAGCCCAGTTTGGCTTCACGTTTTGGCATGGTATCGGTTTCCGTTTGGCATGGATGAATAACTCACGTTACGCAGCGACAGCCAGTCTGCTAGAGAGAAACAGGAACGTCGGCTTGCGTAACACAAGTGAATAAGACCATCTGCGCACTATTTTGATGGAAGCAGAGAGCAAAGTCAAACAAAGCCACGTCAGAAAGTTGTTCTGGGCTGGTCATTATCCAGCCGCAGCCTGAGCTTGGCAGCTCACGATGTGGTGTTGCGCTGCACCCGTTTCACGAGCTGTAAGGTGGTACGGCATAGGCGGGCTTTGACAAGACTTCGGCGTGAGCTCAGTCGTTCACGAAGTGGTTGCAGCGCAACAACGCTCAGCCCGCAAGTATCTGGATAACTACCTCGGCTGTATGTCGCAGGCAAGCAGGGGATTGCCTGGTTGTAAATTACAGGGAGCGGCCTCAAACCGAATCGCGGCCAAATTACAGGCCGAGATGCCCCATGTGAATCAAATATGGTATGATTATAGCCAATTCCCCTAAACAGAAGATGGTATGCTGTCTATCTCAATTCACTCCAGCAGGTCGCTGGCTTTTATGATTGTTACGCCGCCACACTGTTGACGGTCCAGCCAGCGGTCTCGTTTGAAGAGCTAGCCCTATCTCTGGCTGTTGCAATCTGCTGAGAATCTGTTTTAGTTCAAAAGGAAACCCCAATGCCAAAGCGAAAATCTAAATCACCCGAGCAACTGCCACAACGCGAAGATATTTGGTATGTGGATATTGAACGCATGCGCACCTGGGTGGAGAATGACGACGGTGAGCTATTCCGTCCCCATATGGTGCTGATCATCAACGGAAATACAGGTGCGGTCATGCATACCAACATGCAGGAAACGCCGCCGGAGGATGCGGATATTCTGCGCGAGCTCACCAATATGATGCTGGGCAAAGGGCAGCTCGCCAAAGGCGATGCGTATCGGCCCGGACAAGTCTATCTGCAGCCTGAACTCGCCGGTGAATGGCTGCTGGACGAACTGGGCAAGCTGGATATTCAAGTGCGCACAGTGGAACGTCCAGAAGAGATCAAAGAGATGCTGGCGCAGATGGCTGCCTTTATGTTTGAGGATGATGAAACCGAGGTGCCCGCCCTACTTGCCGTGGCGGACGTGACGCCCGAATTGGTGGGGGGCGTCTTTGCCGCGGCGGCCGCGTATTACCGCGCCACGCCTTGGTATGTGCTGTCCGATGAGATTCCGCTGGCCATTGATGTGGTAAACGGTGGTGGTAAACGTTTTGCCGTGGTCATGGGAGCCGGGGGCATTGAATATGGACTAGCTGTGTACAAAGAGTGGGCGGACCTGGAACGACTCTTTCAATTTATGGACAATCCCTTGGAAACTGTGGCCGATTCCGGCTCCCATTCGCTCCTTTTTGGCGATATTACGGGGCTGCCTTTTGATGATTTAGATGCGCTGGAAGAGTACAGTTGGGAAGTGGCCGATGATGAGGCGTACCCGCTACCGGTAATATTCAGCCGAGACGATGGCGTTTTGCGCCCGACCAAAACTGACCTGATCTGGTATGAAGCAGCGTTGCGTGCGATTGTGGAGTTTGTGCAGCGGCACGGAGAGACGCTGGCGGATGAAGGTTGGCTTGAGGCGCGCAGCCTCATTGAAGATACGTATCAAATTCAGACTGCATTGGGGGCGCATGAGGTGCGCATCACCTGCCCTGGCGGTAAATTGCCCGAAATAGGAGACCTGCCCTTTGGTCTTGGGAACATGTCCGATATGCCATCGGAACTGGCTGACCTGCTGGAAAAGGGTGCTTTCAATGATATTTTTGGGCAAATGTTTGGTGACGATGATGAATATGATGAATATGATGAAGACGATGACGAGTATGATGACGATGATGATGACGCGTTGCCCATGTTTGACCGACGCGGTATGGAAGGCATGATGGCGCAATTGAGCGGCGGACGCCGCGGCGGCTCACCGCTGGATCGCGCGCAAGCCATGATGTATCAAGCATGGGAAGAGTCTAACCCAGCCCGCCGCGTGATCCTGGCCCACGAGGCGTTGGAGGTCTCGCCCGATTGTGCCGATGCCTATGTTTTGCTGGCCGAGGAGGAAGCAGATACGGTGGAACGGGCGCTGCGTTATTATGAAGAAGGTGTGGCTGCCGGTGAGCGCGCGCTGGGTCCAGAGATATTTGAGGAGGGTGTGGGTCACTTTTGGGGGTTGATTGAAACGCGGCCTTACATGCGGGCGCGTGAAGGATTGGCAGAGGTGTTATGGCGGCTGGGGCGCACCGCGGAAGCGGCTCAGCATTTTCGGGAAATGCTGGTGTTGAATCCGGGCGACAACCAGGGCGTGCGCTACACCTTGCTCAACTTGCTGGTTGAAACGGGGGCGGATGATGCGGCGCGCGCGCTGCAAAAAGAATATGAAGAGGACGCCATGGCCGAATGGCTCTATACGCGGGCGCTATTGGCCTTTCGGAAGAGTGGCGCCGGTCGCCAAACGGATAAATTGCTGCGCGAGGCGCTAAAGATGAATCCGCATGTGCCCCCATATTTAACCGCCCGCAAGCGGCTGCCCGCGGCGCCACCCGCCTACATTGGCTTTGGCGATGAGAACGAAGCCATCAGCTATGTTGGTCGTTATTTACAGGCCTGGCGCAAAACCAAAGGCGCTGTGGAATGGTTAAAGAAGTTGGCCAAGTGAGGGGGATTGGGGAATGGGTTTATTGGTCAAAAGCCCACCCAATCCCCAATAAACTAATCTCCCAATTCTTCCGTTCACCGTGCTTTCATGCGCTCGAACACCACATTGGCCCTTTGCAGCCCATCCCATGCGGCGGCAAAACCGGCGTAGGCGGCAACTTGGAAGAAGACTTCGACGATCTCTTCTTCGGTGGCGCCATTATTGAGCGCCATCTCTACGTTGAGTTCCAGCGCACTAATGCGGCCCAACCCGGCCAGCAGGGCAATGCTACACAGGCTGCGCGTACGGAGGTCCAAGCCCGGTCGGCTCCAGATTTCGCCCCCCACCACACCCATGACCGCACGTTCAAAGTCGGGCGATAGCGAGGAGAAGCGCTCGCGCAGCGCATCAATGTTTTCGGCGCCCACCATTTGGGCAAACTGTTCTACACCGCGTTGGTATTGTTCGTCGTTCATAAGCCTCTTTCATGTAATTTATCCAAAATAGTTTATTTACAACCAAAGGAGAGAACCATGTCATTTAAATTGGGCTATTGCGCGTTGCGTTGGCGCGAGCCAGACCTGGAAGCGGCGCTGACCGAGCTGAAAAAGATCGGCTGGGACGGTTGGGAATGTCGCCTGCCGCTGGATTGGTTGGGCACGCCGAAGCACGTCAAGCAGATTTGCGACAATGTGGGCATGCCCATGGCGGTCTACTCGGCCGCGGGTACGCCGGATAGCCGCGACTATGCCAACGTGGAGCGCAACAAGCGGCGCATGGAGTTTGCCGCCGAAATGGGCGCCGACTGCTTTTTGTATATGAATGGCCGCAAGCCTGAGGGCCGTACCGTCACCGATGCCGACGTGATTGCGGCGGCTGAGGGCGCGGATGCGTGGGCCGAATATGCCGCTCAGCTGGGGCTGGAGTTGACTTATCATATTCACACCAATTTGTTGGTAGATAATATTGCCCACTGGCGGCTTTATATGCAACATCTGGATAAGGCCAAACTTTGCATCGACGTCTCCCACGCCGAGCTGTGGGGCTATGATCCGGTCGCGTCGCTGCGTGATTTTGCCAGCCAGCTCAACTACGTGCATTTGCAAGATTATGCGTCCTGCACCGTGCGCAAGGAAGGCGAATATAACCCTGAATGGGTAGCGGTGGGTCAGGCTGAATGTCTGGACTTTGGCGGCGTGCGCGACGTGCTGCACGATATTGGCTATAATCGCTGGGTCACTGGCTGCCCGGGCGCCCCACCTCCCGGCGATGATCCGGTGAGCGAAGCCAAGCGCAGCAAGGCAATGTTTGAGTATATGAAGCGCATGGGATTTTAGGCAAGGTGGCAAGGTGGCAGAGTGGCAGAGTGGCAGAGTGGCAAGTGGCAAGGTGGCAGAGTGGCAGAGTGGCAGAGTGGCAGAGTGGCAGAGTGGCAATGGCAAGGTGGCAGAGTACAGGGTTTAATGTGTACACTCGATATCTTGTTTCTTGCAACCCTGTCACCGCTTCACCCTGTCACCGCTTCACCCTGTCATTTTCTAATAGCCCTTGCGCTTGTCCACAATGGCAATGGGCGTTTCGCCCTGGAGATAGCGTTCCAGATTTTGCAGGAAGTATTCAAAGACCAGGCGCGGCCGATGTTGAGACGCGCCGGCCCGATGCGGCGTTAAGAGTAGGTTGGGAGCTTCCCAAAGTGGGTTATCGGGTGACAGCGGCTCTTTTTCCACCACGTCCAGCCCCGCGCCGGCGATCTGGCCATTCTGCAGGGCGTTGATCAATGCCGGCTCATCAATAATGCCGCCGCGCGTCACGTTGATCAGATAGGCCATGGGCTTCATGCGCGCCAGTTCTTCAGCGCCAATCAAGTGATACGTCTCTTCGGTCAGCGGGCAGGCGGTCATGACCACATCGGCGCGACGCAACAGATCGTGCAAATTGGCGCGATTGAAGGGCTTGAGCTCGGCCACATAGTCAGGCTTTGCGGTGCGCACGGGGTCGATGGCCAGGATCGTCATGTCATACCCTTGCGCGCGGCGCGCCATGTGGAGGCCAAAGCCACCCAGGCCGATTAACCCCAAGGTCATGCCGGCCAGCTCAATATTGGAACCGCCGCCCCACTTTTTCTGCTTCATGTTGTCCCACGAAGTGTGGATGCCGCGGGTTAGGCTCAGCAGCAGCGCCCAAGCGTGTTCCGCTCCTTGGCTGGCGTAGAGACCGGCCACATTACTGATTTTTACTTCGTCGCGTTCAATAATTTCGGGGAAGAGAAATTTTTCCATACCGGTGCTAAAGGATTGGATCCAGCGTAAATTGGGGGCGGCTGCGCAAACGGCGGGCTTGAACCAACCCAGCAGTACTTCGGCATCGGCGGCTTGGGCAATGGCTTCTTCGTCGCTTTCCACATGCACGACCTGATGGTTGCCCTGCTCTTCGGCTAGCGCACTAAAAGCGTCAATCTGCTCGGGCGTAAAGGGATATTGGATTAAGATTTTCACAGAGGTTCCTCCTGTTTTGGTGGGGTAAAAATTTAATGTTTAAAGATAGTTGACGAGTGAAAGATTTTCTGTTATTCTGTACGCAGTTGCTTCCCCACTAGGCACGTTAGACGTCAGCCCTAAATAAAAACAGTGTAAAATTTACTGTTATAATTATCTTACACTGATTATTGTCAGCAGACCGCAAGGGCAAGCAGTAGAGGTCGGATTCACCAATTAAGACCGATGTCTATTGCGCCAACACCGTTGCGGTGCACTGATTATCAGTAGATCACAAGGGCAAGCAGTAGGGTCGGATTCACTAATTAAGACCGATGTCTATTGCGCCAACACCGTTGCGGTGCACTGATTATAGACAACAGATGGGTTCGTTGTCTTAATCGATGAACCTTTGATTTATTTAGTATAATCTTGTTTCCCCTTTGCGTAAAACGCAAATTAATGCCCTATGATTTGTAGTGCGGTCGTTTGAAATCGGTCGTTCCCACTATTCTGTTGATTCAGACTGCTCACTGGTTTTAAATAGAACCCACTATAATACACTGCGTTTGTGATGAAATTCGAAGTTTCCCGACAATATCTCCATATGGTTGCTTGATCTGCAAACATATTTGTCAAGAAGCATATGCCGATTTTCACGCAGAGCAAAATATAGAAGTACATTTCAATAAATAGTCAGCTTTTGACGACAACCGATTAAGGAGGACAATGTGTCGAACAATAGTTTAAGTCGACGAAGTTTCCTAAAGTTTGCGGGCGGCGCCTTTGGCGTGGCCGCGCTGGCAGCTTGCGCGCCCCAACCAGGGGCCGCGCCCGCGGCGCCGGCTGCCTGAAGGGGGCGGTGATGCGGCTCCTGCTGTCGAAACTGGTAGCCTCTGGGTGATTTTGGATATTGACTTCCATGACACCTACAATGAGCACACTCAGACTGAACTGCAAGAATATGCCGCCGAGAAGGGCTGGGAACTTGAACTTGCCGACTCTCAGGGCTTTGCCGCCGGTTCCGGTGAAACCGAGCGTCTGTCCGCCGCCGTACAGGCCGGCGATCCGCCCGATCTGGTCCGCCACACGCTTTCGGCACAGCTGTTGCACGAACTGGATCTGACGCAAGATGTTTCCGATCTGGTTGCACAAATTGAAGACGTGTATGGTCCTGCTTCACCATATTTGCAGCTAACCAAGATCTTTGATGGCGCCTGGTATTCTGTGCCTTATCATCAGCGCGCCGGCGGTGGTTACTACCGCAAGGATTCTTTCGGTGATGCCGGAATTGATCTACAGACCGTCCGCACATATGACAAGCTGCGCGAAGCCTGCTTAGCCGTGTCTACAGACGATTTCTATGGCTGGGGCATCACGATTAACCGCTCTGGTGACGGCAATAGCATTATTCAGCGCATCAAATGTGGTTGGGGCGCCGGCTGGCAGGACGAGACGGGCCAGTATATCCGCACCAATTCGCCCGAAATGATCGAAGCCATGAACTTCATCAAAGACACCTATTTGGGTGACGAATGGGCGGGCATGTTGCCTCCAGGCGTGTTGGCTTGGAACGACATTTCCAACAACGAAGCCTTCCAGGGTGAAGTGATCGGTTACACTGAAAATGCCGGTACCGTTTATGCCAAGGCGTTGGTGGATGGGTTGCCGGTAGCCGAGAAGACCGCTTACCTGGCGCCTCCCGGTGGTCCGGTCAATCAGGAGTTCAATACAATTGGCAGCAAAGACTGGTTCCTGCTAAAGGGCGCCGCCAATGCGGAAAACGCCAAGACGACCATCCTTGAACTGACTGGCAACCTGGATCGCATGGACGCCATGCTCGAATCGTCTCCGGCCTATGCTGTACCTGCCTACACCAACCTGTGGGAGATGTCTGCATATACCCAGAGCAATGAAATGTCGTTGCAGGTTAAGCCGGCCGCGCTTGATGATTCCGGTATCGAAGCCGGTTCATGGCCTGGACCGCCGTCCGCTGCTTTGACCGCCATTGAGAACTCTGGTATCTGGAACGATATGGTAAATGCCTTTGTTACCGGTACGCCAGTTGAGGAAGCCGTTGCCACTGCGCACGATCGCATGGTGTTGGTCTTCCAGGAATATGGCCTACCTGGCGAAGAATAAAAGCCGTTTGTATACAAGTGGGTACTATAGGTTGGAACCTTTTCTGGCCTATAGTGCCCTTTTTCTGCCAAGCGCCTTGCGTATGAATAAGCACGTTGGTCTGCGCCCCAGGCGTTCTTGGTTGACTAGCTGTCGCTAACTCATAGCGGCTAACTCATTGTGATTGCACGGCGATATGCGTACGTTAGTAACGCACGTTACGCAGCGACAGCCAGTCTGCTAGAGAGCAACAGGAACGTCGGCGAGCCGACTTTCCGCCAGGCTTGCGTAACATAAGTTAGTAACAGTAGATCGCAATTGCAAGAGCGCGTCGGGTTCAACAAACCAGACCAACGCCTATTTCGCCAACACCGTTGCGGTGTACTGAGTAAAGAATCCTGCTATACGTGACTTTCCCCGAGAAAACCATATTTGTAGAGTCATTTTAGACTCGATTTATATTTTATCGGCCATAGCCGTATAGTTGTTCTGTGAGAATATAATAATGGAATTAACAAGCCCACAGACTATTGTTGAACGTCAGCAAAATATACAGAAGCCGCGGCGCGGTTTGCGGCACATGTTGGGGCCAGATTGGAAAGAGGCCTATCTTTTTATGTTCCCGGCCATATTTCTGCTGGGGACAATTGTGGCCTACCCTTTTCTGCGCGCTTTTTACACTGGCTTTACCCGCACCACCAGTTTGGATATTGGCCCTTGGGTAGGTTTATTAAACTATCAGATTCTCTATAAGGATCCGTTCTTCTGGGATTCGGTGCGCATTTCGTTGACGTATACCCTTTCGGCTGTAATTCTCAAGTTTTTTGTGGGTATGGCCGCCGCGTTGTTGCTGAATCGCTTAACGCGCACGTCGGCAATTTTTACGGCGCTGGTTATGTTGCCGTGGATTATGCCGGAAGTTGTGCGCTCGATCACCTGGAAAGGGCTGTTGGATCCCATCTATGGCCTGGTTAATCCGCTGCTGAAGCAGGTGGGCTTGATTGATCAGTCTATTCCCTTCTTTGGCTCGCCAGATTTAGCGCTGCCATCCGTGGTGTTGGTAAATCTGTGGGCGGGTATTCCGTTCTTTACGCTTTTGTTAGTGGCCGGGTTAAAAGCGATTGATAAGGAACAGTATGAGGCTGCCTCAATTGATGGCGCCAGTGCGTGGCGGCAATTCTTGCACATCACGCTGCCGGGACTCCAGTATGTCATTTTGGTGGAGACGCTGCTTTCCTTTATCTGGACCTTTAATGGCTTTACGCAGGTCTTCTTGCTGACGGGCGGGGGACCACTTGGCGCCACCAAGATGTATACAATCTATGCCATTGAAGCCGCGCGCAGCTTCCGGATTGGGACCGCGGTGGCCGCTGCCATGTCCATGGTGCCACTGCTGGCAATCCTGATTATTATTCTCGGGCGCAATGTATTGGCGACGCAGACTGGGCGCGCCTCTGTTAGTGAAGCGGAAAAAGGCGGCGTCTTTGACATCATTTCGTGGCCAATTCGCATGCTTTTGAACATTATTGTGGCTGGGCTGTGGCTGGTCAATGATGCGATTGAGTGGGCGGTTGAAAAGATTGGCTCGCTATTCAAAGGGCTGCGAAAGCCTACGGACGATCCACATATCTTAAAAATGCGCTCCCGATCCATACAGAACCGGGTCAACTTTTTTGCCGGTATTGCGCTGGCCATTTTGCTAATTTTTGAGCTGTTCCCCTTCTTCTTTGTCTTTATTACCTCTTTTAAAACGGAAGCCCAGGTTGTGGCTTCGGCGCAAGCCGCCAATACAACGAGCCTTAACTCATTGCAGCTGCTCTATTGGCCGGCGCCGTGGACATTGGAACAGTACGTAAAGCTGCTGGGGCCGACGCGCAATTTCTTAATGTGGATGCGCAATTCCTTCCTGGTCTCTATGGTAACGCCGCTTGTCTCCACGTTGGTAGCATCGTTGGCAGCGTATAGCCTGGTCCGGTTGAACTGGAAAGGGAGCCGCGTATTCTCCGGCGCCGTCTTTTCCGCTTATTTGATGCCCGGCGTATTGCTGGTCATCTCCATCTATCAGATCTTTGCCAAAATTGGCTTGACGAACAGCCTCTACGGGCTTATGATTGCCTATGCAACGTTTGCCTTGCCTTTTGCCATCTGGCTCATGATGGGCTACTACGCTTCGATTCCACGTGAGCTGGAAGAAGCTGGACTCATTGATGGGTGCAATCGCTTCCAGGTTTTTTGGCGCATTGTGCTGCCGCTCACCAAGCCGGCGCTAATGGCAATCTTCCTCTTTGGCGTGACCAATGCGTGGAATGAATATCTCTTTGCGTACGTGCTCATTAGCAAGCAGACGCTGATGACGCTGCCCGTGGGTTTGGGGTTGATGATTGTTGGTGACGTGCAGCCTTGGGGCGAGCTAACTGCCGCCTCATTGCTAATGGCCGTACCCATTTTTCTCCTCTATTCTGTGGGGCAGCGCTTTATGGTGGCTGGTCTTACGGCAGGCGCCGTTAAGGGTGGTGGATAAGCGTTTACAATGTGCATTTGCAGATAATCAGTATATCGCAACGATAAGAGATTGGGTCGGATTCACCATGCGAGACCGATGCCTGAATCGCCAACACCGTTGCGGTGAATTGATAATTGAGGCCCTGCGCCGCCAGGCGTAGGGCCTTTTTGTGGCTGTGATCTGGATAGTATATGAGCCGCACACACATAGTATATTAAGCGTAAAGCGCCTCACATTAACAAGCTGTAAACTGCTCATTCCTCCGAGTTAACTTATCTAAATGGTTCTGCCGTCCGTTGCCACGAAGCAAAGAAAGCATGGCTGTATTGGGAAACGGCGCTGAACATAAGTAAAGATGTGGGCAGTTTTTATGGGTCAATGGCTGACCAAAATAGAACAGCGAGCGGGGCAAATTAGCATCCGTTTGCGCCTGATTTTAACCGTTTTTTGTATCTCTCCCTGCTATGTAAATGCTGAGGTTCTCTACGCCGCACCAACGTCACAGCCGCTTGTATCCAGCCCCCTTGTAGTCCAAACAGAGCAGACGGTTCAGGCTGGGGTAAATTCTCCAACCACCTTGCAAACAGCAATGCCAATTATTACGCCAACTCCGCTGAACAACTCCATAACACCAGAACCCGACCCGACAAGTCCAGCGACACCACGGCCAAGCGCCACGCCGCTTGCATCCCCAACATTCACATTGACGCCTCCACCTACTCTTTTGGCCACGTCGACGCCTTTTGTCATTCCCATCGGTATTCACAAGGGCCACAAATACAAGCTTTATTTGCCTATCTCCTACGAATAGCCTATGCTTTGAACACTTGCCATTCGGCTATACTCAGCTCTGAATGAGAACCGGAGTTTGGGTACGCCTGTGGAGCCTATGGAAAACTCCGGTTCTCATCTCAACCGCAGTATAATCTAGAAAAATCAATAGCCAAATTTTATTGGGTTTTCTGGATTAGCGGGAAGGCTTTCTGGTATATTTTTCTTTTTAGAAAAGCCTTCGCGGTTGGTCATTGGTGGCTTGCAAGCAAAAGGAGATCTCATGGCAATAAACTTACCAGACAATGAGCTAGGCGAAGTGTTAGACACGCTCAATGAACGCATTGGCGTTTTGACGCGACGCGAAACCGAAGCGCGCATTTTAAAGCCGATTATTGACGCATTGGGGGATGCATTTGGCCGCGAAGCCGTGCTAGATGTGGTGCGGCGCACTATCATTCAGGTGGCGCAAGAGCAGGGCGATCAGCTGGCCGAAAATATGGGCGGTGATTCGCTAGCCTGTTTTGCCGACTCACTGCAATATTGGACGAGAGACAACGCGCTGGAAGTTGATGTCTTGGCCCAAAATGAGGCAGAATTTGCTTTTAATGTGACTCGCTGCCGCTATGCCGAACTCTATCGCAGCCTGGGCATGGCGGAGTTGGGCGCCGTCCTCTCGTGCAATCGAGATTTTGCGCTAATTGAAGGATTTAATAAAGATGTGGAATTGACGCGCACGCAAACGATTATGGGGGGCGCTACCCACTGCGACTTCCGTTACAAGCTGCGCGAGCAGCCCATTACGCTGGAATAGAAGTGTTCACACACAAAAAGGGGCGGAGCAAACTCGCAAGTTCGCTCCGCCCCTTTTTGTATTGAAAATAATCTTCCAGATGCTTTAGAAATAGTCTTCGTCGCTGGAATATTCATCCTCGTAAAAATCATCATCCCAGAATTCTTCGCTGGGATAAAACTCTTCATAGATAAAGTGCTGGTTCATCCCCTCAATGCGGATATCGTCGATCACCTCTTCAAAAAGTTCCTCTGTAATAAAGCGGTAGGCTTCATCGCTCTCTATATCGCTGAGGAAATCGATGTATACATTATTGTCGGCCATTAAGTCTAAAATGCGCTCCAATTCGGGCTCGACTTCATCTGGCGGCAGGTCCATCAGCGGTGTGAATGATGGATTGCCCAGATACTCGCGCAATGGAATCTGCTGCGCATTTTCAAGCTGGCGATCAAACTCCTCCAAAAAATCATTGCCATCCATATAGCCCAGCCACGTTTCATCCATCTCTTCCGGGATATAAATATCCTCATCGAAAAACAGCACATTGTACATACGCGCCAATTGCTGTTTCTGGCTCGGGTCGGCAGCCATCCAAATGAGATGTCGATAATCGTCTGGATTGGATCTGTTCACGAAAGTTTCTCCTACAATTGATGTAGACGTAAATACGATATTTGTCACACTCCTATATGCGCCTTTCAGCGGACGAACTAAGCAAAATAGTGTGTTACGCTCAGTGTACACCCATTTTTTAAATTTGTATAGGGGTTTTCACACAATATGTACAGATGGACTCTGCGCGGCGCCGCCATCTATGCCGCACTGATATTGATTCATTGGCTGAACACCTATCTGCCGCTCTATGATGCCTTATTGAGTGTTGAGCCGTGGCAAGAACTTTTTATGCATGGTGTCGGCGGCGCCCTTTTCGGCGCCATCCTCGGCTGTTTTGCGTGGGAAGTTTCCCAAGGGTTTGAAGTCGAGCCCAATTCTTAGAAGCTGTCTGAAAAGGTGGTCCAGGTGTGTCATATTCCGGGAAAGGGCCACAAAATCCTGGTTACATCATGCACAATAGGCCCTTTCCCGGAATGTTTTTGGACCCAACTGTGACTTTTCAGACTGCTTTTTAGGGCCGCGAACATTAAGCGGCCAGATAATTAGATGCGTTATATACGCTCAAAATAGCGTTTGCGTTCCCAATCGGTCACTGCCGCATCAAAAAGAGACTGCTCCACGCGCCAAAAGTGCGTGTAGTGCTCCACCACGTCGCTCCCCAAAGTTCGCTTGGCAAAAGCACTATTCTCGAATAAATCGGTTGCCGCCCGCAGCGTGGGAGGCACGTGCGGCAAATGTTGAGCTGCATATACGTCGCCTTCAAACATCTCGGGCGGCTCAATCTGATGCGCAATGCCATCCAGACCGGAAGCCAAAGCGGCGGCATAAGCCAAATAGGCGTTGCAATCCGCGCCCGGCACGCGGCACTCTATGCGCAGGCTATTGCCGCTGCCGACCACGCGGAAACCGGCCGTGCGATTATCATGGCTCCAAGCCAGGCGCGTGGGCGCCCACGACGCGTCTTCAAAGCGCTTATACGAATTGACGGTGGGCGCATAACAGACCATGAGCTCGGGCAAATGTTTGATCCAGCCGCCGAGGAACCAGCGGAATTGCTCAGACCCCCGGATGGGACCAATCTGCTGATCGCCGGCGAAGACGTTGCGGTCACCATCCCACAGGCTCATGTGGATGTGGCAACTGGAGCCGGCCTGCCCGGCCGCCGGTTTGGCCATAAAGGTCAAGCTCATCCCCATTAGGTCGGCCACCTCTTTGGCGCACTGCTTGTAGATTGCATGGCGGTCGGCCATCTCGAGCGCCTCGGCGTAGCGCACGTTTAGCTCGTGCTGACCCAATCCCCACTCGCCTTTGGAGTTTTCCACCGGTACGCCTGAATCGCGCAGATGGCGGCGGATGGCGCCCACCAGCGGCTCTTGGCGCACCCCTTGCAGCATGTGATAATCCTCAATATACCAACCCAGCGGTTCCATTTGGTTATAGCCATTGGCAGCCGCCTGGCGAAAGCTGTCTTGGAAGGTATAAAACTCAAGTTCAGACGCCGCCATAACCGTGTATCCACTTTGGGACGCCTGGGCAATCTGCTTGCGCAAAAGGCTACGCGGTGCAAATGGCACAGGCTGATGGCTCTTTTCATCCTCCACATCACAAATCACCAGTGCGCTGCGGTCCAGCCAACTGGCCACGCGCAACGTATTTAAATCGGGCGCCAGGTGAAAGTCGCCATAGCCCAATGCCCAGTTCGCATAGCTGTAGCCTGGGATGGGCTCCATTTCCATGTCAACGGTCAGCAAATAATTGCAGCCGTGCGTACCGGCTTCGTAAATGCCCTGGCAAAAAAATTCAGCATCAAAACGCTTGCCCATAAATCGGCCATACAGATCGGTAAACATGACCAACACCGTATCGATCTGGCCTTGCGCTACAAGCTCCTGTAATTCATCGATAGTCAACATGCCGCGTATCGCCGTCATGGTAGATCCTGTAGATTGGTGTATTGGTTTATTATTTTGTTGGGTGATTGGGAATGGGCGAGAGCAAATTACCCAATCACCCACTCTTTTAATACATCTTTGGACTAGCTTTCGCTTCGCTGCCGCGTACCTCGGCCACCATGGCGTTGGCCTGGGCGCCCAAGAACGCTGCATCCGATTGCAAAGTGACAAATTGGTAGCCAAGGCCAATCATATCCACGGTGTGCTGGGCCGACATACAGTGGATGCCGGCAATGACGCCGTGGCGATGACACGCTTCGGCCACTTTCTGAATGGCCTCCATGGCCTGAGCGCCCATGGGGTCCGGCGGCATGCTGTTTTTGAGCGAAATACTTAGATCGGCTGGGCCTACATAGACGCCATCCAGCCCCGGTGTGCTCAAGATGTCGTCCAGGTTTTGCATGGCTTCGGCCGTCTCGATCATGGCCAGCGCCAGGACTGTGTCGTTGGCCGCCGTTCCATAATCGGCGCCACCATAGAGGCGCGCCCGGTTGGGCCCATTGCTGCGGCTGCCCAATGGCGGATACTTGCAGGCGCGTACCAGCGCTTCGCTTTCGGCGCGGCTGTTAACCATGGGGCAGATTATGCCATAACTGCCGGCATCCAGCACCTTGCCGATAATCCCTGGTTCGTTCCAGGGCACGCGTGTCAATGGCGTTACGTCTGTGGTGGAGATGGCCTGCAGCATGGGGAAGGCCACATCATAATTCATGGCGCCGTGCTGCATGTCGATGGTCATGCTATCAAAACCGGCGTGACACATAAGCTCGGCAGAATATGAGCTGGGAATGCCCAACCAGCCGTTGATGACCGCTCCGCCATTTTGGCAGATGGTTCGGACTCTATTTTCGCGCATGTTGCGAGCCTTTCTAATATGAGAATGGTTAGTTTCAGTAGATCGCAATGGCAAGAGATGGAGTCGGATTCAACTGTCGGGACCGACCCCTAGATCGCCCACACCGTTGCGGTGTACTGAGTTTGGAAAAGCCACAAGGGACTCGTCCTGTTGGGGAACAGGGTTTGTCAAACAGTACAATTTTACTTTTTCTGTGCCCTATGTGCAACCTTGTGCATATGGCAGGGCGCACCCCCAAATTGGGAGGCAATATTGCACGTCACGCCGCCACTCCCTGATTTTGCGCTTTTGCGCAAAATCTGTCCCTCTCCACAGATGGCATACCATGCCCCACATCTTTCTTGCCCCAAGTGAAGGCCAGGTGCGTCGCACGGTCCGCGGCCGCTTTGACTGCGCAGGACAACGTCGGGACCATGCGTCGCACACGGGTAGACGCGAACGATTCCCGAGTACAGTGTGCGACGCACCGGTCACAAACCGATCTGTTTGGCCTTATGCTCTGCGACCGGCGCGACGCACAGATCCATTCCCCCACTTGTGGGTAAAGCTTAGCCACATGTGGAGAGGGACGCGGCGCACGCGCAGAGTGCAGAGCCGGGAGAGGCCCCATTCTGGGACGCAGGGAGCGTTTGACGTTGGGGGCAACGATTAGCAACCATTAGAAATGGGCGCCTGGCAGCGCTAAATCGCTGCGGCGATTTTGCCCCAGCCGCGGCGGCTTCTCAATGTTAGCCGATGATTCTATCCAGCCGCCCCATTCTGGGACGCACTCTATATGGCGGGGCGCGCCCTTTCTTGTGGTATACTGCAATGGAACACGACTGACGCAGCGCCCGTGGTATCCTATTGACAATCATCCATTTGTAATTGAAGGACTTTGAATGTTGCCTATTGCCGTTATTCCGCTTAATGATCCGGCTGGTCTACTCCTGCCGCATGTGGCCCAGATATTGCCTCAGCTTAAACGTTTGTTTGCGCGCACCTATGTGAGCCTGACCCTGCCTACCCAGCAACAGCAGCCCGATTTCTGCCGATGGGTGCGGGAAGAGCCGCACTTTGATGTGCTGGTGCATGCGGAGCCGCTGGCCGTGGGCCAGGATTTTAGCCGGTTATATGAGCATGCGGCCACGTCTTGCGCGCCGGAGCAGATGCTGCACCTCTGCTTTATCGACCGCGTGGCCTATGCGTTGCAGAGCGGTTACAAAGAGCAGTTCGAGGCTGATGTGCAGCGGGTGACGCTGGCCGATACGCCGCTTATTTTTGCGCGCTCGGCTGCTGCCTGGCAAACGCATCCGGCCAATTATTATGCCGTGGAACAGATGGTTGTGCAGGCTGGAGAGCTGCTTTTGGGCCAGGCGCTGGATTTCGCCTGGTGTCATCTGGTGTTGTCCGCCGCCCAATTGCGTACGGTGTTGCCCAAATTGCAGAGCCCCAATATAGACATTGTGGCCGAATTTGTTATACATTTGCGTCACCAGATTCAGACCATAGATGTAGACTGGCTGGCGTGGGAAGACCCTTTTGTCTATCAACGTGACCCCCAACAGCTTCAACAAGAGCGTGCGTCCAGCCTGGCTGAAACGCAGAAACGCTTCAATTATGCCGTCCCCATGCTGCAACATTTGCTGGCCGCCTCTCGTATTGAATGATCATGACTGAACCCACACCGCCGCCATCCACCAGCTTCGACTGGGCCATTTATGCTGACGCCACGCTGGCTGGCCTTGCCGTTTTGATCCCTTTGCCGTTTGTGGATGGCTGGGTGGAGAGCCTCTTCCGGCGGCGCATGCCCGAGGCCATTGCGGCCCGGCGCGGCTACACATTAACGGCGGAACTGGTGGCCCTGTTGAATAACGCCGACGGTGGCTTTTTTCGCTACTTCTGGGGCTGTTTGTTGCTGCCGTTCCGGCTCATATTCGAGCTAATCGTGCAGCTTTCGCGCAAGTTGCTCTATTTTCTGACCATTAAACGGGCGATTGATGCGCTGAACTACTATTGGCAGCGCGCCTTTCTGCTCGACTATATGTTGCAGCAGGGCTATTTAGATGAACTGGAAAATGCCCCGCTGGCGCTGGACGTGCTGGAAAAGACGCTGCGCGCCACAACGGTCAGTCCGCTTACGCAGATGGCCCGCCAGATTATCTTTGGGCCTTTGCGCATTATGCGCAGCCTGTGGCACATGAGCCGCGGCCAGCGCGATGCGGAAATTGATGAGACGCGCCAGGAAATGGCGCGCTCGTGGAACCGCTTTGGCGATTTTTTTACCGCTTTGGCGCACCGCTATGACCAACTATATTATGAAGCCACAACAAGAGACGGAAGCACCGCGCTATAACTTATTTGGCGCTGAATTTAAGGCCAACCCGCATCCAACGTATGCGACCATGCGCGCCCAGCAGCCCATCTGCCGTCGCACGAGCAGTGACGGCCAATCCACCATCTGGTTCGTAACGCGCTATGACGATGTGGCCGCCATGCTGCGCGACCACAAACGTTTTGTTAAAAACTTCCGCAGCACGCGCACGCCGGCTGAACTGGCCCAATTGCCGCCCGAACCAGAGCTGTTGCGGCTTATAAGCAACCACATGCTCAACCTGGACGGCGTTGATCATGCGCGTCTGCGTGGCCTGATCAACAAGGCCTTTACGGGCGCAATGGTGGAGCAGATGGAGCCGCGCGTGCAGACCATTGCCAATCAACTCATCCGCAAAGTGTATGCCAAAGGGCAGATGGACCTAATTGACGAGTATGCGTTTCCGCTGCCGATTATTGTGATTGCCGAGCTGTTGGGGATTCCACCGCGCGATCGCAACCGCTTCCGCAACTGGTCGCATGCCTTTGTCACTTCCTCGGCCAATGTGCAGCGCAGCGCCAAAAAGCTGGCCAAAGCCGGCCGCATTATGCAGGACTTTACGCGCTATCTGAGCCGCATTTTTGACGAGCGGCGTCGGGAACCGCAGCCCGATCTGATCACGTCCCTATTGCAAACCGAAGAAGCCGGCGATCGGCTCAGCGAGGATGAGCTGTTTAGCATGGTCATTTTGCTGATTGTCGCCGGCCATGAAACCGCCGCCAACCTAATTGGAAATGGCGTGTTGGCGCTGTTGCAACATCCTGCGCAGATGGAGCGGCTGCGCACCCACCCCGCACTCATTCCTAGTGCCGTTGAAGAGATGCTGCGCTTTGACCCGCCGGTGGAGCGGGCCACCATCCGCTTTGCAGCCGAAGATGTGGCGATTAACGGTCAGACCATTCGCCGCGGCGATGTGGTCAGCCTGGTGCTGGCGGGGGCGAACCGCGATCCGGCCCAGTTTGCTTGTCCCCACGCTTTTACCCCCGACCGCGCCAACAATCGTCACCTTGGTTTTGGGCTGGGCGCGCATTATTGCTTGGGGGCGCCATTGGCCAGGCTGGAAGGCCGCATTGCCATCGAGACCTTATTGCAGCGTTTGCCCAATCTGCAGCTGGCCGTGCCGGTAGAAAGTTTGCGCTGGCGCACGGTACCGGTGATCCGCGGCATGTTGCACATGCCGGTGGTATGGAGCAGCGCAGCGTGAAAATGCGCCCCTGAGACGGCGGCAAGGCTTATGTCCCTAGGGCGTCGCAGCGGCCAGAAAAACAACCAAACAACCACCACGGGAGCGGCCAGTGCGTTGCACACGGCTTACCCTTCATTACATGCGAGCCGATTGCACCAAATATGGAGAAGAGAATGACAACAGAGACCAAATATGACCTTTACGGTGAGCAATTTAAGGCCGATCCGTTTCCGATTTATGCGCAGATGCGTGACGAAGATCCGGTCTGCTATGAGCAGGGGCTGGAAGGGATGATTTGGTTTGTGACGCGACGCGCCGATGTAGAAGCGGTGCTGCGCGACCACAAACGCTTTGTGAAAGATTGGCGCAACACGCGTACCGCGGAGGAGCGCGCCCAGCTCTCACCAGAGTCGCCGTTGGAGCGCCTGTTGAGCCAACATATGCTCAACATGGATGGGCCGGATCATGCCCGGCTGCGCGGCTTGGTCAATAAGGCATTTACGGCGCGCATGGTGAATAATCTGCGCGAACGCGTCCAAGGTATTGCCGATGATCTGTTGGACAAAGTGCAGGCGCTCGGCCACATGGATCTAATTGACGAATACGCTTTCCCGCTGCCCATTGTGGTGATTTCAGATGTGTTGGGCATCCCATCGGCCGATCGCGAGCGCTTCCGACTATGGTCCAACACGTTTATTGCGCCCACTTACGGCGAAGAAGATTTTCGGCGGGCGGAAAAGCTTATGCTGGAGTTTACCGGCTATTTGCGCCAGGTTTTTGCCGAGCGGCGCCAAGCGCCGCGCAACGATCTGATTACCGGGCTGGTGCACGCCGAGGAAGCCGGCGACACCCTAAATGAAGACGAACTTTTTGCCATGGTGATTCTGCTGATTGTGGCCGGTCATGAAACCACGGTGAATTTGATCGGTAATGGCGCGCTGGCCCTGCTGCAACATCCTGAACAGCTGGCCAAACTCAAGGCGGACCCATCACTGATTGAGGCGGCCGTGGAAGAACTGCTGCGCTACGATGGTCCCGTGGACCGGGCCACCATGCGCTTTGCCGCGGAAGATGTGGAGCTGGGCGGGCAGCTTATTCAACGCGGGCAAGCCGTGGCCGTTGCCTTGACCAGCGCCAACCGCGATGCTGACCAATTTGCACACCCAGATGAAGTTGACATTACGCGCCCAGATAATCGTCATCTGGCTTTTGGCTTTGGCGTTCACTATTGCGTGGGCGCGCCGCTGGCCCGCATGGAAGGCCAAATTGCCATTAACACGCTGGTGCAGCGGTTGCCAAACCTGCGGTTGACCGTACCTGCCGACGAGCTAAAGTGGGGCACGGTGCCGATTATCCGCGGCATGAAGCATATGCCGGTGGCGTGGGATGTAACAGCATAAAGGCAGATTTGCTTGCGTTCCATGATGGCGCGCCGCACAGCCCTTTTGAAGGTTAAGAAATGAATCCAGTATTCAGAAACCGGGTTTTTGCCAAAAACCCGGTTTCTCGTTTACCGAAGTTAATTATCAATGTTCATTAGGACTTATAAGATGGCGGTTGTGCGTAGCACAGAGCTAAAGGCTTATAAGATGGCGGTTGTGCGTAGCACAGAGCTAAAGGCTTATATAAGGGCGGTTGTGCGTAGCACAGAGCTAAAGGCTGATATAAGGGCGGTTGTGCGTAGCACAGAGCTAAAGGCTGATATAAGGGCGGTTGTGCGTAGACAGAGCCATCATGGAACTAAAGGACTTACGCAAGCCTAGTGCCGCGAACATTCAATTTTTAGAAATCACAACTTGAGCAAAAGTCATACGAAATTTCTAAAAATTAAGCGGCCAGACAACTAGCGTAAAATTGCATCTAATGCGTTTCTATTTGCTCCTGGCAAGCCACTGGCGCTGCGTAAATCGTACCTTTTAAAACGGTGTCTGATAGCTGGGCGCGTTGACATAGCGCGCTGTGGCCAGATCCAGCGTAATTTGCGTGGCTGGCGGCAGGACGATGGCTAAATGTTTGTCATGCACGGCTTCTGCTTGCGTGTGCGTTTCAAGCGGTGGGCTGGTATACATCTTCTGGGAACCGGGATATTCGCTGGTGCGCACGTTGTAGCGCACGGTGTCGAAGCGATGTTCGCCAAAACCGCCGGCTTGCACAATGACGCGCCGCTGGGCCAGCGGGCTCAGGTTGATCAGCGTGAGTACCGTGCGGTCGGCCGTAATGGTTTCCACCAGGGCTGCTACATCGTGCGGCAGGCCGGGGCGCTGGCGCTCGGCGTCAAAATAGCGCACGCGACAGTGGAGCAGACCGCCATTGTAGATGATCTGCGGCGCGCCCAGCGTCAACTGGATCAGTGCTTCACACAGAATGGGATTGTGCTCCTGCCAGTGATGAATGTTGACCTGCGTCAGATCGGCCGCATCCTGCGCAATCAGCGCCAAGCGGCGGCAGACCATGCTATAGGCGGCTTGCAATGCCTGCTCTGGATAATGCGGATTGTCGCCCGCCACATAGCGCAACCAGGGTTGATCGTGACCGCCTTCTTCTTTATTGCGAAAGGGCAGCACCGTGCGCCAATCGTACTTCTCCGCCGCCCGCAGCGTTTCAAGACGCGCCCAATCGGCTGCACTCTGCGAAATGTTCCAAATCGCGGCGGGGTAGACGGGTGAAAGCGGCTGATAGTCAAACCAGCCCGGCTGGCCAGCATTGACATCGCCATAACGATAGGGCGCCACAAACATAAAGTGCTTGGCATGGGCTGTCTCTTCTGCGTCTGATTCTTCGATGTCTGATTCTTCGATGGCTGATTCTTCGGTGTCTAAATCTTCAGTGTCTGTATCTTCAGTGTCTAAATCTTCTGAGTTGCCCGCCGTGTTGATCCAATGGTGTTGCAGGCTCATCTCCAGCGTGCGCACATCGCGCACTTCGCCCAGCGCCCAAATGTGATCATATTGGCCGCGCGGCAAATCGAGATAGGCCTCGTCACCGGTGAGCAAAAAGGCGTTACAGCCCGCCACAGTGGCCGCCATGCCAATGTTATAATAGCCGTGTGGCCACGTCCAACCGTAGAGACCGCCATACCACTTGCCGGCGAGCGTGGCGCCCACTTTGCCATTGAGCCCCACGTTGTCTGGCAGGAGACCGCCATTTTGGTGCGCTCGCTCCCGCCACGCATCCACATATTCAACAACCCAATCGCGATATTTGGCCTCGCCCGTTATGAGGAAGGCGTTAGTCACCAGGCTGGTCACAATGAGATTCCCCGCCACGTCGCCCTGCCCCATGCGCTCCTGCATGGCCTGGCCCATCCGCCGCGCCTTGGCGGGATCTTGCAGCTCATCATAGTGCTGGATGTCGGCAAAGTCGTGGAAGGGCAGACCATAGACGCGCATGCCCGGCCCCCAGTTGTAGGATGGTTCGGCGCTATCCATAATGCCCCAGCGTGGACCGCCACTGCCATTGTGTGGCGCGCGAATCATCTTATGGTTGGGGTCATAATTGAGCGCATCCGGGTCTTCGTTTAGGTAGAAACCGGCAAAGCGCCGCGCGCGCGCCTGATTATGTGGATTGGCTGGATCGGCCAAACAGAGAAAGTAAAAATAAATGTAGCTTTCGCCCTGATGAAACTGGTCGTAGCCCAGCTCATAATCCTTGTGTACCATGCCGGCGCGCGTGAGCTGGCGCGTAATGCCGTCCCACAAGCGCTGACCTTCTGTGAGCAAATGGTCGTCACCACCCAGCAAATAAAAGAGCGGCCAGTTAAAAGCACTTTCGTAAAAATCGTCGGCCCCATCGCGTGAATTGGTTCCTCCCTCGCGCCAGATCAGCTCGCCCGCGGCGTTCACATAGCGCGCTAGAAAGGGTTGGGTAGACGCGTTCATCAGGTCGATGAGCTGGCGTTCCAGCACGGCCCAGGCGGGGGGTGTTTGGAGCGGTACTGTTGCCGTAACCGTTTTCATTGATGGTCCCTTTTCTATTATCGTGGACTTTAGTGGAGGGGGAGTTGTTGGATGATGAATCCGCCGCTATTGCTTGCCGTTGCGATCTGTTGAGTATAAATGGGATGCGATTGTATTGCAAGCAACTTGTCACATTCACGCGTGAAAATTACGCTATAATTGGTCTACCACAATTGTCTCATCCCCACAACACAAAGCCCTCTGTGCGATTGAGGTTGCAACCACCCAATTTCCTGTCCGCTGCGTCTATCCATAAATTCGTCGCTTCCGCTGAGCCACCCAATTTATTGATGGGCTCAAAGAAGATTTGCATGCGCGCCGCTCGTGTCGCGCGCTTCATGTGTTGACCAAAGACACATGGATGGCTTGCCCACTGAAACCACCGTGAGGCGACTTTTGAACAGACTTCAGCACATTCTGAGACGTAAAACCGCGGGCCATGCGCCTGCCGAACCAACTTGGCATTACGTCACTCCGGACAACCGCGAGGCGTTGCTGCATAAACTTTTGACGCTGACCATTAGCGTGGCGGCGATTTTGCTCTTTACGTTGCTACTGGCAACGCAAATTTTATCATCGGGTTCTAACCTGGTTGCCGAAAGTACCATCCATTTGCCCGATGCAGAGCAACCCAACGCGCTGGCTGTCTCATCGGCACGTGCTGCGCCGAAACTGAATGCGAGCAATGTAATGACGTTGCCGGAAGCCCGGCTTGCCCCGTGGACGCCCACCTCTGTGTTGACCACCACCAGCACGGTCACTGCCACCGCAACTGCGACTCACACCGCTACAGCGACCAATACGCCGGCCCCGACATCTACATTTACACCACAGCCCACCGCGACATCGACCAGCACGGCGACGGCCACGGCGACGCACACGCCGCGTCCGACTAATACGGCGACCAACATGCCGGCTCCGACATCTACGTTTATACCGCAGCCCACCGCAACATCGACCAGCACGGCGATTGCCACGGCAACATCTACGCACACTGCCACGGCCACCAACACGCCGGCTCCGACAGATACCGCTACACCGCAGCCCACCGCAACATCGACCAGCACGGCGACGGCCACGGCAACTCCTACGCACACTGCCACGGCCACCAACACGCCGGCTCCGACTGCCACGTTTACACCACAGCCCACCGCGACATCAACCAGCACAGCGATTGCCACGGCAACTTCTACGCACACTGCCACGGCGACCAACACGCCGGCTCCGACATCTACGTTTACACCACAGCCCACCGCAACATCGACCAGCACGGCGACGGCCACGGCAACTTCTACGCACACTGCCACGGCCACCAACACGCCGGCTCCGACATCTACGTTTACACCGCAGCCCACCGCAACATCGACCAGCACGGCGACGCATACGCCGCGTCCGACGAATACAGCCACCGACACGCCGGCCTCGACAGCCACGTTTACACCACAGCCCACCGCAACATCGACCAGCACGGTGACGGCCACGGCAACTTCTACACCGCGTCCGACTAATACGGCAACGCATACGCCGCGCCCAAGGGCCACGGCGACCAATATGCCGAAAGCAACAGCCACCGCGGCGCCAGCTGCTACTTTGGTCGCGCCAACCGCTCCCGTGGGTTCTGTGGAAGTGTTGGTGCAACAAGGGTGCCGGGATATTGGCAGCTGGAACCGTGATATTGTGTTGGTGTGGAAACCAATGGCCGGACTCAGCTTGGGAAGTGCATTTGCATACGAAGTGGTGGCCTGGAAGCAGGGCGACGATCCGCTGGATCCCTCGCGTGCACAGGGGTTATATCAACTGACCACCATGAACATGGTCACATTGAATCGGAACTTTATATTGCAGAGCGCCAATGCCGTCAATGAAACCGGCGTGCTGTACCATTGGGGAGTTGTCCTGGTGCGCAAATCACCCTACGAACGTATACGGCTGCTCAGCCCCCAGAATTGTATGTTTATCATTCCAACGGAGTAGGGAAGAGTATCCGTAGCTCGCAACGGCAAGAGATAGCGTCGGATTCAGCATTCGAGACCGACGGGTGCGTCCCTCTCCACGTGTGGAGAAGGACAGATTTTGCGCTCATGCGCAAAATCTGGGAGAGGCGGCGCGGGGTGCGCTATGGCCAATCCCGTTGCCGTCTGCTAATTATGGCTTCCCAGCCATTAAATCGAGTAGATAGCGGTAGTGAGATGCGCTGAGGCCGACCGGCGCATATTGCCCTTGCTCCAGCGCGGCCATGACGCGGCGCGCTTCCTGCCAGGCGGATTCGTATTGCGCTGGCGTAATTATGTGGGCCGCCAATGCCTCTTCCAACTCGTCGGCATCGTATACGCCCACCTGCCCATTGGGGGAGACAATCACGTCCAGATAAAGGTCGTCAAACCACGGAACGCCCTGGGCGCTGATGCCGGTCTGCCCGCAAATGTCGATGTACCATTGGAGAATAGCGCCATTTGCATCAAACATGGTGGTGACGACGTGCTGCGCGTTGTGGGGGAGTTGATGGAGCCAAGCGTGGCCCGCATCGGCAATGCAGACGTGCTGGCCGTTAGATTCTACCCAAAGCGGCTCGCGCACGGCATCAATGCAGAGCAGCGTAATGTGGCCAGTAAAGTGTGCATCGTCAAGCGCCGCCATGGCAAAGCGACGCTGGGTGACGCGCTGCCAGTCGGCCCGGTCGGTGGTCTTGCGTTTCATGGGCTCTATTGTAGAATGGGCCGTGCAACTTGTCCAAACTCAGCCGCGTCGCCCGCTGATATACGATTCGGTCAACTCCTCCTGCGGCGACATAAATAGCTTACGCGTCTCCTGAAATTCAATCAGCTTACCCAGCCAGAAAAAGGCCGTATAGTGCGAGGCGCGGGCCGCCTGCTGCATGTTGTGAGTTACAATCACAATGGTGTAGGTTTCCGCCAGGCGATGCATCAAATCTTCAACGCTCAGCGTGGCCACTGGGTCGAGCGCCGAACAGGGTTCGTCCATGAGAATCACATCTGGTTTTACGGCAATGGCGCGGGCAATGCAAAGCCGCTGCTGCTGACCGGGATTTAGATCGAGCGCCGAATTGTGCAAGCGGTGTTCCACTTCATCCCAAAGCGCGGCGTCTTGTAAGCTCTGCACCACAATGTCGTCCAGGGTGTTTTTACGCGCCTGCCCCAATACGCGCGGCCCAAAAGCAACGTTGTCGTAAATGCTCTGTGGAAAAGGATTAGGGCGCTGGAAGACCATCCCAATGTGTTGCCGTAACTCGACTACATCTACCCCGTCGGCGTAAATGTTTTTCCCATCGAGCAAGACTTCGCCTTCGGCGCGTGCGCTGGCGATTTCATCATTCATGCGATTCAGCGAGCGCAGAAAGGTCGATTTGCCACAGCCCGATGGCCCAATCAGCGCCGTAATCTGTTTCTCGCGAATGGCCAAATTAATATTGTCTAGCGCCTGAAAATCGCCATAATAAAAGTTGAAATTGCGGACATCAATTTTGTTGTTCATTATATCAATTCGTATATGTTGGAATTAGGAAGTAAGGAGTAGGCGGTGAGGCTGCGCCACGCTCCCAAATCCTTACTCCCTTTCCTTTTACCCGAAGCGCCCGGTAATATAATCTTCTGTGCGCTTGTCTTTGGGATTCATAAACATCTGCTCGGATGCACCCACTTCCACCAGTTCGCCATCCAGCAAAAAGGCGGCGCGATCGGCCACGCGGGCGGCCTGTTGCGTGCTGTGCGGCACCATAATAATTGTGTAACTTTGCTTTAGCTCTTGTAAAGATTCCTCGACCGTCGCCGTGGAAAGTGGATCCAGGCCCGAAGTAGGATTATCTAGCAGAATTACTTCCGGCTCCAGCGCCAGGCTGCGGGCCAGGCAGAGCCGTTGCTTTTGACCGCCGGAAAGCGCAAAGGCCGAGCTATCCAGCCGGTCCTTCACTTCATCCCACAGCGCCGCCTGTTTCAGCGACTGCTTGACGCGCTCCTCTAGCAGCACGGTCTCTTTCATGCCGGCCATGCGCAGACCATATGTTATGTTTTCGCGGATGCTGCCGGGCAGCGGGGTGGGAATGGCGAACACCATACTGATGCGCCGCCGCAGGTCATGCACATCCACACCGCGTGCAAAAATATCTTCACCGTCAATATAGATGGCCCCCTGTCGCTGTGCCCCTTCGGTTAAATCGGAAAGACGATTGAGCAGCCGCAACAGCGTAGATTTGCCGCTGCGCGCCGGCCCAAAGAGCACGAACAGCTCATTGGAACGAATATCCAGCGAAATATGTTTGAGCGCATCATTGCCGTCGGCATAGGTGTAGGTTACGTCTTGAATTGAAATTTGTGATGCAACTGCCTTACTCATAAAAACTCCCTACCATTCTCGTCGCCGTCGCATGTTGGTGCGGATAACCGTGGCGACCAGCGTCATAGAAAAAACAATCATCAGCAGCACCAGCGCCGTGCCATATTGGTTCGACAGCGGCATGTCCGGCACCTGGGTGGAGATCACATAGAGGTGATAGGGCAGCGCCATGGTCTGGTCAAAAATGGATTTGGGCAGCTCGGGCAAATAGAAGGCGGCCACCGTAAAGAGGATGGGGGCGGTTTCACCGGCGGCCCGGCCCAAGCCCAGAATAATGCCGGTGATAATTCCCGGCATGGCGTGCGGCAGCACCTGATGCCGAATGGTCTGCCAGCGGGAAGCGCCCAGGCTCAAGCTTACTGTGCGGAACGATTGGGGCACAGACAAAATGGCTTCTTCCGCCGTGCTGATGACCACCGGCAGCGTGAGCACGCCCAGCGTGAGCGAACCGGCGATGATCGATGTGCCCAAATTCCAGAAGAGCACAAACGCGCCCAGCCCAAACAGCCCATATACAATGGAGGGAATGCCGGCCAGGTTCACAATGGCCAGCCGCACCCAGCGCGTTAACATGTTGTCGCCGGCATATTCGGCCAGGTAAATAGCGGCGGCAATGGCCAGCGGAAACGACACAATGGCCGTGCCAAAAGTCAGAAAGACGGTTCCCAGCAGCGCCGGCATAATGCCGCCCTCGCGCATGCCGTTACGCGGCGCCGCCGTTAGAAATTCCCAGTTGATGGCGCCGATGCCGTTGTACACCACATAGATGATCACCAGCACAATCGGGATGACCACAATGGTGGCCACCAGCGACACCATGCCGATCATTAATTTGTTCATGTTTTGACGAGTCATCGTCGTATTGCTCCTTACTTCCTATTCTACAATTGGCCACCGCTGCGGCGCGAGCCCTGCGAACCAACCAGCCGCCCGGCAATGGAATTAATTGAGAATGTAATCAAAAATAGGACAATGCCAATGGCAAAGAGCGTGCTGTAGTGCAGGCTGCCCTTGGCCACTTCGCCCATTTCGGCGGCAATGGTAGCGGTCATGGTGCGCACGGGTTGGAAGAACATACCGATGCCCAGCGCCGGAATGTTCGCCGCATTGCCGGTGACCATCATAACCGCCATGGTTTCGCCAATGGCGCGGCCAATGCCCAGCATAATGGCAATGACAATCCCAGAGCGCGCCGCTGGCACCACCACCCGCCAGATGGTTTGCCACTTGGTGGCGCCAATGGCCAGCGCGCCGTCCCGATACTCTTTGGGCACGGCATAGAGCGCATCTTCAGAAATACTGATAATGGTGGGCAACGACATGTAGGCCAAGATCAGTGAGCCGGTAAAGGCAGTTAATCCGGTGGGCGCGCCCGCCTTTTGGATAAGCGGCGCCAGCACCACCCATCCCAGAAAACCCAACACAATAGAAGGAATGCCCGCCAGCATTTCGATGAGCGGCTTGAGCAGCTCGCGCTGCCAGCGCGGCGCCACTTCGCCCAGATAAATGGCGGTGGTCAACCCCAGCGGCAGCGCAATGACCACCGCGCCAATGGTGACAATGAATGAGCCCGCCAACAGCGGCAGCAGCCCATACATCTCCTCAATGGGATACCAGCGCACACCCAGCAGCGTGGCCGGCGAAATTTCAAAAAAGGCGGGGAGTCCTTCGCGTAGCAAAAAAGCAAAGATGAGCCCAATGATAATCAGGGTTGATACCCCCGCCAGCTGAATTAAATTTTCGATGACCCATTCGCCCCAATGCCGCGGCACTGGTTTACGCTTTGGCGCCACAGTCGGCGCGCTCTGTTCCATGTTGACAATCATTTCGGTCCTCTCCACATAAACAACTTGTCTTTATCTATACACCATAATAGCCCGGCAATTTTAGCAGCCGTTTCAATTAGCATGATTGAATCCATCTTCACCTTTGGCCATTGCGATCTACTGTTCATTTATTTAGTGGGCAGGGGGACAAAGCCCAAATCGGCTACAATCTGCTGGCCGTCCGCACCCATGATCCAATCTAGATATTCGGCAATGACGCCGGTCGGTTCACCGGCTGTATACATATATAGCCCACGCGAGATGGGGTAGCTGCCATCGGCGCCCGTTTCAACAGAAGGCGTGATATAAGGCGATTCGGCATCCTTGGCAATGGCCAGCATCTTCTCATGTTCTACGTCCACATAGCCCAGGCCGTCATAGCCAATGGCATTGGGGTTGCGTCGGATTTCGCTGGTAATGCCTACCGACGAGGGCATGAGAAGGGTTTGTGGGGCAAAGATATCTTTGTTCTCTTTTTCACCCATGCGCACCACTTCTTCCAAAAAGTACACGTGGGTGCCAGAATTGGATTCGCGCGAGAGCAGGACAATCTTGGCATCATTGCCGCCCACTTCCTTCCAGTTGGTAATGCGACCGGTGAAGATGTCGGCCAGTTGGGGAATGGTCAGCTCATTGACCGGATTTTGTGGGTTTACAATCACGGCCAATGCATCAATGGCAATGGTGAACTCAATGGGGTCAAACCCATTGGCCTTGGCCTCTTCAATTTCACTCTCTTTCATCTGACGCGAGGCGTTGGCAATATCCACCGTGCCGTTGATCAGCGCCGCAATCCCTGTGCCGGATCCGCCGCCGGTTACGGCAATCGAAATATCGGGGTGGATCTTGCGGTACGCTTCTGCCCAGGCCAGCGCCAGATTGACAATGGTGTCTGAACCTTTGTTTTGGATTGCACGTTGGGCAGAGGCATCTCCTACATCGGCGGCAGCAGCTGTTTGCGACGAAGCACACGACGTTAACAGCCCTGTTAACAAAAGCAGAAGTAGCACCAGCAAGAGATACCGCTGCTTCCAATTGTGGTTACACGTGTGTGCAGTTGAATACGTATGCATAATTTATCACTTCTTTTTAGCTCTGGGGAGCTGTCTATAGCTTGATCCATATATTTATTAGTGAGAGGTCATTATTTTATTATCTTTATGTTAACGTTTGAGGTTTTGTTTTGTTAACAAATGGCCAAGGGTTTTGATTTTTGTTAACAATTCGTTAATGATCGTGCATCCTCTCAACTAAAAAAGGGGAAGCCCTGTCAACAAGGCTTCCCCTTTGGGGTCTAGGCGGGCAAATGTAGGCTCACTGGTCGCATGAGGAGGCCAGCGTGTGAACTACCAGAGAGCCCAAAGTGCCGAATCTATTGTAAATTTACCAAGTGCGCTCTTTGAGTAACTCCTGAATTGCCTCCTTGGGCACTGGTAATTCATCCATGTGGTCTTCCAGCCAGCCCGAGAAGTCGCGCTCAATGTGATCCTCCCAGCGTCTGTCGATTTCACCCGATGTGTAGACATCCTCTGCCAGCCGCTGCTTGCCAAACCGGTCGCGCAACTGAATCAGCTCGGACGTTTTAACCACTTTTTCAACGAGATGGGGCGGAATAAAAACAATGCCATCTTGCCGCCCCAACACAATATCACCCGGCATCACCGTAACTTTGCCAATGCGCACGGGACAGTTGACGCCGACCAGCATAATGGTGGGCGCGGCATACGATGGATGAACCCCACGGAAAAAGCTGGTGAAGCCGGCAATTTCCTGCACGCCATCCAGATCGCGGATGGCTGCATCATGCACCACGCCGTTGCCCGATTTCGCATAAATGGATGTGGCTAGATTGTCGCCAATGACCGGCCCTTGCTCGATTTTGCCAAAGACATCGGCCACATACACATCGCCCGGCGCCAGCATGTCAATGGGCCACGAGATCTGGTCACCCACGCAGCCTTGGGCCGCGCCCTTTTCTTCCATAATGGTGCGCATCTGTGGCCGGCGCGGCATGTACATGGCCGTCAAGGCGCGGCCCGCGAGCACCTGGCCGGGGTGGGTACAAAACCAGCCATCTTCATATTGATGATGATAACCGTCTCCGCGCAGGATGCCCCAGGCTTCCGTAATCGTCACGTTTTTGACGCGCGCAATCAGCGCATTCGGCACATGGGGGCGGCCATCGGCAAAGCGCTCGCCGCTCCATTCACGTGTGTAGTCTATAATTTCGGCGGGGGTCATGTTGAGAGGGGCAAATTTGTCCATATATCTTTTGCTTTCTAAGGGCCTCTCCTCCCCCCTTTCCCCTCCTCTCCACTCGTGGAGAGGAGGGGGAAAGACGCACTTTGTGCGTCAAGGGGGAGGAGAGGCTTGTATGTCACCGTTCAACGGTCACGGCATAGTGGCCCTCGATGTAGGGGAATTTCTCAGCGACGTTAGGCGCCATTTCAACGCCTAAGCCCGGTGCATCGGGCAGCAGCAGATGCCCATCTTCAATGGTGGGCTTTGCGGCCAGGATGCCCCATTGCAGCGGCCCTTGGATCATGCAGACTTCCAGCATGCGCGGCTTGGGCAAGGCGGCCACCAAATGACCATTGGCCATGGCCATGAGTCCATTGTGCCAGCTGTGGGGAGCCAGCTCAATGCCGTGCTCGTGGGCCATTTCGGCAATGTGCATGGCTTCGGTAATACCGCAAACGCCGGCATCCGGCTGCACAATGTCGTAGGCCCGCTGCTGGATGTACGGACGGAAGCGCTGCAGCGTGGTGAACTGTTCACCACCCGTAATTGGCATATCCACCGCGGCGTTGAGTCGCACATAGCCCGCCAAATCGGTTTGGGGGATCGGTTCCTCAAACCAGCTAAAGCCCAGGCGATCCAGCTCTTTGGCAATAACCAACGCCTCGTCCACGCTGAGGCGCTGGTTGCCATCCAGCATCAATTCCAGGCGCCCATGGACTTCCTGCGCCAGTTCGCGCACGAGGCCCAGAAAGCGGTCCACCGTAACGCCGTCCCAAGACCATTCGGTGCCGATGCGAAATTTCATGGCCGTAATGCCACTGGCAATGTACTCTTTGGCCTCTTCAATCAGCTGATGTGGATTGACGCGCCAGTCGTACCGGCAGCCGCTGGACGCATAGATGCGCACCTTGTCCAGCGGGTTGGCCGCCAGCAACTGGCTGGTGCGCTGCCCGGCAATTTTGCCGCGCAAGTCCCAGAGCGCACAGTCAATGCCGGCTACGGCACAATCGTGTTTACGATCTACGTCATTGGGATGCGGCGCAATGGCTGGATCGGAGGGGTCTTTGCCCACCAGCAGTGCGCTATACCACGTGACCCAATCGGCAATAATGGTGGGTACGCCATAAGCACAGGCTTCGCCAATGCCGGTGAGCCCCTCATCGGTGTGAATCACCACAATGGCGCAGTCCGCTTTGATGGTGCGGTAGCGCGCGGTAATCCATTGCCGTTCCGGTTCATGCATGCGCGAAAGGCAGATCGTTTCCAGCTTTGTAATTTTCATAAGGGGCTACTCTTTGGACGCTTTCCAGGCCTGCAATTGGCTTTCAACTTCATCAATAATGCGGTTGATGCCGGCCTCTTCCAGTTTGGCCATGGCGTCGGGCGCCGCATCATCCCAGGCTACCCAGCCATTCATAATCGGTTCGACTTGCTCTTTCCAGACCGCGGTGACCTGCGCTACCTCAGTTTCAATGGGCGTGCGGTCCACCACAAAGCCCAACGCTTCCGAGGGGAATGCGGTGTCATTCATGAGCTTGGTGGCTTCCCATGCACCCACCTGGGCCGGGTCGCGATAGTAGGCATTAAACTGGTTGCCAAACATCCAGTCGCCATTGGGATTATAGGTGCTGGTATCGGCGGTAACGCCGTCGGGGAAGCGCATGACCTTATTGGCCTCATCTTCCCACACCCAATGCACGCCCTCAACGCCGCGCGCCAGCGTATTGTAAACTTGGGCGTTGGTATTGAATAGCTCTAGGATTTGCATGGCGGCTTCGGGATGGGGCGAAGAAGCGCAGATGGCATTGAGCGTGGCGGTGGTGCCGGCGGTGTCAATAATCAGCGGGTCGGTCAGGTTTTTGATGGTGAAATCCCAGCCATAGGCATTTTTAGATTCTACGTCATTGCCGGGCTTTTCCACATGGTAGCCCATGGCGAATTGGCCGGCGCGGAACATGGCCTGCGATTCGTCTCTGGGCAGCGTTTCCAGCGGCAGCCAACCGTTGTCGTACCAGCGTTTGGTGATCTCAGCGGCCTTTTTGAATTCATCGGTCTCCAGGAAATTGACCACGGTCAACGTGGTGTCGGCGGCGGCCATGCCAATGGCGGCAATCCCATCATCCAGCGGATCGTAGCCCCAATATTGGCTGCGCCACAGATTGTCGCCCAGCACCGGCGTAATGCCTTCGCCCTCGGCCACGGCGGCCAGGAAGGGCTCCATATCTTCCCACTGCGCCACATCATCCAGTGAGAAGTTATACTTTTGCAGCAGGTCCGTGCGCACATGCACCCCCCACGGCTTGGGGAAGATTTGCTGGTTGATTACACCATAGATGTGGCCCTGCACGCGCGCCGCTTCCCAGGTGGTTTCGGGCATGCTGTTCCACAGGCCGGGTGCATATTGGGGCAGCAGCTCATCCAGCGAATAAAGCACGCCGTTGGCCACATTGTTGGCATAGGAGTTGATCCACGGCGCCGTGAAGATAATGTCGCACGCTTCGCCAGAGGCCAGCCGCAACTGCATCTTGTCGTTGTAAACGCCGGGGTCAATGGGCTCCAGCTTGAGCTTGACGCCGATCTCGGGGATGATAATGTCGTTGAGCGCGTCCTCAACCATTTGCTGATCCGGCTGCGGCACGCGCGCGTACGTATAGGTGACGACGGGGATGTTGTCATCGGCATCTTGCGAAAGCGAAGATTGCTCTCCCGCGTCTACCGGGCCGGCGGCTGGCGCGCAGGCCGCCAATAGCAGGCTCAGCAGCAGCAGGCTCGTGAGCAGCAATGATGATGTTCGTTTGGACATCTGGTTTCCTCCTTGGAAAAATAGTTAATTGGTTGATCGTTCATTGGGTAATCAGGTGATTGGTTAATTGGGCAGGCAGCTCCCCGATCAACTAATCACCCAATTAACCATTCCCTTTACCCCTTCAACCCGCCAATAGTGATGCCGCGCACAAAGTACTTCTGCAACATGAGAAAAACAAAGAGCGCCGGGCCAAAAGCCAGCACCGCCATGGCCATGCGCGCCGATTGCGTGGGAATCGGTTCACCCATGGTTTGCGGATTAGAGGCCAACACGCTCATGTTGCGCATGAGCACTTGCAGCAAATATTGGAGCGGATAGAGCGAAGGGGTATCGATAAAGAGCAGCGCCAGGAACCAGTCGTTCCAGTAGCGCAGCACGTAAAACAGCCCAATGGTGGCCAGCACCGGTTTGGACAGGGGGAGTACAATGCGAAAGAAGATGCGCCACTCGCCGGCGCCATCAATGCGGGCGGCGTCCAGCAGCTCTGTGGGCAGCTGAGCAAACGACGTGCGCAAGATCAACACATACCAGGCCGTGACCAGATAGGGCGCGATCAGCGCCAAAATGTTGTCTTTGAGCCCCAAGTATTGGGTGACCAGAATATAGAACGGCACCATACCGCCGTGAAAAAGCAGCGTAAAAAAGACATAAAACGAAAGCACGCCGCGCAGCTTAAAATCTTGGCGCGAGAGTGGATAGGCCAGCAGCGCGCAAATAAAGAGCCCCACCAACGTGCCCACCGCAGTGACCAATGCGGTCACGCCATATGCGCCCAAAATCTGCTGTGGATTTTTGAGAATATAGGTGTAGGCATGGGTGGTAAAGCCCACTGGATAGAGCCGGTACCCCTCCACCACCAGCGCCTGTTCATCTGAAAACGAGACTGCCACGACCAGCAGCATGGGAATTAAGCAGGCCAGCCCGATACCGATCAACACCAAATGGACGGCCAGATTGCTCCACGATATAGGTTTGCGCCTTGCCTGGACCGCGCCCTGGACGCGGGCGGGCTGTGCCACTGTGGTCAAGATGGTTCTCCTAAAGCTGGGATTAAGAATTAAGGAGTAGGAAGTAGGCGTTCTGTCGGCGTCACCCCCACTTCCCACTCCTTCCTTCGCTAATACAATGAATAATCGGCGTTGATGCGGCGTACAATCCAATTGGCCGTCACGACCATGGCAAAGCCAACCACCGATTGATAGAAGCCGGCGGCGGCGGCCATGCTGATGTCGCCCAGCTGCACCAGTGAGCGATAGACAAATGTATCGATCACGTCAGTGGTGGGGTAGAGCATGGGCGTGTCGCGCGGCAGGAAATAAAAGAGGCCAAAGTCGGCATTAAAGATGCGTCCAATCGCCAGCAGCGTCAGGATGATCACCAGCGGCAGCAGCATGGGCATGGTGATGTAGCGCACCTGCTGCCATTTGCTGGCGCCATCCATTTTTGCCGCCTCAAAAAGCATGGGATCGATGCCCAAAATGCCGGCCAAATAGACAATGCTGCCAAAACCCACGCCGTTCCACAAGTTGGCCAGCGTCAGAATGGCGGGCCAATATTGGGGCGAACGATACCACGCCGTTGGTGGCACGCCCAGCGCATCTAGCCACTGGTTTAAAATACCGCCCTGGGCACTGAGTAAGGCAAAGACAAAATAGCTGGCAATGACCCACGAGATAAAGTAGGGGAAGAAGAGCAGCGTTTGATAATATTTGGTCATGCGGCTCTTGAATACTTCATTGAGCAGCACGGCAATGGTCAGCGAAGCCGCCGTGTTGACGACAATAAAGAGACAGTTCATGAGCAGCGTATTGCGCGTAATGCGCCACGCCGTATCCGTGCCAAAGAGGAAGCGGAAATTCGCAAAACCGACCCAAGCGCTGCCCAGAATACCATCGGCAAAGCGATAATCCTTAAATGCAATCAGCAGCCCCACCATGGGCAAATAGGCAAAAATAAAGAGCAGCACAATGCCGGGCAGCGCCATGCTCAGCAGCGTTAAGTTGGTCTGCATGTCGCGGCGACTGCCAAAGAATTTGGTCAGCAGCCCATTGGATGAAGTCACATTTTTTTGCATGGTCATAGGGTCATATGGGCGAACTATGCGGCGGTTTTCATTCAGAATTGAGTATCAGTAGATGGCAATCGCAAAAGAGAGAGTCGGATTCACCGTTCGAGAGCAACGCCTATTTCGCCAACACCGTTGCGGTGCACTGAGTAGAGAAGCGTTTATCGGGAGGCTGCATTTGTGGCCGACACCGGCAAGAAGACTTTGTATGGTGGCGGCAGAACGGTAGCCGATGAAACGGCCGTGGCCCCAATGTCATTGGCGCTGGAGGTGACCGTCACAAAGACCGGCGTTTCCAGCACCACCGAATTCATGCGGAAGAGGGGAGCAAAGCCAAATTCATCTTCCAACACGGCGTTGGTGATTTCCTTTTGCTCGCCTGGCTTTAGGGCATAATTGGTCAGCGTGTACGTTTCACGCCGCACCACGCTTTGCATGACCACGCGCCGGATAACATGGTCTGTCAACGTAACGTCGCCCGTGTTCAGAATCGTCAAGCAAAAGTAGACCGGGCTGCCCGGCTTGGATACGACTTCACGCGTGGTGGCGCAGCCGGCGGCATTGAGCCCCACCGTATGGGTAACGGCAATAGAAGCGGCATTCGCGGCTGTCGTCTGGTCAGCGTTGGCGTGCGCCTGGGCGTTTGCCTGGCCAAAAGCCAACCAAAACAGAATCAGGCCAGCCGTTGCCAATAGCGGCGCAACGAACAACGGACGATGGCGCGCCGGCCGCGCGATAACCAAATGTTTATGAGGGGGTGCAGTCATGTTACTCCTATGGCAATGTCATAAAGTGAGCGAAAAGTGCGTCGCACAGTGTCAGCCATTTTGGTCTTAGCATTCGCGTGGCATACCATGCGTCGCACTGGAAGCGGCCTTAACGAAATGACATTGACTCCTATGGGGTGCTATCGTGCGGCTCTCATTCAGAGCCGAGTATCGAAACCTGTTGATTCACATGGGGGGCGTGAATCGTGACGATTACGGCGTTGGCGCGCTGCGTTCGATCAAGCCTTCTTGGCGTAGATCGTGCCACAGCTCTTCCGGCAGCTCTTCCAGTCGCGCCGCCAGATTTGCCTCTACCTCGGCTGGTTTCACTGCGCCCACCACCAGGCTGGTGATGGCTGGATTGGCCGGCGGAAAATGCAGCGCGGCCACGTTGAGCGCGACGCCGTGCTGTGCACAAATTTCCTGGATGGCCGTAGCCTTTTGCAGAATGCTTTGCGGCGCATTGGCATAGTTATATTTTGCATCGGCTTTGGGACCAGTGGCCAGAATGCCGCTATTATAAACGCCGCCTAAAAAGATGCCAATGCCCGTTTCGCGACAATAATCCAGAAAATCGAGCGACGTCTGTTCCAGCAGCGTATAGCGCCCGGCCAGCAGGAAAACATCCACATCGGCGTTGCGCGCAAAACGTTCCAGCATCTGCCACTGGTTCATGCCCGAGCCAATGGCTTTGATCACGCCCTGGTCGCGCAGATCCGCCAGCGTGGGGAAAGCTGAATCCAGCGCATCTTTTTCGTGATCCACGGTATCTGCATCGGGGTCGTGCACCAGCACAATGTCGACGGCCTCCACGCCCAGCCGCTCCAGGCTGCCTTCAAAGCTGCGCATGACGCCATCGTACGAATAGTCATAGACAAAGGCGCTGCGGTCGCGATTGAGCACGCGCCCCACCTTGGTCGAAATCACAAAGCTGTCGCGCGGCAGCCCTTGCAGCGCTTTGCCCACGCGGATCTCGCTTTCGCCCAGCCCATAGAGCGGCGCCGAGTCAAACAAGCGGATGCCATTTTCATAGGCAAATTGAATCGTTTCAATGGCGCGGGTTTCATCACCGGCGCCGCGCATATTGCCAATGGGCGCCGTGCCAAAGCCCATGACGGTCACTTCCAGCGGGTTTTTGCCCAACCGCTTGGTGGGTAAAATGGTGCTCATCGCTATCCTTTGCAAAGTCGCTGTTACGAATTCAGAATTGCCACAAAGTCACAAAACGGCTACAGCTAAATTTTGTGACTTTGTAGCTATACAACTTCAGGGGCATCGCATCGGCCCCTAATTCTCAAGCTGCTTCAGATCAATTTTCCCCGCCTGCAGCAGCGCCTCAAAGCGCGCGTAATCTTGTTGTATGGCGGTCTCCAGCGGCGTGTGTGGAATCTGGCCCAGAATGGCGCGCAGCCCGCTGTCATCCAGATCTGCCGGGAAGGGAAGCGGTGCGTTTTTCTCAAACGTAACCTGGCTTTGCGGATACATGGCTTTGAGCTTGGCCACAAAGTCGGCCACTTGCACCACGTCGTTGCGCAGATTGCAGGCGGCGGCGCCTTGATATTGGGCTCGCGCAATGCCAATGAACATTTGGGCCACGTCATTGGCGTGCTGCAAACCGACCGGCCCATCAAAGCGAATGTGGAACGGCCGTCCGGCGGCCGTGGCCAGTACAGCCTTGGCGATGTCGGATGTCATGCCTTGGTCGCGGCCCACGCCATAGACAATGTAGGGGCGCAACCCCACGCTGCCCACCTGCCAATCCTGCCAGTAGATTTGCGCCGTGCCCTCATTGGCCACTTTGTAGACGCCATAGAGCGTCGTGGGCAGCAGCGGCACGTTGTCCTTCACCGGCCGTTCGGGGTAATTTTCGGCTGGCCCCAACACGGCCAGCGAACTGGCGTAGGCCAACCCTTTGACGCCGGCGTGACGCGCCGCCTCAAAAATGTTCACCGTCCCCACCACGTTGACCTGCGAACCCACCGATGGATTGGCGCGGCAAAAGGGCACCTGTAAACCGGCCAAATGTACAATGTGCGTAACTTCGTGCTGTTCCACCGTGCCGCGCACGGCTTTGAGATCGGTTACGTCTAGGCTGGCCCACGTGACCTGCGCCAGCTCTTCATCAGAGAGCAAAAGCCCAGGGCGCGTCGGCGTGGTCGCCAGGTCCGTGGCCACGACCTGCACACCTTCATTGATTAGATTGCGTAACACCCACGCCCCAATACAGCCCATGGAGCCGGTGATCATAAATTTTTCGTTTGCCATAATCCTATGCTTCTACACACGTATTGGTCAATTGTCCCAAGCCTTCCACTTCCACGGTGACCACGTCGCCGTCTTTGAGCCAGACGGGCGGCTTCATGCCCATGCCCACACCGGGAGGCGTGCCGGTAATGATCACGTCACCGGGCAGCAGGGTGAACGCTTGGCTAAGATAGTGGATGAGATAGGGAATTTTAAAGAGCAGGGCGCTGGTGTTGGAATCCTGCATGACCTGACCGTTGACCGTGGTTTTCAGCGCCAGGCTGTGCGGATCGGCCACTTCGTCTTTGGTCACAATATAGGGGCCAAGCGGGCAAAATGTGTCGATGGATTTGCCGCGGATCCACTGGTCGCCCCGCTCCCCTTGCAGATCGCGTGCGCTGACGTCATTGCAAACGGTATAGCCGGCCACGTAATTGAAGGCATCTTCCTCAGCCACCTGATAGCACTTTTTGCCAATCACAACCGCCAGCTCGACTTCCCAATCGACCTTGGCGGTCAGCTCGGGGCTCCAGCGGATTTCGTCATCGGGACCAATGATCGATGTGGTGTATTTGTTAAACATGATTGGAATTTTGGGTGTGGGGCTATTGGTCTCTTTAATGTGATCAATGTAGTTGAGTCCAATGGCAACCACTTTATTCGGATCCGAGATGGGCGCATGGAGCTTGACCGAGCTAAGCGGCACGCTGTCATCCGCAGAGGCAACAGTGGCCACGGCCAGGTCCATGCCCGCATCGCCCATCTCTAAAAAGCTGCGCATGTCTTTGGGCAGTTGGCCATTAGATGCTGTATGCAGATTGATGACGCGGTCGTTGCGCACCGCGCCCAGTTGCGGTCCGCTGTTGTTTGCGCTGTATGTTACGAGTTTCATGTTTGCTCCTGTGTGTTGTGGTTATGTTGGTGCAGATTTAGGGAGAAGGTATTGTGGTGCGTAGTGCGTGTACCGGTTGAGAATCTTGTATCGAATCGTGAAACTTGACCGATTCACGCACCACACACGACGCAATAAATCAGTTCGGTCCTAGCTTCGCCACCGGTGGCGTCTGAAAGCGCGGGCTTTCGACCAGCAGCTTCCACGTTTCATCCTGGGGATCGAAAAATTTTACATCTTCGCGGTGATATTGCAAGCCATACGCCACGCGGGCGCGATTGGTGTAATTGGGGCCGCTGCCGTGCACCGTCAGGCGCGTAAAGGCCACGGCGTCGCCCGCCCGCATGCGGATGGGCAGAAACGTTTTGGGGTCCACGGCCACTTTGCGGTGGCTGTCGCCATCGCCGGCGTTTTCCCAATCCAGCACGCCTTCTTTGTGCGAACCGGGCACCATCTGCAAACAGCCGTTTTCTGGCGTCATGTCAACCAGCGCCACCCAGATGTTGATGGAGCCCAGCGCCGGGTCGTGCTGCGTATAGTTATTGTCTTGGTGAAAATGAAACTGGCCGCCGCCGCCGCCCGCTTTCACCGCCGTAAAGGGCAAGTAGCGCACGGCGCGCCCGCCGATCAAGCGCGAAGCCAGCGCCATCATCGCCTCACCGTTGATCAGTTCGTCGAGCAGCGAATCCTGGAGATACTGCGGATTCTGGCGCAGCTTGTCCGCTGTGCTGCTGGCGTGGTCAAGCTGGGCGCGGGGAATGCCGTTGGCTTCCAACACATCCAGCACCGCCGCGCGCAGTTCATCTAGCACGGCGGGCTCAATCAAATTGGGGATGAGCAGATAGCCCTGATTTTGATAGAAATAGACTTCGTTATCGGTCAACTCAATGGGGCGCACAACGGTGCGGTTTGCAGACATAGGCCCTTATCTTTCTGATAAGTCACGTTACGCAGCGACAGCCAGTCTGCCAGAGAGAAACAGGAACGTCGGCGCGCCGACTTTCCGCCAGGCTTGCGTAACATAAGCTGATAAGTCGGGGAGACTGGAAAGTATTGTTCCAATATTGCCACTTTTGCACAGCAGATGCAAATAGAGGTCAATCAAATAGCGCCGCTTTGGGCTATGGGCGGCGACGCAGCTATGGTATGATCACAAAGACCAATCATCATTTAACTACCCAAGGTGAAATTACATGAAAATCGGTATTCTTAACGCCATTCCTCATGGCGACGACATCCGCTGGAACCACACGCCGGTCGATGCGTATGTGCGCTTTCTGCAAAGCGCCCATGCCCCCTTTACGTATCGCGCCTACGACCTTTTGAAGAATGAGTTCCCAACTATACCTGATGAATGCGACGCCTATCTGATTTCGGGCAGCCCCAGCGGCGTCTATGATGCAGATGCGTGGATTGCCCAATTGGGCGACTTTATCCGCGCTGCGTATCAGGCCGAGCAGAAGCTGGTTGGCATCTGTTTTGGGCATCAGATTTTGGCTCACGCACTGGGTGGATTCGCCGCCAAATCGGAAAAAGGATGGGGATTAGGCCGACATACTGTGGATCTTTATGCCCATGCGCCGTGGATGGACCACAGCCCGGCCAGCGCCTCTTTCTACTACGCCCACCATGATCAAGTGATGGAACTGCCGCCCCAGGCGCGGCTGCTGGGCGGCAATGACTTTTGTCCCAATGCCTTTTTTACCATTGATGGGCGCGTGCTGGGCATGCAGGCGCATCCCGAATTTTCCACCACCATTATGCAGGATGTGCTCACCGTGGTAGAAGCCGATGTGGAGCCCACTTGTTTTGCCCGCGCGCAGGATTCGCTGGACCATGGCGCGCCGGATAATGACGTGGCGGCGCGCTGGGTGGTTGATTTTCTATGTGGGTCACGCGATTAGGCTGGTTGGGAAACTTGACCTATAAGATCGCGCACGCCATCCCATTCCAGCCAAATATTGGTCAGCGTATCCAGCCCATTCCCTTCGTGATCCACATGATGCAGCCGGAAGTAGATGGCGTAGCGCACGTGGGGCGAAACGTTGACGGCGGCGGCGTGGGCCAGCTGATAGTGGACCAGCATGATGTCGCCGGGGCTGACCATTTGCTGCTCCGCTGCCGGGATTTCCACTTTGGGCATCCCCTCCAACAGGGCTTGCGGGCCGCGCTCGCGGAACCACTTTTCATAGAGGGTGTGCGTGCCCGGCCAGACCGTAAAGTTACCGGCAAAGGGCGCTTGTACCTCACTCAGCGCCACGCCCAGCAGCATGGTAAAGTTGCGGATTGTGCCCTTGGGTACACCATTATTCGGTGAATACATGCCGTCTAAATGGGGATGGGGCGGCGGCGGTGGATCCGCTTGGCTGGGAAAGCGCAGCGCAATCTGTCCTCCGCTTATGGGCTTGATCTTGTCGGCGCCGATGAGTGATTCAGCCAGGGCCAGCGCCGGCGTCTTGTTTACCAGATCGGTAATCACCGGCTGGCGCTGGAGTTCGGGTGCATACGAGCGCGAGCGGAAAATATGCACCTGTTCCGGATCGATCCCCTCGCCCAGCGAGTGGTTGATGGCGCGCAACGCCTCGTCCACCATGACGTGCGGCACCACGCCCGGCACTTTGACAAAGCCGCGCTTGATAAATTCTTGTTTTTGTTGATGGGATAGTTGCATTGAAGGGTTTCTACCTCTTGCCTGACCCCTTCGCCAGATCCTCTGGTTGAGGAAAGGGGAGATCGGTTTGACTATCTGGTTGCTTCAAAGGGGGCTGGCATTGATGACGAAAATAGTTCGCAACATTGAATAAACTTCACTAACGAAATTCGTAAATCGTAAACTTGTGCTGAGTAAAAGCGAAGCATCCCAAATCGCAAATTGCCTACCCTTTGACCGCACCCGCCGCCAACCCTTGCACCACAAAGCGCTGACCCAAATAGTAGAGCACAATAACCGGAATGGCCGCCGCCACCGACCCCGCCATAATCAGCCCCCAGCGGAATACGTCACCAGTGATCAAGTAGCTGACCGCGACCGGCACCGTCTGCTTATCTGGCGAGGTGATGAAGATAAGCGCCAGCAACAGTTCATTCCAAGCGCCGGTAAAGGTGAAGACGCTGACCGCGATCAGGCCAGGCGTGGCCAGCGGCAGCACAATGCGAAAAAGCGCCTGCCAGCGCGTGGCGCCATCCACCATGGCCTGCTCTTCCAGGTCGGCGGGAATGCTGCGGAAATAGCCCATGAGCAGCCAAGTGCTTAGCGGCGCCGAAAAGGTGAGATAGACAAAGATGAGCCCTTGCAGCGTGTTGCCCAGGTTTAGCCGGTTGATGATCACCGCCAGCGAAATAAAGAGCAGCGCGCCGGGCGTTAAATAGGTAAAGAGGATCAGCCGCCCGATCCAATCGCGAAAGCGATACTTCAACCGCACCAGGCTGTAGGCTGCCATGCAGCTAATAAAGACCGAAATAATGGTGGCCGATCCCGCCACAATAATGCTGTTGCGAATATTGATCAGAAAGTGCATCTTGCCAAATAGGTCCACATAATTTTGCAGCGTGGCGTTGCGCGGCAGCAGCGACGGCGTGCGGTAAATATCCTTGGGCAGCTTGAGCGAGATCGAGATCATATAGTAGATCGGGAACAAGATCACAATGGCCAGCAGCACAAGCAGCGTGTAAAAAATCAGTTTTTGCGGCAGGGTTAATTTTTGTAGCATTGCTACTCTTCCTGTAACAATTTTGCCACGATGAATGCCAGCATGGCAAAGACCGGCAACATGGAAACCGAAACCGACGCCGCCTCGCCAATGCGCAGATTTTGCAGCCCAAAATAGGCCAGAACCGGGAAAGTCATGGTGGCGCTGGACGGACCGCCTTGCGTCAACAGCCAGATGGCTTCAAAGCTATTGGTGGTCCAAATGGTAGAGAGCAGCAGCACCACCAGCACCACGTGGCGGATGCTGGGCATGGTCACATGGCGGAAGCGCTGCCAGGCCGAGGCGCCATCAATGGCGGCCGCTTCGTACAGCTCTTGCGGCACGTTTTGCAGCGCCGCCAAAAACGAAATGACCCAAAAGGGAAAGCCACGCCAGAAGCTGGCCACAATGACGCTGGGCATGGCCCACGTTTTGGTGCTGAGAAAGTCGACGTGCGTATCGACCAGCCCCAGATTGAGCAGAATGTAGTTAAAGGCGCCACCTTGCGGCGCGTAAAGCAGCTTCCAGGTAATAAAAGCCACAAAAGCCGGCATGGCCCACGGAATCAAAATTAAGCTGCGCCAAAGCTGTCGCCCGCGAATTTGCTGGTTGAGCAGGAGGGCTATGCCCATGCCCAGCACCAGCTTAAGCGACTGCACGCTGACCACCAGCACAATGGTGTTGCGCACCGTGGCTCGAAAGTCAATCCAGTTAATTAAATAGCGATAGTTGGCCAGGCCCACAAAGTTGCCCTGGCTGCCCACCATGCGGTCGGTAAAGCTAATCCAGATGGCAAAGAAAAAGGGATAAATGACCAGGATCAGCAAGCTGATGACCACAGGCGCCACCATCAAATAGCCCATAATGCTGGCGCGCTGGCTCATGGTCATGCGGGGCTGCTCGCGCTGTTGCGCCGCGGGGAGTTGAGTTGCTGCTTGATTTGCCATGAAGAGATCCAGTGGAGGAGTCGAGGAATAGAAGAGGACATTGCCTCTGATCCCCTCTCCACAGTGAAGTGGACGTGGAGAGGGGTTGGGGGAGAGATCCTCCCCCACTCTTCGACTTCTTCCTACTTATACTTGTCGTAAATATCTTGACAGGCTTGCTGCGTCTCCGCCACGGCGTCGTCAACGCTCAGACCGTCCACCACCACGCGTTGGATCATGCGTGGGGTCAAGAAGTTGGTCTGATATTCAGCGAAAGCCGCGTTATCCACATCGGGGAAAGCGCCAAAGGTACCGTTGAGCGCCAGGTCCAGCAGGCCCACGTGAACCGGCCCTTCGGTGAAGATGGGAGCGTCTTGATAGCCAGCCGCCGCCGGACCGTAGATGGCGTTGTAGTAATATTCCTTCATGAACTCCGGATCGGCCAAATATTTGAGCAGGTCTTTGGCCAGGTCCATATCGCCAGAGCTTTTGGGAATGACGCGCACGTTGGCGTCTACCGGCGCAATGCGCATGGCGGGGCCGGCGGGCAGCGCCGAATACTTTGTGGAATTGCCCAGGTCCGGATCTTCATCGCGCATGTAGAGATAGACGCTGCCGGGGTTGGCAATAAAGACAGCGTTGCCCGACTGATAGGCCACGTTGTCGCCTGCGCCGTCCCAGGTGGTGGCGCCGGGTGGGAAGAGTCCTTCATCATAGGCCGTGGTGATCCAGGTGAGGAAGTCGCGCACTTCTTGCGAATCCAGCGTGCAGTTGGCGCCCTCATCATCGGCCACGCGGCCGCCCCACGATTGCAGCATGGTGGTGGTCAGGTTGCCGTCACCCACGTTGGAAAGCGCAAAGCCCATGCCATAATTTTCTGGCGGATTCTGCGCGGCTTTGGCCATTTCATAAAGTTCATTCCAGGTTTGGGGGGCTTCCGTAAAGCCGGCCGGTTCCAGCACATCGACACGGCGATAGAGAACGTTGCCACCCAGGCTAAAGGGGATGCCGTAGCGGTGGCCGCCGTAGCGGTCGGGGCTGGTGGCTTCATCGGCAGCGGGCAGCCAGCCGCCCACGGCGTCGCCAATTTCATTATAGAGATCGTCGATTGGTTCCAGCTGATCCTGCTGAGTGAGCAACAGCATAAAGCCGCGACCCACGTCCAGCGCATCCGGCATGGCGCCTGCCTCAATGGCGGCGGAAACGCGCTGCACGGTCTCGTTTTGGTTGATCATGACTACTTCAGTTTTCACGCCACGTTCTTCACCCCACTGGGTCACGCGGTCCACCAACATCTGGTTGGCGGCATCCGAAAAGATGAGGCCACCCCAATAGGTGAAGACATCGTCGCTGCTGGCCGCAGCTGCGGCGGGCGCTTCCGTTGGCGCCGCGGCACTATCGCCGCTGCCGGAGTCTGCCGGCGCAGCCGCGGGCGCGGCGCACGCCGAGAGCAGCAGCGCCAGCATGAGCGCAAATGTGCTGAATAGTGAAATGTGCTTACGCATTAAATTCCTCCTTGGTTTGATAATTGAATTTTCGGGGAGAAGAGTCATTTTTGTGCAAGGATTTTCCAAAAATTAGGATATACACTTGGCTTGGAAAAGCGAAAGCCATTGCAAGCCAAGAATCTGTCTCAATCTATATTTGTTTTTCTGGAATGGTCCAAGCGGCTAATCGAAATGGCCTCTTTCGCAACAAGTCAACTTACCTGTCTATGCTCAGTACACCGCCACGGTGTTGGCGATCCAGGCGTCGGTCTCGCTGGTTGAATCCGACGCTCTCTCTTGCCGTTGCGATCTGCTGATTATACTTTAGCTAGTACACAATGGCGTAAATAAACCGATGGTTGGCCGTGGCGTCAGAAGTTCGACTTCTCCGAGAAGTCGAACTTCTTAACCGTAGGCGAACTTAGGCCGTCGTGTACTAGTGTCTCGGCAAGCATGAATTGATGGAAATCCATTATGAATGCTTGCCGAGACATTGGTGTTCTGACTACTTATTAATTCTATCAAAACACGATTGATAGAACACTAGAATGAAAGTGAATAACAGGCGGGAATTAGGGCACGCGTGTGTGCCGCCATATGCACTTTCCTGGCGCTCCGCAAGTTGTACGCATATAAAAAGGGGGATGTATACCATCCCCCTTTTTACAAATGGCTTGGTTCGACTACGCACGTGGTAGATCGAGAATTTCCTGACAGGCGTCCTGCACGGCCTGCATGCCTTCCTCAAAAGGCACGTCGCCATAGAAGAGATCTGGCATGGTGTTGGCCCAGTTGTCCTGCAACTCCTGGAAGCGCAGGTTGCTGGGCATTGGGAACGGACCGGGGATGGAAGAATCGTTGAACATGGCAACCACGCGACGGAAGATCGGGTGCGACTTGGCCAACAGGTCTTCATTTTCCCACACAGAACGGCGGGCGTTGGGCTGGCCTGTGCCCTGCTCCAATGCCGACCAGGTGCCGGCTTCGGTGGAAGTCAGATAGACCAGCAGGTCTACGGCCAAGTCGGGATCGGCGGTTGTGGATGCCACTGAGTAGTTGGAGGTAAAGGCCGTATAGCCGCGGTTGCCTTCGGGACCACGCGGGAAGAGTACCCAGTCATGGCGGAAGGCGTCACCAATTTGCGTGGCAAAGTTGTTGACGCTGTATGAGCCCGTTACCTGGCTGACCAGCATGTTGCCAGCCGTAAAGTCGATGCCTTCAACCTCATCGCGCTTGGGCGCCGCTTGCTGGCTCGTGCGCAGATCGGCGGTCCAACGGGCGGCTTCGATGCATTTTTCGTCTACGTTGAACACGAACTGAGAGCGGTCTTCGCTCATCATGTCGGTGCCATATGCGCGCGCCAGCGACTCGAAGTCATAGTAGCTGCCGGGCAGATAGTTGGTGCCAAAGACGTTGTTCTCGGGGTCAGAGGTTTGGCTGGCAATCTCGGCATATTGGGCCACATCCCAATCGTCGGTGGGCATCTCAAAGCCCTTTTCTTCCAGCATATCCAAGTTAAAGACCACCAAAGCCGGGTTGCCGGGATGAATCTCATAGGGCAGGCCATAGAGATTGCCATCCAAATAGCCACCGGCCAGTGCCGTTTCAAAGAAGTCATCTAGATTGGCGTCTTCACGGTTGGCCAGGAAGTCATCCAGCTGCAAGAACATGCCCTTGGAGGCAGAGTATGGGAACCATTTGATGCCGCTAAAGGTTAGATCCCACAGCGTGCCAGAGGCGGAGCGGGCCAGTTGCAGCTTGGCCATTTCATTGTATACAACCTCTTCAATCTGCAGATCAACTTGGTCGGCATGTTCTTCGCCCCAACGTTTGGCGAATTCACGCTGCCAATCATGCAGCACGGCGGCAAAGGTTGCCACGCTCATCTGAATTTTTTCGGATGTGGCGTCGCCGCTGCTGCCGCTCTCTGGAGCGGCGGCCGGGCCGGCCGCTGGTGCACAGGCGGCCAACGCTAAAGTAGCGGTGCCGGCGCCCAGCATTTTGAGCAAACCACGTCGACTCAATTGTTGACTCTTCATTCAATTCCTCCTAATTAAAATGGTTGATATCTGCTGTAAAAACCAGACTTTCCGTGCGGTTACCGGTATCCTACGTATATGCTTGGGAAAATTTGGTTCAAGAATACATCTTTATTTTTAGCCCTGGATGGCGGCGGTTTTGCGTAGCACTTACGCCAGCTTTGCATAAGTGTTTGGTCAACCACTACCGCTGCCTAGGCCGAGAGTTTACTATCCCTTCAATCCAGACATGACAATCCCTTGAACAAAGTAGCGCTGCGTGGCGAAGAAGAGCAGAATCACCGGCGCAATAATCATGACCGACGCCGCCATGAGCAGGTGGTCAGTCGGTTCGCCGCCCATTTCGGGAAATTGTTTAAAATAGTTCAGGCCAACGGCCAGCGTAAACTTTTCCGGGATCTGGAGATAAATCAGCGGATTGACAAAGTCGTTCCAATTGGCAATAAACGAGATTACAAAGATGGTGGCTAATACGGGCTTACAGAGCGGCGCTAAAATCTGCCAGAAGATGCGGAAATAGCCGGCGCCATCAATAATCGCCGCCTCGTCAAGCTCGCGCGGCAGCGCCATAATAAATTGGCGAATCAAGAAGATGGCAAAAGCGCCGCCGCCAAACCAGGCTGGCACCCACAGGGGCAGCAGGGTATTGATCCAACCCATCTTATGGAAAAGCACAAACTGGGGAATCAACGTGACCTGTGCCGGCAGCATGAGCGTGGCCAGCGTGAGCATAAAGATAAAATCGCGGCCGCGATAGCGGAAACGCGCAAACGAATAGGACACAATAGACGCCGACAAAACCACCCCCAGCGTGTTTAAGGTAACCACAAAAAGACTATTGTATGTCCATAATAGAAAGGGTACGGCAGTTAAGACTTTGTTATAATTCACCCACTGGGGCGATGCGGGTAGCCATGTGGGCGGAAACTGGCGCAATTCTTGCACGGTCTTTAACGAGCTGGAAACCGTCCAGAAAAAAGGGAAGATAAAAATAAATGCCAGCAGCACCATTAAGCCGTAAAGGAAAATATCGCCGAGCTTTAAGCGAAAACGTCGTTTGGCGGCCCGCGTCTCCACTTGGCCAATATTGGTCAAAACATTGCTTTGTGTCGCCATTACTTAATCTCCTGCATAATAGACCCAGCGGCGGGAAATCTGAAGTTGCATGTAGGTGAAAATGAGCAGCACAACCACAAAAATCCAGGCTAGCGCCGCGCCATATCCCATGCGGAAATAGGCGAAGGCCTGTTGGTAAATGTGCAGTGCATAGAACCAAGTGGCCCATGAAGGGCCGCCGTTGGTGGCGACAAAGGCCAGCGTAAATACCTTCAAGGCGCCGATAATGCCCAAAATAAGGTTGAAGAGGAAGGTGGGCGAAATCATGGGGAAGGTGACATGTCGGAATTTGGTCCAAGGCCCGGCGCCATCAATCTCTGCTGCTTCTAGCAGTTCTTGCGGCACGCCCTGTAGCCCAGCCAGGAAAATCAGCATGCTGTTGCCCCCGACTCCAGCCCACAGACTGATGATGATGAGCGCCGGCATGGCCCAATTTTTATCCTTTAACCAGCCCGGCCCATCAATATGAAAGGCCCATTCTAAAAACGTGTTGATGGGACCAACCGAGGGGTGAAACAGCCATATCCACAAAACGGCCAGCGCCACGGCGGGGGTGAGATGCGGTAAGAAGAAAAAGGTGCGGAATATATTAGTGCCTTTATATTTGCGGTTGAGCAACATGGCCAAACCTAATGAGCCAAGAAGCCCCAGTGGCACGACGGCAATCGAATAATAGAGCGTTCGCCACAATGATGGCCAAAACTGTTTATCGGCCGTAAAGGCGCGCACATAATTTTCTATGCCGATAAACTTGGGCGGAGAGAGTACATCATACTCCATGAGGCTAAAGTAGGCCGATGCCAGAATCGGACCAATCCAAAAAATAATCAGGCCAATCAGCCAGGGCAGCAGGAACACGTAGCCCCACAGCGCCTCGCGGCGTTCTAAGAGAGATTTGGCGCCGACTATCTTCCCCACCAAGCCAGGAGACTGGCGTTGAACAGGTAGATTCGCTTGTGCAACAGCCATTGCGCTATCCTTTATTTTGATATTTTGAACTGCGTAAGCCAAGAGCGGGAGTTACCGGGTCAGGAATAACTTGTTGTTTCGTTGTGTCGCACCCGGGCTAAACATATTTCTGTGTGGTCATTGAACAACTGCTCGATGGGTAGCTGACCCTCAATGCCACATGCCCAAAATGAGCGGGAGCATCATGTCCCAAAGTGTGCTATCTTTAGGACAATCTCACTGTATTTAACTTATGTTACGCAAGCCTGGCGGAACGTCGGCAAGCCGATTTTCCTGTTTCCCTCTAGCAGACTAGCTGTCGCCGCGTAACGTGAGTACTTAATGTAATTTACTGGTAGTTTTCATGTAGAGCTAGGTATGTACGGGGAGAACACGTTATGTGAACATTATATGAACATTCGCATGAACAAATGTTAACGATACCATAAGGTATTATAGCACATGAATTTTTATGTGCAAATCTTGAAGCGTATTATAAGGCTGGCTCTAAATACAAAGACCTCAGCCAGCGCTGAGGTCTTTACGAGCAATCAATAGATTTATATTACATTAGATTTATAGTACATTGCAGTAGCTTCACTATTCAAACTGCTGGGCCACATTTTCTTTGAGCAAATACCAAATGGTTACGCCCCCCACAATGGTGCCAATCGGCACGTTGACCAGGCTGATAACGCCTAACGCAATAGCTGCCGTGCGTCCCCAGCGGCGCAATGTCCATAGACCGTAGCCCACCACCAAGTATAGGAGGCAAAGCACCATTACAATGGAGCCAATGGCAAACAAAATGCCGGTGGCGACCAGCGCGTCTGGGTCTTCTACAAACCCCACAATCCCGGTGATAAGCGTTGGAATGGCCAACAAGCAGGTGCCCAGCAAAAGCAATATGCCCCAGAAAAAGTGGTAGCCAGCAATCAGCGTCACGCCATCATCGCGCAGTTTGGGGGCCGGCGTGTCGGCGGCCATCTGCGCCGTTACCGGCTGCGTTGTCAAGACCGGCTGCGCATTTTCCGCTTGGCTCGTCATTATCACCGGGCTTCCTTGTGTTTCCAGGCTATCGGTCACAATATTCTCGTTCATAATCACCCTCTATTTCTCTCTCGCACCCAAATTGAACATGCAGGCTTGAGTTTAGAATCCACTATCCTTACACAAAACAGTACGAAGAGTGTGCTGAAAAGTTGCGGATTCCCCCCTTTTGAGAGTTAATGATACCTGTGCAATTGTACAAAATCGTGTCGGTACAAAAAGCTTCGGTACAAAAAGCTATAGTGTAAAAATAAAGTAACTATACAGCTAGTCGAGGCCTGAGCTTGTCGAAGGCCGGTGCTCCCTTCGACAAGCTCAGGGAACACCTGTATAGTTACAAAATAAAGTGAAATAAACATTGAAATAAACTTGGAGGAGAAATGACTGAGATTATCCAAATTACCGGTCGAGAAGTTCTAGATAGCCGCGGCAACCCCACTGTTGAAGTGGAAGTGGTGTTAGAAAGCGGCGCCGTGGGCCGCGCCATTGTGCCCAGTGGCGCCAGCACGGGCGTGCATGAAGCCGTTGAACTGCGCGATAGCAATAATAAAAAACGGTTTGGCGGCAAGGGTGTTTTGCAGGCTGTGGAAAATGTGAATGAGACCATTGCCGATGAACTGGTGGGCGTGGATGCGCTGGAACAAGCGCTGATCGATGAATATCTGATTGAGCTGGATGGCACGCCCAATAAGGGCAATTTGGGCGCCAACGCTATTTTGGGCGTGAGCTTGGCCATTGCCAAGGCATCTGCCGAGGCCGTGGGGCTCCCTCTCTATCGCTATCTGGGCGGCATAGGCGCACGCACGCTGCCCGTGCCCATGCTCAACATTCTCAATGGCGGCAAGCACGCCATTGGCAGCACCGATTTTCAGGAATTTATGGTCATGCCCGTGGGTGCAGACACCTTTTCCGAAGGGTTGCGCCAGGGCGTGGAAGTCTATCAATCGTTGAAGAAGGTGCTCCACGATGCAGGGCATAGCACCAACGTTGGTGACGAAGGCGGTTTTGCCCCCAGCTTGGGCGGCAACGTCAAGGCGCTGGAAGTGATTATGCAGGCCATCGAGCAGGCCGGCTATCGGCCCGGCGAGGATATTTACATTGCGCTAGACCCGGCCACCAGCGAACTGTATGATGAAGTGAGCGGCCTCTACAAGCTGCCCATTGAAGGGCGCGAACTGAGCAGTGATGAACTGGTGACGCTGTGGGCGGATTGGTGCAACCGCTTCCCCATTATTAGCATTGAAGATGGCATGGCCGAAGACGATTGGGACGGCTGGAAAGCGCTCTATCGCGAACTGGGCCAAAAAGTGCAGTTGGTGGGTGACGACCTGCTGGTCACCAACGTGGAGCGCATTGAGCGCGCCATCAAAGAAAAGGCGTGCAATTCATTGCTCTGCAAAGTCAACCAAATCGGCACGCTGACGGAAAGCGTGGCCGCCATTGAAATGAGCCACCGCGCCGGTTGGTCAGTGGTTACCAGCCACCGCTCGGGTGAGACTGAAGACGCCACCATTGCCGACCTGGCCGTGGCGTACAACACGGGGCAGATTAAAACGGGCGCCCCGGCGCGCAGCGATCGCATTGCCAAATATAACCAGCTTCTGCGCATTGAAGAAGACCTGGGCGACGTGGCCATTTACGCCGGCCTCAAAGCCTTCCCCCATCTGCGCTAAACCTCCTGCTCGCCCTGCGTGCAAATGATGCCCACGTAGGGCGAGCGCTCTCCCCTGCTCCCCTCTACCAACGTCCCCTGGATATATTGTCTCAATATTGTATCTGATATATCTGATAGAAAGCCCGCCAGCGGTTGAAACTGCCGTCTGCTAGAGGAAGTACGCTTTTGTGAATTAATAAATTAACACCGGCATAGAAGTTCGACTTCTCCGCGAAGTCGAACTTCTGGGATACCAGTACTATTTTGTTAATACACATCAGCGCACTGTTTACCATCATCTTGACCAGTACAAAATTACGCAATTTCGTAACCATTTATCCGGTTCATGCGTAATCTTAAGAGAACCTGACGTATTGGTTAAAATAGTCCCAGCGGTTTTGTCGCATCAAGAGAGATTATCGGCATAATCTACACGCGCCAAAAGAGAAAACGTAAGATATTCCCGTTTGACGGCGTCTATATGAATAGACTTTGTAACTATCCAGATCCTCGAGGGCTGAGCTTGTCGAAGCCCGGCGTTGCCTTCGGCAAGCTCAGGCAACACCTAGATAGTTACTAGAATTTATCATAAATTGTTTGTCACAAAAAGCTCACGAAGCTGTCAGCCAGTTGTCAAGAGCTATTCTGTCATAATTTTATAATCAGTACACCGCAACGGCGTGGCGATTCAGGCATCGCGCTCGATGCAGGAATCCAGCCCAGTCCTGTGCCGGTGCGAGCTACCGATAATCAGCGTCACATGCAGAATAATCAGTAGCATATATTATAGAGCCGACGAACATATAGATCGGCTGTCAACATATTATCCCCGTGTCGTAACAACACACGTTACGGCACACCTTGGAGGCACACAATGCAATCACTTTACGCTTTGCACCAAGCTATCCGGCGCGGGCAACCCTGCGTGGCGGCGCTGGGCGCCCCCCTGCGCTTTGTCCCACTCCTGCTGATTATGATGTTGATGATGACGCAGAATGCCCTGGCTGCGCCATCTGGCGTCGCATTGGCCCAAGCGCCCGGTAACACAGACGGCTGGAGCAACTTCATTGGCGCCAATGGCCCCCCGTCAGAATCGATTCTGGCGCTTCAGCGCACGGCGGACGGCACGTTATGGGTGGGCACCACAGCCGGCATTGGCATCCGCACTGCCGATGGAGAATGGACCACCTTTTCTATGGACGACGGGCTGGCCGGCAACCGCGTCACCGCCTTTGCCACCGACGCGGCCAATCCGCATCTGCACTGGGTGGCCACCAACGGCGGCGCGACGTTGATCGACGACGGCGGCGAACCCGCTAACAAAGATGGTTTCCGCTGGGTCACCTACGGCCAGCGTGACGGTATGTTGGACCACCGTTTGTCCAGCATTGCCATTGGACCCAACAACGAAATTTGGTTCGGGCTGAGCTACATTACCGATGATGGTGAAACGCGCATTGGCAACGGCATCAGCGTCGTGAATACCAACGGCACGCCGTTTGATAAAACCGACGATGCCTGGCACAGCTACACTGCGGAAAATAGCTATCTCTCTACCAATGTAATCTATAAGATTGAAGCCGATGCGGCCGGGGTCATGTGGGTGGCCACTCAGAGCGGGCTCAATGCTTTTGCCAATGGCGTTTGGTCGCTCTTTTCCACCGAACAGGGGCTGCCATCCAACGCCATCAATACCTTTATGGTCAGCGGCAATCAGCTCTGGCTGGGCACTTCTGAGGGTTTGGGCCTGTTGCAACATCAGGGCACAATTGCCGATGGCAGTGATGATGTATGGATTCCTTTTCCTGAGTACGGTCTTGACACCAACAGCGTCACCGCGCTGGCGCTGGATGAAAATGGCTACTTGTGGGTGGGGTATTTTGCCATCGAGTATGATTATTATGGCTATTACGCCGATGAAGTGGGCGGCGCCGTCGTGGTGGATCTAGCCCAAACGCCTGCCGACCCAGCCGACGATCTCTATCTGCAAATTGACCAGTATCGGGTTGATCCCACGCTGGCCCTTGAGACTGATGGCGCCGGCGCTTGGCTGGCCACCAACACCGATTTTGTGCACGTGACCTATACCGATTCGCCAGTGGATTCTAGCCAGCTCACGTTTAGCACTGAAGAATCCAGCACCAATGGCGCTGGGCGCAATGTGCGCGCGGTGGCGTCGTTAAACGGGCTGGGTGTTGTGCTGGCCACCGACGGCAGCTGTCGGCTGCTGCTGCACAACTTTACACCCCATAATCCGCATGATGATGAATGGCTTGAGATCTGGAGTTGCTCGGCGTCAACGTTGGCTACGGACCAGCAGAACCGCATATGGGCTGGTTACGACGGCAGCTTGCAGGTGATTGATTTTGAGAGCAACGTGACGCAAATCCTTAATGAAACCTATACCAGCCTCATCTATGACGATTTTTCGGGGCTGCGTTTTGATGCAATCAATAAAATTGCCATTGATGAAGAGGGCCGCGGCTGGATTGCCCACGGTTCCTATGTAGACGGCGGCCTCACCTTGCTCAGCGTGGGAGACTCCGTCGAGGACCGCGGTGATGATCAGATGGCGACGTTTACCACCCAAAACAGCGGGCTGCCTGGCGTTTATATTACCGCGGTGGCGCCCGGCCATAATAATGACGTGTGGGTGGGCGGCATGGCCGGCGCCGCGCATCTGGAATATGGCGATTCGCCATTTGCGCGCCAGGATGACAAATGGACTACCTACACAGCGCAGAACAGCGGGCTCACCGATAATCACGTTCGTGATATTGCCGTGGACGCCCACGGTAATGTTTGGTTTGCGCTGGCCATTGGCGGCGTCAACGTTTACACGGCAGACGGCCAGTGGCTTGCCTTTACCGAAAGTGACGGGCTGGTCTTTGGCTCTGTCAATGTGGTATTGGTCGATCAGTTTGACCGTGTCTGGTTTGGCACCGATGGTGAAGGCATCAGCCTGTTGGACTATAACGGCACGTTGAGCGACAAAAGCGATGATTTGTGGACCACCTATGGTCCCAGTCCCATATTGCCCAACGGCTATGTGCAGGCGCTGACTGTCGATAATTGGGGACAAGTTTGGGTGGGCAATTTTGGCGGCGGCCTAAGCGTCAATTCTAGCGCCGACTTTAAGCATCAATATCTGCCCTTTATCCGCATCCCCTATTCGTGGGAATATCCGTATGCAGCTGAAGCGTATCCTGCAGAAGAAGAAGCGGCCCTGCCATGAGCAAATTCAACAGGGCGCCCAATAATCCAATGTGCATACTCTCACGATACCCAGGTCAGGTGAATCTCATGAAAATGAAACTATACCGTAGTTTTGCAATCTTCTTCATTGTTGCGCTCCTGCTGCCCACCAGCGGGCGCGCTGTACAAGCACAATCGGTGACTGCCGACGCCACCCCATCAGCTAGCCTGCCGGACAATGTGCCGGACTATGTGCCGGGCGAACTGTTGGTGCGCTTTCAAAAGGGGGTGGCGCCGCGCGTGGTCGATCAACAAGTGCAGGTGGGCGCGGCCGCGCTGGATGGGCTGCTGCAACAATATGGCGTGACCGCGGCCGAGAAAATTTTCAGCACGGCCATCAGCAGCAACACCGGCATGGATCGTATCTATAAGCTCTCTTTCTCGCCAGATGCTGACATGTTGTCGCTGCTTTCTGCGCTCAGCGCCGACAGCGCCATTGAGTTTGCCGAACCCAACTATCTCTATTATACCCAGCAAACCACAGATGTGCCGCCGTCGGATCGGCTCTATAGCTACCAGTGGGGGCTCTACAATCCACGGTCCGCCAGCGCCACTGCGCGCATCGACATTCATACGCCGGAAGCCTGGAAGATCACCACCGGCGACGCCAATTTGTTAATCGCCGTCATCGACACCGGCATCGACTATACCCACGAAGATCTCAGCGACGGCCGCGTGCGCACCGACATCGATAAAGATTACGTCAACCGCGATGATGACGCCATGGACGACCAGGGCCACGGCACCCATGTGGCCGGCACCATTGCCGCCGCCACCAATAACGCGGTGGGCGGGGCGGGCGTGATGTGGCAGGCGCAGCTTTTGCCGCTCAAGGTGTGCAGTGGTGATGGTGGTTGCAGCACCGAACACATTGTGCAGGCCATTGAATATGCCGCGGATAACGGCGCCCGCGTCATCAATATGAGCCTGGGCGGTGACTCCTGTTCGCAAACGCTGGAAGCAGCTATCGATTACGCCTACTTTGAGAAAGGCGTTGTGATTGTGGCCGCCGCCGGCAATAGCAACGATCTGGTGGGCTATCCTGCGGCCTACGAACCGGTGATTGCCGTGGGTGCGGTGGATCGTCACGGCAACCGCGCCTTTTTCTCTAGCTATGGCGATCCGCTGGACGTAGTGGCGCCGGGCGTGCGCATCTTTAGCAGCGTGCTCAACAACAGCTACGATACTTTTAGCGGCACCTCCATGGCCACGCCCCACGTAACTGGCGTGGCTGGGTTGCTGCTCTCTCAGCGCCCCGAGCTGACCAATACGCAAGTGCGGGCGCTGCTCGAGCAGTCTGCCACCGATCTGGGGGAAAATGGGCTGGACCGTCAATTTGGCTACGGGTTGGTCAACGCCCAAGCCGCGCTGGAAATGGCCACGCCCACAGATGCCGTGGCGCCTGGTCCCTCACGCTGCATCGAAATTGAGTGTGGTGCGGCCGCGGCGCTTAGCGGTGAACCCGACGAATGGCAGCAGCTGACCACGCTGCGCGCCGTGCGGGATGAAGTTTTTGCCCGCCACCCCAACATTGCCTGGACCGACATTTACTATCGCCACCAGGCCGAAGTCTTCTGGTTGGTTATGTCGGACAGCACGCTGCGCGACAATGCCCGCAGCGCCATCCGCACGCTCAATCCGGCGCTTACGGCCCTGTTGCGCGGCCAAGAGAGCGGCGACGTGCAGATAACCGCGGCCATGGTGCAGCAGGCCGATGTGGTCATCAACGCGTTGATTGCGCAAGGCAGCAGTTCTCTGCGCCGCGATCTGCAAGCCGAGTGGCAGCGTCTGGACGCCCAGCGCTTCGTCGGCAGCAGCGTCCACGATGCTTGGCAGCAGGTGGCCGGTGAAGGGCAGACAATTGAGTTCTATTTGCCGGTGGCGGCACAATAGAAGATGACAAGGTGAAGGGGTGACAAGGTGAAGGGGTGATAGCTAAAGAGGATATCATCCGGTCACCTTATTGGGTTACGTAAGCGTAACTATCTAGTGCTGCGAGCATTAAACGACCAGACAACTAAGTGAAGGGTGTGCATAATTCTTTAGGCGCAGGCAACGCCGGGCTTCGCCAAGCTCTGCCCTCAAGGAGCTGAAAAGTTACAAATAAAATATAACTCACGTTACGCAGCGCCAGCCAGCCTGCTAGAGAGAAACAGGTATGTCGGCAAGCCGACTTTCCTCCAGGCTTGCGTAACATAAAATATAAAACGGCGGACAGAATGATTCTGTCCGCCGCTCTTTTGGTGCCCCTACTCCGACTCGAACGGAGATGCCCTATTGGGCACAGGCCCTCAACCTGCTGTGTATACCAATTCCACCATAGGGGCGAGATATGCGTTGTCGCACATAATTGGGTAGCCAATATCGTGCAGGCAATACTGCATAGTATAAAAAAAATGGGCCTTCAAGTCAAACTCTCGGTGTATTAGAATCAACTCACCGCTTCCGCTCCACGGCCTGACGCTGACTGCGGCTGCTGCGATAGCCCGGCGCTTTGATCACGCAGAAGCGACAGCGGTTGACGTCCAGCATGCGCAGCAGCCGGGGTTCAATTTTTGTCTAAGTGGTCGCTGGTGGTAATCACCGTGGGCAGCAGCGTTGCAGCGGTGATTGAGCAGCTGAAAGCTTTTGGCGCGCCCAGGGTGTGGCGCTTTCGGTGCCCAGGTCGTCAAAATGAGCAGCGGCGCGTTTGATCTGGTCAAAGCGTCGGTCATAGGGCAGGGAAGAGTCGGGGCTGAAGGCACGCGCAGATAGTCGAGCAGGTCCGGCACCACCACAAACATGGCGCTGTTGTGATGCCCTGGCTGCGCTGGTTGGCAATGGCCGCGCCAGGTGCGTCTTACCACAGCCATATTCCCCCGCCAACACCAGCCACCCTTTCCCTCCGCAACCTCTGGCACACCTTGACGATCTCTTTAAGCCCATTTTCTTGTGCATTCAGATCGCTGCGGTTGACTGTAAAGGTCTCAAATGCTGCTCTTTGTGTAGATTGAGCGTGCTCAAGTCGCTTTGGGCAGGGTTGCCACCCACGCAAAATCGGGCGCAGTAATAAACATCTGCGTGACCAAATGGACGTCGGAAAGGCGGCTGCGCAGGCGGTTCAATGCTGTCAGCCGTTGGTTGCGGTGATCACCGTGGGCAGGCGCGCAATGTAGCGATGATTGAGCAGCTGAAAGAGCTTTTCCTGCGCCCACGGCTGGCGCTCTGCGCGCCCAAGTCGTCCCAAAATCGCAGCGGCGTTTCGCGCACCTGCTCGAACAGTTCATCGTAGGTGGTTTCGCTGTTGGGGCAAAAGTGGCGCGCAGGTGATCCAGCAGATCCGGCACCAGTTGAAAGAGCACCCGGTAACCGGTGGCCAGGCAGCTGTTGGCAATGGCGGCGGCCAAGTGCGTTTTGCCGCAGCCGTACGACCCGCATGAGCATGAGCCAGCCGTCGGGATTCAAAGCAAGTCGCGACAAATTTGATATGCTTGCCGCAGACTGTAGGCCTGTCTCGGGCGGTAAATGAGAAGGCTCGGGAAATGAAATTGTCAAAAGTCAGATTTTGCAGCCTCCAAATTGCTGAGCCGATAGAGCCGCCGCGCTCGCCGTTCAATGACGGCTTCGGTTTGACAATGGCAGGGACGGCCTGGCAAAAATCGGATGACCCACCGGCACATCCAGCACAATAAAGCCCATATCTTTACAGTCTGGACATTGGGGACCCGCTATCGGCAGGATTAGCAGCCGACAGGCCGCGCCACCGCCGTCAGCGTCCCCGCCCGGTCGCCGAATCGGAGAGCGGGTAATAATGCCGCGGCGCAAGTCTTCGGCATCAATGGTGGCGTCGCTACCCGATGATGATGTCGGAGAATTCGTCGGGGACTGTATATTTTTTGCGCCGTTGCTCAGAATGTTGCCCAGGCTCTTCATAGCGCTTTGCGCCTTTCGCTTCAGAATTGCGGCCTGTAGGATCGCGGCCGTCCGTTTCCCATCGTTTCAAAATGGCCTGAATATAGCTCAATTTGCGGGCGTTTTGGCTCACCGCAATTTCAAACGCGTCTTCAATCCAGGCGGGTGAATAGCTCTTTTCCATGTCGCGCAACTGGTCTGCAATCATGGGCGACATAAAGCCAATGTTCTGCTCGTACATCACAAAAATGTTGGGGCGCTCCACGTGCAGCCGCGCATTTTGCGGCAGCGCGGCCAAAAGCTGCCCCAACTTGCCCTGGCGGATCATGGCCAGCGTCTGCCGCCCCTTGACCGTATTCATAAAATACCAATCTTCCGCAACGGTTTCGGTCAGCCCAAAGTCGATTTCCTGGTCATCGCTGGGGCTTTGCGCGGATGTGGTTGGCAGCTCCACATTGCCATCCAGATCGGTCTGAATCTCCAGACGCAGCAGCGTGTTGCGCGCCACGGCGCGGCTCAACGCATCTTCCAACACCACCTTGGGCGCACGCAGATCGTTGTCCAGCGTCAGGCTGACCAGCAGCTTTTCATCGCTGCGCAAATCGTCACCGCGCAGATAGCGCAATTCACCGCTCTGTTCGTTAAGCAGCCAGAAGCAGTGCAGCGTCAACTTGAGTTCGGCCATATTGTCGATCTGCGGCAGCAGATCGGTAAAAAAGTGATCGGGAATGATCACCTGCTTCATCTTTTTATCGGGAAAACCGATAAACCCAGTTGTCTTTTCCAAAGCCATGCCTTGCCCCGCCTTCTGTTTTCCATCACTCGTTCACACTACAGAACATCTGTCTTAGCTATTATAGCTGGAATCAGCATAAATTTCAACAGGGCAATGGAACACGGATGTGTGCCAAATTGCGCGGGGCCTCTCCCTGATGTTGCCCTGCAGCGCAACATCTGTCCCTCTCCACAAGGTGGAGAGGAACGCGGTGCACCCGCAGGGGGCAGAGCCGGGAGAGGCCCCGCCCAGAATCTGAAACCCACCCATGGAACACGGATTAGACGAATTCACGCAGATTTTCTATGTGGCAAAAATCTGTGCAAATCCGAGCAAACCGTAAAATCTGTGTTCTATGCTCTGCGTCAATAATCCAGCTCTGTTCTGTGGATCTCCATGTCGTTGAACTGGGTCAACTCTTTGCGGAAATAGAGGCTGACCGTGCCGGTGGAGCCGTGCCGATGCTTGGCCACAATAATATCGGCAATATTTTGACGATCGGTGTCTTCAATGTAGTAATCTTCGCGATAGATAAACATGACGACGTCCGCGTCCTGCTCGATGCTGTTGTGGACGATGATATTGTTGGCTACAAAATTATGATTGTCCGGAACCGTTAAATCATAGACTGGCTCTGTCCCATCGGGATCTATACTGGCAACCTGATCCCAATACACATCGCTGGTAGCTAAATTGCGCAACTCAGTGCTATCAATAGCTTCTGCACCTTTGGCAGCTCGTTCCTGGCTCACATTCTGCTTAAATATAGTCGCGCCAGCATATGCGGTCTGAATTCTTTTATGCAACTCTCTGTGACTTATATCATTTTCTTTCATGACGGGTTTTACATATAGCCGCCATATCTCTTTCGGAAGAACATCTCGATTCGTATTTGCTACCTTGCCGTCTAGGAATGCCGAGACCGACCTAATTCCTTCGGTTTTGTATGCACCCACAGCACCGATTGATCGGCAAAAGTTTGTACAGTCGGGGATGCCACTTACAATGACAAGATATTGATCTTGTCCCTTTTCGCCTTGCCCCCGTCGCACCATCCGGGAATTGATACCAATTCGAAGTAGCAGCGTCTGCACATCCACAGCCAGCCGTGTGCTGCTAGTTGCGTAATAGATGGCAGCCCTAGGCGACTTACCGTATGTCATACAACCATCCCCAATCATATGACCGAGTAAAGCCAATTGGTCATAACTCATTTTTGCATTGGTATTCACTTCAACATGGCGTGGTAATGCAATACGTTCTCCTAGTTTGATCTGATCTAGTCGTTTCCACCCTTCAATTGTCAAAAATTTATGATTAGCCGTGGCGCGGATGCTGCGCCCTAATTGCGTCTGCAAAGTGAAAACCTGCTTCTCCCCCGTACAAAATGCGTTCGTTACAATGGCGTGCTCCAACTTTAATGTTTCGGGATTCAAACTGAATACGTTAAATCCAGCTTTGCCACATAGCTCAGCAATAGGAATGCGTTGCCCATCACAAAGTGTCACCAGCGAATCCCCGGTAAGGCAGCCGCTCTCTCTGAGATCGGAAAGCATGGGCCGCTTGTCGGCGCGGCTTTCTACAGCGCGGCTGAGCTGGCTCAGCGCGATGACCGGCACGTTTAGCTCACGCGCCAGCTCTTTGAGCGAGCGGCTAATATAGCTGATTTCCTGCTGGCGGTTCTCGTTGCGGCTGCCGCTTTGGCCGGTCATGAGCTGCATATAGTCAATAATGAGCAGATCGAGTCCATGTTCGGCGTAAAGACGGCGCGCTTTGGTGCGAATGTCGCTGACGCTGGCCCCCGGTGTGTCATCAATAAAGACTTGGCTATTGGCCAGCGAATTGGCTACTTCCAGCAAAATGGCCCATTCGTCGTCGTAAATTTGCCCCAGCCGCAGCCGATGGCTGTCGATGCGCGTCTCCATAGCCAGCAGACGTTGCACCAGCTGTTCGGAGCTCATTTCCAGGCTGAAGATGGCCACGCGGGCGTTTAGATTTTGCGCCGCCTTCTGCGCCACGCTGAGCGCCAGCGACGATTTGCCCATGCCGGGCCGTGCCGCCACAATGATCAGGTCGCTCTGTTGAAAGCCGCCCAGCAGCTTATCCATGGCGTGGAAGCCGGTGGAGACGCCCATGAGCGTATCTTGGTTGCGCGATAAGAAATCAAGCCGGTTGATCACATCCTGCATGACCGAATGAATGGGGGTCAGGTCGCGGTGGACGCGGCTTTCACTAATGCCAAAGATAATCTGTTCGGCGCGCTCCAGCACCTGGTTGGCATCTTGGCTTTCGTCGTAGGCCAGCTCTACAATTTTGCCCGCCCCGGCAATCAGCCGCCGCAGCAGCGCCGTGCGCTCCACAATGCGGGCGTAGTGATCCACATAGATGGATGTGGGCGTGCTGGTGCTTAGGTCGGAAATATAGGCCGGCCCCCCAATTTCGCTTAGCTGCTCGCGGCGTTCCAGCTCATCTTGCAGCGTCACAAAGTCAATGGGCTCGCGCCGTTCATTGAGCGCCAACATGGCTTCATAGATCCAGCCATGCCGTTCGCGGTAAAAATCTTCGGCGCGCAAGAAATTGGCCACCTTGATCAGCGCATCGGGGTCGATCAGCAAGGAACCAAGGACGGCGCGCTCGGCTTCCAGGTTGGCCGGCACGCTTTTGACTAATGAATCGGAGGAAATGTTATCGGGCGCAATCATATTTTTTACCTGGAACGAAATAGAATAACCTGGGGAAAGCGTGGGGAAAACTCTTTTGCGATAAAAACGGCGAGTGCTGCATGATGCAGCCTCGCCGTATAAGCGTCTGTTTTTGTTGTCAGTACGTAACTATTTAGGCCACTCGACGGCTGAGCTTTAGGATTGGCATGCTTGTGCCGCACCGTCAGATGGCCAACGGTAGAACAATCGCAATTGGGACGGCTTTAACGCCCAGCTTGCGTAGCACTTGTGGAACGCCCAGAGAAAACAGCATGGCGGACTTGATAATTTCCCCCAGGCGCTCTGGCTTTGTAAGAGACTGTTGAGTTCTGCTGCACACAAC